>JBOEGF010000005.1:0-491371 GCA_050633305.1 Nannocystales bacterium
AACTCCGACTACTACATCCCGTCGCAGTTCTTCCTGGGCGTCGCGCACACCCGCGACTTCAAGGGGGAGCCTGCCGTCGACGCGTTCAAGCAGGTCATCCGTCGGTCGGTCGAGCTGCGTGATGCCGCCGCCGCCAACAAGAAGGCCAACAAGAAGAAGCTGCGCAAAGAGAAGCGCGCCAAGGCCAAGAAGAACAAGGGCAAGCGCAAGCGCAAGGACAAGACCAGCTTCGAACTCACGTTCGAAGACGAGATGAAGCAGTACCAGGACCTCGCGTCGCTGGGCCTGGCCAACATCTTCTACATGGTCGGCAAGTTCGACACGGCGACGAAGTACCTCGACCAGATCGACCTGTCCTCGAAGTACTTCCTCGACGGCGTGCACTGGGCTGCATGGGCCGAGTTCCGCAAGGTCGAGGTCGACGACACGAACGCGAACAGCCACTACCAGCGAACGCTGGGCTACGTGCACACGCTCAACGCGCCGTTCTTCTACGACTACCTGTACCCCGACGCCCTGAAGCTCAAGGCGGTCACGTACTACTTCAACTGTCGCTACGACTCCGCCAAGCGGACCGTCGACGAGTTCGAGCGCCGTTACCCGGACACGATGAAAGAGCTCCGCTCGATCCTCGATCAGGCTCCGGAAGACTTCGAGTTGTTCGAGCTCTCCCGCAAGATCCTCAACGACGAGTCCGGACTCGATCCATTCGTCGAGCAGGTCGCTCAGAAGGCGCTCGAGGACAAGACCCTGTCCAAGTACTTCCTCTACGTCGAGGAACTCGAGCGTGAGCAGGTGCTGCTCGAGGAGATGAGCGGTGACTTCATCTCCAGCGGCGTCGGCGAACGCGTGACCGAGGACCTCGATCTTGCGGCTTCGGCTGCGAAGGAGCGGACCGGGTCAGAGGCGCGATCTCGGATCACCAAGCAGATCAAAGAGATCCGAAACCTCAACAAAGAGATGATCAAGGTCGAGTACGAGATTCAGGAGAAGCGCAAGGAGCAGGGAGAGCTCGAAGCGGTGCCTCCGAAACCTCAGAAGCCGAAGATCGACTCGGAGCACGAGATCTACAACTACAACGGCGAGTACTGGCAGGACGAGCTCGGCTACTACCGCTACGAGGTCACCAGTCTCTGTAAAGAATAAGTCTATCTGAGTCGTCTCCCGTGGCGCGCACGGGGTCCGACTCACTCGGCCTGGGAACTTTTCCCGGGCCAAACCACTCCCTCGTCGGGAGGGAGGCCCCACTGTCGGGGTTTCGGAAGCTGGCCGCGCTCCATTCAACTTGGGGGCGGCAACGAGAAGAGGTCCAAGATGTCGTCCAACAACTACAAGTACCGCCGTTCGCCGCTCGCGATCGGGATCATGACCGGGGTCATGGGCATGATGATGCTCAGCGGTCCCACGACGGCGTTCGCCCAGGATGCAGGCGGCGACGACAGCGTTCGCTACGAGCGCAAATCGGGCAAGGTCAAGGCCAAGAACACGCTCGATACCAAGTTCAAAAAGAAGCAGAAGGCTGCCGAGAAGGACAAGAAGAAGCAGGTCCAGATGATGGACGCTGCCTCCTTCGCTCGTCAGAAGGAAGCTGTCGCTCAGGAGATCGCCGACAAGCAGATCGGCACGCTCAAGCGCCTGCTCAAGGCATCCGAGTCCACCGATCCCGAGTATCCGGATCTTCTTTTCCGGCTTGCGGATCACTACCTCGACAAGAAGGCCTACTTCGACCTCCAGGCCGGCTCGCTGTACGAAAAGATCTACGCCGCTGAGGAAGCTGGGCAGACCGCCAAGGCGAAGCAGCTCAAGGCCAGCCAGAAGAAATTCGAGCGCGGCAGCAAAGAAGCTTCGGCCGACGCGGTCAAGATCTACAAGGCCCTTGTCAACGCCAAGGCGTTCGCGAAGTACAAGCGTCTCGACGAGGCGATCTACTTCTACGCGTTCGAGCTCGGCCAGCTCGGCCGCGACGCCGAGATGCAGGACGCTTACCTGCGCCTCATTCGGGACTACCCGACCTCGAAGTACATCCCGAACGCTTTCCTGAGCTTCGCGGACTTCAAGTACGGCAACAACAAGATCGACGAGGCGCTTCAGCTCTACCAGAAGATCGTCGACGGCTATCCCGACAGCCCCGTCTACGCGTACGCGCTCTACAAGATCGGGTGGTGTCACCTCAACCCGATCGGCACCGCCGAGCCCTCGTATCGCACCAGCCTCGACTACTTCGTGCGCACGGTGAAGGCGACGCTCTCCGGCAAGGCTGGCAGCGAAGCCAACGCCAAGCAGCTCCGCCGCGACGCTCGCCGCGACATGGTCAAGGCCTACGTCAACGCTGGCAAGCCTTCGGCTGCATGGGGCTTCTTCCAGAAGGTCGGCAACGGCCCCAAGAAGGAAGAAAACATGGCCAAGAAGCAGATGGAGCTTCTGGCCAACGCCTACTTCGGCAACGGCAAGTACGTCGAGTCCAGCTCGATCTACAAGACGCTTCAGTCCGAGTACGGCTCAGATGCCGCGCGCTGCGAGTGGCAGGCACAGGTTGTCGTCAACGCTCTGGCGACCGACAACAAGGCCATCCAGTGGAAAGAGACCGACCGTCTCGCGAACTACTGGGAGGAGTACAAGAG
Organism: Nannocystales bacterium; assembly: GCA_050633305.1. Taxonomy (GTDB): domain Bacteria; phylum Myxococcota_A; class Polyangia; order Nannocystales; family Nannocystaceae; genus CAJXVA01. Next base: position 2,622 of record JBOEGF010000005.1, read on the forward strand.
CTCCAAGTTCAAGAAGGCCACCAAGAAGAAGTGCCGCGACGAGGCTCGCGACACGATGCGTCAGATGGCCACCGTCTGGCACGACGAGGCTGAGAAGACCCGTCTGCCGGGTACCTACGACCTGTCCGAGAAGGCGTACCGTGCATTCACGACGCACTTCCCCAAGGACAAGGACGCCTACGAGATGCAGTTCTACTTTGCAGAGCTGCTGTGGGCGCAGGGCGCCAACAACTACAACTCGAAGAACCGCGATCAGCAGGAAGCAGGCCTCAAGCACTTCCGCAACGCGCACGACGAGTTCGTCAAGGTTCTCGAGATCAAGCCTGACGGCAAGTACACGAAGGACGCCGCATACGCCCAGATGCTGGCGATGAAGAACGCCCTCGAGTACGACGAGACCGGCGGCAAGAAGAAGGCCTGCAAGACCAACTCGGAAGGCGTTTGTGTCTATCGAGACAAAAAGGTCAAGAAGAAGAACCGCGACAAGGACACCGCGACCGACAAGGCGCAGGAGTTCCCGGAGTCGGACTACACCGACAACGAAGCCGCGATGCTCACCGCGTACGACATCTATCAGAAGTACGTGAAGGACGCGAAGGACAAGGAGCTTCCGAAGATCCAGTACCACCGCGCCAAGCTGATGATGGTCCACAACAAGTTCGATGAGGCCGCGCCGGTCCTCAAAGAGATCGTCAAGAAGTTCGACGGTCAGGTCTACGCGGCATGGGCTGCGGAGATGCTTGTGGACTTGCTCGTGATCCGTTGGACCGACAAGGACAACACTCCCGAGCAGACCGTCCAGACGTCGGATGAGCTCGAGAAGTGGGCCACCGACCTCCAGAAGATGAAGCTGTGGAAGCACGCCGAGTCGTCTCGCATCCGCGAAGCGATCCCGGGCTACCTCGCGGGCATCGGCTGGAAGAAGGCGATGGCCTACCAGGAGCAGGGCAAAGCTGGCGACCCCGAGGGCTACGTCAACTGTGCCGAGACCTTCGTCCAGGTCTACAACGACCACGAGGACCACGAGCGTGCCGACACGCTGCTCTTCAACGCCGCCCGGTGTTACGAAGCTGCATTCCTGGTCGGCAAGGCGATCAAGATCCGTAGCGCGCTTCTCGATGCGCACACGGACTCCGAGCACTACCAGCAGACGCTGCGCGAGCTTGGGCAGAACTACCAGGCGGTCGCCTACTACTCCGATGCGGCGGACCGCTACGAGCAGTACGCCGACAAGTACACCAAGGACGACTTCACACCCGAAGCCCTCCAGAACGCGTACCTGTTCCGCCTCGGACTCGGCAACGACGAGAAGGCGCAGTCGAACCTCGGCAAGTTCGAGGGTCTGTACCGGAAGAAAGACCCCGGCACTGCCGCCAAGATCTTCTGGTCCAAGCACGAGCTGCTCGACAGCGAAGAAGAGAAGCTCTCCCATGCTCGGGAGTTCGTCTCGCGCTACGGCACCAAGGGCGGCGTCGACCGTCGCGTTGTGGCCGAAGCCGCCATCGGCCAGATCCTCTGGCGCCAGTCCTGCACCAAAACCCTCCTGTTCGATAGCTGCATCAGCATCAAGCGCGAGAAGGCCAACGCAGGTAAGGACGTCAAGGAGAAGGCTCGGAAGCTTCGTCGCAAGGCGAAGAAGAAGAAAAAGAACGACCTTCCCAAGTTCTGCGGCAACCCGACCCAGGGCATCGTCACCGTGCACGCACGCGACGCCAAGAAGGCGAAGCAGGCACAGGGCCACTTCTCCACCGCGCTGAAGCTGTCGGGCAAGAAGCCCAAGATGCCGGCCGAAGAGGTCGAGCGCGTCGAGGCGTACAAGAACGCCGTCGGTATGTCGATGGTCTACTCCGCGGACCAGAAGTACGAGGAGTACCTGCAGAACGTCATGCCTGAGGGCCTCGACTTCACCGTCGAGGAGTGGAAGAAGGACTCGGGTCTTCCCAAATGGGAGCGCGAGTACAAGGCGCAGATGAAGACCGCTACGGAGTCGAAGAAGCGCTTCAAAGAGTTCTTCGACAAGAAGGTCTCCGTCGCGCTCGAGCTTCAGGAGCGCTACGCGAAGGTGAAGAACTCGCAGAGCCCGTACTGGGTCCTGGCGGCGGCTGCTCGTTCGGCCATCTCCATGCAGAACTTCGCCGACCAGCTGTACCGCGCCGAGGTGCCTCGCAGCTTCAAGGTCGAGGACCAGGTCTTCGCCTACTGTGATGCGCTCGCCGACCAGGCTGCCAAGCCTCAGGAGCTTGCGAACAACGCGTTCACCTACTGCCTCGAGCGGTCCACCGAGTTCCAGTTCTTCAACGAGTTCAGCCGCATGTGCGAGGCCGAGCTTCAGCAGCGTGACCCGGAAAAGTTCCCGGCCACCGAAGAGCTGTTCGGCACGTCCGTCTACACCGACAGCCGTCTGGACGTCATCGGCGTGCAAACCTCGCTTGACGGCGAGAAGCCGAAGGCCAAGAAGAAGCCTGCCAAGTCCGAAGAAGGGGCCTCCGAAGAGGGCCTCTAGGTTCAACTCGCATCACGAGGAACATCATCATGCGTATCCAAAACATCTTCGGACTCATCGCTCTGTCGGTGGCTCTGTCCACCGCACCGGGCTGCAAGAAGAAAAACCCTGACACCACCTCGCCAACCGGTGGGCCTGGGGCAGCAACCGACCCGTCGAAGGCTTCGGCCGAGGCCAAGAAGGCCTTCTCCGACGTGGCCGCGCGCTACGACAAAGCTGCGGCGTCGGGCAAGCTCAGCGCCGGGCAGTGCGAGTCCTTCTCGAAGGACTTCGCGGCTGTCTACAAGGAGTACGGCACTCAGATGACGATCGCTTGGTTCAACTCCGGTGCTGTGCTCGAAGAGTGCGGCAAGACGGAAGCGGCCGAGAAAATCTACGAAGCGATCATCAAGAAGGAGCCCAAGTTCGACCTCGCGTACAACAACTTGGGCGTCATCTACTGGAACCGTAAGAAGGAGAGCAAAGCGCTCGACTACTTCAAGCGGGCCGTGGAAGCGAACCCCAAGACCAAGGCTCCGCGGAACAACCTCGCGGCTGCGCTTCGGGATAAGTACTCCAGCGATCCCAAGTCCGACGACTTCTCCAAAGCGGAGCGGAACCTTCAGACGGTGCTCGCCGTCGACTCGTCCAACCAGCTCGCCTACGAGAACCTGGCGCGTCTGTACTACGACCGTGGTCGTCTCAAGGACAAGTCGTACATCCTGCTTGCCGACCTGGTCGTCACGCAGTCCCTGCGGGTGTTCGGAGAGACGGGCGTCGAGAGCCCCGACATCTACAACATCAAGGGCCTCATCTTCATGGAGCGCGAGAACCAGGTCGACGCACTCAAGGCGTTCTCCAAGGCGGCGAGCCTCAAGCCCGACCACGCCGACGCGCACATGAACATCGCGATGATCTCCATCCGCTTCCGCGACTACGCGCAAGCGGAGAAGAGTCTCAACATCGCGCTCAAGGACTCGCGCCAGAAGAAGAACGTCGAGACCTTCCTCGGGCTGGGCGTCGCCCAGCGTGGCCTTCGCAAGTACAAGGACGCCGAGAAGTCCTTCAAGAAGGCTTTGGACATGAGCGCGAAGGATCCGCGGGCGCTCTACAACCTTGGCGTCCTGTACCAGTCGCACATCGGCCCCGCCAGTGACACGGATGGTCTCAAGGACAACGACACCGCCAAGGGCTACTTCAACAAGTTCATCAGCAAGGCCGGCAGCAACAAGGAACTCACCGAGTTCGTCGCCGACGCCAAGCAGCGCATCTCGAACATCGAGCAGTTCAAGAAGGATGTCGCCGAGATGAAGGCGCTCTTGGAAGAGAGCAATCGGCTGGAGGAACTCCAGAAGAAGCAAGAGGCTGAGGAGCGGAAGCGTCTTCTGGATCTCGAGAAGAAGGCCCGAGACGCCGCTGCTGGAGCGTCCGCCGCGGCTGCACCGGCCCCACCGGCCGAAGAGAAGAAGTAGTCGCCGAGTCGGTTCGGCACCACGAAGAAGCGGCGAGCTCTCAGGGCTCGCCGCTTTTTTCGTGTCTCAGGCGGCGGTGGACTGCGTTCCTCGGGGATCGGCACGCAACGGCTGACAGGTCCGGTATGACAACGGGCATGGCTCGGTGGTTGCTCCTGTGTGGTGTCTGCTGGAGTCTCGGATGCGGGGGCGAGGGGGACGCATCCATGATGGAGACCGGGTCTTCTTCGGGAGGGCCAAGCACCGGTGCAGAGGAGGGGTCCAGCGGGACGAGCTCGGGCGCCGACTCGGTGACCTCGGCGGGCTCGAGCTCTGGTGCGGCGAGTGGGTCGACGACCGGAGTACCCGACGACCAGAACACGGATGCGTGTGAAGGCGCGACGATGCGTGCCAAGCCCAACGACACCGCGCTTCGCGGGCCTTGGCCGGTCGGAGCACGCACGGTCGACATCGGCGGCCGGACTGTCGAGGTATTCTATCCCGCTGCAGAACCGCCCACCGGTGACCCGGTCCGGTTCGATATTCGCGAGGCGTTGCCGCCCGACGAAGCGGCGAAGATCAACGACGAGCAGAACCCGTGGCAGATCTGCGACTGCGGACGAGACCTCGCAGTCGACGATGCATTTGGTCCGTATCCGGTGATCCTGTTCGTGCACGGGACCGCCGGGTGGCGCACGCAGTCCCTTCGGCATCTCACCCACTGGGCCAGCCGCGGGTTCGTCGTGCTGACCGCCGACCACCCGGGGCTCATGCTGCGGGACATTCTCGCTCCGCTTTGCGGCGGGGAAGCTGCCCCGCGAAACCTCAATGCAGACCTCGAAGTGATGCTGGCAGCGGTTCGCGGCGAGACCGACGAGCTGAACGACTTCGCATCGGTCATGGACGCCGCCCGCATCGGGATGACCGGGCATTCGGCGGGAGGCTCCGCAGTGGGACCCTATGGAGAGGACGCGCAGGTGATCGTACCGCTGTCGGCCGGTCCCACCGTGGCTGGCGGCACAGCATTGCAGTCGTCGCTGACCCTCGGTGGCACCGCGGACTCGGTGGTGGCCTACAGCAACCTGCAGAGCGGGTACGAGGCTTCGGCTTCGCCCAAGCGACTCATCGGCATCTCGAATGCCGGCCACCTGGTGCCTTCGGAGATCTGTACGGCCTCGAATGAGGCTGGCCAGAACCTCCTCGAAATCGCTGGTGAGACCGGGGTGTGCGGGGCTGCGGCGGCGGGCTTCCTGTTCCAATGCAGCGATGACCTACTCGCCGACGAGACCGGCTGGGCCATCGTGGAGTACGCGACATCGGCGGCCTTCGAAGAGACGCTGCACTGCTCGCCCGTCGGCACCGCAAACCTGGACGTGATGCAGACGCTGTACCCGGACGTGGCTGAGTCGCTTTCCGAGTAGCCGTTCGAGGGCTTCGGGCCTCGACGCCGGTTCGGGCCTTTCGTAGCGAGGTGGTTCCGACCTGCGACGACGGGAACCTGCGCCGCGTCTCGCCGTGTACTGCAGCATGCGACGGTGGGTTTGGGTCGGGTGGATTTGTACGGCTGTCATGGGGTGCGTCACTGGTGGCCTCGGTCAAAGGGGCTCACAGACCGAAACGTGTCCGGAGCCCTGCCCGACGGTTCGGGAGATGGAAGACCCCGCGACGTCGTTTCTGCAAGCTCGGGCGGATGGGACGCTGGACGCTGCGAGCTGTCGCAGACACGTCGCCGCGTTCGATCGAGCGTTCGCACGCACCGGAAAGGCAAAGGACCGCTTCAACGCCGGGGTTGCACTCGAGATGTGCGGGACGCCGAAGCAGGCGGAGGCCGCGTACTTGGACGTTGTGCGCGTCGACCCTGATTTTGGGCTGGCCTACAACAACCTCGGCACGCTGTCGTACCGGGCGGGTGATGTCGATGAGGCGATTCGTTGGTACCGCCGAGCTCATCAGCGCGAACCTCGGCTGGTTCCCTCGCGGCTCAACCTCGCCCACATCTCCCGAGCGCGCTACTTGGACTCGGGGGATGTTGCCGATTTCGATCGTGCGCAGCGTAGCCTTCAAGCGGTACTCGCTCTGCAAAGCGACAACCTCACCGCCTATGAGGGGCTCGCGCGCCTGTACTACGAGCGCGCGGTCGCGGGGGACCGGTCGTACCGACTGCTCGCAGATTTGGTCGTGACGCAGGCCCATCGCCGAGCGAACGAGACCGGCCAAGAGTCGGCCGAGCTTTGGAACCTGCAGGGACTGCTCGCCCTGGAGGGCGACGAACCGACGCGAGCACTCCGTGCGTTCGAGAAGGCGATCAACCTCGACCCGAAGCATGTCGATGCGCGGCTCAACGCTGCGCTCCTCGAGTTGGAGCTACGAAACTTCGCCTCCGCTGAACAGAACCTCGAGGCGGTCGCGCTCCTCGCGGCCGGGGGCCGCAAATACGAGGCCGCGGTCGCTCTTGGCGTTGCGAAACGCGGGACACGTGACTTCGCCGCGGCCGAGCACGCCTATGCTCAGGCGTTCGAACTCGACGACACAGACCCCCGGCCGCTGTACAACGCCGGCGTCCTCTATCAGGAGCACATTGCCCCCGCGTCCGATGGCAACGGGGTGCAGGAAGGAGAGGTTGCCGCCGCCTATTTCGAGCGCTTCGCACAGGCCGCGAAGGGCGATCCACGGTACGCCGACGCAGTCGCTGCGTCGCACCATCGGCTTGCGAACCTCGCCGAGTACGCCAGCCTCGTCCACGACCAGCTCAGGCTCGAGGCTGACGCGGCGAAGCTCGAGGCGGTCCAGCGTGCGCAGGAAGAAGCTCGGCGGAGCGCGCTCCTGGAGATGGAGCGGAAAGCACAACGGGCACTCGATGAAGCGGCTGGCGGGGAGCGCTGAGCTCTCCTCGCGGCCTGCGGTTTACCCGCCGGGAGACAAGAGTTTCGTCTCGTGTGGTCGCTCGAGCGGGAGATCGGACGATCGACCGCGCTGAAAACCCGACGCATTGCCGAAACCGTAGTCACGATCGCCGGGGCGGATGCGCAGCGGCACTGCACACTCGCGATTTCGGCGCTCAGGAGCAGTGGACAACGCCCCCGGCCCACAGATACGATGCGCGCGAACGGTGGACTCACCCAGGTGGGCCCGTGGCAGCGTGCCAGGTCTTGGCGCACTGCCCACCGCTCGTACGGCCGCCACCGGGCACACGACCGACGACCGCCGCGGTCGCAGGTCCCAGAAGCCCAAGTCGAAGTAAGGAAGATCCATGCGCGCAAAGCTCCTCGCCATCACCACGACCCTCGCTCTGTCCATGGCAGCGGCATCGTCCGCGGTTGCTGCTCCTGCCAACGATGGGGACGCCGACTCGGCCGCACGCGTCGAAGGCGGGGACACGACCGTTTACGACTTCGACGACGACAACGTGGACGGTGAGATCCTCAGCCCCGATGGCGCGAACGTGAACTCCCGCGCCCGCGTGAAGCACGCAAGCCTGATCACCATCCGGCCGCACTTCATCTCCGAGCTGATCTCTCTCTCCTTCGATATCTAGAGCGGGCTGCCAAGGCCTACCCCCGCGCGCGGCCTCCGGTTTGCGCTGATGGCGCGGATCCCGAGCGCCGCCCTCCGAAAGAATCCCCAAAAAAGATCAGAGCAGCCGGAACTTCCCGCGAAGCGGGGTGTCTTGGCGCCTGAACCCGAAGGACTCCCGATGTCCCAGACCCTGAACCTCAAAATCTTTCACAATGGCGCGCTGGTCGAAGAGAAGACGCTCTCCCAGGACGTCATCAAGATCGGCAAGCTGAAGAGCTCGCATCTTTGCCTCGAAGACGACGCCGTCGCGCGCATGCACGCCGTCATCGAGGTCTCGGGTTCGGACGTTCGGGTCATCGACCTTGGGAGTTCCACCGGAACCACCCTCAACGAGCAGCGAGTCGAGAAGAACGCCGTCCTCAAGGACGGGGATGCTCTCGAGTTCGGGCCCTACCGCGTTGAGGTCGTCTTCGCCGCAGCGGCTGCCGCCGGCGCCCAGTCCCAGACGGTCGTCGCTGCTGCGCCCACCGCGCCTGCGGCCGCTGCCGCTCCGATGGCAGCTCCGGTGGCCGCTGCCGCTCCTGTGGCTGCCGCCGCGGCTGCTCCGATGGCCGCCGCGGCCCCGATGGCAGCGCCGGCACGGCCCGTGATGCAGGTCGATGCCTCCGAAGTCGAGCGCCAAGATGGCTCGACGGTCACCGAGGTCATGACCATCTACGGCCGTACCGTGCTCGACGTCCAGCACGTCGGCCAGGTGAAGAGCCGCCGTGCATCCGCGCCGATCTTCCTCGCGCTCGGCGGGTTGATGCTCGTCGGCGGTGCCGGGTTCTTCGCCAGCGACACGGTCCTGCGGACCAGCGAATGGCAGGCCTACGAGGCCGAAGCTGCAGACGCGCAGGCGACGGGTCGTCCGGCGCCGATGGCTCCTGGTTCGGGCTTCGGCGGCATCGGGGTCGTCCTGGCGTTCTTCGGATTGGTGCCATTCGGGATCGGCATCGCACGACTGTCCGACAAGGGCACGCCCAACTACACCATTGGTGAGGGCACTGAGGCCACCTTCGCTGCGCCGCCCTCGGGACTCCCCGATGGCACCGCCTTCCCGCTGGTTCGCGGAAGTGGCTCGGGCGACTCTTCTCTCAACTTCACGGCCGAGATGACCGGCGACGTGACGCTCGACGGCCAGAAGCTCAGCCTTCAAGAGCTCGTCAGCTCCGGTCGCGCGGCGGCGATGGGTTCGACCTACTCGTTCCCGATTCCCGCTGGGGCCCACTGTAAGGTCGCGCACAGCGGTCTTGTGTTCCACGTCAACTCGGTCCCGCCCGGCAAAGTCATCGCGCAGAAGTCCGAGACGGACAAGCCGTTCTGGCTGTACAGCGCGGCGTCGCTGGTGGTGCTTGGCTCGCTCCTGGTGCTCGCACACCTTGCGTTGCCTGCGGGCGACGGCATGAGCCTCGACGACGAGATGGGCGAGAACCGCTTCGTCGGCTACATGAACCAACCCGACGAGACGCCCGAAGAAGAGCCTCCGCCAGAGCAAGAAGACTCTGACGACGAGGCCGGCGGCAGCGGTCAGCGCCACAAAGGCGAAGAGGGCAAGATGGGTAAGCCGACTTCGAAGCAGAAGTCTGGTCTCTACGCCATGAAGGGCCCTAAGGATGCCATCCCGCAGATGGCGCGGAACTTCGACCCCGACATGCAGGCCCGGCAAGCCGGTATTCTCGGAATGATGGCCTCCGAGAGCGGCCACTTCCTGGCTTCGCCCTACGGCGGCGCATTCGCGGTCGGTAACGACGACGAGGACGTCTGGGGTGGTCTGACAGGCACCGAGGTCGGCGAGGCATTCGGCGTCGGCGGACTGGGTCTGGTCGGCACGGGTCGCGGCGGCGGTGGTACCGGTGAAGGCACCATCGGCCTCGGCAACACCGGCCTGATCGGCAAGGGTGGCGGCGGCGGTTCCGGCTCCGGCTATGGTCGCGGTTCGGGTGCTGGCTTCGGTGGTCGCGGCAAGCGAGTCCCTCGAATCCGTCAGGCCAAAGCGAAGGTCAAAGGCGCCCTCGACAAGGACATCATCCGCCGGATCGTTCGCGCGCACATCAACGAGGTTCGCCACTGCTACAACCAGGGCCTCGTGAAGGACCCCAACCTCAAGGGTCGTGTCGCCGTCCAGTTCACCATCGGACCCACCGGTAAGGTGCCCGTCGCTGTGGTGGCTCAGTCCTCTCTCAAGGACAAGAACGTCGCCAACTGCGTGGCCAAGGCGGTCAAGCGTTGGAAGTTCCCCAAGCCGCAAGGTGGCGGAAACGTGGTCGTCACGTACCCGTTCGTCCTCGAGCCTGGCTGATTCGAGAGCCTCTCGACGAGAAGGCGAGCCTCCGGGCTCGCCTTTTTTGTTGGTTTCAAAAGGGAAGGGGCCCGTTTCCTCGCTTCTGGTCCAGCAGGTCCCCATGCGCGGCTGGAGCGACTCGTGCTGCGATCGGCTGAGGGCGTCGGGAGCCGTGATGGTGAAGGCCGCCCCGCCTGGCGGATGCCCCTTCAGAGGGCACTCGTCCGGTTTCGGCGACCGCTCGACTCGTGCGGGCGCCCCACTGGGTCCGCGGCTGGGCTTGGTCCGACGGTCGGGCAACCTCCTTCAATCGGTGTGGGCTTGTAGCTGCGCTTCACAGTTCGGCAGCTGGCTTGCCCCGGTGCGGGCGTTGGTTTGCAGACCCACCGGGGCTCGCCCGGTGTTCAGCGGGGATCGGTTTGCTTCGCAGCCGGTCTTGTCACCTAGGTGCGGCGCCGATACCATCCGGAACCGAGCCGCCCCGTTCCCCCTCACCAGGCGGGGCCCCGATCGACATGCGCCGTATTCTCCTCCTCCTCGCGTTGTCCGTTCCCGTTGTCGCAGTCGCGTCCGGCTGCCCGTTGGGGAGTCGCCAACGCGTCCAGTCCACCAACCGGATGAACGAAGGCATCAAGGCCGAGAAGAAGGGCAACACCTCCTCGGCCGAGCGCTACCTCAAGGAAGCGATCGAGATCGACCCGACGCACTCCAAGGCCCACTACACCCTCGGGCTCGTCTACCAGAAGCAAAGCAAGCTGGTCGACGCCGCCAAGGCGTTTGAGGATGCGGTCGAGACCATGGGCGACGCCCCAGACGCCAACTACATCTTCAAGCTGGGCGTCGTGACTGCAGCCCAGGGCGAGCAGCCCGGTGCGGCTCAGGCCGACAAAGAGGCGAAGTACAAAGAGGCGATCACCAAGTATCAGGAGACGCTCAAGCTCGACCCGAACCACTACCAGGCGAGCTACCGCATGGGGGTGCTCTACGAGCGTCTCGACAACCCTGTCCAGGCGGACACGGCGTTCCGGAAAGCCATCGAACTCAACGCGACCTTCAGCGCCTCGTTCGTCTCGCTGGGCAACATGTACATCGACTACGGCCACGCCAACGTCGGCCAGGCCGTTCTGGAGACCGGTGTCAAGGTGAACGACAAAGATGCTGACATGTGGAACGGCCTCGGCCGTGCCCAGCGGGCCCTCAACAAGCCCAAGGAAGCCGTCGATTCGTTCAAGACCGCCAAGGCCATCGACCCGGACATGCCGGACGTGCTCTTCGGTCTCGGCATGGCGTACGCCGACCTCCGTCAGCGCAACGAAGCAGTGGAAGCCCTCCAAGGGTTTCTCTCCAAGGCCGGCAACGACGTGCCTGAGCACCTCAAGAAGGCCGCGAACAGCACGATCGCCCGGATGCAGGACGTCATCTAGTCGGCGCTAGGCTCCGGTGTTGCCGTAGGTCGCTCTACGGCGCCCGAACCTTCGCGCTCGTCGTGGTCCCGAGACCTGCTCTCGGCCCGGCGGGCGCGTTTTGATTTCCGCCATCACTGCACTCGGGTTCACGTGGGTGTCGGCGTTCCCGGACCGATGCATTGACCCACCCGATCGCCAGCGCAGGCCGGCACCAGAGGAGCTCCAGAAATTGGCCGCGTAGGGGTGCCTAGCCGTTTGTGAGCGACGCCGCGCGCGTGTTATATCCAGCAACGTTTCGAGCGCGGGTTTTCCCTGTAAGTCTCGAAGGATAGCGCCCACATGGAACTCACCCAGCGGATCAAACAGCGCCTTCGGGAGGTCGACGAGTGGTCGACAGTGGTCGACGAACTCGAAGCCGAGGCCGGCGCGGCGAGCGAAAAAGCCGAACAGTCGAGGGCGTTCTTCGAACTCGCGCGTGCATGCGAGGACGTGTTCCTCGACAAGGCGCGTGCGATGCAGGCGTATCAAAAGGCGTTCAAGCTCGACCAGAGCAACCTCGAAGCGCTGCGTCGCGCTCGGCAGATCTACGGGACGATGGCCAACCTCGAGATGGTCACCCGCTTGATGGGTCTCGAGCTGAAGGCGAACCGAGACGAGGCACTCTCCGGGAGCCTGCACTACGACTTTGGTGCTGCGCAGCTGAACCTTCGCAACTTCGATGATGCGAAGCAGCACCTTAGCGCGGCCTCCGAAGCCGAGCCGAGCAACGAACTCTACCAAGCTCGTTTCCAAGAAACGCTGTATGACCGCTCCAACTGGGAACTGGGGCTGGAGACCGTCTATGCGCAGCTGATTGCACTCACGGGCGAGGATGATCCCCTCGGGGCGAAGGTGCCCAACCGTGGTTCGCAGCTGTCCGCTATGTACATGAAGGGCGCGCAGATCCTTCACCAAGAATCGCCGGAAGACGAGCGACTTCTTCCGCTGCTGTTCAAGGCGCTCGAGTCAGATCCGAACAACGAGGCTGCTGGGTACCTCTCGGACACGATGCTCGCGGCGGCTGGACAGCTCCAGCACATCCAGAAGCTTCAAGACCGTCGTGTGTCGATGTTGGAGACGGACTCCGACAAGGTCGACATGCTCCGGTTCTTCGCCGACATCTGGGACGTTCGCTTGAACAACCCACAGATGGCTGCGTACTTCTTCCATCAGGCCCTCGACCTCGCCTACTCGACGGGCACGTTGGGTTCCGCGGAAGAGACGCTTTGGAACGTCGCGGCATTCCGCAAGCTGGTCGCAAGCGCGGAGGAGTCGGGACAAGCCGACGCCCTCATTCCGCTCGCCGAGCGCGGCGTTGCATCGCTGAGAGATCCCGCGGAACGTGTCCTGCTAGCGCTGGAGGCCGGCGCGTTTGCGTGGCGCTCGTTCCAGGACACCGGCACGGCTGGTCGTTTCCTTGGGCTGGCGGTCGACGTTGCCCCCGACCACCCGACCGTAACGGGGTACCAGAGCGAGGTCGGTGCGATCGACCCCGTGGACCTCGACTCCTTCGGCTCTGCTCCCGAGCCCGAGCCCGAGCCCGAGCCTGAACCTGAACCCGCTGTCGAAGCGGAGCCCGAGCCCGCTGCCGAAGCGGAGCCCGAGGCTGACGCTGACGCTGCGGCACAGCTCGCGGCCGAAGAAGCCGAACTCGAAGCTGAGATCGCAGCCGAAGAAGCGGAGCTGAAGGCCGAACTCGAGGCAGAAGCCGCTGGCGAGTCGGAGTCGGAGCCCGAGCCTGAGGTCGAAGCAGAAGCAGAAGCAGAGCCCGAGGCAGAAGCAGAGGCAGAGGCAGAAGCAGAAGCAGAAGCAGAGGCAGAGGCAGAAGCAGAAGCAGAAGCAGAAGCAGAGCCCGAGCCCGAGCCTGAGCCCGAGCCCGAGCCTGAGCCCGAGCCTGAGGTCGAAGCAGAGCCCGAGCCCGAGCCCGTCTCGCTTGGCGACGAGTCCTTCGATGCCGATCAGATGAAGCTGATCGAGAAGGCGCAAGAAGCCGACAAGAAGGGTGGCAAGCGGGCGATCGATGCGTGGCGCGACGCCGTCAACAAAATGCCCGGCAAGGTGTTCCCACGGGCACGCCTCAAGCAGCTCTACGTCGACAACAACAAGTGGAGCAACGTCGCCGATCTGCTCAAAGATCAGATCAAGAACACGCCGGACGATTCGCCGGAGCAGCTCGAGGAAAAGGTCGCGCTGCACTGGGAACTGGTCGAGCTGTATCGCGAGCGACTGCGGCAGCCGGGCCTGGTGGTCACGACGCTCAATGGTCTCGAAAAGTTGCTCGACGCCGCTGGCGAGACGGAGCAGCTGCTCAAAGTCGTCCAAGAGCAGCAGACGCAGTTCGAATCGATGAAGCGTTGGCCGGACCTGATCGGCCGGATCCGCCGTCGGGCTGAACTGGTCGAGGACATGGAAGCTCGCAAGGAGCTGCACCTGCAGGCGGGTGCGCTGTTCCTCGAGAAGTTCAACAACCAGGCGGAGGCCATCAAGAGCTACGAGGCGGTGCTCGAGTGCGACGAGTACGACCCAACGGCGATCGGCAAGCTCAAGGAGCTGTATCAGCGCCGCCGCGACTGGGAGAAGATGCTCGCTGTCCAGCAGAAGGAGCTGGCGCTCATCGAAGACCCCGAGGAGCGCAAGGCGCAGCTTCTCGAGGTTGCCCGCGTCGCCGGGCAAAAGATCAAAAAACCGGCGATCTCGATCGAGCTCTGGTCGCAGGTGCTCGAGAGCGACCCCGACAACATCGAGGCTCTCGAGAACCTCGAGCACATGCAGGAGCGCGAGAAGAACTGGCCCGCGCTTTCGGGCACGCTCGAGCGGCTCATCGAAGTCACGGCTGACCCGACGAAAAAGTCGCAGTACCTGGTCAAGCTCGGGCTGCTCTACGCCGACAAGGTCAAGGACAACGCCGCCGCGATCCGTACGTGGGAAGCGCTGCACGAGGTCGAGCCCGACAACCGTCGCGCGCAAGATCAGCTCAAGAAGCTCTACGTCGCCGAGGGCGACATGGACGCCCTGGAGCAGTTCTACGCAAAGCAGGACAAGTGGGCGGAGTTCATTCGCGTCCTCGAGCGCGAGTCGGACTCGGCCGAGGGCGACCGCAAGGTTGAGCTTCAGCTCAAGATCGCGTCCCTCTACAGCGAGAAGATCGGCAAGCCCGATCGCGCGGTCCGGGCACTCGAGAAGTCCCTGGCCGACGGCGACAACCTCACCGTCGCTGAGAAGCTGATCGAGCTCTACGAGGCCGCGGGTGACGAGCGTCATCTCGCCCGTCCGCTGCGCATCAAGCTCGACAACGAAGAAGATGCCGAAGCTCGCCAGGGCCTGTTCCGCCGCTTGGCAGACCTCTCCGAGCGTATCGCCCACGAGCCGGAAGAGGCATTCGCCTACTACCAGAAGGCGCTCGACGAGGACCATACGGCCACGGATGCACGCGAGCATCTGGAGCGTTTGGCGGAGACGACCAACCAGTGGCAGCCGCTCGCGCAGTCGCTCGAGTTGGCGATCTCGGAGTATGGCGATTCCACGGACAGCCTGCCGCTGCGCCTGAAGTTGGCCGAGATCAACGAGCAGCACATGGCTGATCTCGATGCGGCCCTGGCGGTGAACCAGGCCATCGTTGAGATCGACGCCGAAGAGCCCACGGCTCTTGCGTCGCTCGAGCGTCTGTACTTGGCGTTGGGTCGCGAGGAAGACCTGCTCGCGGTGCTCGACACCAAGCTCTCGCTGTCCTCCGACGAGGACGAGAAACGCGCTACGCAGACCCGGATCGGCTCGATTCACGAGCAGCTCGGACATCACGACAAGGCCATCGAGGCCTACAACGCGGTGCTGGACTCCGGCGTCGAGGACCCCGAGGTCCTGTCGGCTCTCGATCGCATCTACAGCAACCTCGAGCGCTGGGAAGACCTCTCCAGCGTCCTCGAGCGCGAGTTGAGCGTCGCCTCCGAGGAGGACTCGAACACACGGGCGGAGTACCTGCTGCGCCTGGGCGTGATCATGCAGGATCGGCTCGAGAAGCCGGAGGAAGCCGTCGAACTCTATCGCCAGGTCCTCGAGATCGACCCCGCCAGTGATTCGGCTCGGGACCGACTCGAGGGGTGGCTCGAGCTCCCCGAGACCGACGAAGAAACAGGTGAGGCCGCCGAAGAGTCGGCGGAGCGCACCGAGCTTCGTGTGAAGGTTGCCGGGATTCTGTTGCCGATCTACGAGGCGATGGAAGCCCACGCCGAGCAGGTTCAGTGCCTGCAGATTCAGGCGGACGCGGCCGAAGACGGCCAGGCTCGTGTGGACCTGCTGCTGCGAATCGGCGAGCTTCTCTCGCACTCGATGGGAGACAGCGCGCGGGCCTTCGACGTCTACGCACGCGCCTTCCGGGAGCAGCCCGACAACGAGGTCGCAGCGCAGTCGCTGGAGAACATCGCTACGGTCGAGGACCGCTGGCAGGACTTCGCCGACCTCCACGAGGAGGCGGTCTCGAAGGACCTCGAGAGCGGTCTGATGCGGCGGTTGCTGACGCGCCTCGCGACGCTCTACGACCAACAGCTCGGCGACAGCGAGAAGTCGATCGCCTGCTACCAACGCGCGGTCGACATCGATCCCGGCGATGCCGGATCGCTGGACGCACTCGAGGCCCTGTACTCCCGAGATCAGAACTGGGAGCAGCTGCTTGAGGTCTATCGCAGCAAGGTCGAACTCGAGAACGACCCGCACAGCCGCGAGGAGCTTCGCTTCAAGATCGCGCACCTGCAGGTCGACATGCTTAGCCGGCCCGCGGACGGAATCGTTACTTACAACGAGATCCTTGCGGACGACGACGTCAACACCCGTGCAATCACTGCGCTCGACCGTCTCTACCTCGACGCCGAGCAATGGACGGAACTCGCGGAGAACCTCAGCCGCCAGCTTGCGCTCACGGCCGACCCGTCGGAGCAGATCGAGCTCAACTTGCGTCTTGGATCGCTGCAGCTCAAGAAGCTGAACCAGCCTGCACTCGCGGTTGAGACGTACAACCGAGTGTTGGAGTTCGACCCCGTCAACGAGTCGGCCCTCGAGGCCCTCGAGACGTTGCTCGAAGACGAGGAGCATCAGCTCTCCGTCGCCAAGATCCTCGAGCCCATCTACAAGGCCAGCAACGACTGGACCAAGTTGATCGCGGCCTACGAGATCATGGTCAAGCACTCGCTGGAGCCGAGCGAGAAGATCCAGCTTCTCCACCAGATTGGTGAGCTGTACGAGCTCGCCGGCGATGAGCCTCAGAAGGCGTTCGATGCGTTCGGTCGCGCCCTCAAGGAGGACCCCAGCCGCGAAGACACGCAGGCACGGCTGGACAACCTCGCCAACCAGATGGGGGCGTTCTCCGAGATGGTGGCGCTGTACGAGGGCGTCGTCGACGATGTCGTCGATGACCAGCTCAGGCTCGCCATCCTTGGGAAGGTCGCTCGGACCTACGAGACGGCGATCGACGACTCTGAGAGCGCGGCGGCCACCTACGAGAAGATGCTCGAGGCGGATCCGGCGAACTTCGAAGCCGTGGACTCGCTGATCGAAGTCCACCGCCGTACCAACAACTTCGAGCCTCTGGTCGCCGCTGTCGTGCGGAAGGCCGAGATGGTCGAGGACGCGGATGACCAGAAGAAGATGCTGGCCTATGCGGCGAGCATTCGCGAAGGCGTCATGGAGGATGCCGAGGGGGCGATCGAGCTGTATCAGCGTGTGCTGACGATCGACGACTCGGATGGCGAAGCCCTCGAAGCACTGGAGCGTCTGTACGTTCAGCTCGAGCGATGGGAACCCCTGCGCGACGTCTACCAGCGAAAGAGCGAGCTTGCGGACGACCCCGACGACCGTCGGCAGGCGCTGTATGTGCTCGGTCAGGTCTACGACGCCGAGCTCAAGGACACCGATCGTGCGATCGATACGTACCAAGCGGTCCTGGACATCGAGCCTGGAGACCCGCAAGCGATTCAGGCGCTGGATCGTCTCTACGGTCAGGCTGAGCGTTGGCTCGACCAGCACCAGATCTTGGAGCGGGCCGTCGACGCGTTCGACACCGCCGAGGAGCAAACCGCACTTCGATACCGCATCGGTCAGCTCTGGGAAGACCAGCTCGCCGACATGGTTCGAGCGATCGAGGCCTACCGTGAGGTTCTCGTGCACGACCCTGCGCACGAGCCCACCATCGACGCGCTGCAGCGCATCGTCCATGGCGACAACGAGCCCATGGCCGCGGCCCAGGTGCTGGGACCTCGCTACGAGCAGTTCTCCGAGTGGGAGAAGCTGGTCGAAATCTACGAGGTGATGGTCCAGCACACCGAGGATCCGGTCGGCAAGATCGAGCGCCTCCACCAGGTGGCGGGCATCTACGAGCTTCAACTCTCGGAGTTCGACAAGGCGTTCGATGCGTACGCGCGCGCGCTGGCCACGGATCCGAAGTCAGAGCTCACCGTCGAGCAGCTCGAGCGGCTCGCCGAGGTGACCGGGGACTGGGAGAAGTTCGCCGCTCTGCTCTCGGAGCAGGCCGACAAGCTCCTCGACCCGCACGCCAAGACGCAGATGCTCTCCCGCCTCGCGCGGATTCAAGAGGAGCGGCTGGCCAACGTCGAGGACGCGGTCGGTCGGTACCTCGAGGTCTTGGACAACGATCCTGAGGACGTTGCAGCGATCGGAGCGCTGGACCGTATCTTCACGCACACCGAGCAGTGGCCGCAGCTGGTCGAGAACCTGCGCCGTCAGGTGGCCATCACCGGCGATGAGCACGACCTGATCGCGCTCTACTTCCGGATGGGCCAGACGTACCAGGTCCAGATGAACGAGTCTGCGAAGGCCATCGAGGCCTACCGCGAGATTCTCAACATCGACCCGGCACACGAGCAGACGCTGCAGGCGCTCGAGCTGATCTTCACCAGCGGTGAGCATCAGAGCGAGATCGCCGAGATCCTCGAGCCCATCTACCAGGCTGCCGAACGCTGGGATGCGCTCGTCAAGCTGGGTGAGGTGAAGCTCGGTGCGACCGAGGACCAGCACGAGCGGCTCGCGATCATCCAGAACGTGGCAGAGACCTGCGAGCACCGTCTCGGCAGTCCTGGCGACGCGTACATCTGGTGGCTTCGGGCGTACATCGACGACCCGTCCAGCGAGCAGGTGCACGAGGAGTTGGAACGGCTCGCGCAGCTGACCGGCGAGTGGGGACACATCGTCGACGTCGGGGCCCAAATCCTCGAAGAGGAGCAGCCCCCGGAGATCAAGCAGAGCGTTCTGATGCGCTCCGCAAAGGTGCTCGACGAGCGCCTTGGCGACGGCGGCCGGGCGATCGAAGCCTACCGCTCGGTCTTGGAGCTCGACGCGGAGAACACCGAGGCGCTCGCCGCTCTGGACCGGATCTACACCCAGTTGGGCATGGCCCAGGACCTGGCGGAGATCCTTCAACGCCGCATCCGGATCACGATGGACGGCGAGGAACTCGTCGACCTCGAAGTCCGCTTGGCCGAGACCTTCGAGCGCGATCTTCACAACCACGAGCAGGCGGTCGCCGCCTACACCCGTGCGCTCGAGAACGATCCCGCCAACGCCACGGCGTTGGGCCGTTTGGAGACGCTCTACCTCCACCAACACAAGTGGGAGGAGCTGTTCGAGGTCTATCAAAAGACCGTCGACGTCGCGAACACCGACGAAGACACCGCGGACTGCTACCAGCGTATGGCGAAGCTCGCGTCCGATACGCTGGACCGCGAGACCGATGCCATCGATCTGTGGAACCGGGTGTTGGACCTGCGCGGCGAAGATCCTCTCGCGCTGGGCGAGTTGGCTGCGCTGCACGAGTCCCACGAGCGGTGGGACGACCTGGTCGAGATTCTCGAACGCCAGGTCTTCGTCATCGAAGATGCACAGACCCGTGTTGACGCCTACCAGACCTTGGGCCGTGTCTACGGCAGCAAGCTGGAGCGCGAGCGAAACGCACTGGACGCGTGGCTCAACGCCCTCGACCTTGACCCGAACAACCTCGAAACGCTGCAGGCGCTGCACCGGATCTACGAGGATTCGCAGGCATGGGTCGAGCTCATCCAAGTGGTCGAGAGCTTGATCGCTCAGGGTCCCGAGGTGATCGGGCGAGAGGAGCTACAGGATCTGCACGCCAAGTCCGGTCGGATTCACGGCGAGTACCTGATGCAGCCCGACCAGGCGATCGAGTCCTGGCACTCGGTCCTGCACATGGAACCGGGCAACATGGAAGCCCTCGCGGCGCTCGAGGCCCTCTACACACAAGAGGCTCGCTGGAACGACGCGATCGGTGTCCTGGAGCAGAAGACCAAAGTCCTGGAGGGCGACGAGAAGATCGACGTGCTGATGCAGATCGCATCGATCTGGGAGGAGCGCTTGGAAGACCAGAACCAGGCTGCGGGCGCGTACCAGGAGATCCTCGAGAACGATCTCGGGCACGCTCCGGCGGGCGAGGCTCTCGAGCAGATCTATCGAGACACCGAGGACTTCGGTTCTTTGGGCGAGCTGCTCATCAACCGCGCCGAAGTGCTCGAGGACAACGACAGCCGCGTGGCTGCACTCCAGAACGCAGCCAACGTGTTTGAAGAGCACCTCGGTGATTCGGACATGGCGTTCGCAACACTGCAGGCTGCGTTCAACGTCGACTACGCCAACGACCACACCGCACGTGAACTCGAGCGCCTCGCGACCGAGCATGGCAAGTGGACGGAGCTGCTCAACGAGTACAACGAGCTGGTCCTGCAGATCGAAGACCCCAACGAGCGCTGCGAGCTGTGGGTGAAGATCGGTCGCTGGTACGGGGAGCACCTCAACCACGCCGAGTACGGCATCCAGTCGTTGGAGAAGGCCCTGGAGCTCAACCCCGAGAGCGTCTCGGCGTTGCGCGAGCTGTCCAACTTCCAGAAACGCTCGGAGTCGTGGCAGGAACTCGCTGAGACGCAAGAGCGGTTGGTCCAGCAAGAGCCCGAGCCCGAGCGGCAGACGGCCACGTTGCTGGAGCTTGCCGACGTGCAAGAGCAGCGGCTGGCAAACGTGCCCGGCGCGGTGGAGTCCTACCGGCGCGTTCTGGAGATCGACTCCGAGAGCGCGACCGCTTTGGATGCGCTCATCCGGCTGCATGAACAGCAGCAGTCGTGGTCCGAGCTGGTCGGTGTACTCGACCGGCGTGCTGCAATCGCCGAAGACCGCGACGAAGGTCTGCGGCTTCGCAAGCACATCGGCTACGTTCAGGAAGCCAACCTTGCCGACAACGGCGCGGCAGTGGAAACCTACAAGGACATCCTCGCGCAGGAGCCCACCGACTTCGATGCCCTGCAGGCTCTGGAGCGGCTGTACCTCAACGGTAGCCAGATTCCCGAGTACTTGGAGATCCTCGAAGCCGAGCTGGACGCAACGGCGGATGTCGAAGCCCAGGTCGCCATCTACGACAAGATGGCGAACGCCCTGGTGTCGCTCTCGGGCGACAGGGACCGCGCGGCCGACGTGCTCGAGAAAGTGATCATGCTGGACCCCCAGCGTGACGTGACCTACCGGCAGCTCGAGGAGCTGTACATGGGTCTCGAGAAGTGGACCGAGTTGGTCGAGACGTATCGCTCGCACATCCAGTCCACCGAAGAGCCCGCGCTTCAGATCGAGCTCCTCTCCGCGATGGGTGAGGTCTTCGAGAAGCAGGTCGAGGACGTCGATCGGGCGATCGAAACGTACGAGGAGATCCTCGAGATCGACCCGAACAACTTCGAAGCCGCGAACACCCTGTCGACTCTCCAGGAGACGATGGAGGACTGGCCGCGCGCGGTCGAGACGATGGGTCGACTCGTCGAACTCACGCCCGACCCGAACCGCCGCATCGAGCTGTTGACCCGCATTGGACGGGTGCAGCACGAGAAGCTGATGAACAGCGAGGAAGCGGAGATGCGCCTGAACCAGGCGCTCACCGTCGAGCCCGGTCATGTGCCCGCGCTCATCCTGCTCGCCGACATCTACAAGCAGCGCGCCGATTGGCTCAAGGCTTCACGCACGCTCGAAGCGGCCTCGGAGTACTCGCAGAACGCTCTGGAGCGGACGAACCTCGCGGCCGAGGCTGCCTTCATCAACTACGAGGAACTCGAAGACCGCGGACATGCCGTCGAGTTGTTCGCCAAGACTCTGCAAAGCGACCCCGAGCACGTGCGCGTGGGGTCGGTTCTCGCCGAGGTGTACACCGAGGAGGAGAACTGGCAGGCGGCGGACCCCGTCCTCGACATGCTGACGCGCAAGATCGACCAGCTCGATCTGGATGACGACGGTCAGAAGCAGATGTTCGTGCAGGCCGCCCGCGTGGCTCGTCGGCTCGGCAACATCGACAAGGCGCTCAAGCAGTACAAGCGCGCCTACGACATCGACTCCACCGACCATGAAGTCTTGGTCGGAATGGCGGACCTTCTGTTCGAGAAGGAAGACTGGGACCGTTCGTTCAAGCTCTACCAGACGATCCTGGTGCAGCATCGCGACACCCAGGCCGACGAGGACACCGTTCGCGTCTACCACCGTCTTGGAACGATCAAGAACCGTCAGAGCGAGCCTCGCAAGGCGCTGAACTACTTCGAGAAGGCTCTCGAGGTGGATCCGCACCACAACGAGACGCTGGTCTCCGTCATCAACCTGCGCGCGCAGGCCAACGACTGGGAAGGCGTCATCGAGGCCAAGCGGGCGTTGGTCGACATCACGCCCGATGGGGACGCGCAGTTCGGTCTGTGGAAGGACATCGGCGAGCTGTACGTCGAGAAGCTCGGCAACCGCGACAAGTCAGCGTCGGCCTACCAGTCCGCGCTCGACCTGCGGCCCGAGGACTACCCGACGCTGCACACGTTGCTCGACCTGTACACCACGGCCAAGCGGTGGGACGACGCGATCTCGGTCATCGACCGGCTCGTGGAGATCGAGACCGACGTTCGTCGCCGCAGCCGTTACAACTACACGGCCGCCGTGCTCATGCGCGACGAGCTGGGCAGCTCGGCCGACGCCATCGATCGCTTCAACCAGGTGTTGGACGACGATCCGGGCATGCTCAAGGCCTTCCAGGCCATCGACACCATGCTCACCAAGGAGCGCGAGTGGAAGACGCTCGAGCGCTCCTACCGCAAGATGCTCAAGCGCCTCCCGCAGGAGGGCAACGAGCCGCTCAAGGTCACGCTGTGGAGCAACCTGGCCGAGATCTATCGGTCGCGGATGCAGGACTACAAGTCCGCCGCAGCGGCGTTCGAGGTCGCCTCGAAGCTCGATCCCGACGACGTCGGACGCCACATCAAGCTGGCCGAGCTCTACGAGCGCCTGATGCAGGACAGCCCGACGGAGTACGTCGACCAGGCGGTCCGCGAGCACCAGATCCTGATCGCCAGCGAGCCCTTCCGCTACGAGAGCTACCACGCGCTGTTCAACATCTACGTTCGCGCAAACGCGGTGGACAAGGCGTACTGCGTGGCTTCGGTCCTCAGCTTCCTCAAGAAGGCAACGCCCGAAGAGGACGCCTACGCCGAGGAGAACAAGCGCGGGGACTTCGTGATGGCGCGGCAGCGGCTCAGCGAAGAGACGCTTCGCCGCCACGTGTTCCACCCCGACCAGGACCTGTACCTGACCGGGATCTTGGGACTCATCGCACCTGCGGTCGCGGCATGGCGCGCGGTGGATCTGCCCGCCACGCTCAACCCGAACGAGGTCATCGACGTCGAGATCGACCCCTCGTTGTTCTCGCGGATGGCGAAGTACACCAAGGACGTTCTCAACGTCTCCAAGCCGGATGTGTTCCTGCGTCCGAGTGACCCGGGCGACTTGAAGCTGATGAACTTCAAGCGCAACAACTCCATCCACCCCTCGATGGTGGTGTTCCAGAACCTCCTGCGCGGCAAGTCCGAGTCGCACCTGGCGTTCGCGTTGGGTCGGCACATGATGGACCTCTACCTGCCGCACTTCTGCTACGTCGCGCTCGACCGCACGCCGCAGAACCTCAAGCAGGTGTTCCTCGCCTGCCTGCGCGCCGTGGGCATGCAGGTCGGAGAGAACAACACCGCGCTCGACCAAATCGCGCGCGAGATCACCAGCCGCATGCAGCCTGCTGCGCTGGATCGCCTCCGCAGCCTCATCCAGAAGTTCGTGGATGCCGGTGGATCAACCGACGTCAAGCGCTGGGCAGCCGCTGTCGAGCTGACCAGCTACCGCGTCGGGTTGTTGCTCTGCCACGACCTGCGTATCGCCGGTCAGATGATCTCGCAGGAACAGGCGCAGCTTGGCTCTGCGATGGGTCCTCGCGACAAGATCAAGGAGCTGGTGCTCTACAGCATCAGCGAGGACTACTTCGCCGCCCGTCGGGCGATTGGCGTCCAGGTCAGCTGAGCCTGTAACCCTCGGCTTTGAAGACGCCGCGGCGGGGAAACCTGTCCGCGGCGTTTCTTCGTTCGCAGACGAGACCTGCGGTTTGCGGTAGACGTGCGGCATGATTCGCACGGCCAGGACGGTGTGCGCAGCGTGGCTCATCATGAGCTCCGGTTGCGCCGGAATGAACTCGGAGAACATGGGGGAGGTCGTCTTCGTCGTCGAGACCGGCCAGGACCTCGGGCGAATGGTCTTCGGGGCTGAGCGGGGCATCCCGTTCGAGCTTGCGGTCGCATCCGAGGGAACCACCATCTATCGGCAACGGACGCGCGCTGGGATGTACTGCCTGCAGGAGGTCACGACGGGGGACCTCAACGTGGGCTACTCGCTCCCCGTGCCATCACCGATCTGCGTTCGCGTGGAGCCCGGTGTTGCGATCTACGGCGGACACCTGGTGCTGCGCCGCGATGGCGTACGTCGCACGAACGACCGTTCGCGTCTGGACAGCCAACTCGACGACGACTCCGTCCCCGTGGTGACGAACCCGGCGTGGCTGGCCGATACGCCGTTCGAGCTCGCCCCGTCGTAGCGAACTGGCGTCTCTACTCGGTTGGTTGGTCGAACTGCACGGAGGCCTTCTCGAACATCTGGATGAGGTTGTTCTTGTCGACCGCCTTCATGTAGGCCTCGAGCGGCTCGACCACGCCATCCTTCACAAGCTGGAGAAGGTGGTCGTTGAGGTTTTGCATCCCCTTGTCCTTGCTGACCTGCATCGTGTTCTTGAGCTGGTGGGTCTTGCCCTCGCGGATCAAGTTACCGATGGCGCTGGTGTGCAGCAGCACCTCGTACGCGGCGACACGGCCCCCCGACTTCTTGCGCAACAGGGTCTGTCCGATGACGCCGCGCATCGATTCTCCAAGCATGGTCCGAATTTGGGCCTGCTGGTCACCGGGGAACTGATCGATCAGGCGGTCGACCGTGCTCGGCGCGGTGGTGGTGTGCAGGGTGCCGAACACGAGGTGGCCGGTCTCTGCGGTTTCCAACGCGATCGCGATGGTCTCGAGGTCGCGAAGCTCGCCCACGAGGATGATGTCGGGGTCCTCGCGAAGCGCGGCACGTAGGGCGGCTTTGAAGGAGCGGGTGTGCCGACCAACCTCCCGTTGGTTCACGAGACAGCGCTTGTTGTCGTGAACGAACTCGATCGGGTCCTCGATCGTGATGATGTGGTCGTCGCGGTTGCGGTTGATGAAGTCGATCATCGACGCCAGCGTCGTCGACTTGCCGGAGCCGGTCGGACCCGTCACCAAGACAAGGCCCTTGGTCAGCCAGCATAAGTCGAGCACCTTTGGCGGCAACCCGATCTGTTCTGGAGAGAGGATCTCCATCGGGATCTGTCGAAAGACAGCCCCCATCCCCTTTCGGTCGGCGAAGTAGTTGGCTCGGAAGCGGGCGACGCCCTTGATCGAGTGGGCAAAGTCCGCGTCGGCATTGTCGACGAAGTCCCGGTAAGCGTCGTCGTCGGCGATCTCGAGCAGAATGCTGGAGAGCTCTGTGGGACTGAAGATCGGGTAGCCTTCGAGCGTTTGCATTCGACCGTCGAGGCGGATCATCGGCCGGCTGTCGGAGGAGAGGTGAAGGTCACTCGCTCCAAGCTCCACCATCTTCCGAAGCATTGTGTCGAGCCTCGGGGCGCCGGCGGGGACAACCCGCTGAGGTGCCAACTTGTAGCCAAGACCTTCGGCTCCGCGTGGCGGGGGGGCGACATTCGCGACGGCGAGGGGCGCCGAGTCCTGATGGACCGGCTCGAACTTGGCGGCGGGAACTGGCTCCGGTGGTGGTGCTGAGACTCCCCGCGCCGGCGCCGAGGAGGTCGGTCCGGACGGCTCTTTGGGAGGGTCGGCGGGCTGTGGCTCGCGGGGCTTCGCCGCCTTGGTCGAGGTCGTGATGGGGGCGACCCGGGCGCGAGGAAGCCGGGCTTCCGGTCCGGCGAGTGAGGGCAGTGTGACGCTTTGTCCGTTGTCGCGGTGAGGCGCCGGAGTGGGGGCGGGTTCGGCCGGTCGTCGCTCGCGGACCGGGGCCGTTCGCACGGGCGCGGCCGCGGGACCTGCCGCACCTCGGAGCCGAACGTGGATCGAGAGGGAGACTCCTTTCTTGGTCACGGTCGCGGTCAGACGTTTGCCGTCGACGTCGAAGTTCACGTCTTTGGTCTTGTCCCCGCCCGAGAGGAGCGGCGCGACATCGGTGCCCTCGAAGAATCGTGCGATCGCGCGGGCGTTGAGCGGAGAGACCGTGACGGGAAGGTCGCGGGCTGTCGATTTCACTGTCGCGGGCGACCCGACCGCGAAGACCAATCCCGTGGCTTCAGGCCGCTCAAGGTAGGCGCACAGTTGGCTGAGCTTGCTCACCGGTTTCGAGGGTATCTCGAAATCGGGAATCGTCCGAGAACCTCACTGGGTCGAACTCCTCAGAATCGGAGTCTTCGTCGGCGTCGCGCGATACCGAGGGCGACCACAACGGCCCAGATCGGAAGCGTTCCCGATTCGGAACCGGTTCTGCACCCGCACCCCTCCGGTTCGCCGGGTGCCCCGTTGCTGGTCGAAGGCGGCAAGGCGTCCGATCCTCCCAAAGGGCTGGTTCGGCCAACGGTGACGGTCACCGTGTTGCTGACGCGGATGAAGCCCTGTGTGTCCTGCACTTCGACCCGAAGCTCGTATTCGCCAGAGGTCGACTGCGTTGCGGTCCAGCCGAACGGCGCTGCATCGTCGGTGTTCTCAAGAACCGTATTTACGAACAGGGCCGCCTTGTGGACCGTGAAACCGTCGTCCGCGTCGATGACGATCTCGAAGCGTTCGTCGAGGTCGAAATTCTCGCCGTCCAACGGGGCGATCAATTCGATCGATGGCCCGGACGCGTCCGGCGTCGCGGGACCCATCAGTTCGTACAGTTCGCGGTGGGCGTTCTGTTGCTCGACGCTGCCGCACTCGGCGTCGTGCTGCGCTGGACACTCCGCGCGTTGGCTCAGCGGAAGACACTCGTCGCGAAACGACGGGTCCCCGCCGACGTTGGTCGGATTCATGATGTCCGACGCCTGGTCGACGTGCTCGAGTCCAACCGAGTGCCCGATCTCTTGGCTGATCGTCGTGGCAGTGCTCGTCGCGGTATGGCTGTCGCCCGAGCTGTGGAACGCGAAGACGACGTTGTTGCGAGTTCGGGCATCCCCGCAATCGAGGACTGCGATCCCAAGTTTCGAGTCGTTGTCCGGGTTGCCCGGTCCGATCATCGCCATGACGTAGTCGCCGCTGTCGGGGCGGCGGTCGGTGACGACGGCGTTGTAGGCCGACCAGTCTTCACGGACGGCTTGCATCACGGCTTGCCGCTTCGCGCCATTTTCACCGTAGGCTGGATACGGACCGGCCATGTTGTTGATCGTGGTGAGGTTGGAGCGGGCGTCGTCGGGGCCGCTGGTGAGTTCGGCCCCATCGAAGTTGAGGAAGAGGACGGTGGGCTCCAAGCCCGCGCGGCTGGTTCGCGGGCCGGTGCTGAGGGGCTTGTCCGGGACGACGGGGTTACCGCGTGATTGGCCAAGCCCGGCGCTCTCGAGTTGTGACGGAGCATCGTCCCAGGTGGCCGGCCGGTGCTCATCCAGCTGCCACCCTTCCGCGGCCCGAACGGTCGCAGCGGGAGCGCAGACTGCGAGAACAGCGGTGAGTGGGGCCCAGCGGGAGAGCATGCAACGCAGCGAAGGCGTAGCCTTCAATCTACCTGTGCGGCGGGAGGGCCCTGAGGTTCCCGACCTGCCTTGGGCCGCCCGCTGCAGCCCGCTATCCTCCCCACGGTGCACGTATCGAGCGCGGCTGGGTTGGGGATGTTCGCTGTTGTGCTCGGCTGCGGGCCGCAACGAAGCTCTGCGCCACCCCCGCAACCGGCGGCTGCCTCCACGCTCGTCCGAGGGGAAGAAGGCGTGAACCGGCTCATGGGTGAGGTGTGCAGCCAACCCTGCGACGCTTCGCTTCCGCACTCGGCGAGTACGGCCCGGGCCTCAGCGGCGGGTGTTGTGCACATGGAGTTGGATGCGGCCGCGTGCCGAGTGCCTGGACATCTCGAGGAGCCGACTACATGCAGTGCGGTCTGCACGAGCGAGGCTCAAACGGTGGGCGCGGTGCTGGTCGACATGGGACCGATCGGACCCAACACGCGACGGGCTCTGTGCCTGGCGCTCGAACGTGACCGTGGGGTGCCGGCCCGGGGCTCATGCGACGACGTCTGCGAGAGTACGATGGGCTGCGCATGGCCGGCGAGCGAGGACCGCGTCGCGGTCGACTTCATCGGACACCTCGAGTTTCAGTGCTCCGACGGCTCGTCGGACGACTTGGAGCCGAACCAGTCGGCAGGGTCGAACTCGATATCCCCGTAGCCGCCGAATCCGTGGCCTGCACCGCCCGCGGTCTCGACACGTACGCTTGCGCCGGCGGGTACGAAGAGCGGTATCCAGGGCGTGACCCGTTTGGGATCCTGCCCTCGGCGTTCGAGGAAGACGCGCGATGGACGGGGAGGTCCTGCGCGATCGATCCCGTGGGGCGGGTTGCGGTCACGGTCGAAGCCAAAGAGCGCTTCGACATCTTGCGTGACGGTGTAGACGCGCTCAATGCCATCGCCACCGGGTCGTGCTCCACCACCGCCAGAGTGTGCTCGGCCGCGCTGGGTCAGGGAGAGCCACGGAAAAAACCGTGCGGTGCTGACGGCTCCAACGACCGGGCTCCGCCACCCCGACTGCCCTCGTCGGGCGGGAGTCGCCCCTTCGCCGCCGGGAATCGCTTCACAGACGATGTCCGCGCCCCGTCGAATCTCCACCACCGCCCCGAGCGTGTTCGACCCCGCTCCGACCCGCGCCGGCCAGCTGTACGCGAGGGCTCCGAGCACGGCATCGAATGTTCGAGCGAGTGCGAACGCGCGGCGGCCCGGGTCGGACGACCGAATGCCGCCGACCCAGCTGTTTGGGCTCGACAAGAGCTCGAGCCGCTCGAGCCAACGTCGATCGGGCGGCACTCCGAGCGCATGACACAGCGCCAAGACAGCGACGAGTTCGAGGTCATCGTGGTCCAAGCCGAAGCCATCGGCCGAAGAAAACGCGTCGCTGTCCCGGAAGTCGAGCGTGAGCCGCTGCGTCGACCCCTTGGCGACGGCCCTCACGCACAAGCGCTCTCCGGAGGCCAGGGTGATGTCGTCGGCAAACGAGCCGAGACGTGCTGCTGGCATCGCCGCAAGGGCCTGCTCGGCGCAGGGAAGGTCCGCTCGCCTCGGAAGGTGAGCCGTGAGTGCGTCGAAGGCCATCAGCCCTGCGGCATGGACGTGGCCCGCGACGTGGGGTTCGTCCCGGGGGCGCCCGGGTCTTGTTGCGCCGCGTAGATCTCCAACGATGCGGACTTGCCCTTGACCTGAACAGGGGCACGCTTCTCTGCGTTGACGGCTCCTTGGGCGGCTTGCATCGTGAACTCGGAGAGGATGACCTCCTCAGCCTTCGCCACGCTGCACAAGCGGGCGGCCACGTTCACCGCATCTCCGATGACGGTGTACTGCAGGGTGCGCGAGGAGCCGATCGCCCCGGCGATCACCGGACCGGTGTTGATGCCGATGCCGATGTGAATGGGTTCCAAACCCGAACTCTCCCGGACCCGGTTGAACTCGGCAAGTGCACGCTGCATCTCGAGGCCGCAGCGAATCGCTCGGTCCGCGGCATCGGGCAGGTGAACCGGCGCGCCAAACAGGCCGATGATCTCGTCGCCCACGTACTTGTCCAAGGTCCCGCCGTGGGAGAACAGCACGTCGACCATCACCTCGAAGTAGTCGTTGAGCGTCTTGACCATCTCCTCGGGGGGATGCCGTTCGCTCATCTCGGTGAACCCGCGGATATCGGCAAACAGCATCGTGACCTGCCGCTTGGTTCCGCCCTGGTCGAGTTGAAGGGCGCCGCAGACGATCTGATCGACGAGGTTGGGGGAGAGCAGTCGTTGAAACTGCGCGCGCTGTCCGGCTTCGCGCTCGATCTTCTTGGCCAGGCGGTTGTTCTCGATCGCGATGGCCGCTTGCGTCGCGATCCCCTGGAAGAGCATCAGATCCTTCTCGCTGAACGCACCCGTGGTGAGGGTGGAGTCCATATGCATCACACCGACGATGCGATCGGAGTACAGCAGAGGCACCGCCATCGTGGAGCGGATGCCCTGCATGATGATGCTTTTGGACGCCTTGAAGCGCTCGTCGAGCATCGCATCGGAGGAGAGGACGCCGCGCTTGTTGGTGCGGACCTCGTCGAGCACCGAGTTGGAGAGCTGAATCTCCTCGCCTTCCCGCTTTTGTTTGACGTAGCGGGGAACGAGCGCGTCGGTGTCTTGGTCGACCAACAGGATGACCGCGCGGTCGGCCTTGATCAGTTGGAAGGTCTCGTTGACGATCTTCTGAAGCAGGTCGTCGAGGTCGGTGTCGACCGAGAGCTTCTGGCTGAGTTCGTGGGCGATGCGGAGTTTTTCGTAGTCGGAGCGGAGCGCTTCGTTGTCGGTGATCTCCGTGACCGGAAGGAAGCTGGTGCTTGCATCGACGCGGCTGCGGACCTGGCTTTGCAGCATGTCCGTCATGACCGTGAAGTTGCTCGCCGGAGCGGCGTCGTGCTCCTCGTCGTCCTCGAACCTCAGGACCGTATTGCCGAGCGAGAGTTCGTCGCCGCTGGCCAGCTTGGCTTCGTCGACACGTTGGCCGTTGACGTGGCAGCCGTTGAGCGAGCCGACATCTCGGAGGATGTATCCGCCCTGCGGTCCGCGCGTGATCCGGCAGTGCTCCTTGGACACGATACGGTCGAGCACCTGCACCGTGTTGTCGGGGTGCCGTCCTACCGTGTTGAAGGCCGTGAGGAGGTACTCCGCAGGACCTTCTCCCTTCACCAGAATGAGCCTGGCTCCCATCAGCGCGCCGTCGTCCGCATCGTATCAGGACCTGAAGCCCGGCGTACCGTACCGATCAGAAGTTCACCACGTGCTCGACCTCGTACACGAACTCTTGCTTCGGGAGGGCTTGAAAAGGCCATTCGATGAAGATCGAGTAGATCGCGCCGAACGCCATCTCGTCTCCATCGAGCTCGATCCAGGTCTCGAGGTCCGGGTCGTTGATGCCGACGCGTAACAAGTCGGCCTGCATGCGACGCCGCAGGGTCTCTCGCGCCTTGGAATCCTTCACGTAATAGGGGCGCCGGCCGGAGAACGCAGAGCCCGTTTCTTCCAGAACCCGATACGCCTCCTGCTTCTGGAGGAAAAGCGGGAAGTACTGGTAGCCGAGGAAGATGCCCAGCGCAGCGATCAGCAGCAACACGATGCTGACCGAGTTGAACGCCCTGGGCTTCTTGTACTTGACCGCCTGTGCCATCGTTCAGGGTTTCCAGGGGTAGGTTAGCAGGCCGCCTTCGAAACCACTACGAAGACTCCCCCCGCACATGCTCGCACGTTGTGAGCTCCGGGTGGGCACCGCTATGATGTGGGTCTCCGGTGGAGCTCTTACCTGCATACGTGGCCTTGCAGCCGTGGGCGGTTGGACGGCGCGTGCTCGTGGTCGCCCCAAGCGACCTCGAGGGCGCGAGGCTTTTGCGCAGTGGCGGGGCGGCACACGTGCAGGTCGCGTTTGGCCCGGAAGTTCGGGAGCTGGGTCTCGACAGCCGTCAAGGCTGGCCCGAGTTCGATGAGCGCTTCGATCTCGTCGTGGCCCTGGACAGCTACGCCGGCCGCCACGTCTCGGAGCGGCGGCGGTGGTTGCAACATGTTGCCTCGGTCCTGCACCCCGACGGATGGTTTGCGGCACGCGCGACCCACGGAGAGCGGGTTGAGGTCGACTTCTGGACCCTGGAGGAGGAACTGGGCGGCCAGTTCCCACACGTGTTCATGCTCGCCCAGCTTCCATGGCAGGGCGTGAGCCTCGCGCCTGTGCTCGACGGCGAAGAGCCTCCGCCAGGGCTCGAACTCGATGAGTCTCTGGTCTCCGACGAGCCCGATGCGTCGCACTACCTGGCGCTTGCGACCCTGTCAGCACCGTCCGCGGATGCCCGGCGACGTGTGACTGGGCGCTGCTTGCTCGTCCCTTCCGCCGTTTCATCGGCCGGCCCCTCGATCTCAGAGGAGGAGCTGCAGTCCCTACGAAACGCGGTCTCCGATCTGACGTCACGCGCCGAAGAGCGGGCCTCCCGCGTGGGCGTGCTCGAGCGTGAGCTCGAACGACGCAACGCGCGCGTCGCTGCCCTCGAGCAGAAGAGCGCGGAAGACCGTGCGCGGGCCAGCGAGCAAACGGCACAGCGTCGCAGGAGCGAGGCGTTGGAGGCCGAGTTGTCCGCCGCCAAGGAGCGGGCTCGCAAAGCGCAGACCGACCTCACGATTCTCACCCGCAGCGTGCAGGATCTCGAGTCGGCGGTGGCGCGGGCCAACGAGGCCACCCAGCAGCGACAGGTCGAACTCGATGCTCGTGACGCCCAACTGGGCGGCCTCCAGACGCAGCTACGGTCGCTCGAGGCCGAACGCTCAAGCCTGGCGCACCAGATGGAGGTTGCGTTGGCGGAGCGCGAGGGGACCCACAAGTTGTCCCAGCGGGTCGAGGCCGAGTTGGACCTCACCCGTCGACGACTAACGCAGCACGAGGGGACGCTCTCCCAACGGGTTGAAGACGTTTCGCGCCTCACGACGGACCTCGAGGTCACGCGGGCCGAGCTGGAGCATCATCGAGCCCTCCTGACGCAGGCCCACACCCGTGAAGAGGCGCTCTCTGCCGAGGCCGCGCAGACCGTCGAGCAGGACCGGATGCTCGCCGAGGTCGCCGGAGATCGGGAGCGACTTCGCGAGGAACTCGGACGTCGAGGACAGCAGATTCAAGGCCTCGAGGAGCGTCTTTGGGCGAGCCGCGAAGAGCTGGAGAAAGCCAGGCTCGACAACGTGCGCACCGCCGGTGAGGCCGAGAGGCTTCGGGAGCGCGCCGAGCGAGCCCACCAGTCGGAGACCAAGCAGGCCAAGGACCTGGAGCGACTCGGCGCTGAACTGCACCAATTGGAGCTTCAGCGGGCCGAGCTGCGGGCGACCGTTCATGCCCACGAAGAGGAGATCGGACGCCTGCGGACCGAGACCGAGTCCCGCAGTGGTGATGACGCGGAGGCTGCGGTGTTGCGCGGCGAGCTTTCCGAGCGCGCCCGAGAACTCGCCGACCTGCGTGCGCGGCAGGAACAACTCGCGGCTCGGGAGATCGAGGCCACATCCGTCGCCCGGCGCCGGGAGGAGCAGCTCTCCGAGGTCGGGGAGGAGCTCGAACGGCTTCGCCGTGCCGCCGAGCAAAACGCTGCGACCGCCTCCGCGCTCGAAGGGGAGCTCGAGGTCAAGGCGTTGGAGGTCGAGCAGCTCGCAGCGTCGGTCTCGGATCTGCAGGTCGAGGTCGAGGTTCGGCGCGAGGCGGTCGAAGCGACACACGCCCGGGAGGAATCCCTTCAGCGCGACCTCGAACACGCTCGCGCCGAGCAAGAATCGTTGCGACGTCGGTTGCGCGAGCGCAACCAGGAGATGGAGGACATCGCCAGCGCCAACGAGACCAGCGGCGTGGAGATGTACAAGCTTCGGCGGGAGCTGGAGGCCGCGGCCGCGGCAAATGAGCAACTCGAGCAAGCTCTCGAGGATTCTTGGCCGTCCGAGGCTTCTGAAGCGCCCCCTGTTGGTGCGGTGGACTGGCCACCCGAAGCCTTCGAGGCGATGCGTCGGCTCAAGGCTCAGCTCGCGGCGCAGGCGCGTCGGCACAGCGAACAACTCGCGTCCCGTTCCGTGAGACCGGTGACCGACGAGGACCCACGAGTCGAGCGCTATCGGCTGGAGGCCACGGTTCGGGCGGAGGAGCAGGAGCACATGCTGCGCGAGCTCGACTCTGCCGAGCAGAAGATCTGGGAGATGACCGACGCCGCCGATCGCAACGCGGCTCGCCTTGCGGCATCGCTGACTCAGTTGGAGCGGCACAAGGAAGAGCTCGACGAGACGCGGGACGAGCTCGAGGTCGCTCGAAAGCTGCTCTCTGCGGCGGAAGCTCGGGCGCTCGAACAGGAGCGGCTGCTCGCCTCTGAGCGCGCCCGTCTCGCACGCATTGGAGGCGGACCGGACCCCGAAACGAGCTTCGATGAAGTCGACGAGCTGTTCGCCGACCTCGCAGGGGACGGCTCTGGGTCGATGGTCGAGCTCGGGGCTGTCGACGACGGAGCGCCGGTGCGCCGTCTGCGTCCCGAGAGCGGGCCCTCTGCAGGTGTGCCCGAGCCGGTGCCCGGAACCGGCAGCAGCAAGCGCTTGGTCGACGAGGACGGCCCGCGCGCGCCGCGGATGGTTGTCGAGCCGCTCGCAGATGAGGGCGACGAGGACCCTTGGGAGACCGGGGTTGTGTCGGCTCCAGAGGGTCCCGCGGGCGGTCTACGGCCGATGTCTGCAAAAAAGAGCTGACCGGCTCCACAAACACTTGACGCTCTGGCACGGGTCCTCTACTTTTCGCGTCCCCAGCGCTCGGGTGGCGGAATTGGTAGACGCGCACGGTTCAGGTCCGTGTGTCTTCGGACGTGGGGGTTCAAGTCCCTCCCCGAGCACTCAGAAGCCCGAGTCTTTACGACTCGGGCTTCTTCGTATCTGGTGAGCGTGTGGGCGCAGGCCGAGTGTGGCGCGTCCCAACTCTGCAGGCAGGCTACAGGCAGCTCGAACGCCACGCGCCTGTGCATGCCGTGCGCTGCGATGCGTCGTAGCTGCCGACGGCGCCGGGTCCAAGCGTGCCATCCGTGATGCTGTCGCTGACGACGGTGAGTCCGTTGTCCTGATCGAGAATCGTGATCGTGGTCGTGTCGCCGTCGAGGTCCAAGAAGACTCGGTACTGAGTCTGGTTTTGCCAACCCGCGGCGAGAAACTCGGCCGGTGTGGCGAGCACCGTACCCGCTGCGGTGTCATAGCTCGCGGCCAAGTCCTCGCCCGTGATGTCACCCGGAGCGTCAGCCTCGATGCGCTTGATCGTGATCCCCTGTTCCCAGGGCCCCCAGGGAGCGGCCTCGGTCGTCTGTTTCCACGACAACAAGTAGAAGTGTGAGGCGTCCTGCCATCCCCAGACGAAGCCGATGCCATCGTTGTCCGCGTTGTTGACCACTTCCAGATCGAACGAGACCTGGGTCTGCTCCATCACTGCAGGGCAAACGTAGGCGTTGGCAAGCCCGTTGTTCTGCAAGTTGCAGCGGGCGGTGCCCCCGACAAAGAATGCGTCGATGGGGGAGGGCGCTGGCGAGTCGAAGATGTCGGCGTAGATGTGCGAGGTGCAGCCTTCGGCCTCGAGGTCCCAATCTTGGTCCGTGATGTGAACGGTGACTTGGTCGCTCGCAGCATTGCCCTCTCCATCAGCGACGGCGACCGAGTAGGTCGTGGCGACGGGTGGAGTTGCGTTGACCGTTGCGACGTCGTCATCGTCGAGGGTGCTGATCGGTGACCACGCGTATGCGTAGTTTCCGTCGCCTCCGCTCGCGGTCGCAGTGAGGGCCGATGAACCGCCGTCGGTCATCTCAGCACAGACGCCCGCGTCGACGCTGAGCGCACTCCAGCAGACTGCGCCGACGTCGTCGCACCCGAACGAGCAGGAGTCGACCTCGACGCCCCATGTGCCCGTGGCGTTGCACTGCGTCACGTTGTCGTCCGGGTTGCAGAAGGAGCTGTCGGCGGGACAATCGAAGCAAGCATCGGAGACCAGCACTTCGAGGTCATCGCAATCCGAGCCCGCAGTGATCGCGGCATTGGCAGGCGCGGAGTCGCCGTACTCGTCGCCGTCGACGTCGAGCATGCACGCCATCTCGTCGTCCAAGGGTGCTGCGCCCGGGAACGCATCGGCTGAGCTGTCATCGCAGTCGGCAGCGTTGCCCACGTAGCCCTTGGGCGGATCCACATCGAGGACGCAGATGGCGGGGTCGCCGTACTGGTCGTCGTCTTCGTCCGCGCACCAGCTGAGGCATTCGGTCGCCGAAGGGATGGCGTCGTCGTTGTCGTTACAGTCGCTCCCCGCCGTTCCGCCGCGTGGTGGCATGGAGTCGCCGTAGCCATCGTCGTCGGCGTCGCGCATGCACGCGACCGTATCGTCGAGATCCGCGGCACCGGGGAATGTGTTGACGTCGTCGTCGAGGCAGTCGGTTCCCGCGGTCACCCCCTCGGGCGGGGCCGCGTCTGCCCATCCATCTTCATCCGCGTCCTTTGTGCAGCTGTCCGTGGCCTCTTCGGTCGCCGCGCCGGGGAATGTTCGGTCCGAGGCGTCGTCGCAGTCGGTATCGTCGAGGACTGTGCCGGCGGGCGGTCGCTCGCCGCCGGGAACAACCTGACAGTCGTCGACGTCGCCGAATCCGTCGTTGTCACCGTCGACGCACCAGGTTTGGCTGGAGATCGGTCCGGTGGAGGTCTCCTGCCCGCCGGTGCTCGATTCGGCGTTGCCGCCCGACGAGCTCCCGTCTGCGAAGGACGGGTCGTTCGTACCCGTGGACGTTTGCCCACCACTGGTCTGACCCTGTGCGATCGGGTCTGGGCCGACCGGACAGTTCGAACCCCCGAAGCCGTCGTCTTCGCACAACCCGCCGCATCCGTTGGCCGCAAGAGCGCAGACGCTCAGGCCAACGCCCCAACGCAATACAGACGTAACCACAGAACTCGACCGTATCACGCAGGTCACGACGCCCCGAACTTGCGGCCGAGGTCGGCCCGTATGCGGTCGGCTACGCAGGGTCGATCTTGTCGACCTTGATCGCCGGGCCGGACATCTGCAGGCCGAACCCACCTGACTCGATTGTGCCGTGCACCACGACCTTTGCGCCTGCCTCGAGACCGGTCGCGCCCTGCAGTCGGTAGGTCTTCCCGCCGGTGTGGAGTTCGAAGAAGCCGCCTTCGAGGTCGTTGTGTCGAAC
Organism: Nannocystales bacterium; assembly: GCA_050633305.1. Classification (GTDB taxonomy): domain Bacteria; phylum Myxococcota_A; class Polyangia; order Nannocystales; family Nannocystaceae; genus CAJXVA01. Next base: position 39,142 of record JBOEGF010000005.1, read on the forward strand.
AGTGCCGCTGAAGCTGGCCATGCCCAAAACGTGCACCGTCGGGTGGGTGTGGTCTACCGTCCGCCTGGCATGGTTCGCGGTTGCCTCGTTGTGACGCTCATCCTCGGCTTCGCTTCAGGGTGCAAAGATTCGTCTTCTGCGGCCGACCAGCGCAGGACAGCCGCCCCGGACACCGCGCCGCCCTCGGAGCCGGCGAGCGTCCCCGGGTGGGGCCTCGGTGTGCCCGCACGGGCGCCCGCGCTCGAAGCGCAAGAGTTGGCGCGGGAGCCCAATTCGCTACCAGCGGGGAACGACGCGCGCACCGCCTGGGCCCAAGCCCGGATTGGCGGACCGCGTGCCGTGGATGCGTTGGCGGCGTGGCTGGAGGGAGACGCGGGAGCCACGTCCGCACACTTCGCGGCGCTCGCATTGCTGGACCCTCCGCCGGGAGCGCCGGATGCCGAGGGAAACGGCCGATGGCCCGCATTGGAGGACGCGATCTGGACTCGCTTGGCGGTGACGGAGTCCCGCGATGAGCTCGAGGCGCTGCTGCTCGCGGTCGCTCGTGTCGGGGGCGAGCGGTCGCAGGGACGTTTGGCCGTGCTGTTGGAGGGCGACCCGAAGCCGGAGCATGCGGCTGCTCTCGAGGTGATGGGGATGCTCTGCGCGCGCGGTCACGCCGCAACAACCGCCGGGCTCGAGGCCGTCGCAAAACAGCTCGGGCCGGAGGCCCCGCACGCGTGGTCCGCTGCGTACGCCGTGGGGCGGTGTGCGGGTCCGTCCGCCGAGTTGCTCGCAGGGGCGGCCCGGGAAACGTTGGTCGAGCGCATGACACCCGCATTACAAGCGACTGACCCCGCGCTTGTTCGTGTCGCGTGGAAAGGTTTCGCAGGCTTGGGGGAGGTGCCCGCGGAAGTGTCGGCCGCCATCCTGAGTGACACGCCACCGCAATGGGCTGTCGAGGTGGAGGCGGTGCGGGCCTTGGCTGGTCACGCCGACGGCCGGTCCTTGGTGGTCGAGCGGCTGAGCGCACTTCAGCCCGACGCGTTCAAGGGCCCTCGGGTGCATGTGCTTCTCGTCGCGCTGGCAGGGTTGCGGGATGCCGTTGTGGGGACGCCGGAGTTGCTGCGAAGTCTCTCTGCGTTGCGGTTGGCGTTGAAGTCTGCGCGGGACCGTTCGCAGGGGCGGCGTCGCAAGGCGTTGACCCTCGCGGTATGTGAATCGGAACTGCTCGCCGCGATCGGCAGCGGCGACCTGAGGACCCTACGGACCTGTGCCAGTGGAGTCGATGAGCTACCCGAGGGATACGCCGAGGTGCTCGAGATCGAGGCGCTGCTGCGTGTCGGTGCCGCCATGACGCGGGAGGCGAAGGCGCAGGCGCTCCTGGAGCGGGCAGCTGACCTGCGCCCCGGCGTTGCCGCGGCCGCGCTCGCGGCATTGGTCGATGTGGACGAGCCCCGCGTCAACGCTTCGCTGCAGGCGGGGCTGGGTCGACAGGACCCTGGGGTGAGGGCAGCCGCAGCCGCGGCCATTGCCACCCGCGCGAGAGACCGGGCCCGACGAGATGAGAGTGCGCTGCCGCGACTCGAGGAGGCGGTTTCGTCGTGGCCCAACTCCACGACGATCGAGGCTCGTATCGCCGCGATCGAGGCCTTGGGCAACCTCGCACGCAGCGGGGGCAAGGACGAAAACGGTGCCCTCGCGGCACCGTGGCTTCGCGAGACAGTGTTGCCGTTGGCGAAGGATCCAGCGGTGGCCATTCGTCGAGCGGGTCTCTCGGCGCTACAGCCCGTGCCCGATCTGGCGGAGGCGTTCGTGCGTGCTCAGGCCGAGCCTCGGCCCGCCCCCTTCGTCGACGAACTCAAGTCGCGCCTCGAGGAGTATCGGGATGTCACCGGTCTTCGGGTCACGACCTCGTCGGGTGCGATGACGATCACCTTCGAGGGGCCCGCGGCTTTCAACCAGGCGACGGTCGCGTCGCTCGCAGCCAGCGGGTTCTACGATGGGCTCACGTTCCATCGTGTGGTCCCGGGGTTCGTCATCCAAGGCGGTGACCCTCGGGGAGATGGGTACGGTGGCCCTGGATTTCTCGTTCCCTGCGAGTGGAGCCACCAGAAGTATGAGCGGGGCGCCGTCGGCATGGCCCTGGCTGGAAAGGACACCGGCGGGTCGCAGTTCTTCATCGCTCAAGCACGCGAGCCGCGACTCGATGCGCGGTACACGATCCTGGGGCGCGTGACCGACGGGTTGGGGGTCCTGGATGAAGTCCTCCCGCACGACAAGATCATGAAGGTGGAGATCCTCCGAGGTGAGTGAGCGCCGGTGGCGGCGCGCGCGGGCAAGGTGATGAGCTGAAAAAGGCCCGGGGCTCGGTCGTGGGGAACTGTGAGACTCGGCCGATTGTCGGGGAATGCGCGTCGCTTCGGCGATGGACCGAGTTTTGATGCATCCGAATGTCCGGGGGGGACTCCACAGCACGAACTTTGCGTGTCGATGTGACGCAATGCGTGGAGTTGAGGAGATACGATCGCGGCGGTGGGGATCCTGCGCGGGGATGGGTGATGGGGCTGTGTGGATCGTCGGCGGGTTGGACCCGAGCGGCGGAGGTGGGGTCTTGCGAGATGCGGCCACGGTACGCGCGGTCGCGCCACACAGGGCTGTGCACGTTGTCGTCACCGCCCTCACGCAGCAAGGCGACGGAAAGAAGGCTGTCGCCGGTCCCATGAATGCGTCCGCGCTTCGATTCCAATTTCAGCGGGCGCCGAAGCCCGCGGTGGTGAAAGTTGGGCTTGTCCCCGCCGCGGTCGCCTCGATCGTCGCTGCTGCTCTCGAGAGCGTGGATGCGCCGAAAGTGGTGGACCCCGTCTTGAGCGCGAGCATCGGCGGTTCTATGGCCGCGAGTCCCGACGGTCTGTTGCCGTTGATGGCGGGCGGGCTGATCACCCCCAACCGCAAGGAGTACGATGCGCTGATCGGCGGCGCCGACCCGCAGGGCTGGCTGGAGGTTCATGGGGCCGTCGGGTTGCTCCGCAAAGGCGGGCACGACGGAGGGAAACAGGTCTCCGACACGCTTTGGACACGGGCAGGGGCGCGGGTGTACTCGCGTCCAAGGATCGACGGTCCTGACCCGCGCGGGACCGGGTGTGCCCTGGCGGCCGCGATCGCCTGTGGGCTGGCCGATGGGTGCGAGATGCAGGCGGCGGTGGGCAAGGGGGTCGCGTGGTTGGACAGTGTGCGGGGCAACGCCCGCACTGTTGGCGGGCAGGTCCTGCTCGGATAGACGCGCGTCCGAGAACACGCCGCGTCAGACGCTACGGCGCACCAACTGTTGCGCGCGCGCATCCTCGGCGGCGGCGTTCGAGCCCGTTGAAACACCGTCGACCCGAGGGGCCGCCGCCGGGTCGTGTGGAAGAGACGAACCCGTGGTTCGCGCGAGGACGGTCCACAGCATCTCTTGAAGTTCTTCGTCGAGTAGGTGCGGCTGCATCAGCCGCGTCGGTGCCCGCCGCATCCTGACCCCCTGCGCGCCATACGTACCACCCGAAGATGTGTCGTAGCGGTAGGCGACGTCCAGGTACTTCGCCGCGGCCGCACCGACGGTGGTGGCCATCCCAAACAGCATCATGAGCGGTTGGAGTACGCAGAACATCAGCGCCCGGAACGCGAGAGACTGGTGCCGCATCGCGGACGTTGCGAAGGCCGCTCCTGGAGCGACGGCGAACACCTTCGTGGTCGAGGACACCCTTCGGGCGAGAGCGGAAGCCCACCAACTCACGAAAACCTTGACCGTCGCGTAGTGGGGCTTGGCCCGGTAGCGGTACGGTGTCTGTGCGCGAAGGAGCGTCTGGACTGCGGCTTCGAGGTCGCCGCCGAGGTGTTGTTGTGCGAAGAGGCGTACCGCGGTCGGCTCCATGCCGGGCATCTCTCCCTTCGCGGCGTCGGATGTCGCGATTACAATGCGGGCATCGGCGGTGACGGAACCGGAGTGCAACAGAGCCGTGGTCAGGATGTGGTGACCCACGAGCGAGGCGGCGCCGCTCTCCTCGAAGCCCTCGGCGGTGCGGACGACCTTCTCGCGGCCGAGCATGCCGGCGTTGAGGAGGAGGAGGTCGATTCGGTGTCCATCTCGTGACACGGCATCAGCAACCTCGTGAAGCTGGGCAGGCGAAGTCATGTCTGCTGCGTAGGCCTCGACGTTGTCGTTCCCGGTTGCGTCGCGCAGATGCTGCCGCGCTTTCTGTGCTTTTTCCGGAGTGCGGCAAACCAGCAAAACTCGAGTTCTCGAGTCTTGTAGGAGTTGTCGGGCGGCCTCGAAACCGAGCCCGACGTTGGCGCCGGTGATGAGAGCGGTGCGGGTAGGGTCGAACGGCATGGGGTCTCTGCACACAACCTAGGTCAGGCGGTTGGGACCGCCACGCGGATTGGTGCGTTGGTGTGGCTCAAAAATCATCCACTCCGCGGGATGTCGCCGCGCCAGGCGCGCGCCCTGGCTCCCGACATCAAATCGCGTTCGCCCCTGAGCGCCTTCGAGATGAAAGCGGAGAAGAGGCGGACACGCGTGGTCGTTCGGAGTTCCTCAGGCGTGAGCACCCATAGGTCCAAGGTGTGTGTGGGGTTGGGCGGCATGATCTGCCACAGCGATTCGTGTCGGTCCGCGACGAAGCAGTTGAGGAACCCCGCGCCCAGTCCGGCGAGCACGGATGCATGAACAGAGTGGCTGCTGCTCACCCGGATCCCGATCGTCTCGGCGTGGTGTTCCACCCAATGGGCGCTTGGGTGCAGGCGCATGTCCTCGTTCCAACCAACCCAACTCATCGACTCGGGGGATGTGTGTGGAGGGAGCGCTTGCAGGTATTCGGCCGATGCATAGGCTGCGAGTGCCATCGGGCCAATTCTCTGTCCTACAAGGGTCTGTGCGGGGCTATTCGTCAGCCGGAGCGCCACATCGGCCTCGCCGCGCGCGAGGTTCACGATGCGGGGGCCGGTCAGCACGTCGAGCACGATTCCGGGGTACGCCGCTCGAAACGCGGCGAGGTGTTGCACCAACGAGGGCATCAGGACGTCGATGGTTGCGACACGGACGACTCCGGACGGAGCTGCATCCCTCCCTGCGACCGCGACACCCATCTCGTCAAAGTGTTGTTCGATCTCTTCCGCGTGGGCACGGACGTCCTCCCCGGCAGGTGTTGGACGGTAGCCAGCCGGAAGCTTCTCGAAGAGGCGGGCACCCATCCGTTCCTCGAGCGCCGCAATCCGTCTCGAGACCGTCGAGTGAGTGACGCGGAGTGACTCCGCGGCCTTACGGACCGTTCCCCGCCGACATACTGCGAGGAAGTAGCGAAGGTCGTCCCAGTCGCGAGTCATGGTGCATTCTTGCACCGGTTCGAGGCGCGAGTTCAATGGCCCAGCGCCGCTGCGTGGCTACGACTGTTCGGCCCGTCGCGGGTGTTCCTGAACTCTGCGACGGGTAAGGACCTGAACCCTAGGGGCAGGGCTATGTGCTCTCGGTCGGCGCGGAGAACGTGCTCCGTGGTGCGTGCGTGCCGAACGTTCGAACGGAAAAACTGTCCCCCCGGGTCGACCGTCGGAGGGTCTCGAGCAGGATACGAGCGCGCAACGGTTGCCGGATGTGACCCGGCTGGCCGACGTACGTTGGGGTCGGAGGCGTCCAACAATGACCGACAGCGATCAGACCGTCAGCGCGTACATGACCAAGAACGTCCATGCGATCGACATGGAGAACTCGCTCCCCACCGCTCGACTGATGATGGAGGAGCACAGCATTCGCCACCTACCCGTGACCGATGGCAGCAACATCGTGGGGCTGCTCAGCGAACGCGATCTCGGGAAGCTCGAGGTGTTCCCGATGCTGAGCATGTCGACGGTTTCGGTTCCCGACGCGATGACCGACAAGCCCTACATCGTGGCCCCCGACGCTCCGATGGTGGGGGTCTTGGAGAAGATGCGAGACGAGCGACTGGGGTCAGCGATCGTTGCGGACGAGGGCAAAGTCGTGGGCATCTTCACGGCCACCGACGCGATCTCGCACCTCATCGAAGCCCTGCGCTCGTAGCCGAGGCAGGGGCTCGGGGGCGAGCTCATTCGCAGAGCAGCTCGCCGTTCGCTTCGACCCAGCTGACGTCGGGGCAGCAGGTCGCCTCGTCGCTACACCAAACGCAGGCCTCGGGTGCGGGGTAGAGCAAGTGAACCTCTTCGCCGTCGAGGAGGTCTTGCAGGACAAAGGCGTCGCGCTGTGCGTCGAAGAGGATGGAACCCTCGCAGTTCGGCGGGTCCTCGAGCCCGCCGATGAACCCGCAGTTCAACTGGGACTCGTTTTCGACCGGGTCCCACTGCAGTCCGAGGGCACCGTTCGCTTCGACCTCGAGTGTCCAGCAGCCGTAGACGAAGTTGCCACCCTCGGTTGCCCCGGCGCTCTGGGAGTGGCGGGTGACGACCCCGTCTTCGCGGAACCGGTAGATGTCCGTCCCTTGGCGTTCGCACGATGTCGAGCCGGCGACGTAGGACCAGCCTTGGCTGACGAATCGAGCCGCATCGGCCCCGGAAACGTCCCCGGGTGATGGACATGTGAAGTCGTCTGGAGGCGCGGCAGCTCCGTTGGGGTCGACGCAGTCGAGCCCTTGCTCTTCGAAGCCTTCGTCGCAGTCGCAGCTGGGGATACCGCCTTCGAGGACGCACTGCCCATTGCCGCTGCACTCCAGGACACAGTCCGCATCTGTCTCAGATCCGTCGCTTCCCGTGTCCGCCGTTTGCCCACCGGTGTCGGCTTGCTCGGTGTCCGCAGCGCCTGTGTCGTCGACGTCGTCAGCCGGACATCCGGGCAGGACGGCGAGGAGCAATCCTGCGATTCGACCGTATCTCAATGTCATGGAGGGTCTCTACCCCGAGACCGTCGCCGGGACCAGCGCATAAACCCCGCCAGACAGCGATCCCCCTCACAGTGTCGGGCATGGGCTGGGCGGTCGGGGCAGCTGGCTGCCGGGCCCAGCTTGGGCCTCCGCGGACCGTGTCGCGGGTCTCGTCGTTTTGCTCCTCGTTTTCTCGGTTGCGCGCAGTGGGAACTAGAGGACACGATCGTCGTCTCGAACGTCATGTCGACAAACAAGACCATTCACGTGATCGGCGTTCCTATGGACCACGGTGCGGGCCGGCGGGGGGTTGGCATGGGGTCGGCGGCGATCCGGATCGCTGGACTGCATCGCAGGCTACGCGCGCTCGACTACGAGGTTCGTGACCTCGGCGACCTGGTGATCCCCGCTCCCGAGACACGGCCGCAGGTGGACGCGAAGGCGAAGTTCTTGCCGCTGATCGCTTCGACATGCACCGAACTCGCGGACGCGGTTCCGGGCATGTTCGAGGACGGGGGCTTCCCGCTGATCCTTGGCGGGGACCACTCGATCGCAATCGGTACGCTCTCCGGCCTGGCGCTCGAGCAACACCGTAGAGCGAAGACGAAGCCAGAGGGTCCGCCGAAGCTCGGCGTGATCTGGTTTGATGCGCACGGGGACATCAACCGCCCCGACACGTCGCCCAGCGGGAACATCCACGGCATGCCCGTCTCCTGTTTGCTGGGGCAGGGGCCGGAAGCGCTGACGGACATCGGATACCCAGGCGCCAAGCTCGACCCGAAGCGCTTCTGTCAGATCGGATTGCGGGACATCGACGCCACGGAGCGTCGGCTGCTCAAGGAGTCCGGCATTCGCACGTACACGATGGCAGACATCGATCGGCGAGGCATGGCAACGATCGTCGAGGAAGCGCTGGAGTACGCGCTCGATGGCTCGGACATGCTGCACTGCAGCTTCGACATCGACTCGGTCGACCCTCGCGTCGCGCCGGGAACCGGCACACCGAAGCTCGGTGGACTCACCTACCGAGAGGCTCACCTAGGGTTGGAGATCATCGCCGAGACCGAGCGCTTGAGCAGCATGGAGATGGTCGAGGTGAACCCCGCGCTCGATGACGCCAACAAGACGGCCGAGCTCGCAGTCGGCTTGATCGCGTCGGCGCTCGGTTCGCGCATCTTGTAGGCGAGCGCGGCGTCGAGGCGTCCACTTGCAGGATCTGCAGGTGGCTCTGCGGTTCTGGCGGACTCTGCGAGGTTGGGTGCACCCCCAAGCTGTTGAAAACCCGTCGTGGGTGACTGGCTTCGATCTCGCACTGCCATCGTGGCGATGCACCACCTCTTCCCGGTTTCGTCATCGCTGCTTCTCTCGCTGAGCCTCGCAGATCCGGGTCCAGGTGGTCCGGGAAAGCGCCCCGCTCGACCCCCACGCGAGGCGGTTGAAGCGTGTGCCGAACTGCGCAGTGGAGACGCTTGCTCGTTCACCGGCCGCGATGACACCGCCGTCTCGGGCACTTGCTTCACTCCAGAAGCCGACAAACCACTCGCGTGTCGGCCGAAGAATCCGCGGAAACCTCCGAAGAAATGATTCGCTTATCCCGGCCGTTGGGCGCCTTGGCGTGCGTCGCGGACGGTGGGGCTCCCTGTCTGCTGCGTGGTAGAACCCCGTCGCGAAGGCGACTGATGCGTACGACGGTTTCGATCCTGATCTTGAGCTTCCTCTTCGGCTGCAGCGACGACGGTACGATCTCCGCCAACGCCGATGCTGGCACGACATCGGGGTCTGCGACGTCGCCGACAGGGACTCCGGACGCATCGAGTGGGGCAGACCCCAGTGGCGCTCCTTCATCGGCCAGCGCTGGGAGCTCGGGCGAGAGTGACTCCACAGACCCGACCGTTGCGACCGCCGACCCAACCGGTGACGACACGGATTCGTCCGATGGGGGCAGCACGGGCGGCGAGGCGGCCGAAGGATGCCCCGAAGGCCCATTTGCGGCGACACCCTTGGTACAAGCGGTGGTGACCGCGGAGCCGATCGACAATACGTCGACCGCGGCAGGGAGCGGCGGTCTGCTCGAGGGTCCGGTGTGGTGGAACGGGGCCCTGCACCTGTCGCACTTCTGGTTCTCCGAGCAGCCTCCGCCAGCAAACATCCTCCGCTACGAGGGGGCTGGCTTGGCCGTTGCGTTCGAGCAGAGCGGAACCAACGGGTTGGCGATTGGAGTCGACGGGAGACTCGTGGGGGCCGAACACCAAGCTGGTGCGATCTCAGCGTTCGATCTCGCCGCGGGAACACGGACTCCGGTCGCCGATTCGTTCCAGGGGGAGCGCTTCAACTCCCCCAACGACCTGACCGTTCACACCGACGGAACGATCTACTTCACCGACCCGGACTACCAGGCTCCCGACCCGAACCCGCAACCGGTGACCGGTGTGTACCGGGTGGCACCAGATGGTACGGTCGAGTTGTTCGAGTCCGGGCTGGGGCAACCCAACGGTATTTCCCTCTCCCCAGCCCAAGACGCGCTCTACGTCACGCACGTGGGCGGCATCATGCGGTACGACGTGATGGCGGATGGCACGGTTGTTACCCCGGGGACCTCGTTTGGCAATGTCAGTGGTGGCGACGGCATGGCGGTGGACTGTGCTGGCAACATCTACGTCACCGTGCACAGCCAGGGCCGCATCGCCGTGCTCTCGCCGAGCGCCGAGGACCTCGGACAGATAGATGTTGCGCCCCAGGTCACCAACGCAGCCTTCGGTGGCGAAGGGATGCAGACCCTGTTCATCACCGCGGGCAACCCCGAGACCGGCAATGCTCTGTACTCGGTGGAACTCGAGATCCCCGGGCTGCCGTACTGAGGCGTTCGGGAGCCCCCCTCTGAACTGCTAGAGGATATCCCGGACCGCTTCGCGGAGCTTCGTGCCTCCGAGGTAGAGAAAGAGCTCTCGCGCCGCGGAGTTGGAGGCCATCATCGTGCGGAAGCTGGAGTCTCCAAGCAGTGCCTTGGGGTCGGGAAGGTTGGCGCCGGCGAGCCCGGTGAGCTTGTTTTCCTTCATCACTTCGAGCGTACGCTGCGTCTCGAAGCTCATGCCCAAGTCCTGGGTCGCTTGGCCCAGCATCGAGCCCAGTCCCTCCTGGCGGCTGTCCACGAATCGCTCGAAGCCGTCCTGGGTCGAGGTCTCGATGTAGCGCGCGGTGGTATCGCCCGTGTTCCAAAAACCATGGGTGCTGCCTCGCGGCTTGAGGACGTGGCAGCCGGGTCCGGCCGAGAATCGTACGCCCTGAGCGCCGCCCACCTCGAACTGCAGCTCGCCCTCGATGATGTACATGTGCTGGTCCTCGTTGGCGTGAGTATGGAACGCCAGCAACTCATTGGGGCGGACCTCACCCTCCATGATCGAGAAGTGTCCGCCCAGTCGGTGGGGCCGGAGGACCATCACCATGTCGCTGGAGGTCTTCTCGCCTTGGCCAGGGTGAACGACGAGGTCTTTGGGGTCGAGTGCGGGGGTCATATGCGTTGTCCTTCGAACCCCAGCGTAGGAGCGGGGCGCGGCCGCTCCCAGGACACTTGGCGTCACAAGGCGGACAGTTCGGACACCGCCTCTTGCCGGAATGCGGCCGGGCTCTTGCCGGTCCAACGCTGGAACGCGCGGCGGAACGCACGGTCATCCGAGTAGCCGACCAGGAACGCGACTTCGTCGATGGAGAGTCGCTCGTCGGCCAACAGGCGCGAAGCGGAGGCCTCTCTCGCTTCGTCGATGAGGTCGCGCAACGACGCTCCGTGTTTCCGCGTGTAGCGCTGCAGCGTTCGCACGCTCATCCCCACGGCGGTGGCGATGTCGTCGGCTCCAAACGCGGACTTCCGTGCTTGCTGCGCGATGGCCTCTCGGACCCGGTCCAGGGGAGCATCGGCGACACGGGACCGGAGTCGCTCGCAGACCAGATCCAGGTGCGCCGCGATGAATCGAGCCATGTCCGCGTTGGGTGCGGGCGGTGCCACGCCCAAAGAGGCAGCGTCGAATACAACCGCGTTTCGCTGTGCCTCGAACACGACCGGAGCCCCAAACCACCGTTCGAAGGGGGCAGCGGTGGCGTAGCGAAGCGGATGGGCAAACTCGACCCGGCTGAGCGCGCCTCGCAGGCCGAGGATCTCTTGGGTCATGCGGGCGGCCAGGCCCAGGGCGGCTTCGGATCCCAATCCGGCGTCGAATGCGTCCTGACTGTGAGCGAAGACCATGGCCAGCGTGGACTCGCCGGGCTCCAGCCGGACCTGAAGGCCACCGGAGAGCACCTTGTGGTACCGGACGATCGTGTGCAGCGCATCGAGGTGAGTGGCAGCGAAGTGGACAGCCTGAGCCAAGGCACCAAAGACTGTGGGTGGGGCGGCGTCCGCGAAGTCGAGGGCGATCGGGCGGTGGGGATGTTGCGAACCCAAAGCGTTCCAGGCCGCACCCAACACCGCGTCCGGGACACGCGCGTCGGGGTCGACCAAGTCTTCGAGCCCCATGCCTGTCGCTTCACGCATCTGCGCTTGGGACACGCCCTTGGCGAGACCGAACAACACCACCGCCGCGACAAAGCCCGAGCGTGTCCCCGCCCGCCGTAGCTTGTCGTCGTCTGTCCGGATCGGGGCGTCCATCGTCCTGTTCCGCGCCGGCCGGCGGAGGCAAAACAGAGCGTATCTCACAGGCCATGCCATGAAGCTCCCGATCCGCCCCGAATCCGCTCGCATTCTCGAGGACTACCTCCGCGCCAAAGACGCTCAAGTTCCGCACCTGTATCGGCGGGTGTTTACCGCTGACGCTCGATTCGTCGCCACGTACGCCATGCCGAGCCCGTTTGGCGATGATGCCCCGCGACAGGGGTTCTCTGCCATCGTCGACGGCTTCCGAACGATGGGCACCGCTTGCGAGAACATCCTGACGGTCGTGCCGATCGAGACATTGGACGAGACCGCGGAGCGTCTACTGAGCCGGTGGGTGGTCGCGATGACGAAGCGCGACGGGTCCGGAGCGTTCGTGGGGTGGGGCACCTACCGTTGGCGCTTTGATGCGACACGGACGCGGGCACGAGAGCTCGCGGTGCGGTTCGAGGGCTTGCACGAGCCCGCCGACGAGGACGCGACATTCGATGCGATGCTCGACCTTTCGCATCCGTGGTGTTCCCTCCAAGATGTTCAGGAGTTTGCCCGTCGAATCGGGGCGGACGCGCTGGCGGAAGGCTGACTCGACTCACTCCCGTCGAGCCCACAGGAGGATGCGGCGGTAGGTCAGCGCGAAGGGCTGCGCCGACCCCAGGGTCGCGAGGAGACGCTGCTCGTAGCGCCGGGCGAACTCGACGTAGAGCTCGGGCCCCAGCCGCGTTTCGTACCAGGTGAGCAACGAGCCCTTGACCCACTCCACCACGGAGGCGGCGCTGGGGAGCTCGTGCAGATAGATCGGCTCGCGCACAATCTGTTCGCGGAACCCGAGGTCGTACAGCAGGGTCGCGTAGTGCTCGGCGGGGTCGACGGCCGCACCGGCGCGCTGCGGACCGAGAACGTCGACGAAGGGCGACTCGCCCGCGAGTGTGGTCGCGGTGGTGTGCGTCGGCTGGGCGAAGTTGTTGGGCATCTGCACCGCCAGCTGCCCACCCGCGGCCAGGCCGTTACGCAGTCGCTCGAACACGGTGCGATGCTCGGGCACCCAGTGGAGCGCTGCGTTCGACACGATCAGGTCGAAGCCCTCAACCGGGTGCGTCGCGATGTCTGCTCGGACGAACGATACGCGGGAGTCGGTTTCGGCAGCGGTCGCAGCTCGAGCGAGCATCTGAGCGCTGTGGTCGATGCCGACCACCGATGCGGCGTCGAAGCGGTTGGCAAGGTCTACCGTGAGCTCACCCGGACCGCAGCCAAGGTCAGCGATACGCATGCCTGCCGCAGGCTGGACCAGCGCCATGAGGTCCTCGTAGGGCTTCCGACGTTCGGCGCGGAACCTCAGGTAGCGCTCGGGATCCCACGCGTTGCTCACAGGCCGAAGCATACTCAATCGACCTCCGTTCCGCGTGGCCCCGCACCGACCGTGTCCCATCCGAGCTCCACCCGAAGTCGGGGTCGCTGCTCTCAAGGCGCGCCCAAGACGAAGTGGGCGGTCACCAGGGCGCCACCGATCACCAACTCGACGAGCAGCGGCGGGACCACCTCCTTGACGAGTCCGTCCGAGACAATGCCGACGATCCGGCCCATTGCGACGGCTCCCATGATGAGCGCGACGCTGAGCAGCCAGGTGGTGTCGCCGGTGGTCAGACCGAGAATGAGCATCGCGACCGACGCCAAGAAGAGTCCGCCCGGCAGACTTCGGAGCGTGCTGAGTCCTGCTGCGCCCTTGGGAACCACGGAGAAGGCATCGGCCATGGTGCGTGGTTTGAACAGCGAGCGGAGGCCCAGAAAAAGCAGCGGAAGACCTGCGAGTCCGACGATGATGTGAAGTGACGTTTCCATGTTGATGACTCCGTTCTTTGCGGTCGCTGACTAGGCGGCGCTGATGGTCGTGCTCCGGTTCTGGGCATCGGCGGGTGTTGCGATGGGGGCGGTAGGGAGAAGGTGTTCGGCTGCGTTGCGTCGGAGCAAGGTGCTGAACATCCACGCGAGCAAGCGCCGCGGCATCAAGCGCGCGCTCCAGCGGTTCATCGCGCCCGCGATGTGGCTTGCCTTTCGCTTCTCCAGCGCGCGCAAGCCATCGTGCACCAGCGTCTCCACGGGCATCGCGGGCACCGGCAGGTTGCCCATCGCAATGTCGGTGCGGTGGTTCAGACCTGTGGTGTCCGTGGGTCCAGGAAGGAGCACGGTCACGTCGATGTCGATCTCGGCGAACTCGCGGTGGAGCGACTCTCCGAGCGTGTGTACGAACGCCTTGGCGCCCGCGTAGTTGGCCCCCAGCGCGATCGGTTGCAGCGCCGCCGTCGACGATACGAGGAGAATTCCGCCGGAACGGTCCCTCGTGCGGAGAAAGCTTCCGAATGCGTGGGCAAGCTCGAGATGACTGAGCGCGTTGAGGTGAAGGTCTGCGCGGAGGTCCTCGACTCGGTTTTGCAGGAATCCGCCCATCTTGGCGGCGCCGGCGTTGGAGACCAACAGCCCCACATCCAGGTCGCGGACCGCGTCGATGATCGTCTGTGCGGCGCCCGGCAAGCTCAGGTCCGCGGCGACGACGCGGGTCTGCACGCCAAAGTCTGCGACAAGCGTATGCGCCAGATGCGCAAGACGATCGGTACGGCGAGAGACCAAAACGATGTCGTAGCCTCGACCAGCAAGTTCACGAGCGAATCCTTCGCCGATTCCCTGTGATGCGCCTGTGACGATGGCCCATGGCCCATTACGTGTGATCTGAGTGCCCATTTCGTGTTGCTCCTCGGTTGCGGTGACAGGCTCAAGATGGGGCAGACACGGCGACGCGAGTAGCGCCAAGACTGGACATCAATGGTTCGTCGGTGAACCATTGGCTCGATGCCCGCCGCTGCACCTGAGATTCCCTGGGCCGATCTGCGGCTGGTGCTTCTGATCGGGAGGGCGGGCAGCCTACGGGGCGCTGCCAAGACGCTACGGGTCAGCCACCCGACGGTCTCGAGGCGCATCGCGGAGCTCCAAGACCAGCTCGGAGTGCAGCTCCTGCAGCGCGAAGGCAGAAGTCTTGGACTGACCCCGGCGGGGGAGGATCTCGCCGAGACCGCCGCACGGATCGAGGCGGAGGTGGACGGGCTGGGACGCAGGATCGCCGGGCGGGACCACCGACTCGAGGGGTCCGTTCGTGTGGCGCTCTCGCCCTCGATGCTCTCGGCGCTGACCCCTGCGCTCCCGGACTTTGCGCTGCGCTACCCCGGAATCCAACTCGAGTTCGCCACCGGCCTGGCCATCTCGAACCTGACGCGTCGCGAGGCTGACGTGGCCATTCGACTGACCGAGACTCCGCATGACACGCTCGTTGGTCGCAAGCTCAGCGTGTTCGAACAGGCGGTGTACGTCAGCCGCTCACTCCTTCGCCGGATGCAGCAGGTCGATGAGCAAGACCCGCTCCGTTGGCCGTGGGTGGACTGGGACGAAGCCCATCGACACCATGCTTCGGCGGTCTGGGTTCGAGAGACCATCGGTGATGAACATGTGGCCATGCGTTGCGGGAGCTCGTTGGGGCTCTACCAGCTGATCAAAGCGGGCGTGGGTGTCGGGTTCAGTCCCACGATGCTCGCTGGACCCGATCCCGACCTTGTTCGTGTGAAGGGCCCGACCGTACTCCCGGTGTTCAATCGGGGGATTTGGGTTCTTACCCACGCCGACCTTCGCAGCACGGGCAGGGTTCGGGCGACGACCAAGTGGCTCGGCGAGCTGCTCCGGGTCGAGGGCGGTGGGGTCTGGCCGGGGGTTCCGCCGCGCTAACGATCGGCGACGACGAACACGTCGTGAAGCTCGGGGCCTTCGAAGGGCTCGGGCACGACGCCTTCGGTGGCGAAGACGTACAGCGCGGTCCTGTAGATCATGTCGAGCGTTCGCACGAAGACGACGCCGAACAGAGCCACTGCGCCCGGGCCGATCACTGCGCCGAGTAACCACCGGGGGTCTGCGACGCCCAACGCAATGCAGGCTGCGAAGGGAAGGATGGCCAGCGCACCGAATCCAGCCCAGACCCAACCGAGGGCGAGGCGACCGATGAATGCCTCCTTCCAGGTCTTCTTGAACAGCTTGCCCGAGCGACGCAGCGCGCTGATGCCGTTGCACTTCTCTTTGGCAAGGACCGGGACGACCAAGTAGGTGACGGCCCACCAAGCCATCTCGAGGACGCTGGTCGTGAAGCGACCAACCATGCTCGCTACGAAGCCCCGGGCGGTGTTCTTTTGCTTGCGCTTTCCGAGCACGCGGCCGACCCCCGCCTGGGCGATGGCGACGGTGGCGATCGCGGTGATGCGGCTCCTCGCGGCTCGGGTGGACCCACGGATGGTCCACGCACGCCCGGCCAGAGCGTCCATGGTGGCACGGCTGAGGCTGACCGCGCAGATCAGCGACCACAGCTGCAACAGAACCACAGAGAGGAATCCGCCCGCGGCCACCCCCCGTGCGGCGACCTTCTGCCCGTCGGGCGGCTCGCTGCTGAAGAAGATGTTCCACGGACCGAGATCCACGGTGGGGTCGGCAGCGACCTGCGAGGAGACCCAGGCGAGCGTGGCTCCAAAGCCGACGGCAAACACCGCGCCGACCAGCGTGACGAACGGAAACCAAAGCAGCCGCGGGTTGGCGCGGAGCGTGCGGAACGAAGCGCGGAGGATGGCGCCGCTACTTGGCTGGGCTGGACGGGTCATCGAGGGTGTCCTGGAAATAGGCGACCAAATCCTGGGCGCTGATCTTGTGACGGGAGGCGTCGGCGATCGCTCGATCGTAGATCTCGCGAAGGGTTGTGCGAACGTCGACGGGGTCGGGGGCTCGGGGCGCGGGGAAGGTGCCCCGACCTCTCTTCGACACGAGGTGACCGCCTTGTTCGAGATCTCGATAGGCGCGGGCGACGGTGTTCGGATTCACGTCGATCCGCCGCGCGAGTTCATGGATCGTGGGCAGCTGCTCCCCGAGCGACAATGAGCCCGTAGACAGCGCTGAGAGCACCGCATCGATGATCTGCCGATAAATCGGGACCCCACGATCGTAGTCGAGCTGAACCTCCACGGGCACCGATGACCATTTTACTATCAAATTGGTAAAATGCAAACGACGGCGGATTTTCGCCATCGAGTCCGCGGCTCAGGAGAGCATCCGACGTGGCAAACGTACGCGTCTACATCGCAACTTCGCTGGACGGCTACATCGCGGGTCCCGATGACGACCTCTCATGGCTGCCGACCGAAGCCGGGCCCGGCACCGACGAAGCTCTCGGCTTCGAGGCTTTCATGGCCGATGTCGGCGCGATGCTGATGGGGCGTCGGACCTATGACGTGGTGCGTTCGCTGGGAGAAGGCTGGCCGTACGGGGAGACTCCGGTCCTCGTTGCAACCCATCGCGAGCTCGAGTCGGATCTTCCCACGGTCCGTGCGGTGTCAGGGTCGACGGACGCTGTGCTGGATGCCGCGCTCGAGGAGGCTGGCGGTCGGGATGTCTACTTGGACGGCGGGGCGATGGTTCAGGCTGCCCTGGAGGTTGGCCGGGTCGACGAGCTCATCGTGACGTTGGTGCCCGTGCTCGTGGGGGGTGGCGTGCCGTTGTTCGGTACGCTTCGCGAGCGGCAGGAGTTTGTGTTCGAAGAGCACACGAGCATGGGATCGATGGTGCAGCTGCGCGCGAGGCCGAAGCGGGGCGTGTAAGGCGGCCCGGCTTCGCACGTTGCGGTTTCGCCATGAAGCCTGCTTTTCTCGCGGCCGCAATCTCACTTCTCGTCGGGTGCAACGAGGAGGCTCCCGGAGAGTCAATGCTCGCAGGAAGCAGTGGGCAGGACGGGACCGACTCGCTCTTCGACGAGACATCTTCGCGTCCCGGGGACGACGGGGATCCTGGTGGATCCGATGCGAACCCGGAGTGCGACGTCTTCGAGCAAGACTGTCCGGGGGCACAGAAGTGCGTTCCGTTCTCAGGCGATGGCGACCAGACTTGGAACGCGGTGCGCTGCTCCTCGTTGCCCGCCGAGCCGAAACAGCTGGGCGAGCCGTGTGTTGCAGCCGAGGGACCGGTCGCGGGGATCGACGACTGTGATGTGGGCTTGATGTGCTGGGGAGTCCCGTCGGGAGAGACCCAAGGGGTGTGCGCGAGCCTGTGTGAGGGGTCGGTTTTCGCGGGCCTGTGCCCGGCCGAGACGGTGTGCTCGGTCTACAACGGTGGCGCGCTGCCGATCTGCTTGCCGACCTGCAACCCGCTGGAGGATGGGTGTGCGCAGGGGCAGCTCTGCGTCCCGCAAGGGGGAACGGGGAGTCGCTTTGTTTGTGCGACGGATGCATCTCCAACGACGGGCGCCTATGGGGACGCATGCCTCGCATTCAACAAGTGTGATCCGGGCTTGTTCTGTGCTCCCGCCAGTGCCGTTCCGGGCTGCACCGGAGCATCCGGGTGCTGTAGCCGTATCTGTGACCTCGACGACGACAATCCGGACCAGTCGTGCGACGTCGACTCGCAGGCCTGCGTGCCCTTCTTCGAGAGCGCGCCCGCGCCGGGGTTCGAATCTGTCGGCGGGTGCTCGGCGGCGTAGGGTTCGGGTCTACACCGCCTCGACCCACGGAATACGAACTACGGTGGGGGGCGCGATGCTCACGTCGTTGCGCGGGCGGCCGCTTGCGTCGAAGACTCGGTCCCACAAGTCGGTCTGCATCACCCACAGGGCGCCGTCGACGAACGTTGCAAGCGTTGGCTCGCCGGCTCGAGAATCCGGGACGCTGAGGACCGCTGCAGAGTCCACCGCCCGTGCGTCGGCCGAGAGTTCGAGCCGAAGCACTCGGGGTGGGCGGGCCCCGTTTTGGACAGCTGCCAGTGAGCGCCCTCGGAGCGCGAGCCCGTCGATTCCACGGAGGTCGATGTCCGCTGGTGTCGTGAGCAGCGTGGTGCTGCGTGCGGCGTCGTGCTCGTCCAGTTCGATGCGTGTCAGCCCCGTGGAGTAGTCGGCCACGATGAGCGTCGCCGCATCGACGGAGACGACCCCTTGCACCGACCGGAACGTCTTGGGCGGGACAACCTCTCGGAGTCCGTCCGTACCCAAGGTTCCCGAATAGACTCCACCGCCGAGCGTGTCGGTCACGAAGACGGTGCCGGTGGGGCTGAGCACGAGATCGCCAAACAGGTGTTGCTCGCCATCCTCGAGAACGTGTTCACCGACAACGGCTCCGTCCTCGAGCGAAAACGCGACGAGCGCTGCGGGCCCCACGGGGCTGGGTACCTCCCGACCTTGGGGAACTGCCGCACATGCTGCCCAGAGCAACTCCCGCTCGGGGTCGAGCTGGAGGCCGAACACCGACCAAGCCTGTGGCGGTTGGGCAAACGGCCGAACCGTGCCTGCGGGTAGACTCACCGCGGCGATCGATTGGCCGACGATTCCGCCAACGAGGAGCCGGCCCCGAGCAGCATCCCAGGCCAACCCCTCGGCGAACAGGTCCGGCAGCGCGAGCGGGAGCGGACCGAGGTCGGGCGTGGGGTCGGGCTTGGGTGAGCGGACGTGGCCAGGGGTCGCAGGCGGTGCGGCCGGGGACCGAGACGGAGCCGAACACGAGGAGAGGCTGGCGACGAGCAGTCCGAACCACGCACGACGAGACATGGGCCGACGGTGCTTCGAACACCGGACGAGCGCAAGTCGCACGGGACGGTCCGCGGGCTCGTCTCGGCAATCTTCGACGAACCGTGAAACGTTCAGCAGGCGAGCGGTACTGCCGCGGTGTGCCCACGGACTACCGAGACCTTGCACCCGACGTCATCGATGCCTTCGAGAAGGCGTTTCCGCGCTCTGAGGACCCCGCAGTGCTCGCGGAAGTCCGTGCCTTGGAGGTGTTGTTTGGTTGCTCGATGCCCGAGGAGGTGACGCGGTTTTTGGAGACGGAACGGAGTGAACTGTTCGACCCCTCTCCGGTCGGACTCGCCGCGATGGAGCACCCGTTCGAGGCGTTGATCCTTCGCGCACAGGAGATGGACGACACGGCGGCGGTGCTCTTTCCGCTCACCGGGAGCCTGTTCTTACGCGGCGTCGGTGGCGTGGAGATCCTCGGGCACGTCACTGGAAAGCCGGGGGAGCCCGTGAGCCCGTTCTGCGGGTGGCGCAACGAGAAGTGGGCGTACGACCTTCCGAGCTTCAACCAGCTCACGCTCGCGCTCAAGACGTTTCTCTACGTTGAGGACGACTACGGGGACGAAGACGAAGACGAGGACGACGATGAGGACGAGCCGCGGGTGGGTCGGCAGGCCGAGGCTCTGTTGGCCCCGATCTGGGGGCGGGTCCACCGAACGCAGTGGACCGAGAACATGTTCGAAGCGATCGACGATACCGAAGTCGAAGAGCGCTTGGATGCAGGGGTTGACGACGCCCAAGACCTCCGGCCCCAGCTGAGCCAGTGGTGGCGCCACGAACGGTGTCTGACGCTGGGGTTCGCGTTGATTGGGAAGTTCCGTTCTCCACAGACGGATGCGTTCGCCCATGTCCCGTGGGAGACGCTCGAGCACCCGGACTTCTCGGCCGACCTCGGCGCACAGATGAACCTGCTGTGGCGAGGATGGTTTCTCAACGAGGAGACTCTGCTCGAACGCACCATGGCCGCAACTGCGACATCGCCCTCACGCCTCGTTCAAGATGCTCGGCGACTGATCTCCGAGTTGCTCGAAGGTCGGACGATGATCGGCTCCGTGGACATGCACCACGCCCGGAACAACTACAAGACTTGGGTCGATGACCCGAGCGCCTACGAGCGCGTGCAGCGGTCGGCTCGCCGCGCCGCGCTCGAAGCTTGTGTCGAGCCTTCGCCGCAGGGGATCGAGCTGGTGCGGGCGCTGTGGCCTCTTCACGGCCCTGTGACAACGGAGCCTCGGGCCCTGCCTCCCGGGCACACGTGGGACGCTGCGACACGCCTGCTGACCGTGACCACCGATGGCCTGGCCCGTGAGGTTGTGCTGGCAGCTCCAACGGAGGGGCAAGCCATCGTGTTGGATCGTCCGGCATCCAGTAGCGGTCTCTCGCCTTCGGGTCGTCGGTTCGTCTGCGAGGCCTCCACCTCGCGGCAGGGGCCTGGAGGCGCCGTCTACCCCGGCGTCGGGTTGGCCGAATACAACTTCGACACCCAGGCGTGGCGGGTTCTCGCGGACGTTGGCGAACTGCGCTACGTGGCCTACGTCGACGAAGATCGGTGGGTGGTTCACAACCGCGACCACACCTACTTGCTGAGCGATGTCGACGGTGTGATCGAGACCGGTGAGCCCGCGTTCGTGGGCCAGCCGAACACATTCCACATTCCAGAGCTGGAGGTTCTGATCGCGTACGGGAAAACCGACCTCGTCCGAGGGCGGAGCCCGGGCGACCTCAAGTCACCTTGGATTCGAGTCTACGGGTATACACGGGACCGATTGGCATGCATCGCCGGGTTCCCACTCGACGGAGTCGAGCTGGTCGCCAAGCAGACCGACGGCGCATGGAGTGTTGGGCTGGTCTCCGCCGACCGCGAGGTCGCATGGGAGTTCCGGGGCTTGGGAACGGGCGCGAAGGCCTGGCGGGAGGGGGTGGTGGCCGAGTCGCGGAGCGCTGGCCCCTAGTTCGCGAGCGCGCGAGTCCCGTCGAGCCCGAGCGTCTCGAGCTTGGGAAGCCCGCTGAGCTGGACGACACCTTCCCGGGTGACGACGGTGTGGCTGAGGTTGAGTCGTCGCAGCGCCCGAAGCTTCACGATGTGCTCGATGGCCGCATCGGTGACCAAGGTGTGGTCCAGGCGCAGGACCTCGAGACTCGACAACGGCACGAGGTGCTCGATGGCTGCGTCGACCACATCGGTGTGATCGAGTTCGAGCACGCGAAGCGAGCTCAGCACCGACAACGACGCAAGCCCGCGGTTGGTGACCCGGGTGTGGTGCAGGTGCAGCGCATCGAGGTTGGCCAACGCCGAGAGCGACGCCAGCCCGTCGTCGGACACGTTCGTGTTGCCCAGGTCGAGCGTCTGCAAACGGGTCAGCGCAGCCAACTCGGGCATCGCACGGTCGTCGAGTCGGGGGTAGTCGAGCACCAAGGCCTCCAGGGTGGTGAGCCCGGAGAGCTTCTCCATGGCCGGGTGTTCGAGTTCACCCGAGAGTTGGAGCTTGCGGAGCTTGGGGAACTTGGCGAGGGCCTCGAGTCCTTTAGGCCCGATGTCGAGTCCGGTGAGGACAAGGGTCTCGAGTTCGGTTAGGTCCTCCAGCGCGTGGAGCCCCTCGCCGGTGATCTGGGTTCCGCGGAGCAGGAGCTTGCGGATCCCGGTGCTGTGACGCAGCGAGCGCAGGCCGTAGTCGCCGAGCCGGGCGCAGTCGCATTCGAAGGACTTGATCGGCAGGCCGCGAAAGTACAGCGGAGAGTTGTCGTTGAACGTGCTCCCCGAGAAGACGACCTCCCGAAGCTTGTCGAGTGGCTTGATCTGGTTGAGCGAGAAGTTGCCGATTCGTGTGTCCCGTAGCTCGAGCCGTTCGAGTGCGTCCGCCTTCGCGAGCGTGAGCATCGCTTTGTGACCCGCCCAGTTTCCTTCGAGGACGACGCTGCGAAGCTTGCGGGGCCACAGGTCGAGGATGAGCGAGATCTCGCTGTCCTTGGGGAGTTCGGAGAGCCGGACCGCCTGCAAGTCGAGCTTGCGCAGGGGGGTGAGCGGCTCGCTGCCCGCGGAGACCCGACGCAGGCTGAGTTGCTCGAGCTTCTCGAGTTGTGCGAGGCGGCCGACGATGACCCCATCGATCCGCATGTCCGCGAGCTCGAGCTGGGTAAGCTGAGGTGCGAACGCGCCGAGTCCAGACTGCACAGCGCCGGCGCATCCCGACACTCGGAGGCTGACGAGCCCTGGAGCCTGGCCGGCGAGCTTCACCAGGTCGAGGCCGGCGCACCCGTCCTCCGGGCTGCCTTCGTCGATGAAGCCGACTCGATCTGGGCCGGACAGCGCGAGGTCGAGGTGTTCGACGATCCCCAGGTCGAGGCGGGCGAGATCTCCCGCATCATGAACGGTCACTTGGTGCGGGTCGGCCGGCCAAGGTGTCTGGGTTTCCCCGTCTGCGGGGTTCGCGGACGGTGTCCCGACCTGAGGAGGGGCCATCGGGGTTGGCGCCGGGCCGTCCTCCTCGCCGCAATTGCAGCCGGAGAAAAGCAGGCTCACGAGGAGCAGCAAGCGGACGAAGATGGGCACGAGAGGCGGCAGACCATAGGCTCCTGGACGACTCCGCAACACCCCCCGCGAACTGCGCATGCCCTCTTCGCGTCGCTCGCGCAGACCTTGCGGGGTCAATGTCGCGGGCCGGGCGCCCGGCGGCGAACACTGTTCCTAGACGCGTCTCAGAGGTAATTGGGGCGCGGCGAATGCGTATCTCAACCCCCCCTGCGACAGTCAGCGTGATTGACGCGCCCGGGGCGGTTTTGTACAACGAGCGCGGTCGGCGGGGGATTCCGTCGACATCCGTCCTCCGGCAAGAACTCAGGTCTTCACCATGGCAACGAATCGAATCGAGCGCGTGCTCCGCCACGACGGAATCGTGGCAGTCCTCGACATGACGGGCGACGCCTCGTCCGCCCCTTCTCCCATGCCGGCCGCAGCGCCTGCACCGGCCCCTCCAACGGGTCTTGGTGCGCCTGCACCGAGCATGACCCCCAGTGCCGCACCAGCGCCCGCTCCGGCGGGTCTCGGAGCACCTGTCCCCGCGCCTCCACCGATGGGCAGCCCGCATGTCCCTCTGACACCCGCGGCTCCGCAAGCCGCTCCGGTTGCGCAAGTTTCCCAGGGGCCCCAGGGCTCTCAGGTCTCTTGGGTTGGCGACGACAACTGGCGACCCATCGTCATGGAGGCGGTCAAGTTGCGGCAGATCGCAAATGAGCCCTCCGTCCGTGTCGAGGTCGGCGACCACAAGGTGATGGTCTCGGGCGACGACAAGCACGTCATTGGCGTCGTCTTCATCAAGGGTCACCCCGTGGTGAAGTCGGTTGTTCGCATGGTGCGGCAGCTACTGCGTCAGCCCAGCTCGTCGCCTGCGGGCCTGTAGACAGTCCTTTCTCAGCTCTGAGCTCAGAACGAAGTTCAGGGCTCGGTCATCGCCCCGACGAGGGGTTCAACAAGGCCGCGGAAGTGATTCCGCGGCCTTTCTTCGTCAATGGCTCCCCGTTCATGAAGCGGTAGAGTCCGCGACGTGGCACAGGCTGCTTCTCTGATTGAGGCCCTCATCGGCGTGGTGGGAGCTGAGCACGTGCGAACTGGAGCCGAGGACCTCGGGTACTACGGCACAGATCGCTGCCGGGGCGACTGGCCGGTCTCGCCCCAGGCCATCGTTCTTCCCAAGACCATCGAGCAAGTCCAAGGCGTGGTCCGTGCGTGTGCGGCCTCCGGCGCTGCGGTGGTGCCCTCTGGCGGCCGAACCGGTCTGACGGGTGCCGCGACCGCCACCCGGGGAGAGGTTGTGCTTTCGCTCGAGCGCATGACGGCGATCCTTGGAATCGATGCGGCGGCGCATACGATTCAGTGCGAGGCCGGTGCCACGGTGGAAGCGCTTCAGCTTGCGGCTGCGGCCGAGGGTCTGCTGTATCCGGTCGACTTCGCGGCGAAGGGGAGCGCGCAAATCGGAGGCAGCATTGCCACCAACGCGGGCGGGGTGAAGGTGCTCCGCTACGGCTCCACCCGGGCGTGGGTCAGCGGCCTGGATGTGGTGGTGGCCAGCGGGGAGCTGCTGCACCTGGGCGGAGCGCTGGTGAAGGACAACACCGGCTACGATCTTCGGCAGTTGTTCATTGGGGCGGAGGGAACGCTCGGCATCATCGTGGGCGCGACGATGCGGCTGTGTCCGCCTCCGCAGGGGTTGCTCGTCGCGCTCTGTTCCGTTCCCAGCGACGAGCAGATGCTGTCGCTGTTCCGTCGAGCCAGGCGCGAACTCCCTCTGCAGGCGTTCGAGTGCTTCGATCAGGGGTGCCTGCAACACGTCTTGGAGCATCGGAGTCTCGCTGGACGCGGCCCTTTCGCGGAGCCGAGCCCCCAGCACGTGCTCATCGAGGTCGAGGTCGAAGGCGCTGGCGACGAGGCGCACGAGCAGGCCCACGACCGTCTCACCCTGTGCCTCGCCGACGCGCAAGATGCGGGCGAACTCGAAGATGCCGTAGTCGCGTCGACGGCCGCGCAGGCGAAAGATCTGTGGGAGTACCGGGAAGGGATCAGCGAGTCGCTGCACGCCCATGCCCCGCACAAGTCCGACATCGCGTTGCCGATCTCCGCGGTCACCGAGTTCCTCGAGGTCTGGCGCCCCGCGGTTGCGAAGGCGCTCCCGGATGCCGAGGCCCTGGTGTTCGGCCACATCGGGGACGGAAACCTGCACCTCAACATCCTCAAGCCCCCGGCCGAAGACCTCGCGTCTTTCGTGTCTCGGGCCAAGGCCTTCGATGAGCAGACCTATGCTCTCGTCCAGCGGTTTGGGGGCAGCGTCTCGGCCGAGCATGGCATCGGGTTGCTCAAGCGGGACCATCTGCACTTCAGCCGCGCGGATGGCGAACTGGCGATGATGCGGGCGATCAAGGCGGCACTCGACCCAACCGGGATGTTCAACCCCGGCAAGGTCCTCCCCGACTGATATCGTCCTGCGGATGCGTCTTTGGGGGCTTTGCGTTGTTGGTCTGCTCACCGCTTCATGTGGGGGCGACGCGTCCTCGGATGCGAGCACGATGCCGACGTCGGCGAGTGCCGGACCCACTGCCACGGTCACAGGGACCGGGTCGGGCACCGAAGGGGCGGCGGAGACGACCTCCGAGTCCGCATCGACCACCTCGGCGGCGACAGTCGCCGGAACAGGTTCGAGCTCGACCGCCGTGGCGGATACGTCCAGTGGCGGTGGCGAGGGCTGTACCTTCTGCAACGGACCCAACGAGCGGTGTGTCGACGATGAGTGTGTGACCACGTGTCAGGGACAACTGCCCGACCCGTGCGTCGCGGATGGGCAGGTGTGCGACCACATCTCGGGCGAGTGTGTCGATCCGGCAGGGGCGTGCGTCCTCTCGGGCGAATACACCCCGTGCGGCGGCCAACTCTGTGGCCCGGGGACCGCGTGCGACGACCAAGGCGAATGCCTGCCGTTCCCGCCTTGCGCAGGCGTGGCGTGCACTGACGACAACTCCTGTTGGGGGACCTTCTGCTCGTGCGAGCGCAACATCGATTGCGAGCCGCCCACCGACGACTTGCTCAACGGTCCGTTCTCCACCGAGATCAGCGACCTCGAGTTCGCCGACGACTGCACGGCTTGGATGGTTACGCTGCGCTCGGGCACGGACTTTCTTCGAAGGCTCACCCCGGACGGCGAGGTGACGCAGTGGGCGGGCGTGTCCAACCTCAACATGGGGGAGGTCGCGGTGCTCAAGGCTCTGACGCCACCGCCCGCGGCCGCCGTGCCACTCCCCCTGGGCTCGGGCACCGTCCCGCCGCCGCCGTTGGGCGTGGAAGGCATTGGCGAGGTTGCCCTTTCGTACATCTGCTGTGCGACGTGCGGCTGCTTCACCGATCCTCCTCAGGGGGTCTCCCGGTTGGTCGAGGACGACAAGGTTCAGCCGCTCCCGCTTGTGATCCCTGCCGTGCCCACGGGCTCGACGGGACCGTTCGGGAGCACAGGCGCCGACGCTGGGCCGTTCGGACTCACCTGGGGGATCGACAGGGTGCTGTACGTGGGCAACGCGGAGGGGAACGGGAACCTCCACACCGCCGATCTCGAAACGGAGACCCAACAGCAGATCTCCATGTTCGAGCGGCGTGTGACCGCGGCCGCACCGCTCACCGAAGCGCACATCATGGTCGCGACCCTGGGCGGGGCGATTCATCGCTACAACGTCATCACGAACACCGCCACAGAGGTTGTGGACGTGGGGCAGGACGTGACGAACATGTCGTTCGACGCGTTCTCGGGGCTGTTGTACGTCAGCCTGCGAAACTTCGAGGTCATCACCCTCGAGCCATTCACCGGCGTGACCGAAGCGTTTGAGACGATGCCGGCGCGAGGCCGGGTGACGGTCAGCCCCAACGGCCGCCTCTACTACGCTCCGCTGGGTATCTTGGATACCCAGCCGATCTCATCGTGGGATCTTCCGGATTCGCTGTGACCGACGAGAGTCCCCACGCGCGCGACGTCGTCCTGGCGCAGGCTTGTGTTCTCGGGGACGCGACGGCGCTTCGAGAGTTCGAAGCTCGTCTTGGCCCCGAGATCGATGTGGCCCTCACAAGGTTGGGCCTGGGGCATGGGGAGGCGGGCGATGTGAAGTCGCGGGTCCTCGAGAAGCTGTTGGCTCCGCCCTCGACCAAGCTGGCCCAGTACGAGGGGCAAGGGCCGTTGGCCTCGTGGGTGAAAGCGGTGACGACGCGGGAGGCGTTGAGCTTGCGTCGCACCAAGGCTCGGCGGCGCGATCTGCTCGACGCTGCTGGAGACGCACTGACCCCGGTCGATCCCGAACTCGCGTTTCTCAAGCGTCACTACCGAGACGCGTTTCGGCTCGCGTTTGGCACGACGGTGGATGAACTCAGCGCCGAGGACCGGCTTCTGCTTCGGTACCGCTTCGTCGATGGCCTCACGCTTCCGCAGCTCGCGGCCGCGTGCGGTGTGCACCGGGCGACCGCCGCACGGCGACTGGCGACGCTCAGGGAGCGGTTGTTCGCCGGGACGAGAGCGCAGCTGTCCGAGCGCCTTGACGTGCCTGCAGACGAGCTCGCGAGCATCTTCCGGCTGATTCAGAGCAACTTCGACGTCAGCATGCGGGGTTTGCTCGGCTGAGCGTCCGCACAGGGCTTCCCTGAATCAAAAAAAGACGACCCGATCGTGCGACTTTCTGCGATCTCGCGACGTCGGTATCACGCGATGAAGCTTGGAACGATTGTCCTTGTCCTTGGCCTGCTGAGTCCCCTCGCCGGGTGTGACACCAACGTCGACGAGGACTCCTCCTCAGGTACGGAGGGAAACACCACATCCAACGCCCCAAGCGATGAGTCCGTCGCCGGGTGCCGCGATGGATGCGACCGGCTTCAGTTCTTCGACTGTATCGACGGCAGCGTCCATGAGACGTGCTGGAACACCTGCGCCGAGCGCAGCGACGACGACCTCGAACTCTTCGAGAGTTGCGTGAACAACAGCGCGCCTGCGTGCGACCCAGATTGCCTGGCTGGATTGATCGACGCGCCGGAACCGGAACCCGACCCAGATCCGGACACCACCACGGGGGGCGACCCATCGAGTTGCGAGACGGTGTGTCAGGCCTACGTCGATGCTGGTTGCGAGCTAGAGCTGTTCGAGGAGGTCACCTCGTGTGCTCAGGCCTGCGCCACGTTGTCGTCCGTCGAGCAGGCTGCGGTCGCGGTCTGCTTCAATAGTCCACAGACCTGCGAGGTCGATCCTGAGTGCCTGCTGGAAGAAGAGGAAGAAACCAGTGCCGCGGACGAGTCCGGGGGCGGGGTTGATGTCTCCTGTCTCAGTGCTTGCGACACATCGTTGGGCTTGCAGTGCATCGACGCTCAGGAGCATGCGTCGTGCTACAGCCAGTGCGATGTCGCGCCCGCGAGTGATGTCGAGGCGTTCGTCGCGTGTGTCGATGCTGTTGGGGCCGTTTGCGATGGCAGCTGCTACGCGGTCTTCATCGAGTAGGCTCGCAACGGTCCCGTGACGACGACGTGCATCAGCGAGGAATCGGCGCTCCGAATTCTGCTTGAACCTCGGGGAGCGCAGACGGCTGAGCACAGAGCCCACGTCGCGGGATGCGAGGCTTGTCGAGGCTTCGTCGCCGCACTTGCGCGGGTCATGTTGCCTCCGTCCACCCGCTCCTTGGGAGGGTGGGGGGCCGACTCGGTCGCCCTCACAGCGGGAACGAAGCTCAAGCACTACGTGGTGGAGTCTGTACTCGGCCGCGGAGGGATGGGGGTCGTGTACGCCGGCCACGACGCACGCCTCGACCGACCCGTCGCGATTAAAGTGTTGGCCCATCGCGCAGGCTCGGGCGCCGTGGCCCGGTTGCGTCAGGAGGCCTCGGCGATGGCCCAGCTCTCGCACCCCAATGTCGTCGAGGTCTTCGACTTTGGGGTCTGCGACGCCGGACCCTTCGTCGTGATGGAAGTCCTCCACGGGCGGACCCTGGGCCAGTGGCTCGGTGAGGGGGAGCGCACTGCTGGTGAAATCCTGTCGGCCTACGTTCAAGCTGGCCGGGGACTGGCCGCCGCGCACGCGAGGGGAATCGTCCATCGGGACTTCAAGCCGTCCAACGTCATGTGGACCCAGGACGGTGCGCAGGGGGTCGTGAAGGTGCTGGACTTTGGGCTTGCGACTCCGCTGACGGGAGGAAGTACGCTGTCGGACAGCACGAGTGGGTCGCTTCTGATGCGTGGGGGCGGTGGGACGCCCCGCTACGCGGCGCCGGAGCAGCTCATGGGTGCCTTGGCGACAGCCGCGAGCGATCAGTTCAGCTTCTGCGTGGCGCTATTCGAGTCGCTCGGCGGCGGGTCGCCATACCCGGGGTCGACGCTGACGCAACGCCGGACAGCGATGCTCAGCGGCCGTATCGAAGCCCTGGCAGCCCGGGTCGTGCCCGAGGTCGAGGCGGCCCTCAGACGGGGGCTTCAGCTGGACCCCAGACGTCGCCATCGGTCGATGCAAGCGTTGTTGTCTGCATTCGAAGCCCGACCGCGTGCACGGACGATGCTCGCCGGAGCCGCGGTGATCTCGTTCGGCGTCTTCGCCGGGTGGCCGGCCGCGCCAGCGTCCTGCGCAGACGGGAGCGAGCGGATGCAGGAGGTCTGGACGGGCAGGAGGGCGCGTTTCGTAGGCCGGCCCGAAGTTGTCGGCAAAGCGTCTTCGATCGACGCGTTTGTGGATTCTTGGCTGGAAGCCAGGGGCGCGATGTGTGCGCTGCGGCGTGAAGAGCCGGCACGGTTCGAGCGAGGAACCGCCTGTCTGGAGCGTCAGGCGAGCGCCCTGACGCGGGTTGCGGACCGCCTCGAGCAGGTGGTGAGCACCGCGGAGCCCATGCCTTCGAACCTCATGGGCGGCCTCCGCGACCCCGCCGAGTGTACTGCGCTCCAGTCGGCCGGTGCGAACGACCCCGTGCTTCGGGATGAACTCAGCGCGCTTCAGACCCGGGCGGAGGCGGCGGAGCAGGATGGCGATATCGATCCCGAAGAGTTTGCGGACTTGTCTGCTCGGGTTGGGCTCCTCCTGCGGCGTGCCCGGCAACTCGGGGATAGTGGGGCTCAGGCTGCACTCTTGAGGCTGCAGGCGACAGTCGAGTTCCTGCGTGGCGACTACGGGGCGGCGGAACGAACCTTCGAGGCCGCCTACTTCGTGGCTGATCTCGCCGATGACGCGAGCATGAAGCTTCATATCTGCGAAGGGCTGATCCTTCTGTTGGCAATGTTGAAGGAGGACCCTCAGCGGGTCATGGGCTGGGCGGCCCATGCCCGGAGTGCAGCTGAGTCGATCGGAACAGACAACGTCCTCGGCCGCGCTGCTTGGCTGGAGGGAGTCGCTGCTCGGGCCGACGGCCGACTCGACGAAGCCATGGCATCCGCGACGAGGGCGATCGATTGGCTACACGCCGACAGCGAGACTCGTTTGCTCGCGTACACGCAGCTGGGCGAGCTCGCCATGCAGACTGGCGACGGGGCGCGGGCGCGCCTGGCATTGCAGGCTGCGTTGGAGCTGGCCGAGCGTGAACTCGGTGAGACGCACCCTCACCTCGCGCAACCGCTCAACGCACTGGCGAGCGTGGAGATGGCTGCGGGCAATGTCGAGGCCGGGATGAAGCTCATCACCAGGGCCCTCGAAGTCACCCCGGAGTCCAAGGTGCTGCTGCGCGCGTACTTGAGGGCGAACCTCGGCAATGGCATGCGGGAGCTGGGACAATTCGAGGCCGCCCTCGAGGAGGTGACCGCCGTCCGTGCCGTCTTCGAGGAGGAGTTCGGACCCAACAACCTCCAGACCGTCCGGGTGGGCATCGACAGAGTCGACACGTTGGCGGAGCTTGGCCGGGTCGATGACGCTCGGGCGGAAACGCAGCGACTGCTCAGTACACCCGGACTCACCGACGATGTGCTCGTCAACCTCCTTTGGACGAGTGCCTCGCTGGCCGAGGACCCGCGCGCGGACCTCGAGCGGATCGTGAGCCTTCCGGGTGTGGGCGCTGCTGCCGCGGCCGAGGCTCAGGCTCAGTTGCTCGAACTCGGAGGAGACCCGTGACCGATCTGAGGGGGCGACCCGCGGGGCCACGAGTGGATGAGTCCAGCGAGGAACGGTGGGCGGACGCCGCCGGGGTACCGAGGTCGATGGAGTGCCTCGAGGAACATGACGCAATCGCCCTGCTCGAAGGCGTCGATGATGGAGGCCTCACGCGAAGCCGTGCGCATCTCCGTGAATGCGAGCGATGTCAGGAGTACGTCGCTGCTCTGGCTCAGGTTCTGATGCCACCTTCGGAAGCCTCGGTTGGTGGGTGGGGTCTTGCCGACGGTGTCTTGAGTCCTGGCACCCGGCTTGATCAATATGTTGTCGAGGCCATGATTGGGCGTGGCGGCATGGGGGCGGTCTACCGCGCACACGATGAGCGCCTCAACCGCGCGGTCGCCATCAAGGTTCTGCAGGAGGAACTGGGCGAGAGACGGGTGGGTTGGCTTCGCCGAGAGGCCGGAGTCATGGCCGCGCTGTCCCACCCCAACATCGCTGAGGTGTTCGACTTCGGGGGAGCGGATGCCGGACCGTTTGTGGTGATGGAGTTGATTCGCGGTACGACGCTCGCCGAGTGGGCTCGGACGGAGCTAAGTCCGGAGGAGAGACTCCGAGCCTACGTGCAGGCGGGGCAAGGGCTTCTGGCGGCACACCGGGCGGGCGTGGTCCACCGCGACTTCAAACCTTCCAACGCGATGATGACTACGGAGGGAGATGTCGGCCGGGTCAAGGTGCTCGACTTCGGTCTTGCGGGGGCATATGGGGGTGGATTGGTCTCCGCAGGCGCCCTCATGGGATCTTCCACGCACAGCGGCTTGGGAGGCACGCCTCGCTATGCGGCGCCCGAGCAATTTCTCGGCGACCCTGCGACGCCCGCGAGCGACCAGTTCAGCTTCTGTGTCGCGCTGTTTGAAGCACTCACGGGTCTGCTGCCGTTCCCCGGTTTGTCGGGGTCTGCCCGCCGGACGGCGATGCTTCGCGGCGAGCTGCGGTCGATGCCTCCATCCGTGCCTATCTCGGTGACCGACGCGCTCGAGCGAGGGCTCTCGCTGCAGCCAGGTGCGCGTTTTGACTCGATGAGGACGCTGCTGAGTGCGCTCGAGGGCTCACGGAGTCGGCGGCCTGCGCTCGTCGCTGGCGTCGGGCTCTTCATCGCCGCGGGTTGGGCGATCGCACCGCAGGAGGAGACGCCGTGCGCCGATGGAGTCGAGCGAATGGAACGAGCATGGCCTCGCACCCGGGCTGCGCAGTGGGCCCAACGGCCCGAGTTGCTTCGGCAGGCCGCCCGGCTCGACTCCTACGTCGAAGACTGGCTCGCCGCGCGGGGAGAGCTCTGCGAGACACGGACCGACGACGTGGTTCGATTCGAATCCGGGGCTTCGTGCCTCGAGCGTCTTGCGGCACGCGTGGGTGAGGCCGGAGGCCGTTTGCGCAAGCTGGCTGCGCAGGGGGGCTCATTGCCCTCGAACCTACTCGGAAGCCTGGGACGTCCGGACGGTTGCCTCGATGCCAGTTTCGACGAGCAACAGGACGAGCTACTTCGAGACGAGGTCGACGTGTTCCGCTCTCGGGCTGCGTCCATTCGGGATGAGGGGACGTCCAGGTTGGAGGACAGCCCCGAGCTCCTCACCCGAGGCCGGGGGCTCCTGAAGCGGGCGCGCGAGCTGGGTGATGTTCGGTCCGAGGCTGCGGTCATCAACGTCTTGGCTGCCGCCGCTCTCGAGAGAGACAAGCACGACAAGGCAGAGCGCCTGCTCGAAGAGGCGTACTTTCTCGCGAAGCTTGCAGGTGATGAGGCGAGCGAGCTGGACGCCACCGAAAACCTAGTGCTCCTGTTGGCGCAGTACGTCATCGAACCTCAGCGCGCAGCGTACTGGGCAGCGGAGGCTGCCAGGATCGCTGCCGGGCGCTCGGACGTCGATCGTGGGCGGGCGGAGCTCTTGCTCGCCTGGGTGGAGCAAGCCTCGGGGCAACCAGAGAAAGCGTTGGAGCACTACAGCAAGGCGGTGCCACATCTCCGTGAGGACCGTCGCCACTGGGATGCCCTCGAAGGTGAGGCTCGAGCGAACCTGAACCTCCAACGGTGGGAGGAGGCACGCGCGGGGCTGGAAGCGGCGATCGACGAACAGGAGCGGGAGCTTGGGCCGACGCACTCGAGCCTCGCAAAGCCGCTCAACACGCTCGCTTCACTCGAGATCATGGCCAAGAATTTCGACAAAGCCGCGAAGCTTTTGGAGCGCGCCATCTCGGTCACGCCCGACGGCGACGCGATACCTAGAGCGATGACGAAGGGAAACCTCGCCATCCTCTTGAAACGCATCGGGGAGCTCGACCGGTCCTTGGCGATCTTCGAGGAGATTCGTGGAGACTTCGAGAGGATGCTTGGTGGACAGCACGAGTCGACCATCCGGACCGAACTCGCGATCATCGAGGTTCTGACCCTGTTGGAGAGGAGCGACGAGGCACTGCGTCGGGTCGAGCGGGCCTTGAAGAACGGGGTGCCCGATTGGGCCCTGTCCGTCGCTTTGTTCTCACGCGCGTCTCTGGTCGAAGACCCTAGACCCGATTTAGCGCGGATCTTGACGCTACCGGGCGAGCCCGAGTCGACGTATCGGGCCGCTCGGGAGGGCCTCGCCTCGCTCGAGTCAGCCCCCTGAGGACGGGGCTCGGACCATCTTCTTTTGAGCCTCCGTCAGCGGGTCGTTGAGGATGAACTCGACCTTCGAGGTCTCCCATTTGCCGTCGACGGTGGAGACTTCGACCCGGTACTGCCGCCCGTGCACCCGGAGTCTCGCTGCGCCGTTGAACCACGACCACAACTCAACGTTCTCTTCGGGTTTGCTCTGCTTGGGTTCGCCGATCAGCGTCACGCCGAGTTGGGCGAGCGCAGCCTTGGGATCAAACGAGCCTTCGCCCGGAATGCCTTCGAACGTGAGTCCGGTGGAAATGCCGTTCTCGTAGCTGACCGAGATGGCGTCGTAGGTGCTGGTCGGGTCCACGTATCGTTGAAACGAATACGCGCACTCGAACCAAGTGCGCTCGGGTAGAAAGCGAAGGCACGACTTGCGGGTCATCCCTTTGCCCGTGGGGTCGCCCAGACGAGGTTGGATGTCGGTCGGCGCCTTCCCAAGCATCTGCGGCAGCGGGAACTTGCTGTCTTCGGTCACCGTGGCCGTCGGGCCGTCGTCGGCAACGACCGCTGGGGTCGGAGCCGGTTTCGCGGCTGGCTCGGCCGGCGGTTTTGTGTCCGGCTTGGCCTCGGGAGCGGGCTTGGCTTCAGCCGTGGCCGCGGGCTTGGCCGCAGGTGGCTTCTTCGACGAACCGTCGCTGGGGCACGCGGTGAGCAGCAGGGCGACGCAGGCCAGGGGTACGCGCATCGGCGGACGATAGCACTGGGCGTCCGGCCTGCAGCGTCATCTGCGGCCGCGAGCAAACGTGCTCTCGGGGAGCGGTCCGAATGCTCGATGCACCTCGAGGTCGAGGCTGAAGAGGTGTTCGTCGACGGTGAACACGACGCGGTGGCCCCCGTCTTCAACCTTGGCGAGGAACGCGCGGCTGTCGAGGTTCACGCGCTGCTCGGGGTGGTCCGACCACCACGGGGTTCGCTTGCTCTTGACGACAACCTCGGTCTCCAGCGTGATCGGTGGAGCGGGCTTGCCTTTGCGTTGAGCGCGATCGAGTCGCGGCGTTGCGTTGACGGCGAGCGCCACTTCGAGCTCGCCTTCTTCGAGGCGCACCGTTTGCTCGATGGTCGCGTTCATGCCCAAGATCGTCGTGACGACCGGCTGCGACAACAGGCGACCTTGCACATCGACATCGGGGTCTGGCATCGCCACGGGAAGTTGGTTGTCGGGGTACAGCCGGAGCGTGGCCCGGACTTGAACCGATTGCGGGTTCTCGAGGTCTCCGGAGAACTCTTGGTGCGGAGCATCACCGACGATGCTCCCAACGTCCGCCTGCCCGACCCGTACCTCGGGCGGAGGCGAGAACTCGACCGCACGCATCAGCACGAGAACGGCCGCCGCGATCAACACCAGGTAGGCGTTGCGGCGCATCCACCCCAGCGCGCGTCTCAGACGCCCCTGGGGGGCCGATTCGGGAGCGTCGGGGGCCTGCTCGTCCACGGTGTTGGACCGTGGCACACCGAGCTCAGCCTTCTAAATTTTCGGCCGATACCGCGCCCGGCTTTGTAAACCGCAGGAAGTACGCCGCAATTCCCATCGCGACCGAGACGTTGAGTGAGCCTTTGATGCCCATCATCGGGAGGCACACTGTGCGTTCGGCGAACGATTCGATCCGAGGGTCGACGCCTGAGACTTCGTGGCCGAACACCAACACGATGCGTCCGGGTGCTCGGGCCGCGAGCACCTCTGGCTCGAACAGCGAGACCGCACTCGGCCCCCCATCGACGATCCAAAGTCTCGCACCGTCCTCGAGCAGGGTGCGTGCAGCCTCGACCGCATCCGGGTAGCGCGTCCAGGGAACCACCGCCTCGGCGCCCAAAGACGTCTTGGGCATCTTGCGATGCTCTGGAGTGGGCGTGAACCCACACAAGTGTAGGTGAGCGACCCCTGCCCCGTCGGCGGAGCGAAACACCGAGCCTACGTTGCTGAGACTTCGGATGTTGTCGAGCAACACTTCAACATGGACGTCGGACGGTGGACGACAGGTCGCGGTGTGCGTGACGTAGGCCGCGTCGACGAACGCGGTCGCGGCTCCGCACAGCGGGCACTCCGCGCCCAGGGGACTACCGTCCTGAACAGGGAATCGCAGCGCGCAGCTCGGCTCGCAGCATCGACGTGCCCGGTAGGTCGCCTCGTCCATCAGGGGCGGATGCTACTCTAGCCGCCCGTGGCGTACCGAGATGATCGCCAAGCGTTGTCGCTTCAGGTCGCGGACCTGGAGCGGGAGAACGCGGAGCTCAAGTCCGAGCTGGCCGAGTTACGCGACGATGCGAAGCGCGACCGGGAGGTTCAGCGAGACCGTGCGCGCCGGGACTCTCGGCATGGCTGCGTGATGTGCAGCGGGAGGTTGCACGCGGTCGCCGTGTTTTCGGGCCGACACAACGCGCCGAAGCCTCTGCAGATGAGCACATCACGCTTCTCGGATCCGTCAGGAGGGTTCAGTCGAAGCACGCCGATCAAAGCGATGGCCTGCTCGAGCTGCGGCTTCATCCATCACTACATCGACCTCGAACGCGCGGACAAAGCGTTGGTCACCGGGCACGACGACGAGGATGACTTTGAGGATGATGGCCTGGGCCTCGGCGAGGACTGACGTCCGCGCTCCGCCGAACTCAGCGTCGGGCCGGAGCTGAGTTCTGTGCATGACGGGGTCCGCGGCTCCCGTTGAGCAGCGGCTCGAGGGTTCCAAACTCCGCCGCCAGAAAATCCATCAGCGCCCGGATACGTGCTGTTGTCCGAAGGTCGGCGTGTGTGAGGAGCCAGACCTCGCTCGCAAACTCTTGCTGTGGCGGTCGCACTCGCGCGAGAGCCGGGTCGTCGTCGCCGAGGAAGCAGGGCAGGGGGGCAACGCCGACCCCCAAGCGCGCGGCCTCGTGCAGCGCCATCAGGGTGTTGCTCCGCATGATGACGGTGCAGTCAGGGTGTGTCCTTCGGAGCCATATTGCAGGCTTGTAGTCTTCGAAACTGTCGTCCGGAAGAACGTATTTGAAGTCGGTCATATTCGAAGTCCCGACGCTCGCGAGGGTCTCGGGCGTTGCGTAGAACGTGGCTGCCAGGGTGCACAACTTGCGACCGACCGCCGTCTCGGGCGGGGTTGTTGTCGAGCGAACCACGACATCTGCTTCACGCCGGGCAAGGTCGGCGAACGCGTTTGCGGTCCGAACATCCAGCTCGATCTCCGGATACAGGGCCTGGAATCGAGCCAGCAACGGCATCAGCAGGTGCAGCGTGAGCGCGTCCGGCCCGGCGAATCTCACCAGTCCATGGGGGCGGAGGTCCTGGCCGGCGAGCAGCCTCGAGAGGTTGAAGAGTTCGGCCTCGATGCGTTCGGCGGCGTCGCGGACCGACTCGCCTTCGACGGTGGCGACGTAGCCCGTCGGTAGCCGGTCGAACAGTCGCGAGCCGACCCGTTCTTCCACCGCGCGCACCCTTCGAAACACCGTGGAGTGGTTGACTCCAAGCGTGCGCGCAGCGGCGGACAGAGTTCCGGTGCGGAGGACTGCGAGCACAAACCGTAGGTCGTTCCAATCCAGCTCCTGTGCGCTCATGCAATGTCGTCTTTCGAAATGTCCCACGGCGTTGCGCCGGAGCACAGCCTATCGTGGCGAGACCGAGGAGCAATCGACGATGTATCTCCAGCACACTCAGCCCCTAAACCACAACCTGATGCGGCTCCTGGTCGCGAATCCGAGCCGTTACCGGCCGCTGGTCGCATTTTTGGACCAGGTCACCCAGAACCTCGCGCAACTCACTTGGGCGGACTGTGAAGCGATCGGCGCCGAACTCGCCCGGGACAACAAGTCTACGTTCTGCGCAGGCGTTCGCGACGCCACGTTGGATGCACTCGGTGAGGTCGAGGGGACACCGGCCGGAAGACTCGCGCCTCTGATCGACTTCGCCCGTCGAGTGAACGAGGACGCCACAACGATGACGCAGGAGGATGTCGACGCGGTGCGGGCTCATGGGTGGACCGATCAGACCGTCGAGGATGTCGTCGGCCTTGTGGCTGCGCTTCGGGTCTTCAGCACGATGGCCACCGGCCTCGGCTTTGCGACGTTGCCCGCGGAGGACTTCGCCAACATCGGACAAGGGACGGTCGGCGCGGGCGGCTATGTGGCGTCGTTCGACATGTTTCGAGCTGCCGGGTCCTCCGACGCCGTCTGACGTCGACCCGCACTGCACCGAGGCAGCATGACGTTGGTCTCTCGAAATCTGTGGGTCCTCGCCGCGTCTCAGGCGTTGATGCTCAGTGGGATGTCCCTGGTGGTCACGACCGCGCCCCTGGTGGGGCTCTCGCTGACCGAAGGCGAATCGCTTGCGACCCTTCCGGTGGCGGCGATGCATATCGCGACGCTTCTCACGACGCTACCGGCCGCGTTCCTCATGGGGCGGTTCGGTCGAAAGGCGGGATTCCTGACTGGTGTCGCGCTCGGCGTCACGGGAGCTGGCGTCGCGACGCTGGGGGTCCTCGAACGCAGCATGGTTCTGTTCTCTCTCGGAACGGCGATGGTCGGCATCCATCACGGGTTCGCGAACCACTTCCGATTCGCGGCTGCCGATGGTGTTCCGGCTGCGCAACGCAGTGTTGCTGTCTCGCGGGTCCTCGCCGGAGGAATCCTCGCAGCGGTCGTGGGTCCGAGCCTTGCGCACTACACCTGGCAGTGGATGGACGAGCCGTTCGCGGCCAGCTACGCGGCGCTGCTCGCCGTCTACTTGGTCTCCGTGGTGGTCTTGCTGGCGCTGCGTCCCGCACCCACGATATCGCCGGGTCCTACCGACGTCCGTCCCGCTCGCCCCTTGGGAGCCGTCGCCTCCCAACCGCGTTTTCTCGCGGCGGTCACGTGTGCGACGTTCGGCTACGCAACGATGACCCTGGTCATGACCGCGACTCCGCTTGCGATGAAAGGGCATGGGCATTCCTTCGCCGACACCGCATCCGTAATCCAGTGGCACATCTTGGGCATGTTCGCCCCGTCGCTCATCACCGGACGGCTGATTCGACGATTCGGGATCATCTCCGTGCTCTGGGCCGGCGTCGCGCTCGAGTCGGCCGCGGTCGCACTGAACCTGGTCGGTGCGGAGGTCGTGTATTTCCGAGTCTCTCTCATCGCACTCGGCGTAGGGTGGAACTTCCTCTTTGTCGGCGGAACGACGCTCTTGATGGAGACGTATCGCCCGTCCGAGCGAGCCCGAGCGCAGGGCCTCAACGACGGCATCGTGTTCACCACTGTTGCCCTTGCGACGCTCATGGCCGGTGTTCTGCATCCTCTCGTGGGGTGGCGAGGCGTCAATCTCTCGGTCCTTCCGCTGCTGCTGATCGTTGCGGTCAGCATCGCTGTGGCGCGCCGGAGGTTGGCGCCGAGCTGACTCTCTGTCGGTCTGGGGTGCCCATCGGGGTCGTGAGATGTGCTCTAGTATTGCTCGTACTCGGAGGTGCTTCGAATGGCCGATGACCGAACAGGTGAAGGGGGGGCCTCGGAGGAACGCTCGGTGCTAGACCCGCTCGGCGATGGCCCCGGAGCATGGGCGGATTCGATTCAGCATGCGGTTCAGAAGGCGCGTCTGATGGCGGAGCTCTTCCCCTCCTCGAACGTCGCACCCTCCATCGGACGCTACCGAGTCCTGCGGGTCCTCGGGGAGGGCGGCATGGGGACGGTCTATGCGTGCTTCGACGAACAACTCGACCGCCGAATCGCCCTCAAGCTGATTCGCGGAGGCCAGAGCTCTGAGGCCCGTGCACGAATGCTTCGCGAGGCCCAAGCGATGGCGAAACTCAGCCATCCGAATGTTGTCCCGGTCTTTGAAGTTGGAGAACACCAAGGGCAGCTGTTCGTTGCGATGGAATACGTCCGGGGGACAACGCTCCGTGCGTGGAGGCGTGATGCCCCCAAGGTCGACTGGCGGACGGTGCTGGCCAAGTATGTCGAAGCGGGGCGGGGACTCGTCGCTGCCCATACTCAAGGGCTCGTCCATCGCGACTTCAAGCCGGAGAACGCGATCGTTGGTGCGGACGGGCGTGTCCGAGTTCTTGACTTTGGGCTCGCGGTCCTCGAGGGCGGTGAACAAGCCGCGTCGGTCGACGAGTCGTTGGATCGGCGGCTGTCGGACCAGGCTCTCAACACTCCGCTCACCGAGACCGGCACCGTGTTGGGGACTCCTGCGTATATGCCCCCAGAGCAGTTCATGGGGCAGAAGTCGGACGCGCGCAGCGATCAGTTCTCGTTCTGCGTGGCGCTGTGGGAAGCGCTCTATGGCGCTCGCCCATTTCGCGGGGACACGCTCGCAGAGTTGTTCGCCGTCGTCTCCCGCGGAGAGGTCTCGGAGCCCGGGCGCTCCGATGTACCGGGGAGCGTGCGGGCCGCGCTCGAGCGCGGGCTCTCGGCGCAACAAGAGAACCGGTGGTCGGAACTCTCCATCCTCCTGCGGCAACTCGAGCAGCACTTGGCAGGGAATCGGCGATGGCGTGTGGGTGCCGTCGTTGGGGCTGTGACCCTCCTCGCGTGCGGTTGGGGGTACAGCGCGACGCAGGAGCACGAGAGGACGCTCGCGGCACGTCAGGCTGCCGCCGTGGCGCTCGATGAGGCGAGCGCTGCGAAGGCCGAGACCAACCACGCAAAGGCTGAAGGGGCCAGCGCCAAGCGTGCGAAAGCTCGGGCCGAGGGCGCGCAACGCAACGCCTTTCGCGTCGCTCGAGCCGCCTTGCTCGACCACGCACCGACCGAGGCGGCCGCAATCCTGAGGGAGGTCCGCGGGGAGGACCCTCAGAGCGTCTACGGGTGGACCGACACGGCACCTCGCTTTCGGGACAACGCCCGGCGTCTCCGCACGATTCTAGGCGGGCACACGGGCGCACTGACCTCGGCGTCGTTCTCTCCGGACGGAACCCAGATCGTCACGGCATGTGTCGACGGAACCGTCCGACTATTTCGGAGCGACGGGGCTGAGAAGACACTCGTGTTTTTGGACCACGGCGGGCTGGTGCGCTCCGCAGAGTTCTCCGCCGATGGAACGCGAGTTGTCACCGCCTCCTTCGACGGGACGGCGCGCGTGTTCGCGACCGATGGAACGGGAGGGAGCGTCGTGCTCGACGGTGATGCCGGGCCGCTGTTCTCTGCTTCGTTCTCGCCGGACGGGGAACGCGTCGTCACGGCCTGCGACGACGGCCGTGCGCGGGTGTTCTCCGCAGACGGGTCGGGTCACCCTGTCTTGCTTCGGCAGCATGCCGGACGCGTGCACACGGTGGCGTTCTCCGGCGACGGACTCCGGGTTGTGACGGGGTCGGCGGACGGCACGGCTCAAGTCTCGCGCGCCGACGGGGCTGGAGACACGGTCATCCTGCGCGGTCATCGAGATCGGGTAGTCTCGGCACAGTTCTCTCCGGACGGCACTCGCGTCGCCACAGCTGGTTTCGACAATGCTGTCCGGGTGTTTGCTGCGGACGGTTCAGGGTCGCCTCTGGTGATTCGGGACCATTCCGCCCCGGTCTTGTCGGTCGCTTTCTCTTCGGATGGGAGGCGAGTGCTCACAGCCTCCGACGACCACACCGCCCGGGTCTTCCATGTTGATGGGAGCGGCGATGCGGTGGTGCTGTCGGGACACACCGCCTCGGTTCGGTCGGCGGCATTCTCCAACGATGGCAGCCGCGTCGTCACGGCCTCCAACGATCACACGGCCCGGGTTTTCCTCGCGGACGGGACCGGGACACCGGTGGTCCTCGGGGGGCACTCCAAGATTCTGCGCACGGCGGCCTTTTCACCGGATGATGGAAAGGTTGTCACGGCGTCCCGAGACGGCACGGCTCGTGTGTTCCTTGCCGATCGA
This sequence comes from Nannocystales bacterium, assembly GCA_050633305.1. Lineage (GTDB taxonomy): Bacteria > Myxococcota_A > Polyangia > Nannocystales > Nannocystaceae > CAJXVA01. The sequence goes on from JBOEGF010000005.1 coordinate 80,331, forward strand.
GCGGAGCCGACGGTGCTCGCCGAGACCGTCGGCGTCGTCCGTTCGGTCGCATGCTCTCCGAGCGGACAACAAGTCGCGCTTGCATCGGGGGACGGGGAGGTCCTCGTCGTCCGCTCCGACGGCCTCGGCGAACCTGTGTCGCTGTCGGGGCACACGGCGGCGGTGTCGTCAGTCGACTTTTCTCCGGATGGGGCACGGATCGTGACGGCATCGCGGGACCACACCGCCCGAGTCGTCGCGGCGGATGGCTCTGGGGACCCCGTCGTCCTACGTGGACATCGCGGCAGCGTTAACTCCGCCAGGTTCTCTCCGGGCGGGAACCGTGTGGTCACGGCTTCGCTCGACAGGACCGCACGCGTGTTCTTCTTGAGTCAGGAGCGTCCACCGGTTGTGCTGGCCGGACACACTGCCTCGCTGCGGTCCGCGGCGTTCTCCCCCGACGGGATGCAGGTGGTCACGGCTTCGATGGATGGGACCGCCTTGGTTTTTGCAGCTGATGGTTCCGGTTCCCCGTTCGCGCTCCCGGGTCATACCGGCCCCGTGTACAGTGCGGCGTTTTCCCCCGATGGCACCCGTATCGCCACAGGATCCTTCGACACGATGGTCCGGATCTTTGCGGCCGATGGCTCGGGCATCCTTGCGACGCTCTCTGGCCACACCGGGCTCGTTGGGTCTGTCGCGTTTTCTCCCGACGGGACTCGGGTCGTCACATCCTCTGTCGACCAGACCGCGAGGATCTTTGCGACCGACGGAAGAGACACCCCGGTCGTCATCCCGGCCCACGGGTTCGAGCTGTATGCCGCCGTGTTTTCGTCCGACGGAACATCGGTCGTCACGGGAGGTGCGGATCGAGAGGCGCGGGCATTCCCCACCGAGCGTCTGCTGGCGGACCTTCGGGCCCTGTACTGGAAGACCCCGTTCTGTCACACGGCCCGCCGTCGGATGCTGTTGTTGGCCGAGTCCGCGGAGGACGCGGCCAAGCATCGTCAGCGATGCTTGGAACTCACGAGGTTCTGCGCATCAGCATCCAGCGGGGATTGTCAGGCTCGTGTGGCCGAGCTTTTCGGCACCCACGAGGGGCCCTCGGTTCTTGAACCGCCGTAGCTGGGCATGTCTCGCCGAGTCCCAGTGCTGGGGGGCGTCCCCTAGTCGTCGGACAGCAGGGAGGAGATGCGCGCCAACAAGGAATCGAGCGAGAAGGGTTTCTCCAGGAAGGCGACGCCCTTGTCCAACACCCCGCCGTGCACGATGGTGTTCTGTGTGTAGCCTGAAACGTATAGAACCCGGGTTTCTGGCCGCTCTTGGGACAACGTCTCGGCGAGTTGCTTGCCCGTCATGTGGGGCATGACGACATCGGTCAGGAGCAGCTCGATCTTTCCATCATGGCCGCGGGCGAGCTTGAGCGCGGTGGGTCCATCTTCTGCCGCGAGAACGGTGTAGCCGCCCTTCTTGAGGAGACGGGTCGTGAGCCGCAACAGAAGAGGCTCGTCCTCCACGACTAGGATCGTTCCGCCGGTCCGCGCCGGAGCCGAATCCTGGGTCTGGGACTTCGTTGCGCCCCGTGCTTTGGAGCGCGGCCAGTAGATCTTGAAGCACGTCCCGGTGCCCTCTTCGCTGTATACCCAGATGTGGCCGCCGTTTTGGCGGACAGCACCGAACACGGTCGCGAGGCCCAGGCCGTTGCCCGAGTGACCCTTGGTGGTGAAGAACGGCTCGAACACCCGCTCCTGGGTCTCGGGCGGCATGCCAACGCCGGTATCGCTGACCGCGATCATGACGTACTCACCCGCGACCACGTCGGCCCGCGTCGAGGCGTAGTGCTCGTCCAGGACGATGTTCTGTGCCTCGAGGGAGAGCGTGCCTCCGTTGGGCATGGCGTCCCGGGCGTTGACGACCAGGTTCAAGAGGATCTGGTCCAGCTGGGAGCGATCCACCTTGATGGACCACAGCTCTGGGTCCAGCTGGATGTCGACCAAGATGTCCTCGCCGAGCGTTCGGTGGAACAGCTTGACGAGTTCTTGCACCACACCGGAGATGTGAAGTGTGGTCGGTCGGATAATCTGCTGGCGCGCGAAGCTGAGGAGCTGGGTGCACAGTGCTGCGCCACGGTCGGAAGCGAGTCCAATCTGCGCAAGGTCGTCGCGCCGCTCGTCGACACTATCGAGCGAGTCCCTCACGAGCCGCGCATAGTTGTCGATGATGGTCAGCAGGTTGTTGAAATCGTGGGCGATGCCGCCCGCCAGGCGTCCAATCGACTCGAGCCGCTGGCTGCGGCGCAGCTGAGACTCGAGGTCGCGCATCGGTCGCAAGTCCCGCATCACGGCCGAGAGGTAGCGACACTTGCCGTCGGCGTCGCGGTGCGCCATCAGTGCCTGGGAGACGGGGATGACCGTGTCGCCTGGACCGCGTAGCTCGACTTCGGCTCGCCAGTGTCCATGCTCGATCGCCGAGGGCACCCCATCCTCGAGAACCTCCCGCGCGGAGGCTTTGGTGAACACGTCGGCGAGATGCGGTGACGTGTCCGCGTCCTTGCTGAGTCCGCACAGCGCTCGGCCGGCAGGGTTGATGTACTCCGGCGCGCCGTCGATGTGCCAAAGCCCGACGAAGTCAGGAGAGAGCTCTGACATTCGGCGGAATCGAGCGGCCCGCAGCTCCGCATTCTTGCGCTCCGTGACGTCGGGGAACACGACGACGCCGGCGACGAGTTCTCCTTCGTCGTCGTAGACGGGCGCAGCGTGACCGATCACCCAGCGTTCGTTCCCGTCCTCGTCGCGAATGATGACGTCATCGCCGTTGACCACCTCGCCACGGAGAAGTGCGCGCGACAGAGGGAGGTCTTCAGGGTTGTAGACGTCACCGTTGGGGTGAAACGTCTGCCAGCGTGTTGGGTGGAGCTCGATGGGGATCTTGGTCAGCTCGTCAGAGCCGGACCCTCGGATACCGAGCGCGGCGGCGTTCCACTCTTCAATGACCCCATCGGGGGCCGACGCTACGAGGATGCCAGCGGGTGACGCACGGATCGCGGCGCGAAGAATCGAGACTTCGCTCTCTCGTTCAGCGAGCTGGGCTTCGCGCTCGGCCAGCTGGGCGCGGAGTGCCTGGAGTTCATCGGCTGCGTCCATTCTGAATCAAGACGTCGGTAGGGACGCCGTGAGTTTAGGGCGGCCCCCGGTTCGGATCAAGCGCCATGGACGCGGCGGAAGCGTGGAGCCGAGTCGCGGTGGGTCTTTGAAAGCGCGAACTCGCCGAGTTCCGAACGAGCCGGCTTGAACATGGACCGGCTGAGTCCGGTCTGCAGATTCTCGTGATCCAAACCCACTCGAGCGCGAACCCCTAGTTGTGACCCGCTGGCGCTCTGTTCTTCCCCTGACCTGCACTCTCATCGCCTGCTCCGCAACACCCCGAGATGAAAGCAGCTTTTCGGGGCCATCTGGGGTTCCCACCGGCGGGCTAAGTTCGGGAACCGGTGGGGAGGTGGACTCTGTTGGAACGTCGGGGGAGTTCAGCGGAAGCTCGGGCGAGGATGAGAGCTCGGGGGCGGCGGACGATCAGGACCCGATCTACGACGTGGGCAATGCAGGGGGTGGGGACAAACTGCCCCCATCTGAAGACGGATGCACGAAGGTCGACCTGCTGTTTGTGATCGACAATAGCGGGAGCATGGCAGGCGAGCAGGAGAACCTAGTGAACAGTGTTCCGGGGTTTATCTCGACCATGCGGGAGACGTTGATCGACGCCGACAGCTTGCACATCGGGGTGACCACGACCGATGCAAACACTGGAAACGCGAGCCCGTGCAATGTCGATGGGGCTCTCGTCACCCGCACCTCGGGTGCGGACTCAAGTCAGACGACCTGCGGACCCTATGGGAGCGGCGGCCCATTCATGACCGAAGACGATGAGTTGGAGGTGGCGTTTGCCTGCGCGGCTCAAGTGGGAACCGAAGGCATTCCCTTTGAGCGACCGATGGACACGTTGCGCGCCGCGATCACGCCGGGGATGAACGGGGCCGGCGAGTGCAATGACGGCTTCATCCGAGACGATGCTCTCTTGGTCGCGGTCGTCATTACAGACGAGGAAGACCACCTCAGCAGCAACGTGATCCAGAACGGATCCGCCGACGAACCACCGAAGTGGTTCACCGACGTCGTGGCACTCAAAGGGGGCATCGAGGAGAACATCGTGCTGCTGTCCTTGGTCGGGAACCCCTCGCCGAGTGCATGCGACGGGCTCACCGGTGACGATGAAGGCGCACAGGTTGCGGACCGACTGATCGAGTTTACGGAGATGTTCACGTACGGGACGACTGGGGACGTGTGCGCTCCCAGCTACGTGCCGTTCTTCGAAGAGGCTGTGTCCGTGATCGACTTGGCGTGCGACGGGTTTACCCCGGCGGGATAACGGGCAGTCTGATCACTCGGCGTGGTGAGGCCCAGGACCAGCGGGTTGCCGTGATGCTCAACACCCTAGAGCGTCGCCGAATGCTTGCCCCACGTGGATTGCTCTTCCTCGCAACCTTGACGCTGGGGTGCGTCGAAAGCTCGGCGACCCCCGGGGCGGCGGGGGAATCCTCGGGCGGCACCGATCCAGGGACGACCGACCCCGGCGACCCCACTTCGGGTACGACTCGGGTGCACGGATGCCTGTCTCACGTCGGGACGTCCCGCGGCAGCCCTGGTGATATCTTGCCAACCGCGGACATGATTCGCGCCGCGGCGGCATGGAGCACTTGTGACCGAGCCCGACCCAAGGCTGCGTGACGCCAAGCGGCTCCAGGAGATCGCAGCCGGAGAGCGTGAAGCCTTCGATGCGCTGCACCGAGAGCACTATCGCGCCGTCGTGCGACTGGCGATGGGGATTGTCGGAGACCCCGACGAAGCTCGCGACGTCGCCCAGGAGGTGTTCGTTCGCCTGCTCGAGGTGGCGCCGCGTTGGAAGCCGGAAGCCAAAGTCTCCACCTGGCTGCACCGAACGACGCTCAACGTTTCGCTGACGATGCGGCGCCGCGTGGTTCGATGGTGGAGCCGCTCCTCGCCGTACCTGCGACGGGATGTGGACCCGGAGCAAGCTGTGGCGCTCGGGCGGGCGGCGCAGGATCTCGATGGATTCCTACGCCTGCTCTCGCCGCGGCAACGCGCCGTCGTAACGCTTCATTTCGACCAGGGGTTCGCCCCGGCTGAGATCGCGGTCGAGCTGGAGATGACACCCAATGCAGCACGCCTCGCGCTCTCGAAGGGCCTTCGTGCCTTGCGGCGCGAAGCGGGAACTGCGGTGCGAGAGATCGTGGAAGAGGAAGCGGGAACATGAGCGAAGGTAGAGACGAGTTCCGAGCGTGGCTCGACGAGGGGACACCGGGCGAGGTGCAGCGGTCGGCGGATGCGGATCGGGTGTGGTCCCGTCGACGCCGCACCCGAGTCGGTGCCTGGGTTGTGGTCGCGGCCGCGTCGGTGTTGGTCGGCGTCTGGTTGATGCGCGAGCCTCCGCGCGAGCTTCCCGAACCCGAGTTTGCGTCCCGGCTCGTGGTGTCCGTTGCGGACGACGAGGTCAGTATTGAAGTTGGCGTGCGAAGAAAGCGAGACCGATGATCGAGAAAATCACTCTGTTCACCCTGTTGTCCCTGTCTGTCAGCCCGTCCGCGAGTGATCCGCTCGCGTCCTTGCCGACCGATCGCATCGACCTCGAGCTCAAGGATGCTCCCATCGCAGATGTGATGCTCTTGGTCGGAGACATTATTCAGTCCGAGGTGGTGCTCGATCCTTGCGTATCAGGAACGCTCTCCTTGAAACTGGAGTCCATCACCATTCGAACCTTCCTCGAGGTTGCGGCGGACACGTTGTCTCTGACGTACGATCGTACCGACGGTGGTGAGCTGCACGTTGGGTGTGAGGACGCGCCCGGTGCAGGAACCCGGGTCGACATGGCTGTTGTTCAGGCCCCGCTGCCGGAGGCTCTTGCGGTGTTGGCCGAGGCGGGCGGAACGAGTGTCGCCTCCGAGTCCTGTGATGACGTCGTCGTGGACCTCAGGGTCTCGAATGCCCCGGTTTCGGCGGTGGTGTCGGCAATCGCAGCGCAGGCGGATGCGTCTGTGGAGCGCACCCCGGATGGCCTGCGCTTGCGTTGCTGACCCCAGGACTCTCGCCGCGCTACTGCGCTTGCATGTCCGCGTAGACCTTCCGCCACTGGGATGCGTCGTACACGAGGTGTGACTCCTTGATGACGCCGTCCTCGACCCGAAACCACTCGGTGGCTGGGTTGACTTCCACACCGGGGATCGCGGACTTGAATATGTAGAATGCCGCCACCCACTCGCCGCTCTGTGCGACATGGAGGACGTCAAGACCGGTCAGCGACGCGCCGATGCTCTGCGCCAGGGGGATGAACTCTGCCTTGGAGTTGAGCTCGACCATCGGGTTCTTGAACTTGTAGTCGTCGGCCAGCAGGTCGAGGGACGTTTGGATGCGGGAGGGGTCGCTGAACCCGCTTAGGAACGTTCGGACGGTTTCTTCGTTGCTCATCGTGTCGTGGTCGGTGGCGGATTGCGGTCTCGCCGGTGTTGTTGGGGTGGGTTGGTGCGCGCAGCCGAGCGTGGTGAACATCGCCGCGGCCAGGACGAGGGTGATGGGTGGTGTTTTCATGGTGATTCGTGGGTCGGCGCTCAACTCAGCGCGCAAGAGTCCGCCGTTCCGCGTGGTCGCGGGACGCTCCAACGGGGCATCGACGGGGGTTGTGGGCGCGGAGTCGCTAGCGCGCTTCCGCGACGCGGACGCAGATCTCGGTGACGAGCTCGGCCTCTGGCGCGACGTCCGGGCCCGTCCGGTAGATCTCCAGAACGGGTTCGTTGTGGAGTTCGACTCCGCGGCGCGGCAGCCACTTGCCGATCAACGCGACGTAGGTGTCGTTGATCGTCTCGTACGGACCGTGGTGAGTCGCCACCGCGTAGCGTCCCCCCGGAACGGTTCTCTCGGACATGCCCTCCGGGAGGTCGCCGAGGTTCGCCCCGGTCGTCGGGGCTGCGACACAGACGTCGTAGCGAATGCGGGCATCGTCGGTGACGTCGGGATCGTCGTAGCAGAGGCCGAAGTCGGGCGTGGCGCGTTGCGTGAGCCGTTGAGACTTGGCCCACTGCGTGAGGCGGTCCCAGTTCGAGAAGCATGCCTCGTAGGCACCGATGTGCCGCAGCGCGATGACCCGCCGTGCTGGCTCGTGCCGGAGGACGATGGGGACATCCCGCAGCGCGCTCGCGACCTCCTCGCGGTACAGGGAGGGCGACTTGCCGAAGTTTGCGGTGAAGGCCCGGGTGAACGCTTCATGGCTCGTGTAGCCCGCACTGAATGCGACTTCGGTGACGCTGGCGGGGCCATATTTGAGGTGCTGCGCGGCGCGCTCGAGCCGGAGCCGACGGACGTAGGCCATCACCGACTCGTCGGCGATCCCTCGGAATACTCGATGAAAGTGGTGCCGGGAGAAACCCGCGAGGTCGGCCAGGTGCTCGGGACGAAGGTCATCGTCGAGATGGTCCTGGATGTGGTCCACGACGCGCTGGATACGGTCGACCCATGGCTCACTCTCCGTCATCGCCCTCCGATCCTATCGGATGCTCGCGAGGCCGCTTGACCGCGGGTGCTCTCCGAATGAGAAATCCCGGTTTTCCCCGCGCGATGAGCGGAGGGGGGTCGACAGCGCTATGGGCGATGGCAGACCGTGGACGGAGTCAGAAACCTGGAACCCGGCCGACTGTGGTCGCGCGGCAACACCAACCTGTTCGAGAGCGACTCCCTCGGCCCTTTGGGACCGTGCTGAGTCGTCGACAGACACACAACATGCGGAGGCGAATCGGAGTCCGAGCCGCGCAACCGCTCAGCTGGGCGCGGTGGAGTCGAGGGGGAACCAGCTCTGGGTGCGGTTCGCAAACGCCACGAGCGAAAGCATCACGGGGACTTCGATCAGCACGCCGACGACGGTGGCGAGCGCGGCGCCCGAGGCCAGGCCGAAGAGGCTGATGGCCACGGCGACCGCGAGCTCGAAGAAGTTCGACGCGCCGATCATCGCGGCCGGGGCGGCGACTTTGAAGGGGAGCTTGAGCGCTCTGGCGAGCCCGTAGGCGATCGCGAAGATACCGACCGTCTGGATGAGCAATGGAATGGCGATCAGCACAACGCGCCCGGGCTGCTCGATGATCGTCTCCGCCTGGAACCCGAACAGCAGCACCACCGTCAGCAGCAGGCCGGTGATGGAGGTGGGTTTGAGTTTCCCCGACAACCGCTCGATCGCCTCCGCACCGCCGCTCTGCATGAGCCGGTTGTGCGTCAGCATTCCCGCACCCAACGGGATGACGACGAAGATGACGACGGAGGAGAGCAGCGTCTCCCACGGGACCGAAAGGTCTGTGACCCCAAGCAGAAGACCCGCGATCGGGGCAAATGCGAACACCAAGATGATGTCGTTGAGCGACACCTGCACGAGGGTGTAGTTCGCGTCGCCGTTGGTCAGGTGGCTCCAAACGAACACCATCGCAGTGCACGGGGCGACGCCTAGGAGGATCATTCCCGCGATGTACTGCTGCGCGTCCGCGACCGGAACCAAGCCTGCGAAGGCGTACTTGAAGAACAACACACCGAGCGCGGCCATCGTGAACGGCTTGATGAGCCAGTTGACCACGAGGGTGAGCGCGAGGCCCTTGGGTTTCTTGCCCACGTCCGCAAGGCAGGATGGCTCGACCTTGAGCATCATCGGGTAGATCATCAGCCAGATGAGCGCGGCAACAACGAGGTTGACCCGTGCCCACTCGAGGCCCGCCACGGCCTCGAAGATGCCGGGCACGACAAGGCCGAGACCGACGCCGACGAGGATGGCCAGCGCGACCCAGACCGAGAGATAGCGTTCGAAGATCCCCATCAGGCGTACTTGTAGGTCGCGGTCACAGGTTGACGACCAAGGCTTTGAGCAGCGCAACTGCTCCAGGTTCGACGCAGTAGCAGATGCGAGGTCCATCGACGTCCCCTCGGATGAGCCCCGCCTCCTTCAACTGCTTGAGGTGCTGCGAGATCGTGGACTGCGCCAAGGGAAGCTCCTCGACGATGTCGCCGACGATGCATCCCTCATGGCGCACGAGCAGCCGAATGATCGCGACGCGGGCTGGGTGTGCGATCGCTTTGGCAAGTCGGGCGAGCTCCTCGTCGGCTTTGCGTGGGTCGCTCGGAACCGGTGGCATCGGTTCAGCCGGCGGACAGCAGGCTTGGTCGACGGACTTCTTCATGGGCGTCACCGCGACTAAGCGTTCATCGTCGATATACGATGATTCTCCAAGATGTCAAGGCGCCGTGGAGTGGTCCACGGCGCAGATGCAGACCTGGGACAACGGCGGCATGCGGCCCCCGTGCCCTCCTTTAGGCCGGAGGGCAGCCTTCGAGGATGTACAGCGAGGCCGGATCGGTGGCGTCGGTGCTGAAGTACAAGGTCCCGTCGTCGTACTGCGCCCACAGCGGGTCATCGAGGTCGTCGTACATCGAGCCAACCTCGGTCGGGTTGGTCTTGTCAGTCAGATCGACCACGCGCAGCAGCGGAACGTCGGTGCTCGCCGTGGACGAGCCGAAGACGAACAATCGGTCGTTCTCTGCGTCGAGGGCGAGAAGGGTGGCGCGCTCGCCTTCGTAGGTGCCCACGAGGACGGGAGCTATCGGGTTGGACACGTCGAAGATCTGGACGCCGTCGTTGCCTCCGACGTAGACGAAGCCGCCCCCCGCGACCAGGTTGTCAGGACGTCCGGTGTCATCGACGTCGGCCAGGGTTGTGGGGGTTGCAGGCGTGGAGACATCGATGCTCGTGAAGCTGAAGCCAGCCATGTACAAGGCACCGGACTCCATCACGACCGTGGAGCCGCCGATGTTCAAGTCGTTGTTGTCTTGCTGAAGGTCGTCGACGAGGGTGGTGGGTGTGCCGGGAGTGGTCACGTCGAGGACGGACAGCCCCGCGGCGGACGCGAGGTACAGCAGGTCTCCGTACAGAATGTCCTGGGTGTCGAGGTCTCCGTCGGTCCACAGCTCGGTCATGCTGGCCGGGTCGGTTGCGTCCACCATGAACGCGCCCCCGCCCCGCCGGCCACCCACGAGGAGGTCTCCGCGCATCGCGGCACGGTAGGTCGGGCCCCCGGCGGGGTCGAGGGTCCCGAGGACAGAGACCGCCGCGGGGTCGGATACGTCGAGCATGGCGACACCGTCGCCTCGGATTGCCGCCGCCATCCGCCCCTGCGAAACGTGGAAGCCATCGATGTCGAACCGACCCACGGTTGTGACCCCCAGCTCCGCTGGCATCCCACAGCTGCGCGAGTTCCCGGTGGTCGAACTCGAGTCAGAACCCGTGTCGGGGTCGATGCTGGTGCTGCCCGACGTGCCGTCCGATGTCGAGCTCTCTGTATCGGACGTGGACCCGGAAACGTCTGTGGTGGACGTGGTGAGCGCAGCACCCGTGCTTCCCGCGGTGGCGGTCTCGCTCCCGCCGCTTGGGGTGGCCTCCTCGTCGGTCGGGCAGCCGGTGAGGAGGGCAAGGGCGGTCAAGCATGTGCAAAGTCGCTGGTTCGGCATCGAACTCTGAACGTTGCGCAGCTAGACCGACCAGCAACTTGTATTGGCTCGATTAAGCACCGGCCATCGTTTCGCACGGCGGCGAGGGGCACAGCCTGGCGCTCCACAGGTCTTTCACAGCTGCCCGGGCGAGGCCTCCCGGATGCGGGGACCGCACGGTTGGGAGCCGCTCTCGAAGACCGGACCAATTTGGGGCACCGGCCCCGTTATCGCTGGGGCGTTGGCGGTCTACCATCGTGGAGGGATGGATTGGGAGCCGGCCGTTTTCGCACTGCCTGGCGGGGAGTGGACGCCGCCACTTGTGGCCGCGATGCAGGCCTGCGACGACCCGATGTGGGTCTTTGATGTCGAGCGCTATCGGATGCCCTGGGCCAACCAGCGCGCGTTGGACTTCTGGAATGCGAAGTCGGTGGCGGAACTCGCCGAGCGTGACTTCTCCAATGGGATGTCTCAGTCCACGCGGCTGCGCTTGGCCGGTTACCAACGCACGCTCGAGCGTGACGACTCGGTGTTCGACCGCTGGACTTTGTTCCCCGGCGACCGACCGCAGACGATGCTCATCGCGTTTGGGCGGGTTCCGGGCCAGCGAGGGGTCGAGCAAATGCTGCTCCGGGCTCGGCACTGCGAGACGACGCAGTCGGACATTCGTGGGGTCGAAGCGCTGCGGCACACGAGCGTGATGATCACGCTGTGTACTCCGCGAGGCCACGTGCTGATGCAGAACCCTGCCGCCGCCGAGGCGTTTGGCGATCTTTCGATGGATGTTGGCAATGACGCGATGCGTCAACGCTTCGTCTCTGCGGCGGATGCCGAGCTTGTCGAGAACGCGTTGCTCGAGGAAGGGGAATTCCGGGGCGAACTTTCGGTTCGTACCGATTCCGGCGAGGTTTGGCACGCACTCCACGTGCTCACCACCAGCGACCCTGCAACGGGCCAGCCCGCCATCCTCGTCAACGAGACGAACATCGATGGCCGAAAGCGCAGCGAGCTGGCGCTGGCCGAGGCCTCCGAGAAGCTCGAGCAGCGTGTCGTCGCTCGCACGCTCGAGTTGGCCGAGCAGCGGGCGTTTGTCGAGGGCATCTTGGACACCTCTCCGTGTTTCATGTTCGTGGCTGATGCAGGCGGAGGCGTCGTGCGAGGAAACCGGGCGCTCCGAGATTGGCTCGGACAGGATCCCGTGGTGGAGAAGTGCCCGGCGTGGCGACTGCTCAGCGACTGCACTCCGGAGATGTATTGGGAGTGGATCCGCAGCGCGCCGCCGTCGGAACTCGAGGTGGAGTCGCGCAGTGGATCGAAAGAGCGGTCGGTCGTTTATTGGACGCTTCAGGTCTTCGAGGTGGACGACAACCGGTTCCTCGTGGGCGCTGGACTCGACATCACCGAGCGTCGCGAGATGCAGATGCGGGCGCAGACCAACGACCGCATGGTCGCGCTGGGGACCCTGGCCTCGGGGGTCGCACACGAGATCAACAACCCCCTCGCGTATGTCCTGACCAACGTGGAGCTGGCGCAAGCCCGTGCCCAAACCGGAGATGTGGCGGCAGTGCAGGAGCACCTGGAGGCCGCCGCAGGAGCCTGTGTTCGGGCTGCGAAGATCGTCGCGGACCTCAAGGGGTTCTCCCGCCCTCCCGGCCCGACCACCTCGGTCAACCTCTTGGCGGTGGTGGACTCGGCCCGTCGAATGATGTCTCACCTCTTGGTCGAGCGGCAGATGTTCGCGTGCACGGTTCCCGGCGATGTCTGGGTGCGGGGCGACGAGACGAAGCTTTGCCAGGTGGTGCTGAACCTGCTCGTGAATGCGGCGGAAGCCTGTGAGGGGAGGGGGGCCGAGGCTTCGGTCGAGGTCTCAGTCGATCGCGACGGCGACGAGGTCACGGTGGTCGTGGATGACACGGGGGCCGGGATGTCGGAGGCCGTACGTGCCCGGATCTTCGATCCGTTCTTCACCACCAAGGGCCGGCGGCAAGGCACAGGTCTTGGGCTCGCGATCTCTCACCGGATCGTGGACCAGCTCGGCGGTGCGATCGAGGTGGAGAGCCGAGAGGGCCACGGCTCGACCTTCCGGGTGCGACTTCCAGGCGGGGCGCCGCCGAACGAGCAGGCGCCCGCGGAAGCCCCAACCCATGCGGTGGGCAGACGGCGGGTGCTCATCGTGGACGACGAGCCAGGGCTGGCGGAGGGGTTTGCCCTGTCGCTGTCTCGGCACGACACGATGACGGCAACCTCGGGCGTCGAGGCGCTCGCGTGTATCGACGCGGCCGACTTCGACGTGGTCGTCTGCGACATGAGCATGCCGGAGATGGACGGTCCGAGCCTCCACGCGGCTCTGATGAAGAAAGACCCCGATCTCGCGTCCCGGATGTTGTTCGTGACCGGGGGCGCGTTCACGCCCCAGGCTCACGAGTTCTTGCGCGAGATGTCCGGCAGGGTCTTGTACAAACCGGTCGGCACGGACGCGCTCCGCAAGTTCATCGGCGACCTCGTCGCAGAGCGCGGGCCACGATAGCCCTACTCTTGCTCGGCCAGCCAGCGCTCGGCGTCGATCGCTGCCATGCAACCTGTGCCAGCAGCCGTGATGGCCTGGCGGTAGGTCTTGTCCGCAACGTCGCCGCAGGCAAAGACGCCTTCAACGTTGGTGTAGCTGCTCCCGGGGCGGTCGATCTTCAGGTAGCCGGCGTCGTCCATCGCGAGTTGGTCGTTGAAAATACCGGAGTTGGGCTGGTGCCCGATCGCCAAGAAGAAGCCCGTGACTTCGATCGACTCGTCGGCGCCGCCGGTGGTGTCTTCCATGAGCACTCCAGTGACACCATCCTCGCCGAGCACTTCCTTGACCTGGCGGTTCCAGTGCACGGTGATCTTCTCGTTCTCCAGTACGCGCTTCTGCATGACCTTGCTGGCACGGAACTCACCCCGGCGGTGAATGATGTGGACCGAACGGCACATCCGGGTGAGGAAGAGGGCCTCCTCCATCGCCGTGTCGCCGCCGCCGACGACCGCGACATCCTGGCCCCGGTAGAAGGCACCGTCGCAGGTGGCGCACGCGGTCACGCCCTTGTTGCGAAGGCGTTGCTCGGAGGGAAGGCCGAGGTACTTCGCGCTGGCGCCCGTCGACACGATCAGCGTGTCGCAGGTGTAGGACTCGGTGTCGCCCTTGATCTTGAAGGGGCGGGTGCTGAGGTCAACCTCGGTGGCGAGGTCGTAGATGATCTCGGTTCCGAAACGCTCGGCCTGCTCGCGGAACTCCTCCATCATCTCCGGACCCGACACACCTTTGGGGTAGCCGGGGAAGTTCTCGACGTCGGTCGTGGTGGTGAGCTGTCCGCCTGGCTCGGGGCCAGCGAGCATCACGGGTTTCAGCTCGGCCCGTGCGGTGTACAGCGCGGCGGTGTATCCCGCCGGTCCCGCGCCGAGAATCATGACTTTGCAGTGCCGAGGGTCGCTCATGCGCCGGAGGATAAGCATGGTCCCCGGGCCTCGCAAGGGAGGCGAGGGCGCCGGGTTGGGACACGGCCAGGGCCCCGTCCTCGACGTGCTCAAAAAAGAACGGCCGCGAACTCCGGAGGGACGGTGGAGTTCGCGGCCGAGCCGACGTGCCAGTCGGCGGTCGATGAGAGGGGGACAGTCTTAGGAACGCTCCAGGGAGACGTTGTGTTTCACCCCGTCGCGAAGAAGCTGAATCTGGACCTTTCCACGGCTGCGGCTGAGCGCGTCGCGGACGTCGCTGGGCTCTTGGATGGCCACGCCGTTGAGTTCCAGGACAATGTCTCCACTTTGGAGCTCGAGGTCGTCGGCGAGGCTACCGGGCTCGACGCGGATGACCTCCAGTCCCTCGTCGTGGGCGCGCGCGCCGATGCCGAGACGCTCCCCGAACCCGGAGAGCGCTGGATCGGACGGAGCGGCGGCCGAGGGCGCTGAGGTGGTCGGCACCGGGGCGGATCGCAGGCGCTTCATCTTGTTGCGATCCGGTCGGTCCCCGAGCACCGCGGAGAGCTCGAGCGTGACGCCGCCTCGCTCGGCTTCCATCAACACGGTGTGGCCCGGCTGCAAGGTGGCGATGATGCTACGCAGGCCGTCGAAGTCATCGATGGCCGTGCGGTCGACCTTGACCACCACATCGCCAGGACGAAGGCCCGCCTCGGCTGCGGGGGTGTCCGCGTAGACCTCTCCGATGACCGCACCTTGGCCTTCTTGGGCTCCGCGTTCGCTTGCCGCACCGAGCCAACCCCGGCGGACGGTCCCGGTGGAGCGCAGTTGTTCGATCACGGGCTGTGCTTGGGCGGCTGGAATCGCAAACCCAGGCCGACTGTTGGCGCCGACCGCAGTCGTGATACCGACCACTGCACCGCGCAGGTCGAACAACGGACCGCCGCTGCTTCCCGGTGCGATGTCGGCATCGGTTTGCAGGAAGTCGAGGTAGCTGTCGGCATACAGCCCGAGGCTCCCGCGACCTCGTCCCGACAGGATTCCGACGCTTGCAGAATGGTCGAGCCCCATGGGGTTGCCAATCGCGACGACCCAGTCTCCGACGCGCAGTGCCGCGCTGTCGCCCAGCTGCAGCGCGGGCAGGTCTCGCGCGCCTTCGAGCTCGAGGACCGCAAGGTCGGTGGCGGCGTCCGAGCCGAGGACCTGGGCGTTGTAACGAGTGCCATCGTGCATCCGGACCTGCAGATGCTCGGCCCCGTCGACGACGTGGTGGTTCGTGACGATGATGCCTTCAGACGCGTAGACGAACCCGCTGCCCGACGCCTCGGTCCCCGAGGAGAAGAACCCGGCGCCGCGACCGGAGGCACGGATGCTCACGACGGACGGGCCGACCGACTCGACCAGCGGAGCGAGACTCTGTCGCGGGTCGTAGTGCAACGCGTCACTCGAGGCGGTCGGCGTCTGGGCTGCAGAAGGCTCTTCCTCGGCGGGCGTTGGGGGGCTGGCTTCGGCCTCTGAACCGCATCCGGCACTCATCGCGAGAAGAAGAGAGCTGAGCGCGAGCGCCGCTACACCTGGCTGTGCTGACCCGGTCATCGGGGCCGCCAACCCCTCGAAACCGAGCGATATTCCTCCCAAGGCCGAGTTTTTTTTCGTGGTAGATCGGTGCGCGATGCGCCGACCTACCGTCCGTTCCTCCGTCGTCCTCGGTTTGACGCTGCTCGCAGCGCCGAGCTGCCGCGTTCAGGTCGGCAACACTTCGAAGCCTGCGACCGGCTCCGAGCCGGTCTCCAAGGCTCCGGACGCGGACGCCGATGACCGCCAGCAGGACACGCCCAAACGGGCGAACCCGGCCAACCCGAAGGCGTCGAGGGTCTCCGTTTGGGGTCACTTCGTGGTTCCAGCCCCCGATAAGACGATCGCGCGCATGGCCGACCAGTACGCACCCCCGGGCGTGGGTGCCATGCTGAGCGTGAGCCAGGTGAAGTCCATGCTCACCATCCCGCTCGAAGGACGCGGCGAGGTTGCGAAGCATCTGGACCTCACCAAGCCGGCGGGGTGCGTGCTGGTCAACCACAAGCAGCACGAGAACCCGGTCGCGTGTGCGGTCGGCTACGAAGGCGGCATCGCGCAGCTTGTCGAGGACATGGGCCAAGAGGGCTACAAGTCCGGCGGAGCGGACTACGCCGCGTACGAAGTCTCTGGTGAGACGTTTTACTTCAAGGGCTGGGGAGACCACGTCGGCGTCGCACTCGACCCGTCCCTGCTCGCGGATGTGGGCTCGACGATCGAAGCCTCGATCATTCAGCCGCGCAAGGGAGACCGAGACTTCTACTCTGAAGCGAAGCCGAAGGTGATCTTCGCGGACGCGCGGCAGGAGATCGAAGCCATGTTCTCCGAGATGGAGCAGGCCATGAGCTCGGCGCCCGCGGGCACGCCAGGGGCCGAGTATGCGGGCGCGTCGAGCAAGGCGGCGATGGACATGTATCGCAGCTTCGCGGACCTCAAGTCCGCGGAATTCTTGTTCCGCGTCGGCAAGCAGCGCAGCCGAGCGACGTATCGCAGCACGCCAGCGAAGGGCACCGACACGGAGACGCAGTACGCCCGCGACGCGAAGCTCCCCGACGTGGACGTGTCGATGATGGAGGCTCTGCCCGACGACTCGTTCTTCGTCGGTGGCATGAGCTTCGACTTTGCCCACGTGCTGGAGGACCCGTGGATCGGGCCGTACATGCGGGTGCTCAGCCAGATGAAGACCGCAGATGGGACGGATCTTGGCGAGACGATGACCCAGATGTTCGCGGACATGGGCGAGGTCATGGCCGGACCGGTCGCGATGGCAGCCTTCCCGGTCAAGGGCAGCGCGGGGGCCATGGTGGGTAGCTACGCCGTCAACCCCGGCAAGGAGGCGATGCCGGTGATGCGGCGGTTCCTGGTGTCCTACAAGCTCGAGACATTGATGCCGAGCTTCGGTGAGTACGTGAAGACGACGTACAAGAAGGGCGCCTTCACAGTGGCCGGCGTCAAGGCTGACACCTTCACCCTCACGCCGACCAAGAAGACGCTCGCCGAGATGAAGAAGAGCTCCGACTTCGCCAAGATGAAGAAGATGCTCGGGCAGGTCCAGTTCACGATGGCGTACGCCGAGAAGGACGGCCGGATGTATCTGGTCATGACCACCGCCAAGCCGAAGAAGGCTCTCGAGAAGATGCTCAAAGCAGCCTCCGGGAAGGGCAACATCGGGAAGTTCGGGAGCGCACGCAAGCTGGTCAAGAAACACGCCGACGGGACGACGCTACTGATGCTCGACGTCAAGGGGGCGACCGCTTGGATGCGTTCGCTCGACTTCGACGGTGAACTCGACGGCATGCCGAAGATGGGTCTTGGACTCGACGATGTGGTGTGGACCGGAGGCGTCAACAAGAAGGGCAAGAAGGAGTACGAGTTCTCCTTCTCCCAACCGTTCATCGATCAGCTTCGCAGCTTGTAGCGGGGCGGGTGTACCGTGGTGGCGATGGTCGCCCGGCGTTGGTTGGTCCCCCTCGTTGTCCTGCTCCCCTCGTGCCATCGCCCGCCGGCTCCATCCGCGCCTTTGGAGCCGGTCGTCGCGGGCCCTCGAGAGCCCGCGGCCGCACGGCGACAGCAGGAGTCCGGTCCTCGCGAGGTCACCTCTGCGGACCGACGCATTCTCGAGCGGGGTGTCGCTGCGATGGAGGCCGGAGACGCCGAGGGTGCACGGTTGATCTTCGTGGGACTGCTCGACCGCTACCCGCAGAACGCGGAAGTCTCCGGATTCCTCGATGCGGCGGTGGAGGCGAAGCAGCAGGACGAAGTTCGGCGAGAATCGATGCGTCCCGTCCCCGTCAAGGCTGTTGCGCTGCGGCGGCACAAGGTTCGAGACGCACCGGTTCGCCAGGGGGAAAAACCCAAGTTGGTGCTGGCATCCAAGACCCGCAACAAGATCATCGACGTGGAGGCGTGGTTCGAAGCGAATGACCTGCGTCGCCCGGATTGGCAAGTCCCCACGCCGCACGGGTCGGTCGAGGTGGATGTGCCGGCCTGGATTCCACGTGAACTCGACGGGCGGCGGCTCGTGCAAGCAATGGAGGACCAAGAGCACTCGATCGCGCTGTACGCCAAGACGTACTGGCGGGGCCGGGTGCTGCTGGTTTTTGATGCGAATCGAGACGTCGTCGCCGCGTACGATTTTTCCGCCTGGTCCGGGTCGGAGCCGCGGGGCGACGGTGAGGCCTCCGACCGTCGTGTTCTGTGGGCCTCGGTTCGTGAAGGGGTGCTGTTCGTCTCTTCGGGGCACTTCGGCTATGCGAAGGAGTCCGGAGGGCGCACGGCGTACCTCTCGGCCCTAGACCTCTCGAGCGGAGAGCTGCTTTGGCGCAGCGACCCTCTGGTCGCCAACGCACGAAACTTCCTCTACAAGGACGGCTACATCATCAGTGGCTACGGGTTCACGGCCGAACCCGACTTCTTGTTCGTGGTCGATGCGAAGACGGGCGAGACCGTGACGAAGATCAAGTTGCGCAAAGGCCCCGAGATCATCCTCGAGAAGAACGCGCAGGTGTTCGTGCGGACCTACGACACCGACTACGTGTTCGACTTGCGCTGAGCCGTGTTCGCGCCAGCTTGACGAGCGCGGGCGAGGTTCTCGCGCTTGACCAGCTGACCGCAGGCCGCTTCGATGTCCCGCCCCAGGCTGTGGCGGAGCGTCGTGGTTCGGCCGGCGGCCTTGAGCAGGTCCGAAAACGCCGAGCAGCGTTGTGCCGTGGAGCCCTGAAGCGCGGCGCCGTCGACCGGGTTGAACGGGATCAGGTTCAGGTGCACGTCGAGACCCTCCGTCCACTCGATGAGCGCGGCGGCGTCGGCATCGGTGTCGTTGACGCCGTTGAGCATCAGGTACTCGAGCATGACCGCCCGGTTTTGCAAGGCATTGACCTGTACGAGGGTTTCGCGGAGCTGCGGGAGCGGGTATCGCTTGGCGATCGGCATGATCGACTGCCGAGGCTCATCACGGACGCTGTGTAGGCTGAGCGCCAGCCCCACGCTGGGAAACCGACGCGCAAACCGGAGCATGCCGTCGGTGATGCCGACCGTGGATACCAAGATCTTCTTGGGGGAGAGGTTGAACCACGCTGGGTCGGTGAGGCGCTCGATGACCTCGACGAGGACGTCCTCGTTGTGGAAAGGCTCGCCCATCCCCATGAACACGACATTGCGGGGGCGCCGGCCTTCGGTCGCCAGCAATTGGCCGGCTTGAAACACCTGGTCGAGGATCTCGGCGGCGCTCAAGCTCCGGGCAATGCCCATCGTTCCGGTCGCGCAGAAACGGCACGCCGCGGCACACCCGACCTGGCTGGAAACGCATAGGGTCGTGCGACCGGTCGCGATCCGAAGGATGACAGACTCGGTGAGCAGTCCCGACGAGGTGCGAAACAGAAGCTTCGAGGCGCCGTCGATCTTCGAATCGTGGCGTTGTTCGAGCACGAGGGGGTGCAGCCCCAGCGGTGCGAGGGCGGCTGCACGCGCCAGGCCTTGGGCGTCAGGCTCGAAGTCCTTGAGCAGCGCGTTGCGGAGCAGCCGGACCTGCTCAGGGTCGGTGCGCGTTGCTTTCCGTAGCGCCTCCAGGGCTTCGGCGTCGAAGAACGGGGTGTCCATCGTGAACCCGCGGAGTGTAGAGCATCACGACGATCCGCACCCGGGGCGCGCCGAGACGTTTCGAGAATCAACGCGCATGTGGGTCCGAGAGGGTCTCGGAACGCGGCGTGGGCGCTCGTTCCTACTGAAGTCCACAGGACTCGCCCGGAACACACGCGTCACACGACCAGGTGAACCCGTCGAGGACGACCACCGTGTCACGGTCCCGCGGTCCCTGGTCGAAGAGGGCGGCGACGAGGTGAATCGTCTCTCCTGGAACAGCGGGCCCGCGAAGTTGCATCCACCCCGTCGCGGCGCCGATTGGGCAGTCTTCGACTTGCTCGCCCGCCACGTCGCAGGGTGCTCCCGTCCTGCCGTCCATTCCTGTGCGCTGGAGCATTGGGTGCTCACCAGAGAACTCGTGCATTCGCGTTGCCAGACCTGTCACCGTCGCCGCCTCGCCTTGCCAGGTGGCGAGGTTGCCGACGTAGTCCTGGCTCTCGTGCCACCACACGAACAGGTCGCTCGCAGCGTCGCCCACCGCCTCGGGGTACTCCGCGCTGAGTAAGCCGACTCGCATCGTGTAGCCATAGGCTTCGTCAGGGACGGTGGCATCGACCGTGAACCAGATGAGGTCGTCCGCGGCTCCATGAAAGGCCGTCGCGAGCGTCCCCGAGCAGTCTCCGATGCCATCACACTCGACGTAGGGCATTGCCGATGCGCTCGCGGGTGCGACGACGATCCCTTCGGGGAGCGAAGACACGCTGTCCTGGTTGTCGTTGTTGACCGACCCGAGTTCCGCGGCGCGCGCTTCCACGTTGACTTCGTCGACCAGCCCCGCCTCAGGCAGAGTGCCGGTGCTCAGCACGAGGACAGCTTCCGAGTCGCCCGCGACCCACGTCGCGTTGCCGAACTCTCGGGCCCGCCGCCACGCGTTGACGTCCGCGCTCTCAAATCGCGCCGCGGCAATGCCGTCGTAGCAGGCGATCTCCGGAGCGCGCAGCGGGTCTACCGCCTCATCACACCCCGCCAGGGGGAAGGGTGCCGCGCACGGCTCGCCGGAGGAGCCGGATCCGGCGACGTCTGTCTCTCCTGCGCCTGAGCCCGATCCTGCTCCGATGGCCGAAGGCTCCGATTCGTGTGCAACGGCGGCGACGTAGCTCTCGGTGCACCCCGCAACGAGTACGGCGAACACGGCTGCCGCTCGGAGCCACGGGGTCACGCCCTGAGCTTCGCACTGTAGGGACTATCCCGATAGCGTTGCCTCAACGCGCCGCTGGCGTGCTCGGCCTCCGCGCTTCATCTCGGAACCCGAGTCGCGTGAATGTCGCCACGGGCGGGCGTCGTCTGCGAGGTTCGACCGCGCCCCGTGGTCGAGCTGCTGCGACGCGAGGTTCATCCGGTCTGCTCGGGTCGTGGCGGATCATGTCCGCACCAAGTCATGCGCTCGCGCCCTTCGTACCCAGCTGGATGTCACGCCTGATCGCGGCGCGGACTCGGGTCATGGCTTTGTCGATACGAGAGCGCACGGTCGGAACGGGAGCTCCGGTGAATTCCGCGATCTCGGGGATGGTGTGACCGAGGCTGTGCCGCAACACGAGCGCGGTGCGTTGCGCCTCCGGAAGGGCGTCGAGGTAGGCTTCGAGCGGCCGCGCCAGCGCCTCTGCGCCGGGGGTGGCTTGTGGGGCGGACGGCGCCTGGTCGGGGTTGTGCTCGTACATCGCCGGCGTTCCGTGGCGAGCGTTCCATCGAACGACGCTGCGGGCCGCGACACGAGAAGCCCAGCCTTCGAGGGATCCACGGGCGGCGTAGTGTCCGGCGGAGCGGAGGATCTCGAGTGTGGCGACCTGAGCTGCGTCTTGGGCGTCGGTGGCAGTCCGCGTCAGACGGCGCGCAGCATGTCGGACGACGGGCATGAGTTGGCGGGCGAGGGCTTCCGCAGCGGCGCGCTCTCCCTGGGCAACGCGCTTGCACAGAGCGAGTTGGGCGTCGCGTTCCGGCGTTGGTGCGTTTCGAGCCACGCGCACTTCATCGTGAAGCAAACGCTGGTGGAATGGATGAAAAAAAAGTCGGTGTGCGGCGCGGGAAACGTCAGGAAAGGGGGGCTGTCGTCCATCGGTAGCCGACTCCGACCCACATCGTTCCGGCGGCGGGATCGGTCTCGAACAAGGCTGTACTGTCCGTTCCAGCGGATCTGTCGAGCGTGGCGGCCAGGACCCAACCGAGCACGCCCACCCGCGCAGAAACGAACCATCCGTCCCGAATCTGCACTCGCAGCGAAGCCTCTGCGCCCAGGGCGAGACGAGGGGCCCATCCCGGTTGAGCGCGGGAGGAGGGCGGTGCGCCTGACCAGCCCAGTCCCTCGGCCGCGGCGACGACGTATATGCCGGGCTGCAGTCGCGCGTCGGGGCGGATGCGGGCGCCGGCCCTGAGGTGCCCGCCAACCCGCTGGACCTGCAGACCGGCGCTGGCGTGTGGGGGCGTGTACACGATGCCGCCGCCGACCGCGAAACCAGACCGCGTCCGAACATCGAGGTCGAAGCCCCCACCGGAGTGCCAGCGCTGTTTGGAACCCCCCGAATCGCCCCGGTACCCCATCGCGAGGGCCCACTGCGTCCCCATGGGGGCAAGCGCTGGCGTCGGTTCGGGTTCCGGCGTCGGTTCGGGCTTCGGTTCGGGTTCGGGCAGCGGTGCGCTGAGCATGCTGCGAATCAGTACTCCGAGTGACTCCAGAAGCAGGCCGGCTTCGTCCTGTGGCGGCAGCGTTCGGACCCAGGCTTGCCGAGCTCCGGCGCGCTGCATCGCAACCCTTAGGCTGCCATCATCCTGCCGCGTGAGCTCGACCTGGACGGTCGAGGGGGGCCATGGGCGTTCACCGGGCGCAAAATCCACGTGAACGTCGTAGCCGAGGTCCGCGAAGTGGCCTTCGAGCGCGCGTTGGACGGTCGCCTCCGCCAAGCCCAGCTCGGACGCACTCCGGACCTCCAGGACCTGGCTCGTCGTCGACGAAGCACGGCTTGGGACCGCGGGCTCCGCGAACAGCGTCGCGAGCGCGATGACAGCCGCCAACACGGTGGCCCACGGTACCCCAATCGCGGCGAGGACCCCCGTCGTTCTTTTTTTTCATCGATCGCGACGACGACGGTTCCACCGACCATACGAGATGGAGCGGAGCGAGCAGCGACTGCGAAGGAGAACCTTTCTGCGGATGGTGGGGATCGGAATGACGGCCCCCTTCGCCGCGCAAATGGCTTCGTGGGTTCACGCCGACCCCGGCGACCGTCCGGTCCGCCTGATGATCTTCTACGTTCCTCACGGCTGGCCGATCGAGGCCGTCGACCCCGGCGGGCAAGGAAACGCCTTCTTCACAGGCGATGTGCTGTCCCCGTTGGCCTCCGTTCAGGACCAGGTCACGGTGGTGCGCGGGATCGGCATGAACGACGGCGCGACCAACCACGCTGCGATCCGCACCGTCCTGACAGGGCGCGCGGAGGGCGGAGACGACGACTCGATCGACCGGCGAATCGCTGAGGCGCTCGGGGTGCCGGCGCACGTGCTGGGCACCGTCCCCTACGCCTCGTTCGCAGGCTTCAGCGTTGACTCGTTCCTCACGAAACACGGCGGCGCATGGGTTCGGCCGACGGAGAACCCTGTCGATGCCGCGGAGACCTTGCTGGGTTCGCTGGGCTCAGGTGCAGACCCCAAGAGCGGACCCACCGATGCCGACTTCCGGCGCCAAGCTCTGGCGTTGACCGAGCGCGAGTTGGAGGTGATGCACGACTCGATCTCGGGGCTGACCTCGGAGGAGTCGAAGCTGTCCATTCACCTCGAGGCTGTCCGCGCGCTCAAAGCCGGGGGCGGAAGCGGTCCCAACCTCGTGACGTGCGAGGAGCGACCCGTCCTCCCCGCGGTCGATGCCATGAAGGGGCTCGATGCGCTCGACCCGGCCAACTTCGGACGGGTCCTCGATGCGCATCTCGAGGTGATCTCCGCCTCGCTGACCTGCGGGACGGCCCAGGTGGTCACGCTCCAGAACATGTACGTGAACGGCCAGGTCCCCTTCAACTTTTCCGGTGGCCCCGGCATCGCGAAGGGACACCACGATCCGATCTCGCACTCCTGGGATGCCGCGGGACGCACCGAGTTTGCGACCTGCCAGCGATGGTTCTTCGAGCGGCTCATGGAGAAGGTCATCACCCCTCTGTCGACGACGCCCGACCCCTCCGACTCGGACCCCAACAACATGGTCCTGGACAACACGCTCATCTACGTGTGCTCGGAAATCAGCGACGGGGCGAACCACAACTCCGACGCTTCGCAAGTCTGGGTGGATGGTGTGGGCTACGACAACTATCTGCCCCAGGTTCTGATCGGCGGCGGGGGAGGCTGCATACGATCCGGGGAGGTCATCAATACGCCGGGGCGCTCCAACATGGAGATGCTTGCAACGATTGGGGAGGCGATGGGGGTCGGTGGACTGTCGATCGGCGGAGAGACGCCCAAGGTGATCGGGGAGGTGTTGGCATGAACCTCCGTCAGGGAATGATGTTGCTGAGCCTCGCGGGGTGGGGCTGCTATGGAGGGACGGACGCGGGGGGAGACACCGACGGCTCCGGTGAGACGGACGGGGCGGAGTCCGCCGGGGACTCGGGAGGCGCTGATAGCGGAGACTCTGATGGCGACGGCCCCGGTGGCGAACCATCGGCTCGCTGCGACACGTCGAAGATCGGCCCGCCGCTGCTGCGTCGGCTGACACAGGCCGAGTTCGATGCCACGGTCCGGGTGGTCTTCCCGCCGATCGCGGACTCCTTCGAGGGGGTCTCGGTAGGGGCGGACACCACCAGCGAACTCGGGTTTCGCAACGATGCAGGCTCGCTGTTGGTCGGCGAGCAGACCGCCGCCGAGATCCTCTCCACTGCGGAGGACGTCGGCGATGCGATCACTGCGCCCGCGGTCTTTGCCAACGTCCTGCCATGCTCCAACGAGACGCCGGACGAGGGCTGCGCGAGGACGTTTGCCCAGGAGTACGGTGCTCGACTCTTTCGGCGCTCGCTTTCCGCGGAGGAGGTCGACCGGTACGTCGCGCTGCACGGTTCGGTGTCTTCCGACTCGGACTTCGCGACGGGCATCAAGTGGATGCTGGTCTCGATGTTCCAGTCGCCTCACGTCGTCTACCGCTCTGAGCTCGGCGAGGATTCTGGCGACGGCACGCGGACGCTGACCGGTTGGGAACTCGCGACCGCGCTGGCCTACAACTACGCTGGCCACCCTCCCTCGGATGCGTTGCGAACCCTCGGCGAAGAAGGGGCGCTGGCCGACCCCCAGGCCCGGGTCGAGCAAGCTCGCACGCTGCTCGCGAGCGATGCGGGCCGTGAAGGTGTGCATCGCTTCTTCGAGGATTGGATCGACTACCCAGAGGTCGCGCTCAAGACCCGACCGGACACCCCGGAGTTCGACGGGGTCCGCGGTGCGCTGGTGGAGGAAACCCGGCGCTTCATCGAGACCGTCATTCTCGACGACGACGGTGATGTCGCGTCCTTGTTGTTGGCCGACTACACGAGCCTGGACCCCGAACTTGCTGCGTACTACGGCTGGGGCAGCGGGTCGGAGCAGGGCGAGATTGTGCCGCGACCGGACGATTGGGGCGTTGGCTTGTTGGCGCAGGGCTCCATCCTCGCCGCGAACGCGCAGATCGACGCGTCCTCTCCGACGCAGCGTGGACTGTTGGTCTACGAGCGCCTGCTTTGCAACGAGCGCCCTCCTGTCCCTGAGGACATCCCCGCGATCGAGGCCCCCGAACCCGGCGTATCGACAACGCGGCAGCGGTACGAGGAGTCGCACATGGCCAACGCCGGGTGCCGGTCCTGCCATGCGTTCTTCGACCCGATCGGGTTCGCGTTCGAGCACTTCGGCCCCGAGGGGCGCTACCGACCCGATGAGGGAGGCTTGCCGATCGATGCGAGCGGCAACATCCCCCTGGGCGTGCTCGAAGAGGAAGTCGCCTTCGATGGGTTGACCGACCTGGGCGAAACCCTCGCGTCGCTACCCGAGGTCACGGACTGCGTCAGTGGGCTGACTGCCGCGTACGTGTTCGGTGGTGCCGGCGGGCAGTCGTGCCTGGCCGAGGACGCCCGGACTTCGCTCGCCGAAGGGGAGATCGGGATGGTGGAGTTCATCGCCCAACTCGCCGCCGCCCCGCACTTCAGCACTCGGCAGCCCTAGCCGGCGGATCGGAGTCCGCGAGGTCGGCGGACGAGGCAAAGGAGGAATCCCAGCAGCCAAGTGAGGGCGGGCGGTTGCTGGGACCGGCAGGAGCACCCTCCGTCATCCGTCATTTCGGAGACCGCTCCGGTCGAGGGAGCGGTGTCGCTGGTGCCGGCGGTCGCGGTGTCGGACCCGGAGCTCGAGTCCGGGCCATGGGTCCCGCCTGTGGTGAGCGGTCCCGGGTCTGCTGTGTCTCCGGAGGAACTCGCGTCCGTGTCGGTACCTGAGCCTGTTCCGGGATCCTCCTGGGCGACGGACGGGCACCCCTCGGGCACCAGCGCGGCGGCGCGCTCGTGCAGGTAGGATTCGATCGCGGTGTAGCCGCTGTCCAGGATGGTTGCGGCATCGGTCCCGTCGTTGGGGTCCAGGCCGGCCGCCAGCTCCCACGGGTCAGGCATCCCATCGTCGTCTTGGTCCTCGGGCGGGTCTGTGGGGACGAGTCCCTCCATGAGGTCGGGGGGCACCCGTGCGCCCCAGGTGCCGCTGCGGGCCTCCGTTTCGCTGACCGAGCGAAGCGAGACCACATCCCGCGGCCACGCGCCCGAGCAGGCCAAGACCATCTCCAGTGCCTCGGAAGCACTGCGCTCGGTCACGGGCACGCGGTCGGGTACCAGGGAGTCCCAATCGGGCTCTTCGGTCGCACGATACGACTCCGGCAAGCGCAGGTCTTCGAAGCTGGGGTGCGACCACGGCGTCGTCCACGGGTTGTCGACGACACCGGTGAACACGCCGGGGTCGTCGATGAAGTTGTCCGCGAGGAAGTACTGAAGTTCGGGGTCGCGACCGCCCGCTTCGTCATCGAAGAAGAATGGGAACAGGTCATCGTCTGCCCCGGCGAGGTAGTTGTTTCCGGCGATCGAAAACGCTCCGGCGGCGGGGTTGTGATGCACGAATCCGTGCCGGACGTTGTAGGCCACGTTGCCGCGTACCTCGCTCGGTCCGGTCGCGAGCGCGGGGCTGCGGTTGCGGTGGTGCGCGAACAGATTGTGAAGGATCGACGCTCGCGCCCCATTCGGCCCCTGGATCAGACCGTAGTTGTGCACGCCTTCGGGATGGCCTGAGGTTGCGGAGCTTTCGATCGTCGACCACTGGACGGTCACGTCCTGGGCTTCATACAGGTCGATCGTTTCGTCGATGGCAAACGATGCCGAGACATGGTCTAGCAGAACGCCCGAGCACCTCGACAACGCGATGGCGTCAAACTGTTCCCCGGGCCCCATGGGGGTGGTGGGGCGGACCCGGACGTGGCGGACGATGATGTTGTCGATCCCGAACTCGTACGCGGCCACGAGCCGGCCGTCGATGGTGACTCCCGCTCCCGGCGCGGACTCTCCGGCGATCGTGACATCGCCGTGCGGGATGATGATCTCGTCGGCTTCAATCACGCCGCTCACGTCGAACACAATGATTCGCGGACCGTCGGTGTCCAGGGCCGCCTGCAGACTCCCCGGCCCGGAGGGGGCAAGCGTCGTCACTTTGATGACCCGGCCTCCACGTCCACCCGTGACCGCCCCTGCGATGCCCTCGGCTCCCGGGAACGACGGCAAGGCGCTGGCCTCGGAGCTCGCGAACAGGCAGACCAGCGCCGCTGTGAGGCAGATCGATCGGTTGATGGAGTGCGGTCCGCTGCCCACGTCCGTATCTTACCTGCGCGGGCGTCATGTTCAGTGGGACTTGGGCCGAGCTGTCGTGTCATCTGGTGTGGGGTCGCCGTATGTACAGTTACGACACCACCGCGGTGTCGGAGTGGTGCGATATCGACCGGGTGTCACGATGGAACCCGAACCGTTTCGGTTCGACTTCGGAGCGCACTTCCGCGGCGGGCTCGAGCCGAGCGCTGGGGCTGACAGGATGATGTTCTGCTCAGTTGGTCGCCTGTCCTTTTGGGTCATGTCTCGGTGGGGATCTCTTCACTGGAGATCTGCTGGATCAGATCTCCAAGCGCACGATCCCGGGATCTGATCGATGATGTTCTTTTGGGGCCATGTTGAGCGATCGATGAAAACACTACGGAATCGCCGATCCACCTGAACGCAACGCGCCTAGCGTTCGCGACGGGTGATCGCATAGATCCAAGGTATGCATCTGACGACGCTGGTCGAACTCCTCGAGCGTGATGTGGGCAGCAGTGCTTCCACCCGGGCCAAGCTCGCTGAACTCCTGGCGGAGCGAGGCGACTCTCGCGGCGCCAACGTGCAGTCCCGAATCGCGCATCGCATGGCGCAGCACGGGTCCGCTCGCAAGAGCGACGCGTAGCGGCGCTGGAGGGACGCCCCCCTTGCGTGGCGGCGTCCCGGCGGCGTCCCGGCTACGAGCCTGCGGACCCCGAGGAGTGCCCTACACGCACTGCGAAGGTGTCGCGCCCGTCTCGTCGACGACCGGTGGCTGGCAGCTGCCGCCACCGCAATCCGCATCGCTAGCGCAGGGTCCACAGACGCCCACCTCGGCGATCCCGAGTCCGGCGACGTCGACGACGGCACAGATCCCCGACGCGCAGGCCGAAGCGTCTCCATCCGCCGGGCAGAACGTCCCGTCCGCGCCAGTTCCTTGCGCAACGCAATGGAGGAAGCCGGCCGGCTGTAGGCCGTCTATGATGACATTCGGGGTGCAGACTTCCCCTGCCGCGCAGTTGGCCGTGGAAGCGCAGTCGCTGCAGAACGTGTCCGGCAAGACACCGTTGGTGTCGACGAGTGGCTCGCAGCTCAGGCCGGGCGCGCATCCCATCGCGGCCGGGTTGCACATCACGCCGAGTTCACCGCTTGTGCACGCCCGAAGTGCACGCAACGGTCAGCCACAGCGCGCACAACCGGCTGCTCGAGCGCATGTGCGACACGATAGCAGGGGATGCGCGTTGCTATCCTTCCGTGGGTGAGCCTCGCAAGTCGGCGGCGTTTCTCCGAGGTCGTGGCAGCGTCGATGGTGTCGTTGGCTTGCGGTTGTGTGCATCCCGCGGAGCGGCCTACCGTGGTCGTCGCAGGCAGCGGTGACGCGCATGTGCTGCCGGCTCGTTTCGAGGTCGTGTGCTGGAACGTCCACAAGAACGCAGATCCTGCTGCCGCGCTCCTCGGGCTCGCACCGGATGCCGATCTCGTTCTACTTCAGGAGTCAGCATCGGTGACCGGGGGACCTCCGGGATACGCAATGATGGTTGTCGCGTTCCGACGCGCGCGTGATGGACGACCCGCCGGGGTCAAGACGGTCACGGGAGTCGCGCCCACCTCGACCACTGCATTGCTCTCGGATACGCGAGAGCCCCTCGTCCGCACCCCGAAGTCGGCGTTGGTCAGCACCGTTCCGCTCGCACCCGGCGGGTCGTTGTTGGTGGCCAATGTGCACGGTGTGAATTTTCGCAACGCCCGAGCTCTGGCTGGGCAGCTCGAAGAACTCGACCCGCTCCTACGGGAGCACACGGGACCCATCATCGTCGCCGGAGACTTCAACACCTGGAGCCGGGCCCGCCACGACGCCTTGGTGGACTTCGCTCAGCAGCACGGGCTCGAGAGTGTGTTCGTGGGCGCGGATGCCCCACGCCTCGATGCGGTGCTCTTCCGCGGCCTGCACCCCGAAGACTCGAGCGTGATTCCGAGCAAGGCGTCGGACCATGACGTGTTGCGGGTTCGGTTTTCCGTCCGGGAGGCCTCGTAACCCCGGAGAAACTCCGTGGGCGCTCCGCGTGCATACGCTACGCTGTTGGTATGGGCGGTCGCGTCGCGTCGCTGTCAGTTCTTGTTGGACTCGCCGGCTGCGCGCGCCCAAACCCGGCGTACGGAGGCGCGACGGACTCTGCATCGTCCTCGGACGCTGCGAGCGCGGGCGTCATGACAAGCGGCGCGACGAGAGGGACCGATCCGTCGGAAGGTGTTGGCCCGCAGACGGACTCCGTCGCCGACTCCACCACATTGACGGGCATCGGTCCGCGCTCCACTGGGTCCACGTCGGAGGCGTTCTCCGATGGCGGACCCGAGCTCGCGGGGCTGCTCTGGGTGACAGCGCCCGTCATGGGCGATTGGGACAATGCGGACGGTGACCGGTGTGGGGCGGCTCTGGGTCCAACGGGGGCGATTTGCGTGAACACGCCGATTGTCATCGCCGGTCGAGAACAGACCCCGATCGCCGAACTCCCGGGGCGGTTCGAATTCCTCGACGGACCGTTCTACGCGGCGACCACCGGGCAGCTCGTCCTCGAGAGTCTCGATGACCTCGTCGACGGCATCGTCGAGGCCGAGTTCGTCGAAGCACTGAGCACCACCGATCTCGCCGCTGAACTCTATGTGTGGCGTGGCCCCCTCGTGTTACCCGGCGATGCCAACTGTGAAGACTGGTCCACTCCCAAGGGCAACGGCACCCTGTTTCTGTTCCAAGCTGGCTCCAGCGCGGTCGCGACAGCGAGTCGAGCGCCGTGTGTGTCGAGTGTCCGCCTGCTGTGTAGCTGCGCGGGGATTCCATAGAGCGGCCGAGCGCAAGATTCGCGGCCCGGCGGTCCGCGGAGCCGGGATTGAAGACGGCCAGCGAGGCGACACCCCTGGTAGACTCTGGACATGGGAAAACTCTTAGCTTGTCCATCGTGTAGCGCTCACGTTCGAGCCTCCGAGTCCTCTTGTCCGCACTGCGGCGTTCGGGTTCGCAACGACCGCGGTGTCGTCATCCGGACGGCGGGCGCCATGCTCATGGGGCTGAGCCTCACTGCATGCCCCGCCGACGACGACGGGGATGACACGGGTGCTGGGCCGACAACCGCGACCAGCGGTTCGGGTAGCACCTCGGCGCCCGGTAGCACCTCTGCGCCCGGCAGTACCTCCGACAGCACCACGGGGGAGCCCGACCCAAGCTCCTCGTCGTTCGGGGGCGCGGAGTATGGCGTCGCGGAGACCGGTGACTTCACGACCAGCAGCTCCGGGTCCTCCGGTGGAACGGGGACCGACACGGATGCTGGCAGCAGCAGCACAGGCCTCGGGGGCCCGGACTACGGGGTTCCCGAGACCACGGGTCGCTAGCGGCAGGCGGGCCTCGGTCTCCGTCGGCCCCCTGACGGTCAGTGCCGCGCGGCGATGCCGTCGGGCCGAGCATCGCCGATGCACGAGCTTGCGATTCGCGTCTATCCTCCGGCCAGGTGGGGAGATCCGGGCAGTGGAACATGTCGGCTGACGTCGCCCGTCGGCTCGCTCTGGGTGCGCAAGGATTTGGCGACAAAGCACCCAGCGCATCGGTCGACCGGCGCCATCTCAGGCGCGTGATGGGCCGGCTTCGGGTGCTTCAGCTCGACTCGATCCCCGTCGTCATTCGGACCCAGTACCTCCCGTTCCATTCCCGTCTTGGCCCTTACGACGCAGGGTTGCTCGATCGCGTTGCGTACCGCGACGATGAGTGGTTCGAGGCTTGGGCGCATGAGGCCTCGCTGCTTCCGGTCGCGTCCGAACCTCTTTTCCGTTGGATGAAGGAAAGGGTGAGGTCGGGGCACACGTGGAAGTGGCTCCACCAGTTCTCCGAGCGCGAGCCCGCCTACGTGCAGAGCGTTCTCGATGAGGTCCGGGAGCGTGGGACCGTGGCTCCGGGGGAGCTGAGCGATCCCAGACCGGTGGCGAAAAAGAGCGGCGGTTGGGGCAACCGCTCGCATGGGGCGTTGGCGCTGGATTGGCTGTTTCGGGTCGGTGAACTCGGGATTCGTCGCCGCGGAAACTTCGAGAAGCACTTCAGCCCTCTCGAGGACGTCGTAGGGGAGCCCGTGATCTCCACGCCTACACCAACGGCCGCGGATGCCCTTCGGGAGCTGACGGTGCAGTCGGTGCTGTCTCTCGGAGTCGGCACCGCGGCGGATGTTGCGGACTACTTCCGCCTTCCGATCCGCGAGGTTCGGCCTGCGCTCGCGGAGTTGGTCGAGGATGGCCGCGTTCTGGATGCCACGGTGCCGGGCTGGAAGCATCCGGCCTTTGCAGACCCGAATGGACGGGCGCCTCGCAAACTCGAAGGTGCCACCGTGCTTTCGCCGTTCGACCCCGTCGTCTGGAAGCGAGACCGCGCACAGCGGCTCTTCGACTTCGAGTACAAGATCGAGATCTACGTGCCGGAGGCGAAGCGCCGGTGGGGGTACTACGTGCTGCCCGTGCTGATCGACGGACACATCGTTGCGCGGCTCGATGTGAAGACGGATCGAGAGCACCGGGTGTTGCGGATCAAGTCATCCCACGCCGAGCCCGGGCATGCCGATGCGGCGACAGCGGAGAGGGTCGCGGAGGCCGTTCGCGACCTGGCGCTGCTGGTCGAGGCGGAGTCGATCGATGTCGAAAAGAAGGGCGATCTGGCTCCGATGCTTCGGCGCGTTTTTCGTGAGAGTTAGGCGCTGGGGCCGGTCGGGAAGGCCGCTACGACGAGCAGTCTGATGTGCCGGCACGGTGGTTGCAGACCGTGAGGGGCATGGCACCACGCACATCAGTCGCAATCGTCGCGAACGGCGGAAGAACGCTCAGTGGGTTCTGTCGAAAAGCTTCCTTTGCCCAAGCGAGTCGTGCCTTCGATGACGCCGGTGCGCGGCTGTGGGCGACGGCTCAGGCCGAAGACACCTCGACCGTCGTCTCGGTCGGGGTCGTTTCTGCGGAGTTCCACTCCTTGAAACAGGCCGAACGGGCGATGGCTTCGATGTTTCACCAACACACCCAGCAGACCGACCCAATGTGCCCCGCCGTGGCGCGCTGGGATGCCCTTGCCGTCGCCCACGCTCCGAGCTGAGTGTGTGGTGTGGGGTCCCTCGCGGGGTGCGGCAGAGGCCGTCGAGACCGGGGGCGAAGCTCAGAACGTCGCCTTGGTGAGCGCGATGAGGCGCTCGGTGAGGTCCTGTCGCTCGTCGACCTCGCCGTGACAAGGTACCAACACGTTCGTGGCGCCGTTCGCAAAACACCGGACGGCCCACTCCCGGAACGCTGCGGGTTCGCCGACGCCGAGGCGAAAGGCCCGTCCGACGCTCAGCCCGACTCTGAGCCCGTACAGCCGTTGCGCCAACCGAAGCCAGAAACCATCGGCAAGCTTCGCGATGTTCATGTAGGAATCGCAGACGATCCAGTAGACCCGGTCGTCGGGTCCGGCGGACAGCCACAGCTCACCGGTTCGTGACGCAGGAGGCGTGTGCAAGGCGACATGTGGCGGTAGCGCCGTCGAAAGCTGGCTTGCCGGCTCGACACAGGTTGAGCCGGCGACACGTTGGAGACGTTCGGTTGCCGAGGGCGCGGCGAACACTCGCGCGGTTGGGAACCGCGCCAGCCAAGGGCTGATGCCCAAGGTATGGCCGGAACTTGGGGCGACGAGCAGGAGCTCGACGTCGTCGTCCAAGAGCTCGGCTGCGCTGCTCACCAGCGGTGCGCCGGGGCTGTACACGAGCATGCGTTGTGCAGACAGCTGTACAAGCGTGGTTCTCGAGACGCCTCCGGGAAAGCGGTAGGTCGCGGTTCGCAGTTGGCCCGTCGTGTCGAGCGTCGTCCAGTTTGTCAGGTCCAAAACCCCTCCATCGCGCCGTGGGATGGCACGGCGGATGCGAGCGGGCAATCACCGAAGCACTCGGGCGCGACGAATCAGGATGACGCCGAACAAAGTCCGAGCCGTTCGCGTGGTTCGACCCGATTGTGTAGGCGTCGTCGCAGACAGCGGACGGGTCGGTCGGGCAAAGTCGTTGTCAGTCGCCACGAAGGGGGTTCGAGGTTGCAGGCCGGAGCCGGCGGTCGAGGATCCGGAGTCCATGTTCGCCTGGCCCGACGCCGAATCGCGTCCTCCACGTGGGGCTGATCGCGAGCTGTGTCAGGGCGAGCGCGCCGCCGACCAGGACGGACCCAGTCGCACCCAGCGTCCCCCAGACGCCGAATCCGACGCCGTAGAAGACCAACGCGAGGACGAGCGACTGTGAGAGGTAGTGCGTTGCGGAGAGCCGGCCCGCATGTGCCAGGGCGTTCGTCACCGGGCTGTTGGCGCTCAGTGGCCTCCACAGCACGGTGGCGTAGGCAAGGGCTCCGGTCGGCAGTGCCACGCAGGCGATGCTGTCCCGAAGCAGGCCAAGGGACGAGGGCGGAAGGGGAGGGACATCGGCGAGGACCGCAAGCGCCAGATTGCTCGTGATGGCGGTCGTGAACAGCACGCCCCATGCAAGAGGCGTCAGCACTGGGCGGCGGCGGATCAGGAGCGCGCCGAGTAGGAACAGGCCAAGGAGGCGCAACAACCGACCGGAGCCTAGGGCGAGTATCCAGCGCTGCTTCAGGAAAGCCGCATTGGCCGAGAGCAACTCCGCGACGCCGCCCGAGGCGAAGGCGGGGAGGTCGTCGATGGGGCCGTAGATCAAGGCGGAGCCGTGCGCCGGGTCCAGCCACAGTAGAAGTAGACCGCTCACGACCATGGGGCTGAGCAAGAGGCCCACGGACCACCGGAGGATCGCCGCGTCGGAGCAGCGCAGCAACGCGGCCAAGGGGACGGCCGCCACGGCGTAAAGGCTGAGAATGTCGCCGAACCACACCAGCGTGGCGTGGGCGCAGCCGACGAGGAACAACGCGAGCAAGCGGGCCCGGGCGGCGGCGTTTGGGTCGCGGCCACAGTCTCGCTCTCGCTGCAGCATCAGGCTGAACGACGCTCCGAACAGCAGGGAGAACAACGCATAGAACTTCCCGTCGACCAGAACGTGGAGGGCAAACGTGACCGACGTGTCGAGCCCGAGCGCATCTTTGGTGGGTGTCGGATCGACCGCGTACCCTGAGAACCACTGCACGTTCCCCAAGACGATGCCGAGCAGTGCGAAGCCCCGAAGCGCGTCGAGTTGTTGGACGCGGCCGGAGGTCACCGTGGGGCCTTGCGGTGCAATGCCCAGGCGCTTGCGTACAGCCCGGACCCGACCAGAGGTGTTGCGATGAGGACCACGAGGACGGTGCCGAACCCGTGTCGTTCCCACACCAGGCCGAGTGCGATCGGGGCCACGATCGCGGCGAGGCTGCGCATCGCGTCGGGGATCGCGAGGATGCGACCCCGCATCTGTTCGTCGACGCGGTTGGCGACGAATGTGGGGACCACCACCGAGCCGAGCATCTCTCCAAGCGTCCATAGGACGGTGCACAAGAGCAGCGCCGAGCTCGACACTCCGAAGGCCAAGACGGTGAGGCCCATCCCCCAGAGCACGCCTGCGAGTGTCATCATCAGAAGCGGGTCACGTCCGGACACCGCGCGCTCGAGCGGGAGCCCGAGCAGCAAGATGCATGTGGCGTTGATCGTGTACACCACGCCCACGAGGACCAACGGCTTGTGCAACACGGTGCCGACGAAGAGGGGGACCGTGTACTCCATCCCCATCAGCGGGGCGATGATGAAGAAGCTGGCACAACAAAACGCCAGAAGGCCGAGCGTCTTCGAAGACAACCTGAAGGTCGGGAGCGAGTTGTGGCTGGAGGGGCGGACCCGCCGAGCTTGGGTCGATGCGCTCGCGATGAAGGCCGCGCACACCGCCGTGGTGGCGACGTCGCCGATGAACAGCCAGTGGAACGATGCCGCCGCGAGTACGCCTCCAAGCAGCGGCCCCAGCCCCATCCCCACGTTGATGCAGATGTAGTTGACCGTGTACGCAAGCTGCCGCTGCGCGCCCTCGGTGAGGTCGGCGATCCACGCATTGGCGGCGGGCGTGTACATGCCTCCACCGACCGATGCCATCGAAAGGGCCAGCGCGTAGGCCGTCGGTGAAGGCAGACCGGACCCCAGCAGAGCCATGCCTGCTGCATTGATTGCGAGCCCAAGCAACAACGTCGTCTTTCGACCCACCCGATCTGCGAGCCATCCGCCCGCGAGGTTTCCGAGCAGCAAGCCCACACCGCCGGCCGCGATGATGCGACCGGTGACGGACAAGGAGAGCCCGCGGTCCTGCGACAGGTAGAGCGTCAGGTACGGGACGACAAACGTGCCGAGCCGGGTCGCGACGGTTCCCGCGTACAGCGGGAGGAGACCTGAGGGGAGGGACCGGAGTCGGCGCGGCAGACTATTCACGACGCAACCAGCGGTGAGCGTGCTGTCGGTTGTTGAGGCCGTTGGTGTCCGGCGCGGTTCCGAGGGAGGCAGCGTGTCCGAGGGCTTCGCCTTCGGCGATGTAAGCATCGACCGCGGCGCGGCCGTCGGTGCTCTTGAGGTCGCGAACGAGCTGCCCCATGAAGACCTCACCCAGCAACGAGAGCGCGAACCCATCTTCAGAGGCCGTGACCAGCCCTTCGTGTTGAAGCGCCTCGAACGTGCTGATCTGCTCGGGCGTCAAGGCGCCCTGCATAGCGTCCCAGCGGGCCCGGGGGAGGCCTTCCCACCGCAACGGGAAGGTCCAAAGTGCCATGTCTCGCTGGTGGACTGTGGAGCACTTCGAAACACAGACCGGAAGTGTGTCGCGCCGGACGGCGTTGCTCCACGCGGCGACATCGACGAGATTCTCGAGTCGCACCCCGGGCAAACTGCTCACCGCCTGCGGACCGATGCCAAGCAGAAAGGTCTCGTAGCTCGCGGCCCCGATGCACTCATCGCCGGCCATGCGGAAGAGGACGCGTTGGGGGACCGCGCGTGGGTCGACGTAGGTGTTGGTACCTCGGCGAACCCAGCCCGATCGACGGAACGCTCCGTAGGTTTCCAGCCGCATCAGGGCTTGGTCCAGCGGGGGGGGGACTGCTGGGGTCTTGCCGCTGTCGATCGCTGCCACCAGGGCAGGGGCTGCGCCGACAGTGAGCAAGTACGAACTGATCGCCGTGACCCGGGGGTCGGCGATCAGCGTCTCGAGATCGGCGGCGACACCTTCGCGGGTTTGGCCGGGCAGCCCTGTGATCAGGTCGGCATTGACGATCGGGATCCTTCCGTCCAACCACTCCACAACCCGCTCCAGGTGGACGAGAGTCTTGGGTTGGCGGGTGTACCCACGCACGACCGGGTTGAGCGACTGCACGCCAAACGACACCTTCGATACGCCGTGCGCGACGAGCCGGTCGATGAACGATGGCTTCACGGTGGCCAGGGTGAACTCCACTCCCAAGTCGGTGTCGGGTCCGAACCCTGGGAGCGCCTTGACGGCTTCGAGCACCACGTCGATGCTGTCACCGAGTAGATCTGGGCTTCCGCCTCCGATGTTGACCGAGCGGATGGGCTGGCCCCGCATTGCGGTTCGCCCCCATGTGTTCTGGAGTTGGCGAACGAGGAGCGTGGCGTAGTCCTCGGCCTGTTTCCAGTCGAGGCTGTTGCCGCCGGAGAATGCACAGAACCGACAGCGCTGGGCGCAGTACGGAACGTGCAGGTAGAGCCGAAGCGAGGCGTCGGGTAGCGCGGGGGCGTGCTCGACGGCCTCTACCAGCCGACGTTCTGACAACGTCGGTGCATCGGGCTGCATCCAATAGTCGATGGTGTTGCGCGCGAGCTGGTCGTAGCGCGTGCCGAGGAGCGCGGGGCGAGCATCCGTCACGCTCCCTTGATGTGGCGAACGCTGGCGGGTCTTGCAGTCAGCGTCGACAAACCTTGGTTTTCCTCGTCGTTGATTGCCGGAGAGGGCGGGGCCGACTCGTTCGCTGTCTCGAAGCGAGGATCCGAAATCGACCGGACCCGCCACTTTTTGGTGATCCGTTCATGCCGATCGGGACCTTGGGGTGCATGAACAGGATTCACGTTCACGTCTCAGTCCTAGCGACATCTGCGCTGCTGACCCTGGCCGCTTGCGACGGCGCCGCCGGAGCGCCCGCCGGTGAGTTCGCGGTCGAGGAACTCGAGCAGGAGGAGCGACTGCTCTTCGTGACGAAGCCCTGGCACGGCCGCTGGGAGGGCCATATGACCACGTTGGACGGTCCTGACTACGACTCGACGCTGGTCATGAACCACTTTCAGTGCTTGAACAACCCGACCTGGGGCGACGACCTCACGGCCGAATGGGACTACTACACACTCGGGGTCCAGTGCACCAGCGACCTCTCCTACCTCGGGACGAGTCTCGCGCCGGACGGCACCAAGACCTACACGTTCCACGATTCCACGAAGTCTGGACCGTGCATGAATGGACTGGTGGACCTCCGGGAAACGGACACCCCCGGAGTCATGCTGCAGACGTGGCGGACCCTGGACAACACGATCGACGCGCAGGGACTCGTCGAAGTGCTCGGGAACTGTACTCAGCGCTTCTAGCCGCTCACGAGCGCGCCGCCCCGGACTCTCGGGCGCGGCCTGAACGACGACCGGCATCGTGCCTGATGTCTGCCCTCCCGACCGTTCTGTAACGGTTTGGGAGGTTTCTGTGCGTCCGCTCGAGTCGGCGACGCTCTGCTTGGCTCCTCGTCTCGTCAGAGTCGAACGAGGTCGAGTGCCTGCGGCTGATCGAGGGGCGTGATCTCGTACAGGATGAACTCACCGACTTCGGCCCGGTGGATGTTGTACGGACTGCCCGGTGGAAGCTGGGGGTGCGGGTCGGTCCAGGACCGTTCGATGCAGATGATCGCCTGCGCACCGGTTGGGGCGTAGCTGACGAGAAGTGCTCGGTCGGCTGGGAGGTCGAAGTCGCCGCAGTCGGTGCCCGTGCTGCCACCGCACTCTCCAAGTTGAATGACGCCGCCGCCCTCGACAAGCGTCGGCTCTCCACCTTCGACGGAGCATCGCTCGACGGGGTCCGGAGGTTCGCAGTCGATCTCACCGCTGGGCAGCGCGGCTCCGCGACTGAGGAACGTGTGCAGCTGAAAACCGGCGCGAGCGGCCGACGTCGGCGGGACGACCTCGTGTGGTCGGGGGGTCTTGGCGATCAGGGGAGTGTCCAGCTCGGATGGCTCCGTCTGCTTCCAAGGGCGGGCGAGCAGAAGTAAGACGGCCGCAGCGACCGCGAACGCAACCGCAAAGCCCACCGTCCATCCTCGGGGCCGGGCTGTTTCGATAGGGAGGACGGCAGATTCAGGCTCGAGCACCGGAGTCTCCGGCTCGGATTCCTGCGGAGCGGCAGCCTCCTGCAGCGCGGCAGCCTCCGCGATGCGTTGCTCGAGCGCACCCAAAGGCGGCGGCGAGAACTGACGCCGCAAAGAGGCCGCAATGGGATCGAACTCGCCGGGGTCGTTCATTGCAGCGCCTCCTTGGGGTTCGTGTCGGATTCAGGCTCGAGGAGCGAGCGCATCTTGGCGCGTGCTCGGGAGACGTGACTCATGGCGGTACCCGACGGGATCTCGAGCAGCTCCGCGATCTCGCCGTACTCCAACTCGACGACCGTCTTGAGGAGGAGACACGTACGCTGCGACTCGCTCAAGCTCGACAATGCCCTTGCGACGTTGCGGTCGAACAATGCCTGCGGGTCTTGCGGAGGGGCTGGTGGCTGGGGGATGAGACTGGAGCCGTCTGCGTCGAGCGCTCGTTGTCGTCGGTGTGACTTCCGACGCTGGTTGAGCGCGAGGTAGCGGACGTACTGGCCCATCCACGCTGGGAAGCTTGAACCAGGGCGAAACGTGTCGAGCTTTCCCAGGGCCAACAAAGCGGCTTCTTGCACGATGTCCTCCCCTTGCGCTCGGTCGCCCACGACCCCGACCGCCACACACCACAACACCCGGGAGGACGCCCGGAAGAGCGTCGCGAACCGCGCAGGCGTGAGTGGAGCAGGCGAAGTGAAGGGCGAAGGCATGCGGAACGCAGGGCTGGTCCGGCGTCATGTCGCCAGGCCGGCGATGTCTTGCATCGAGACTCACATTTTTCGCGGCACAGTGCGGCAGGCGGCCGTTGGGCACTGATGCGCCCACTCCCCCAGCGAATTGGGCGCTCGGCCGTGGGGGCGGGGGACGGGTGGGACGACTTGTCTTTGAGGAATGCGGACCTCGCTGCTACCGTTTCCGCGGGTTATCAGGATGAACACCCCAAACACAGAAGCATTCAATCCGTACGCCGCTCCAACGGCCGACACCCACCTCCCGCCCGGGGCGTCGCTCGGTGAGGAGGAGGTCGGCAGCTACTACGCGATGGGCGTTGCGAAGTTGTGGATCATGTCCGTTCTCAGCTTCGGGCTGTACAACTTCGCGTTCTTCTATCGACACTTCCGACATCTGCGGGACCACAAACAGCAAGATGTGAGCCCCTTCTGGCGGGCCTTCTTTTCTCCGTTCATGTACTTCGGCCTCAACACGCAGGTGAAGGCGGCGGCCGAGTTCGCAGAGGTCCGTACCCCCGCTTTGTTGGGGGCAGCGCCCATCGTCTACTTCGTCGCGAACCTCGTGAGTCGTGCCGTCGATCGGATGCCAGACTCCGGCATGGAGCTGACGCTTGCCAGCTTCGCGCTCGTTCCGGTCATGACCTCCGCCTTGGCCGCGACGCAGACCGCTGCCAATCGAGTTCTGCAGAAGGAGGGGTACCGCGGCCCGGTCAATGACGGGCCAACCACGGGGTCGATCGTGCTCGGGATCCTGTCTGGCCTCATGTGGGTCACCATCCTGCTGGGGTCCCTCGTCGTGTTCTAGACATGTCACCATGCTGCGGTCCGTAGACGCGTTGTGCCTCAGGGAGTGGCGCCCACGGGGACGTCGATTCCGCACAGCCAGGCGAGAGACGCGATGAGGATCGTGTACTGGAGCAAGGTGCGTCGGTCGCCCATCGCGGGTGCTTGTCCAAACGAGCGAACGACGGCCGCGACGACGAGCAGCCCCAGGAGACCCTCGGCCGTCAAAAACCATGCGAGTCCCAATACACTCGTCGCGATCCAGCGCTGCGAGCGATTGAGTGCGCCGAATCCACGGCCGCCGTCGAGCGGCCCGACTGGAAGCAGGTTGAACAGGTTGATCCACGCCCCGAATCGGGCGATCGCAGCGAAGCTGGGCCAATCGCCAACCGCATAGATACCCAGAGCCAGCAACGCCGCGCCCGTTCCCCACAGCGGACCCGCCATGCCGACCCTGGCGTGTTCCATTTCGTTGGCCGGGTATTGCTCGAGCCGTACGAACGCCCCCAACCCGGGGACGAAGGCGGGGGCAGAGGCTGCGATGCCGAACCGGCGCAAGGCGATCACGTGCCCGATCTCGTGTACGTAGATCGACACGATGAGACCCACGGCGAACTTCCAGCCCCACGCGGCCCAGTAGACGCCGAACGAGGCGAGCACACCTGCGAGCGTTCCTAGTTTCGTGAACCCGAACAGCAGCGCCTTGCCCTTGGTCGCAGCGAACACGAGAACAGCCTTGAATTTCCACAGAAGCAGCGCGAGACCACCGATGCCTGCCGCTCCCTTGGTCCAGGCTGCCCCGGGGGAGAGCGGAGACGTGTCAACGGCGCGGCCAAGGACCTCGATGCGGGAGCGAATCACCGACGCCTGACGTGCGTCGGGCGGGAGGAGTGTGAGGGCTTCCCGCCAGGCGGTCAGCTCGGCGGTTGCACTCTCCGCCTGCTTCGCCGCCGTGGCGAGGTCACGAAGTCGATCTCCATGAACCAGGCGTCCACAGACCGGACACGCCAGCATTTTCGGAGCGACCTGGCTCTTGCAGCCGGGACACTGGGCTCCGAGAGGAGCTTGCTCGTCGCTCACGTGCTCTCAGCTGGCTGAGCACCCACCGAATGAGGCCCGGTGATCTCGAACTCGAGGTGCTTGTTCATCTTCCACGCCTGGTAGACGCCGAACCCGATGATCAGGATGCCCATGATGTTCTCGAGTCCGGCGAGAAAAGGGGCCACGAAGGCGACGCCGAACACAAACACGAACGCCAGCAAGAGTTCAGAGGCCGACGGTGGGACTTCGGGCGTGGGCTCCGCTGACGCGTCGGGAGGAGCGACCGCGGCATCGGTCGACTCTGCGGCCGAGATGTCCGCAGCGGCCACATCCATCTCCATCTCCTCTTGTTGGGCCTCCTCGATCCCCTCGATGACGAAGGGGACGTACGTTGTCACGATGGCGCAGTAGGTCAGACCCGCAGCCAGGAACTGATAGCGTTTACCGCCGCCGGGGCCGGACGCAGCGCGGACAGCTGCGCCCACCATGAACCCGATGAGAATCGACACCAAGCCGATCTCGTAGTCGGTGACCGCCAGGATCGCGTAGTAGATCGCGCTTCCCAACATGGCCGTAGGCACTCCGTACGCAAGCGCCCGAACGAATCGCGCCGGCTGAGTTCGAGCCTCGACGGTGGTGACCAGTTCGTCCTTGCAGGAGCCGCACAACGCGGTGTCACCCACGGCGTAGTAGGCCTGACTCAACCGCGTGCTGCAGCTGTCGCACTCGAGGAACACGTCGTCCCAGGCACTGTGGTCCGTGGGCGAGGGGGTACTCGGCGCTTCTGAAGCGGCTTCTGCGTGGTCGAACTGAAGATCCGACGTTTCGCCGGCGGGTGGTGTTTCGCTGGATTCGATCATGGGAGTCCTTCCCGTCGGGCAACCGGGGTCACCGCGTCCGGGACTCTATCAGGCCCTTTTTGCGAGTCGACCGAATCCGTCGTGAAGGGGCCGGGGCAGTGGCCCTGGCGGGCTTGCGAGCCGGTGCTATCGGCGCTCGGCCAGCCACGCATCAGCCTCGCGCACGCTCTCCTCGAGCTCGAGCGCTGCGAACTGCTCCCGTGCGGTCTGCATCCACACCCGTGCGTCGCGGGCGCGGCTCTTGTCTGTCTGAGACTGCAAAGCGAGCGCCTGATGGAACCGGGCGGTTGTCGTGGTTGGGGGGCGGCTCCCGACGTCGGGCTCGAGCGCGAGGAGGGCGGCGAACCCTTCCTCCTGGGCCCCAGCGAGGGCCAGATACTGCGCTCGGTCTAGCTTCATCCGCAACGTGGTGTCGCTGTCGGGTTCGGCGTTGGAGCGGGCGATCGCGGTATCACACGCGGCTCGCGTGGCTTCGACATCGCGGCGCGCCGCCTCCAAGGAACACTTCACGAAGTACATCCAGGACAGGCTCGGGCTCGCCGCTCCGTGGGCTTCGACCTCGTCTTGGATGAGGCTCTGGACGAGCGGTGCCGCTTCCGCGGGGCGGTCGAGGGCGATCAACCACTCGGCTTGTTGGGAGTCGGGTATCTGGGTGGGCTGACCAGCTGCTTCGAGCACGGCGCTGGAGCGCTTGGCGAACTCCAGCGCGTCCTCGTAGCGCTCGGCAGCGCCCTCGATCGCGGACAGCGTGGAGAGCGTACCTCCGTAGCCATAGTGCGCGGTGCCGTGTGTTTCGGCGACGAGCGCGAGCGCTCGCTCGGCTTCCGCGCGGGCCTCGTCGTACAGCTCCATCGATTTATACGCGTGGGCGAGTGAGCGGTGGCTCTCGATCAGGTCGGGGTGGCTGGGCCCGAGCTCTTGGGCGCTGACCTCGATGACCTCCTTCAGACGAGGGATGACCCCTTCGATGTCGCCCGAGAGGCGCTTGAACATGATGAGGGACTCGCTCGTTGTGGCCCATCGCATCGGATCGACGTCGCGAGGGGTCATCGCGAGGCCGCGTTCCGCGAACTCGATCGCCTTGGGCAAGTCGTCGGCGTAGAACGCCGCGATACCAGCATTGGTGTACAGCGTGCCCCGGACCGGGTCTGAGAGCGTCGTTCCGTCG
Source organism: Nannocystales bacterium (assembly GCA_050633305.1). Classification (GTDB taxonomy): domain Bacteria; phylum Myxococcota_A; class Polyangia; order Nannocystales; family Nannocystaceae; genus CAJXVA01. The sequence continues at coordinate 123,735 of JBOEGF010000005.1, forward strand.
AGCGCAGCTTCGGCGCGCTTGAAGAGAGGCTCGACCTGCGGCCACGGAGTCCGTTGGCGAGCCTTCGCGTAGATGTGGAGGATCAGTGCTCGCGCGACGACGCTGTTGTATCGGGACGCGATGCCGTGGAGCTCGGCCTGCTCGAACTGGGTCACGGCCTCGTCCTCGCGGGCCATGTTCACCAGCAGTCGACCTCGCGCGTAGGCGACCTCGGCTTCGAGCGGGCGAAACCCCAACGCCGTCGCCTCGTCCACGTGCGCATCGATCACGGCGAGTCCCTCGCTGTACCGGCCGAGTCGGTGCTCGGCGTCGGCAAGCAGCGTCGCGTCTCGGATGATGGCGACGCGTTTTGCGATCGGCTCCGGGGGGATCGGCGCTTGTTCTGCGCTGAGCTGTGCATCGTCGCTGCAAGACGCCACGTTGGGCAGGCCTGCAATGGTCTGTGTCGCCCGCCGGACGATTTTATCGTCGGCCTGCATGAGCCCCTCGATCACACCACGGGTGACGATGCGAGCGCGTCCCAAGCATTGACGCTGCAGCGCGGCTCGGTCCGCGTCGAGCTCCGATTTTGCGACCGCGCGACATAGGGTCTGCTCCTGCTCGCCCCACGCTTGGGTGTACGTGTCGAGGCGTCCGCGAACGTTCTCGGCGATCGTCGGAGCGGTCCGCAGGCCCGAGCCCTCAAAGGCCGCGGTGAGGCGCTCGGCGGTGTCTTCGTTCCAGGCCTCGCCGAGCCCGGTGAGTTCCGCACAGGTCGCGGATGCGGCTGTCGCGGGATCGGGCGCGCGGACCGCCATCACCGTCAGCGGAAGCGCCACCGCTCCCAGTCCGGCGACGATGCCCCAGGAGGCGCGCCGTGCTCCCATGGGGGCGAGCGCGCTCAGCAACGCCTGCATCGAGGGAAAGCGGTCTTCGGGTCTTTTCGCCAATCCCCGAAGGAGCGCGGCTCGAACGCGCCGGGGAAGCGGAGGCGTTGTGGGCACGGTGGGCGTTGGCGTTTCGCACACCGCGTGCGCGAGCGAGGCCAGGGTGCGCGCCTCGAAGGGGCGAACCCCAAAGAGGGCCTCCCAAAGCACGACGCAGAACGCGAACTGGTCGCACGCCGGACCGACCCTCACGCGTGAAAACTGCTCCGGCGCCATGTAGGCGGGCGTGCCGACGAACGCACCGCTCTTGGTCAGCTCGTGGAGACGCTCGCCGTCGGTCGACTCGGAAGGCTCGCCATCGAGCGTGGGCGCGGCGGCTTCGGAAGCCTCGGTGACCATGCTCCACCGTGCCAAACCGAAGTCGGTGACGAACACCCGGCCTTTGTCACTGAGCAACACGTTGTCCGGCTTGAAGTCGCGGTGCACCAGACCGGCCTCGTGGGCAGCGGCCAGCCCACGGCCGGCCGCGATCAAGGTGGGGCCGACCTCTTTCCAGGTGCGCCGGGGACCCTTCATCCACCCCTTGAGCGTCCCCGCGTCGACGTACTCCATCGCGACGAAGACCTGTTTGTTCCACGTGCCCACGTCGTGGACCGCGATCACGTTGGGATGGGAGAGCTTGGCCATCGCTCGCGCCTCGCGAAGCAGACGCGTGCTCTGTTCGTCGTCATCGCGACCGCGTCGTCGGATGACCTTCACTGCGACTTTCCGATCCAGTTGAGGATCGTGGGCCAGGTACACGATGCCCATGCCACCCATGCCCAAGACGTCCAAGACCCGGTAGCGGCCGACCGACGCCCCCACAGCGACGGGGTCCGGCATCGGGTCGGGCCCGTCCACCGATACCGCGGTGTCTCTGGGGAGGGTCGCTTCGTTGTCCCCGGCGAACACCTTCACCAACTCGGACACCACAGCGCGGCATCCCGAGCAGTCGTCGAGATGGTCTTCCACGACCTCTCTCTCCGCCGGCTCTAGACTTCCCTCGACAAACGCCGCGACGATGTCTTCCGTCGGGCAGCCGTCGAGCGTCCAGTGGGACATGAGTCATCATACCGAAGTTGCCGGATGCGGGCCTTGCGACCGAGCGCGGCCCGGTCCGGCTTCGGAAACGTGGCGCGTCGCTAGACCTTCCGAAGCAGCGACGCCTTGCGGGTCTGGAACTCAGCTTCGGTGAGCAGTCCGCGGTCACGTAGATCCGAGAGCTGCCGGATGCCATCGGCAAGGTCGCCGGCCGTCATGGAGCCTGAAGAACTGCCATGCGGTTTGTCCTCGCTCGGCGCTCCTGCAGCGCTCCCGCCGGACGGGCTCGGCCCCTGCGGTGCAGCGGGTTGCGGCGCGGCGGAGGGCTGAGGCGCAGCGCCGTACGGCGAGGCCGCGGGCTGGGCTTGCGGTTGTTGGGGAGCGCCACCGTACGGGTTCTGCGGCGGCGGTCCACCGTATGGGTTTGCCTGCGGGGGACTTCCGTATGGAGCTTGGGGCGGCTGACCGGGGTAGGGGGCGCGCGGCGGTTGGCCGGGGTAGCCAGCAGCCTGGGGAGGGTGTCCAGGATACGGAGCCTGTGGAGGCTGACTGGGGTAGGGGGCTTGGGGAGGCCGTCCAGGGTACGGCGCCGCCCCGGGGTACTGGGGCTGCCCGCCGTATGGGGCCTGTCCGCCATATGGATTCTGCGGCTGTCCGTACGCGGCGGCATACGCCCCGTGCACGGCTCCGGGGAGCGCGGCAAAGGTCTGTGCTTGGAGGCGTCGTCGCTGGGCGGCGGCTTTCAGCGCGGGCCGGCGGATCAGGTAGACGGGAATCGCGATGAAGGGCAGCAACAACGCAAAGAAGAACCATCCGACCGGACCGGGCGCAAATCCCGGTACATCGTCTCCGTCGTAGCCGATGTTGGAGGCATCGACGGCCATCCCGATGTAGATGGCAAGGAGGATCAGCCCACCCATGTGCGCGCCAGTGTAGTCGATCGGGGGCGGTTCAGCCCTTGATGATCTTGCCGGCCCGCGGATCCGAGGGGAGGAACCGCAGCCACTCCTCTTTGAGGGCAGCGATGTCGCGGGCGCCCGCGGCGGGGACCACGGCGTGTCCCAGGCCACTGTTGCTCATGAACGCCACGACCGCGGCCTCTCCGGACTGCACCTTTTCCGCGAGTTCGGGCTCGATCATGAGTCGGCCGACGCGGCCCGCGATCTCCGGAAAGTGGAAGGGCTTGCACCGCTCGCTGGGGACTCCGCCCTGGCGGTCGAGCCTGGACTGCGTCACCCAACGCCGGACGGCGTCGTAGAACTCACCGGTCGGGGCGTCCTTGAGCGCGGCAACATTGAGTGGGCGAACCTGGGACTTGCCGGGCCCGCCCTTGCCTTTGCCCTTCCGTTTGCCTTTGCCTTTGCCCTTGTTCTTCTTCTTGGCATCGACGCGGTCGATGTCCGCTTGGCTGACCAGTCCCGCGGACGCGAGCTTCGCTTTCAGATCCAGCATCGGAACGCACGAGTGTAGCGCGATGCGAGTCCGGGGCCAGCGAATCTCGCGTGCGCTGCGCGACGCTCTGCCAGGAGCGATGCCCGAGAACGGTCGGGTCCCCGGGCGGGAACTGCTCGGCCGGTCGTGAAGGAGGGGCGGCCCCGCATCGCCGGGGAAACTCGTGGGGAGACGACGATGCGGGACCTCGAAGAGAGATCTAGAGTTCGGTGCTCACTTCGACCACCCGGCCGACGTCGACCTCGACGAGGGATGCATGGGCGGGTGGGGTGAAGGTGTCGCCCTTGAACTCGGCGAGGAGGGTCCCGTTTGCATCGAATGCGGTCCAGCGGCGGACGGGCTCACCCTCGTCGAAGCCTTCGGCTGGGGCCGAGAGCACGCCATTCGCGCGCTCGATGGTCGCGGAAAACTCGGCCATCGTGAAGTCGTCGGGGTGGCTGCCCGGGGCGAGTGCTGCAGCGCCGAAGAGCTTCTGGTCTTGCGAGTCGAAACGCCAGTCGCAGTGCACGTGGCTGTTGTACTCGACCAGCTTGCCGCCGTTGTTGCTGCAGACGGACTCGAGCGAGTTGATGCTGGTCGCGAGCGGCTTGATGTCGAAGGCGTCGCCGTACATGTGGCGCGATCGGGTCGCTCCACCGACGCCTGCGTTGTAGGAAGGCGAGCGGTAGCCGGAGTTGATGCGCATGCCGCCGGCGGCGTCTCGCATCGCCTGGATGCGCTCGACCGCGTGCGGCTGCACGACGGCGTATCTGCCTTTGGCTCGGCTGGCGAGCTCGCCGAGTGTGAAGTTCGGGGCGATCTTGGTGCTCTCGTCGACCTCGTCGAGGTCGATGTACGCCAGCGGTGCGCGGTAGTTGCTGTTGAGGGGCGAGGGGTAGTTGTAGCCGGAGGGCGACCCGGGGAACGCGAGTGGGAAGCAGACGCTGTGGTCCCGGTCGGGGCCGAGAAAACACAGGTCGTTGGGGTTGGGTTCGTCGCCGTCGGCCTCTCCGGTATCGCCGGTGTCGTCGTGGTCTTCGCAGTCTTCCTCGTTGGCCACGACGGTGCATTCGCGGGCAGCGTCTGGGCAGCAGTCTCCGTTGGCCGCACATTCGGCGTCGCAGAAACACCCGGTCGGCGCTTCGCCGCCGCAGTAGCCGACACACGAACCTTCGAACGCGTCGACTTGGCGGCCTTGGGAGTCCTCTGCGTCGCACCCTGCGAACAGCGCGAAGAGGGAGGAGACGAGCAAAGTGGAGGAGAATTTGACGTTCACGAGCGGCAACCTGCGATCCGGGAATGGAGTGCGCCGCGCCCCCTTGGAGGTTCCCGAGCGGCCTGTTTTCACGGCTAGAGCCTATTGCCCGGCCGCGGAGGGCGCTGTGGCGAGGCTGCCAGATGTGCTCTACGCTGCCGCCTCATGGCTTATCGATGGGGAATCGCTGCGCTCGTGCTGTTGCTGGGGTGTTCGCCTGACGACGACGGGAATGTCGGACAGATTCCACCCGGGTCGTGGCTGGCCGACCCGCTCGCCCCGATCCCCGACGACTTCGCCGAGCTGGGCATCTACGCCGAGCCGGGTGATCCCGAATCCGTCCCCGATGCCGCGGTTGCCTACGAGCCACGTTGGCCTCTGTGGAGCAGCGGCAGCGAGAAACATCGGCACTTCGTGCTCCCCGAGGGCGGGCTGGTCGACAACTCCGGTCCGGCATGGTCGTTCCCCCCCGGCACCGCGTTCTTCAAGACGTTTGGTTATCCCCGCGACGGGCGATTTGTCCCAGTCGAGACCCGCGTCATGCACGTGGAGGAGGACGGGGGGTGGGCCTACGAGGACTACCAGTGGGATGCGGAGGGTCGCTCGGCCCAGAAGCTCGACATCACGTTCGACACCGAGGTGATGGTCGAGACCGATGAGGGGCCGTTGGTCCACACCATCCCCGCTCGGCTCGAGTGTCGCGAGTGCCACGAGAGCGCTCCATCGTTCGCCCTCGGATTCGAAGCGCTGCAGCTGGGGCCGCACATGGCGGACCTTCAAGATTCATTTGCCGAGCCCGTCCCCGAGGCCCGAGAACTTGGCGGCGCGGACGAGACGACCGACGCGGTCTTGGGACTGCTCGTGGGCCAGTGCGTTCACTGCCACAACGGCACCGACGGTCCTTCCAGCGGGTTCGACCTCGGCCCGGATGTTGCTTTGCAGAACATCATCGGCATCGAGACCGAGAGCTCTGCGATGGCCGCGGGCGTGCGGGTCGTGCCCGGCGACCCTGCGAGCAGCATTCTGTTCCAGGCATTCTCGGGCGAGACCGACGACCCCGAGGTGAGCGACATGCCGCCGCTGGGGATCGATCGCCGAGACCCTGAGGCGATCGAGTTGCTCAGGGGCTGGATCGCGTCCCTGTGAGAGCAGGGTCGATGCGAGACGTGACCGCCACGTTGCGCCGTCTGTATCGAGACGTGGACGGCTACGAGATCGGAGCTCGGCAAGAGCGTCGTATCGAACGGGCCCGCGGCAGCGCGACCTACGGCGAGATCATGCCGTCCGCCTCGGTGAAGCTGATCGATGCCCTGGAGCTTGGGCCGGCGGATACGTTCGTCGACTTGGGCAGTGGCGTCGGCAAGCTCGTGATGACCGCGGCGCTGCGTTCCAAGGTTGGACGCGCCATTGGCGTCGAGCTGGGTCGGGACCGTCATCGCGATGCGGTGTCGGTGGTACGGGAGGCGGAGGCCGAGGGGGTGCTCACGCCCGGGGTGGTCGAGCTCCGCAACCAGGACATTTTGCGGACATCGTTGGCCGGAGCCACGGTCCTGTACACCTGCTCGACCGCCTTTCCTTACGCCTTCACCGAGCGGGTTGCGCACCGGGTGGGTCGGCTGAGACGCCCGGTTCGGTTCGTGACCCTCCAGGAACTGGACTGTGACGTTCCGGGGTTTGCGCTCACCGAGGTGATGCGCCTGGACATGTCGTGGGCGCGAAAGCGCAAGGTCCACATCTACGCTGTGAGCGGGCCCTGAGCCGGTTCGCGGGTTCGCACGCCGCTTTGCCGAATCCTGCGGTCCCGGACCCTTGCCAACCGCTTCCGGCGGTTCCACAGTGCGCGAGCAACTGTGGACGAAGTCGAGCTCAAGCTGATAGCGGGACCCTCCTTCGATGCCGCGGAGCTGCAGAAGCAGCTCGGGTCGGTCGGAACACTGGTCAAGACGGAGTCCTTCGAGCAGCGCGACACGTACCTCGATACGCCGTCCGCCGAGCTGGTCACGCTGGGTCTCTCGGCCCGGGTTCGGGCCAAAAAGGACGGCCGGCAGATCGACGTGAAGCCGGTCCCGATCGAGTCCGGTTTGGTGATGCGCCGCAGCGAGTTCACCGCGCCCGTTTCCAAGAAGGGCGAGCCCGGCCGCACGCTCCGCAAGCTGCTCGCCAAGATGCTCGGCGTTGCGCTGGACGACACCGCCGGGCCGGTCCTCACCCTGCACACCGATCGCGTGCTGCACACGGTCGAGGTCGACAAGAGCCGGGTCGAGGTCTGTGTGGACACGGTCCGTGTCCTCGGAGCCTCCGACAAAGAGGCGGGCAGCTTCCTCGAAGTCGAGGCCGAGCTGGTCGAAGGTGGGGAGACCGCGCTCCACACGTTGGCCGACGCGTTCGCCTCGTTCGACCTGTCGGTCTCGGGGCGCAGCAAGTACGTCCGGGCCCGAGAGATTCTCGAGCTGCCCGCGTACGACTGGAGCGCACCGGCGCCCGCGTTCGAGCGGGACACGGACATGGCCGAAGCCGCTCGCGCTGTGTGTCGCCAGCAGCTGCAGCTCATGCACAACTACGAGCCGGGCACACGCATCGGTCTCGACACAGAGCACCTGCACAAGATGCGAGTGGCAACCCGCCGCCTCCGCACCGCCATGCGTGTGTTCGAGGCTGGATTCGTCGATGCGGACCGCAAGGTCCTCGGTCGGGGCTTTCGGTGGCTCGGTCGACGCCTCGGAGCGATTCGGGATCTCGACGTCGCGATGCTCGCCTTGCCGACCTGGCGTTCGCGGTTTGGCCCCGAGCCTGAAGCTGGCTGGGATGCTCTCGCGGAGCGGCTTGAGGTTCGTCGAGGTCGCGCCCGTCGCGAGTTGGTCGACGCGCTCGACAGCACACGTTGGACCGAACTCGCCGAGACCGCCGAACGGGTGTTCTCGGTCGCGTCCCATCGCTGCGGACCGCTTGCGGAGCACATGGGTCCTCTGCTCGAGTCTCGACTCACCGCGTTCGAAACCGGCGTGCAGACCTTCATGCGCACCCACGAACTCGGCGATGCGCACCAACTTCGCATCCTCGGCAAACGTCTGCGCTACACGGTCGAGTTTCTCCGACCCGCCCTCGCGACCGATGTGAAGCCGCTCCTGAAGCGACTGTCCGTTTTTCAGGACACCTTGGGCGCCATGCAAGACGCCTCCGAGGCCGGTGCGTTCGCGTTGAACGAGCTCGAGGACGACGGCGATGCCAGCATGGCGTTCGTTCTGGGGGCACTGCGGGGCTCCGCGATGATCGAAGCGGAGCAGGCTCGGTCCCGGGTCGACGGCGCGTTGGATGTCCTCGGGGTTGCCGAGCTCGCCGCAGCTCTTCGCGAATCCGTCGCGTGAAATCGGGCTGAGTGATGGGGCCTGGGGCAGATGTCGCAGGCTCCTAGAGTGGCCACCCATTGTGGGCCGGTCCCGTGAAGTCCGGCCAGGTGCGACTTTCGGCGCGATTTCGCGGGGCGCGGGTAACTGTGCGTTCTCACGTGGATGTGGTCGTCGGCTCAGGTTGGCCAGGGTCTTGCTCCCTCTTGAGCCGTGATGGCCCAGCGACCCTCGATCAACCGCGCGCTCTCCCTCGCTGCTGCCCTCCGTCGAAAGCGCAAGTCCGTTCAGGACGAAGACGCAAAGGCCGCGCTCATCGAGGGACTCGCCTTCAGTACGGCGACGATCCGCAGCGGTGGGATGGCAGTGGCGAAGCTCCGTGGTCTTCATCTGCACGGCGCCGACCTCAAGTGTGAGTCCATGAGCAGCGGTTTCATCGTGGATGTCCTGCCGCAGCACACGGTGCAAGAGAAGGGCGAGCAGCTGGTGCTGGCGATGCGAATCTTCCGACGTATGGGCACGCCACGGGCGTTGTGCCTGGTCCGGGTCAGCATCGGAGGAAGCAGCGCCGTCGCGTCGATCACGGTCCGCGTCTGAGGGGCTGCGGTACGGTGCGCGGCATGACCGACACCGTGCCGCTTCGGGTTCAGGGGATCGACGGCCTGCGGGCGATCGTGGGGCAAAGGCTGGGGCCGAGCGCAGCGGTGCGAGTCGACGCGGCCAAGGTTCGGGCGTTCGCCGATGCGACCGGCGACCACCAGTGGATCCACGTCGACGCCGAGCGGGCGGCGGCGGAGGCCCCGTGGGGAGGGCCGATCGCGCATGGGTATTTGGTGCTGAGTCTGCTGCCGGTCCTGCTGTTTCAGCAGGTGTTGGTGGTGGAGGACGTCTCGGCGATGATCAACTACGGTCTCGACAAACTCAGGTTTCCAGCCGTAACCCCGGTGGGGGCAGAGGTCCGATTGCAGGCGGTCCTGGAGAGCCTGGAGCCCAAGGCTGGAGGCCAACTCGGTCGGTTCTCGCTGTCGTTCGAGGTCGAAGGCGTCGCCAAGCCCGTGTGTGCCGCGACGGCGCTCATCCTGTTCACCTGAGGGCACGCGTGGTTGGTGCTCGGCGAGGCGCTCGTGCATCTCTGCTAGCGTTCGGCCGATGACGCGCGTCCTCATGCCGCTGCCCTGCGAAGACTTCGAGCCGACCGAGGCGGCGGTGCCTTGGCGGGCTCTGACCGACGCTGGCATCGAGGTTGTGTTTGCGACGCCGGACGGCACGACCGCGGCGTGCGACCCGAAGGCCCTGGCCGGCGTTGTGTTCGGACAGATCGGCGCGAAGGCGCGGGACGCTGCGACGTACCGGGAGATGGCGGCGGACCCAGCGTTCGTGAATCCAATCTCGTATGCGTCGATCGACGTGACGCAGTTCGACGCGCTCCACCTCCCCGGTGGGCATGCGCCGGGGATGCGGCCGTACCTGGAGTCCACGTTGCTTCAGGAGAAGGCGGTGGAGTTCTTCCGCGCCGACAAGTTGGTCAGCGCGATCTGCCATGGGCCCATCGTGCTGGCTCGCGCCGTCGATCCGAAGACGGGGCGGTCCGTGCTTGCAGGACGTCGGATGACGGGACTGACGAAGTTGCTCGAGCGCGCTGGCTACTGGCTCACGGTCTGGACGCTCGGCCGCCGCTTCCGAACCTATCCCGCCTACGTCGAAGACGAGGTCTCCGAAGCACAGGGAGCGGGTGGGCAGTTTGAGCGCGGGCCTCTGGTTCCGTCCTACGCGCGTCCGTTTGTCGTCAGCGATGGCAACCTGCTGACCGCCCGTTGGCCTGGAGATGCTCAGGGGTTGGCGGACCAGATGGTCGAGCGTCTACGCGCTGTGCCCACGAAGGCCTGAGCGGCGAAGTTCGCTCGGCTCACACTGGTGTGGGCACGGGGCTATGCCACATCGCCGTGCGATCTTCGTCGCTCGGACCGTTGCGGGTCGAGGACGTCGCGGAGCGGAGGCGGTCGGCCACGACTCGAAGCGGCGGTAGTTTGTCGAGCGTTTTCCCGCCACGTTTCGGTGAGGGGGCGGGCGCGATGCTTGGCCGCTTCTTGGGCACCGTCGCGATGGGCGTAGCGGTCTTGCGCGGTCGCGGTGCGGGGGCGATCGTTCGCTTCACCTTCGAGCTCGGCTTCGCTACGGGCACGGCGACACGCCGCGGCTTCTTGCGTCGCGGCGGCGGGTCGGTCGTCACCGTGGATGGGCGCCACTTCGGCGCGACGGCTGTTGCCATTCCTCGGGTGGAGCGCTTGGCTTTGCGCTCCGCGACCGGGGCCGCGCGCTTTGGAGGTGCAGCAGGTGGTATCGCAGCCTCGGCCAGCAGCGGCGAGGGCCGAACCATGTCGTGTATCGGCGTGGGGGTTGGGTGCAGCGGCTTCGGTACCGCGCTCGCTCTAGACGATGGCGGAGGTGGAGGCGGCGTTGCGGCGGCCCGTGGAGCGGGCGGCGGGGTTGCGTGTCCGGTGTGCGGGTTGACGAACGGACGCGAGACGGGCGGGGGCACTGCGGGCTCGGGCGCAGGCGGTGGGGCCGAGAATGCGGCGGCGGCCTCGAGGACGAGCTCGGCTTCTTCGTGTTGTCCGGCCGAGAGATATGTCCGGGCCAGGTTTTCGAGTCGCAGGGCTGCCATCTCGGCGCGTCCGTCGGCCGCTTCGAGTTCGGCAACGTCGATGTGGAGGTCGAGGCGAGCCGGTGCGATCGCCAGTGCCTTCGTGATGAGCGCGAACGCGGGACGCATCGACCCCGCCTCGGCGTACCGTTGGGACCCCGCCGAGAGCAGCTCGACAGCGTCATCGACGCGACCGCAGCCGGTCGCGCAGTCGGCCAAGCCGAGGTGGGCGCGGAACTCCTCCGGATCGATGTTGAGGACCGCGCGGTACACGCCCTCCGCTTCTGCAAGTCGCCCAGCGCTGAGATGCGCGCCCGCCCGAGCCAAAGGTTTCTCCGTGCGTCCAACCACCACCGATAAGACACCACATCTCCCCCCACTTCCGCATCGAGGATCCGGTGAACCCACTCGTATGGATATGTAGGGCCGGGGTCTCCATCCCCCGGGAGAACTCGCGTTCTCGATGCGTATCAAGCGCAGGTCCGTCCTCGGGTTCAGCTTCGCTCGTTCCTGCCGATGAGCGTGGTGATGTCCGCCGTCCTCGAGCAGATGCCGCCCGCGTACCTGAGCGCTCCCCAAGAGGTCCAGCTTCGGGATGTGGCCGAGCTGAACCGCCAGATCGAGGCCGAGCTCAACGCGGGGACCGCAGAGATCCATGTGCTCGGGGTCGTATCGCTGTCCTACGCCAGCCAGGCGGCGCTGCAAGAAGTCGAACGCCGGCTCTCGGCCCGGGGCGTGTTCTTCGAGGTCCGACGTCGCTGATCTGTGCGATTTTCGAAATCGAAGTGCGCTCTGTCGGTACTGACAGAGCATGAAAGTCGCGACCTTCCACTCCAAGATCGACACCTGGCTTGGGGCCGTCCTGGTCCTTGCGGCCGGCTCGACGTTTTGGGCGGCCGCGCAGACGGGGGCATGGCTGCCTATCGCGGCCGTGGTCGGTGTCCTCGGCCTCGCGGTCTTCCCACTACGCTACGAGCTCCATGACGACGCGCTCGTCGTCCGCTCGGGGTTGTTCCGCTACCGCCGGCCCTACACCGCGATCACCTCGGTCGTGCCCAACCACAACCCGCTGTCCGCCCCGGCGCTGTCCCTGGACCGCATCCAGGTCACCAGCAGCGGAAGCAGGGGCGTGAACATTTCGCCCGCCGCCCGCGATCGCTTCCTCAGCGAGCTTGCGAAGCGTGCGCCTCACCTGGCGCGCACGGAGCAGGGGGGCCTGGTCTCCCAGCGCTAGCGGCAGTACTTCCGGCCCGTCTTCGGTTTCTTGGCCCAGGCTTTTCGCCGCTCCAGGAAGCCGTCGACGGCGGGGTCGAACGCGCCGACCTCGTCACGCTTTTTCTGGGCTGCGTCCTTCGTGCTGGTGAGTTTGGGGCGCGGGGTTGTTCGAGCTCCGGCCAATGATGCCTTCACGCCCGCGCTCTTGAGGTACCGCCTGTGCCACGGGAAAATCGGCGCTGTGTCGAGGCAACCGGCGGTGATGTCATCGGGGCTGCAGAACAGCCGGATGTGCATGTGGTCGTCGTGGGGGAACTTGGGCTGGCACATCAAGTGGCCCGCCCGTTCGAGGACCGTCTTGTCCGCGCCCACCCGCACCCCTTCTTCGAGGAGCATCGTCCGGATGTGCTCCACGACGAAGATGCGTCCGATGTGGTTGCGCTCGTCGGCCACGAGGGCGCCTACGAACGCCCAGGTTGTCGGCACATCGATGCGCACGTGCACGTCGTCGTCGGCGGTGGTGAGGTCCTTGTAGTCAACCCCGGTACCGTCGGGCTCGATCGGGATCGCTTTTGCATCGAAGGGCGTCCCGTCTGGGTTCTGGAGGTAGAACATCACATCGACGTCGCGACCCGCTCGGTGGGACGCGTGTCCGTTGATGTCGCCGCCCGTTGCGAGGGAGAGGTCCCCGACGACGAGGGTGTTGCCGGGGTGGGCTTCTTGTGCCGCCGCGCTCGCATCGATGATCGCCCGCACCAGTTCCCACGTGCCGTAGCGCCGTGACGGATCTTTGCGAGGGTTGAACACATACCCGGGCCCCGATGTGGGCAGCGGCACGCTCGCGCGGAGGTGTCCCTCTGTGGGACTGCCGACGGAGACAGACGCAGTCCCGTCCAGAGTACTGGGGTCCGGGCCACCACCGGGTACGCCCTGTGGCTCGGGTTCGGGCGGTGGGCTTGGCTCCTCCGCGGGGTCCGTGGGCGCGGGGGGTTCCACCACAGGGGCTTCCGCGACAGCGGGCGCGGGCGCCTCCGGAGCCTCTGCTGCCGGTGCGCGGTCACACGCGACGAGCCCCAAGACCAAGCAGCTGACGCCTCGCACATCCTTACAGTGAGCGGTCGGGGGGTTGCGGTGCAAGTTTTCCCCACGACTGCGGGTTTCTTGGGCCCATCGCTCGAATCCGAGAGAAGGGGGCTGTATGCCGCCCACGCGTCGATACCGGGGTCCCGCTGATGCGATCCGTATCGGGCATCCACACCGGCCGTTGCAGGATCTCTACTACGAGCTCATGCGCGGCTCGTGGAGGTGGCTCGTCTCGATGTTCGCCATCGTCTACGTGGCCACAAACCTGCTGTTCGCGACGCTGTACTGGCTCGACCCGATGGCGGTCGAGGGCGGCGGTGGCTTGTCCTACGGGGACGCGTTCTTTTTCTCGGTCCAGACGCTCTCGACGATCGGCTACGGCGCGCTGTCCCCGGCGTCCGTGTACTCGGACGTCCTGGTGACCATCGAGTCGTTGGTGGGGATCCTCGGGGTCGCGGTGGGTACGGGCATCATCTTCACGAAGTTCGCGCGGACCCGCGCGGGCGTGATGTTTAGCGACAAGATCGTCATCAATGTGAGGAACGAGAAGCCGTGTTTGATGCTTCGCGTCGCCAACGCCCGGGGGAACGAGGTCGTCGAGGCCGAGATCCGCGTGTCGATCCTGTTGACCGAGACCACGATGGAGGGCGTGACAATGCGTCGCGTGGTGGACCTGGACCTCCTGAGAAACAACTCTCCGGTGTTCTCCCTGAGCTGGACTGTGATGCACGTCATCGACGAGACGAGTCCGCTCTACGGAATGTCGTTGCAGGGGCTCGCCGATGAACGCTCGATCGTCATCGTCACGCTGACCGGCATCGACAACACGTTCTCGGAGACCGTTCATGCGCGGAACATCTTCACGATCGAGGATGTCCGGCTGGGGGAACGATTCGTCGATGTGATCGACTTCGAAGGGGAAACGCTGCGCATCGACTTGCGCGCGTTCCACGAGACGGAGCCGGATCCAATGTGGCCACAAGGGCTACACGACCAGACGTTCTTCTCCCCCGAACCGGCGAAGTTCCTGCCCGACTCGGCAGGCTGATTCGACTTCGCGAAGAACGTTCGTAACCAATCGCGGTCTTGCGGAGTCTACCGCCATGCGCACGCTGTGCTTCAGCGACGCTGTAGGCCCCGAAAGACCCGTCTCTGCTTACGGCCCGTTTACCCACACACACGAAATGAATCGGCTTCGGGGGGAGTTCTAGCTCCAGTACCGACCTGGCCAGCCCGGCCACTCAGCCTCCCAGCATTTTTCTGCGCAACGTCCGCCATTGGCGGCCGACCGAAGGAGTTGCGATGTCCACGTCCAAGAAACCAGCCTCAGAAACCAATCCCGCGTTCTCCGCCTACATGCGGGACGTGGGTCGTCATCCCGTGATGACCAAGGCCGATGAAGCGAGATTGGGTGCCGATCTGATGGCGCTCCGTCGCCACTACCACCGACAGGTGCTCTCGTATGCGCCCTACACGGCCGCTGTGTTGGACGTGATCCGAGAGACCCTCGACAAGACCGCGGACCTCGAGGCGGAGTTTGCCGAGCTCGCCGCCGCCGCTCGTGGTGTGCGCGACAGCAACCGCAAGGCGCCGGCCGAGCGATACGAGCGAATGCTGGATGATGTCTCGTCCAAGCTGGCGATGGTCGACTCCGAGTGTATTGGGGTGGATCGCGTCGCCGCGGACCTGGACACGTTCGCCAGCGAATCCAAACGAGAGACGGTCCTGGCCGTGAAACCGCCTCGCAAGGGCAGCCGCCCGTTCGGTGAGTATGTCTCCCGGGTGCGACGCGCATCGGCGAGCCTTCGCAACGCCCGCAACCGCTTTGCGCGGGCCAACCTGAGGCTGGTCGTCCGCATCGCAGGACGCTTTCAGCAGAACCTCCTCCCGCTGCACGATCGAGTGCAAGAGGGCAACCTCGGGTTGATGAAGGCGATCGATCGCTTCGACCCCACCCGCGGGTTCCGGTTTTCGACGTATGCCAGCTGGTGGATCAAGCACGCGATCCGTCGGGCCGCGGTCAACCGCGGTCGTACGATTCGCCTGCCCGCGCACCTTCAAGCCACGGCGGCCAAGGTCAACCGCGCTCGAATCGGCCTGCGCCAGTCCCTCGAGCGAGAGCCGACCGCCGCTGAGATCGCTGCAGATGTCGAGCTGCCTCTCGACAAGGTCGAGCTGACCATCGATGCGATGCGGCAGCGCCACGTCAGCCTCGATGCACCTGTCGGTGGCGGTGACGATGCTCGCACGGTGCTCGAGACGCTGATCGACGTCGACCAGCGACCCATGGAGGAACTCGTCAGTGACGAGAACGACGCTGCGAAGCTTCGTGGAAAGCTCCTGTCCCTGGCGACCATCGAGCAGGACATCCTGCGACAACGCTTTGGACTGGACGGGGTTACCCCGCGAACCCTGACCGAGATCGGCCACCAGTACGATCTCTCGCGGGAGCGAATCCGCCAGCTGCAGCAGCGGGCACTCGAGAACCTGCGGCGCACGCTCGAGTCTTCCGCGGCCTGAGGCCGAACGACCTGAGGCCGAACGAAACGATCAACGACAGAAGCCGAGTTCCATCGGGAACTCGGCTTCGTCGTGTCTGGCGGGGGGGCTCGCTACGGGCCGACGTTGATGGTGACGAAGTAGGCGTCGTTCCCCGAGTCGGGGTCGATGAAGCGCAGGGTCACCGTCATGTCTTCGGGGTCGAACTCCAGGATGCACCCCCGCGGCTGGTTGATGCCGTAGTCAAAATGCGGAGGGTTCCAACCGAGCAGCGCGTTGGGGATCGGGTTGGCGTTTCCACTCGCACAGGCGACCTCGCGCAGCTGCGAGAAGGTGTCGTCGCCGTTGGGCTCGAGCCGCGACAAGAACGAGCAGTGGAAGTCGCCGGAGACGAACAACACGTTGCTGATGTCGTTGTCGTTGATGAAGTCGCGAACGCGCTCGCGCGAGTCCGGGTAGCCGTCCCAGCGGTCGCTCGCGGCGATGTCCCATTGGACGGGCATGTTCGTGATCGGCACCGAGTTCATCACGATCTTGAACCGGCAGGGGCTGTTGAGCAGGCGGTCCTCGAGAAACGCCATCTGCGTGTCGCTCATGTACAGGCCCTGCGAGGGGCGTCGTTCGTACCGGGTGTCGAGGACGATGATCTCGGCGGTAAGGCCCCAGCGGAACGTCCGCCACAGACGGTAGTCGGGTCCTTCCGCGTCGATCGGGACCAGCTCGAAGTACGAGTCCATGGCGTTTTGGCGCCGGAGGAGCTCGTCCGGGTCCATCGTCTCCCGGTCGAAGTTGGAGTTGTCGTCGATCTCGTGATCGTCCCAGGTCGCGTAGACGCCCGAGTTGGAAAAGAGGTTGCGGTAGTCGGGCGTGGACATCCAGTCGCGCCAGTTCGCCCGGAACTCCGCGAGCGTCTCCATCCCGTCGTTGTACGCCATGTCCCCAAGGTGCAGGATGACGTCGAAGTACTCCTCGTTTGTTCGGCCGACCGCGGGCCAGTCGAGGGACGAGCCACAGCATGAGATCAGCGCCACGACCAGGGGCTCGAGGGCGTCCTCGGCGATCGCGGTTCGCACGTGTCCGATGCGGCTGCGGGCGGAGAAGTCCCCGTCCTCACCGACGAAGTAGCCGTAGTCGTACCAGGTGCCCGGGCAGAGGCCGTCGACGGAGAACTTCACGAATCCATCGGCGTTGGGCTCGACCGTGCGTTCGTGGACGAGGTGGACCTGTCCTGCACGTTCGCTGGGGATCCAGATTCGGAAGGTCTTGGGCGCACCGTCGGGGACGTAGACCGTGAACATCGCCGACTCGGGGCGCATCTCACCGGACATGATCGCCAGGGGGAAGACAGCTTCGTCGAGCGATTCGTCGGCGGGCTCCCAATCGATGAGCTCCGCGTCCTCGCAAGCCGGTGGCGGGCCGTCGGTGTCGGAGCTGCTGGAGCTTTCGTCCGACCCGCCGGTCGTGTCGCCCGAGCCGTCGGGGTCGGTGGTCTCGCTGCTGGTCTCGACGGTGGGGTTGATCGCGGTCGTCGAGCTCTCCGCGTCTGTGGTGCCGGCGGAGGTCCCGGTCGAGCTTGTGGCCCCGTCGGTGCCACTGCCGCCGATGGAGTCATCGCCGCACGCGACGAGGAGAGCCGCGAAGCCCCCGGCGCTGACCGTCAAGAAGCTGCGTCGCCCGTGCACAAGATCCCAAGACATGTCGCATTGTTAGTCGATGCGCGGGGTGGGACGCAAGCTGGGCAGTATCCGCCTCGGCCGGTATGGTCCGGCGTCGTGACGCACAGGCTTCTCATTGGACTCATCCTCTGCTCCCTCGGATGCGCGGCAGAGCCGGCGAAGTGCATGGAAACGCCCGCGGTGGCGGTGGCGCCACCGCCGGAGGCCGAGCCGGCGGCCGCCGACGAGGTGCCTGCAGCGCCGGAGCGCAAGCGGCACGAGGTGACGGCTGACGATGGGCACACGCTCGCGGTCTGGTCACGGGTCCCCCAGGAGCCGCGCGGTGCGGTCGTCCTGTTGCACGGTCGGACGTGGAGCGCCCGTCCAGACTTCGACCTTCAGGTTCCCGGTGAAGGGCCTTCGACCATGGAAGCATTTGCGGCGGCCGGGATCGCCGCATACGCGCTCGACCTTCGAGGCTACGGCGACACGTCGCGAGATACGACCGGCTGGAACACCCCAGACCGCGCGACCGCCGATGTTCTCGCGGTGCTGGAGTGGGTGAAGTCCCGTCATCGGGACCAAGCTCCCGCGCTCCTGGGATGGTCGTTGGGATCGCTGACCTCGCAGCTCGCAGCCCAGAGCCGTCCCGAGCTGATCTCCGCGCTGGTGCTGTACGGCTACCCCCGGGACCCTGACCGTCGCTACACGGCCGAAAAGGATGAGGGTCCTCCCCCTGCGAAGGCCACCACGGCAAAGGCAGCCGCCTCCGACTTCATCATCCCCGGCAACATCTCTGCAGCGGCGATCGATGCGTTTGTCGAGCAGTCGCTGGAGGCGGACCCCGTTCGCTCGGATTGGCGGCGAAGCGACCAGTGGAACGCGCTCGACCCCAGCAAGGTGACGGTGCCCACACTCGTGCTTCACGGCGGGTCCGACCCGTACGCGCCGGTGCCGAACTTGGCGAAACTGGTGACGCGGTTGGGGACCAAGGACCGCGCATGGGTGACCATCGCTGGGGGCGATCACGCTGCCCACCTGGAGAACGTCGCACCCCGGTTCATGGACGCTGTCCTCTCGTTCCTCGACGCACCTCGCGGACCGAAATAAAAGACGGGGGACGATGCATCCGTTTGCCCGTTGTCGCGACTAACAGGAGTGCAAGGCCCAGGCGTCAATCGTCGCCCCTGTGGTCCTCTTCAGGGGAAGCCCCTGGGCCGTGCAGCCATCGTTTCGAACGCATCGGAACACCAACCAAAGCCAAAGCAAGCCACTGCCTCCGCGGCCGCCGCGTCCCGCCACCACCTAGGGCAACGCGACCGCGGGGGCTTTTTTGCTACGCCCTGTCCCCGATCGTCCGATTGGCTCGGCAGCGACCTGCATTGGGGGGTAAACTTCGGGCCGAGGACGCTCGACGATGAACCAACAGAATCCGTACGGAGGCCAGCAGCCACAACAAGGTTGGGGGCAGCAGCCTCAGCAGCAACAGCCTGCTTGGGGACAGGCACCTCAGCAAGCTCAGCCTCACCAGCAGCCACAGCAGTTCGGCGGCATGCATCCTGGCATGCAGATGCCAGGGCCGACTCCCGGCGGACCCTCCTACAGCGGCGCCGATGAGAGCAACGTGATCGCCTCCGAGGCCTCGGTCGAGGCGCGGTCCAAGTTCATCGAGCGCACCTACTTGCACCTGGCCGGCGCGATCGCTGCCTTTGTCGTGCTCTCCGCGGGGTTCCAGATGATCCCGGGCATCGACGAGATGGTCTTCAACCTGCTGATGGTCAGCGAGTATTCCTGGCTCGCGGTGATGGCAGCGTTCATCGGCGTCAGCTACCTCGCGGATAGCTGGGCCAAAGGCAGCTCGTCTCCGACGATGCAGTACGCCGGGCTCACGCTTTACACCGTCGCCGAAGCGGTGATCTTCTTGCCGATGATCATCATGGCGCGGGCGTACATCGGTACCGAGGGCATCATGACCGCGGGGGGCGTCACCCTGGCGATGTTCGCGGGCCTCACCGGCTACGTCTTCATGACCAAGAAGGACTTCTCCTTCATGCGCGGTGCTCTCACCGTTGGAGCGATGGGCGCGATGGGATTGATCGTCGCTTCGATCGCGTTTGGCTTCAACCTCGGGATCGTCTTCAGCATCGGCATGGTCGTGCTGGCTTGCGGCTACATCCTCTACTACACGGGGAACGTGCTGCACCACTACCGGGTCAACCAGCACGTCGCGGCTGCGCTGGCTCTGTTCTCCGCAGTCGCGCTGCTGTTCTGGTACGTCCTGCGCATCTTCATGTCGCGGCGCTAGGGCCATTCCAGCTCAGCGGCAGAGGCCCTCTGCGTCCACCAGATCTGAACAGATCTGGGTGGAGCAGGGGGCTTCTTGCGTTCGGCGCTGTGCAATACTTTCGCGCATGCGGTCGGAGCGTTGGGTATGGCTTTGCGTCGGATTGGCGGGCTGCTTCTCCTCACCGCCTGAAGTTACTGAGGGCGGCGAGACCAGCGGGGGATCGAGCTCGTCAGGCATGGCTGTCACGGAGGGGGTCACTACGGACGTCGACCCATCGACCACGACGACGGCCGACGCCGAATCGAGTTCGTCATCGGGTGGGACCAGTTCCGGAAGCTCGGGGGAGAGCACGACAACTGGCGAGCAGGGATGCCCGGGGGAGGGGGTCTGTTTCCCACCCGCGCCGCCGCGGTGGGATGGCCCTGCCGTGATGTTGGTCGGCCAGTCCGAGGGGGTGGAGCCGATGTGTCCACCCGGTTCAGAGGTGCTGTGGCGAGCGGGCACCGATCCCGCGGCGCGTTGCGATTGCTCCGAGTGCGGTGGCGACATCGGCTGCGATGTCGAGCTTGGGTTCGGCTCCAACGGGACGTGCCCCGAGGGCTCGACGGGCTCCGGCTGCCAACCCTTCTCCACCGAGCTCACCGGTCAGTTCTATATGTCGCTGGCGTTGGACGTTTCGGCCGGGGCTGCATGCGATTCGCCGCAGCCGGCCGACCCGGGCTTTCGGGAGCAAGCCGTCGGATGCCGGCCCAACGCCGAGACGTGTGAGGGGGGAGTGTGTCTTCTGGGCCGGGCGTGTATCTCGCGCCCTGGGGATTTCGAAGCCTGCCCCCCGGACTACCCGGACCGCTCGCTGCTCTACACCTCGGCCAGCGGAAGCGATCTGTCCTGCGACACGTGCGGCTGCGGCGACGATGGTGTCGGCTTCCTGTGCACCGAAGCGACTGTGACGCTGTACGACGGGCCCGACTGTGCCGGAGCGTCCAGCTCTCCACCTCTGCTGGCTGCCGCGAGCGGTGAGTGCGACCCCTACGATGACCCGAAGGGGTTCGTTGCGATCGAGGAGATCGCGAGCGTCGACATCCAGATCCCCCAGGCGGACTGCTCCTCGGACCGCGGCTTCGAAAATGCGTCGGGCGAGTTTGACGTGGCTGACCCGCGGACGGTGTGCTGCTCGGGCTGACGCGCTGATGCGCCGCGAAACGGCCGAACCGCAACGATATCGGCCGTTTCAGAGCCACGTGCGCAAGCGCGTGCGCGCCCCTGCGGAAGCGCATTCCGGGACAGGCGCAGTGGGGGGTGACACCGAGAGCGGGACATGTAGACTGCGCCATCCGTCTGCATTGGACCGCGTGAACCGCGGTTTCCAAGCCAAGGAACGAGCACATGAGCGAGTCGAATACCGCGGCTTTTTTCCGGGCCGAAGGCACCCTCATCAAGAGCGGAGTCCTTCAAGCGGCCGCCTACATGGCCTCCCAGCGCGCCGGCATGCGAGAGCGTTTGCTCCGCTTCGGTCAGACTGCCCTCGCAGCCCCGGTCTTCGGGGTGCTTGGTCAAAACGACCGAACGCTGGGCAACCGCGTTGCACACCTGAGCTATCGCGACATCACCGATGACCGCGTGGCGATCTTGGCCGAGGAGTACGTCGAGGACATTCTCAAGGAGAAGATTCTCGATGCAGGCCTCGAGCTGATGAAGCAGGCCAAGAAGGACGGTCACCGCATCGTCGTGATCTCCGAGGGGATCTCGGAGATCATGGAAGGGCTTCTTCCGCACCTGCGCTATGTCGACGAGCTGATCTGCAACCGGCTCGAGTACAAGGACCACAAGGCCACCGGCACGTTGCTGGACCCGATCGTCGGAGGCTACGACGGTGGCACGTGGCTCAAGGAGTACGCGCGCAAGCACGAACTCGATCTCGAGCGGTCCGTCGCGTTCGCGGGCCACGGTCCCGACCTGCTGTTGCTTTCGTCCGTCGGCAAGCCGTGCGCGGTCAACCCCGACTTCACCCTGCGCAAGGCCGCCAAAGAGGCGGACTGGCCCGTGATGGAATACACGGCATGAGCTTCTCGGTGAAGAGCGAGTACGCCGGCAAGCATGTGCTGCTGACCGGCGGCACTGGCTTTGTCGGCAAGGTGTGGTTGGTGATGGCGCTGACGCGCATCCCCGACATTGGTCGTATCTACGTGCTGATGCGGGGCAAGGGTCGAAGCGTCAAGGACCGCTGGCTCAAGATCGTCAACGAAAACCCCGCGTTCCGGCCGCTCCACGAGAAGCACGGCGCTGGCCTGAGCAAGTTCATCGCCGACCGCGTCGAGGTGATCCAAGGAACGCTCGACTCCCCGAATATGTCCATCGAGGACAGCATCGCGGAGCGTCTTCGGGACAAGCTCGATCTCATCGTCAACTGTGCGGGACTGGTCGACTTCAACCCCGATGTTCGGGTTGCCGTGTCGTCCAACCTCGATGGCTCGATGCACGTCGCCGACTTCGCTGCGTCGTGCAAGAACGCCGCGATGATCCATGTCTCGACCTGCTACGTGGCGGGGACGCGGGACGGGTTCATCAGCGAGACCATCGCCGGTACCGCGCCCAACGGCACGCCGATCGATGCCGAGGAGGAGTACAAGCGCCTCCAGGAGATCATCGTTGAGACGGAGGCGGAGAACGAATCGGAGGAGACCGTCAAGGCGCTCACCGATGAGGTCGTCGCACGCGTCAAGAAGCGAGGCTACGAGCCCACCGAGAAGCGGGTTTCGGGCACGGTGGGGCGACTCAAAGCCAAGCGCCTGCGCGAGGTGATGTCGTTGGCCGGCATGGACCGAGCCAAGGAACTCGGCTGGCCGAACACGTACACGTACACCAAGGCGCTGGCCGAGATGCTGACCAAGTCTCGGTATCCGAACTTGCGGCATACGGTGTTGCGACCGGCCATCGTGGAGAGCGCGGTCGATTTCCCGTTCCCCGGCTGGAACGAGGGCTTCAACACCTCGGGCCCGCTGATCTATCTGGCCAGCACCTGGCTGCGGCACATTCCGGCCAAGCCCGGGAACCCGCTCGACATCATCCCGGTCGACCTCGTGGTCAACGGAATCTTTATCGCCGGCGCTGCGGTGATGCGGGGCGAGCACGAAGAGGTCTACCAGACCGGGTCTTCGGACCGCGCCACGTTGACGATCGACCGTCTCACCGAACTCTCCGCGTTGGGCAACCGTCAGCACCTCCGCAAGACCGGCGTGAACCGGGTCGAGACGCTTCTGCTCTCCCGATGGGATGCCGTCGCGTCCGACCCCGAGCACATGCTCAACGTCAGCAACATTCGCGAGGTCGTCTTCCAGGTCAGCCGCTACTTGCGGCACGGCCGTCCGGAGAAGATCCCCAGCGAGTGGAAGGAAGAGGCGGAGAACATGGCGAAGACCGCCGACAAGGCGCAGCGCAAGCTTCGGCAGATCGAAGAAGTGCTGGAGCTGTTCATGCCCTTCACCTACGACCACTACATGGTCTTTGAGGCCCGAGCGCTCGACAAACACCAGGTGGACGAGCCCGAGTTCCGGTTCAGGCCCGAGGACATCAACTGGCGGAAGTACTGGCTCGAGTGCCACATGCCTGGGTTGCGCCGCTGGTGCTTCCCCAAGCAGTACGAGAACAAAGAGACCGAGATCTACACGCCAAAGGTGCCCTTCGTGATGCTCGAAGACGGCGCTGCGGCGGCTCCCAATCCACAAGAAGCGCGCTGAACCATGGCCACCACCTTTCTCACCGGCTCGACCGGATACATTGGTTCCTACGTCGCCGACCTCATTCTTCGGCATCACCCCGATGAGCGCCTCGCGGTTCTCGTTCGGGCCAAGACCCCCGACGCCGCCCGCAAGCGGCTTTGGAAGTCGCTGCAGCTGCACATGAGCTTTGATGAGTTCGTGTCGTTTCTGCCGCGGTTCGACATCTACCTCGGCGACCTCACCAGCCCCGACCTGGGGCTCGACGCCGACGCCAAGAAGACGCTCACCAGCACCGCAAGCTCGGTGCTGCACGTCGCTGCGTCGCTCAACCGCAAGTCCTCCAAGACCTGCTTCAACGTCAACCTTCGTGGCACGTTGTCGGTCATCAAGCTCGCCCAGGCGATGTCGGAGACCAACGGACTGCGGCGCTTCAGCGATGTCAGCACCGCTGCAGCTGCTGGACAGCGGCAAAACGAGACGGTGATGGAGGACGACTGCATCGATTGGGATCGCAGCGACTACGACCCGTACGCCCGCACGAAGAAGTTCTGCGAGCACATGGTCGAAGAGCTGCTGCCAGACGTGCAGCGGTCCATCTTCCGGCCTTCCATCGTTTTGGGCGACAGCCGGTTCCCCGAGACGACACAGTTCGACATGGTCCGGGCGTTCGCAGGACTGGCGTACATGCGGGTGCTGCCATTCAACCCCCAATGGCGCGCAGACATCGTGCCCGCGGACTACGTCTCCAAGGGCATCGTCAAGGTGCACATGGACGACAACCCCAAGCACGAGGCGTTCCACATGAGCTCGGGCGAGGACTCGCTGACGTACGCCGAGATCGTTCAGGCGCTCCGTGACGCTGGCCACAAGCCCAAGATGATGTTCGCGCCCAAGCTCAAGGGGACCTTCGGCGGCGCAGTCGAAGCTTTGATGTCCACGCCACGCAAGTGGGGCGTCGCACCGTCGGCTTCGCTGATGAAGGTGTTCCTGCCCTACCTCACCTACAACACGGTGTTCGACAACAGCCACATCGTCGAAGCGCTGGGCGGGGAAAAACCCCGCTCGTTCCGCGAGTACGGCTACGCACTCCTGCGCTTCGCGGTCGACGGGAACTTCACGTACCCGTACAAGGACTGGCCGTCCGACGGCGACGAGAAGGTCGCGAAGGTCGCCTAGGCCCGCCACCACCAAACGACCGACACGAACGGCCGTCCTCCCTTCGGAGGCGGCCGTTTTTTCGTTGGACTCGCCTTGCTCGGGTGAGGGCGGGGCTGCGCCGGTTTGCTACGGGCGCTCGTTGACGAACAGGGTCCAGGTGTTGTCTTCGAGCTCGGTCCACATCACGACTTGGTCGTCGAGGTAGCGTCCGTTGGAGCTCGTGGGGAGGTGCGCGACCACGTGGGGGGCAGCACCAGTAAGGTCGTAGGCTCGCACCTCGCTGCCGACGTCCGCCAGGATCCCATCGGCGGAGACGTAGTAGTCCCCAAGAGCGCCGGGTCCAGGTTCCTGGATGACCATGGACGAGCCCCCGGTCGAGATGTTGTGCGAGATGAGGCCGAAGGGTCCGCCCTCCACGGCGCGTCCATACAGATAGATCGAGGGTCCGACCCCATACAACGGTCGGTTGCAGGCATCGGCGCTCAAGACCGAGTGCGTCAGCACCGGACCGCCCGCTGCGGGGATCGAAGCGACGGGGTTTTCGAAGTCGGTGCCTGTCCAGACGATTCGTCCGGCGGCCACGGTCACCTGGCACATCAGGCCTGGGACGTCGCTCGCGACTGCCGTGGTCATGTTCGGAGCGTCGTGGGTGGCCCGGAGTAGACTCGAGATTTGCGCGCCACCATCCTCCACGACGGTCGTTGGGTAGTAGAGGTGCGTGTTTGAGGCGAACGGGGAGCCTGCGTCGCTGATTGCGAACATGAAGTCGACCGGGCCGCCTGCGAGGGACAATTGTTGGGCGGCGCCGAGGTTGCGGTCGAGCCAGAACACCGAGCTGTTCACGACGGCAAACCCTCGAAAGCTCCCGGTGAGGTCGTCGGACACCAACTCCTGCACCTCCTCTTGAGCGAGGTCCCAGCGTAGGATCCGACCGAACCCGGACTCGTCGAATACGAAGGTGTCCCCGACTCGCGTGATCCGGGTGGGTCCGAGTCCGATGCCCTCGGCGATCGAGGCTGGAGCGCAGGCGGAGTCTTCGCAGACTCCGCTGGCGCAGATGTGGCCGCACGCGCCGCAGTTGTCGCCGTCGGTTGCCGTGTCGATCTCGCAGCCGCTGACCGGCATCTCGTCGCAGTCTCGGAAGCTCTCGAGGCACGTGATGGTGCAGTCGTCCAAGCACGCGGCCCCGTGGGGGTCGTCACCGTCGCATTGCTCGGTGCCTTCCAGCTCGCCATTGCCGCAAGTCGGAGCGGAACTGCTGGTGCTGCCCGACCCTTCCGTGGATCCCGACGGGGCAGCGGTGGAACCAGGAGAGCCGGTGGATTCGAGGCTTCCGCTGCTTGGAGCCGCGGTTGGGTCGCTGTTGCCGCTCGTTTGGGGGTCGGTGGTGACGCCAGACTCGGTATCGCCGGCGGGGTCGGGGTCGACGGGTTCACTGAAACACCCGGCGGCCATCGCGACCGGGATCCAAAGCCAATGCTTCACCCAGGCTTAGAGCCGCTCGGCCGGCTGCGGATCACGAGAGTTTTCGTTTTTCTCAGGTCGGCTCGAACCGGGGCGTTTCGGAGAGTCTCAGCACGGCCGTCCCTCGGTCGGGATGCACTGCAGCTGGCACGTTTGCGCGACAAATCCGCCCGTCATGAAGGGTTCGTCGGTCTCGGTCGTGAAGCCGCGCACCACGCCGACCATGCAGCCGTCGTCGACGTGCAAGAGCTCGATCGTGCCGTCTACGCTCGAACCACTGTTGGCACCATCTCCGTAGACGACGACTCGAGGGGCGGCGAGCATCGCAACCTCGTGGACGCCGAGTTCGAGCTCGTCGGGCCCCAGCATCAGCTCGAACCCTCGACCGCCCGTCTCTTGGGAGCCCCCGGTCGACGTCGTTCCGAACCCGCCCGACGAGCTGCCGAACTCGTCCTGACGAGTCTCGCCACAAGATGAGATCGGTTGCTCGGACAGCCGCAAGAGGACGGAACCCGCTTCGACCGGAGTTCCGTCCGCGGTGGCATCGGGGACGGCCACGACCGCCCAGGCCGAGGCCAACCCCGGGATCGGCGGCAGTTCCCCAAGCACCTGTCCGCACCGGGTCGTGGCTGGATCGGGGAAGTTGCCGTCAAACTCCGAACCCCCGAAGGGTTCTCCCGCGACCCCACCGACGGAGCCGAAGCTGTCACCCGTGCCGGAGCTCGGGGGTGCGTCTCCATGGTCGAAGGACCTGGTCTGGCAGCCACCGCCGAGGGCAACGAGCGCGGCCCCGAGTCCGAGGAGTCTTGCTTGGGTGCGCATCGCTAGAGTGATTCCAAGTACGCCACGATGGATGCGACTTGCTCGCCATCCAACTCCGTGCCGCTCGCGGTCGTGCTCGCCATGTCGAGCACGGCCTCTTCCAGCGTGAGGGCCCGAGCATCGTGCATGTAGGGGGCTCGTAGAGCGACACCGCGCAGTGCGGGTGTTTGCAAAGGACCGTGTCCGAGGTCCGATGATGCGGCAGAGGTGAAGCTGGGCCCAGCGTGGCAGCTCGCGCAGCCGAGGGATGCGAAGAGTTGCTGCCCTTTTGCGGCGCTTGCGTCCGACTGCGAGCGTAGTGGGTTCGGCGGACGCAAGGAGAACATCCAGTCGCGGAGGGCAGCCTGGCGTTCCTCGGTCTGCTCGATGCCACCCATGGCTCCTTGCCGAACTTGCCGCGCGATCATGTGGATGTCCTCCATGTCCCCTTTCCAGTGGAACGGGGCGGTTCCTTCCAGTCCTACGTTGAGGGGTTGTGTTCGTCGTGGCCCCGCGTCAAACAACCATGTCCGGCCGTCTTCCCCGCCTTCGGGGTGACACGATGCGCACGAGACCCCTTGTCCGGCGTTGTTGTGGAACAGCTCGAACCCGGTGTCGTCGGCATCGGCGCCAGCGAGCTCGAGTTGTTCAGTCTGCGCGCCTTGGAATCGGTACAGAATCGGTTTGTCGCGAGCCTGGGCGAGCAGCGCATCGTCGGGTTGAAACGCGACCGCGACAATGTCGTCATCGACATCCAGAGGGGTTGGAATCTCGCATTGCCTGTCGCCCCAGGTCGAGGTGGAGTCCAGTCGGACTTCGAACACTGAGATGCGATCTTCGGTCGTGAGGTCTTGTTGGGTTGGGCTGGCGATCGCGACTCGCTTGCCGTCCGGGGACAACGCGACGTCGACCGAGAGTGCGAGCCCCGCGAAGACCCCGGCGTTGTGAACGACTCCGTCTTCGCGTGTCGCACTGAGCGTTGTGTTCACCACTGCGGAACAGGGATCGAGACCTCCGTACCCGGACTCCTCGAAGTTGTCGTGTGCGTCCGGCTCCTCGAAGCCTGGGATGACGCGGGTCGAAGCCAGCTGGTGCAACATGAGCCATCCGCCGCCCGGCCGCAGGAGGGTTCGCCACGCTGTGGTCGGCTCCCGGGTCGTGCCCTGGTTGATGATGGACACCGGAGCACCGAACAGGCTCCACGCTCCATCGTCCTCGAGTTCGATGAGCTCGGCGGCACGGAATCGGGTGACGAAGAGGCGGCCCTCGGAGACCAGGACGTCTCGTAGGTCCGAGGCGACGAAGCGGCGCGTTGGCTCTGCGCCGGATTCGGGGAGCGTGACGACCATGCCGCCCGCACATGCGACGTGAAGGGCTTGGTTCGTCTCGTCAAACGCGACCCCGCGGGGGTTCGGACACACGCTGGTCGTCTTGGTGACGCGCGCTGACTCGGGGTCGAGGGTGAGCAGCGTGCCGGGTCCGCGCAGCGTCACGTGTACCCGGCCGTCGTTGTCCTCGGTTGCACGGAAGGGCAGCGCACCGGCTTCGAGATCGATCGTGCCGGTTTCTTGCCAAGCGTTGAGGTCGACGATGTGAATCGAGTCCCGAGCAGGATCGGAGACCACCGCGTGCCCACCGTCGTGGGTCACCAGGAGGGTGCCACCCATGATCGGTGGCGCGAAGCCGGCTCGTTGCACGGCGCCCGTGCCTGGGTCTTCGATGGGGTCGGGAAGATCGACGGCTTCACAGCCTGCACCGATGAGCAAGAGCAGGGACAACGAGTACGCGCTGGGTCTGGATTTCATCGTGCCGGGTTCTCCGTTGTTCAATCCACGCGCATCGAGGTTCTCAGTTTCCCCCACCTGGGAGGATGTGACACGGGCAGGGGCTGTACTCCACCTGTCGAGCTGCGGAGAGGACGCGCGCCTTCGATCTGAGGTCACCGGGTCAACCCGTCGGCCTCAGAACCGGTTGGAAAAAAAATGAGGGTAGAGTGCAACTGAGGGTCGTCGTTGGCGTGGTTGTCGGTAGGCCCCTGACCGGCATGCCGTCGCTGTTCCTCATTCTTGCGCTCATCGGTGCGTCCGGGCCTCCGGGTACCCAGGAGGCGCTTGGGCAGGACCCCGAGCAAGAGGCTCGCACAGGGCAGCAGCCGATTGTTCATTTGACCGTCGACGCGGCGCTGAGGCAATGGCTGGTCGTACGGTTGCTCGAGGATGGCTACACGCTGACAACGTCACGGGGCGTCGCCCATGCGCAGCTTGCGGTCGTCTCGAATGCCGTGGGGGGCTGGCGGGTGACCGCGACTGGAGAGTCGACCGTTACCTACGATGTCGAGCCTGCGGCCGATGCTGCGGTTCTCCGACTCGAGCTGCTGCATCGGTCGATTGATGCGCTCGAAGACGTGGTCCCTTCGAGTCCTTCGGGTTCGCAGCCCGCGACGGTGGGCCTCGTGGTCTCCGAGCTCGCCCCGGCTTCGCTCGCCCCCCAGGTTGCGGCGGGAGTTCTTGCAGCTGGAGCAGTCCTCGTCCCAGCGGGGACACCTTCGCAGCTGAGGGTGTGTGCGGACCAAGCATCGGGGGAGCACAATCCCCGAATCTCGGTCATCGATGGCAATGGTGAGTGTGGAGCGGACGCTGGTGCCGGAACCGTCAAGGCTGGAGACGACGCCTTGCATTCGACGACGGCGCTGGTGACTGCTGCCATCGCGACGCTCCCCGCCGGGGTCGACCCGGGTCCAGAGGATGTCGCCGTATCCGAGCCCGAACTCGAAGAGCCTGAGGAGCCTATCCACGCCGAGACGGACGACGAGCGGGCACCGGGCCAGGAGCCCACACGCTCCCGCTTTCGAACACCGGTTCAGGGAGCACCCCGGGTTCTGCGGCTTGGTGTAGCGACGGGGTTCATCAGCAGAGGGCCTGTCGCAGACGCTCTGGTCGCGGCCTCGATGACGGTCGGACGAGAGCCCGGGATTCGGGGCTGGCTCGAGCTCCAGGCTAGGCCTGTGACCGTGATAGGGGCGCTGCGGGTCATCGAAGTGACGCCCGCCATCGGATTCAAACTGCGACCGCTGACGGTGGGCCGCGTTTCGCTCGAGACCGGTCTGCTGTTGGGCGCGGACATCCACGCCTACCAGCTCGAAGCTGAGCAGGCGACGCAACGAGGCTCACACACCGCGGCTTCGTTGGAGTCGGCGTTGGGTGTGGCGGTTCAGATCTGGAAGCTCCACGAGATTCACCTCGGGCTGCGCTTGGGCGGAGGCATGGAACGCATCCACCGAGTCCAGGGAGAGGAAGTCTGGCGCCGCGGAGCCTTTCGGGTTGGCGTGACCGTCGGGTTCTCTTTCGGACTGGGGAGGAGCACGTGAACGCCGAGTCGAGCAAGTTCGCGTTGGTCCACGAGGATGTCGACACCCGTACTCGTGTTCGGGTGCTGTACCGGCGTCACCGAGACGACGTGTATCGACTCGCGCTTCGCTATAGCCAGGGCGACGCGACATGGGCGGAAGACATCGTCCAGGACGTCTTCGTCACGCTCTGTCGGAAGGTCGACAAGCTCGACGACGATACCGACCTCGGCGGGTGGTTCTACCGTGTGACGCACAACCGGTGCCTCAGTCGACTGCGGCGGCGTGCCGTAGCCCAGTCGCCGGCGGTCCGGTGGCTGCTCGGTCGCCGGGCCGTCTCGCACGACGACCGGCGAGCTGAAGACCGGGCTGGGCTGCACGAAGTCTTCAAGATCGTAGACGGGCTCCCTCCCAATCAGCGTCTCGCGTTCTGCATGTACCACCTCGATGGGATGGAGCAGGCCGAGATCGGCGAGGTCTTGGGGCACTCCAAGAGCTACGTTTGCAAGCTCATCAAGCGTGCGACCTCCACCATTGAGAAGACGCAGGAGGCGTGCGATGCCGACTAGCCGCGAAGTCATCGAGCGACTCAAGGCGGCGGACCGTTCGCTGGCCAACGAACGGATGCCACGAGCTGCGGCTCGGCGAGTCGCTCGGAAGGTCTCCGCGGAGTTGGAGAGTCAGTCCCGCCCAAGTCGGATGGGTTGGATCCCGATGCTCACCTTTGTCGCAGGTGCGGCCTTGGTGTTGTTGTTCCTGAGGTGGAGTACGGACGAACCCAGGTCGCTCACCGAAGATCGGTCGGAGTCCGTGGCCATGACGGTGCTCGTGACCGGTCCCGCGTGCCGCTCGAATAGTGCCGCAACCACGACGGTCTGGGGGGCGTGCAGCATCTCTACGGAGGGTCCCTCGATGAGTATCGACACGATTGACGGGTCCCATCTCGAGGTCGGCGACCGGGTGGTCGACCTTCGTTCGGGCTCGGCGTTGTTCGATGTCGATCCCGTCCGTGGCGACCCGGTTCGGATCGTTGTTCCTCAAGGAGAGATCGTCGTCGTCGGGACGCGATTCCGGGTGGTCGTCGGCGAGGCCCGAAGCGAGGTCGAGCTGTACGAAGGACGTCTCGAGTTTCATGACGGGTCGGGGAAGGTCACGCCCATCCTGGCGGGGCAGCACGTGGGGTTCGGTCAACCGGCTCAACCTGCGCGCCCGGCTGCCGAGGAGTCCCCGTCGACGAAGCCGGTCTTGCCGCAGACGCCCGACGCTGACCAGCCGCCGCAGGCCGACGACACGGTTTCGCGGGCTCGGCCTTCCGTCCCGCGTGGCTCGTCGAAGCGGAAAGCTCGACGTACGGCCGAGCTGGCTCCGATGGAGGACGACGCAGGCCCGGTGATCGAAGCCGCGGAGAAGCTCCGGCGGGCGGGACGTTACGCCGACGCGGCGGCGACCCTCCGCGCGGCATTGAAGCGACGATGGCCGAGGCGCACCGCCGATGTGCTCAGCCATGAGCTGGGGCGCTTGCTCGAGCGACGAATTCGTGACCAAGCATCCGCATGTCGGCACTGGGAGAAGCACCTCGAGCGCTTCACGAAGACCCGCTACCGAGCTCGGATCGAACGCTCGATGACCGAGTTGGGTTGCGAAGCTGCCGTCTCTGAAGGCGGGTAGTGCGCATACCGGAATCCTCGACCCGCGGCTGGGTCTTCGTTCAGGCGGCAAAGCTCCAAACTTGGCGCGCGCAAGCTGCGGGTAGGTACGATGCGCACCTGTGGTCGACGCGCGCCGAGAGCTGATCGAGGACCTCCACGGCTGTTACGACGCCGGCACCCTGCGAATCCTGGTGGGTGCTGGGGTGTCGATGGCCTCGGGCTTGCCCGGATGGGATTCGCTCAACCTCGGATTGCTGCGCGCTGTGATCGAGTCGGACCTGCGCGGCCGATGTGAAAACGGGGAGGGGGCGGCCTATGTCCGGTCGCTGGTCGGGGACGAGGCGATCGAGACGCTCACCCAGGAGGTCTATCGACGGATCGGTCGGGACGCTGCGGCTGACTTCGCGTGGCGTCGGCTTGGAGACACCGAATTCAAGCGTCAGTTGGCGAGACTCCTCTACCCGCGACAGATCGAGCGGCTTCCACTTCGAAGCACGCAGCGTCAGCTCGCTGCGATGGCGCAGCAAGTTGCGGCCCGCGACCTGTTGTTTACGACCAACTACGATCCGATTTTGGAGCGAGCGATCGCCGAGCTCCGAGGCGCACCCGAAGAGTGGGCCAAGCATCGCCACCCGCTGAGTGCACGCAGTCGCTCGAGTGCGCGACCGCGTGTCCATCACCTCCACGGATGGTTGGACGAGCGCGGAGCGGTGGGCGGCACGCTCGTCCTCACCGAGACCAGCTATCTCGGGCTCTTTGCCGACAAGCGGGCAACGCCCAACACCGATCTCAAGAAGCTGTTGATGGGCAATGCCCCCGTGCTGGTGCTCGGGATGAGCCTGGCCGACCCCAACTTGCGCCGCCTTCTCGACCGCCGCCGCATCACGCCGCTTCGCGATGGCGACAACGCGATCTATGCGGTCATGGTCGGCGGCAACGAAGCTGCAGACGATCAGATCAACCAGTACTGGACGGGAACCTGGAACGTGAACCCGCTTTGGCTGCCGAACTTTGGCTACATCCCGCACCTGCTTCGGCAAGTTCAATGGGGCTGGACCGGAGATTCGCTGCCGTGGTTCGACGAGTGCAAGGCTTGGGTCGACGCGCAACTCGGGGACCTTCGGTTCACCGACGCGTGGCAGCGACGTGCCAACCGGTCACTGAAGACGCTGGTCGACCACGTGCGTACGTACTTCGGCCTCGAGCCGGGCGAGGTGATCACAACGAGCCTCTTCTTGCCCGAGCTGGAAGACGACCGGCAAGTCCTTCAGCTGGTGGCCACGTCGCGGCACGAACGCGCCGGGGAGGATGCCCGCAAACACGCCGCGCTTCGGGCGTTGAAGCTGAGCCCTGAGCGCTCGGTCCAAGGGGTCGCAGGCATCTCGTTTCACTTCGGCAACAGCAACGACGCTTGCGACAACCACCCCAGCATCAACTACAACTTCAGCTCCAAGCAGGTGCGGGAGTGGGACCGGGCGTTCAACATGCGGGACTGGCGGTCGATTCTTGCGGTGCCGGCCCTGGATGGAGAAACGTGGCTCCCGTACGCCGTGATCACGTTGACGTCCAACTTGGCCAAGCCGTTCTGGCGGCATTTTGGCAACGAACGCCACGACCTTCCGGTCCTCAAGACCTTGATGCGCCGGGTCTGCAAGGAACTCGTGGCCCACCACGGCCTCACCCCCTGACCGCTCTGGACACCGCGTTCGCGCAGCGGTGCTACACTTTCGATCATCGACATGTCCGCGACTCCCAAAACCAAACCGGTGCGCAAGGCCTCGGCCCGCCGCAAGAAGCGTGGCACGACCGCGCAAACGATCCGGTTCGACTTCGACAAGCACGGTGCGCAGGCAGCGTTCGTCGACGTGCAGGACGAGTCCACACGCGATGCTTCTGACCTGATCGCGGCGGCCATCCAGCAGAGCTGGGACGCCCTCGAAGACGAGTAGTCACCTCGCGCGGATTGCTCCCCCCTCGTCGGCAGGCATCCGGTGCCCCGCGGCGGACCGAGGCACGTAGACTCTCTTCGTGTCGGTCTGGCCATTGCTGCTGCTGCTGGTCGCCTCCCCGATCGAGATCGGAGCATGGAGTGTTCCGCCGAGCTGTGCGTCGAGGGCTGCGTTCATCGAGAAGGTGGAGGCCGAGGCTCAGACCAGTTCTGGGTCGGACGAGCCCCCGGTACTCGAGGCCGACATTCACGTCGAGGAGGTCGCGGTCGATCACTGGCGGTTGCGGCTACGCTTGCGCCGAGACGGGCGGGACGACGCGCGGTCGTTCGACGCGAGCAGCTGTGCCGCGGTGGTCGAGGCCGCCGCGGTGGTCGTCGCATTGCGATTGGTACAGGCTCGGCAGGACGAGACTTCGAGGTCCCGCGCTGCTGTCTCCGTGCCCGAGCCGCCTCGGGAACCCGTCCCGATTCCGCTGCCGGACCCTCCTTCTGCGTTGCCGCTCGCGACAGCACCCGAGCCCATCCCCGTCGAGACTTCACGGGACCCGTCACAGGATCAGCGGTCACGGGTCGGAGGTTGGGTCGGAGTTCACCAGGGACTCGCCTTGGGTATCGCTCCAGGTATTGGAGGTGGCTTTGGCGTGGATGGAGGTGTGACCGGACAGTGGTGGCGTGCGGGCCTCGGTGTGCACGCGGCTCTTCGGCGTACGGAGACCCATCCTGATGAGCCCGGCATTCGCGGACGCTTCGACCTCGTGACCGGAGAATCGTTCGCATGCGGCACACCCAAGGTCGGTTCGCTGGTGTTCCCGATCTGCGGCCGATTTGCGGTCTCTGGAATGCGGGCGGTGGGGGAAGGAGCGGTGAGGACCTCCGAGTCGGTGTGGGGGACCTGGTTGGGGGCTGGCGGATCCGCCGGCCTCGCGTGGCACGTCACCGAGCGTGTCGCGCCCGCGTTGTCCGCGGTCGCGTTGGCGCCTCTTCAGGACTGGGCGTTCTCCGTAGGGGACGCTCCGGGCACCCTTCACCGAACTGGCCCGGTAGCGCTCCGAGTCTGGGCGGGTCTGGAGATTCATTGGTAGTTCGCTCCACAAATCCAGGACGTGGGCTGCATTGCCAGCTGTCCCCTCCGATGCCAGCCGTTTCCCAGGACAGAACGTCTTCGTTTGCCGCCGTCTACCGAGCTCAGTTTGGCTTCGTCTGGCGCACGTTGCGCGCACTTGGTGTTGCGGAAGGCTCTGTGGACGACGCTCTACAGGATGTGTTCTTGGTCGTACACCGTCGACTTCCCGGTTTTGAGCCTCGGGCACCGATCAGTGCGTGGCTCTACGAGATCACGCGGCGAATCGCCTACCGGTACCGAACGCGGGCCGCGCGGGATGCGACCCGAACCTGCGAGTTCTCCGAGTTGCCCGCCGGCGGTGATCTCGACCGTGACCTCGACCGGTCGAGGGCAGCGACCGTCATGCGGGACTTCTTGTGGAGGCTCGACGAAGACCGCCGCCGAGCGTTCGTACTCTCGGAGTTCTCCGGGATGCCTGGTCGTGAAATCGCCGAGGTGCTCGGAGTCAACATGAACACGATCTACGCCAGAGTTCGCTCCGCCCGGATTGAGCTCGATCGTACGGCCAAGCGCATGCGCGCTCAGGACTCGGCTGCGGTGGTTCGAGTGCTTCGCAGAGAGCGGCCTCCCACGGAGACCGAGCGGCGTACCTGGGCTGCGGTGATTGCAACGGTCGGAGGGTCGGCCAGGATTGGCGCAGAGGTCGGCATCTTGGCGTGGGCGGCTGGGGGGTTGTGCGCGGGTGCGGTCGTGCTTGCATCGTGGGCAGCGCTGCCAAGCGCCCCGGGGGTGGAGTCCGTTCCTACGCTGCCGCACGCTCCTACGGTGGAGTCCGCTCCTGCGGTGGCGGCGGCCGGGACGCCAGCGCCACCGCTTGCTCCTGCCCCTGTGCCCGAGCGGGGTCGCAGCGTGGTTGAAGTGCCAGCGTCGCGAGCTGAGCCAAGGGATGCTCGGGTACGTGTGGGTCATTCGCCGACGCCGCAGCCATCACTCGCCGAGGAACTGCGACTCGTGCGAGCGATTCGAGGGTCCATCAAGGCGGGACGCTACGGTGTGGCGCAATCCAAGGTCTCAGCCTACCGAGCGGACTTCGTTCGCGGGGCGCTGCGGCAGGAGGTCGAAGCGTTGGAGGTCGAGTTGGCTTGTCGTACGCACGCGCCGAACGCGGCCGCGAGGGTGGAAGGCCTTCGACACAGAAGGATCGATGAGGGGCTGCTGGAGCGCCTGAAAATTGTGTGTGGGGAGCGAATCTCCCCACAAAAACCCGAGCCCACGGAGATTCACACCCGATGAACAGACTCGGTCTCACCTTGTTCCTACTGACGAGCCTCTCCGGGTGCGACTCGAAGGAGAACTGCATCGCAAACTGCGAGGACGGCTCCTCGAGTGGGAGTGAGGGCACTGCCGATCTCCCGACCGGGGGGGGTGGACTCTCCTGCGAGGAGGCGATCGTGACAGCGGAGCAGTTCATCGAGGCACATCGGTCCTGCGAGACGATGTTGGACTGCGAGGTCAGCGACCGGAATGTGTGTTTCCCGCCGGCGGTCATCCCAGGCGCGGTGGCCCTTTCCCTGGACGGGAATCCACAGGAGGAGGAGTGGGCGGAGATCCGCGAGGGGCTGGCCGACGCGTGTCCTTGTGAGGACCCCGTTTCTGCGGGGTCGTTCTGCAACGCCGCGAAGGAGTGCGAAGCGTTCAACGCCGAAACCGGTCGAGACCAGTTCTGTGGGTCCTTGCTCGGAGACGTGGAGACCTTCCTCGCAGCCAACACGGGTTGCACGATCGACTCGGACTGCATGGCCGTGGACAGCTCCTGCTACGTCGACGACTGTTCCATCACGGCGCTCAGTGTTGAGGCCGACACGCTGGAGTGGGCCCGCTTAGACGACGCTGGCTTTGGCTGTTCCTTCGGCGACGCGCCGGGGGCTGGTTGCAACTACGTCGGGGAGTGTGATGCCGGCGTCGAGTGTAGCGATCAGGGGGTGTGCGTCGCGGTTCCCTGAGGGAGCCGAGCGTCCTGGCGACACGGCGCAGGAGTGGAAGAAGAGGAGTGAGACGTCGTGTTGGGGCGTCTGCGCTCAGCCTGCGATTGCTGCCGCAGGCATGACTTCGACCGTGTCGACGAGTTGCGCGACGGGAGTGTCGAGCACCGCAAGCACGGCGAGGCTTGCCTCTCCGCGCGTGCCGATCAGAAGTTGCACGACGCTGGCGCGTGCCAGTGCGGTGTCGCCACGGTGGCCTGCCTCAACCTGCGCGTACGCGTGGTCTAGCGGCTTCAGAGCGCGGCCGACGGGGCGTACCAACGTGGGGCTCAGCAGTCGCTGTAGCTGGCATAGAACCTCCCGGTTGGTCGTCGCCTCCGCTGGGCTCAGCTTCGCATCTGCGATGAACGCCCTGCCGAGATGGTGCCAAGCGTCGTCGACGCGTGCCGTCGCGATCGCCAAGCGGGCTGCTTCGACAGCTCGTTCAGCCCGGGCCTCGCGGGATTGGCTTCGTCGGCGATAGCCCAAGAACAGGCCGATGGCCGGAAGCCCCAGGGCGAGTGACCAGACGATGGGGCCGACGTGCACAGCGACGAGTGAGGCGACCATCACTTTTCAGACGGGCGACCGGGCCGCCGGTTGCGTGTCCAAGCGGTGTCGGCATCCGCGCCGCTCGCATAGACCGCGGCCTGCGAGCTCGCGGATGGCCCGCTGCTGCGGCCGGAAACCTCCGTATTCCTCCGGGCCTAGAGGCGATGCGCGCTACGCGAGCGGTCGGCTGAGAACCCGGGATCGCGGGAGTCCCGCGCGTGAGCGATCTGTGAACGCAGGCGGCTCCGCATTCCACTATCCTGCGCGGTCTATGGGCTTCCTGAGCCGATTTAAGGATGCGCTCGATCCAGACAACGTCCTGATGGAAGTCATGAATGGCTTCATCGAGGGGGTCGCGATGAAGCGTTCACTGGGCGTCGATCAGGAGACGTGGTCGCCGGGCAATCCGCTCAAGCTTTGCCTGGCTGGGTACGTCGGCACGCGCAACACCGGCGCTGATGTGCGGGTGGAGGAAATGATCCGCCAGTTCCGACACGTGGTCGGCGACGACGACCTCGAGCTGACGATCATGTCGGTGAACCTCGCTCGGACTGCGGGTTACTTCCGCACGGTCCGCCAAGTCGAGCTTCCGGTCGTCTTCCCGAAGTTCCTCTTCGAGGAGTGCCCGAAGCATCACGGCGTGATCTCGTGTGAGGGCTCGATGTTCAAGTCGAAGTTCGCCAACGCGTTGTCCACGATGATGGCCGGTGCGCTCGGAATCGCTGCAGTCGAAGACAAGCTGGCCGTAGGTTACGGGGCCGAGGCCGGCGGAATGACGCCGCAGCTACGGGACTTCGTGAAGAAGCACTGCAAGCACGCGCTGGTGCAATGCCGCAACAACCCGTCCCGTGAAGTGCTCGGCCGTTTGGGCGTACGCACCACGGGGGGGACAGACACGGCGTGGACCTTCGATCCCGGTTCCCCCGAGATCGGCGAGAAACTGCTCCGGGAAAAGGGCTGGGACGGCAAGAAGAAGGTCATCGTGATCTGTCCGATCAACCCGTTCTGGTGGCCGGTCAAGCCCGACCTGGGCAAGGCGGCTGCGCAGACCCTGGTTGGCCAATACAAGAGCGAGCACTACCGATCGTTCTACTACCACCACAGCTCCGAGGAAGCCGACCTGCAGTACGACACCTACCTGCAGGGGATCGCCGATGGGCTCGAGCGCTTCCTGCAGGAGGATGACGCGTTCACGATTCTCGTCGGCATGGAGCGTGTCGATCGGCAGTCCGCGGAAGCGCTCTCGGAGCGGCTGACGGTCAAGCCGCCGATGTTCATCAGCGACGACTACGACATGTACGAGATGGTCTCGGTGCTGCGTCGCTGCTCGGCGATGATCAGCTCCCGCTTCCATGCGGTCGTCACGTCGATGCCCGGGCTTGTTCCCTCGGGCGGCATCACGATGGATGAGCGCATCCGCAACCTGATGAACGACCGTGGCCACCCGGAGCTCTTCGTCGAGGTCGACGAGGAGCACCTCGATGAGAAGGTCTACGCGATGCTTCGTCGGCTCTGGGACGACGGTGAAAAGATCTCGGACGACATCGGCCGCGTCCTCCCCAATCAGTTCAAACTGATGGGGCAGATGGGGATCGACTTCATGGACGAAGTGCAGCGGGTCTACCCAGAGTTCCCCCGTCGGGACCTCCCCAACGATCCGATGGCCCACTTGCCGCCTCTATCGCCCCACCTGCAGGGTTTGATGGAAAAATACGGCTGAGGCCCGCACTTCTCCCGACCGGGGTGGATCCCCCTGCGCCGGCAGTCTTGAAAGTGTTGGCGGTTGACCCCGAACAGAGGGTGCGAACTGGCTTACACTGGTTGCGGTGCAAGCAACGGGTGAAGCCGATGGCGAAAAGATGCTTCGGTGTGCCGTCGTCGGAACTCTCAGCGTCGAGGGCCTCAACCCGTACGCGGATTTCGATTTCGCGCACGACGTTGCGAAGCGTCAGCTCTTCGAGCCTCCGGTCTCCAAGGCGGAAGACAGTCTGCTTGAAGTGGTCGACGGGCTTGCCGGGGGCGCAGTCACCGGACGTCTCCGTACAGGCGCACGCCTCAGCGACGGCACCGCGGTCGACGTCGAGATGGTGGCGGCTGCCCTGAGTCGGTCCCCTTGGTATCAGCCGCTGCTCGACGTCTCCACCCGAGGGGATCGGGTCGTCTTCACGCCCAAAGGCCGGGCGTTCGATGTCCGTGCGTTCCTCGGGTCAGACCGGGTTCGGTTCGGGGTCCAGGTCGGGGGCGCGTGGGTTGGGACCGGTCGGTACCGCGTCGTCGAAACCAACGACCAGGGGATTCGGCTCGAGGCCAATCCCTACCACCCGCGCCCGCCGTCGATTTCCGAGGTGATGCTGCGCGGTTACGAGCCTAGCGACGCTTGCGAGAGAATTCGCGCCGACATCTCGACCGAAGACATCGACCTCACCGCAGCGCTCAGTCGAGAAGAGCTTGCCGATGTCCGTGGGGTCCGGAAGCTGTTCGCGGCGGGCACGAGCACTGCGTTGTTGTGGCTCAACACGCGACTCTTGTCGCAGCCGATCCGCTCGGCGATCGCCAAGGGCATCGATCGCTACACCGTGCTCGCGACGACGTACGACAACCCGATGGCGTTCCTCGCCCCGTCTGTGATGCCGCCTGGGCAGGGGACGATTCGCATGCGGCTCCCGTATGAGCGGGCGGATGCCGAGCGGTCTTTGCGTTCGCTCGAGCTGCCCTCTGGCCCCTTGCGGATGATTGTGGTCTGGGGACGGCGTCCGTACATGCCGGATCCGGACAAGTGGTCGGCGGAGCTGGCGCGGCAGCTCGGCGGGTTGGGCCTTCAGGTCGAGCTCGTACAGACGTCCACCCTCGAGGACTATCAACAGCAGCTCGCGTCTGGCGACTATGCGCTCGCGCTGGGCGGTTGGAACGCGGTGTCTCCGTCTCCGTCCGAGTTCGTGGACGCGATGCTGCACTCCAGCATGATCCCCAAGGGGGCCGGCTCCACGGGTTGCAACTACGGCTGGGTCGAGGACGCCGAGATGGACGCCGCACTGCAGGCATTCCGCTCTGTGCCCTCGCGGGAGCACGAGCAGGCGCTCTTGCATCGTGTCGAATCGTCCGCGCCGGTCATCCCGCTGGCCTATGGGACGACCTCCATCGCGGCGCGGTGGGATATCGAAGGCATCGAGCCCTCCGACGGAGCGATCTTTGACCTCGCCCAGCTCCGCTGGAGTGACTCGTGAGCGTACGGGTCAGTACGACACGCTCTTCTTCCAGGCGCGGAGCTGAGAGAGTTCCGGCGCGCCCACATCGTTGGCCTCGGCGAACACCACCTCGACTTCCTCGATGAGCTCGCGGGCACCGTCGCGTTCGTCCTGATCCCACATCAGCTTCGCGAGCTCGAACCGGGTGGCGTTGACCGTGAGCGGGTCGATGTCGAAAGCCGCAAAGATCTCGACGGACTCTTCGAGAAGCGCCCTCGCACGCTTCGGTTCCCCGATCTTGATGTGGGCCACGCCGATGGCCGAGAGGGTTTGCGCGACGAAGGGGTGGTTGCGCCCCAATGCGTGCTCATCGATCTCGAGGCTGCGGCGCATCGCGTCGAGCGCACGCTCATGTTCGCCCTGCCGGAGCCGAACCGAGCCGAGGTTGAACCAGTGGCCGCTCGAGTCCGCTTGCATCGGTCCGAGCTCGGCCTCGATCAGCGCGATGGCTTGGACGAGGTTCGCCTCCGCCTTGTCGAAGTTGTCGGCCCGCATATGCGCGACGCCGAGGTTTCCGACGGGGCGAGCGAGATCAACGCCATGGTGGTCTCCCGACTCGTACGCGCGGATCGATCGCTCGAACAGGACGATTGCCTCGGCGTCCTTGTTCAGGGAGAGGAGCGAGGTGCCCATGTTGTTCAAGGACATGGCGACGCGGATGTCGTCGGTGCCGTAGAGCGCGACCTCCGTCTCGTAGACTCGCCGGAAGTAGTCGTGCGAGGCTTGGTGGTCGCCGCGCATTTGCTCGAGGTTGCCGAGGTTGTTGATGATCGAGATGTGCCGGTTGTTGAACCGGCCGACCTCGAGCTCGGTCTTGTCCATGGCGCTCTGGAAGGCGGTCTCTGCGGCGTCGAGTTCTCCGAGTTCGAGGCAGGCGATGCCGAAGTTGCTCTGGGCCTCGGCGTGGAGGAGTGGGTCGGGGTTCTCCAGACTCTCGTACAGCGCGAGGGTCTCCCGGAAGCGCTCGCGAGCGAGCTCGTAGTTGGTGTTGCGCAGCGCGACCAACCCCACCGTTCGGATGTGCTCGGCGCGTAGCGAGCCGGCATCGTCGCCGAGTCGTTCCACCGCGGCCTGGGCGAGTCGCTCCCATCGCTCGGCGAGCTTCGGGCGTGCCAAGCGGTAGCCGTAGGTCAGGTGCAACTCCACGGCAATTCGTGCTGCGAGTCGGTCTTGGTGTGCGGTCTGAGCGGTGTGAAACGCCTGGTCGAGAAGCTTCGCCGCATCGACTCGAAGCCCCTGGGCGTCGAGGAGGTCCGCGCGGCGGTACTGCGCTTC
Organism: Nannocystales bacterium; assembly: GCA_050633305.1. Lineage (GTDB taxonomy): Bacteria > Myxococcota_A > Polyangia > Nannocystales > Nannocystaceae > CAJXVA01. The sequence goes on from JBOEGF010000005.1 coordinate 165,335, forward strand.
GGCCAAGAGCGGCGCAAAGTCGAGAAGCTCCGCTTCGTGCAAGACTCGCGCGGTGACGTCGTCCGCACGTTCATAGCGGTGCAGGCCGAGCAGGGGCGGGATGGTCGAAAGCTCTTCGGCGAGGCTCTCCACCCGATCTCGAATCTCCGGCGGCGCGGTCGCATGCTTGTCGGGCGCCGCCGCGTCGCAGGATGCGATGTTTGGTAGGGCCGACACGGCCTCCGGCGAGTTGCGCAACGTGAGTGCATCGCCCGTCGCGACGACCTCGACCAGCACGGAGAACTGTTCGAGCGCGCGATACAGACAGGTTCTCTGTGCGGCGCGTCGCTCTGGGGCTGCGTTGGCGGCCTCGCAGACTCGGACCCTCGAGGCCGACCACTCGTCCGCGAAGCTGGAGAGCTTTGCATCGAGTCGGGCATGTTCCGCATCGGGGTTGGAAATGCCAGACGCGTGGAAGGCGTCGCGGAGCTGCTCTCGTCGGTCGGCGTTCCAAACCGACGCCGCTTCCTCTTGCGTCGACGCGCAGGGGTCTGCGACGGGGACCACCGCCGCGAGAGCGACTCCCGAGCCCACGAGTCCGGCGACGACGAGCCCACCGACAGCACGCGGCCGGCTCCCGCCTCGACTGAGGGCACGCAGGAGTTCGTCCATGCTGGGCCAGCGAGCCTCGGCATCTCCGAGAAGGCCGCGAAGGATGACGGAGTGGATCCGCTTGGAGACGAGGGACCCACGCGGCGGGGGGCGGACATTCCCAGCGAGGATGTTCCGGACCTTCTGCTTGCTCCTGCGACCCAGGAATGGAACCTGGCCATAGAGCGCCTCGTACAGGGTCAAGCAGAAGCTGAACTGGTCGGTGCTCGGCGTCACCGGCTCGCCCCGCATCTGCTCGGGCGACATGTACCGCGGCGTGCCGACGATCAACCGTTTGGGCGGGAGGATGTCGTCCGACGAGCTCCCTGTCCCCGTCGCGCCGGTTTGCGTCTCGGACCGGAACACGCGTCGCGCGATCCCAAAGTCCACCACGCGCACTCGGCCGTCCTCTCCGACCAGGATGTTGGTCGGCTTGAAGTCGCAGTGAACGAGCTCCACGGCGTGGGCGGAGGCCAAGCCCCGTCCGGCGGCCACCAAGACGTCGAGAATCTCAGAGACGGATCGTTCGGAGGCGTCGAGCCACGCCCGGAAGTTCTTCCCGCGGACCAGCTCCATCGCCATGTAGAGCCGTCCTTCTCGATCGTAGCCCACGTCGTACACCGGGACGACGTTGGGATGGTTGAGACCCGCGAGGGACCGGGCTTCGGCGAGAAGGACCTGCTCTTCCTTGGGCTCACCGACGTCGAGGCGCATCACCTTCAACGCCACCCGGCGGTCGAGTTCGACGTCGCGGGCGGCATAGACGACGCTCATCCCACCGGCGCCAACCTGCTCCTCGAGTTCGTACCGGTCGAGCTCTGGACGGTCGAATGCCTCGGTGAGGCTGGCGCGAGCACTCGCGTTGACTGGCACGGTCGGCGAGGTGACATCCTCTTTCCGCTGTTGCGTGTCCGAGTCGTCGTCGAGTTCGTGCACGGCCAGGTTCGAGGATACCGCGGCGAGCCGCCGCGGGGCGCTCGGCGGGTTGGCCTGGGGCGTGTCCCGGCGTCCGTCGCAATCGAAACACGACTCGCTTTCCGCGCCGGGGGGCTCGGATGGAGCGTCGGCGACGGGTCGACAGGGCAGCACCGCGGAGCGCATCGACAGCTTCGCGCCGGACTTGAGCGAATTCAGCCGCCGATCCGCGCGGATGTTGGATGTTGCGATCCGGTTCCCCGGGTGCGGTTGCTTGGCGTGCGCTGACCCTGGCGGGCAGGTACGCGTGACGGGTTCACCCCGCAGCGCCCTCTACGCGAGTACGCGATGGAGCAGTCCGTCGAAGTCGTTCGCGGACTCGAGTGGCCCGCCGAGCGAGGCGATGACGAAGCTGCGCTCGCCAACGCTCAGGCGGTGCGTGAACACGCCCGCCGTGGACCAGCCGTGCTCATCGCAGGGGCTCGCCACGTTGTGTCCTGCGTTGGCAGCGGAGCCGACTGCGGCAAGCACTTCGAGATCCTCGTCGCCGACACCGCCGAGCAGCATGCCCTCGTCCGATGCGACGACCGCGGCGCGCACTCCGGGGCTGCCCGCGTTCTTCGCGAGGAAGATTCGGATGGCGCGGCTGGGGTCTTCGCTGCGAAGGACACGTCGCTCGGTCTGCATTGGCAGCAGCTTGCCGCATCGGGCCGATGTCGCGAAAAAACCGACATCTGGCAGATCACGCGCTGCGAGACCTCCGCTGATCTTTTCCTTCAAGTCCGCGCATGTTCCGGGCGATTCGGCTGCGAGGAGCAACGGATTCACGATGGCGTTTTTGGATTGGACCGGAGTGTCGCAGGTCGGCGTGCAAACCATGGATCTCGAGCACGGGTTGCTCGTGAAGCAGATGAACGATCTGCACGCTCACTGGACCGCGGACGCGCCGCGCCCCATCGTCGGGCGTGCGCTCCAGGTCCTGTACGACGGGACCCTGTCTCACTTCCGGCATGAAGAAGCCCACATGCGGCAGCATCGGCACTCTGGATACGACGCGCACTGTCGGATCCATCGAGAGCTGTTGCAGACGCTCACCCGTTTTCGCGATGCCTTCGTCAAGGACGGTTCGACGCTCGACCAGGAATTCTTCGACTTCCTCAGAGTGTGGCTGTCGAGTCACATCCTCGACGTCGATGCGGGATACGCCGACGCACTCGCGGCATGAGCCGGAGCGCTACCAGCTGAACACACCCGAGGGGCCCTCAGCAGCCGGGTCGACTGCGAGTGTGCCTTCGGGCAGTGCGTTGACGTGCATGCCACGGGCTCGGGGCACCCGGACACACGTCGGGGTGTCGTCGAGGCGGCACGCCACGTAGACCTCGGGGCTGTCGTCCCGGGTGTTGGCACGCGCGAGGCCCAAGACGTAGCGGCGCTCTTGGGATTCCGCGAGTTGGCGCGCGTACAGCCGGAGTTTGCCGAGCCGGGAGTTGCGGCGGGCATCGAAGAGAGGGGCGGAGAGCCACCAGCCACCGGAGCCGTGCAACGCAAGACGGACTCCCCCTTCCTTCTTGGCGCGGACCATCTTCACGTCCGACCAGCCCTTGGGGAGCCGCTCGGCATCGAGCCGGGGCGGCTGATCGTGGCCCCGGCCGATTTTCTTTGCGCAACCGCCAATGCTGCGACAAAGCTTCGCGAGGGAGGATGGCCCCTCCAGGCTCAGCTCGAACGCTTCGGGCACAGGCTGGACGTCCCCGCACTGTACGGGGCTTGTCGTGTCCTCTTCGCACGCCTGCGCACAGGTCTGAACCGCGTCTGCCGCAAGCGTGTCGCGAACTCCGGTGTCGCAAGCGAGTTGGCAGCGGACCGCACAGGGTTGCTCAGCGGCGATCAGCTCGCGGGGGCTCTCACCCTCTCGAACCCCGCGAAGGAATCCGGTCAGTCCAGCGTCGCGCCACCGTGCACCCCGTTGTCGGTACACACCGGTCAGGCTGTCGGCGTCGGCTGCGAACGAGAACTCGATGATGCCGTGGGGCCCGACGTTGCTCTCGAGATGAAACGCCGCTGTGGCGAAGGCTTCCCGGGAGCCGTCACCGAGCTCGAGCTGTGCCGACGCACGCTGCAGTCGCGCCTCGGAGAACATCCGGGCGGTGTAGCCGGTCTTGGTCAGCACTGCCGAGGCGACGCAGTTCTCGACGTCCACGTTGAGCGTGTAGAACCCGTTGAGGCCCGAGGACTGCACGACCCGCGACCCCGTGACCTCGGTTGTGAAGGTCCACTGGCCTCCGAGGTTCTCGAGTTTGGGGCAGCCCGCCGCAGCCACCGGTTCTGGCACGCGAGCGGGCTCCAATGCTGGTGGGGCCGCCGTGGTCGGGGGTTCAGCGGCGGGAGGGGATGCCGGAGTTGCGCTGATTGTGTTGTACGCGAGCGCGCCAACGCCCAGCGCCGCGGCAGTCCCGAGCATCGCGACCCACGGAACTCGGCGTGAGGGCGTGGGCTCCTCGAAGTGGAGCTCGGGATGGGTATCTGCCGGCGGGCGCACGCTTCCGGGCTCGGTCCATTCGAGCGATGGCGTGTGGGTCTCGACGGCTGTGATCTCGGTCGACGACTCCGAAGGTCCTGGGACAGGCGAGCGCAAAGGGGCACCGCACTCGCGGCATGCCTCATCTTCGGGCCGCGCTTTTGCGCCGCACAGCTCGCATCGTTCCGACACCAGCCTCTACTTTAATGGACGATCGGTCTCCGCTCCAAGCCGATCGGCAGCATCAGGCTCTATAAGAGGTACAGCGTCACCTGAACGGTTGCCGACCACGGCCGTGGAAAGGTGCGTCGGCGCGCGCGAGCGATCGCCGCATCGCCCGCGTCCACGATATCGACCGTGTTGGCGCACTCTTCGGTGCTTCCCTGGCGGAGGCACTGACTGCCGCCAAAGGGGACCACGATGTCGGCGCGCGGTCCGACCGCAACCCGCCGACCGACGTAGACATCGATGCCGACACTGGGCATGACCGCGCCGCGTTGGTACCGAAGCTCGAAGCTGCGTTGGTCCGAGCGGAATCGTTGTTCCACTCGCGAGTACCCGAACGCGACTCCAACGTGCGGGTCGACGCGCCCGAGGTCGACAGGGTGGAGGGCCACACCCACCCCTGCCTGGAAGAACGTCAGTCCGCCCCGGATCCCGGTGACCAGACCATCTGCGTCCTCGAACGCCGGGAGGTCGAGCCGTCCCCCGCCGCCATCGACGGTGAGCCACAGGCTGTACAACCCCGCGCGGTAGCCGACGTCGAGCCTCCCGATGCCGCCCATGGGGATGTCGCTACACAGTGGCTGTGCGCAGTGGACCAACCCGGTGCTACCGCGAAGCATCAACCCTCGGCGGCGCCACGCGGGCCATCGAGCGGGGGCCGGGGGCGGGGGTGGTGCCGCCGCATGGTTCGGTTGTGCCTCCTGCGATCGGGTCCGGGAGCCCGAAGATCCTTCGCTGTCGACAGGCGCGCTACCGAGCAAAGACAACGCGGCGACCGTCGCGGCAAGCACGGACGCAGACTACCAGTCACCCGGTTCGTTCCAGACACAGCGACGGTGGAGCGTGCGCCGAGGGACGGCTCATCCTCGAGATTCCCAACTTCAGCGGGGACCCTCGGCCACGCCGGGCACGCGGCCGCGAGCCACGGGTGGATGGGATCCTGTGCGCAAGGACACGGGAGTTGTCAGGTGCCATGAAAACCGAACGAAAACAGGTCTTTGAAGTCCGCGAACGCCGGCTCGATGCGGGCTCGCTTAACCAGTCGCCTCGGCGGTTGAACGATGGGCTTTGGTCGGTATGCTGCCGCCCTCCCCGTCGCGGAGGGCAGGCCATCGATGAGCTTTCTGACCACGATTTTCGAGAATCTGCGGACGAAACCCGAGCTGACCAAGCTCATCGAGGTGCACGCCACAACCCTGCGGGGGACCGACGGCAACGGCATGCTCGACTTGATCGCGCGGGCTCGCGGTTCGCTGGCCGATGCGGGCGTGGAGCCGGGGGACCGGGTCGCCATCCTCGCGCCCAACTCGGTGCGCTGGGTGTCTGCCGACCTCGCCGCGATCGCGGCGGGAGCGATCACCGTCCCGTTGTACGACCGCCAGGAGCCCAAGGACTTGGCGGGCATGCTCAGCAACTGCCGGCCGAAGGTCCTGATGGCGGGGAGTGAAGCCCTCGCCAAGGCTGTCTCCGAGGCGTGGGAGGGGAGCGGCGACTGCAAGATCATCACCTTCGACACGCTGTTCGACCACGAGCCCTCCGAAGCGGCTCCACGTGAACTGGCACCGGACGACACCGTCGCCATCATTTATACGTCGGGAACCAGCGGCGAGCCCAAGGGCGTCATGCTGTCGCGGGCCAACATCGACTTCATGTTGCCGAAGACCGCCGCTCGTCTGGGCGCGGTGTCCAAGCCCAAGGACGGTCCGGACCGGGTCTTTCACTTCTTGCCGTTCTGTTTTGCCGCAAGTCGGATCACCTTGTGGACGCAGCTCTCGCGTCCCAACCCGATGATGATCTCGACCGACCTCAACAAGTTGGTGGTCGAGATGGCGACGGCCAAGCCCAACTACTTCCTCAACGTCCCGGCCGTCTTGGAGAAGATTCGTTCCGGCGTTGGGGCGAAGATCAAGGAGCGCGGTGGCATCGGTCTCGAGCTCTACACGCGAGGAATCGATGGCTACAAAGCTACGGTGGCGGGAAATGCCGGCTTCGTGCAGAAGGCCGCACTGGCCCTCGCCGAGAAGGTTGTCTTCACCAAGATTCGCGACCAGATTGGGCCCAACCTCGAGTTCCTGATCAGCGGCTCGGCGCCGCTGTCCGAGGACACCCAGCGCTGGTTTCAGATGCTCGGCATCCCCGTCTACCAGGCGTACGGCCTGACTGAGACCACGGGCATCGTGTCGCTGGATCAGCCCGACCGCACGGTGCCCGGCCGGGTGGGCATTCCGCTGGAGGGTGTGCAAACGAAGCTCTCCGAAGAAGGCGAGCTGCTCGTCAAGGGTCCACACATCTTCTCCGGGTACTGGGAGAAGGACGAGGAGACCAAGCGGGCACTCTCCGATGGCTGGTTCCACACCGGGGACCAGGTCGACATCGAGGACGGCAACCTCAAGATCATCGGGCGCATCAAGAACCTGTTGGTGCCCGAGTCGGGCCACAACATCGCGCCCGAGCCTATCGAAGAGAAGTTCCTCGAGCATTGCGACGGCGCAGAACAGGCGGTCCTCGTGGGCCACGCCAAGCCGTTCCTGTCGGTCATCGTTACCGGAAAGCCAACCGAGGGCGCGATCGAGAAGGCGCTGGAGACCGTTAACGCGGACAAACCGTTCTACAAGCGCATCAAGCAATCCATCGTGGTCGACGAGACGTTCACGCCCGAGAACGGGCTGCTGACCGCGAACCAGAAGCTGCGCCGTGCAGTCATCGAGAAACACTTCAGCACCGAGATCGAGGCGGTGTACGAGGCGTTCCGAGCCGAGAAGGAAGAGAAGGCTCGCATGGAGGCAGCGCGCTGATGATTCGCTGGACACTTCGCGACGGGACGTACGAGCTCGAGCTGGGACGGGATCCCTGCAATGAAATCGGCACCACGGTGCTGGGCGAGCTGGAGCGCTTCCTCGATCAAGTCGACACGGAGAACGCCTCCGCGTTGATCATTCACAGCACGGTCCGTGGTGGGTTCTCGGCTGGGGCCGACCTTCGCGAGCTCTACAACGGGTTCATGGATGTGCCCGAGAAGGAGCAGGAGCCGCGCCTGCGCGAGTTCATCGATCGCATTCACAGCGTGATGGACCGGCTCGACATGCTGCCGTTGACCACCATCGGCGTGGTGCATGGCATCTGTTTCGGTGGCGGTTTTGAGCTTGCGCTCACCTGCGACATCCTCATCGCGGAGAAGAGCGCGCGGTTCGCATTCCCCGAGCTGCGCTTGGGCATCGTTCCCGGGTTCGGGGGCATCCCGCGGCTACGCCGCGACGTCTCCAACGCCGTTGTGCGCGACCTGCTGCTCACCGGTCGCTCGATCAACGCGAAGAAGGCCGTCGCGTGCGGCCTGGTCAGTCAGATGGTTCCCGCCGGCGCAGGCCTTCGCGCCGCCCGAAAAACGGCTGAGCAGGCCAACAAGTTCGACCCCGAGTCGCGTCGTTCCTGCAAGGCCTTCATGAAGCCGTTGCCGACCGAGCAGCTGGCGGAGGAGAAGGAGTTGTTCGTTCGGCTCGCTCTTCGCCCCGTGCTCCAAGCCGCCCTCAAGAAATTCGTCGAGAGCGACGACCCACGTCCCTACCTTCCCTAGGCCCACGATCATGTCTGCCAGTTTCGACCGACTCTCCCAGCTTTGCGCCAAGCGCTACTCCGTCGACGCTTCGAGCATCACGCCCGAAGGCGACGTCTTCGAGACTCTGAAGATCGACAGCTTCCAGGCGGCGGAACTCATGAGCGAACTCGAGATGGAGTTCGACGTCGAGATCCCCGACTACGAGCTCCAAGACATCAAGACCTTCGGCGCCCTGTCGGGTGCCATCGACGCCCGCCTCTAGCACTCGCAGCCTAGGCCTCATCATCATGCTCACGCTTGATCGCATTTCATGCGTCGGAGAGGCGATTCGCGACGCGATCGTCACCTTCAAGACCAACACCGCTCTCATCGAGGCGGACCGCCATCGGGAGAATGGTCGCTGGACCTACCGCGAGCTTCGCCAGGAGGCAGAACGTTTTGGTGCGTTGCTGCAGTCCGACGGGTTTGGGTCTGGGGACCGCTGCGCGATCGTGATGCAGAACCAGGCCAAGTGGGTCGTGTCCGGCTTGGGCGCGGTCTGGGTCGGTGCGGTGCTGGTTCCGATCGACTACAAGCTCACGGTGTCCGAGCAGTTGTCCTTGCTGGACCACTGCAAGCCCAAGGTGCTCGTCACCGAGTATTCGACGTGGGTCAAGATGATGCGCGAGGAGCTCGCCGTCCTGTCGGGCACGAAGGTGCTCGTGACCGAGGCGCCCGAGGGGGCGGATCTGGGGGTGGCGCATCGGTGGGAGAGCGAAACCTCCCACGCGTTCACGCTGCAGTACCGGTCGCGCGAAGACGTCGCGAGCATCGTGTACAGCTCGGGCACGTCGGGCACACCCAAGGGCTGCATGCTCACGCATGACAACTACCTGACGCAGGCCCAGGTGCTCGGCCGCATGTACCCGATCGCCGAGGATGAGCGGTTCTTCTCGATCCTCCCGACGAACCACGCGATCGACTTCATGCTCGGCTTCTTGATGCCGCTGATGATGGGTGCGTCGGTGCTCCACCAGCGCTCGCTTCGTCCGCAGTTCATCCGCTCGTCGCTCAAGCAGTACGAGGTCACCCACTTGGCGGTGGTTCCGACGATCCTCAAGAACCTCGAGAAGAGGATCCGAGATCGGCTCGATGATCTCGAGGACCGCCCACGCAAGGCGGTGGATACCGCGATCAAGGCGAACGACTTCCTCACGGCTCGCAAGCCGAACCACAAGCTGTCACGTTGGCTGCTCAAGCCGATTCATGACGAACTCGGGGGAAACCTCAAGCGGGTGTTCGCAGGTGGAACGTTTGTGGATCGCAAGCTCGTCGAGTTCTTCTACGAACTCGGGATCCCGGTCGCGATCGGCTACGGCCTGACCGAAGCCACGACGGTCATCTCGGTCAACGACCTGGAGCCCTTCCGAAGCACAACCGTCGGCAAGCCCGTCGATGGCGTCGAGGTTGAGATCCGCAACGCCAACGATGAGGGCGTGGGGGAGGTCTGGGTCCGAGGAGCGACTGTGATGAAGGGCTACCTCGATGCCCCCGAACTCACCCAAGAAGCGATCGTCGACGGGTGGCTGCGCACCGGTGACCTCGGGAGCCTGGATGTGTCCGGTCACCTCTCGCTGCGAGGCCGGGCGAAGAACATGATCGTCACGGAGGGCGGCAAGAACATCCACCCCGAGGACATCGAGTCAGCGTTCGATGCTCTCCCCGGATGCGAGGAACTCTGCGTCTTCGCGGCGAACTTCATCTGGCCAACCGGGACGATGACCGACGAGCAGCTGGTGGTCGTCCTTCGGCCCGACACCGACGCCGATGTCGAGGCGATGGTGCAGGAACTTGTCGCACGCAATCGCAAGCTCCCCGACTTCAAGCGAGTCTCCGGCTACATCGTCCGCAAGGACGACTTCCCGGCGACGGCTTCGCTCAAGGTCAAGCGCGGGGTACTCGCGGACGAGTTGCGCTCGCTCCCGAGGTCTGAGGCCATCATCTCGCTCGACGCTTAGGTTGCTCATCTGGAGACTGCGGCCCGCCGGCCACCTCAGTGGGGAGTCGGGGGGTCGTTTTGTCCCAGTTCCACGGACGCGTCCCGTTGATCGAATCGCGACGTTGAGGCACTTCCCCGCTATGAACACCTTCTTACGGGTACGCGGACTCCTCGTCCTGGCAACGCTGCTGGGCAGTGGCGGCTGCATCATCGTCGACGACAGCGACGATGATGATTCGGGCACGACCGGTGCTGGGACGAGCGGAGCAACATCGGGAACAAGCGGCTCCGAGTCGACCTCCGATGGCGCCGCCGAGAGTGGCTCGTCCGGCGCGGCGTTGGACTGCTCTCGGTGCGACGCGGATGCCGAGCCCGACGTCCTGTGTCACAGCTCGTACGACGCGGCTGCGGACCTGTGCGTGTGCGACGCGGGATTCGAGTTCTCCGGCAACGACTTCGAGTGTGTGCCGGTCGAGGGAACCGGAGGTTCGGACTGCGGAACCGACCCCAACATCATGGTGGCGGCCGATGGCTCGTGTGTGTGCGTCGAGGGCTGGAACTTCTGTACCACCGACCCCGACGACTTCTCCTGCTGCGAGGCGTAGCAGGGCCTCCCGGCGTCCGCTATGGTCGGCCGCGATGACGGGGACAGACGAAGCGCAGCCCAAGCCTGACCAGTTTGGCGGCCCCATGGGCGCGCTGGCACTGAGCATCGTGATGCCGCTGGCGGGGTTCTACTTGTGGGCCGCCCTGGAGCACCATGACGGGTCGATGTGGCTGCCACGGTCCGCATCCGACGTGCTCTCGATGTTCCCCGCGCCGACCGTGCAAGCGATCTTGCTGTTCGTGGCATTCGTCGCCGTGCACGGGGTGCTGTACGCCTTCGGGCCGGGCAAGGTTGTGCAGGGGAGGCCCGCGCCCAATGGGGAGCAGGCCGAGTACCGGATCAATGGGCTGTTCGCGTTCGTCGTCACCACGATTGGCCTGGTCGCTGCGTTGTTCTTCGACCTGTTGTCGGCCAAGACGGTCCTCGACCAGTGGGGACCGTTGCTCATGGTGGCGACGTTGTTCTCGGTGGTTGCCTCGGGGATTTGCTACGTGGCCGGACTCCGTCGTGGCTCGCTGGAGCGCAGCACGGGCAATGTCATCTACGACTTCTTCATGGGGACGATCCTCAACCCCCGCATGGGTCGGCACGACTTGAAGTTCTTCTTCGAGTCTCGGGTGGGGATGGGAGGCTGGGCTGCGTTTGCCGTGTTGCTTCCTGCCGCGCAGATCGAGACGCAGGGCTCATTGTCCACGGCCATGGTGGTCGTGACGCTGTGTCAGGCGCTGTACATTGTCGACTTCTTCGTGCTCGAGGCAAACCTGCTGTCGATGATCGACATCATCGAAGAGAACCTCGGATTCATGCTGTGGATCGCGTTCCTGGTGTGGATGCCGTTCAACTTCACGATTCAGCAGCAGTACATCTTGGCGGCGGAGCCCTCGCTGTCCACGCCCGCAGCGATAGGCTTGCTGCTGCTCAACGCTGGCGGCTACTACATCTTCCGCAGCGCCAACCTCCAAAAACAACAGTTCCGGCGCGATCCAAGCCGCCCGATTTGGGGGAAGACGCCGCAGAGCATGCAGACCAAGCGCGGCACGAAGTTGCTGTTGTCGGGCTGGTGGGGCATCGCTCGACACGCGAACTACCTCGGCGACATGTTGATGGCGGCGGCGTGGTGTCTCGCCTGCGGCCTGGGCAGCATCGTCCCGTTCTTCTACGTGATCTACTTCGTGCCCTTGCTTCTCGATCGGGAGCGGCGGGACCACACGATCTGTCAGCGGAAGTACGGCGCCGACTGGGACCGCTACTGCGAGAAGGTCCCCTACCGGATCATCCCGTTCGTGTACTGAGGTTGTCCCGCTCCGCCCTCGTCGCGGGCCCCTGCTGAGTTCCGCGACGTTGCGCAGTCGTGGGCTATCAAGACGCTGCTAGCGGTTCTTGGGGCCGGGCAGGGGGCGACGGCCGGGTTTCCCGAGCGGCTTCTTGGTGGGCTTCTTGGTGGGCTTGGCGGCCTCGCGCTTCGTGGATTTCTTGGCGCGCAGGGTCTTGCGGGCTTGCGCGACGGCCGTAGCCTCGCCGGACGCTGAGGACTTGATGGTGTACTTGTGCGCGTTGGTACCCCACCGCTGGTTGTTGAGGTGGATGAGCGGGATGGTGCCTTCAACCCCGGTAAAGGTCTCCTTGTAGCTGGTCTTGCCTTTCTTGCTCAAGACGACCTTCTTGTACTCGACGTCGTTTCCATCCTCGTCCACGAAGCAGATCTTCATGGTGAGGTTCTTCTTTGCCTTGCCGCCGGTTCGCTTCAGCTCGATCGTGTAGTTGCTGTTGACGACCGGGGTGCCGACGAACTGGCGCTCTGTCGAGACCGCTCCGGTTTGAGTTCGGTTTGCAGGAAGCGCTCGCGGACCGATCTTCCAGCCGCCGTCTTCCCCCTCGTTCCAGGTGTCCTTGATCTCTTTGCTCGTCTTCGCGAACTTCTCGAGGTCGTCGATGCACTTTTGGGCGGCCGCTTCGTCCTTGGTATTGGCCTTCTTGCAGACGAACTTCCCCACAGGGACGTAGAACTTCGAAATCTTGCTGCCCGCCTTCACCCAACCGGATTTGCAACTCGTTCCGGCATGAGCTGCGGTCGGGATGATGGTGATCAGGGCGGCCAGTGTGGTTGCGGTGAGGATTCGGTTCAACATGGGACTGCGATGCTTCCTGTCCACCGTGCCTGGCGGACCCACCCAACAAGAGTCCGGTGACCCGGTGGCGGATTGCATCGCATCAAGATTTTCTTCCAGCTCTCCGGCTGGGACCCCAAGGTGGTGGTCAGTCCGTTCGCGGACTGCGGTCGGTCTGACACGCGGCGCGTAGCTTGGCGGCCGTCGCCGGGCTCGCTTCCTTGGCGTGGTGCTTTGCGAGGGCGATCGCCTGCTCTCGCTGACCTCGCCCGCATGTCGCTTGCACTTCGAGTACGTTGCGAAGGTCGGCAAGACTCGAGTTGGGGTGCTGCTTCGCGTGGGCGGCAATCGTGGAGAGTGCCGCGATGTGGTCTCCAGCCTCGAGCTGACGCCGAGCGGTGCCGAGCATCTTTGTCTCTCGCTCGAGGTCGTTGTTCGGAGCCGGTTCGGCTGGCGCGGCGGCAGCCGTCGACAATGCGCGCCGAGGCGTTGGTGTTGGCGCTGGCGTTGGGTCAGCCAGAACGACCGGTGCCGCCACGACCGGTGCAGAGGGAATGGGCGCGGGTGCGGGCGATGGAGCAGCTTCGCGGCGGGCCGGAGGGGAGGCGGTCGCGATGGCGAGCGGAGTGGAGGGGGCTGGGGGGTGGGGAAGCGCGGCATCGAGTCCGACCACACCCACGCAACCGAGCAGCGCACCGAGCCCGACCAGCTTCAACTTGGCGAGCAGCCCCGTGGTCGTCGCAGCAATGGGGACCCCGGAGCCGCTGAGCTTGGGGGCCAAGGCGGCCCAACATCGCTTCGCTGCATCGGTGGGGGGACGTGTCGACTGGCGCACGGCCTCCATGCATGCGGTCGGCGACAGCTCGCTCTCCGATTCCATCAAGTGCTTGCGGAGCTGTTGACGTGCGAGTCGAACCCGGGAGTACACGGTGTTGGGGCTCGTCCCAACAACACGGGCAATCTCAGGAGCACTCCATCCTTCGACCTCGCTGAGCACGAACGCGATCCGCTTGGGCTCGTCGAGCTGAGAGAGAAACGTTTCCATGGTGAGCGCCGCCTCGCGACGCTTCATCGGTTCGTTCGACTTGCGGGTATCGGAGACCGAGTAGGCGGCGAGCTTGCGTCGGTGCCGTTGCTCGGTACGGCGATAGTGAGAGGCAACGCGTCGGGCGATGCCGAACAGCCACGCCTTGACCGACGCTGAGGCTTCCAGCGACTCGAGCCGGCGGTGTACGGTGACCCAAAGGTCCTGGGCGGCGTCGTCGATCGTCGCCGGGGGGACGCCGAGGCGGCGAAGGCTGGCCCAGGCGAACCCGAAGTACTCGCGGTACAGGGACGGGAAATCAGGCGCGAGTGCGCTGATCTGCATCGCCGTGCTGGACATCGCCCCCATCCACCCATCGTAATGGCCGGCTTCGAGTCGACCCGTCACGGGAAGAAGAAAATAGTTGTGCGTGATTCGCGCAGGTGCGCGAGGGCGGATTCGCTACTTGAGGGGGGGTCCGGAGAGTCGAACCTCAAGGCCCACCAGGCCGCGAACGCCGACGGGCTCCGGGCGATAGACCCCTTCGACCATGGAGGGGTCGGAGGGATCGACGAGCTCAAAGTCGGGGAAACGCAGGGGCACGATCACCTGAGCCGAGACCCAGAGGCTTAGGCGGTCCGCGAAGGCCCACCGAATTCCGGGCTCGGCGTGCGCCGCCAGCCAAAGGGCGTTGGTGATCCCGCCGCCCGGAGCGTTGCTGTCGGCACGCATCGCGCCCAACTCAACCCCGGCACAAAGGGGAATCTCGAGCGGCCCCGCAGGGAGGGTCGCGCAGAAGCGCGGCGCCACCGTGCCGAGCTGGATACCGACACGCGCGTTGTCGCTCGTCGCATCGCGTTCGATCGAATACTGCCCCACAAGCTCGACGCGCAGGCGACCGGCCGCGCCGAGTCCCGCGAGCGCCACGCCAAGATCGAAGCTGCCGGTGCCTCCGGGGACCGCGCCGTACTCGCCGCCGCCTCGAACCCGGCCAAGAACACGGGGCACGAATGGGGTGCGCGACCGATCGGCTCGGCGGGGCTCGGGCTCTCGTTGAGGTTCGGGCTCAGGCTCCGCTTCGACCGGAGGGGTTTGGGGCGGTTGCACCGGCGTTGCTGCGACCTCGTTCCGGGCAGCCTCGGCTGCAGCAGCCTCGTCCTCGATGCTGTCCGCGGCTTGAACGGGGTCGAGCATCACCACGGCAACCAGCGCGGCGGCGTCCGCGAGCACGCTACAGTCGTTGGCGTCGAGGCTTCGCTCATCGACCAAGGTACCGACGGTCGTCTTGAGGGTGAGGGTCCATCCTGACGGGGCCGCCTCGATACGCCCGTCGAGCTTGAGTTCTGCGGGGTCGAGGGGTCGACCCAACAGCGCATCGATCTGTGATTGCACCCGCTCTTGGTCGGGGCAGCCCGCCGGCGCAGTCCACCGCACGGGCGGATCTGGGAGGACCGGCACCGGTTGGATGGCCGCGATGAGGCTCCAGGCCAACAAGAACCGGAGGGTAGCAGGCTGCCGACGTTGTTCGGAACGTACTGTAGCCAACGCCGGCCCTGAATGTTGTCGGGCTCACTTGGAAGTCCCCGAACTCCTCTGTTCGGCGTTGCCCGAACACGGCAAAGTCGGCCGCGATGCCACGGAACGCCGGTCGAACCATGTTGGGCAATGCGCTGTGGGCTCCGTACTCGGTTGCGGTCCTCGGTGGCGGACTGGCGTGGATGGGGGGACTGTGGGCGAGCGCGCTTCCCTTCACGCTCTTCCAGCCGTTCGAGAAGTTCCAGATGAAGTGGGTGCAGCCCAATGTCGCGACGCCGCTGAAGTTCGCGCTCAGCAAGCTCGACGTCGACTACGACCCCGGGTTCGACAAGACCAAGATGTCGGTCTTCATGCAGAACCACGTCAGCATGTTCGACGCAGGCATCGCGTGCGGCTCGATCCCGGTTCCGTTGTGCGGGCTCGAGAACGCCGCGCACCTGCAGCTTCCCGGCTACGGGTGGCTGTTGAGGATGTCCAACGCGATCCCTGTTCGGAAGGGCGGCCGGCGCTACGAGGAGATCGCAGCCGCGTTCGAGGAGCGTGCGTCGCGGGGTATCTCAGTCCTGACCTTCCCCGAAGCTCACCGGACGCTCGACGGAAACGTGGGCAAGTTCAAGCGGGGCGTCTTCAAGATCTCGGTAAAATCCAACCTTCCGATCGCACCCCTGTGCGTGCGCGGTGCCTACAAGCTGCTGCCCAAGGGCCAGTTCACGATTCGGCCGGCCAAGGTCGAGGTGTACATGCCTCCGCAGATCGACACGACCGCGCTCACCGACGACGATGTGCCCGAGTTGATGGAGCGCGTGCACGAGGTGATGCGGTCGTGGGTCGAGGATGGTGTCAAGCGCCCCGAACTCTGCACGGCGCCGTTCGGCTCCCAGCGGACGGACACCGAGGCCTGACTCCGCTCGCAGCGCACCTCGACACCATGTGGCCCCGGATGGGTCGTTTCGGAAACCTGTAGGGGTGTTTCAGGACAACACGCAGATCGTATCGCTTTGGATCGAGGCGACGTCGGTTGCTTGCGGCGTGCCGGACTAACCCCCCAGGATCACGTCATACTGGGCCGCTCGAGCCCGGTGGCGTCCTCCTTGCTCCATACGGCGGAGTGGTGGGGCGAGGATGGTTCATGGGGGTACTGCTGTGCTTGTCGGCCTGCGGGGGCGCAGCATCCGAGGCATCTGCTGAGCGTGGGCTCGGCGACGCGGACGGGGTCTACGGCTCCTGTGCCGAGCAGGCATGCGGTGAGGCGCCTGTGGGCGGGAACTGTTGGTGCGACGAAGCTTGTGTCGAACACGGGGATTGCTGCGGGGACAAGGTCGACGCGTGTGGCGGAGTCGGGCCGGACCCCCTGCTGCCGGTTCTTTGCGACTCGCCGACGGACTGCTCGTCGGGCCTCACCTGCGACACCTCGGCCTGCTACTCGAGTTGCCGCGAAGGCGAGGACTGTGACGAAGAATGCTTGGGTCTGTGCGTCGAGCCCCAGCAGCAGGCCCTCCCGGCCCCGACCCCTGATGACGGAGACCCTGGCGAACCGGAGGACGAGCCGGAGTCGGAGGACGAGCCCGACCCAGACTCGGATGACGCGGTCGAGCCGGAGATCCCCGAGTGCAACTGCGAGGATGAAGCGGACCTGTGTGTCCCGCTGTGTCCGGTTTGCCCCCCTGAGGTTCCCGACGCGGAGTGTCAGTGCACCGTGGTGTGCGTGACCGTCTGAGAGCGATATCCTGTGGGCGTTGAGTTCCACACCAGGCCGGCCCGCAGATGCTCCCTCCTTCGCCGAGATCGAGGCCTTCACGGCCGTGGTCGCGCACGGGAGCTTTTCTTCCGCCGCAACCCGGCTTGGGGTTGCGAAGTCCAGCGTCAGTCGTCGGGTGGCTTCGCTCGAGCAACGGTTGGGCGCACGGCTCTTGCAACGCTCGACGCGGCGACTCGCGCTGACTGAGGTCGGCGAGCGCTACCACCAACAGGTCGCGCTCGCGCTCGAAGGGCTTCGTGCTGCTGAGGATGCCGTCCGCGAAGTCCAGGACGAACCGCGCGGCGAGTTGAGGGTGACCGCACCCGTGGACCTCGGCGCCCTGCTCGGGTCGCTGATTGCAGAGTTTCGTGCCGCGTTCCCCAAGGTCGTCGTCAGCGCCACGCTCACCCAGCGCCGGGTTGACCTCGTTCGGGAAGGCTTCGACATCGCGCTTCGAGCAGGCGAACTCCAAGACAGCTCGTTGATGGCGAGGAAGCTCGATGGTGGCGAGAGTGTCGTCATCGCGTCCCCCGGTTTCCTCGAGCTTCACGAACGACCGACGACGCTCGCGGAAGTGGCGGAGCTTCCCTGGGTGCTTTTTCGGGGCAACCACGGCCAGATGACGTTGTCGTGGAACGATCTCGCCGGGGAACCCGTCGTCGTGCGAGGGGAAATCACGGGGGACGAGTTTGGATTCGTGCGTGCCGCCGTGGCCCAGGGTGCTGGGATCGGCGTGGTGCCGCGTTTCGTGGCCGAAGAGGACTTGCAAGCGGGGCGGTTGGTCCGGCTTCTTCCCGAGCTGCCCAAGCTGCGCACCTCCTTGGCGCTGGTCTTTCCAAGCCGCGAGTACATGCCGGCCAAGGTCCGCGCGTTCACGGACTTCGCCGTCCCGTGGTTCAGACGTACGCTCTCGTACGACGAGTCACCAGCGTCGTCATGACCCCTCGCCCCGATCCTTCGCGAGCCACCGCGTCGAGGTTACGAGATGTGCTCTGGTCTCGCGAAACCGGAACTCCTTCGCGCCTGCGGCTCATCGGACAACGTCGATGCTGAAGGCACGCCATGCGACGCCGCCCCGAGCGTCCGTCACAACGACCCAAGCGTGAACGGTGGTGGCCTCGGGTGGGGCGGTCCACAAAGTGGATGCGACCGGAGGCGCGCTCTGCGAGTCGGTCAGGGTCTGTTGGCCCGCGCTCAGCTGACCGTCTGTGACGAACCACTGGACTCGCAGCCATTCTCGTTCGTCGACGAGGACACCGTTCGCGCTGTCGTAGCGCACGTAGGCCTCGGCGGCGGTGGTGGGCAACTCGACCGTGATGGTTGTCTCCGAGTCGTGGTTGACGGTGGCGATGTCGTTGGCGGAAAGGGGGACTTCGTCGAGCGAGACTTCGTGAATCCGTGGCGTCTCGTTTGCGAGGTAGCGTTCTTCAAAGGCGTCAAAGATCGCCCGGGTCACGCCGGGGAGGTCGCACCGAATGCGGAGGGCGCCAAACGCCACGGCATCGCCCGCTTGGGCCCGAACCGGAAGAAAGTAGCCCCCACTCGGGTCGGGGTCCGCAGGTCGCTGGGGCTCCGAGTCTCCCTCGGTTGGCGGTGGGTTGGGTCCGAAGCGCGCGCAGGCGTCGGAGAGAACGAGCATCGACGCGGGGGTCGGCTCGAGAAACTCTTCTTCGAGGCATGGTGCGGTGACTGACGTCCGCTCTGCAGCGGTCCGGGGCCGGGTGCAGACCGACCACGTTGGAGTCTCGGCGAGTGTGCCGTCCAGGGACACGGCCAACGTGGAGAGCATGACGGGGTCACCCGGGCGGGCCTCCGCAGGCGTGGATGCGATCGCGAGGACGCGGGGCTCCTCGACCCGCCAGGGCGCATCGTCGAACTCGGGGGTGCACCCCAGGACCGCGAACGAAGCCAGCGCTGCTGCCAGGCGGGTCATAGCCGGACCTCCACACCGAGCATCGGCAGCACTGGGAGGCCTCGTACAACGCCTCGGCGCGTGTAGTCGGCGCTGTAGAAGTACTCGTACGCGTTCGCACGGTTGGTGGCGTTCTGCACGTCGAGCCAGGTTTCGAGGGAGGCTGAGGGCCACGACTTCCGGTATGCCAAACGGGCGGACAGCTCGAAGAACAGCGGGAGTCGAGTGGCGTTGTGGGACGCGAAGACCGGGTCCCAGTTGGCCGATCGGGTGTTGGGTACGGCGGTCGCGACTGCGGTCCGTGGAAAACCCGAGGTCAGCGACGCGCGGCCGTCCACGGACACCCCCGATCTGTGAGTCCACGATGCGGTCGCGGTCAACAGGTGGGGCTGGTCGAAGTCCGAGCGACGCCAGCTGGCCGCGCCCGGGTCCTGCCGCTCCGTGCGGGTCCAACCGTAGACCAGCCGGGTGGAGACGCTGTCGATCGGTCGGGCCGTCGCGACAACTTGGCCGCCGAAGCTTCGGCTCTCCGTCTCGTTGCTCAGCAGGGCGGCCGTGGGTGGAGTTGGGCTGGGAGTGCGGCCGACCAGGCCGTGACCTCGGAGGAAGAACCCCATCGCCCCAAGGCTGAGCCGTTCGAACACCCCACCGCTGAGGCCGCCCACGACATGCTCAGAGGTTGCGGGCCGTAGCCGGGGGTTGCCGAACACCGGCGAGAGGTCTCCGGCATCGGGAGACTGCATGTAGCGTCCTCCTGCGGCGAACGTGGTCAGGCTCTGGGTGGGGGTCCATCGCAGCTGCGCCCGAGGAAGGACGCCCACCTGGGTCGCGGCGTGGCCGATCGCGGGCTCCACCGGCCGAACCGGCAGGATGCGGTCTCCCGCCTGGAGCGTGGGCTCGATACGAATACCGGGCTCGAATCGCCATCGGTCGTCGCTCCAAGAGAACGCCGTGGTGGCGTAGCCGGCCACAGAGGCCTGGGTCGACCGCCACGCGTCCGCGCCGACGCGGTCCCCGGGGGGCTGACCGAACACGGTGATGTCGCCTTCGCGGGCGGGAAGCGTCAGCGCACCTTCACGTTGCAACGAGGCTCGGGCGAGCTCCCCATCGATGCCCCAACGCAACTCCAACCATCGTGTCAGCGGGCGCGCCTGCGCGAGACGGACTCCACCTCGCCAGGTGTCGCTTTGGGCTCCGACCGCCACGGTTGTGAAGTCTTGGCGGACTCGGTCTCGGTCCACCCCGAACCACGAGGCAACCTCCGCGGTCCCGCCGTCGCTGCGGGTCCACTGCAGCCGCGCACCCAAGCGGTGGAATCCCGCGAAGGTGGTCTCCGAGAAGGCGACATCCGCCGTCCGGGCAGGCAAGGAGCGCTGGACCCGGTCCTCGGCGCCCAAGCCCAGAACGTGCAGCGTGAGGTCGTGGCGAAGCTCGACCGTTGCCTTCGCTTGGTAGTCCCAGCTCTCGGGTAGTGGCACGACCTCGCGAGTCGAACGGGGGGCGACGCGGCCGAAGGTTTGGGACAAGACGCTTCGTCGGATGGAGAGCGCCAGGTGGCCCCGATCTCCAGCGAACGTGTCAACGCCCGCGCCGACGTCGATCGGGTCGGCGCGGACATAGCCACCCACACGCTTCGCTCGATCGACAGGAGGGTCGGCCGTGGTGACGCGGATGAGGCCGCCGAGGGCTCGGCCATATCGTGCGCCGTATCCACCGGGGGACACGGAGACCGATCCCACCCGGGGCGAGGGAAGCACGGAGCGGCCGCCGCCCATATGGAACAACCGCGGGACGAGAATCCAGTCGACTTGTCGGCGTGTCTGGGACGGAGGTGTCCCCCATAGGACGAGCTCGCCGGTTCCGAGCGCGGGGCGTCCTACACCCCCGAGAACTTGTGCTGCCTTGATCGCGTCTCCCTGGCTCCCAGCGACCCGTTGTCCCTCTTTGGCGTCGAGCGTCGCTTCGGCGGATTCGAGGGCCGGGCGAACGGTGCGAACCTCTTCGAGTTCGTCGATGGTGTCGTCGGGGGGGGAAGCGACCGGTTCGGGCTCGAAGACGTAGACGAACTCGATCTCCACCGGGATGGGCGTGGTGCCTTCGCGGGCGGGCGTGAACACGAACGCCTCCGCAGCCTGGAGGGCCGCTCCCTCGAACGCCGGGTCGGTCGAGCCGAGAACACGAGCGGACTCGACGAGGCCATCGATGCCGATCACCAGCGCGAGGGTGACCTCGGCTCGTTCGGTTGGAGGAGGCCCGTCCGGGCGCACGGCGGTCGGGCTGTCCACGAGCGTGGGCGGGACGACGGCGGATTCCTCGCTCGCCGATGGTTGGGCGCCGAGCAAGCCCGCGACGACGAGCAGGGCAGCAGGGGACACGCTAGCCTCCGGTGAACTTCCACGCCTTCGCGTAGGTTGAGGCGACTGGTCTGCCGCACGCCGTCGCGGGCTTGAACTGCCAGCGTGCGAAGGCGTCCCTCGCCGGAGGTTCGACCAAGGCGCCGGGCGATTCCACGACCTTGATGGACGTGACCATGCCGCTACGGTCAACGCTTGCGCGCAGGACGAGCTTCCCCGAAATGCCGGAGCGGAGCGCCGCGGAGGGAAACTTGGCCTTCACCTTGGTGGTGGGCACCGGTTTCACCACTGGTTCGGTGCAGCGCTTGGCGTTGCCGCGCTGCTGCCCTTTCGGAGGCCGGGCGTTGCTGTACCGCTTGCCGAGCTTTCGTGGTGCGGAGCCCGCGGTCGAGGGGGTCGGGGTCGGGGACGCCGACGCCGGTGCAGGGCCGGGTGAGCTCTCGGGGGCAGGGGGCAGGGGGCTCGGGTTCGGAGGCGCGGGACTTGGGCTTGGCGTGGGCCGTCGTGGCCGTGGCGTGGGTGCGGGCGGTTCGGGGGTCGGCGACTCGGGCTCGGGACCAGGCTCTGGCTCGGGGGTGGGCTCGGGTTCGGGGGTCGCTGCGATCGGAGCGGCCGGCTCGGGAAGATCGACGAGCTCGATCGTGGTGACCTCGAGCGGCGGATCCGGCGGAGGCTCGACGTCGACGTCGAGGCTGCCCAAACCGAGGAACGCCACCGCGTGGGTCAGCAGCGTCGCAAATCCGGCGATCGCCTTCATTCCACCTCGAACTCGAGGACCAACAGGCCGGGAACCTCGCCCGACCGCGCGTGTTCTCGGGCGTCGAACGCGTACAACGTGCCCCCGGAGCGCGCGAGTGCGTCGGTTCCTTGGAGTGCCGTGGCCTCGAAGTTCACCGCAGCCGCGTCACAGGCCGAAAAAAGCTCGGCGTACACACGGTAGCGGCCTGGCGGTGGTTCGACTTGCCACACCACATTCTCCCGGTTGCGCAGGTCCAGCGTGCACTGCTGGTTTGAGTCGTAGTCGTGGTAGCCACCCAGTGTCGCTCCATCGGGCGGCGGCTGGACGCCGGGTGTGGGCTCGAACGCGTTGATGTTCTTCGCCCCTACGATCACGCCCGAGGGCAGCTCGACATGGAGGTCGAGGTCGACGGGTGCGTCCCAGCCCAACGACACCAACAGTTCCGACGGCGGCACATCCGACTGCAGCTCGAACGTTGCGACGGTGATCGCACCGGCTCGGCCATCTTCGTCGACGGCCTGGAGCTCGACCTCGAGGGTGTCGGATTCGATCGCGTGGGAGAACTCGAGTTCGGTGCCGAAGAGGAGCTCGTCCGCGATCACGAAGTCGAACCCCGATGGTGCGACTTGCCAGTGGTTGTCATCGCCGACGCCGTGCACCAGCAGGGACACCCCTCCGGAGCCCAGCCGGCCGCCCAGTTGCACGGTGCCCTCGCCACGACGGACCCCGATCTGCGGAGTCAGCACTTGGGTGACCGAGGGACCACCTTGCTGTGGCGGGAGGCCTCCACGCTGCAGCTGAGCCTCGTGGACACGCAGCCGCAGGTCAAGGCCCATGCCGGGGAGCGAAGGGCTCTCGTTGCACGAGAGCGCCAGCAGAGACAGGGCCGCGGCAAGCCTTTGCATCAAAACACGACCTCCGCCCGAATGCGAAACGTGTCGTTGTCGAGCTTGGCGGGGCGGCCGTTCGAGTCTCGGCCGAGGTCGTTGTCGAGCTGCCATTCGTATTCGACGAGCAGCCGGGCCCGGATGCGGTCGTCGTGCCGAAGATAGCCCGAGACCCCCGAGGACAAGGTCCGAAAATGCTGCCGGGTGATCACCACCGTTCCGTCGTACGGCTCCAAGGCGTCGAGGTTGGGCCGGTACTCGTCGTAGCGCACGCCCACTCCCGCATGGCGGGTCAGCGCTTGAACGAACCCGGCATACCATCCGATGCCGCGCTGGTCCCGGCCGAGCAAGACCGGATCGGCGACGGCGATGCCGCGGTCGACGTTCTGAAGCACCGCGAACTCACCGTACAAGAGCAACGGTCCGAGTTTGGGGATGTCGCTGCGAAGCTGGACGTCGGTCCCGATCGCCCATCGCTCGAAGTTCTCTGAGGGACGCCCCGCGCTCCCCGGGATCGGGATGAGCTCGGCCACCGTGACGCGGCCGTCCTCGTTGAGGTCCGTCCACTCGAAGTCGTCTTTGGTCGGAGGCGTGCCCGCCGAGAAGCCCCGTCCCCGTAGGAACGAAAACCCCATCGCGCCATCGAGCCACGCGAAGAGGTCTCCACGTAGGTGGAGGCGCCCGACCACATCCTTGCCGCGGTTGGGGTCGCGGAAACCGTAACCGGGGGCACCGGTGGGCTGCCCGTTGTAGATGCCGACCACCCAGTCCAGCGCCCACACGTGGCCGGAGAGGGACGCGCCCGCATCGAAGACGCCGGGGACCAGCGCGTCCGAGACGAGTGTCCGCTCGCCAAAGAAGCGACCGCCATCGGTCTCCCCGTACAGCTCATAGCCAAAGGGAACGCGGAGCAGACCCGCGGAGAGTTTCAGCCACGGAGGCGCACCGTCGGGCGCGGGGAGATGGGCGTGCACGTCGGCGGTCAGCGGACGAACCGCACCCCCCGCGCTGAAGAACTCGGCGACGCCGCGGACACCAAAGTACTTCCAGTCCGCCTCTCCGCCGATCCGGGCGTTGCGAAGGAGGAATGCGTTCTCGTTGAGAGGCTCGGACGACCCATCGGAGAGCTGGTCCTCCGAGCGCTGGCGCAGCAACATGTCGACCTGGACCAAGCCGAACACACGGGTGTGTGGCTTCCAGGACTCGGGGGTCGCTTTCGCAGAAGCAGCGGCCGAGGAAGACTCTTCGGGGACCGTTCTGTCCACCTGTGCCGCCGCTGTTTCGGCGTCGGAGGTGGACGCCACGGACGCGCCCGCAGGGGAGACGGTTTCCGCTTCGTCGACGGTTTCCGCTGCGTCGACGATTTCCGCTTCGTCGACGGTTTCGATTTCGTCGACGGTTTCGATTTCGTCGACGGTTTCGATTTCGTCGACGGTTTCGATTTCGTCGACGGTTTCGATTTCGTCGACGGTTTCGATTTCGTCGACGGTTTCGATTTCGTCGACGGTTTCAGGCGGGGCCGCGTATGCGGCCGCAGGGCGTCCCAAGACGAACGCGACCGCCAGCGGCCCGAGCCTGAAACCGACGCTCATGGACTGCTACGGAAGATCCGTGGGTCCGGGGGCGCCGGGGTGAGTGGGGACCTTCTGGATGACTTCGACATCGGCCTCGACGGGCGCGTTGAACAGGGCGGCCTGCTCAGGCTGAGCACCGACCGGATCGCACATGTCTCCACTGTCTTCGGTCTCGCCGCTGTCGTCGGTGTCCGCGCCGGTCTCTTGAGGGTCGCTGTCGTCACAGCCGCCCATCGCCAAGGCGAGGCCGAGCAAGCATGCGTGAAGGGTTGTTCGGGTCATGGTCATCGTCAGCCTCACGCAGGTTCGCAGAATCCAAAGCGACACTCGCCGCCGTTCGTGCACGAGTCACTGTCCGTGCAGCTTTCGCAGCCACTGTCGACGCCGTTCTCTTCCAAGAAGAAGCAGTCGCACGGGGCGGGGTGCTCGAAGGACGCGATCGGTCCGCCGTCGACCTCGCGAGCCACATGCATTGCACAGCTGGGCACGTTGCCCACGCCGATCACGGCTTCAGCTACGCCCACGCCGTCGACTTCGACGGTGCCGGTCATGAGGTCGACAAGCAGCTGAGCTCGTTCCGCGGATTCAGCTCCGTTGTCGGAGACCGTGTTTCCGTTGGCGTCGGTGCGAAGGATGAACCGGAGGTTCGTCCAGATCGGGTAGTGACCGTCGCGGACGTTTCGCTTGTCTCGCGATGTGGACGTGGAGTCGGGGAAGACAGCGCCCAGGCAGCCGTTGAAGGGTTCAAACGCGAGCACCCGCATGTTGTCGGCCGCGGCCTCCCACTTGCTGCTGTTGAGGATGCCGATGACGCTCTCCGCGTTGCCGGTGGTGTTCTCAGCGATGACTGCGTCGCGGACGTCGCTGGATCCAGCGTGGTCGCGAAGTGCACCGTTCCACATGGTGCCCGCGATCCCGGAGTTGGCACCGATCGTCAGCTGCGTGCTGGAGCCGGGGTTGCGCACCAGGACGAAGTTGGGGTCGGTCCAAGGCTCGACCTGACGACCCTCTTCTCCACCGAACTTCAGGATGTAGTAGGCCTCGGTCGCCGTGATGGCGGTTTGCGT
The DNA here is from genome assembly GCA_050633305.1 of Nannocystales bacterium. GTDB lineage: Bacteria > Myxococcota_A > Polyangia > Nannocystales > Nannocystaceae > CAJXVA01. Next base: position 190,700 of record JBOEGF010000005.1, read on the forward strand.
GGAGTTGCGTGGCACCACGAATCCCAGCGTCTCGACGTAGCTGGGGACCTCGAGCAATTCGTCGGGGGGAGTCTCGCCACCCAGACACGTCGCGCCGCCAACGTCCATCGCCGAGAGGTCGGAGCGGATCTCCACGTCCGTGGGCATGTTGCAGGAGCCCTGCGCACCGTCGGCCGTGTAGTAGATGGCCGTGCCGGAGACGGGCGTCTGCTCTCGCTGGACGTCGTAGCTGATGCACGACGAGAGCGGGAAGTGGACGATCGTCATGGCGTCGTCGCCCATGATGTCCGGGTCGGCCAGCGCGGGCGAGAGTTCGGCGAGGACCGACTCGAGCAGCGTTGTGGCGGGGAAATAGACGGGGTTGGGCAGCGAGGTGCAGTCGACGGGAGCGCCACCAGACTGAGGGTCCGAGGGCATTCCGAGGCCAGCCGCCGCCGCAAAAAGAATCGCGGTGAACATACAGAGTCCTACGAGCCGTGCGTCTACCGAGGCCGGTGGCAGAGCTCAAGAAGGGGCCGTGAAGCGGCACCAAGGGCCCGGTATAGGGCTCGAATCGAGGGTTTCAATGCGGGGGAGTCGTTGCATCGAGTTTTGTCATGCCTGCGTTTCGTGTCGGGCTGCTGTAGGCTCCGCCGCGATGCGACGTCGGGAATTGCTGCAGAGCCTCGTGGCGGCACCCTGCCTACTGAGTGGGTGCTCCAAGGGGTCCACATCGCTGCGGTTCTCGGGCATCCCCGACGGCGACAAAGAGGCGCTCAAAGAAGGGTATGCCGCCGTCGCCCGGTACTTGTCATCTGCGTTGAAGGTTCCTGTTGAGCCGGTGCATGTGCCGGACTACACGGCCGCTGTCACATCGTTGGCATCCGGCGGCATCGACTTTGCTTGGCTCGGCGGCGTGACGACGGTTCAAGCCGAGCAGCGGACGCCGGGGGGGGTGCACTTCGTCGCGGCCCGCGAGAGCGACCTCCACTTCAAGAGCTACTTCATCGCAAACGCCAAGGTCGCGGAGGGAGCCGGTCTGTCTCCGGTCGCGGTGCGTGAGGCCGGGACCCTCGGGGACTTGACCGCCGTGGCGAAGGCCATGAAGGGCAAGCGGTTCAGCTTCGGCTCGAAGAGCTCGACGTCGGGTCATGTGATGCCGCGGTCGTTCCTCTTGGATCCGTCCGTGGGGGTCGACCCCGAGTCCCACTTTCTCGACGGTCCCATGTACCAGCGTCAAGGGGGACACGCGGCAACGCTTCGGGCGGTGGCCTCGGGCGCGGTGGACTTCGGGGTGCTGAACTTCGCAAGCTGGGAACGCGCGGACCCGCAGTTGCAATCCGACGCCCCTGTGGTCGCGGTGACCCCTGAGTATGTCGACTACTGTCTGGTGGCTCGGGGCTCGATGCCTGCGGCCCAGGTCGATGCGTTGAGGACGGCATTGACCGCGCTCGATGCCGGGGTGCCGGAGCAGGCCGCGGTGTTGGAAGCGTTCGCTGCCAAGGAGTTCGTGAGCGCCGACGCGAAGGCATGGGACAGCATCCGCGGCGTCCTCACCAAGCTCGAGGCCGAAGGCGCGCTTCGGTGAGCCCTGCGGTCGAGCTGGAGAGGGCCTCGGTGCGCTACCCGGACGGGCGCGGCATCGAGGACCTGACGGCTCGACTCGAGTCCGGACGAACCGTCGCGCTGGTTGGCCCATCGGGGGCCGGAAAGAGCACGCTGCTGCGGCTCATCGCGGGCGCGGTCGCACCGGATGCTGGCCACGTGCGCACGCTCGGCCAATCTATCGCCCAGTTGCGGGGAGCGTCGTACCGAGCGGCTTGTGACCGGGTGGGGCTGTTGGCGCAAGCCGACGACCTGGCACCGGGGCTTAGCGTCTTGCACAACGTCTTGGCTGGCCGACTGGGCCGATGGTCGATCGCGCGGGCCCTCCGCAATCGTGTCTGGCCGCGCACCGATGATCGCCGGGCTGTAGAAGCGGCGTTGGCTGCGGCCGAACTCGCCGATCGCATCGACGCCGATCCGTCCGAACTCTCGGGCGGCGAACGGCGCCGCGTCGCGCTGGCTCGGTTGGCGTTTCAGGCCCCGACGATCTGGCTTGCCGACGAGCCCACCACCGGGCTGGATGTCCGGCTTCGCGGCGACATGATGGACCTGTTGCTGACGATGGTGCGCGGGGCCAAGGCTACGGCGGTCGTTGCCCTGCACGACCTCGAGCTGCTCCGCTGCGGCTTCGATGAGGTCTGGGGGCTGCGCGGTGGAGGTCTGGAGTTTGCGCTTCCCGCCGAGAAAGTCTCGAAAGCACGGCTTGCGGCGTTGTTTGGGAGCACGGCATGAACCGAAAGGCCACCGTGGCCGTCGCGGTTGCGGCGGTCACGTTCATCATCGTGCTCTCCCTCGACTTCGGCGTGACGCATCCCGGGAATGCGCTCGAAGCCGTCGCGTCCCTTCTCGCGGGCATGGGCCAGCCCGACCTTCGTCCGCAGACCTTGCTGCGTGTCTCGGAGCTTGCGGCACAGACGATCGCCGTCGCGGTGCTGGGGACCGGGTTGGGTGCTGGGCTCGGTCTGATGTTGGCCATGGTGGGGGCGACTGCCAGTGTCGGAGGCCACCGGGCTCCGGGGCGCCGAGTCTTGGCAGAGGTGTTGCGGCTGGGGCTCGACGGCCTACGAGCGATTCCCGATTTCGCCTGGGCACTCGCGCTACTCGTGGTGCTGGGCCCCGGTCCTCTCACCGGAACATTCGCGATCGCGGTGTCCGTGACCGGCATCTTGGGTCGTGCGTTCGGCCAGCTCCTCGAGTCCGTGCCTGAACACAAGGTGCAAGGAGTTGAGCGCCTGGCCGGGTCACCGATGGCGGCGGTGATTTACGGTCGCCTGCCACACATCGCACCCGCGGCGTGGTCCTACGGTCTGGCGCGCCTAGAATGCTCGATCCGAAACGCGTCTGTGATCGGAATCGTCGGCGGCGGCGGGCTCGGTGCGGAGCTGTTCGAGGAACTCGGATACGGGCGCATGGATCGGGTGGCCACGCTGTTGATGGGCCTGGTCATCCTGACGGCGGTAGCCGACGTCGGGTCCGGAATGCTGCGTCGCGGCTTGGGCGGGGTGGGTCTTCGAGCCCGTCGCTCTGCGCTGCATGCGGCGCTTCTGGTGTCTGCCGCGAGCCTGGCCTGGCTGACTCCCGCGGCGTTCGAGCTCATCGATGCGCTCGCGCGTCTCGACCTCCGAGTGGCTGCGGCTTCCGGTGCCCGCCTTCTTCAACCCGACCTCTCGAGACAAACGCTCGGTGAAGTCTTCCGGGGTGTCGGGGCTCCGGTGGGGCTGGCCTGGCTGTCGATGGGTGCCGCCACTGGCGTCGCGTTGATGTTCCTGCCCTGGACCAGCACGGGGGTCCGGCGACGGGCCCACGGAGTCGCGGCGTCTGATTCGAGGCTTGCTGTGTTCATCGCGTGGCTGCTGCGGGGATTGGCGCTGCTGGCCCGAGCGGTACCCGAAGTTGCCTGGCTGTTGCTCTTCGCCGCCGCGCTGGGCATGGGGCCGTTGCCCGCCGTGCTGGCGTTGGGACTGCATGCGTCCGGAATCCTGGTTCGTCTGTTCACCGAAGCGGTGGACGACCGGTTCGGGACGGCTCCGCACCGGGGCATCGGTGCTGGTGCGGGGGTTGGCTGGCTTGTCTACGCGGCCCTTCCCCGACTGCGTGGCACCCTCGCCACACACACGGCCCTGCAGGCGGAGTCCAACCTTCGTTCCGCGTTCACACTCGGAATCCTCGGCGCCGGCGGCTTGGGCAACGCGTTTCATAGCGCGATTAGCTACTGGCAGCTCGAGCGCGCATCGACTCTCGCACTGGGGATGCTGGTGTTGTTTGTCGGGCTCGACCGCGCGGGGCGTCGGTTGTCGCGCCTTGTGGGTTGAACCGGACAACTCTGCGTGGAAAATGTCCTCTGGACGTCGATAAAGGGTCTGTTGACCTTAAAAGTGTGGAGGTCGCTTTGACTCTCCGCTCTGGGCATTCATGGTGGGGCTGACACTAAACTGGAAAATCACGAGATATCGCTGAAAAACGTTGCTCAAGAAACCCTCCAACGGCTCGAGGAAGGCGGAGTCCGCACGGATGTCAGCGGCCGGATGGTGAGGCACTACGGTGCAAGCAGGCGGTCGATGGTCATGACCATCGCGTCTGCATCGAACTCCCGGCGCAGGTAGGCGATGGTGCCGTCTCGGTCGACAATGACGTCGAGCGGAAACGGGCTGATCGCATTGTCCGGGTCCGCGTAGTCGAAGTATGTGGTGTCGTCGCGCAGGATCGGAAAGCTGACGCCGGTTTGACCGACGAACCCGGCCAAGGTGGAGGCGGACTCATTGCCGAACAGGCCAGGGCCGCTGAGGCCCAGCACGACGACTTCGCTTTCGGGGTACTGCTGGCGGATGCGAGTTTCGAGTTCTGGAAACTCCAGAACGCAGACGGGTCAGAAGGTGGCGAAGTAGGCCAGCACGGCCACCTTTCCTTCGAGGTCCGCGTGAGTCCAGGTGTTCCCTTCGAGGTCTCGCAGCGCGAAGGACGGGGCAGGGTCGCCGACGGCAAGTCCGGGGACGTTCGCGGTCAGGGGGACTTCGAGGCGAGGTTCGTCGGGGTCGTCGCTGCAGACCCGAATCGCGCTTTGGAGCGACGCGGATGAACCCGGGCTGAGCTGGACTTCGACTGCTTTGGAGCGACCTGGTTCGACGACGAAGCACGTCTCGTCCACCGTGACGTCGGCGGACCCTGTCACATCGTGGACCGTCAGCGGGCGGGTGCCGCTGTTGGAGATGAGCAAGACGCGGGCATCTGAGTCCGATGGTTGAACGTTGCCGAACTGCAGTGAGCTCGGGCTGAGGTCGACCTCGGGTCCTGCTGAGGCGCTGTAGGCGAATGCGTGGAGGCCGGTCCACTCTCCGCCAAACACCCTGGCCCGTGCTGCGACAGCGCCGACGGCCAGGACCCGGGAGAAGCTGTCGTCGGTGGGGACGGTCTCCGAGAACAGGGAAACCGGGTCGGCGGGTTCGGTGAAGTCGTAGCCGCGCAAAGAGTCCCATTGCGCGACGACGATCTGTCGGGGACCCAGCAAGGCCACATCGAGCGCGGTTCCCGAGACGGGTTGCTCGGCCAGGAGAGCGGCTGCGCTGGTGTCGGCGACGTCCACGATGCTGATACCACTGGAGGTGACGACGTACGCCCTGTCGTCCTCGAGCAGCACATCGTGACTCGAGCCCTGAAGCGCTACGGTGGAGAGCAATCGGGGGTCGCGCTCCGACACGTCGAACAGGCGCAGACCGGAGCCTCCATCGGCCAGCGCGAGCAGGTCGTCCCGCAAGACGGGCTGCCATGCGTCGGTGCCTTCCTCCACCACTCGACCGGTCTCGACCACGTCTCCGTCGGCAAGCTCCAGCGCGACCAGACCATGTCCGTGCAGGGCGGCGAAGATCCGGTTCCCCCGAATCGCGACACCTTCGATCGAGCCCGAGACTGGACTCCAGCTGCCGAGGAGTTGTGGCCGACTCGGATCCGCGAGGTTGTAGATCGCGAGCCACGGGGTCGGCTGAACTTCATCTCCGCGGTTGGTGATGACGACCCGGGAGGTGTCAGGATCGAAGCCGACATGCTGGCAACGGGGAAACTGGCTGTTGGAGAGGCCGGCGCCCGGAGAGACGCGTTCGACCAACAGTTGTGGGACCTCTTGGGATGTGTCGAAGACCGAGAATCCTCGCACTCCGCTGCAGACGAGGGCGAGGTCGCCGTGGGCGAGGATGTCGGTGATCTCGAAGAAGGTGTTCGTGTTGGCGCGACCCAGGTGTTGCAAGGGGTCGACGGTCGCTCCGGGCGAGGTTGGGCACCCAGGCCGGGCCGCAGACCGACACAGAGCTGGGGCGGCGGGGTCGGGCTCGACGGCACAGCCGACCAGAGCGAAGAGCGACAGCAGGGTTCGGGCGTTCATTCGTCGAGCAGCTGTTGAAGGGTGGTGTCCATGGCCTCGACGTCGAACTCGCGACGTAGGTACCGAATGGTTCCCGTGCGGTCCAAGATGACGTCGAGGGGGTAGGGGGAAATGGCGGCGTCGGAGAATGCAAGTTGACCCCGAGTCGTGTCCTGCATCAACAGTGGAAACGTGACCTGTGTCTGTTCGCGAAACGCGGACACGGTCGACTCTGATTCACCGCCGAACAGACCCGCGCCGGACATGCCGAGCACGACCAGGTCGTCGCGGTGGTTGTAGCGCTGCCAGAGCTTGGTCTCGATGTCTGGAAACTCCAGACTGCAGACGGGTCAGAAGGTGGCGAAGTACGCCAGGAGGACGACCTTCCCCTCGAGGTCGGCGCGTGTCCAATCGTTGCCGTCGATGTCCTGCAGCATGAAGTCCGGCATCGGATCTCCGATGTCGGCCCCCGCTGCATTGCCATTGAATCGCAGCTCGTACTCGGGCTCGTCCGGGTCGTCGGTCTGCAACAGAAGCGAGCCGGAGGTGACGTCGTCAGAGTCCGGGGCGAACCGGAGCTCCAGGGCGTGCACACCTCCGGGGTCGACGGTGAAACACGCGTCGTCGACGGAAACGGTGTCGCGCTCCGTGGTGTACCCGTAGACGTTGAGCGGCTGGTCGCCTTCGTTGCGGACCACCACGACGCGGTCTTCGGTGTCCCCTGCTTCGATACGTCCAAACTGGACCGAGGCCGGGGCAGCCGCGATCTCCGGCCCGGTGGCGCGAGCTTGGCTCTCGAACATGTGCATCCCGGTCCACTCGCCCGCGTACAGGCGCGGCATCTCCGGGTGGGGGGCGAGCGTCAGGACGCGAGAGAAGTCGTCTCCGGTTGGCACGACCTCCGACCACACGCGGGTGAGCTCGTTCGGTTCGTACGCCCGGACCTCGTCCCACTCGGCGCTGTACACGAGGCCGTTTGCGCCCAGTGCGATGGCGACCGAGGTGCCCGCGGCGGGAGCCTGGGCGGCGACGGCAGGCACCGATGGATCGGTGACGTCGAGTCGAACGACGGAGGACGACGCGGCGACGTAGAGGGCATCGTCGTCGAGGACCAAGTCTCGACTCGAGCCGCCGAGTGCCAGCGTGCTGAGCAGGACAGGGTCGTCGCCCGAGACGTCGTACACCCGAACACCGGTCGCGCCTTCGGCGACGTAGAGGAGGCCGCCCGCGAAGACAGGGAGCCAAGCGTCCGACGCGTCGTCGGCGAACGAACCCACCTGTTCGAGCACTTCGCCGCCGGTGTCTTCGAATACGAGCACGCCAGCTGTGTGCGCGGCTGCGAAGATTCGGTCTCCGTCCCACACCACGCCCTCGATGGACGCATCACCCGTCCACCCGCGCAGGGCGATCGGCTCTTCACGATCTTCGACGTTGTACACGTGCAGCCAAGGCTGGGGCTGAACCTCGTCACCCCGGTTGGTGATCGCGGCTCGCCGTCCTTCGGCGTCGAGGGCAACGTGTTGGCAGCGCGGGAACTGCCGGTTGGAAACCCCCGGCGGTCCGATGCGGGCGGAGACCAATGTGCCTGCGTCGTTGGAAACGTCCCACGTCATCATGCCCTGGGTGGCGGTGCAGCCGTAGACCAGCTCGCCCCGAGCTTCGAGGTCGAGGATCTCAATGAAGGTGCCGCTCTCGGCGCGGCCGCGGTGCACGAGTCCGTCGACGGTGGTGATGGGATCGGGGGCTGGACAAGCGGGTGGTGCGTCGCCACTGCTGTCGTCGGCCCCGGAGCTTCCGGTCATTCCGCCGGTCTGCGGGGTACTCGTTGCGGGGCTCGTGTCGCTTGGGCGGTCTGTACCTCCCACCGGCGCGGCGTTGCCGTCGCTGGGCCCTTGGCAGCCCGCCGCGGCGGCGCCGAGGACCGCGCTCAACACTCCAAAACGCATGTTGCTGAGCAATACGGGGTCGGAGGACCCAGGTTACGTCGGGAGGGAGGACACCCGTACAGGTGCTCCAGTTCCCCAGTCCCTTGGGGCGGCCGGCCTGGCTCGCTACTGTGGTGCAGATGAGAAGGACCTCCGTGGGCCTCGCCCTTGTCGTGGCCGCTGCGCCTTCGTGGGCCCTGGCGAAAGACCCCCCGCCCAAGCCGCTTCGAGCCTCGCTCGAGGTCGAGGCGGGTGAGGCCGAGGACGGCAAGGAACTCGAGGAACGCGTGAACACGGCGCTCGGAGCTCGACTCCGCAAAGCCGAAGTGTTGCCACGAAAATCGTTGGAGGATGGCCTCATCCACGTGGAGGTGAGCCCGCTGCCCGATGGCGACGGTTACCACTACGACGTCTACGCAGAGCAGGCGGACCGAACGCTCGCAGAGACGAAGACCGAGGCCGACTGTGCGGGGTGTGATGAGGCGGCCCTGCTCGAGGCCATCGGGGTGGCCGTCGACAAGTGTCTGCCTCCGCTGGCGGCGAGCGTCGCCGAGGCGGTGGTTGAGCCCGAGGAACCCCCTGCGGCATCTGTGGCGGTCACGCCCGTGCAGAGCTCCCCGTCCGACGAGGACCGCCGGGCAGGACCGCTGGGAAAAGCTGGCATCGGGCTGATGGTTGCGGGCGCCGCGACAGCCGTGGTTGGGGTCATCTTCGTTGTGAACGGGCGTTCGTTTGACACCCGCCCCGGCGCGCTGGAGCAGGAAGGGGTCGATTTTCGCCCGCCAGGCTTCGCGTTGCTGGCCGGCGGCGTGGCGACGTTGATCACAGGAGGTGTCCTGTACGGAGTCGACCGCAAGCGGCGGAAAAGGAAGGCCAGCGTGTCGTGGATCCCCGGGGGTGCGGCGGCGTCGATCGGAGGGCGATTCTAGTGGCTCACTCCCGCCTCTTGGTGTTCGGCGCGGTGTTGCTCGCGATGGCCGCAGGCTGCCCCTTCTCTTTCACCAACGACGACCACTGCGCGGCCCAGGCTGGCGACGCGACCTGTGCAGCCGCGAACGCGGCGACCCCGTACTGCGCGCTCGATGGGTGCGGGCTGTATGACGAGGCCGACAACATCAGCGGGTGCGTGGCCGAGCTACCCACCGACCTGTCCTGCTACAGCCCGTGTGGCGGCAAGCAAGACGCCAACGCACAGAGCGACTGCGATGCGCCCGCGACGGAGGCGACCAGCGTCTCCTCGTCGTCGGACACAGATACGCTGACGTCCGGATCCGCTTCGACCGACGCATCGGGCACCGAGACGGACTCGTGCGCGTGCGAGGGCGACACGCCGATCTGCGTGGATGGGGAGTGTGTGGCCTGTGTCGACGATGACGCCTGTGCCCAGGCGGGGCTGCCATCGATCTGCGATGACGGACGATGTGTCGAATGCCAGCCGATGCAGGCAGACATCGCCGCGGAGGACGAATCGATAGACGGCCGTCAGTCGTATCACCAGGGCTGCTCCATCAGCGCACCGAACTGCAACACGGGTGCTTGTGTCGGGCAGTGTTTGTTCCACGACGATTGTCCTGGGAGCGGCTGTGACTTCTCGACCGGACTGTGCGGTCCCCTCGACACGCGCTTCTACGTCGACGAGACCGCGGGTGCCGATGACCCGGAGGCTTCGGGCTCCCAAGGAGCGCCGTTTGCGACGGTCGGGTTCGCAGTCGAGCGCGTCGCGGAGGCCTCCGGCATGGGGACGGCGATCGTGACCGTGGTCGTGTCCGAGGGGAACTACCTTGGCCCGATTGAGACCGGCGCTCGAACTGTGATCGTCATCGCCGACCCCGACGGGGACAGGCCTCAGTTCAGCGCCCCGGACGAAACGGCGGACGCGGATCCTGTCTTTGTGGTCGACGCCGACAACGCTGTCCTGTCCTTGGGCAGCGTTCGTGTCGCGAACTCGGAGCTCGTTGTTCGTGTCGCGTCGACCGGGCAGTTCTTCGGCGACGGCGTGGAGATGGTGGACAACAACTCCGCCGTGCGGCTGGAGGGGGCGGCGGGATTCGTGCGGAACTCGTTGGTGACGGGGAGCTCGGAGCCTCCCTTCGTCCTCGCGCCGAATGGTGAGCTTGGGGTCATCACGACGACCATCGTGGAGAATGCAGCGACGATTCTGTTCGAGTGCGAGGACCCAAAGGAGTTCAACCGAATCTCCCTGGCATACAGCATCGCTGGTCAGTTCGATCCTCTGCCCAAGGGGTGGTCCGTGCTCAGCCCATCGTGCGCGTTTGCTCCCGGGTATCCGGTGATCGAGGACAACGCGGTGGAGGTCGTGCCCGGTGAGGACTCGTTCGCGACGGGCACGTTGTTCCGCCTCGACACCAACGCCTCAGAGGCCTACCGGGCCGACGAGCGGCCGGAGGCCTGTGCCGAGGGAACGCCGACCGTGGATGAGGGCTTCCTGCTGCCGTGCCCTCCGGACCGAGACGTCGACGGTGTCTTGCGGCCCGACGCGTACTGGCGAGGGTTCAGCGCAAACCCGTAACGTTAGTCGCCGCTCTTCTCCGGGTGCGACTGCAGGCGCTGTTTGGGCCCGGTGATTCGACGGGCCAGGCCGACGACGTCCTCCAGCATCATGTAGTAGGCGGGGACCAAGAGCAGAATGATGAATGTCGCGAACAGAACGCCGAATCCCAAGCTGATCGCCATCGGGACCAGGAATCGGGCCTGCACGCTCGTCTCGGTGATCATGGGGATCAGGCCGAAGAATGTCGTCAGCGACGTGAGCAGGATCGGGCGGAACCGCCGGACTCCTGCCGCGTGAATCGCATCGAACGCGGTCATCCCGTCACGGCGGTAGCCGTTGGCGGCGTCGATGAGAACCAGCGAGTCGTTGACGACAACCCCCGCCAAGGCGATCAGGCCCATGATGCTGATCATGCTCAGCTCAAACCCCATCACGACGTGGCCGGCGAGGGCACCGATGAACCCGAAGGGGATCGCGCTCATCACGATGATCGGTTGTGCGTAGCTGCGGAACGGAACCGCCAGCAGGCCGAAGATGGCGATCATCGCCAACACGCCCCCACGGGAGAGGCTTCCCATCGACTTTGCTTGCTCTCGCGCTGCCCCTCCGAACTCATAGGTGAGTCCGGGGAACTGCTCGAGGAGCGCGGGTAGCGGTCCTGTCTTGAGCGCGCTCAGGACAACGTCCGGGCTGGTGCCGGGACGAACCTGGGCCGAAACCGGGACCATTCGTCGGCCCTCGGCGCGAAGGATCGAGGGTCGAGAGCGTCCGCCTTCGATGTCGGCCACCTCGGTCAGGGGGACCTCACCCCCCTCGGGTGTGCGCAGCATCAGGGTTTCGACATCGTGCAGGCTGCCTCGTTCGTCCGCGGGAAGCCGGACGAGCACCCGCACCTCGTTGCGGCCCTCCTGCTGACGGAGCGCCTCGGCGCCGTAGAACGACGAGCGAACTTGGCGCGCGACATCGGCGGTGACCAGACCTAGGCTTGTCCCTTCCGGGGACATGGTCATCTCGAGTTGGGCTTTGCCGAGCGCGAACCCGTCGTCTACGTCGTAGACCTCTGGATACGCTCGCAGTTTCTCAGCAAGAACCTGAGACGCTGCGTCGAGTACGTCCATGTCGTCGTGCTGCAACTCGACGTTGATGGGTGCTCCGGGGCTTGGGCCCAGCGCGCTGCTGAAGGTGAGCTTCTCGGCGCCGGCGATCTGTCCGAGGCGACGTCGCCACTCGTCCAGAAACGCTTGGCTCTGTAGGGTGCGCTCCCCAGCGTCGACGAAGAACACCTGGACGTTCGCGAGATGACCGCCGGGGACGGAGACCATCGCTTGCGCAGGGTCCCCTGGAAGCGGGGTTCCGACTTGGCTGAATACGCCGCGCACGATGCCCTCCTCGCCGTTTTCGTCGAGGATCTCCTGCGCGACGCTGAGCATCCTGCGTCGGATGCGTTCGGTCTCCGCAATCGGGGTGCCGAAGGGCATCTGAACGTCGGCGATGGTCACATCCCCGGCGATGTCCGGCATGAATCGGAACGGAGTGTGCCCCCCTGCGACCCAGCCTCCAGCCGCGATGAGCATGCCCAGCCCGATGGCGAACGAGGTGTAGCGCCACCGAAGGGCGACGGCGAGGACCGGGCCGTAGACCCCCTTGATGAACTGCTCGAGCGCACGCCGGACTTTTTGCTGCTGATGGTGCACCGCGGCGTATAGGCCGGTGGCTTTGGGATCCTTGAGCGCCGCCAGGTGGGCTGGGAGTACCCACAGCGACTCGACCAACGAGATGACCAGTACCGAGATGACGATCGCCGGAATCACCCGGTAGAGCTTTCCGCTCACACCGGGGACGAATGCCATCGGCAGGAACGAGGCGACCGAGGTCGCGATGGCGAAACACACCGGAACGCCCACCTGTTGCGCACCCTCGACCGCAGCCTGCAGGGCAGGCACGCCCCGCTGCCGCATCTCGTAGATGTTCTCGCCGACGACGATCGCATCGTCGACCACCATGCCGAGCACGACGATGAAGGCGAACAACGAGATCATGTTCACCGTCACGTCGAGCGTCGGCATGAACAGGACTGCGCCCAAGAAACTGACAGGGATGCCCATCGTCACCCAGAACGCCAGCCGCAGTTCCAAGAAGAGTCCCAAGATCAGCAGGACGAGCACGAGGCCGATCGCCGCGTTGCGCAGGAGCAAGTCGATTCGCTGCTGGTAGATCTCCGACCAGTCCAGCCAGGTGTTGGCGGAGACCCCCGGAGGCAATTCGGTCTCGAGACGGTCGAGGTGTTTGTGAACCGCGGCGGCGACCTCGAGCGGGGTCTGGTCGCCGGTTCGGAACACCTTGATCATCAACGCGGGCTCGCCTTCCCAGTACGACCGCTCGTCGGTCTCAGCGAAGGTTTCGCGAATCGTGGCGATCTGGCCAAGCGTGAGCTCGGTGCCCGTGCTGCCCGTCAACAGGGGCAGGGCTTCGAAGTCGGCGGCCCCGTAGCGTTTTTCGGCGGTGCGAAGGAGGACCTCGCCGCCTTCGGTTCGGACGGAGCCTCCTGCGAGTTCGACCGACGTCGCGCGTACCTTGGTCGCGACGTCATCAAGCGTGATGCCGTGGGCTCTTAGCTGCGCTTGGGGCACTTCGATACTGAGCTCGTGCCCGGGGGCACCGACCAGCTCGGCGGTCGTGATTCCTGCGTCGGCGACCAGTTCGTCGCGGAGCCTCTCGCCGAGCATTCGAAGCTGGTTGCGGGGGATGTCCCCGTGCAGGACAACCGAGATGACCTCGAACTTGTTGGTGACGAGACTGACGATGGGGCGTTCGGCGTCCTGCGGGAGCGAGGTCAGCCGGTCGACGGCGTTCTTGACGTCTGCGAGCACCGTCGTGGGCTCGGCTTCCAACTCCATCGTCACATAGACTTGACCGGATCCTTCTGTTGCCGCACCGCTGACCCTATCGACACCGTCGATGCCGCGCACGGATTCCTCGAGCGCGAGGACGATGCCCTGTTCGACCTCGTCGGGGCTCGCCCCCGGGTAGGGGACGGTGATGCGGACGACCCCGAGCTTGAACTCGGGGAAAACCTCTTGTTTGATCGTGCAGGTCGAGAACAGGCCGCCGAGAAGCAGCAGGAACATGACGAGGTTGGCGGCGACAGGGTTGCTGGCGAACCAGCGGATCGTGCCCCGTCGTTCACTCACCGTCGCCCTCCTGTTCGAGACCGCCTTCGAGCCCCGGTCCGAGCTTTGGCGTGTCCACGGTGACCCTCATGCCCTCGGTTCCCAGCGGAAGACCACTGGTCACCACACGTTCGCCCGGCTCCAGGCCCCCGGAGAGCACGACGGTGCCTGCGTCCCGCCAGCGCACTTCGACCTCCCGGGCGTGAAGCGTGTTGGCGTCGTCCAGAATCCAAACCGCTCCGCTCTCCTGAATCGCGGTTCGTGGAAGAACGGACATGGCGCCCAAGGGCTGCCCTTCGAGCTCGACCCGAACCGACGCACCGATCAACAGGGGCAGCGGTCGGTCGGTCGGGGCCTGACCCAGGGAGAGCGGGTCCTCGACGGCGAGATGGAGCTTGGCCATACGGCCACGTTGGTCGACCGCGCGCTCGAGTCGGAGCACGGTGCCCTCGAAGACCGCGCCATCGCCCGCAGCTTCGTTGAAGATTCGAGCCTTGGACCCCGCGAGGTCGTCCGTATTGACCCCCGGGATGCGGAGTTCCTTGAGCTGGGCAACCGGGATCGAGACTTCGACGCGGAACCGGTCGGTTCCCGCCAAGGTCACGACCGGCATCGTCGGGCTCACGCTCTGGCCGAGTTCGACCGACTCGGTGAGCACCACAGCGTCAAAAGGAGCGCGAAGGAGGGTGCGGCCGAGGTCGCGTTTGGCTTTTGCGATACGGGTGCGGGCGGACTTGACCTGAGCCTTCGCGACGTCGAGGTGGGGCTCACGGAGCGCGAAGGCGAGCGTTTCGTCGCTGAACCCCTCCGGGCGGTCCTTCCACTCGTGTTCGGCCACCTTGCGGAGCGTGTCTTCCTCGCGAACACGAAGCCTGGCCGCGGCGAGATCGGCCACGGTCATTGCAAGCGCATCGGAGTAGTCCCGACCATCCACACGGATCAGCGGCTCGTCCTTGGCCACCAGCCCGCCAGGAACGAGCGCGAGGTTGGCCTCCTTGATGCGGCCCGCGACCTCGGGTGCCAGAGACACGCTGCGTTCTGCGCGGACGACCCCCATCGCGCGGATTGTCGGCGCGTAGTCGACCGGGCTGATCGTGGTAACCCTGACAAACGTTTGGGGCACTTCCGCCTCCTGAGGGGCAGCTTCGGACCCGGTCGCAACGAACAGAGATGCGAGAGCGAGACCGGCACCGACGGCGGCGAGAGGGAGCAAGACTTGTAGCCAGCGACGCATGAGGGGGTTCCGGCGCGGGGAGTGTGACCGCATCCTGCGAGCCGACAAGCATAACCTTCGCGGGAAATTCTTGCCCCCGTGGGCGGATTTCGACCGCGGTCCGTGCGAGGCTCCGCGGATGATCTTGCGTGTTTTGCTCATCGCCACCTCCCTGGGGCTCATCGGGTGTGCGGGAGGGGATGACCCAGCCGAAGCTGGGACCGATATCGGGTCGGGAGGAACGACTGGAGATCCGGTCGATCCCACGGACTCCACGACGGCCGTGAGCACATCGAGTTCGAGTTCGACGACCGCGACCCCTACGACGGCGTCAACGAGCACGACAGACACCGAATCCAGCAGCAGCAGCGGGGCCGTGACGACGGAGACCGGGAGCTCCTCGACGGGCTCGTGCGAGCCCTCCACGGAGGGATGTGCGTGTGATCCGGCCTCCGACCCGGAGTGCGGAGACGGCCTGATTTGCAACGACGACGACATCTGCGAGGTCGCTCTGTGCCCTGAGAAGAAAGACGAGCCCAACGGTGATCCGTTCGAGCCGTTCTTGCTGACGGACTTGGAGGACGACGATCCGGCCGTTTTGTACGAGAGTCAGCTCAGCGGTGATGACGACGTCGATTGGTTTCGCTACGGGTGCAACGACCCGCTCCTGGGTTCGAGCGAGCCGAACGTGGACATCGTCGTACCGGAGGGAACCCGCGCATGTTTCTTCCTGGACTGTGTCCAGGGAGGCAACCCGCTGTTCGACTGTCCCGATGGCACCGAGGAGGAGACCGCTCCGATCGACAGCCTGCCAGGGTGTTGCGCAACCGGGTCGTTCTCCGCCGAGGTGGACCCGTTCAACTGCCCAGACAGCTCAGAGGACGCGCTCGAGGTCTACGTTCGTATCGAGGACGGTCCAGCAGAGGCTTGCAGCGACTACTCGTTCTCGTACGGCTGCTGACCAGCGAGTTCAGGCACACCGGGTGATCCCCGGGGGAGGGAGTCCTGACGGGATCGCGCTGGCGTCGCGCTGCAATCCGGCGCCTCGAGCGGAACGAGCTGTTCAGGCACGGGTGCAGTTGTGATCTGGCGAACCGTCGGTGGGGCCGAGACTGGGGTACCGTCGCGTCGGAATGGGAATCGATCGAAGCCAACGACGTGCTCTGTGTCTGGCCCTCGCGCCACTCACATGGGGGCTGCTGGCCTGCGGAACCGGAGCAGACTCCCCGCAAGCCGAGACCCCGCTTGGCACGACGACCGCACCTGCCTCGACCGGCGAGGACGGGTCGAGCACCGAGCCTGAACCCGCGGCCTGCACACCCGGCACCCAAACGACCTGCATGTGCAGCCCCGGGGAAGTCGGCTTCCAGGTCTGCAACGACGCAGGCTCGGGCTATGGAGAATGCATGTGTGCCGATGGCACCACCGGTCCTGACCCCAGTGGTGGCGATACCAGCACGGGTGGGGACTCCTCCACCGGCGAGGCCGACCCGTGCGGAGATGCGGTCTGCGACGCCGACGGGGGCGAAGACTGTGCCTCCTGTGAGGAGGACTGCGGTGTTTGTGAGCCGTGCACCGAAGCGCCGACGTGCGAGGGGGCTGAGATCCCGCCGATCATCGACACCCACGCGATGTTCCTCGACGATCCGATGGCCTACATCGCACCGAACGAGGTCTTGGATCAGTTGACGACCGCTGTCGAGCAGGGCGGCATCGAAGCGCGCCTCATCGCGGCCGCATTGGCGTCGGAGACGTCCGGCGAACTCGAAATCGTCACTCGCCTCCGCAGTGTCTTTGAAGGACATCCGGTGGCGTCGTCCAAGATTCGTGCTGCGTTTGCGCGCGCCGGAATGAACGACCCTGCGGTGTACGTCGCCGAACGCGGTGGCCCGACGCAGGCCGACCTCGTCGTTCCGTCCGCTGGACCCAGCGACTTCGTTTCAGGCGGTGGCCCGATGCTGGCGCCCTGCGACAACCCGCGGCTGCGCATCCGGGTGGCCCGGTTGACGGTTCATGAGGAGGACGACGATATCCTCAACGACGAGGTGTACTGCGCGATCACGACCGAGGCGGCCGAGCACGCCGAACTCAAAGTGACCCCGTTGACGACCGCGCTCGATGAAGGTGACAGCATCGACTACAGCCTCGATGGCGGCCTCATCTGGGGGCAGGGCGGGCTCACGGCTCCGATGGGCAACATCCTCATCAACTACAACTGCATCGAGTCCGAGGGGTCCGGCGAGGGATACGCAAACCTCCTGGGCGCCATTGGAGACGCGGTCGGAGACTTCGACGGGAAGTCCGTCGGTGCCGACGGATGGGTGTTCCCCGCGGCTGGTGTCGTGACGAACTTGCTCGCGGGCTCGCTGACGCTGGATGGTGACGACCTCCTCTTCAACGGGACGCAGACCATCCCGGCTGCCGAGATGCTGCCGCTGACCTTTGGCGCATGGTGGTCGGTGCGTCGCGATGGCACCAACGGGTTCTCCGATTGGGACTGGGAGCTGCGGATGGAGATCTGGGGCTGTCACGACTACGGCACCGGCGAACTCCCGCCCGCCGAGTGAGCCGGGCGCCTCTTAGCCCCAAAGTGACTCGAGCGTATGCGGCGAGCCTTTGGGGCACCAGAACTCACCGGTGACGTAGCGTTCGTCCCGGTTGAGTTCATCGATCTTCTGCATGTCGCCCTCGGACAGCGTGACCTTCGTCGCGGCGAGGTTCTGGGCGATGCGCTCGGGGTTGGTGCTCTTGGGGATCACGGCGGTCCCGCGTGCGAGGGCCCATGCGATCAGCACTTGAGCTGGTCCGCAATCGTGGGACTGCGCGACCGCGGCGATCGTCGGGTCGTCGAGCAGTCTTGTCTCGTCCTCTCGACGCATCGAATCGGGCCTTCCGCTGGACCCCAACGGTGAGTACGCCGTCACGGCGACCCCTCGTTCCTTCATTCCCGCCAAGAAGTCCGGCTGGGCGTTGTAAGGGTGCAACTCGACTTGGTTCACGGCCGGGGCAACGCCGACGGCTTTCGAGATCAAGTCGAGCTTGCCGACCGAGAAGTTGGAGACCCCGACCTGGCGTGTCTTGTCGGTGGATGGAAGCTTGGCCATCGCCTCCCAGGTCGCTTCGAGCGACGTTGCTGGCGGCGCGAGAAACTCACTGCCGGTTTTGGGGCGGATGACGCCCTTGGCGTGAGCGACCGGCCAGTGCACGAGATACAGGTCGATGTAGTCGAGGCCGAGTTGGCTCAGCGACTTCTCGAGTCCGGCCTGTACATCGCCGGGCGCGTGCATGTCGTTCCACAACTTCGTCGTGACCCACAGGTCTTCACGCGTCACATCTCCGGCTGCGATCGCCTCGCGGATACCGCGGCCCACCTCTTCTTCATTGAAGTAGATCCATGCCGCGTCGATGTGGCGGTAGCCGAGCTTGAGTGCCTCGCGCACGGCCCGGTAGACGTGCTCGGGTTCACTCAGCCAAGTGCCGAGTCCAAACGCGGGGAACGAGGTGCCGTCGTGAAGCGAGAGCGTATGCACGGGCGGGAGGCTAGCAGGGGAAGTCAGGTGCACAGGACCCCGATCGCTTCTTCGGGTCGTCGCGCGACCGACGGGAGCTGCGCCCGACAAGAAGCACGCTATCCTGCGTGGCGGTGGCCCCTGCCGACCAATACCTGCGCGCCGTCGAGTATCTGCTCGATGAGGGAGTGGCGGGGCGGTCGCTTCTCCACTTCAACGAGACCGCCGCGTTCTTGGCCATGGAGGACACGAGCCTGGCCATCGTCATCCATCCCACGAAACGGGGGTCCGACCTCCTCGACACGATGACCAAGCATCTGGGGATGAACCCCAAGGCGCACCACAAGCTCATCATGGTCGGGGGCGGGGAAGAGATGCGACCGCTGCTCGAAGCGTGTCAGCCAGGGGTGTTCGCGCGCCGGATGGTTCAGGTCTATCACCTGGCGGACGACGGCACGATCTGGAACGGTCGGTCGAGTCGGTTGGATTCGTCCGCCGGCCGCGCGCTGGAGGCTGGGAGAGACGGGGAGGGGGTCGTGGATGCCGACACGCTGGCACGCCAGGTCCAGCAGCCGTCGCGCGACGAGGTTGTTCGGGTTCGAGAACACCGCACCTTCGTCGACGCATACAAGCGTGCGCGCCCGGTGCTGACCATGGGCGCGGTGGCGCTGCTCTTGGGTGTCTACGGTCTTCAGATGACCTGGGGCGGCGGTGCGTTCATCCCCACGCTCACGCGCATGGGCGCCAACACCGAGGCGTCACTGGGCGCCGAGCCGTGGCGGCTGCTCGCGTCCACGGTCCTGCATGGCGGTCCGGTGCACGTGTTGATGAACGGCGTCGTGCTCTACATCCTGGGTGGGCAGCTGGAGCGCATTCTCGGGTGGCGCCGACTCGCCGTGTTGCTGGTGAGCGCCGGCCTCCTGGGCGCCGTGGCCAGCAGTCTCGCCGCGGAGGCCATGCTCAGTGTTGGGGCGTCCGGTGCGATCTGGGGGCTGTTCGGCGCGGCTTTAGGCATCTCGGTTCGCCCCCAAGGTCTGGTGCCCGCGGCGGTCGTCGGCAACCTCAAGCGGGCTGCGGTCATCAACCTGGTCATCAACCTGACGGCCTCGTTCATCCCTGGGATCGACCTCATGGCGCACTTGGGCGGTGGGGTCGCGGGTTTGTTGCTGAGTTTCTCCGGGGTGCTCACCCGCGGGCTTCGGCCACTGTCCGAAGACCCCGAGCGGACCGCGGACGCTCGCAGCGGTTGGACCCTCGCTGCGTGGGTTGCATCGGCCGCGACGCTCGCGAGCCTGGTCGTGGCGTGTGTCCTGGGCCGCCCCTGGGAGCTGGGCCGGGCTCCGCAGCTCGCCCGCACGGCGCTCGAGGGGACACGCTACTCGGTGATGACGGTCGGGGCCCCCGTGGAGTCCGAGCGAGTTGAGGGCGAAGAGCTGGTCTTCTCCATCGGTGACCCGTTGTCGGATCCGTTCACGCTCGGCGTTGATGTCCATCTTTGGGCTGAGCCAGGCCCGTTCGAAGAAACCGACATCAACGCGTGGCGGAGCCTCGATCCCGAGCTTCCTGAAGGCGTCACGCTCGTGTCCAGCGACCGCGTCGCAGGGGGAGATGCTCCTGTTGTGGACGAGGTTCACGCCTATCCTAACAATGGACTGCTGTACGTCCGCTACACCCTGCTCGATGAAGCGGAGGTCGGAGTCAGCGCGTTCGTCTTCGAGGGTGCACGCGATGACGTGACCGCGGCCGCGAAGAAGTCGGTGCGGTCACTGCGGGTCGAATCGTCGAGTCCGTCGCATTGAGGCGAGCTCGCTCAGCAGCAGTGGTCGCCGCAGGTTTCGATCGTGACGTCCGGGGAATTGTCCGAGATGCACTCGTCGATGAACTCACTGCCGGTCTGGAACGGGTCCCAGCAGTCGATGAAGGCTTGGCCCATGCTGTACCCCGTGTTGTCGCCAACCGTCGCTCGGATGGTGGCGGTGTACCCACAGCCGCCGGGTTTGGCCGTCCAGTAGACGGCCGGCAGGTTGAAGTTGTCGATCTGCCAGCCGTACCAGGTTCCTCCGGCCCAGCTCCACCCGTATCCAGTCGTGACGGCGGAGTCGTGGACCACGTCGTATCCGCCGCTGGAGGTCTTGGCTCGAATCTCCACGGCTTGACCGAGGGCGTTGCCGTAGCCGGAGATACGCGGGATGGTCGTCGTGGGGTTGTTGGCAATGATCTCGCCGTCGTACGGCTCGGCAATACAAGCGGTGAGGAGTGCGGCGAGCACGAAGGGGACAGGGGTGGCGTGCCGCATGAGTTTTCCGGGGGGGTTGTTGCCGCGGAGGCTCAACCGTTCCCACCGGGTCGCAAACGAGCAACCGGCCGCCCAGCGTGTCATCGGACCGAACGCTTCACTCACAGAACGCGCGGTGCAACGCCTGCGTCAGCGCTTCCACATCCGCGTCGTCGCAGAACAGGGTCGCCCGCAGCGGAGATGTCGCCATCGCCTTCAGGGACACGCCCATCCCCGCGGCAACCGAGCGAGCTTTCGAAAGCTTGGCTGCGTTGCGGCCCACGAAGTCTCCCACCAACGAGACTGCGCCGCAGCACTCCTCGATCTCGACCTGACCGATGAGCTTGGTGCGGAGGTTTGGCCAGTCATGCACGTCGTCGAGGCCGAACCACAGGTCAGCGATCTCGTGGTCGGCATCCATGTGCAGGACTGGCAGTGACGCATCAGCGGCCGCCGCGAGCATGCGGTCCATGCTCTGCGCCCCGCTGGCACGCAGCCGGACCAAGTTGCGTTGGGCACTGACGCCGGTCACGGCATGGTCCCGGGATGCATCGGTCGGGCGGTCGATTCGGGTTCCGCCGACGCTACCGCCGTTGGTCGCTCGGGCCCACAGCGCGACGCCCTGTTCCCGGGCGAACGCGACCGACTCGGCGTGAAGCACCCGGGCGCCGTGAGAGGCGAGCTCGAGCATGGCGTCGTGGGTGATCGTCTCGATCAGTTTCGCCGCGTCGACGATGCGAGGGTCCGTGGTGTAGATGCCATCGACATCGGAGCAGATCTCGCAGTACTCCGCCCCGAGTGCTCCGGCGAGCGCGACGGCTGTCGTGTCGGACCCTCCGCGGCCCAGGGTGGTGACTTCGCGTTGATACGAGACCCCTTGAAAGCCGGCGACGACGACGACCTTGCCTCGCGCCAGCTCGTCAGCGACCCGAAACGGGCGCACTTCGATGATCCGTGCGCCCGAATGTCGGGCGTCGGTGATGATCCCCGACTGTGAACCCGTGAGCGACACGGCGTCGACGCCCACCTCGTGCAGAGCCATGACGAGCAGGGCCATGGAGGCTCGCTCTCCACAAGACAACAGCATGTCCAGTTCACGGCGCGAGGGAGAGCCACTGATGTCCTTGGCCCGTTCGAGCAGCTCGTCGGTGGTCTTGCCCATCGCCGAGACGACGACGACGACGTCGAACCCGCGGTCTTTCGTTTCGCGAACCCGCTGCGCAACCGTGCGGATCTTGTCGGTGTCGGCGACGGATGATCCCCCGTACTTCTGCACGACGATGGCCATGTGCCGAGGGTACTACCGGCGCTGGAAGAACCAACGCAAAACGCCGCAGGGGTGACCTGCGGCGCTTGAAGCGAAGTGCGAAACGACTAGGCGTCGTCGGACTCAGCGGCGGGCGCTTCATCGCTGGCAGCTTCGGCTGCCGGAGCTGCACCCTCGTCGTCTTCAGCAGCTGGGGCTTCAGCAGCTGGGGCTTCAGCAGCTGGGGCTTCAGCAGCGGGGGCTTCGGCGGCACCGGACGTGTCCGGGACGACGACCAGCGGCGTCGAACGACCCAGGACACCTTCGGCCCGCACGCGAGCGAGGTGCTCGGCAGCAGCGGGTCGCTGGGTGATCCAAATCAGGTCGTAGATGTCGAGCAAGTCGTGCGGGGGAGCGCCCGTATCGGACAGCGCATCACGCAACGACTTCACCATCTCCAGGTAGCCGCGGTAGACGCGGGCGGTCGGGAGCTTGGTGGGCCGGATGGGCTTGGTCGTGCAGTCGGCCTGCTTGGTGAAGACGCTGGGCTTCACGCAGGTGTGCTCCTTGGGGTGCACGAGCGCGAGCGGAGCGGTGATGACGGTCCAAGGTACCCGCGGCCACAGCATCGACATGGCTTGCGTCAGGTCGGTGAATCGCTTGGCGAGGTCCTCGATTCCCCAGAGCATCGCGTGGAGTGCTCGGGTGAAGGCTTCGCCGCCGACACCTTTGCGGTACGGCTCGAGCTGGGCCTTGGTGACCAGGTCGGTGGCACCGAGGACTTCGACGAGCGTCTCTTGCAGCTCTTTGTGCGCGCCCTCTTCGAGGTAGCGGTCCATCTCCGACTTGGAGAGCCGCTCTTGGGCCTCGAGGATCGCGGGGACGCGGTGACGCTTGAGGCGACGTTTGCCTTCCTTGCCCCGGTAGCCCTTCACCCATGCATCCGAGCCAAACGCTCCGGGATACTGAGCGAGGAACACGGCAAGTTGCTCGTCGAAGGTCATGGCATCCAACTTGTCGTCGGCATCCCCGCCTTGCAGTCGAGCGATCGCAGCGATGAGCACGGAGTCCGAGTCGGGCTCCTCATCGGTTCTGCTGAGCAGCTTGTAGTAGGGCTCGGCGATGACGCGCTCCTTGCCGTCTTCGAACTTGTACGCTCGCTTTCCGTCTCGCTCCCACAGGATGAGCGCGAGTCCCCACTCTTGCTTGCGGGTGTGACGGTAGAAGGAGATCTCTTCGCTCTCGTTCGCCGGATCTGTGGTGACCTCTGACGTCATGACTTTCCTTGCTCGGCCGTTCTGGAGTGAGTCGAAGGGTGCAAGCGATTGTCCGAGTTACACAGAAGCGCGACTCGGGCTGACCCAACCGATGCGCGGACCGTAACACAGCATCGTTCGGGGCCCAACCGTGGCCTTTGAACACGGTTTTTGGGCTGGACTCCCTTGACCCGATAGCGACAGTAGATGCGAGGACCGCGCGGGAATCCCCGCGGATCTACATGGAGCCGCGCGGCGGGAGATACTGCGGTCGAAACCGCCATGAAGGTCGCTCGAGATCCAGCATTCGAAGCTTTTGTAGAAGGCCTGCCTCGGGACCACGCAACGCGCGTGAAGTCCATTCGCGATGGTCAGTTGGTCCCCGGGGGCAGGGCGCATGTCCGTCTGTTCGAGCGGGTTGGCGGGGGTCGGCCGCACCCCCGACTGCACATCGAAGTACCGCCCGCGACTGACCCCATCGCCCCGCGGGTCTGGATTGGGACACCCGAAGAGACACCAAAAACACCGGCTGAACTCGATGCGTGGGCCCGGGCCGAGCTCGCGGGAAACCTCGCAACAATCTCTGGAGGTGATCTCGATCCCAGCCTCGCACCTCAGGGGTCGGAGCGGTACTGGCAGCACAGCATCCGGGTTCAGCGAACCGCGGCTTTCTTTGAGCAGCTTCGCGCCGCGGTCGCAGGCTGGTCGTGGAGCGATGCCGATGCCGCGGCCGCGGTGGTGCGCGTGCTCGAGGACGAAGCGTTTGCGACGACGATCGCATTCGACGACGCGGACACCGGCACCTACCACAGCTTCGGGCACGACGCGCCGTTCGTGCACTACCTCGAGGCGATGTTGCAGTCCCTACCCGCGGAGGGCTCCGAGGCGATCGCGTTGATCTCCGACGCATCGGCAGCGTCCGTTCGGCGGCAACGCGCGCAGGCACAAGCGCACCTCGATCATCTCATGCGGCACAAGTACGCGTACGAGGTCGTGCAGGAGACGGACATCGAGCGGACGGTCGGTGGGTTTCTGATCGAGCGTGCGTCGCGAAACATCGTGTCCGAAGTCCCGGGCGCCGATACGCTCTCCCCTTCGTACGAGCTGCTTCGGATCGACCCAGGGGCGGAGCACGATGAGGCCGGTGCGTGGGTCTACCGCGATGGGCAAGGCGCGATCCGGCTGCAAGATGGCACCGCCGTCGCGGTCGAGACCGGCGAGCTTCGGTCGGCTCCCGTCGACGCGGCCTCGCTGACGTTTCGGCGCGCGGTTGGAGAACCCCGGTTGCGTGCGGACATGCGCTTGGACTGGGACGGCAACGGCCACGTTCAACCGGGCCGCATTGAGTGGGTGTCGTGGGCCGGACACTGCGACGTCAAAGCCGTGCTCGAGCAACTCGGCATCACATTGACGGAATCGCCACCGCCCTCGGTGCGGGAGTATCGCTCGGACACGGGCAAGACCCAGGTGTACAGCCGCGACCTGTTGCTGGAGATGCTCGCGAGCGTCGTGGAACTCGGCTCGGTCTACCGCCGCCTCGACGGGACCGGTAGGCAGTCCAAGGGCCTGCACCTGTTTGGGGGCTCGCGCAACGATGAGCGGCCCGATCGTATCCAGTGGGCGGGACCGGCCGCAGGACGAGGCTTTCGGTGGCCACTGGGAGGCCGTTCGGATGCGATGCGGGTCTCTGCGATCACGTGGTCCGACGGCTCCCGTGCCGATATGGACACGGCGTTCTATCGCCGGATTCCAGACACGGAGGCGACGACGTTCGCGTCCAACCCCCGGTACCTCAAGACGGTCGAAGGGGATTATAACCTGCTCGATATCTCGGGCGCTCGGCTCGAGCTCATGGTGAGCGCCGACGACGTCGACCCGCAGACGGGGTTCATTCGCTCGGCTCGTGTTGCGTCGAGCCTCGACCTCTCCAAGGACGCGGTGGGGCCCGAAGATGGGATGTTCTTCCTGGGTACCCATGTCGACGATGCCGCAGCCCGTCGGCTGTTTCGCGTGTATTGGGATCCTGCCTCGAACTCGATCGTGGCCAGGTTGTTCGAGTACACGTGGGGAGGGGAGCGTTGGGAGGCGCAACGGCTTGGCGGCGAGGACATTCGTCTGCCGATGGCGGCGCCAACAGTGGTCACGCTCAGCCGCGAGATGAAGCGCGACAACCCCGAGCAGTACCAGACGCTACTCGACGTCGCGCTGCGGCAGGGCAAACACATCTGCGCCGACACAGACAAAGATGCGGCGGTCTGGAACGGGGTCGTGACTCACCTGGGGGCGAGGAAGGTCGCCGACAACGTCGAGGCGAAGACCGAGCATTGGGAGGTCGACGTCAAGGCGCGCTTCGGGAGCGCCAAGCTGTCCTACCTGCTTCGGCGGGACGACCGCGGAGAACCGCTGGAGTACTGCCCCGCATCTGCGGACGGGTCGCAGGACGCGTGGCCGGACTTCTTGTGGCACGACGTTCCCGACGTTGGGTCGAAGGCGTTCTCCGAGGGAGCGTGGGTCGTGAACGAGACGATGCTCGAACGTGGTGTCGTGACCGTCAGTCAGGACCCGTCTGTGGCCGGAGCCGCCTACGTTCACGACGACCACGTCAAGAATGTGTTCGAGCTACTCTACTGCGGCCTTGGAGCCGTCCGGCATACGATCGTGCACGACAACAAGCGATACGGGTTCTCGGATGTTGCTGCGTGGGAATCGGCGGTCGCCGAGCTCGACACCCGCCGCGCGCGGGTCCGATTCGAGACCATTTAGGACCTCCGCTCCTCGGTCCGGACGCCCCCCGCGCTGAGCCGGCCTTGATACGATATCCGCATGGTGTGGCGGATGGCGTTTGGGGTTGGCGTTGTGGTGGCGGCGGTTTCAGGTTCTGCGGTGGCCGCCGAACCGGTGACCACCGCGGCACCGCAATCGGCGAGCTCCGTCGCGCATCGCTCCTCTGCGCGCCGTTCCGACCCATGGGGGGCCAGTCAAGACTCGGTCTATGTGCGGCTGGAAGCCGATGGCATCGGCACGCCCGGTGTCTGGCCGAACCCTTCGCTTGGGGGGGAGGTCGCGATTCTGGCCGGTCGGCCGAACCTGCATGCTCGGGTCGGGGTCGGGGCGATGGCCACGCCGACGTTCACGCTCGGCGAGCGAGGGAAGATCGGAACGGTTCTCGAGACGAGTGATATCGAGGGCTGCGCGGCGTCCCACCACCGCGTGCACCGCGTACGACTGTGCGCCGGGATGCAGGCTGGCGTCATGCACCTTCGGTGGGGCGGTTTTGCCAATCCTGGGCGGCGGGACCTCCCTTGGGTGGCGGTCGTGGGCGGGGGCAGCTACGCGATCGCACTCGGCCGGGTGGTGGACCTCCATGCGGGGATCGGTCTGGGTACGCCGGTCGTCCGCCCTCGCCTCGTCACGCGAAGTCGGGGCGCGATCGACGTCGAGCGGTCGGGGTTCGTATTCTCGACGTTCCGGATCGGGCTCGGCTTCCGGCTCGGCTAGCAGGGCGACCGGACCCCCAGCCCGGTCGACGCGCCGCCCCGGTGAGATCCGGGTGTGATCGGCCAGGGCTCGACCTGTCGGCGGGCTCTAGCGTACCCTTGCAGACATATGCCCCGAACAGACACGATCCGGGGATCGACACTCTGCGACTCCAGTCGGATCGCCGCCGCGCCGGAGCAGTCGCGGCTGGTGTTTGTCGGCTCCCCCGAGGACGGGTTTCGGAACGCCGGGCGGTGTTTTCCCCTGGCGGGGCTGCGTCGGGTCGAGTTCCGCCGGGCCGCCGGCGGGGTGCTCTCGTCGAGCATCGATGACGGTGTCCTACGGATCGGTATGCCTCACCCCTGGGTGAGCAGCCATCACGCTGATCTCGAACTCGACGGCAAGGCCGAGTTGGTCGACCTGGAGAGTCGCAATGGCACGCTGCTCGAGGGCGACATGATCGAGCGAGCGGTCCTGCACTCGGGCGACATCTTCGAGGTTGGTCGATGTTTCTTCGCGCTGCGGCAGACCCAGGCTCCGGTGCATGCGTCGACCTCGGAACTCCAGCAGGTTGCGCACCCCGACTATGCGGCGCGGATGCACGCGCTCGAACGACTCGCGCCGACCCGGGTTCCACTGTTGCTCATCGGCGACACTGGCACCGGAAAGAGCGCCTTGGCGCAGGCGCTTCATCGTGCGACGGGTCGAGGCGGTCCCTTCGTCGCGCTGAATATGATGGCTCGGTCGGTCGAGCCGAGTCTCCTCGGCGAGGGCGACGCCCTTCTTGGACGGGCTCGGGGAGGAACCCTCTTTCTCGACGACGTTGGCGCACTGTCGACCGAAGAACAGGGACGACTGCTTTCGGCATTGCTCGGCTTCATGTTGCCCGACTCCGATGCGTTGCACCTTCCCGAGGATGGGGTGCGGGTGATTGCGGCTGCGAGCAGCAATCTCCATCGACGGGCCGCAGAGGCAACATTTCGCCCCGACCTCTACGCGCGGCTCGCCGGGTACGAGTGCCGGATTCCGCCCCTGCGCGAGCGCCCCGAGGACTTGGGGCTGCTGGTACGACGCATCTTCGAGGCCGCGGGCGTTCCGCAGCAGCGGATCAAGGTGGATGTGTTTCGGACCATGCTGGCGCAGGAGTGGCCGTTCAACGTTCGCGAGTTGAACAACTGTGTGAGTGCCGCGCTGGCACTGTGTGAAGATGCCGCACCGATCACCGCCGCGATTTGGCGGGAGGTCCAATGGCCCAACGCCGGAGTTCCTGCCGCGCCTCGGCTGGCTTCTGTCCGCGAGACGATCATTCGGGAGCTTGCCGCGCACCGAGGGGACAAGAATGCTGCCGCAAAGAGCCTGGGTTGTGCGATGGTCGACATCGACCGGTGGCTGAGCCGGTTTGATCTGGTACCCGAGCAGTTCGCCAGTTGAGGTTCTCGGAGCCGTTACGACCGGTTTGACGGTAGGTCGAAACTGGAACTGCACGCTGCCGTCCCGCGCAACATACTCACTCTTCGATGGCCAAGGATCGGGAACGCGGCGGATTGGGCTCCGCCGACGGCGTGTCGCCCCCGACGCGCTTGGGCCGTTACACACTGCTGGACCGGATCGGACGTGGAGGATTCGGGGTGGTGTACCGAGCGCTCGACCCCGTGCTGGCGCGCGAAGTCGCGACGAAGCTGCTGCGCTCTCGGAAGGGGGCTGACGGACTCCGCGATGCCGACGCTCTGATTCACGAGGCGCGCATGACCGCGCAACTCCAACATCCTCACGTCGTTCGCATCTTCGACGTTGGCCGCATCGAGGGGGACGCGTCTGCCTACGGTGCCGACGTGTTCATCGTGATGGAGTTGCTCGATGGCAAGCCGCTCAACCAGTGGCTGCGACATCAGGCCCGGGACGCTCGAGAGATCGTAGAGGTCTTCCTTCAAGCCGCCGACGGGCTCGCGGCGGCGCATCAACATGGCATCGTCCACTGTGATGTGAAGCCGGCGAATGTGTTCGTGACCCACGACGGTCAGGCCAAGGTGCTGGACTTCGGCCTCTCTCGGCACACCTCACTACGCACCCGGACGATGACTCAGACCGACCGACCTGCGATGGAGTCGGGCGCGCATCGCATCGTGGTGGGAACCAAGCTCTACATGGCTCCCGAGGCGCATGAGGGAGGGGAACTCGACGCCGCGGCGGACCAGTATTCGTTTGCGTTGGCGCTCATCGAAGCGCTCGCCGGGGAGATTCCGTTTTCACGTCAGGGCAGAGGGATCTTGGTCGGGGAAAAGCTGCAAGGCATCTCGGCATCCTGGCTCAAGGCCCGTGGCGTTCCCCGTGAGCTGGGCTCGATCCTTCTACGCGCGACGAGTCCGGATCCCACGCATCGGTACCCGGGCATGGACTCGTTGGCAGGCGAGCTGCGCGGTTGGCTGAGCCCCCGGTCGCTGTGGCGGTGGGGTGCGGTCGCGGGCCTGACCGTGGTTGCGCTGGGGGCCGCGATGTCAGCGGCTGCAGATGCGGAGCCGTGCGAGCTGCAGCCCACCGCCGCGTCAAGGCGATGGAGCGAGTCGCGGGCGGTCGTCGCCGCGCGGTGGCCACAGGGCGACCCGACGGGGGGGCACGAGCGCTTTTCCGGCGAGATCGACACATTCGTGGCGCAATGGACCGAGTCGGCCGAAGCCGTTTGCTCGGCCGATGAGAGCCCCGTCGTTGGACTCGACCATGCGCAAACCTGTCTGCGTGAGCGGCTGGGGCGGTTGGATGCCGTGCTGTCGATCGTGGAGGCTGCGGACGACCGTGTGCTGCTTCGGATCCCCGAGCTGGTGACGCAATTCGTCCCGCCCTCGTATTGCCTCGACCCCAGCCGCGCGCACGAGCTTCCACCGACGCCCAAGAGCGTTCGAGACCAGAAGACCGTCGCGGGGGTTCGGGACCTTCTCTCGCGCGCGCGTGCCAACCATGCCGCAGGCACCTATGCAGAAGGACTCCGGCTGGCCAAGCGCGGTCTTGTCGGGGCGAACAGCGTGGGCTTCGAGCCGGCGCAGGCCGAGGCGATGTACGAAGTTGGGGTGCTGACCGTGGCCTCGGGCGACCTGGCAGGCGGGGCGGAGTACATTGAGCAGGCGTACCTCAAGGCCGAGGCGCGCAAGCAAGACCGGCTGGCAGCGGCGGCAGCGGTGAGGCTGGTCTCGATCCACGGGCGCTATCTGATGCAGGGAGAGCGGGCACGGGCGTGGGCGCGACGTTCGAGCATCGCGTTGGAGCGCTTGGCCGACAAGACCAAGTTCCGTGCGGCGCTCGAGTACAACCTCGGGTTGCTCGAGCACGCGGGCGGGTCGTTGGACCTCGCCAGGGACCACTTCCAGCGTGCCCTGTCGCTCTACGAGAAGAGAGGGGATGAACGCGACGCGCGGACCTGCCGGATGTCGCTCGGTGTGATCGAGGAGATGAAGGGGGAGTCAGAGACGGCGCTCGCGTTGTTCCGCGAGGCGTACTCCGATGCTCGTACATCTTTGGGGCTCCACCACCCTGATACCGCGACGGCGCTGACGACCGTCGCAGGCGCCCAGTCTTCGCTCGGCCAGCTGCTCGTTGCGCGTGAGAACTTCGAGACGGCGCTCGACGTGTTCGAGCAAACATTCGGCCCCGAACATGACACGGTGGCCGCCACGCTGACGAACGTCGGCGCTGTGGAGTTCGAGCTCGCACACTACGACAAGGCGCTCGTACACCACGAGCGGGCCCTCGAGATCTACGAGGCCCTGCTTCCCATGGGGCACCCCCGGGCGGCGACAGCGGTTGAGAACATTGCGGCCGCGCACGCACGTATGGGTTCGTTTGAGAAGGCCCGTGAGGGGCATGCTCGCGCGCTGGAGATGAAGCGCCTGCACCTCGACCCGACGAGTCCGATGCTTGCACACGCCCACGCGAATCTGGGGCTCGCGCTCGCGAATCTCGGCCGTCACGAGGAGTCGCTGCAGGAGTTCGATACCGCCTGGGGCATCCTCCGGGTGGCCACGACGAACGCAGACCGAGCGAGCGTGCTGTTCTTGCGTGCGAAGGCGCGGAAGCTGGCCGGGGTGCGGCCGCTGGACGATATCCGCCGGGCGATCGCAGGGTTTGAGGAGGGGCGGGCGAAGTCCGATCTTGCGGAGGCGAAGTTCGAGCTCGCGCAGTTGCTGCTTGAGGATGACCGCACCGAGGCTGTCGATGCGGCACGTGAGTCACTGGCCCTGTTCCGCTCGATGGGCGCAGATCTGCGGGCGGCTCCAGTGAGGGATTGGCTGTCGGCGCACGATTCGATCTGAGCGGGCTCAGATCTCGCAGCCCTCGGCGTCACAGCTCTCGGCCTTTGCCGCGACGGTCTGCGCTGGGGCGTCCGCTGCCGCCTTCTTCAACGCGGACAGCAGAACCTCGGGGGGCTGAGCGCCCTGAACCCCGATACGGCCGTCGATGACGAAGAAGGGAACTCCGGTGACGCCGAGTTTGCCCGCGGTGGCCTCGTCGCCGCGCGCTTCTTGGGCGAAATCGTCGCTGCTGAGAACCGACTGGGCCCGCTCGGCATCCAGGCCCACGTCTTCGGCGAGTTGAACCAGGGTCTCGTGATCGGCCACGGACTTGCCCTCGTGCATGTAGGCTTCAAACAGCCGTTCCTTGAGTGCGGTTTGTTTCCCCGAATCGGCAGCCCACGCGAGCAGACGATGAGCGTCGAATGTGTTGCCGGGTCGAGCGCGGTCGAACCGGAAGTCGAGGCCTCGCTGGCGTCCGACCTCGGTCATGCGGTCGATCATTTGTTGTGCACCGTCCCGCGACGTTCTGTACTTGTTCGCAAGCCGGTCGACGTAGTCGATGGAGTCGTCGAGCTCCTTCGGTGCACTCGAGTCGAGCTCGAACGCGCGCCAGCGGATCTCAATCGGTCGGTCGAACGAGGCGGCGGCTTCCTCGACGTGGCGCTTTCCGACCCAGCACCACGGACACGCCACATCGGACCAGATCTCGACCTTGACGGGGTTCACGGGCCGAAGCGTAGCGATTCGCGGGGGGGTCGCAAGAGGCGGCCGGACCGCCCCGGCGGCCACGAACCCCGCGTCGGTTGAATCATCTCTGCACACCCACGCATCTGCGAAAGACGACCGGATGTTCCGCGGTCTCCGGCTTCCCGGATCGGATGACGCCGCCAATGGGTCGGCACGGTCGTCGGCCTTTCCTCGGCGCGTGAAACCGCTCCGCCTCCTCCAGATCAGAGACTCGGGAACCTTTGGCTCCCAATTCCGCCCTTCCTACATGGGAATACCTGTAGCGCCGGTCGCTGGTGGCCGCCTACACTTGAAGTGGGGATGCACACGATGGATCGGAACGCCGTTTTTCTGGTTGGGCTCATGGTGCTCGGTGGCTGCGGACAGGATGAGGCTGGCCGTCAGGGTTGGGATGGGCCCGGCGAAGGCACCGAGGGGAGTTCGTTCGATCCTGTAGAGGACGACGGGATGGACAACGACGCCGACGGTGCCGGGACGGGTGGGACCGACGGGTCGGACAGCGACCCGACTGTCGGAGAGCCGACGGATGGCGACCCGACCGACGGGGATCCGACGGATGGCGACCCCACTGGCGACACCGACGGGGAAGATCCCGTCGACTGCACGCCCGGGTGGGAGACGCCCTGGATCGGCTCCCCATGTGGCGGCGATGGCGATTGTTCGTTTACCGGCGGGACCTGCTTGCTTCCCGACGATGGCTTCCCATGCGGGACGTGCTCCCTCGACTGCGCGACGTCATGCCCCGACGAAGACGGCGCTGCGGTGACCTACTGCGTCAACGGCGTAGATGTTGGACTCGACGAGTCGGGCTACTGCTTGTCGCGCTGCGACTCCACGTTGTTCCCCGGCTCGGCGTGCCGCGACGGGTACGTATGCGAGGTCCTCACGCGCTTCGACGAGACTGGGAGCCAAGGCGTCTGCATTCCGGAGCAGTTCGACGCGATGGACCCGGGCGATGGCCTCTACGACGAGATCGACCACGAATACCTGATTCAGATGCTCGGCGGGGACCCGGTCAACGCGTTCGACTACGGGCCCGATCTCGATAGCTTTCAGATGTACCTCGACGCGGTGGGGGTGCAGTACTTCACGGCCGAGGAGATCAGCACGCCACACAACCAAGCTGCGGCCACCGGGTGTGGCTACACGATCCTGTTGCCCGAGCGAGACCAGTGGGAACGGGCGGCTGCGCTGGCGCTGTTCACCGACGAGCTTCGGGGCTTGGTCGGAGAGCCGATCTACATGCGCAACTGGTGGCGTCCTCCCTGCTACAACGCCGCCGTGGGCGGGGCCGCAGGCGGAGACCACCCGGACGCGGACGCGGTTGATCTCGACTTCTCGTCGGCGACCTCCCGGGCGATCGCGCAGAAGTTTCTGTGCGAGGAGTACTGGAGCGCACCGATCATCACGCCCGATCAGATCGCGCCCGGTGCCGTCATCGATCCAATGCTCAACATGTCCGTGGGCCTTGGGGGCCTGACCATCCACCTCGGTGTGTTGTCCAACGGTGGCCGCCGAAACTGGTTCTACGGCAGCTATACGGACGAGCCGGACTCGGGAAACTGCTGGTAGGTTTTCTGGTAGCTTCCGGCGATGGGGTTCCTGTCCCGGAAGACCGAAGGCGAAAGCAGTCGCGCGACTCCCAGCGCTCGTCCAGCACTCGAGCCCGCCATGGGCCTCGAGGAGCAGTCGCAGCTGTGCGCGATCTATGCGACGCGTCGACCGAAGACTGCGGTCGAGTTCGGCTCCGGTGGTAGCACGCTGTTGATCCCCGGCGCGTTTGACTTCATCGAGACGTACATCTCGGTCGAGCACAACGAGATGTGGCACAAACAGGTGCAGGAGCACTCCAAGGATGCTCGTGTGAAGCATCTCTTCGAGCCTCCCGCCGCCCACGCTCCCGAGCCCGCGATGTTCGAGGACGGAAAGGGCAAGACCTTGCCGGAGTACGTCGCGTGGAGTGAGCGCTGCGAGCGCGAGCCCGACATCATGGCGTCGTACGTGGCGGCTCCGTACGCGTTGGTGGAGCACCCGGACCTCATCCTCGTCGACGGCCGAGCTCGGCGGTATTGCATCGAGACCGCCTGGGCCGCACTCGAGCCGGGCGGCGTGCTCGTCGTGCACGATTCGCAGCGCGAGCAGTACATCAAGGTCATCGACGACGTCTGCGGCGATCGAGCGCATTGGCTCGTGCCATTCACCCGCGGTCAGGTGTGCGTCGCCGCCAAGGGCTAAATCATCGCGACGGTCACCGGCCAGCCCTACGGTGACTGAAGGTCGATGGATACGCTGAGTTGGCCCGCTTCGACCCCGGCCCACAGCGTTGCGGTGTGGTTGGCGTACGGACGTAGCCAGGGAGCCCATGCCGTTGGCAGATGTTCTACGACGTCGCCGATGCGACCAATCCGTGCGGTCACGGTGCTGACGTGCGCGCCGGTCGTTGGAGCGTCCAACAACCAGGCGAACCGTTCGGGGCTGGAGGCGAGCGCGACCCACCCCATGGTCGGCTGCGGCCCATCGTCGAGAGAAAGCACAATGCCCCCGCCTGGGAACGGCGCCCATGTGACCTCCGTCCGGCCAGCCTTGGTCGGCGCAGGCGCGAGCCCGACGTAGGGCAGCACACTTGCAGTGAAGTTGACCCACGAGGTCGGAACGCGGACGAAGGCAATGAAGACCCCGCCTTCGTCGAGCCGAGCGCCGGCGAACTCGACCTCGGCGAGTCCATCGAGTGCCGCGTCGATGAAGCCCCGAGAGACCTCCGGGGAGCGCGCCCGCAGCGTCGCGATCGAGGCGGCGAGCTCCTGCGGCCATGTGCCGCTCCAGGTGGACACCGCCAAGCGTGCGGCTCCCTCGGGCCGCCGGACAGGGCCGAGCGACTGAAGCCACCGGTGGACATCGGGCCAAGGGCCCGTGCGTGCGCAGGCCACCGCTCCTGAGCAAAGTGCGTCCCATGAAGGGGCGGCGGAATCGCTGGGGGCGCTGTGCCACGCCGTCCGTGGGGTCCAGCGTAGCCGCGCTCGAACACGCTCCGCGTCCTGGATGACCTCGAGCGAGGCTCGGTCGAAGGCCGGGACGTGCTCCTGTTCGAGGCCCGGGTCCTGGTCGAGGGTCGGCGCGAGGATGACGATGTCGCCGAACAGGGGCGGGGCGGGCTCGGCGTTGGGGATGGTGTCCGATGCTTCGAGGACGGCCTGAGAACTCGGCTCTCCCTGGGTGATGAAGTCGATGGTCCGTGCCCGGTCGTCCGCATGGACGTAGGCCTTGCCCCACTCGAGTTGCACGCACGCGAGTGAACCGACGGAGGGGCAGCTTGGCTGAAGCTGGTCGGTGTTGGGCCACGATGCGCCCGAACGAAGGAGCCCGTGCACGCGGTGGTGCAGCGCCGCGCCGATGGGGCGCATGAGCGTCGCGGTCAGCGTGGAGCCGGGCTCGAGAGCTTCCAGCCACAAACTGTCAGGGAGCAGCTGCTGGAGCACCGCGACTTTCGCGCTCACACGCACTCCGCCGTCGAGATGCCCAGGGCCTGGCCCGGGGCGCTGGTCGGTCCAGGGGTCGCGTTCGGGCTCGAGTTCCGCGGGGAGCGTGACCGGCTGTGAGCCGTCTTCTGGTAGGTGCTTGGGCTTGCCGCACGCTGCAAGCACCAACGCAAGCAGCATGCAGGAGCGGAGCACACGCTCGGAATATCACGCGTCGAACGGCGAGCGAATCGTGGGGCGAACTGGCCCCCGCACGTTGCGGTAGCGAGGGGAGAACGGAGAGAGCAGCTCGGGGTTTGCGGACCGGAAGTGGCCCGGAGGGATCCGTGGTTTGGCGCGGGGAGGCGCGAACGGATCTGCGAGCTCGGAGGTCGCGGTTGGGGCGGCTGGGGCGGGCGCGGGTGCCGTCGGCGCGACGCACAGCAAGTTCCAGACGAGTAGGGCGACCATGTCCTGTAGTTGTGCACGCTCGGTGCCAACCCCGGGGGCGCGGTTCCCAAGCCATGCCTGGGCAAGCGTTCGTACCGTTCGTTGCGGAGTGCAACGTCGTCCCGGACTGGGCGTTGCACTCCGCGGTACTCTCTGTCGGTGCGGACCCCCGCAGCCTTTGCGGTCGCTTTTGCAATCGCTCTGACATCGTCACCGGCGGTTGCCGCGAAACCGACGCGCATCGAGCCCAAGCCGCTGAAGGGCAAGGAGCGCCGAAAAGCTCGTCGGGAGCGCGACGAATCCCAGGGCGGCACCGAGAACGGCACGTTCGAGTTTGTTCTGGGGTCCGTTGCCGCGGTGATCACGGGAGCGGTGATCGGTCGTGGGGCGTGGGAGCTGACCCAGATCGACGAGCTGCGGACACATTGCGCGAACGGAGGGGCCGATCTCGATTGTGGAACTGGAAACGTCGGTCGCGGAAACCGAATCGCGGCGGGTCTTTCGTTCGGGTTCGCCGTGCCCATGGCTGTCGCGACAGGGTTCCTGTTTGCCCGCGGGGCTCGGACGCGGCGGGACTACAAGGCTTGGCACGTGCAACACCCCGAGGTGAGTCTGCGACCCTCCGTGTCCCAACGCGGCGGCGGGCTGGCGCTCCAACTGCGCTTCTGACATCTTCAGCTTCATGACGGACCTTCCGCCCCGTCTCGTGTCGGGCGTCCAGCCCAGTGGCGAGCTACACATCGGCAACTACTTCGGTGCCATCGCACAGTTCGTGAAACTCCAAGAGGAGTACGCGGGCAACTGCTTTGTCTTCATCGCCGACTATCACGCGCTCACCACGGTGCGTGATGCCGAGAAGCTCCGCTCCTCGGTGTTCGACGTCGCGGCCACCTACCTTGCGCTCGGGCTCGACCCCGACAAAGTCACCCTGTTCCGCCAGTCGGATGTGGTGGAGCATGTCGAGCTGGCTTGGATGCTGGGGACCGTGACCGGCATGGGCCTGTTGGAGCGGGCGACCTCCTACAAGGACAAGATCGCCAAGGGCATTCGCTCATCGGTGGGACTCTTCTACTACCCCGTCCTCATGGCGGCCGACATCCTCCTGTACGACGCATCCGTCGTCCCCGTGGGCAAGGACCAGGTTCAGCACGTCGAGATGACGCAGGCGATGGCCACGCACTTCAACGAGGCGTTCGGCACCGCTGAGCCCGTGCTTCGTCGCCCCGAGTACCGCTTGTCCCCCGTCTCGAAGGTGCCTGGCATCGATGGCGAGAAGATGAGCAAGAGTTACGACAACACCATCCCGATCTTCATGACCGGGAAGAAGCTCAAGAAGAGGGTCGCTGGTGTTGTCACCGACTCCAAAGCGCTTGGCGATCCGCTGGACCCCGACACGTGCAATGTCTTCGCGCTGCTGAAGATGTTCGTACACGGTGAAGAGCGCGAGGAACTCGCGGGCTGGTACCGGGCGGGTGCCCGCGACGGTGCGCCGTTTGGCTACGGCCACGCGAAACAGCTGCTGGCTGCGAAGATCGACGAGCACTTCGCCGACGCACGAGCGAAATACGAGGCGTTCCAGGCCGATCCTTCGCAGGTCGAGGCTGTTTTGGAAGCGGGCGCCAAGCGAGCCAAGGCCGTGGCCGGGGCGACCATGGACCGGGTACGGCGGGCCACCGGTCTTCGGTAACTCACCACGGGTCCTCCCGGTCGCGCCGGTTGGACGGCTACCGCACGCGGCCGGGCCACCGGTCGTACTTGCGCCCGATCTGTGAGGCTGTTCCCGGGAAGCAGGCCATCTGGCTTGCTTCACCCGCCACCGTGGACACCGTGCATTGCTTGTAGAACTGGGCGCGCGGCATATCGCACTCTGGGGGCTTGGTGCCCGGGATAGCCTTGCCAAAGATCTGCTCGTACGTCGAACACGCGAGTTTGGCCGGTGGCCCACCGACGTCGCAGACATTCATCCCGAGGTTGCACGCCAGATCGAGGCTGGTTCGGATGCCCGCGCAGAAATCCTGAGACCTCTGGAACGTACTGCTCATCTCGGCGTCCGTGCATTCGCTGTTTCCCCGTCCGCGAGCGACGATGCAGCTGTCACCGTGAGGCCCGGGAATGGTGCCCGGCGGACAGTCGGGCTTCGTCTCTTTGTTCTTCTCTTTCTTCTTTGGCGGTGGCGGTGGCGGTGGCGGCTTGGAACAGCTGCCACCCTTGGGTGGGGGCGTCTTGGACCGATCCACGCGAACGGGGTCGGCATTCCACGCTGCTTCCAGCGCGTTGGCGAGAGCGATGCGATTGGCCGCCCCACCCAGCGACTTCTTGTAGACGAGCATCGGCGGGCTCTCCCATTCAAGCATCTTCGCTTTCGAGGTGCCGAGCATCGTCCACCACGTTGAGCCGTGACGCTGGGCGAGCAAGGCGGGCTTTCCCCGGTTCTGCTGATAGATGCCCTCGAGGCGTCCCGTCTTGACGGCCGTGAAGATCGCCAGCCCTGTTCTCCGACTTGAGCCGCTGCGTCGTGTCAGGATCGTCAGGGCATACTGCGCGTCGACGTCGATGCGGTGATCGATGAAGTCACAGACGGTGTACGTGGGTACGTTCACGACGCCGGCCTTCGCCGTGTTTGTCTGGGTTGCAAAGCTGCTCGCCGCGAGCACACTTGCCACGGCTGCTACCAGCCACGTGCCTCTGGGTCGGTTGGTTGTTCGTCTCATCGTGTGTCCTTCGGGTACACAGATGGACGCCGAACTCTGGAGATGTGACGCTCGGGCACCAAGTTGGGGGGGCGAAGGCGCTCGGTGGGCTGAGGGCGCACCTGGACCATGCACCGAGGCCTGAGTTGCCCGAACAGGCCGAGAAGCCTTGGGTCTCCAGGATGCAACGACCTGCTCAGGTCGACCACGGCAGCCAGTCCGAGCGGTCCCGAATGGGGACTGAGCCCGGACCACTGCCTGGGAGCGGGACTTTTCCATGACAAGGCAGTCTCGGCGGAGCACCCATCCTGTCCCATTGTCTGTCGAGGTGGAGGGTTGTTTCCCACCTCCGGAGGTCGCATAGGGGAAACGGCGACACCGCTTCGTCGCCGAGCTCGGACGCCGGCACCATTCCAAGAGCACCTCCGCATCGTGATCGTTTCCGAATTCATCCCCCCTGTGCTGTTCGTTCGCTGGCACGACCAATGCGAGCCCATTGATGTCGACCGTATCCGCATCGCGACGGAAGCTGCTTACCGGGAGATGGGGGGGCCCGTCGTCTACGTGGCCGCGATCCCCGAAGATGTCCCGCCACCCGACGCCGAGACCCGCGCAGCGCTTCACGCCGGAACCGAACACGGGCGAACTCGCTTCGCGACCATGCACCTCGTCCTCGAAGGCGATGGACTCAAGCGTACAGTGATCCGAAGCCTCACCGCCGGGATGATGCTCGCCACCGGGGGAGCCTTCTCGATCCACACCCATGTGGTCGATGCTCTCGTGGCTGCGAGAAAGAAGGTCCCCTTCGATTTCGAGGACATCTTTCTTCGGGGACGGGACGCCGGCATGTTCGGGGACGAACACGGCTCGTCATCCGTCTCATCGAAGTGACCTCGTCCGCGAGCTTCCTACTGGGCCTGCTCGTCGGAAGTACGGGCGCCGGTGTCTTCGTCCGTGCGGAGGGCTGACGCACCTTGCTTGGTGAACACCAAGGTGAGGGCCATGACGGCGAAGCATCCCCAGACCAGGCTGTTCTGTCCCCGGGAGAGCGCGACATAGACGAGCGGTAGGTACGAGGTACCCAGGAGCATGGCGCCTAGAACGGGACGGTCGCTCACGAAGCACCCCGCGGCGGCGACGTGCACGGCGCCCATACCGCGAATGGCCACGTACGGAAGGTCGAGTTCCTCGGCACCAGCGCGTTCGAGATCGATGCCGTAGAGCTTTGCGACGCCGCTCAGCGCCGCGAAGAGGAGGAGGAGCCATCGGAGAGTGACGACGAGCATGCTTCCAGTGTTGGCGCGCGCGCTTCGGGGCGCGATTCCCAGGTTGGGAAGGGCTATGCGTTCGCGTGCTCGCGGAACCAACGGTCGGTTTCGTCGTCGGCGGGGTACACGAGCTCGACCCGGATCTCGGACATGGTCACGTCGAGTGCTTTGTCGAAGCGCAAGACGGTCGCCACGGTGTGCAGGGTCTGGCCGCGGGCGACCATCGTCGAGGACAAGGCCACGGACGCCGCGGGCTCAGGAGGCTCGGTGAGGTCTTCTGCGTGCGACTGGGCCCGCTGCAACAAGGAGTCCAGCGCCGGGTGAGGGTGGTGGAACTGCTCGGTGCGCAGCATGTGAATCGCGCCGAAGGTGGCTCGGGCGCGGGCATGGTCGTCGGCGGGATCCTCCCCCGCGCACCACAGGTCCACAAGCTGTTCGGGCGCGAGCTCGGTGAGGCCCGGCATCACGCGCTCGGCCGCTTGGTTGCTGGCGATGAAGCGAAGCCCCGGACCAATCGCCCACGCTGGGAAGGGTTCGTGGTTGGCCAGGACCATATCGAGGACCCGGCGAACGGGGGCCATGTGCGCGTCGTCGAGTTCCCCGACCTCGTACTCCGCCCGAAGACCCGCAGCGAGGCAGAGTTCGTTGGTCTCACGGAGAGTGAGGTTGAGGGCGCGGCCGAGCCGGAGCAGAACGTCGCGACCCGGTCGAGCACGGCCGGTCTCCAAGAAACTGACGTAGCGCGCCGTGCTGCTCGCCTCGAGGGAGAGGTCGAGTTGACTGAATCCTCGGCGACGCCGCCACGACCGAAGCAGAGCGCCGAACGGTCCGCCCCTCATGATGCGGCCAACCGGGTGTCGCGAGCACAGGCGCGAGGGTGCAGAGCACCGGTCTCGATGCGGTGTTTCATCTCGTCGAGCAGCCCTCGCATCATACCCCGGGTCATCCAAACCACGACCGGTTGCAGCGGCCGCAGCCACCATCGCACGACGAGCTCCGGCTCCAGGACGACTTCGCATCGACCATGGTCGAGTGGGTGGACGGTCCATGTATTCGTCACCGTGTCGACGAACCACGGCATGCCTTCGGTGCCGCGGTAGCGAAACGTCATCGCCTCACGGTCGAAGTGGGTGAGCTCTTCGCTGACCTCACCCGCGGGAAACGGGCCAAACCGCTCGCCGCCACAGCTTCGCACCGCGCCGACCCCCAGCTCGCCACAGAGGCGGGTGTAGGTGATGCCGGAGGACCAACTCAGGTCACCAAAGCCTTCGCCCAGGACCTGCCAGGCGGCGTCGGCGGAGGTCTCAAGCTCGATCGCGTATCGCATCTTCATCGTGATCAGGAGCGTAGGGGCGCCGGGAGGAGTCTTCCCTTCCCAGTTTGGGAGCGACCGCGGGGTGACCCGACTTGCAAGAATCTGGCTATTGGGCTTGGCATCTGGTCGTGAGCACGCTTCTCGTGCTGGGCGGAGCTTCTGGGGCGCTTGTCCTCCGTCATACCGAGACGAGGTTCTCGCTGCTCGGTGTCGCACTCGTTGCGTGGTTCTACTGTGGTGTTCACCTCGCGTTGCACTTCTTCTAGCGGTGGACCTTCAGGAGTTCTGGTGGATCCCGCAGCTGGCTGGGGTCCCCTGCGCCGCGTCGTCGCTGGGTCTGTGGCCGAGGATCGGCGGACGTCGTCCGTTGCGCTGCCGAGAGGCCTGACTGCGCTCAAGGTCGGACGTCACGGTTGCGCAACTGCGCAACGGCATGACGGAAACAATCAGACCGTGTGTCGTGGTGGGGCTCTTCCAAGCAGCATCGGCGGTCTGCGTACTCGGTCCTCGGCAATCACCGACGTGCCCAGTTATGCGTGCCTAGCGGCGCGCTCGAGCCCGATCTCGGGGGGTCCGGAGTTCCTCGAGCCATGACGCGGCTTCGCTTGGGCTGAACGTCGAGTTGGCGGGGGCGGCCTCAAGTCTCTGGAGCGCGCGCTCGAGCTGGGCGAGGCGCTCGGATGTTGTAGGATGGCCGGTTTGTCGATGTTCGATTCGGGCGCGGATGAGCGCGAGGGCGGCCTGTTCCATTTCGGCGTCGGGCACACCGTCGAGTGCTGCTTCGGCTTCCAACAGGACCTGCTCTGGGTCTTCCGCGTCAGGGTCGGTCGCTGCGAGTGATGCGGCTCCTATCCACAGGGCGGCGCGCGTGCGCTGGGGGGCGTCGATGTCTGCGAGGATTGTCAGGGCGCGCTCGATGTCCCGCTTCGCGTGGTCATACTTTCTCTGGCGGCGCCGTGCATTGGCCCGGCGGTTGAGGTCATGAGGTATCGCGAAGACCTCTCCGGCTTGGTCGCGAATCGCAAGAGCCTGGGTTGCTGCGGCTTCGGCATCAGCCCAGCGCTCGAGCTGAGCGTAGACGATTGCTCTGCCTGCGTGGAGGTATGCGAACTCAGCAGAACCAGAACTGAGCGTCGTGGTTTGAATTGCCTCAACTCGCGCGTACAGGGACAGGGCGTCCTTGAGTCGCCCCTGCTCGATGCGTAGTGTCGCGAGGTTGGTTAGTACGCGCGCCCGTTGAGTGGGGTCGACTCCGTCGAGCATCGCAACAGCGCGTTCGAGCGATTGCTGCGCGGATGTGAGGTCTCCTGAACGTTGGAGTTGGCTGGCCTCGTTCATGAGGGCGGAGACGACCCACCTGTTCTGTGGGCCATAGGATTGTTCGAATACATGACGGGCCTCGCGGGCTGCTCTTGCCGCAGCTTCAAAGTTCCCAGCTTCCGAGTAGGCATGACTGAGGTTTAGAAGCATTCCACCCGTTTG
This sequence comes from Nannocystales bacterium, assembly GCA_050633305.1. Taxonomy (GTDB): domain Bacteria; phylum Myxococcota_A; class Polyangia; order Nannocystales; family Nannocystaceae; genus CAJXVA01. The sequence continues at coordinate 232,908 of JBOEGF010000005.1, forward strand.
AGGGTGGAGGGGCCCTCCGCGTTGCCGGGCCTCTTGATGCTGGGCCTCTGCCATCTGTACAGCTTTTCCTGTGTATCCAAGTCGGAGGTAGACGGGGGTCAGGGTCTTCAGGACCGTTCGCCGCGTTGTCTCCGGTGCAAGACCTGCCTCCACGTCATCCAAGGCCCGTTCGCACCAGATACGTGCATCCCGATACTCGCCGAGTGACTTGTGGACCAAGCATCGTAGCTTGGCGGCAGTGTTGCGTGAGGAGCCTCGGAGGAGTTCCGCCTCGGAGCGATCGACCCATTGCCATGCCGCATCGTTTTTCTGGTCGCGAGCTGTGTTGATCGCGGCGAGGGAGGCGGCTCGTGCCGCGCGAAGGGATGAACGATGGGCGACCGCGAGTTCGTACGCTGCCTCGCACTCGGCGACCGGCGGTTGGGTGAGGTGAAACTTCGTCATTGCGAGCGCGATTAGCCCGTCCACACGTAGGTCCCAGGGGAGTGCCTCCTGAGCCAGGAGCGTGTTGAGATGATCTTGAGCAGTCTCGTAGTCCCAGGTGGCCTTGGCGACCTCAGCCGCTGTAAGGAGTCCGAGCCCTCGTTCGCGGATGGGCGACGGCGCAATCTCTGTGTCCACGCAGCGCGCCGAATCAGGAAGCGACCGGAATCGGGAATTCAGGCGTTCGACGTCCTTTGCACTGAGGTCGCTCGATGCCTCCAACAGCCCGTCAAGGATTCTCAGGTCCCCGGTGAGACACGCTGAGACCACCCCGGCAGCTTCGCAGAAGTGCTCTGTGGCCTTCATCCAATCCGCTCGGTATGACGCGAGCTGGATCCCGAGCGCGGACCGAGTGTGTTCGCCGTACTCGACGTCCGCTCCCTCGATCGCAGCCGTGATCCGAGCCTGCGCCTCGGAGTCCCATACGGCGTCGAACTCCCGCTGTGCCGCTTCGGTACAGGTTTCAGCCCGCTCGGCTTGGTTGCTCTGTGTCCTTTGCAGGGGAGTCGCGGCGGCGACTGCAATCCCCACCACACCGGCCGCCGTCGCAGCAGCAGCAATCCGTCGCTGCCTCCGTCCATCGAGCGCTGATACGAGCGACGCGATGCTTCGAAACCGACGCTTTGGCGCATCTGAGAGCGCCCGTTTCAACGCTCGTGTCACCCTCGCGGGAACAAACTCGGAACGTTCCTCGCGAAAATCTCGCTCGACGATCGCGTCATAGATCGCCGCTGTCGTTTTGGCCGCGAACGGTGGCGTTCCGTGCAGCAGTTCCCAGGCCGTCACCGCGAAGGAGAACTGGTCGCTACGCGCGGTCGCTTCTTGGCCGCGATGCTGCTCTGGCGCCATATACCGAGGCGTCCCCATGACAGCGCCGGTCCGCGTCACGGATTCGTGGTCGTGGTGTTCAGCCAGGGCGGGCCCCAACCGGTCGGGCATGCTGCGGAGCGCCAGCCCGAAGTCCACGACACGAACGCGCCCATCGTTCCCGATCAGTACGTTCGCAGGTTTGAAGTCGCGGTGAGTCATCGACACTGCATGTGCGGACGCCAGGCCATCCGCGGCCTGCTTCAGCAACCCCAACGCCTCGTTGTGTTGCGCCGCAGACTCAGGAGGGTTCGCCAGCATCCACTGCTTGAGTGTCTGCCCTTCGACCAGCTCCATCGCGAGCCAGACGCGTCCGGCGTCAATCCCCGCGCCGTAAACCTCGACGATGTTCGGGTGGTTGAGCTGAGCGAGGGCGCGAGCTTCGCGAAGCAGGCGTTTGGCCTCGACGCTCTCGGGGTCCGCGTCGCCGTGGAGCAGCTTGATCGCGACGCGTCGGTCGAGACGCGGGTCGATGGCCTCGAACACGCTGCCCATGCCTCCCGACCCAATGCGCCGAACGATTCTGTAGCGATCGATCGACTTCGGCAGACCGTCCGAGGTGCCGACGGGGAGGGGGGAGCCCTTCGACGCGGGCTTCCCGGTTCTCGTCTCGGTTGTGTCGTCGGTGTTGATGCCTGGAGGATGCCATCGTCCAACGTCCAGCCGCAGCCATCGCACACGAATTCGAGGCCCAGGCGTGCGGGCCACGCGGTGAGCGTCGAGTTGAGCGGCTGGTTGAGCCCGAGCCGCGGGCGACGAATCTCTCGACGGACTTCCTGGCTTGTTGGGGTCTGCTCTCCTCGCGTCGTGGATGCGCCGATGCTTTTCGTGGTGTGGTTGGAGACGGGAGGGGAGAGTCGATTCCGTCGACGTACTCTACTGCAGGACACCCCTAGTCGCCGTTTGCCTTGGCCGCGGCGACTTCCCAGGTCGCGAAGGCAACACTCGTGAGTGCACGATGAACGTGCTCAGCGTCGACCAACCGGAAGGTCAAGATCCCAAGCTTGACCTGGTCGCCGAGTTCTAGCGCGAGCCGCTGGTTCGGGCGGACTCGCTGGCCGTTGACCCAAGTGCCATTGGCCGAGCGGTGATCCCCGACGCAAAGCTTGTCGCCCGGGCCGCGCTGCACGAACGCGTGCATCTTGGAGATGAAGGACCTGCGGACCACGAGGTCGCACCCATTGGCCCGGCCGATACTCAGCCGACCGCCCGTATCCGTATTCGTAGGCCAGGTCAGCGGCAGCGCAAACCACTCTTGGACCGCCTGCTCGTCGGACCCGCCGGCAGGCACCGCGACCGTGTCGAAGTCCATGTCGTCCTCGCCGAACTCGTCGACGTCGGTGTCGGGACGCGCCAGCAGAAACAAGACGGGGAATCCCTCGGCGAACTGCAGTTGTGTGCGCGACCGGGCTTCGCGCGCGAGGGCTGTGATCTCGGTGCACGAAACGAGGGTGTCGGAGTTCGACTCCACTCACTGTGTTTTGCAAGCTTGGAGCCTCACCGCAAGGGGGGAGCTGCAAAGCCTCGACCAGCCTGCGAGAGTCCGGCCAGGACAACCATCCGTGAGTGCGCCCGGTTCCCCACGTGTACGAGCCAGTGCGACAGACGTCCCGCATCAGGACGTCGAGCCTTGGAACCGTGCGCGCTGACCAATGGGTCAGCTTTCGCGATCGGTGATGAGTGCCACACGACCCCTCATCGTCCCGTTTCGTCTCCGCGAGGGAAGACGGTCTGGTGCAGATGTTTCGATGCTCGGCGAGAATCATCAAGCGCGGTTCCGTCCTTCCCACCGCGACGCAACGAGGCCAGATGCGCTTGACGAGCAGGGCTGGTGTTCTGCCGAACGTCGCTGGCCCTGACGGGCACGGCAAGGGGATCGCGTGTGGGCGACGACGGGGTACGGGGCCTCCCGATATCGCACTCAACCTAGGCTACGTTAATGTCGAACGGTGATCTGATCCTCGATGGCGCGCGACAGCGAGACACGTGAGGCCGGGGCACCCCTCCGCGACACTCCGACAGACCCCGACACGATGGCGTTGCCCTCGCAAGAGGCCCACCAACCCGATGCTGAGCCGGGCTCGAGCGTGGGTCGCTACGTTGTGCTCGAGGAGGTCGGCCGCGGAGGGATGGGGCGAGTGCTCCGTGTCTACGACCCGACGCTGCAACGCGAGGTTGCGCTCAAGGAGGTGTTGAGTGACAAGCTCGGAAGTGACGGCACTGCGCAATTGCTCGCCGAGGCGCGAGCGATGGCGAAGCTGTCGCATCCCAACGTCGTCGCGGTCTACGATGTGGGCGAGGTGCACGGGAACCGCGTCGTGCTGGCGATGGAGTTCGTGCCCGGCGCGACACTCAAGCGCTGGCTTCGCGCCGAGTCGCGTCCGTGGCAAGACGTGGTGGAAGCGTTCATCGCGGCTGGACGTGGTCTGGCGGCCGCGCATGGTCGCGGTCTTCTACATCGAGACTTCAAGCCCGCCAACGTGTTGGTCGCCACGGACGGCGCGGTGAAGGTCACCGACTTCGGACTGGCGATTAGCAGTGTCGGTACCGCGAATCCCACCAGGCATGGCTCGGAGGACCTGGAACAGCTGGAGCAACCGGAGCACGAGGACGAGTCGCAGACCCGCGGGCTCATCCTCGTGGGGACGCCTCGTTACATGGCGCCCGAGCAACACGCGCTCGAGGACCTTACTGCGGCGGCGGACCAGTACGCGTTCTGCGTCGCGTTGTGGGAGGCGCTCAACGGAAGGCAGCCGTTCCGGGGCAGGACGCTCGAGCGCGACAAGCGTGCGGGTCCGCCCCCATGGACCAACACTGGCGTCCCATCCGCGATTGTGGCTGCGGTTCATCGCGGTCTCTCGGCTGCACCTGCCGACCGCTTCGAAAGCATGGATGCGCTCCTGCGTGCGCTCTCGTGGGACCAGGACAAGCGGCGGCGAGGGTGGCTGCGCGCGGGTGGGGTCTTGGCGAGTCTTGGGGCCATCGCGCTCGGGGGCGGCACCTGGTTGTCGGCGCGAGCCGAGCGTTGCAGTGGAGCCCGGTCCCAACTCGACGAGGCCTGGGGCGAAGGGAGGCGGGCAGAGGTACTGGGGGCCATGAACGCGGTCGGTGCGTCCTACGTGCCCCCGATCGTCGCGCGTACCGAAAAGGAACTCGATGACTACGCTGGCCGTTGGGCGGCGATGCATACCGAGGTCTGCGAGGGCACGACGGTCCGCGGCGAGCAATCGTCGGCTGTCATGGACCTGAGGATGGCCTGTCTGCATCGCGCAAAAACGACGCTCGAGGCGAGCACCGCCGTGCTCGCGACCGCCGATGCGAGCGTCGTGCAGAAGGCTCACCGGGTTACGGGAGGGCTCCTCGCGCTGGACCGCTGCGAAGACGTTACAGCGCTCGCCGCCGATGTCGAGCCCCCGAATGCTGGGGACGCGCCCGCGGTCGAGGCTGCGCGGCGTGAACTCGACGCGGCTCGAGCCCAGCGCGCCGCGGGCCAGTTCGACCGAGCCGAGCGTAGCGTGGCGGCGGCCGCTCGGGGGCTCGAGGGGATCGAATACGGACCCATTGTCACCGAGCTGACCCTCGAACAGGGGCTCCTCCTCGTAGGACGTGGGCAATACGATGCCGCCGAGGCCAAGCTGCGGGAGGTCGTTGCGATGGCGTCACGCTGGCAGCAGTGGGACGAACTGCGGGCGTCGACCGTCCAGCTGGTGTTCACCGTCGGCTACAGCCAACAAAAGATGGAGGCCGGCCTGCGCTACTACGACATCGCGGCGGGGCTCGGCATGGACGACCCTCGTCATGCTGCCGACGCGCAGGCCAACCTCGCGGTCATCCTGCACTCGCAGGGAAAGTTCGAGGAAGCCGAGGCCGAGCAACACGAGGTACTCACGCGGCGCATCGCGGCGTTGGGTCCGGAGCACCCCCAGGTCACGTCGAGCCGCAACAACCTCGCCGTCATCTTCGACGCGCAGGGCAAGTACGAAGATGCCGAAGCGCAATACCAGCAGGTCATTGAGCTGCGTCGGAAGACCTTGGGTCCGGAGCACCCCGCGTTGGCGACCACCTACAACAATCTCGGCGCGGTTTGGCAGGTGCAGGGGCGCCTCGAGAAGGCCGAGGAGGCCTTTAGGACCTCGCTGGCGCTGCGGGAAAAGGGGTTCGGTCCCGACCACCCCTCGATCGGCGAGAGCCTGGGGAATCTCGGCAACATCTTGCTGCATCGCGCTCGACACGAAGAGGCGGAACGGCTGCACCGACGAGCGTTGCAGATTCGCATCGACAGCCTAGGCCCCGAGCATCCTCTCGTCGCCCAAAGCCTCGGCAATCTATCGCAGGTCCTGATCCCGCAGGACAAGTTAGACGAGGCTCAGACACAACAACAGCGCGTGCTCGAGATCTTGCGGGCGAGCTACGGTGAGACGCACGTCGAGATCGCGCTGGCGCTGAGTACTTTGGGCCAGGTGCACGTGGCCAAGGGGGCTTTCGAGGACGCGTTGGTGCAGCTGCGAGCCTCCTTTGCCATGCGCAGGGGGCTGGTCGGGGACGCTCATCCTGACCTCGCCGACACACACAACCAGATCGGTAAGGCGCTGACCGGCCTAGGAAAGAGTGCCGAGGCCGAGGCCGAACACCGAAAGGCGCTGCAGATCCTTGAGACCGCGATGGGCGAACAACACCCCGCGACACTCAAGACCCGGGGCATGTTGGCGGAGGCACGCGAGGCTCAGGGGAAACACGAGCAGGCGGAGCCACCGCGCCACGAGCCGCTCAACGACACGGCGCCCCGAGTTGTGGCTCGGGAAACGGGACACTGAACGAGGTCGGAGTGATACCTGAAAGGGTCTTTGGCGACTGAACCTCGCGCCGCGGAATTGCCCGATCGCTACTCGCCGTCGGCGGGCCCTTCGGGCTCGGCTGCTTCGCCCTTTGGCTCGGGATTGTCGATCCGAGGCACGATCACCTCTGGTCGGTCCGGCGAATCCGCCAGGTCCCAGACGAGGTCAAAGGTCACTCTCGCCGTATTCGCCAGCGCGGTGAGAGGCACCGACGGATCGATCGCATCCGGCCGCGTACCCCCGCGCCGAGTCAGCGTGACTCTGGGAACTCGCGGTAGGTCGAACGCGAGGTGGCCATAGCCCGGCTCGTGATCGAGCAGCTCGGCGGCGGGCACGAGTTCTTGGACCCGGTCGCCGACCGTGGAGCGATGGCCACCGATGACGGTGAGGCCCGGGGCGGTCCAGTCGAGTTCGCCGAGGTGAATCACGGCGACGATGTTCTCGGGCTCGGCGACGGTCTCGCGGGCGAGCTGTTCGAGGCCGAGGTTGCCCAGACTCCCCCCGGCCGCGGCGATGAAGACGACGGAGCGAGCGGGGACGCGGCCAGAGGCTCGGAGCAGACTGAGACGCTCGACGACGGCAAGGAGGACGGAGAGGCCTGAGCCGGCCTGTGCGGCACCACCGTCGGGGTTCGCTTCCCCGAGGCCACCGGCGTCCCAGTTGGCGGTGACGAGGACGACCTGCTCGGGCTTTCCTCTGCCCGCAACACGGCCGACGACGTTGGAGTCCTCGAACCACCGCTCTTCGGCGGTGAACGAGACGTCGACGGTGCTTCCGGCGGTGAGCGTGGCGCGGTGAAGGGCTGCGAAGGCTTCGGCACTCACGAAGCCTTCGACGGGGAGCCCGGGTGGAGGCTCGCTTCCGAGGGCGCGGGCCTGCACCTCGACGTCTCCCCAGGAAGAGGCGGCCTGACCGAGTTCGGAGACGCCGTCGGGCGGGAGCTCGAGCAAGCAGCCGCCGGGGCGGCGGTGGGCGATGGCGTCGAAGGTGCCGCGAATCCGGGTCGCGGGGTCGGCGATTTCGTCTCCGAGCAGAGGGAGTGCACCGACAGCGAGGCGACCGGCGAGGTCGGTCTGCGGGGCGAGGGAGACGGCTTCCATCGGAAGGTGGAACTGTCCGGCGGCGCCGCGGTGTCGCAGCGAGAGGCCTTCGACAAACACGACGACCTCGGGCTTTTCCTCGCCCTCGGCGACCGGAAGGGTGATCGCGACGCGAGGCTCTTCGACGTGGATGGTGCGAATGCCGAGCTGGGTGGTCCAGCCAAAGGTCGGCGCGGAGGGGATCAAGCCGGCATCGTCGAACAGCGAGATGACAGCGCTACTGGTCAGGGCGCCGCCCTCGGTCCCCGGACGTCGACCGCCGAGGGCCGGGTCGGTGAGGAACGCGAGGCTCCTGCGGATCGAGGCCGCCCACACGGTGGTGGGGTCGGTCTCATCGCTTTGCGAGGGAATCTCGGGGAGCGTGTCGAGGTGGTACCGAGGCGATGGCCCAGCGATGCTCTCCGGCAGCACGAGCTCGATGTTGCAGGCGAGGAGACAGGCCATCCCGAGAAGCGTGAGTCGTTTCATGCGTTCTCCTTGCCTGGGCGACCCAGGAGCTGACGTTCGAGGGCACGGCGGGCACCGTCGACGTCGCGGGTCGACCAGGTCTGAACGGCGAGCACCCAGCCCCGGTCGGACTCGGTGAGGGTGGGCCGAGACCCACCTCGACGGAAGGGACTGACGTGCGCGAGCCGAAGCAGCATCTCGCGGGCTTCGGGGCTGGCCGCCGCCTCCGCGGGAAGGACGATCTCGACTGGGGCGGCCTGCTGCTCACGTCCGACCTGGATGGTGTGCGCCAGGACCTCCCGGTTTGGCACGGAGAGCGTTCCGCCGTCTCCGGCTCGAATCGCGGTCCGCAGCAAACCGATGTGACGAACGGACCCGACCGCGCTCGGTAGGCGCACCTGATCGCCTTCCCGGAAGCGCGAGCGGTTGGCCAGTGCAGCGCCCGCGGCGAAGTCTCGCACCCAGTCGGGCAGGGCGATGGCCACGACGAGGAACAGCACAGCGAGGCTCAGCCACGTGATGATCGGCGCTGGGAGCACCAGCTTGCGTACGACCAGTAGGCCGAACACTGCGATGAGGGTGATGTCGGAGATCGAACGCAGTCGGGCCAGCCGGCGCGTCCGATCCCAGCCGAGGCGCCAGATGACACGGGTCCCAGAAAGCAGGGCTCGGCGAGCCACCCAGACCAGTACGAGCAGGAGCGCTACGGACAGAACGAATCGTGCATTGAGCACGCCGTGAATGGCAGCGATCTCGACGAGGATCCGGCCGGTGAAGGTCATGCTGCTGCCTCCCCGTGGAACACGCCGGCCTCTTGAAGGCCGACCGCGATGTCATCTGCGAACGCAGGGTCGAGCTCGAAGTGCCCGGTGCGCTCGGTCTCTCGGATCAACGTGGATGCGGCGGCAAAGCGAACGGCCTGCACGAGGTCTGTCTTGGCGAGGCCGCTGGCGTGGCCGACCGAAGCAACGGTACTCGCGCCGTGCCGCATGAGGGTTGCGAGGACGACGAGTACGGCGTTGGGGAGCCGAGAGACGAAGGGCACGCCCCACGAGAACCCGTAGATCGGGTCGAGCACGATCGTCTCCCCTCGAACACCCGCGTGGGCGAGCCACAGCTGCAGTGCTCGTCTCAGGTTGCCTCCCGAAGCCGCTTCGATGTCCTGTGCGTAGCTGGCTCGCTCCGTTCGTCGTAGCAGACGTCGGCGCAGATCAGCCCTCCAGTGGCGCGGGAGTTCCAGGTCGAGGCCAGCAAGCTCGTGGCGGGCGTTGATTGCAGCGTCGAGCTGCTGCGCGGAGGGGCGATGCAGGCGGACGATGCTGCCGAATGCGGACTCGATCGGGGCCAACGCCCGAAGGACTTCCATGGACTCGGCGGCAACCGACGCGAGCCAGAAGGTCTGCTCGGACTGCTCGGCCATGAAGCACAGGAAGCGGCGGAAGTCCTCGATGCCCTCACGTGAGGGCGTGAACCAGGTGTGGAGGTCGTCGACGAGCATCACCGAGCGGGTGTTGCCCATGACTTTGGCCAGGGCCTCGGGTTTGGGGTCGACGTCGAACGTCCGGCCCAGGGCGTGCCAGATCGTGTCGCCCTGCGCTCCGGCGTGACGGACGGTGAAGACCCGCCGGGTGCTGAGCTTGAGCTGGGCGATGACCAAGGTTGAGGTCTTGCCGGACCCGACGGGCCCGATCACGAGCGCGCCGTTGCCCTTGCGGGTGTCGGACTGCCAGGCGCGCTCGGCCTTGACCGTGGCGCGGAGCTGGTTGCGGTGAAGCGCGAACAGTCGTGGGTCACGAAGCGGCCCCGAGGTGAACAGTGACGCGTACAGCCCGTCGACGCCGGGAACCCGGCGCTTTCGCTGCTCGTCGAGGAGCGCGCGAACACTCTGTGCGTCGAGCTTCTCTCCACGGGCACGCTGTCGGTAGCGCTCCGCAAGGTCTGCCGCGGTGCCGCCTTGCAGGAACCGGGTGGCACGGGCCCAGAGGCGTCGGACCGAGGCGACGCCCTCCTGGGCGACGGACCGGACACGCTCCGGAGTGGTGGGCAGCGCTTCGACGTTGGAGCGCTGGCCTCGCGCGACGGCCCGGGAGGCCTCGACCAGACGCTGGGACATCTCGTCCACATCCGTGCTGAGCTCGTCGCGGACACCACTCCAGGCCATGCATGGGCCTTCGGGGAGGGCTTGCAGCATGGTCCGGGCTCGGCCGACCGCTTCCTCGAGACGGGCGAGCGGGGTCTTGTCTCCTTCGTCGCGCGCCTTCTCTGCGGTCTGAAATCCGAAACTCACCAAGGTGGCGGCTTCACGCATGGTGTCGCGCGCGGCGGAAAACTGCTCGTGCACCGACTCCAGCCGTTGCTCGACCGACGGAAGCAGTCGCCCTGCGATCTGGACCTCCTTGAGCTCGCGAACGTCGACCGAGACAACGTTGACGGTCGCGGGCCGAGGCGTGTCGATGAGCTCGGAAAGCGACGACACGATCTCCAGGCGGGGCTCGCCGTCGTTGACGAACGCCATGAGGGCGGCAAAGGGCGACGAGGTGGACGTGGCGCGGCGCACCCGAGAGCTGGCGGCGCGCAGGACCTTGGCGGCGGGTTTGGTGAGGACAGCGCCAGACTGGAGCCCGATCCGGGTCCACTGCTCATCGTCGAGGTCTTGCGGCTCAGGGAACTGAATCGTGGCCAGGCGGTTGAGTTCCTCGCCGACCTCGGTGGTGAGCGTTGCGAACGCGTCGTCCAGCGGACGCCTCACGTCGCTTCGCAGTCGCTCCTCGAGTCGGCCCTGCGCACGCTCGACGGCCGCAACGAATTCGAGAAGCGTGATGGCGGCCTTCTGTCGGCTGGGCCAGGCCGCGGTGTCTTTGGCCATGCGGGCGAGGCTGGCTTCAATGTCTCGCTCCACGCGGCTGAAGCGAACCTGTGCGCTCCCACCCGGTGCGCCCGCGGTCGCGAAGACCTTGGTCAATGCTCGCGCTGCCGCCTGGATCGAGGTGTTTCGGTCCTCGGCGAGTTGACGGTCGAGCGTCTTTTCGAGCGTGAGCAGCTCCTTGCGAGTCTCATCCCATGTGGCGGTGCCGAGCACGGCACGTTGCAACGTCTCGAGGCATCGCGCTTCGTGGCGCTGCCAGCTGCGCTGGACCGACTCGGTCAGCTCAGCCATCCGAGGCTCGAATGCGTAGCGGACGGCAAGCTGAACCGGGACTTGGCGCTTGCGCTTGTTGCGGCCCGAGAAGAACGAGAAGAAACCGGCGACACGCTTGCGCGTGCGGACGCGAATGTCGTCCCGCTCGTGAACCGCGGCGAGCGCGGCTTCGAGCGGTACGGTCTCGACCAAGGGGAGGGTCTGCGTGAAGTCGGACTGGTGCAGCAGTACGCTGCGGAGTGCCTCCGTGTTCAGCGAGTACTGGCTGACGCGCAAGCGCTCGATCCGCGCGAGGACCTTGTCCGCGTCGGTGCCCGGGCCCCCTTCGGCGCCCGCGACCTGTCGGGTCAGCTCGGCGAGCTTGGGCCGCAGCTCGTTCTCCAACCAGGGCTCCCACGCTTCGAGGTAGGCCGCCTGGGTGTCGGTGACCAATGCCCGCAGTCTTGGTGAGTCGAGTGACTCGAGAGCCGGCGGGACCTCTCCGGCCAGGGCGTGGTCCGCCTGTTCGTCGGGCTCCTCGGCCTCGGACTTGATCTCGCCGGCATTGCGCAGCGCAATCCTCAGGGTGATCGGTCCGACCATCAGGTTGATTGCGACGACCGCGATGCCGAGGTTGGCGACGACGTTCGCAAGCTCAGACACCATCGCTTGGGCCTGGGGGTCCAGGCCCGAGAGGTCGGAGAAGCGTCCGCCGGCCAATCCCAGCAACGTGAGCGCGACACCGGCCTGCGGCAGGTAGGCGAGCCAGGCGAGCCGCTGGACCTTGGGTTCTTCACCCCCGACCCGGCCGCCCAGGCGGGCCGCGAGGAAGTAGGCGACTCCGCGAGCGCCACAGACCACAAGCGCGGCGGGGAGCACCGACCACGTCGCGTTAAGGTCGATCTGGGCGCCCGCCGTCGTGAAGAAGACGATGAAGACCGGTAGCGAGACGGTCTTTAGGGGCTTGAGCAGGTCGTGCTCGAGCTTGGGGGTCAGGTTGCGGACCATCATGCCCGCGACGATGAAGACGAGCAGGAGTTCGAGGATGATGTGGTGCTCGGCCTTGAGGTAGACCGCAATCTCGGCCACCACCAACACCATCGCGGTGACGAACAGCAGCATCTCGGTCTTGACGAACCGGAGGTAGGCGATGAGCAGCCCTCCCAGAACCGCCCCCGCCACGAGGCTGACGCCGATCTCCTCGCTGACGTGAATCAGGACGCCGACGCCGAGCTCTCCGCCGGCCGACATCGCGAGCGCGGTGGCCAGAGCGATGTTGAACGCGACGACGACCACGACGTCCTTGGCGACCGCGGCGCCGAGGACGAGTTCGGTGAGTCGGCCCTTGGCGTTGCTCTCCGAGGCAACCGCGAGCGCGATGGCCGGAGACGTTCCGATCGCCAGGGCGGCGAGCAGCATGGCGAGACCGTAGACCTGCGCGTCGTTGGAGAGTCCGAGCAGGTCGGTGAACAGGCCCATCCCGACGATCGACCCGCCGACGAGGATGGCGCAGAGCACCACCTTGATGCCGATGGTCGCAGCGAGGGTCCGGGTGAGCTTGGCCAGTCCCTTCAGCTCGAGTTCGAGACCCGCGGTCGTTGCGATGAGTCCGAGCGCGAGTGTGCCGAACATGTTCATGTCGGCGACGACGGAGTCGGACAGGATGTCGGCGGCAGAGGGGCCGAGGACCACACCGCTGACGATGTATCCGGTGACCTTGGGCAGCGACATGCGCCCGCCCAGCTCGGCGATGGCGAACGCTGCCAGGATGACGAAGCCGATCGCCGCAAGCGTGACCGACGACTGATCCGTCCGTAGGGCGGTGAGCCCCAGCATCATGGTCAGCAGCGCGAGAACGACAAACATCCGCCGCATGTCAACGCCTCCAGGTTCCGGCTGAGAAGATGGCGAACAACGCGAAGATCTCCAGACGACCCGCGATCATGCAGACGCACAGCACGGCTTTGCCCGCGCCGGGAATGAACCCAAAGTTTTGGGTGGGGCCCACCGCATCGAGGCCCGGACCGACCGAGCTGAGACAGGCGATCGTGGCGCTCATCGCAGACATGAGCTCGAGCCCGGAGGCCACGAGCAAGAACGACGCGACGGCGAACAAGAAGAAGTACGCCGCGAAGAATGTGGCGATGCCGCCCGCAACGTCTTGGCTGACCGTGCCTCGGCCGACCCGGATCGCGCTGACCTGGTGCGGCCGTACGATGATGCTCAGCTCGCGCAAGACAACTTTGCCCAGCACGAACACGCGCGACGCCTTGAGCCCGCCTGCGGTCGAGCCCGCGCACGCGCCCATGAACATGCAGCAGAACAACGCGAACCGGGCGATGTCCGGGTAGGTGTCGAAGTCCTCCGTCATGAAGCCCGTGGTCGTGGTGACCGCGAGCGTCTGGAAGGTGGCGTGTCGGACCGTGTCCGTCCAGTTGCCATGGGTGCCGGCGATGCTGAACGCGACGATGACGATGACGATGAGGTTCACCGTCAGATAGAAACGAAGCTCGTAGTTTCGGTAGAACGTTCGCCATTTGCGGCGGAGCAGGCCGTAGAAGAGGCCGAAGTTGAGCCCCGCGATGAGCATAAACGCGCTGATGATCCAGTCGATGGTGGGACTCGCGAACGCTCCCACGCTGGCCCCCTTGGACGAGAACCCGCCTGTGCCGAGCGTGGACATCGCATGGCAAATGGCGTCGAACACAGGCATCCCGGCCAGGATGAGGAGCACGGTGCACAGGGCGGTGAGGCTGCCGTAGATCCACCACAGCGCGGTCGCCGTCTGCTGAATCTTGGGGCGCAGACCTTCGGTGGTTGGGCCCGGCACCTCCGACTTGAAGAGGTGCTTTGCACCCACGCCGAGCTGCGGGAACACGGCGACGAACAGCACCACGATACCCATGCCGCCGATCCAGTGCATGAGGCAGCGCCACAAGTTGGTGGCGCGGGAGAGTCCATCGATGTCGGAAACCACCGTCGCGCCCGTGGTGGTGAAGCCGGAAACGGCCTCGAAGATGGCGCTGGGGATGCTGGGAATCGACCCTTCGAGGATGAAGGGCAAGCCCCCGAGGATCCCCAAGGCAAGCCATGTGAACCCGACGACGCCCAGTGCGTCTTTGCGGTGAATCTCGTGATCGTCGTCGAGCTGCCCGATGCGGCGCAGCGTGAGGGCCAGCGCGATGCAGCAGAACGTCGCCACCGCATAGGCGGTGATGGTGCGAGGTTCACCGTCGAACACGGCGAGTCCAACCGGCGCCAGCATGAGCACGGCGACGGTGAACAGGAGGAGCCCGACGTAGCGGCTGACGACCCGGAGGTTCACCCGTTCTTGGTCTCCAATCGGGTGACGCCTCGCTCGGCGCTGCGACGGTCACGAATCGGACACGCCACGAGGAGGTGCTCGCCTCCGGTCAAGACCGGGTTGGCCTCCGGAGCGATGGTGGGATCGGAGTGGGGGAGGACGCCGAGGATCCGCGTCGAGGCCCCAAGGGAGAGGTCGCGGACCCGAAGCTGCCGGGGCAACGTGTGCGGTACGCGAAGTTCGAGGATCGACCAGTCGCTGTCGGGGAGGGTGGCGGAGCTGACGACGGTGCGGCCTGGGAGCAGCCACTGCAGCGTGCTGGAGAGGACCTCGTGGGCGCTTGTGGTGCCATCGATGCCCAGGTGGGCGTAGACGGACGAGTAGCCGGGGCGGTGAACGAGCGCGAAGGTGTGCTCGACACCGAGCTCGTTGCTCAACAGCGAGGACATCAGGTTGACCTCATCGGTCCCGGTGACGGCCAGGGCAGTCTCGGCGCGACCGATCTGCTCCTCTCTGAGGAAGGCAAGGTTGGTCCCGTTGCCGTGCAGGATGGTGGTCTTCGCGAGCTGCGTGGCCAGTGCTTCGCAACGCTCACGGGACTCCTCGACGATCGACACCTCGCGGGTGAGCGCAGAGAGTGCGCGAGCGAGCTGCAACCCTACGTCGCCACCGCCCACGATGACCACACGGTTGGTACCGCTGGCTCGCATGCTGCGGGCCACGGAGGCGACGCCCACCGGAGGTCCGCCTAGAATCACGCGGTCACCAGCTTCGAGGGATGCGATCTCGGAGGGCAGACGGATCGAGTCGCCACGCAGGACGGCGCGGGTGATGGAGGCGGCCTCGGTGCCCAGGCTTCCGATGGGGCCGCCGGCGACGGGGGAATCGTCGCCGAGCTCCACCACGCCGACGTGGACTGCACCGCCGACGAACGTGGAGGTCCAACCGACCTCGACCCGGTTGACCAGTCGCAGCAGATCGACGCCGACGAGGCGGGAGGCGCAGACGCAGGCGTCGATGCCAGCAACGTCGCGCTCGACGCCCAGAGAGCCGCGATAGAAGCCGGGGTCGTCAACACGAGCAACAGCGCGGCGCGCTCCCAGGTTCTTGGCGAGGACGCTGGCCGAGACGTTGACCGAGTCTTCGCCCGCGACGGAGATCACCAGGTCGGCCTCTCGGACCTCGGCGGCCTCGAGCGCGTCTCGGTGGGTCGCGTTGCCTTCCATGACGAGGACATCGAGTTCCTCCTCGGCAATGGCCAACGCACGGGGGTCGGCGTCGAGCAACACGACGTTGGCATCGCTGGACAGGGAACGCGCGAGATGGCGTCCGACTTCGCCGGCACCGAGGATCAACACTCTCATGGGTGATGCGACTCCGAGGGGCTAGGCCCTGCAGGGGTGGTGGGATCGGGGGTGGGGTCGGGCGGCGCGTGGTTCTCGACCTGAATCTCACCCACGTCGGCGAGATATCGACGTAGGGCTCGCATCGCGAGGACGTCGGAGATGACGAGACCGCCGAGAATGATCGTGCCCACCGTGGGGCTGAGCTCGGGGAAGCGTTGGGTGAAAGCGACGGAGATGGCCGCCGCCAAGACGCCTTGCCCGAGCATGCCGCGACCCAGGCCGACACCGAGCGAGCCCTCGTCGACGAACGTCGTGACCGCGACACGCGTAAAAATGCGCCGCAGGAGCACGCGTGCCAGCGCGTAGACCGGGACGACGACCCAGACTGCGGCAGAAGAGGCCGGGACCCACATGGCTCCCGCCAGCAGCAGGATCAGTACGGTCGTGGGGAACCGGATCGGCTCGAGCGCGCGATACAGCCGCGGGGCGTGCTGGGAGGTGTACGCGACGGTAAGCCCGGCGATCACGTTGACGAACAACGGGGAGACGCCAAGGCCTGCGCCCACGCCGGCGGCAAAGACCACCACCCCGAGTGTGGCCACGAGCATACGCATGGGGTCGTCCTCGCGGCCGATGAAGACGCTGAACAGCAGCCCGGTCAGGACGCCGGCGGCAATGGTGATGACGGACCACTCGGTGAGCTTCAGGCCCAGCCCCGCCGATGCCTCCGCAGCCCGGTGTCCGGCCATGGCCATGCCGAACGCAAACGCGGCGATCAGCTGAGCCGAGCTGGCCATCGTCCGCAGCAGGCGCGTCCGCTTGGGCGAGACCTTGAAGCGGTCGATCGCCACGTCCATGAGGGAGGCCGAACACGCCGCAGCGGCAGCGCCGATGGTCACTCCGCCCCACAGGGCTCCGGGCGAGAGCCAGAAGGAAATGAGGCTGTCCCCCGTGACTTGAACCGGCTCGGCGAAGAGAGGCTCCAACTCGAGGAGTGATGGGTCGAGGACTTGAAGGACGCCGGTGAGGAGCAATCCTACCGAGACCACCACACCCGCGGCCGCGGACAAGCCCGCGAGCGTGAACTCGGTTCCCCCGCGCCCACGTTTGGCTCCCAGCCCGACGAGGAAGCCGACGACGCCGAGCACTGTCGACACGAACAGGTCCAATGCGGCCAGGGTCTCTTCGTTCAGCGGCCCGATCGGCGACACTGGCCCCAGCGCGATGCCCAGCGCCAAGTACTCCATGCCCGAGAACAGGAGGAGTTTGGCCGCGAATCGGTCAATGAAGCGCCCCGCGACGAACGCGAAGACGACCACGCCGACAAAGAGGACGGTGGTGCTCATGAAGAGGTCGGCTTGATGCCATCATGAAGGGGCGCGCGAGTCACGATTCGTCACTTTCTTCGCCGGCCCGGTGCGCATGCGTACCGTCGATTCGGCCCGCCCAGCGTGGGCACGGTGCACCATGAGCTTCATTCTGTCGATTCTCCTTGTTGGACTGCTGAGCGCCTTTGCAGGGTTTGTCTTCGACCCGCGGAAGCATGCGCGCGTAGGCCGCTGAAGGCCGCCTGTGCGGGTGCTCCCTGCCTGAGGGCGCGCGCTCGCCACGAACCCTCGGCGTCGCCTCGAGAGGGTCCGGCCGTGAACGGCTACCCGGCCTCAAAAAAACTTGGAACGCTTTTGCGTCGGCGCCGGACTACTGGCAGCGATGCATCGAGCAGCACTTCTTTGTTCGGCCTTCGCGCTGCTTCCCACCACCGCCCGGGCCTCGGAGTCGGTCGGCTCGATTCCGATCGAGCTGCATCGGCGGGCCGCGGACTTCTTGGAGGAGAACCGGGGCGAGCACGGTGGCACCTGGGCCGATGCCCGGCTGGCTTCCGAGGCGGAGCCGATGTGGCGGCCCGGGCTATCCCAGCCGGCCTACTACGAGGTCGCCGTCCTCGGTCCGGACGGTTCGTCCAGGGGGTACATCTCGCTCTCGCACGGGGAACACGACTTTCCGGTTCCCATCGCTGCGTTTGGCGGGGTCGCACCTGCCCGGGAGTTACGGGATCGCGTTGGCGATGATCGGGTGGTCATCTACCGACTTGGGCTCGGGGCCTACGTGGCCGATCTGAATGGGACGGAGGTCGGCTCGAGTGGGGATCCGGTCGGTCGCCTGCACGGGTTCGAGCCCGAGTGGGTCGAAGCGTCATCGGAGGCGAGCGCTGGAACGTATTCGTGGAGCGACGCGGCGGGAGTCTCCGAGACGCGCGCGGAGCTGGGAGCGTCGATCTCCTTCACCCCGTGGGAGGACTGGTCGACGCTTCTCAGCGACTACGCGGAGAACATGGAGCCGCTTCTGCGGATTCAACACGACAACGCTACCCGTCACTGGGCGGTGGAACGCAGTCTTGCGGACAACGGCGAGGCACTGCGCCCCGGGGAGTTCCGCGACACGCCGGTTCTCTCCCGCGGTGGGGCTCGCTTCGAACTCTCGGGGCTGGGCCAGTCGTATGCACACGTCGAGCTGGTGGAGCGTGGGTTCCAGGGGGACGCCGCGCTGCGTTTCGTCGTCGTGGGGGATGTTCCGTCCGGCGACCCTCTTCCTGTCGATGTCAACGTCACCTACGGCGACGGGAGTCGGGAGACGATCCGTTTCAATGTTTTCGGCGCGGCGGCTCCCGTTGGGGTCGCCCCTGTAGAGTCCGTGCGGGCCGCTCGTTGCTCGCAGATGGCATTCCAAACCGACTGGCGGACGTACTTGCATGCCGATGGTGGTGGAGGCGCGGAAGTCAACGGTCGCGGCCGGTGGATCGGGGACCACGAGCTGTTCAACGTCGTAGACCGCGGGGTCGGGCAGATTGCGCTCCGCACCTTCGGCGGGCAGTACGTCTCCGCGCACAACGGCGGGGTCGAGGCACGGGCGAAGACGGTTGGGGACCCGGAGGTCTTCTTCTTGGACTCGAAGCGGGACGGTAGGTTTGGCCTCCGGTCTTTCAAACGGCAGTACGTTCGCGTCCACGCCGACGGGCGCGTCACCGCCGACTCGCCCAACTTCCACGACTGGGAGTCGTTTAACCTCGAACGCTGCGAGCCGAAGAGGAAGACGTCACTGTACGCAGGGGCGCACTGGTGGGATGCGTGGAAGAAGGTTCGCAAGTATGGGCAGATCCCCGCGCACCACGGACCAAGCACGTCTCAGTGTTCGAGCGGATGCGGGGCAACGGCGTGGGGGATGCTGTTCGGGTTTCACGACTACGAAGCGGCGAAGTCGATAGGGCCGTGGGCGCGCCACTGGGGTCTGTTCCGCAAGGATGGGGGGTACGGAGCCAACGCGACCGCGCCGCATACGATGTGGCCAACGTCGTGGTCGTCGCTGAGGTTGGCGCATCGCGTGGTCTCCGACATGCACCCCGGGGTGGCCAACATGATTTGGGAGATCAGCCAGAAAATGAACGACTGGGGGCTGGCCGGTTGCTCCAACGGTGGCCAGAAGTGGACGGCCCCGGTTCTCATGGGACGAGCCCACAAGTACCTGGAGGGTCGCTCGAGCGTGACGTTGGTTTCGGATTACGACGGCTTGAGCAAGATGACCGAGAAGGGGCGCAACAAGGCCGGGGACGTCCTGCGGGCCAAGCAACCGGTCGTGATCGGCATCGGCTACCTGGAGCACTACCCCCTCGCGTTCGGGTACGACTACACGAGGTACCGAGTCTGGGACCGAAGCAAGGCAGACTGGACACCGGGGGTGCATCGCGAGGCTTTTGTCATTCACTCGGGGCATCAGGAGGCATTCGCGGAGCTGGTACCCTTCGATACCTGGGAGCAAGGCTGGATCAAGCCCTGAGCTTCGATTCGTGGAGCGACGTGACGACAGCGGACCGGCGGGGACGTCGACCGAGGACTCGCTGTTGGGGGGGACCCCGGCACAGGAGCGGGATGCTGAGGGCGCCCGGATGCGGGCTTCGTTGAAGGCTCGGCTGTTCGACGAGCACACCGACCCCGTGGTGATCGGCAAGTATCGGCTCCTCGATCCGCTTGGCGAGGGCGGAATGGGGACCGTCTATCGGGCGCACGATCCCGACCTTGACCGCGTCGTGGCGCTGAAGATCCTCAGAGAGGGAGTTGGAGACGAACGGGTCATCGCTCGGCTCTTGAGCGAGGCTCGGTCGCTCGCCCGACTGTCACACCCCAACGTCGTCGCGGTTCACGATGTGGGCCGCGACCCCCAGGGCGCGTACCTGGCGATGGAGTTGATCGATGGCGAAGACCTTCAAGCATGGGGACACGCGCACCCCTTGAACTCGAAACATCGAACGACGGTCTTGCTCGCCGCGTTCCACGGCGTGGCGTCGGCACTCGAGGTTGCGCACGCATTGGGGATCGTTCACCGTGACGTCAAGCCGTCCAACATCTTCGTCGGCGTGGATGGCCGGGTTCGTCTCGGGGACTTCGGCCTCGCGCGAAGGGCGGGCGCTGCGACAACCCTCGAAGCCCGCACTCGTCCGTTCGACGCTTCGTCGGAAGGGATCACGCAGACGGGCGCCTGGGTTGGGACGCCAGCCTATATGGCGCCCGAGCAGTTTGAAGGCGTCGCGGACCCACGCAGCGATCAGTTCTCGTTTTGCGTCACCATGTACGAGGCGTTTTGCGGGCGACATCCTTTCGGAGCCGGGACACTGCACGCGCTGCGGTTGCGGGTCCAGCAGGGGACGCTCGAGCCACCAGCAGCAGGGCTCGGAATTCCGCGCTGGCTTGCCGCCGTGGTGCGCCGGGGGTTGAGCGCCGACCCGAAGCACCGCTATTCCGACATGGGCTCGCTCCTCGCCGCCGTTCGATCCGGAAGGAGACGGCGACGCTCCGTCGCGGTGCTCGCCCCGATCGGGTTCCTCGTGGCCGGGGCAGGGGTGGCGACGGCCGCGTTCGAGGACGTGGACTGCGCCACCGTAGCAGCGTCGACCGGCGAGGTGTGGGGACCGCAGCGGCGGGATGTTGTACGCCGAGCGTTGGTTGAATCCGGTGCGGCTCATGCCGAGGCGAGCTGGTCGCGGGTCGACGCGGAGTTGGACGCCGTGGCCACGCGGTGGAGTCGTCAACACGTGATGGCTTGCGAACTCGGTCGTTCGGCTGAACCGCAGGCACAGCGGCGAGCGCCCCAGGTGGACGCTTGCCTTCGCGAGGCGCAGCAGATGCTGGAGTTCGCCACCGATGCCATCGTCAAGACCGCGCGCGAGCACCCCGAGCACATCGCCACCGCGGTGTTGGGCGTCGATGACCTGACGGACTGCGGTCGCCCCGACGGACTCGACCGCGAGGCGTCCTTGCCCGAAGCGCTGGACCTATCGGGACGCATCGCCAGGGCGGAGCTGGAGCTGGAGCTGGGTTGGCCCTCCGAGGCTGCGGAGCGACTTGACCAAGTCATCGCCGCGATCGGCGAGCAACCCTTGCATCGGTCC
Organism: Nannocystales bacterium; assembly: GCA_050633305.1. GTDB lineage: Bacteria > Myxococcota_A > Polyangia > Nannocystales > Nannocystaceae > CAJXVA01. Next base: position 253,848 of record JBOEGF010000005.1, read on the forward strand.
GCGGCGAAGGCTCGCGGCGTGCGGGCGCGTACCGCCGCGGTGCTCGGAGAGGAGGACCTCGCCGAGTCTCACGCCCGCGCATTCCTGTCTCATGCCGAGCTTGTCTCGGACCCGGCGCTCGAGGCCGAGGCCTGGCTCAGCGTCTCGATCCATGCGGGCCGGGATCCTTCCTTTCGCCGGTTCTGCCTGGACCGGGTCGCACAGCTCGAGACGCGCGGAGACCTACCGCCCCGACTCGTCGCTGAGCATGCGCTGATGCTGGGCGTGGCGCTGGCGGGAAGGAATGACGACGAGGCTGCGCTCGTGCCTCTGGAAGAAGCGGTCGCAGCGTTCGAGGACCTCGGAGATGAACCCGTCCGTCTCTCGGATGCGCTCTCTGGGCTGGGTGATTCGCTGCTGCTCACGGGCTCGACCAAGCGCGCCGTCGAGGCCCATCAACGCTCGACGCGGCTGAGGACTCAGACACTGGGGCCCGAGCACCCGGGAACCGCGACTGGACTCCTTCGACTTGCACAGGCGCAGGTCTTTGCGCTGCGGTACGCCGATGCGCGCGAGACGTACGATGTGGCGATTGAGGTGTTGGCGGCAAACCCTGAGGTGACCCCGCGCAAGCGAGCGCAGGCCTTCGCGATGCGCGCTCAGCTGCTGACACAACTTCAGGAGCACACCCTGGCAATCGACGACTCCAGGCGGTCGTTCGAGCTGCAACGTGAGCTTCTCGGTGCATCGGACCCCCGCATTTTGGGTGCCGCCGCCTTTCTCGTGCGGACGCTGGTCGAGGCCGGAATGCATGCGGAGGCGCTCGATGTGTCCGAGCCGATGCGTGCGCTGATCCTCTCGCTCGACGACGACACCTCCGCGCTCTCACGCGGCCAGATCGGCCTGTCCAGCGCCCAGGCGTTGATCGCCATCGGGCGAACGTCGGAAGGGGTCGAGCGCGTCGGCGAAGCCGCGGACCTGCTCAGCGGCGTGTATCGCCCCAACAGCGGACTCTACTTTCAGATGTGGGCGACGGTGGGGCGAGCCTACGTTGCCGCCGACCACGTCGAGAAGGCGAGGAGCGTGTGGGAGCGGCGACTGGCGGAGGCACGGGCGGCTGGAAGCGCGCACGAAGGAGGGATGCGCCTCGCCTTCGAGCTGGCGACGCTGGCGCGGGACGAAGGGGACCCTTCGCGTGCCCGAGCGTTTCTTGCCGAGGTTCGAGAGCATGCCGAAGCGGGCGGCGTCGAGCTGAGCACACTCGATGATGTGACCGCGCTTGCGGATGAGCTTGGTGTCCCGGCAGCCGAGCCGAAACGATCAGCACCGTGAGAGTTGCGCGCCCAGCTTGCTGACCGACTCATCCAAGCGAGCCTCGTCCAGCGCTCCGAACCGGACGTGCTGCAGCGCTTCTCGAAGTGCCGCTCGAGCCCGATGAAGCCGGGTTCGTACGGTGGCAGGGGAGATCCCGAGGACCTCCGCCAGCTCGGGTCCGCGAATCTGCTCCCAGTAGTACAGCTCGAGCGTGACCTGGGCGTCCACCGGGAGGTTGGACATCGCCTCCGCGATCAGCGTCTGTTCCTCGTTGGCGAGCGCTGCTCGACTGGGTGAGATACCGAGGTCGCGGATCGAGCCCACGCTCTGTTCCAGGCCTTTGCCGATCTTGTCGCGGGTGCGGCGCTCGATGAAACCGTAGAGCTCCCGCCGTGCGATGGTGAACAGGTACGTACGGAACTTCGCCTCGGCGCGGAAGTTCGCGACCGACTCGAGGCACGCGAGCAGGGTCCGCTGCACGAGGTCTTCGACTTCGTTGACCGGAGCTTTGGTCCGAAAGAACCGGCGCAAGCTCTCGAAGTGGCGCTCGAAAAGCTCGGAACCCGCGCTCTTGTCCCCACCGCGCCACGCCGTGAGCAAGTCGAAGTCTGCGACCACGAAGAAATCGTACCACCGACGGGAACGAACCAACGTTGGCGCCCCACTCAGCGAGCAGCCATCATGATCACGAAAGTCGCGCTGCTCCTCCCCGTTGTTTTGCTTGCCAGCCCCGCTAAACCGGCGAAACCGACCGCGCATCCGAGCGTGGGCGGGTCGGTCAAGGAGGCTCTGGCGAAGCGGCCTCTCCCGGCAAAGCCCCTGACCAAGGCCCAGATCATCGGGCTCGCTCGGAGTGAGGGAGTGGCGGTCCAAGAGTCGACAGACATCGGGCGGACGTGGGTCGATGCCGCACGCCCGTCGACGAGCGGGGTGCACATGGCCCAGTTTTGCGCCAAGGCATCGGAGATCAACCTCGATGGCACCGGCTACACGCTGTTTGACGTCAACCAGGCGAGCTGGTGCCGGAAGCAAGGGCTTCCGGTTGGCTTCGAGATTCGGTTGAACGCGAAACAGAACAAGGGATACGTCATCAACTGCGGGAGCTTGCGCTTGAAGTGGACCGCCACGCAGGGGTCGACGCAGACGACCGTCGCTGCGACACGCCCAACCACCCCGACGTATACGTTCGTGGCCCGGAAGACCGGCACAGAACGCATCCGTTTTACGATCCCGAAGGACCACCTGGCCGAGTACTACGAACCCAGACTCGACCGGTGTCAGGTCGCCGAGGTCGGATGAGGGGCGGGGCGCGGGCAAAGCCTCGCCGCTGAGCGCGACGCGACGCGGAGACGTCCCGCTCACCTGGCAGCCGTACGCTGTTCATTTCACGTCTAGCCGGCGCCCGGAAAAATCCGCAAACCTCAGCTGGAGGGGCAGCTATGCTGGATGTTGCAGTGCCCATCTCGAGCCCGACCGCGTCCGTGCGAGCGTTGCGCCCCTTGTCGCTCGGCCTGGGTGCGCGGGGTGTGTCGCTCGCCCCTGCGCTCGCCCGCGCAGGCATCGATGCGGCGACGATGGAAGACCCCGACGCAAGGATCCCTGCGGAGCTGATGCATGGGCTCTGGCGGGAAGCCGAGGAACTCAGTGGCGAGTCGACGTTTGGAATCGCCACTGCGGGATTCATCAAGCCCGGCTCGTTCGATGTCCTCGACTACATGTGCCGGAACTGCGCCACGGTGGGTGACGGGCTTCGGCTGTATTGCCGGTACACACCCCTCCTGCATGACCAGATCTCGGCGAGCGTAGAGGTGCTGGAGGACACGGCCGTCCTCCGTCACGTGTTGGTCGATGGCGGTGTGCTTCCCCGCCAGTACGCCGAGTTCATCATCGCAAGCTTGTTGGTGATCGTCCGGCAGGCCAGCGACCACGAGGTCGAGCCGGTGTCGGCTCAGTTTGCGCACGGGGAACCCGAGGACACCGCGCCTCATGCTGCGCTGCTTCGGTGTCCGATCACGTTCCGTGCGACTTGCAACGGCTTCGAGTTGCGCAAGGAAGACTTCGAGCGACCGTTGGTCGCTGCACAACCTGGGCTGCTGCAGGTTCTCGAGCGTCAGGCGGAGCGGCTGCTCGAGAAGTCGCCACGGGCTGCGCCGAGCTTCGTGGGGCGTGTACGCGCCGCGATTGTCAGAGACCTCCGTTCGGGGGGGACCACAGCGGCACGGGTCGCGCAGACATTGGGATTTGGCGAACGTACGCTACGCCGCCGCCTCGACGATGAAGGGTCCAGCTATCACGAGGTGCTCTCACAGCTCCGCATGGAGCTGGCGACTCGCTATCTCGAGGACGAGCGGTTGGCGATCGACGAGGTTGCCTTCTTGCTGGGGTACTCGGACCGCACCGCGTTCAATCGGGCGTTCCGGCAGTGGACCGACCGAACCCCCGCCCAGTTTCGGCGGGAACATCGTGCTCCGCCTGCGTCTTAGGACGCGGCGTATCGGTGTCTCTCGACGGGCATTCGACTGATGTTGGGCTCGTTGAGGCAGTCGATCGCGTTGTCGACTTTCTGTGCGCAGCGGTGGATGAGGGACCCTAGTTCTGCCCGCTCGGCCTGCTCGACCTTGGGAGCCACGCGTTCCACCATCTCGTGGAGAAGTGCGACGGCCTGTTGAAGCTTGAGGCCGGCTTCCCGCTGGCGAGCCGTCTGATGTCCCATCGAAGTCCGCAGCTGTTGCACCCGCGAGACGTAGGCCGAGGAACGCGTACGTTCTCGTTCGAGCTGGATCGCCGAGGATGCCAGCGCGGCGGTTTGGTGAAGTTGCTCGACCAGAAGAGGATCGAGCGGACCGGTCTGGGCGGAATCTGCCTGCAGGAAACCCACGATCGCATTGTCGGTACGCAACGGGACGAGCGCGGTCGCCCGGGTCTCGTCCCCCAACAGCGCGTCCGAGATCATGTCGAGGCGGTCATCTTCGCTGACATCGGGGATGACGAGCTCGTCCTGAGCGTTGAGTTGGGCAAACAGGTCCGTCGCGTTCTGTCCGACGACTCGAAGCCCAACGAGCGACGGCATCGACGAGGGCTGGCTGCTGGCCAGAACGGAGATCGCCGGCCCCATGACCGCGCTGCAGCTCACTCGAACGTTCGGATACCGCCACCGGATTTCGTCCAGTGCCATGCCCAGGATCCCCGCCACGGCCAGGTCGGAGTCAGGGGCTGCGATGGTGACTTCTGATTTGCCCACGACATCCAGGCTATGGATCGGGACATCTCAAACAAGTGGCAAGATCGGTCGCTGGAAAGACATCTTCGGTCACGGAGTCTCCGATGACCGAAGATGCCCCAACTGCGCCCGCGCGTTTGTTTCTGTTCGGAACAACACCGGCGGCCTTCCGGAGCCGGGCGATTTGGCTCGTGCATTTACGCGCTGAGAGGGGATGGGGGCGGTTGGACCGCGGTTGTGGCAAATCCGTCCCATGATTCGCGGTCGCGGTCGCGTTCGCGAATCCGCGCGCAATTCAAGCCCGAGGAGGGCCCTGCGACGTTTAGCTGAGCGCCGCGATGAGGTCGGCGAGTTCTTCGCTCGACTCGAGGTCCTGCTCGCCGGACGTGTCGGCTCCGTCGACGAGCCGGATGTGGCCGTGGTGAAGCAGGACAGCGACGGCCGAAAGGGTCCGGAAGCGCCCGAGGAGAGTGAGCTCGACGACCCGCTCCACGTCGGTGACTCCGTCACAGAAGGCAAACACGTAGCGTGCGTCGATCCACTCGGCGTTGGCTGCCGTGTCGGGATCCTCCTCGAAGTCCTCGTCCGAGACGAGGTTCATCTTGGGGGATGCCGTTCGATCTTCAGCTGGCTTCGAGACCGGAGTGATGACCGCGGTGAGCGGGCCCAAGCGCGACTCGAGTTCGCTGCCCTCGTCTTCTCGCCGTGCGAGCTCCATCAGCACGAAGCCGATGTCCTGGGTGTCGACGGGGCCGAGACGTTCGTGCAGCCATTGCACGTCTCCTTCGAGCAGGAGCAGTGATCCCCCGGGTTCGTTGCAGACGCTCAGGGCTTCCAACACCACCTCCTGCAGGAAGACGCGGGCTGGCCGCAGAGCTTGGACCACCGTCGTGTCGTCCTCGAAGGACTCCGCACCCCGTGCCTGTTCGTAGCGCTGGTGGAGTTCCGCGATCCAGTCTCCCATCGACTGATGGGGCTGGGGTCCGACGGCTCCCACGACGCGTCCCTCATTCAGCTCGACCGCGAGGGTGTGCTCGCCGTCTGCGTTGCCCAACAGCAGCACGCCTGTGGGCCGTACCGAGGTGAGCATGCCCAGGAGGGTTGGGAGCTCCGTCGCTGCGCCGATACGGGCGATGAGTGCCCCCACCGCGCCGGAGTCGGGAACGACGGCAATAGGCTCGGGCCCGAGGCACAGCAGGCGTCCTTCAGGTCCGGCCAGCGTGGCGACGCTGCAACCGACGACCTGTTCGAGGGTAGCCATGACCCCTAGTCTGTCGTCCGCGTTCGGTCCCGGGTTGAGACCCCGATCGGGACGTCGGGGGAAGGATCGTGGCTCGAGCGCCCGCCATGGAACTCAGGTTGATGCGGTCGGCTACCGCTCGAGGTCCCTGCCGCACTCGCCGCACAGCCACGCCCGGTCGGCGGTCGGGTCCTCGCTGAGGCCAATGAACGCACTATCCCCAGCTGACATGGACGCATTGCAGCGGCTGCATCGCGCATCCTTGCCGAGCACGACTCCGTTCCAGGCGTAGACGTGGTCCAGGGCAACTCGCTCCGGCGGAGCTTCGAGTCCACCCTCGAGCACCGGGTCCACGTCCGGATCCGCCAAACCGAAGGCGTCTTCGAGCACGCCCCGAACGAGGTTCGACACCGACATGCGACGGCGACGTGCTTCCTCTCGGATCGCGTTGTCCAGCCGCCGATCGACCCGGGTCTGCACCAGCCTGTCCTTGCGGAGTTCTTTGGAGCGGAGCTTCTCCGCCTTGCGCATCTTGCGTAGGTCCGACGACATTGGGGTCGGGGCCGACTATGCCACGCGTTGACGAGAAAATGATTGTAATCGTTGACAACGTAATCGTTTGTATTACAAACGGGGCCATGACGACGGAAGGGGCCAAGTACAAGGCATTCGGAGGCGAAATTAACGAGCTACGCCGCGAAGTTGAAGCTCAAATCGGGTCCGAAGATGTCATACACCTGAAGAAATTGTGCGCGTTTTCGCGCGGGTTGGAACTTACCGGCCGGCTGTTGATCCACTTCAGCCCCGGTCCCATGAGCTTCGCGGTGGGCGTGGTGGCCCTCGCTGGCCACAAGCAGTTGCACGGCTCCGAAATCGGCCATGCGGTCCTGCACGGGGCCTACGACAAGCTCCCCGGTGCGCAGGCATTTCAGAGCAAGAACTACTGGTGGGAGTCACCCATCGACGAGGAGAGTTGGCGGCAGGGGCACAACGTCGCCCACCACCAGTACACCAACGTCGTGGGCAAGGACCCCGACTGCAAGTACGGCACGATTCGGCTCAACGAGAACGTCCCGTGGGAGTCCGCGAACACGCACCAACATCTGCAACCGCTGCTGATCTGGCCCTCGTTTTCCTTCAACATGGCCGCGCACTTCAGCGGGCTGATCGATTTCTACCTGCGCAAGCCCGCGGACTACGATGTGCTCCCGGACCGGAAACCGACGACAGTCGTTCGCGCACATCGGAAGTGGCTGAGAAAGGTGGTGCCGTACTACGGCAAGGAGTACGGCTTGTTCCCTCTGCTGGCGGGCCCCATGTTTTGGAAGGTCGCGCTGGGGAACTGGATGGCCGAAGTCCTCCGCAGCATCTACACGGCGGCGACGATCTTCACCGGCCACGTCGGGGATGACACCGCTTCCTACCCGGAGGGCACACGTGCTTCGAACCGAGGCGAGTGGTACGCGATGCAAGTCCGATCGGCGAACAACTTCGAGGTCCCCTCGTGGATGTCCGTATTGTGCGGCGGGCTCGACTACCAGATCGAGCATCATCTGTTTCCGAAGTGGCCGCCCAATCGGCTTCGACAGGCTGCACCCCGCGTCCGCGAGATTTGCGAACGTCACGGAATCGAGTACCGCACGGCTCGCTGGGGCACGATGCTGGGCCGGGTGTTCCGCCAACTCCGGACCCTGAGCAAGCGGCCGGCGATCGCCAGCTGAAGTGGCGGACGCTCGGCAACCCGATGCGCTTCTCGTTCCACTCCGCGGGTTCAGCTTGCGCAACAAGATCTCTGGGAACGCGAAGGTGACCGGACTCGAGCGCGCGCAGCCCCGGTAGTGGGCCCGCCCTCGACTCCGGGTGACGCATCGCGGGTGCTCCTTCTCGCGCGACGGCGGCCGTTCGCTCGTCGCCTCTAGGAATTCCGGCTTCGGCCAACCACCGCGCCGACACCGAGCACCAGCGCTGCGGGAACACCCATCAACACTGCGACCTTCACGAACGGAAGGACCAGCATCAGCGGCCCCAGGGCGGCGGGTCGGCGCTCAGCCTCGGGCTCGGTCTGCTTCGTATCGTCGTGTCGTGCGCTCTCCTGTCGCGTCGTTTCGGCCCAGTCGGTCTGGGCCAGTGGCAGCATCAGCAGCCCCGCGACTCCCGACAGCCCCAGCGTGGCGAGAGTTCGCCGCCGCAGTTGCCGACTCATGCTTCCCTCCGCCGTCGCACTACACCTGCGATCCACTTGGCATGGAGCGCGAGGTGAACCCCGATCGCCGGGAGCAGAAGGTTTGAAGATCGATGGTGCAGGGTGGTCCAGAAGGGATCGGGCGTCCAACCGCCGAGCGCGATGGGGAAAAGCGAAACCGAGGCCATGAAGCCGGACACCAGCACGAACACCATCCACGGATAGAGGATGGCGTCCCACACCGCGTTCAACCTCGCCTTGGCGCCGAGCTTCCGAGTGAACCGACCCAGCACCCTCAAGACCCAGTCCCAGTTGAGCGCGAGGTGGAGGGCAAAGACGGGGAGGAACACGAGGCTCAACCACTCATGCAGCGGCAACCCTGTCGCCTGCGGAGCGCTGAGGACCACGAAGAGGATGAAGAGGGCGACGTCGGTCCAGATCTTGGTCGCGGTTGTCACTCCGCTTCGGCTCATTCGAGAGCTCCACCGCGCGCGATGGACGGGTCGGCGTGGCACGACACCGTGACCTTTCGCCCACTCATGTTTGGTACTGGGACCATCGTGCGCAGTGTCCCCTTGCGGCGTCGCTGCGACTACGTTGGTCCCGGATGACCGTATTCGCCCGGTGAATGGGCGCCCCCTCATGCGGTCGCGAGTCACGCCGCTGGTGGCCACCTCCGGCAAGAAACCTCTTCTTCGGCCTTCAAGGGTCGAGTTGTCATCCCGCGCGCCTTGTGCGCGATGGTGCGGGAGTTCTGTCGTCGATTTCTGCGTCCCTGGGAGGTCGGGTTCGTTTCTGTTCATCCGGCGGCCAGCCGTCTCGACAAGAGCCCGACTCATGACCAAGCGAACCTTCATCCTCGACCCGAGCCTCACCTTTGACCCCTCGGCGACGTCTGCCGAACAGAAGACCCGAAAACCCGGTGGTGACGGTTGTTGCACTCCGGAGTCCGCGGCCCAGCCCCAGGCGCCGGGAGCTTGTTGTGAGCCGGGCGCCAAGCCTCGTGCCGCTGAGCCACGGGAGAGTGGCTGCTGCTGAGCACCGCCCCGTTCTCGCATCGACCTCCGAAGAACTCGAAGATGTCTACCCTCGTCAAATTTCCCGTCGTCGTCATTGGTGCAGGCCCGGTCGGGCTCGCCACCGCCGCAAACCTCGTTGAGCGAGGGCTCTCGTTCCTCGTCCTCGAAGCCGGGGAGCGTGTCGCCGCGTCCATGTCGGACTGGGGACACGTTCGGTTGTTCACGCCGTGGTCCTACTTGGTCGACCCGGCGAGTCAACGCCTGCTCGAGGCCGAGGGGACCTGGTTGTCGCCTGACCCTCAGGGGGTTCCGCTGGCGAAGGAACTCGTCCACGACTATCTCGATCCGCTGAGCAAGCTCGGTTCGATCGAGCCGAATCTCCGGTTGCACCATCGCGTTGTGGCGGTGGGCCGGGAAGGGCACGACCGTATGAAGGATGGCCACCCTGAGGATCGGTCGACCAAGCCTTTTATCGTCACCGTCGACACGCCGGACGGGCGGGCCCGGATCAAGGCGAGCGCGGTGATCGATGCGTCGGGAACGTGGACCACTCCGAACCCGATGGGAGCTGGGGGGGTCGCGGCTGCTGGCGAATCCGAGTTTGGCGCTCATATCCGCTACGGGATGCCCGATGTGCTCGGTGCTGAGCGGCAGCGCTATGAAGGGAAACGCGTCCTGGTTGTGGGCTCGGGGCACTCCGCGATCGGGTCGGTGATCAACCTCGCCGCACTCGCCAAGGAGTCCGAGGACACTCTCGTGGCCTGGGGAATCCGCGGAGACAACCCTCGGAAGCTGTGGGGGGGCGGAGCCGCGGATGGCGTGAAGGCGCGTGGCGCTTTGGGCACGACGGTTCATCAAGCCGTCGTGGACGGCTCAATCACGTTGCTGACCGCACTCTCGATCGGAGCGCTACGCGAGCACCCCGAAGGCATCGCCGTGGTGGATGTCGACGAACGCCCCCGGGTGGTCGTGGACGAGATCATCGTTGCGACGGGAGCTCGCCCAAACCTGGAGATGCTGCGCGAACTTCGGACGGAGTTCGACGTGCCCACGGAGTCCAGCAAGGCACTGGGGCCGATGATCGACCCCAACCACCACAGCTGCGGAAGCGTGAGGCCTCACGGTGCTGCCGAGCTCGCCCACCCCGAGAAAGACTTCTACATCGTGGGCATGAAGTCCTATGGACGTGCGCCAACGTTCTTGCTCATGACTGGGTACGAGCAGGTGCGATCGGTGGTCGCGGAACTCGCAGGCGACCATGAGGCGGCACGGCACGTGGAGCTCGTTCTCCCCGAGACAGGGGTGTGCTCGACCGATCTGGCGCACGGCGAGACCGCGGCGGCCACCGGCGGATGTTGCTGAGCGTTTCGTTCCGTTCGCTGGTCGCCAGGCTGTCGGCCAGCACGCTGGTCGCCTGGGGGGTGCTGTACTACGCCTTCTCGGTCGTTTTACCCGCGATGCAACCCGACCTCGGTTGGTCCAGTGTCACCATCGCCGCCGGTCTCTCTGTTGGGCTGCTGACATCGGGGGTGCTGAGTCCGTGGGTCGGCGCAAGGATCGACGGGCTCGGCTCGCGCGGGCTCATGGCGTCGGGGGTCGTACTTGGAGCCGGGGGCTTGCTGGTGTGGAGCGTCGCCTCGAGCGTTGCGCTGTACCTCTCTGCTTGGGTCCTCATCGGCGCAGGCATGTCGGCGACGCTGTATGAGCCGGCATTCGCGACGCTGGTCCGCGCCGACCCTACCCGCAGCCGTACGGGGATTCTGGTCGTCTCGGTGGTGGGGGCGCTGGCAGCCACGCTCTTCCTTCCGCTCAGCGCGGCTCTGATCGACATCCTCGGTTGGCGTGATGCTCTTCGCACGCTTGCTGCGATCCTGCTGCTGACCAGCTTGCCTCTCAACCTCACGCTTCCGATCGGTCCCGCCGACCCCGTCGTCTGTGCGTCGTCGAAGTCTGTGCCGTGGGAGCAGAGAGCAATCAGCACCGCCCGGTCCTCAAACCCGCTTCGGGCAATCACTGGGGCGTTCATGCTCGCCAACGCGGCATCGGTCGCTTTCGGCGCGCACCTTGTCGTGTTCTTGGTGGCCCAGGGACAGACCGCCCACGCCGCAGCGTGGATCGCCGGATCCGCTGGATTCGCGAAGATCGCGGGGCGTCTAGCGAGCGCAGTCGTGACCCGGCGGTCCTCCTTGTCGTTGCTGCGGCTGTCGCTCGTCACGCAGGCGTTGTCGATGGTGCCCGCAATCCTGTGGCCCTCGACCGCCGCGATGTTGTTCATGGTGCTCGCGTTCGGGGCGTGCAGCGGAGCCCGCACCGTCCTCCGCCCGACCGCGGTGCTGGAACTCGTCGGCACCCAGAAGTTCGGACAGCGCAACGGCGTGGTGCAGTTGTTCTCTACGATCGCGAAGTCAGCTGCACCTGCCGGCTTTGGTCTCGTGCTGGGAGGCGCAGGCCTCTCGGTCGCGTGGGGGGTGCTCGTGGGGCTGATGTTGATCAGCGCGTTGATCCTCCCCCGCGAGACCTCCGGCTCTGCCGACCCCCGCGAGACCTCCGGACCCGCCGACGCTGCTAGGGCAGGGCTTTCGCGCTGAGCACGTCGTGGTCGTCGAACCCGGCCATCATGGCGTCGACCATACCCATCCCGACCCGGACATAGCCGCGGCGGGTGAAGTGAATGTGGTCGGCCTTGGCCATGGGAGGCGTCGCGGCGGCCCACTGGGTCATGCTCATCTCGCCCCCCATGAACTCGCGCAGATCCCAGAACGCGCAACCCATCTCCAAGGCGATCTCGCGCTGTGCCCGGAGGATGTACGACGTGCTCTCGCGGGGGCCGTACACGCCGTCCTCGCCCTTCTTGGGGAAGTCGCCGGGGCCGACGAGCAGGCATGCGGCCTGCGGAGCGGCTTCTTTGAGTCGGGTGAGCACGCCGGTGAGGCGCTCGCGATACGCCGACTCGGAGATGCCGCTGTTGGCTTCGTTGGTGCCGTATGCCAGCGTGATCAGGTCGGGGTTGCGACGCCGGACGTTGTCGTACCAGACCTCCGGTGCCCACCGCAGCATGTTGGATGCACGCGTGCCGCCGATGCCCAAGGTGTCGACAACGACGCCGGGGGTGTCTCGTTCGACGCTCATGCCGAACAAGCGGACCTCTCCGTTGCCGATCGGTTGGACCTCGATGGTGTGCGCGCCTTCGGGAAGATCGATGGCGAAGTACCCGGGTCCAAACGCCGCAGCCTTGGTCGAGACTCTCGCGTGGTGTGCCCCATCGACCAACACCTTGAAGCTGCCGCCCTTGGGCTGTTCGAGGTAGTGAATCTCGTAGTTGGACCCGACGCTGCCGTCTCGGTGGCTCACGCGTCCGAACGCCTTCGTTTTTGAAGCGGCCAGGCTGACGCCGATGAGACCGTAGTAGCCGTCGTCTCGACCCTTACGGCGTTGGGCGTGCTCGGTGCGCCAGTGCTTGAAGCCCTCGGTGAGCATTTCGACGTGGCCGTACCAACGCCATGGCTTGGCCAGGTGGACGAAACCGTGGCCGCCGTCGCCGAAGCGTTCGCGCAGGTACGCGCGCAAGTAGTGGGTGTAGATGTCCGCGTCGGTATGCGAGGCGCCGTACATCAGCACCCGCACCTTGCCGTCGGGGTCGTTGCCGGCCTTGAGGGTTCGCAGTGCCGCGTAGAACGGTTCGAGCGGTCGTGCGTCCGCGTTGGCGATGGTCAGCGGTTGGTAGATGCCGAGCGCGTTTCCGTTGACATGGCGCGTTGCGACCTCCGATCCCGCGAGTCCGGAACTACCCGGCAGGCTGTCGAGGAGCGAGTCGTCCAGGGCTTCTTCGCCGGAGGCAGGCGTGAGCGCGGTCGCTTGCGGAGAGATCCACGGCACACTTTCTCCTCGGGTATCCTCAAAGAGCGCGTCCCCGAGCAGTGCCGTTTGCGCGCTGACTCGGGCTTTGCGGGCATCTTCGCCGAGCCCTGCGACCACCGGGACGGCGGTATCTGGGGCTTGTGCCGGCACGGGCGTGAGCGCTTGCGCAGGGGCGTCGTCCGCGGTTGCTGGCGTCGTAGAGACGCTTGCAGCTTCGGGCTCGGGCTTGCACCCCCCGCATCCGAGCAGGAAGCACAGGCTGACAGCGCCCCACGTCGCAGGCTTCGACACGCGATGGATGCTGCGGGCCCAAGCCGATCGGGTCAAATTCGAGGCATCCCGCTCGCGCAATTCGCTCAGAATTGGTCCAGAATGCCCGGCATGCCCACTTGGCGCATCGATCGATTGGCTCACCGGGCGTTGCCCCTGGTGATCGCGCTCGATGCGGAGGATGACGCGGTTGTGTACATCAGTCTGGGCGGCCGGATGCACAACATCGTGGAACACGCGGCGCGCCATCATGCGGTGCTTGTGCTGGAGCGCCGCGCGACGACGCCGGCGCGTGTCCAGCTCCGAGAATACCTCGATGGACACCGCCAGGACTTCCAGCTGCGGACGCGAGCTTTGGGGACGACGTTTCAACGAAAAGCCTGGTCGGCGCTGACCGACATCCCATTTGGTGAGACCCGCAGCTACGTCGCGCAGGCCAAGTCGATCGGAGTGGACGGTGGGGCGCGAGCCGTGGGGCGGGCCAACGGCGCCAACCCGATCTCGATCGTCGTCCCGTGCCACCGTGTGCTGGGAGCCTCGGGCTCGATGACCGGCTTTGGCGGGGGGGTGGACACCAAGCGGTGGCTGCTCGCACTCGAACGAGACGGACATGTGCCGTCTTGGACACCCGCGGAACGATCCGCGCGCCGTGCATCGGTGGCACAACTAGGACTGTTCGCGTGAAGAAGGTTCTCGAGTCTCTAGAAGCGACCGGCGCCCTCGCGGTCTTCGCCGTGGACGTGGTCCGGGCCATGTTGACCCGTCCGTTCTTCGGCGTGGAGCTGTTCCGTACCATGTGGCTGCTGGTGAAGCGCTGCCTGGTCCCGGTGGGGCTCGCGGTTGCTCCCGTGGGAGCGGTTATCTCGCTGCAGGGTCTGGAGCTGTTCCGGATGTTTGGGCTCGACCGCATGCTCAGCTCGTTGTTGGGCACGGCGATCTTTCGTGAGTACAGCCCAGCGTTGGCCTCGGTGATGGTCGCGGCCCAGGCGGGTTCATCGATCGCAGCCCGCATCGGCACCATGCGGGTGCGTGGGCAGATCGACGCGCTCGCAGTGATGTCGGTGGACCCGATGCGTTACGTCGTCGTCCCCGGCGTGATCGCCTGCGCCATCGTGACGCCGCTTCTCAACGTGCTCACCAACTTTTTGGGTTTGTTCAGCGGTTGGGTCTTCGCGGTGCCGTTGGGCGGCGTCGATCATGGCGCCTTCATGGAGCACCTCACCGCTCAGGTGACCCCCGCGGACCTTTGGGTTGGCCTGGGCAAGTGCCTGCTGTTCGGAACCTCGGTCGGGCTCATGGCCGGCTTCTTGGGGATGCGCGTCTCCGGTGGCGCCGAGTCGGTTGGCAAAGCTGCCAACGACACGGTCGTCGCGACCATCGTCATGATCCTGGTCGTCGACTACATCGTGTCGTACGTGTTGCTGGGGGTGGGCGTGTGAAGACGTTCTTCGAGTTCCTCATCTTCGCCCGGTACGCGGTCGCGGCTCAGTTCGCCGGGTTTCCCGACCGACGCATCCTGGCCCAGCAGCTCTACACGGCTGGCGTCGGCAGCATGGCGCTGCTCACCGTCCTCACGATCTTCGCGGGTCTGAACCTGTCGGTGCAGTCGTACAGCACCTTCCAGCGCTTTGGCGGCCAGGACTTCCTGGGGATGTTTGCGGGGATCGGAGGGGTTCGCGAGCTCTATCCGGTGATGGCCGCGATCATCTGCGGAGCCCGGATCGGCGCGAACTTGGCTGCGGCGCTGGCCAACATGAAGATCAGCGAGCAGGTCGAAGCGCTCGAGGTGATGTCGGTGGACCCGATGCGGCACCTCGTGGCACCACGCCTGTGGGCCGTCACGCTCGCGCTCCCCCTGTTGTGTGGCTACGCCAACGTCGTTGGCATCGCGGGCAGCTACTACGGCGCTGTGCATCAACTCGGGTTGGACGGGGGAACGTTCGTCAGCCAACTCGAGCAGTTCGTGCACTTCAGCGACCTGCTCGTCGGAGTCGGCAAAGGACTCATCTTCGGCTGGCTGGTGGCCCTGGTGGCGTGTTTCCACGGGTATCGGGCCGCGAAGAAAGAGGGCGCCGAAGGGGTCGGCATCGCGACCAACCGGGCGATCGTCCACGGCGCTGTGCTGTGCATCGTGCTCAACCTCCTGCTCAGCTGGGCCATGTACGGCTGAGTTGGGTACGGCTGGGTTGGGTTCCGCGGGACGTGAAGCCTGATCGTTGAATCGTTGGTTCAGGTCATGGAGCAACGATTGGGGGAGACCTCACGGGAGATGCCGGAACACCCTTCTGTACGTTGTTCTGGACCGGCTCGCTGGTCGGCGGAGCCAAGTCACCGCAAAACAAGTGACGAAACCGTTTGGGTGGCGTAAGGGTCTGCGGAGGGCGGCTTCATGTCGGCGCGGGGGGTCTCGACCTCCACCAGTGCAGCGCCGGGCACCGATTGCCTGCTTCGACGACTGAGGATCTCATCATGAAACGACAAGTTTGGCTCACTACCTTGATCGGTTTGCTTGCTATCGGCTGTGGCGACGACGTCGCCGGCTCGTCCGACACCGACACGGACACCGAAGGTGCAAGCACCACCGGCACCGATCCCACGATGCCCACCATGGCGACGAGCAGCTCCACCGGGGTCGATCCGGACACGTCGGGCACGGACACCGATGACTCGACTACGGGCACGGACACCGACCCCTCGACGGACACCGACCCCTCGGACACCGATGATCCGACCCAGGGTGGCGAGCCCGCCGACTTCATCGTCACGATTGAGAACATCTCGGACCAAGGCCCCGTGCCCACGCCGTTCTCTCCGGGCGTTTGGACCGAGCAGGACACCACTGTCGCCCCGATTTTCACGATCAACGCAGCGGCTTCCGAGGGCCTGATCTCGTTGGCAGAAGACGGCGACCCCGCAACGCTCGCTGCGAGCATCGACGGCACCGACGGCGTGCTCCAGTCGGGCGTCTTCGACACTCCGGTCGACGCTGCCGACCCAGCACCGATCATGCCCGGCGAGAGCTACAGCTTCGAGTTCACCGCGCAACCCGAGTCTCGTCTCGGCCTGGCGTCCATGCTGGTGGCCAGCAACGACGTGTTCTGGGCAACCGGTCCTCAGGGCGTCTCGCTCTTCTTGGGCAACGGCGACCCCGTCGACCGCGACATCACCAACCTTCTCAACATCTACGACGGCGGCTCCGAGGCCAACCAGCCCCTCGCCGGCGGTGGCTACCAGCCGTTCCCGAAGAGCGAGGCCAACTTTGGTCCCAGCGAAGAGGGCGTCATCAGCCAGCGGGACGAGTCGACCCACGCAATCGTCGCTGCACGTCGCCTCATGGACGTCGACGTTGAGATGTTGCTCAACAAAGACGGCACGGCGTTCCTCGGCTACGAGATCACCATTGAGAACACCTCCGGTGACACCGGCGGCACGCTCACGCCCCTGTCGCCGTTCGCATGGGCCCTGCACAACGACACCGTCTCGCTCATCACCCCCGGAGGTGCTGCTTCGGACCTCGCTGGTCTCGAGGCGCTCGCCGAGGATGGCGATCCCGCCGCCCTCGTGGCGACCCTCGGCGGACTCGCAGGCGTTGCGGACTCGGGCGTCGCGGCTCCCGCTGGTGGCGGTGGGCTCGCACCCGGAGACACCGTGACCTTCACGGTCGTCCCGGACGTCGGGAGCGAGTGGCTCTCGTTCGGCAGCATGGTCGTCGTGTCCAACGATGCGATCATCGCCATGCACCCGGAGGGCGTCGCTCTCCTCGCTGAGAACGAGGACGGAGACCTCGTCCCTCGCAACGAGAGCACCATCGCCAACGACATCCTCGCCAGCATCGAGGTGTGGGACGTGGGCACCGAGGCCAACGAGACGCCGGGTGCAGGTGCAAACCAGCCCGCGATCGGAGGCCCAGATATCGGCGCCGCAGATTCGGACGCGACGATTCGTTACTACAACGATCCGACCAACGACCTGGCCACGATCTCCGACAGCCTGAACGTTCTGGTCGACACGGCCGGTGGTGACCTCGAGATCGCAATCCTCAACCAGTCGGAAGGGGACGCGTTCCAGTTCACCTTCTCCGGCGGTGTGGCGGCACTCACCCCCGACACGGT
The DNA here is from genome assembly GCA_050633305.1 of Nannocystales bacterium. Lineage (GTDB taxonomy): Bacteria > Myxococcota_A > Polyangia > Nannocystales > Nannocystaceae > CAJXVA01. The sequence goes on from JBOEGF010000005.1 coordinate 271,042, forward strand.
CTCGCTGTTCGAAATGGACGCTGCGGCCTCGGCTGGCCTCGAGTCCCTCGCTGAAGACGGCGACGCATCGACTCTGATCACGGAAGTCGACGGAGCGACGGACGGTGAAGTTCTCACCGTCGATGCCATCCCCCCCGATGACCTCGAGACGGTCACCTTCACTGCACCGACCGATGCGCAGCCGGTCCTGCACTTCGCCGCGATGATCGTTCCCTCCAACGATACGTTCATTGCCACGGGTCCCGAAGGCGTCAATGTCTTCGGTGGCGACGGTAACCTGCTGTCCGACGAAGAGATCGAAGATGCCATCCTGGCCTCGCTGCAGGTCTACGACGCTGGTACGGAGCAGAACCAGGCCGGCGCCGCGGGTGCCGACATGGCTCCTCTCCAGGCTGGACCCAACACCGGTGCTTCCGAGGGCAACGGTCTGGTCCGGATCGTGACCCCGGGCGCCAACGGTGCGCTCTCGAACGAGCCTGTGTGGGAGTACCCGCAGCTCAACCAGCTGATCCGCGTGACGGTCACCCCCGCTCGCTAGTCGGTCAGACTGCTGCAACGACGGCGGTGCCCACGGGGGTGCCGCCGTTTTTGTTTCCGGATCCGTGTGGATGAAACGTTCTCGGGCTCGGGTCGTTGTCCTGTCGATGAAGCACGTTCTTGCGCTGGTCGCGGGCCTGGGACTGGGCGCCTGCTCGTCATCGCCCTCGTCATCGACGACCGGACCCAAGTCGCCTGCGCCCGCGTCGGTGTCGACGACGACGCTCTCGGTCGGGGACACCGCGCCGACGTTCTCGCTCCTCGGTCCTGGCGACTCGGCGGTCTCCTTGGCTGCTCTCACCGAGAACGGCCCGGCGGTGCTGGTGTTCTACCGCGGCGATTGGTGACCACACTGCCGTACGCAGCTCGGGCAGCTGCAAGACGCGACCTCCCAGTTCACCAACCTCAACTCCACTGTCGTCGCCATCGTGAGCGACACCAACGAGACGAACGCAGCGCTCGGAAAGCGGCTCGGCGTTACGTTTCCGATCCTTAGCGATGTGGACTTGGCCACGATCCGAGCGTACGGGGTGGAAGATGTTGGCGAGGACATCGCGCTTCCGGCGACGGTCGTCGTGAACGCGAATGGCACCGTACGGTGGGTCTACGTTGGCGACCGGCCCTCCGATCGACCGCTGGTGCCCGACGTGATACGGGTCCTCGAAGGAGGGTGATTCAAGTGAGCACCGGTCTGAGGCTCTACCACTTCGATAGCTGCTCCTACTGTGCTCGGGTGCGCGCGGCGTTCAAGGATCTGAAGCTTGATGTCGAGCTTCAGGATATCCACCGCAACCCCGAAGCTCATGCGGAGCTTCTGGCTGCGAGGGGTCGCCAGACGGTGCCGGTTCTACATATCGAGGACGGGGATGTCTGGATGCCCGAGTCGGGAGACATCGTTCGGTACCTCTACAAGCACTTCGGAGACGGTCGCAAGCCACCGCTGTGGGCCCGGGTGAACCCCCAGTGGGTGCTCATCGGCGCGGTTGTTCTATTCGCGGTCTTCATCGCCGTGCGGTGATCCCGGGCCGCCGCGAAAGGTTCCCGAGTCCACGAGGAGCCGCTGTTAGGCCCCTGAGCGCCGCTTACCCGTCGATCTGCACCGCGACGCAGTAAGATCGAGTCGATGGAAGCTCGGTGGGTGTTGTGGGGACTTGTGTCGCTGACCGCATGCGGTGACGACGAAGGACGCCCATCTGGGGCCGCGACGCTTGGCACGCTGACCACTGCCACGGCGACAGAGGGGGCAACGGAGGGGGACAGCGCCACCGAGGGGCCGTTCGACAGTGATGACGGCGGTCCGGAGGGAGGGAGCGGGGGCGTCCCAACCTTCGACGTTGGCTCGTCGGACCCGGATGGCTCGCAGGACGACGGATGCAAGAAGGTCGACGTGGTGTTCGCAGTCGACAACTCGGGCAGCATGAGCGAGGAGCACGATGCCCTGCGGGGCCCCGTATTCGACTCGTTCCCGCAGCAGCTCCTCGACATCAACAACGGCATTCAAGACTTCCGGCTGGGGGTGATCGACGCATGCCCCAAGCCGGCGTGGTTCCACAATTGGGGAGCCTCGGGCGCATGCAACTTCTCGACGGGCGCCAACTACATGAGCTCCACCTCTGCCAATCTTGCGGCGGAGTTCTCGTGCGTCACAGCCTTCTCGGCCCAAGGGTTCGAGAACATGCCGGACCAGTGCGTCGACGATGGTGCACTGGCCGATGACGACGAGCAGCCCTCTCTGACCGCGGCGGAAGCGGTGTCGGCAGCCAACCTCGGCGGCATGAACCTCGACTTCATCCGGGACGACGCCATCTTGTTCGTCGTGGCGATGACGGACGAGGACGAAGAGTTCGCCGACGTCGACTCCGCGCAGGAGATCTACGACCGTCTTGTTGCCGCCAAGGGCGGGGATGTTTCGAGTGTCGTCTACCTTGGCGTCGCGGGGAACTCGGTCTGCGCCGGTCCGTACGGGACAGCGTTGGACGCCGAACACGCGAAAGAGGTCGCGAACTTGTTCTCGTTGCAGGGGCAGGGGCTGTTCTGGGACCTCTGCCAAGGCAACCTGGAGACCGCGTTCCAGACCGCGATCTCCACGATTGTCGACGACACGTGTCAAGGCTTCACCCCTCCTGAGGGGTAGGCGGTCGCCACGTCTGAGCGGCCTACTGAATCGAGATCAGCTCGACGTCGAACACCAGCATGCCCGCCGGACGACCCGGTGCGCCCTTGTACGCGAGGGGTTCAGGGATCCACATCCGGTGCTTCGCGCCGACCGACATCAGCGGAACACCCAGGGTCCAACCCGCGATCACACCCGTGAGCGGGAACGAGGAGGGCTCGCCGCGTGCGACGGAGCTGTCGAACATCTCGCCATCGGTGGTCCACCCCGTGTAGTGCACCGTCACGGTGTCCGCCGCCGTGGGCTTGGGCCCGTCTCCCTCTTGGAGGACCTTGTAGGCTAGCCCTGCGGCGGTGACCTGAGCATCTGCAGGGGGTGCGGCGACGTCGGTGGGCGGGGGGATCGGCTTCGTACAGCCCACTGAAAGCAGGGCCAGGAGGGGAACGGCCAGTTGGCGCATCGGAGAAGGAGCATAGCAGCCGTTCTCATCAGGTGGATTCCAGAGTATTGTCGCCGGAGTGCCGGGGCCGGATGATGCGATCGTTCTCGAGAACGTGTGCAAGTCGTTCGGGACGTTTCGCGTCCTCGACGGCATTAGCCTCACGGTGAAGAAGGGCTCGATCACGGTCCTGCTCGGGCCGTCGGGTACCGGCAAGTCGGTGCTGCTGCGGATCCTCGTGGGCCTGATGCGTCCCGATTCGGGCAACGTCTACGTGGGACAGCAGAACATCGCGCAGCTCGACGACAAGCGCTCGAGGGATCGCAAGACGCTGTTCGACGTGCGGCGCAAGTTCGGGATGTTGTTCCAGGACGGCGCGTTGTTCGACGACATCACCGTGTTCGAGAACGTCGCGTTCCCGATGCGGATGCACACCAAGATGTCCGAAGATGAGATCCGGGCCAAGGTCAGCGACAAGCTGGCGCGGGTCGGGCTTCCTCATGCGGTCGACAAGCATCCGTCCGAACTCAGTGGCGGAATGCGAAAACGCGTCGCGTTCGCCCGGGCCATCGCGCTCGAACCCGAGATCGTCCTGTGTGATGAGCCCAGCTCCGGCCTCGACCCGGTGATGTCGGCCACGCTGGACGAGCTCATCATGGAAATGCATCGCACGTTGGGGCTCTGCTTCATCGTCATCTCGCACGACACCGCGGAAGCCCTGACGATCGCAGACACGATCGGCATGCTTGCCGGGGGCAAACTCGTGCACTACGGACCGCGCGCCGACCTCGAACACGAGTGTCATCCCGCGCTCCGCCAGTTCTTCGATCGTGAGACCGAGGGACCCATCAAGGTCGTCTGATGAACCGTACGTACATTGGGTTGGGAGCGTTTGTGGTCGTCTCGGTGGGGCTTCTGCTCTACCTTGCGCAGTCGATCGGTGCGATCGGGGCCGGAGGCGGCACCAAGTACGAGCTGCGGCTGCAGTTTGCCGCTGGGCTGGTCGAGAACAACGCGGTGAAGATCGCGGGCGTGGGCGTCGGCCGAATCTCCCAGATCGAAGTCGACCACGACATCGCCGTCCTCACCCTCGAGGTCGATGAAGGCATCGTCCTTCACGACGACGCTCGGGCTATCGTTCGTGCGAAGAGCCTGCTGGGGGAGAAGTACCTTCAGGTTCACCCCGGAAGCGTCGATGCCCCGGTCCTGCCCGCGGGCGGCGAGATTGTCCATGTGGACGCACCGTTCGAGATCGACCAGGTGCTCAACGCGCTCGAGCCTGTCCTGGGCGGTGAGGACAACATCGCCGCGTCCTTGGCTCCGCTGGCCAAGACTCTCAGCGAGTTGCTCGATGACGCAGCCGGCAAGAACGGCGACCCGGCGATCATCTCCCGCGAAGAGATTCGCGGCATGATCGACGACATCAAGGCCACGACCGCTTCGGGGCGTCGCATCGTCGAAACCAACGAAGAAGGTATCGCGACGCTCGTGACCGAGACCAACACCCTGGTCAAGAAGTCCAATCGCCTGATCGATGACCCTCGGATCAGTCGGACGTTGACCCGCGTCGACTCGATGACGAAGACGCTGGACGAGAAACTTCCCCGTCTCATCGAGCGCTCCGAGTCTGCGATCGCCAAGCTTGAGAAGATGGCCGACATCGTCGATGACGACCGTGCGAAGAAGATCAAGACGATGATCGACGACGCCTCGGTCGCGACGAAGAACCTGCGCAAGATCAGCAACGAGCTTTCTGACGTGGGTGGCGTGCTCGATCCGATGCTCCGGGACCTGAGCACCATCGCGAAGCGTGCCGCGGCGATCGACGAGAGGATCATCCGCAAGTTCGTGCAAAAGGAAGGCATCAAAGTCTTCGTCGGCAGCAAGCGCGAAGCTGGGCGTCTCCTCAAGGAGTAGCCATTCCGGCGGGTCTGCGAAGCGCTGCTGTGAGGCCCGCGCTTCGCCCCGCCGCGACTTGACGACGCTCAGCTGCGCTCTACCGAGCACCCGGCGCAGAGCTCCGGCCGCCGGGCGCGTTGTCGCCGCGGCGGTGCCGTGCCACCGTGACCTTCGCATGGCACGTCGTCCTCGTTCTTCGTTCCCGTCGTCGATGGCTCTTGCCGCTTTTCTGCTCGCGCCGGCGTGCAAGGGTGACCGTGGTGCCGGTGCCTCCCCGATCGGGTCTGCGGCCCCCGGAGAGACCGAAGGGGTGGCCGACGAGGCGGCCAAGCTCGCGATTCCGGACGAGGGTCCGCTACCGAAGCTGCGGACTGGCGCGCGGGAGCTGGAGACCGCGGACGCCGTGGTCGCGGAGATGGCTGCCCACGCTGAGCGTGGCGCGCACTACTACGCCGTGGTGCTTCCCAACAGCGCTCGCGCCTTGGCGGACGGGGAGGCAGTGCGCCTTCATATCGAGACCCCGGCCGTCGCTGTCGGGGTTGTGCACCGCTCGCAAGGCGCCACCGAAGCGCTGGTTCGAGTGCCGGCCACAGCCGGACCTGCACCGGAGATCACGGGCACCGTATACGTGGTGGGGTCCTCGGGGCGCGGAAACTGGACCGCAGTCCCATTCTCGGCCAAGGGTGCGGCCAAGGAGTCGAACGACGCGGACCTGCCACGCCGCTGGGCGGAAGCCTTTGGGCAACAGCGTCGCGGAGACCGCGTGCGCTGGTGGATGGATCGTTCGTCGCACCCGTGGAACGAGTTCGCAGCGGGTCGGGTGTGGTCCGCTGTGACGGGTACCAGCCGGGGGGAAGGGGTGAGCACGGGCGCGCCGACTCTTCCCCGACGAACCGAGCTGTCGGAACTCATGCACACGACCACCGCGGCGACGTCGATGCAAGAGGCCCTGCAGCACGACCGTGGTCTACGTCTTCGAGCGACTCCTGGCCCAGCGAACGTTCCCCTGTCACAGCTCGAGGGGCCGGAACTCGAGGAGCACCCGTGGGCGGAGATGACGGCCGCGCTCCCCAACCCGACCGGGGGAATTGCCGAGCCGCTCGCGGCCGATGCTCCGGCGGACTTCTGGTACGTCCGCTTCGACGACATCCGCGTGTTTCTCCAGGTTCTCGACGAAGCCGACACCTGGATCACACCCGTGGCCCACGTCATGGAGGAACGCGGAGAGGTGCGGGGGTTGGCGAAGCGATACCAGGCCCAGCTCGGCCTGCGGCGAACTGGGTTGGCAAAAAGACTCGGACACACCGTCGTCGAGCGCGTTGCGGTCGTGGGGAGCGACCCCTATCTCCGCGAGGGGAGCGACGTGACGTTCATGTTCGCCTTGAACAACGCGACCGTGTTCAACACCGAACTCGGGCGTCACATGAGTGCCTACGAGTCTGAGGTCCCCGGAATCGTGAAGACGCAGCTCGTCCACGGTTCACACACGATCACCGTCCATCGAGACCCTGCTGGCGTCGTCCGCCAACACCGGGCCCTGGTCGACAACGTTGCGTTGGTCTCCAACAGCGAAGGCGCGATCCGGGCCGTGCTCGATGCTGCTGACGGCAAGCGCCCACGTCTCTCCGACGAGGCTGACCTGGGATACATGCTGGCCCGTGACCCCGGGCAGCACCAAGGCTTCGCATTCCTCAGCGACCGCTTCATCGCGAAGGTCGTAGGTCCCGAGCAGAAGGTCCTGGCCTCTCGTCGCCAGCGCGCGCTGGCGGATTTGCTTACCCCGGGCTACAGCGCGCTGTTGTACGGCTGGCTCGAAGGAAAGGCGCCGGCCGACACCGAAGCGTTGATCGCCTCGCACCTTCTGGATCGAGAGGAGTTGAGCCATGCCGGAGGGGAGACGATCGCGTTCACACCCGGCACGGGTGCGCGTTCGTCGTGGGGCAGCCCCGCGGCGCTGACTCCACTGATCGACCTCCCTCGGCCCACGATGGTGACTGAAGCCGAGAGGATTGCGTATGGGGGGTTCATTCGCGGGTATCAGAATTACTGGCGCAGCTTCATCGACCCCGTCGCGATTCGTCTCGACCTCGAGGGCGAGCCAGGGGCGGAACAAGCGGTCGTCGATGTTCGTGTCTTGCCGCTCATCTCCGGCACCCAATACAGCGACATCGAGGAGATCGTGGGAACCGAGCGAGTTGAAGTCCCGGCGATCGACGATGGGCTGCAGATGGTCTGGGCCGTCGGGGAGGATTCGTCCGTGCGCCGCGACCTCGATCGGGCTGCCAGCAGCCTCACTGGCAACAAAGACATTGGTCTGGGGTGGCTGGGCGAGTGGGTGATGGTCGGTAGCCTCGACCGGCATGCGGTTGTGGAGATGCTGGTCGAGGTCGACGAGGATATTCAGCTCCCGAAACCAGAGTCCGACGAGCAGGGGGGCGGGAGAGCCGAAGACCTCGAAATCGTGCAGAAGATCGGACGCCTACCCGTGTACGCAGCCGCGCATGTTCGCAACCCGGCGTCGTTGATCATGGTGCTCACTGCGATTCGCGGGATGGTCAACGAAGTCGCACCGGGCATGGTGTTGTGGGGAGAAGACTCCCGTTACCGCGACTACTCTATCGTGCGGGTGGGCATCAACCCGAAGGCACCCGGGGAGTTCGGCGGGTTCGCGGATGCGATCGCGCTGTACTACGTGCAAGCGGGCGAATCGATCGTGTTCGCACTCCGCCCCAAGGTGCTCGAAGCGTTGGTCGACCGAATCGTGGATGGTGGCGGCCCTCGACCCGGAGCGGAAGACGGCCCTCAGTTTGTCGTGGATGCGAGGCTCGCGAAGAACCGCGCGAGCTGGACGGCGGCTGCTTGGGCGCTGCAAGGTCAGGCCAATCGCAGCCAGGGCTCCTCGCGTGCGGCAGCCGAGATCCTGTTACGCGGCGACCCCAGCTTGAGGACCCCGGAGCAACTCGTGGAGCGCGGCCTCGCCTACTTCGGTAGCCATCCCGTCAGCGCTTCGGGGGGGAGCGAGTTCGAGTTGTCGCCGGCTGGCGTGTCGGACCCGATCCACGGCAGCGAGGTCGTACCCTCGTTTCCCGAGCTTCCCGTGGCGGGGAGTCCGATCGACGCACTCATGCAGCGACTCGTCGGGCTGCAGGCATCGGTGGCTTTCGATCGAGAGCCCGCCAAGCTCGACCCGCCCGCGCGCAGTCTGCATACGCACTTCAGGGTGCATCTGGGACAGCGGTAGGCGGGCGCCACAAAGGTTAGGATCCGGCCGTGGGAGTTCCCCCCGCCAGAAAACCGGTTCGCTGCGATACCTGGGCGAACCCCGAACAACTCGTCGGCACCACGCTCGACGGTCGGTATCGGGTCCTGCGGGTGCTGGGGGCCGGTGGCATGGGGGCTGTGTTCGAGGCCGAGCAGACGACCCTCCACAAGAGGGTGGCGATCAAGGTCCTCGCGCCGCGGCTCGCTCGGAATGCGGACCAGGTCGAGCGCTTCCTTCGCGAGGCGCAGGCTGCTTCGCGGGTCAGCAACATGCACGTGGTCGACATCAGTGACTTCGGTCGGGTGCCCTCGGGCTCGGTCTACTACGTGATGGAGCTGTTGCCGGGCCCCGACCTGCACCACATCATCCGTACCGAAGGCCGGCTCCCCTGGGTTCGGGCGAAGACGATCCTGCTGCAGATCTGCCATGCTCTCGCCGCCGCGCATGACCAAGGCGTCGTGCACCGCGACATCAAGCCGGCCAACTGCGTGATCTTGCCGGACCCCGACGATGCGGGGGGCGACTTCGTGAAAGTCGTCGATTTCGGAATCGCGAAGATCTTCGAAGCGGAAGGGACCGCAGGCTTGACCCGGCCGAACGAGATCATGGGGACTGTGGCTTACATGGCACCCGAGCAGGCGCTGTGTCGCCCCGTGGATGAGCGGACCGACGTCTACGCGCTCGGCGTTGTGGCGTTCGAGATGCTGACGGGGCGAGTCCCCTTTCACGGTGAAGGCATCTTCGATGTGCTCGAGATGCACTGCCACACACCGCCACCATCGCTGACCGCAATCGCTCCGGACATCTCGCCGACTCTGGATGCGGTGGTACAGCGGGCGCTGAAAAAACACCCGCAGGAGCGTTTCCCCGACATGCGTAGCTTCGAGCAAGCGCTGCGCTCCATTGCCGACGAAGGAGCGACGGTGCTTGGACCTGCGGACGCTCGCCCGTCGACGCGTCAAGCGGCAGAGGCGTCGACCGGTCCTGGTGGGATGCCGATCCAGAACCCGACCCCCCTGCCACATATCCGTCCGCCTTCGACGGGGATGGGTGTTTCCAACTTCGCGCTTCTCGCGGTGTGGATCGGAGTCCTGGCCGGCGGCATCGTCCTGGGCGCGTGGATCGTCTTCCGGTTCATGATGTGAACCTTCGTGGAAGAAGACGGCGCAACAGTGGGGTGAGGTCGGCGGTGGAAGGGTCCGGGCCACCTGGACTCGTCAAGCTCGTGGGTCACGAGCAGCAGTAGAGGGGCTCGTGAACTCAGCGGAGCTGGGCCGAGGGGACTCGCAGCCGTGTGCTCGACCCCTGAACACGCGCACATGTTCGGCGGCGCCGGGTTTTGGGGGCGAGTCGGTGGGCGTTGGTAGGGTCGGGGTTCGTGGCTACGGGCTTCCGCAGCACCAATCCGTTCATGCGTGCTGGAGGCACGCTGCTCCGCGGTCTCCCGTCGGTCGCGCCCACGTTCATTGTCGTGGCGCTGTTGGCCTGCGTGCTCGTCCCGCTGCCGACGCCGCTGGTCGACCTTCTGCTCTCGGTGAGCTTGGCAGGCTCGGTGCTGCTGCTCGTCGGCAGCCTGACGATCGGTCGAAGTTCGGAGTTCTCGAACTTTCCCGCGCTCCTTCTACTCGCGACGCTGTTCCGGTTGGCGCTCAACGTGAGCACGACTCGGTTGATCCTCTCGCAGGCCGATGCGGGCCTGGTTGTGGATGCGTTCGCATCGATCGTGGTCCGTGGCGACCTGATCGTCGGCGGGGTGATGTTCGCGATCATCACGATCGTTCAGTTTGGCGTGATCGCTCGCGGTGCTGAGCGGGTGGCGGAAGTTGCCGCCCGGTTCGCGCTCGACGGGCTTCCGGGGCACCAAGCTGCGATCGACGCAGATCTGCGAGCTGGCGTTATCTCGGCCCGCGTCGCGAGTCGGCGCCGGGCCGAACTGGCGCAGCGTTCGAGTTTCTACGGTGCGATGGACGGTGCGATTCGCTTCGTCAAGGGAGACGCGATCGCAGGCCTGGCGATCACCTCCGTGAACCTCCTGGGCGGACTCGCGATCGGGGTGGGTCGGAACGGGATGTCTTGGATGGACAGCCTGACCCTCTACGGGCAACTGACTGTCGGGGACGGGTTGTTGGCCCAAATCCCGGCGCTGTTGGTGAGCTTGGCCGCGGGGGTCCTCGTTGCGCGAGTGGACCAGCGAGAAGGGGAAGGGCGTTCATCGGTCCTTCGGTGGCTCGACCCCGCGATGTTGATCGTCCCCGCGTCGCTGTTGTTTGTGCTCGCGCTCATCCCCGGAATGCCGCGGGTTGCGTTCCTGGTGACAGCGGTTGGGCTCGTGACCTTTGCGATGGTGCTCACGCTTCGAAGCCTTGCCGCAGCGTCGCCGGGAGCGCTGCGCCAAGAAGGTGGTGCGATCCGGGTGTTGCTCAACCCAAGCGCTGTGTCTGAGCGGACCGAGCTGATTCGGGTGCTGGCACAGCTGCGCCACGATTGTCGGGCTACGTTGGGCGTGGCCGTCCCCGCCATTGGGCTCGAACTTCGCGACGCGTTGCCGAAGGATGCGTTGGAGATCGAGATCGCGGGTCGTTCGATGCCGCGGCAGACCTTGCCTGGTGAGGCGGGTACCGATGCGATCGTTCTGAGAACGTTTCGCGCGGTGATGGACACCGCGCCCGAGTTGGTGGACCTCCAGGTTCTCGACCGGATGCTCGAGGACACGCGCCAGTCGCACCCCGTCGTGGTGGCGCGCGCGCTGGCGAAGGTCGAGATCGAGGACGTCCTTCGCATCGTGCGCGGCTTCCTCCGAGAACGCGTGCGCGTTCCGCCCCTGGAGGTGTTGCTGGGTCTTCTGGCCGAGGATGGTCGCTTTCACGGCACCGCCGGGCGGCCTTTCGCGTGCGAGTGGGCACGCGTGGCCTTGCAGGACTACTGGGTTCACCCCGAACTCGCGGGCCTCCGAGGGCTGGGGCCCCTGCGCCTTGTCCGGCTCACCCCTGACGCGGAGGAGTTCCTGGTGACCGTGGTCGACGATACGGAAACGGGTCCCGTGGCTCGGGCGGATGCAGAGCAACGCCAAGCCTGGGTGTCGGCGATTCAAGACGTCGCCGAGCCGGGTGCAGGGGCGTTGGCCGTTGTGGCGTCGGTCCGGCAGCGGAGCCGGGTCGCCGCGATCTTGCGAGGCGTGACTCCACGCATCCCTTGCTTCAGCGGGGATGAGATGCAACACGCAGGCGTTGCGCTCGACGGCCCTTGGGTCGACGTCGACGTTCTCGAAGACGCTTGATTGAAGCACCCCGTTGGTGGCAGCGTGCGAGCCCGATGCGCCGCACGCCGACGACCTATTGGGACTACGTCAAAGTCGAGGAGCTTCTCTCGCTGCAGTCCGGTCTGGGGCAGACCGACACCGAGTTGGAGAACGACGAAGTCCTCTTCATCACCGTCCACCAGATCGACGAGCTGTGGTTCAAGCTCATCATCCGGGAGCTGGTTTCCATCCGCGACCTGTTCGCGGCCAAGCACGTACCTGAGCAGTCCCTGAGTGCTGCGGTGCGTGGCATTCGGCGGGTCGCGCTGCTCATGCACAACGTTGCGAACCACTTCGCGCTGATGGAGTCGATGACAACACGCGACTACCTGGCGTTTCGCGACAAGCTGTCCCCTGCCAGCGGGTTCCAGAGCGCTCAACTGCGGGAGATTGAGATCCTCCTCGGACTCGGCGCCGACGACCGTATCGCGCTGGGTCATGAGAACAGCTACCTCGACGCGCTTCGCGATGCGGACGGAAACCCGACCGCCGCGTCGGAGCGGGTTCGGGTCCGACTCGAAGACACGCCCTCCATCAAGGACGCCATCGATGCGTGGTTGTTCCGTACGCCCATCCGAGGGTCCCGGCCCGAGGATGATGGTGATGAGGCCGCGGTCGATGCATTCATCGAGGACTACCTCGCCGCCCAGGCTCAGCAGAGCGAGTTCAATGAGCGCGATGCGGTCGAACTCGCCAAGAACGAGGCCGACGAAGAGCGGCTGCACACCCGCTACAGCAAGGAACGAGAGGGAGCGCGTGCGTTCCTCACCGCGGCGTCGGTCGGGGACGAACACCGTGCAAAGACTCGTCGGATTCGGGCTGCGCTTGTCTTCATCGAGAGCTACCGGGAGCTGCCTCTGCTGGCGTGGCCCCGAGAGATCGTCGACGGCATGGTCGCGCTCGAGCAGTCGATGCTGATCTTCCGCCAACGCCACGCTCGAATGGTCGAACGCGTAATCGGACGTCGTACGGGGACGGGCGGCTCCGCGGGCGTCGACTACCTCGACCAGACCGCGCTCAAGTACCGCGTGTTCTCCGACGTCTGGGCCGTTCGGACGCTGTTGATGCGGCGGGCCGTCTTGCCCGAGCTCCCCGACCCGGCCTTCTACGACTTTGTTGGCCGGTAGAGCGGCCGGTCTGGAAGCCGTCGGACGTTGTTCTGCTAGGGGAGGGCCGGTCCGAACACGCTCTGCGACTCGAACTGGACGGTCGCGGGCTTGGCGGAAGACTCCGCGGTCCGAAGCAGTTCCTCGAAGAGCTTCGGGTCGGCGCCGGCCGGGATGTCGACAACGATGCTGCTGCGGTCCACGAGATACACCTGGGCCGAACTCGCCCCGTACTCCACCACGAGCTGGCGGAATGCTTCTGCAACGCGGTCGGGGGCACTCTCGTCAGTGTCCGCGCTGGTCACGGAGTACGTGAGGCGCAAGCCACCAGACGCGCTGAGGTCGGTCGCTCGCGGGGTAGCTACGGGCGTGCCTGGGGGATCTGATGGCGGGCACACTGGGTCCGGGGCGTTGCATGCTGCGAGCAAAAGCAGGCCGAGAGGCGTCGTGCGCATCGCATGGAGCGTACACGAGCCCGCCTCGAGACTGGTCGGTTCGGTGCCCTGCTAGAACCGGTCGGACTCGACCAGGTCCATGAGTGCATCGACCGCGAGGTCTCCCGCAGTTTCGTGCAGGGATACGGTCTCCTCGTAGTCATCGTTGCGTCCGGTCATCCACTCGTCGCCTAGGATGAAGTAGCCGAACGCGGGCCCGGTGTTGCCGAGGATGGCCTGGTGGGGGGTGGTCATCATGCTCTTGACCTCGAGCCCCGTGCGCGTGAGTGGCTCGCCGGGGAAGGAGACGAACTGGAGCTCTTCGCCGAGCCGGACGTACGTCGAAGTGGCGTTCACGGACTGCCCATCACCACTATCCGAGAACGAGTAGTCTAGCAGGTCGATCGCAGCTGCCAGCTGGAACAGCACGTTCTCGACCGGCATCGTCCACGTTGTGTGGTCGACCACGATGCCGTCGGAGATGGCGTCAGCGGCCCCTGCGTTCTCATGGGCGATGTCCGCGATGATGGCTCCGTAGGCGAACGAACTCTCGAAGCCGTCCGCGAACTTCCCCGGCGGGCTGGCGACACTTGCGTCGCCGAGGATGCCGTTGAAGAGCACCGCGGGAGCTCCGGTGTTCTCCTCCATGGTGTCGATGTAGCCCGCGCACCAGTCCCGCGTGATCTGTCGGTTGCTCTGGCCGAGGACGGTGGGGTGGGCCGCGAACACGCCGACACTCCCGACCAACTCGCCGCTGTCATCGCGCGCCATGAGCAGCGTGATCGAGTCGTCGGTGAACTCCCAATCTCGCCGGTTGTTGTTGGGCCCCGTGGCGCTTGCGACTTCCAGGGTTGCCGGCTCCCGAAGGATCCACGCGCGACTCATCGAGCCGACGACCTCGTCGATGGCGGGGTTGCGGTATTCCGACGGTCCGCCGCCCCACAGACCCATGAAGTCCGGGGCAGAGTGGGTGTGGGTGGCTCCGACCATGATGTGCTCAGGCGGCAGCCCTGTGTTCTCCGCGACGCGAGCAACGATGTCTGCGGTGAAGTTGTTGCCGAAGCCGGGCAGGTCGGCGACCGCGGCGACGAAGCCGACGTCGCCAAAGCTGATCGCGAAGCTCCGGATGTACACGTTGTCGTGGACCGACTCCGCCGGGCCTCGGACGAAGGGAGGTCCGTATGCCCCCATGTACACATTGAGCGCGAGGTGCCCCTCGTTTGGGGAGATGTCGGTGATGTCGAACCCGGCGTAGAACTCTTGAGGGTTTTCCCCCGTTGTCGTCGCTCCGCTGCTGGACGAACTTTCGGCTCCTGTGTCCTCGGATGACGCAGCGCTCGACGTGCTCGACGACGACTCGGTCGACGGCGCGGAGGTGGTGCTGCTCGAGCTGTCCAGCGCGCCACTGCTGCTGGGCTCAGCCGCGGACGAACTCCCGTCGAGTCCCCCGACCGCAGCGTCGTCCCCGCAGGCGACGAGACACAACGCGATACACCCAGTGCCAAAAAACAACCGCATCAGCGGATCATGTCTTCTCGCGGAGAGGGGTTCAAGGTGGCGTGTTTGACGCGAAGGTCAGCCCGCGTACAAAAAAGCGCGCTGCCGCATCAGAAGGAGATGCGGGAGCGCGCGATCTGTCGAGCCCGACCCGACGGTGGCAGAGCTTCGCGACGCCTAGCGTCCGAGCTCTCAAAGTCCACCGATGATGTCGATGATTTGGATGTGAGCGGGTGGGCTCAACCCCACGGGGATGTGGGCGACGCGTCCGGAGTGGACATTGGCGCGCCGGGCTGGCCGGGTTGAGATGGGGCCACCGACATGACGGTGGACTCCTGTCGAAGTGGTGGGCGGACCTTGCGCGACATTCGACGAATCATTCGCCGGAGCGATTTCGCGATGGCGTGCCCGGTGGGGAGAACAACTGCGACCGTTTCGTCGCGCTCGGTCTGCACAACAACCGTGTGCTTGCCGATGACCATCCGGATCGTCGATTCGTTGGTCTTTGCCAACAGGCTCAGGGCGCCCTCAAGGACTGCGCTCCACGAATCATCGCCGCGAAACTCCTTGCCGGAGCTCGGGGATGCGTCGCCCGGTGTGATGACAGCCACAGCTTCAATGCCTTGGGCTGCGTTCAAGTGATCGATATTTGCTCGGAGACTCATGCCTACCTCTTTCCGTTTTTCCTGGTCGGGCCAGGACCTCGTTTCTAAGTCTGGTCGATTCGGGGAACGGCGCCAGTGTTCGGGTGGTGGTTCGCTCGATACGGGGGTCCGGGGGGTGCCGATCGGTGCCGACGGGCGATTTTCTCGCCCCGCGTATTCCCGTCTCCCCGCAATACTCTGCAGCCAGCCCTAGGGTTACATCCAGAACGCTAGATCATCGGTTGGTGCGTGCGGCGGAGCACGCCGTCACGCATGGCGGAACACTGGTCCACGCCCCTGCGGGCATCCTGTCCCTTCGCGGCAGTGCGCCCTGGGCGTGGGGGCGACCGCGACCTACAGATCGGTCTGCGTCAGAGCGACGCAGCGGGTCCACAGTGCGTCGATCGCTGCACGGTCTGTGAACTTACATTTTACCGGGGCTTCATCGATCCAGAACTCGGCGCGCAGGTTGCCCAAGTCGGGATCTGCAGCCAACCGCGTAGGCGTTCGCGCACCTTCGGCCGGCGTCTTCATGAAGTGCCGGCCGACCTTCATCACCGCCGCGGCAAGCCCTGACAGATTGTCATAGATGCGGGTATTCACCCCACCCGGATGGCAGGCATTGACGCTGACGGCGTCCCCGATCCTCTGCTGACATCCCCATGTCAGCATCCGGTTGGCTTGTTTGCTCTGCTTGTAGGCCTTGGTGCCCGAGTACGACCGCATCTCGAAATCCAGGTCGTCGAGGTCGAGGCCCCCGGCGAGCTTCGAGGCGAGATTCACCACTCGGCTTGGTGCGGAGGCGATCAGCGTCGGCGCCAACAGATTGGTCAGCATGAACGGGCCCAGGACGTTCGTGGCCCAGGTCAGCTCCCGTCCGTCCGGCGTGGTCTCCCGCGTTTCGCGGTACGTTCCCGCGTTGTTCACCAGCACGTGGACGGGCGCGTCTCCGACCGTGACTTGGTGGGCAAACCCTCGGATGGACTCCGGGTCCGCCAAGTCCAGTGGCAGCAGCGAGAGCCGGTCGTTCCCACTGTCCTCCGCGAGCTCGCCGAGAGCGGCCGATCCCCGGTCGCGGTCGCGACAGGCCAGCACGACTGTCGCTCCGAAGTAGGCGAGATTGCGTGCGATCTCTTTTCCGATGCCGGACGACGCACCGGTTACGATGCAACGTCGGCCTACGAGATCGAACTTCACGTCCTCATGATACCGCCGTGGTCTGTTCTCCCAAGAAACCGGTAGGCTCCGGCCCATGGCACGCAACGGAGAGATGATCGAGTTTGCCGCGGGGTCCGGATCCGCCCCAGGATATTTGGCCCGGCCTGCATCGGGGTCCGGTCCTGGATTGGTGGTCTTGCAGGAGTGGTGGGGCCTGGTCGACCACATCAAGGACGTCGCGGACCGGTTCGCCGCGCAGGGTTTTGTCACACTCGCGCCAGACCTATACCGGGGCGACTCCACGACCGACCCCGATGATGCGGGGCGCAGGATGATGGCGCTCGACATCGGCCGGGCGGGTCAGGACGTTGCATCCGCTGTCGGTCATCTGCGCGGCTTGGATGCCGTCACGCCGAAGAAGGTCGGTGTCATGGGCTTCTGCATGGGCGGGCAGCTGGCACTGCAAGCGGCGGTCGAGCATGGTGACACCGTCACGTGTGCCGTCGACTTCTACGGGATCCACCCCAGCGTGCAGTTGGACTTCGCAAAATTGAAAGTCCCCGTGCTCGCGCACTTCGGCAAGACGGACGAGTTCGTCGATGAGCCCAGCGCCCGCGCGCTGGTTGCCTCCATTGCAAGCGCGGGCGGCAGCATCGACCCGCATTTCTACGAAGCTGGGCACGCATTCTTCAACGACGCGCGATCCGAGGCCTACGACGAGGCGTCGGCAAAGGCCGCGATGACCCGGACGCTCGACTTCCTTCGAGCGCAACTGGGCTGACCCGTGCGCGAGCGACTGGCCATCGCCTACTTCATCGTTTCGACCGGGGTTCTCGTGGCGCCGGTCTACACGGCGCTGGGCAATCGAATCGAACCGCGCATGTTCGGCCTCCCGTGGTCGCTGGTCTACGTGCTTGGGGTCATCGCGGCCAACTTCGCCGTGCTGGTCTGGATGTATCGCAAGGGAGTCGGCCGGTGACCTTGGCGCACGGAGTTGTGTTCGGCTACTTGGCGTTGGTCCTGGTCGTGGGGATCGTGGCCGGTCGGCGCGGGGCAGGGGGGGTGGCCGACTTCGTCGCTGGCGATCGCGCGTTCGGCCCGGTACTCATGTATTTCGTCATGGGCGCGACGCTGTTTAGCGCCTACGCCCTGCTTGGCACGCCGCAGCGTGTCGTCGCCAAGGGCTCGGACGCGTTCTACATCCTCGCCTACGGGGCGGTCGGGTTCGTCCCGGTCTACTTCTTCGGGGCTCGTGTTCGAAAGCTGGGCGCGAAGCTGGGGAGCGTGACTCAGGCCGAACTCGTCGGAGGCCGGTTCGGGTCGCGCTACGTCTGCGGGTTGATGGGAGTCGCGACCGTGTTGGCGTTCGTCCCGTACCTGGTCATCCAGCTCAAGGGGGCGGGCATGGTCATGGCAGCGGTCACGGGGTGGGACCCCACGTTTGGTGCCGCGGTCGTGTACGCCGTCGTGATGCTCTACGTCGTGCTCGGGGGCGTTCGTGGTGTGGGCTGGACGAACGTCGTGCAAGGCATCGCGATGCTGATTGTGGTCTGGGGGCTGGGCCTTTGGATCCCACACGTGTTGTACGGCGGTGTCCCCGAGATGTTCGACCGGGTGATCGCGCAGAGACCCGACACGCTCGTGCTCCCCGGTCCTGGTCCCACGAGTGACGGTCAGTACACCGCGGAAATCTTGGTCTCGCTCCTGGGGTTCTCGATGTGGCCCCAGGTGTTCATGAAGTGTTTTACCGCGAAGAGCCCCCGGCTCGTTCAGCTCTCCGCGGTGCTCTACCCCACATTCTTGTTCTTCCTTGTGCCGCTGCTGTTCATTGGCTACGCGGCGGTGCTCGAAGGCGGTCCCGCAGACGACACTGTGTTGCTGTGGATGCTGGACCGACCCGCGCTGGGAGGTATTGGCCCCGCCGCATTTGCCTTTGTCGCGTTTGCGATCCTTGCGGCATCGATGTCGACCGGCGACGCTCTCCTGCACGCGGGGGGGTCGATCCTCATCCGTGACGTCGTCGTCGGTGGGTTGGGCCGGAAGATGGACGATCGCTCGCAGACCGCCGCCATGCGTGTCTCGATTGTGGTGCTGGGCGTCGTTGCACTGTTCGTCCTCAAACGATCTGCGGGCACGTCCGTGGTGGACCTGTTGTTGCTGGCTTACGCGATCCCGATCCAGTTCATGCCACTGGTCTTGGCTGGGTTGTACTGGCGCCGCGCGAACACGGTGTCTGGGGTGGCGGCGCTTTCGGTCGGCGTCGGATCGGCGGTCGGGTTGTTCGCGCTGCAACAGCTCGCCCCCGACACCTACGCCGTGCTCAATCCTTGGGGTCTCCAGATCGGCGCGATCGCTGGGCTACTCAACCTCATCACCTTGATCGCCGTCGCGCTGAGCACCGCGCCCATGCCCGCGGCGCACTTGGAGACCTACGAGGTCGGCTAGATGGGGGACGACGCCTCCTGGATGGGTGCGACCGCCCCTGTCGACGCTCGTCTGCGTAGCGTGATTCGCAAGCTCGTCGGGTATGAGGAGCACACGCCGGGGCCGAGTGAGCGAGCGGAGCTTCCGGGGTCGCGGGTCGTGGTGATCGTGCAGACCGCTTCCCCGATCGAGCTCGAGACTGCGGTCGGGCCGGCTGCACCACAAGCGTTTGTCGCAGGGCTTGGGCCAGGATCCATCCTCACCCGTCACCAGGGCTACCAAGCGGGCGTTCAATTGGACCTCCATCCCGGCCACGCCCGGCAGGTGCTGGGCGTTCCACTCTCCGAGCTCGCTGGGTCCATCGTGCCTCTCGACGACCTGTTGCGGCCGGACGAGTCCGGGTTTGTCGACCATATCGCCAATCTCACGAGCTGGCCGGAGCGCACGGCGGCGGTCGAGCGCTGGGTCGGGCTTCGCTGGGACCGCGGTCGTCGGGCCGACCCTCGGATCGCCGGAGCCCTGCGCACGGTGGAGCAGTGTCGTGGAGATGTCGAGATCGGGGCACTTCAGGCTCGGGCCCACCTGTCTCGCCCGCACCTCGTCCGTCTGTTTCGCGAACATGTCGGCGTGGCCCCCAAGCTCTTCGCACGCCTCCGACGCTTCGAAGAACTACAGACCCGCGTCCGCGAAGGCTCTCGCTCCTGGGCTCAGCTTGCCGTCGAACTCGGCTTCAGCGACCAGGCGCATCTCAGTCGCGAGGTGCGAGCGCTCAGCGGCCATACTCCGACCGAGTTGGCCGCGATTCTGGGTGCAACCGTCCCCGGGTAACATTCCTTCAAGACGCGCACGCAGAGGCGGCCTACCGTGTTGCCCATGTCCGTCGCCCCGATTCCCGCAGGACCCCGGGTCCGGCCGTACCTCGCCTGCCACGACGCAGCGGCCGCGATCGAGTTTTACCGCGAAGTGTTCGGCATGGAGCTGCGCAGCTGCCTACGGATGGGCGAGAGCATCGCCCATGCTGAGCTGACCGGGATCGACATCATCCTGTACGTCTCCGACGAGTTCCCACAGATGGGCGTCACCTCGCCCAAGTCCCTGGGGGGGCGGGCGGTGAGCCTGATGCTGTACGTCGAGGATGTCGACGCCGTCGTGGCCACGGCGTTGCAACTCGGGGCGACCCAGGAAGGGGAGACCAAGGATGAGTTCCACGGCGATCGCTCTGCGAAGATTGTCGACCCGTTCGGCCACCGCTGGTTTGTCAGCACCCGGATCGAGGAGGTGAGCCAGGAGGAGGTGGAGCGCCGGTTTGCGAAGATGATGGGCGGGTAGGACTGGGTGGCGGCTCGATCCAGATTCGGTTCGTGCCCGGATTCAGAGGGAGGCAAGCTCCGCCACCTCGGCGTCCGTCAGCGCCCGAGAGTAGACTCGGAGCTCATCGATGAGGCCAGCGAACCCGTGAGCCGGGGCGTCGTTGTCGATGTCCATCCCGATGAGGAAGTCCTCCATCCCGTACTCGGGGGGGGTCGGAGGGCCTTCGAGAACGAGCGCGCCATCAAAGTAGAGCCGTGCTCCATCCTCGCTCCACGTCGTAGCCACGTGGATCCAGTCGCCGAGGACAACCGGTTGGTTGAGGCATTGCTGCGTGTCGGCCGATCCGTAGCAAAAGAAGACCCACTGGGATCCGCTGAGACCGTTGAACCCGAGCTGGTACGCATTTGCCTCCCCCGCGCCGATGGGGAGGCCCGCGGCTGAGAGCAATCGGTCGGTCGGAAGCTCGTCGGGAAGCAGCCATACGGCGAGGGTGAACTCTTCGACGGAGAAGGCTGCATCGAAGGGCACCGCGAGGAAGTCGCCTTCATCGAAGTCACACGCTTGTCCCACGATGCCCGGGGTCGAGGTGGGACAACTCGTGCAAAGACCATCGTGACCATTGCCCGACGCGTCGAGCCCTATCGACTCTCCCTCCTCTTCGCACGAGAACCACGCCACGAGGTCGGGATCGGGTGGGGGGCCCGTGGACGAACTAGCCTCTGTTCCGGACGTTGAGGATGCCGCGGTGGCGGCTCCCGTGCTGCTCGACGACGCGGTGGACGTCGAAGTCGGGAAAGGGTCTGGCGATGAGGACGAGGAGGACTGCGGCATGCCCGACGTCGAGTCGCTTGTCGAGCTCTCTTCTCGCACGGGGACGCATGCGCCCCCGAGGCCACCGACGGAGTGCGCTGCGAACCGCATCCCCGATGGGCAGTCGTCGTCGACAAAAGCACATGCATCGTTGACGCAGCTGCCGAGCGGGCACTGCTCATCGCTTCGGCATCGATAGGTCGCCGCCGGACACGCTGATGCCGTCATCAGCATCAGTGCGGCCGCGGCGATGCGCCCGGCGTGCCCGCGTCCCACCAGCACCATGCTACTCCGGTTCCCACTCGTTTAGGCTGCTCCGTCCGCACGGCCCTCGCCGAACGCCACAGACCCGCAACACCCCGCAGTTCGGGCGGTCTCAAAGCCACGGTCGTGAGCGTCTCGGGGATGGGTCGATCCCCGATAGGCGGTCGAGGCAGGCTTTCTGGGAATCACTCCGCCGAGGTGTTGGTGAACAGCTCGGTGAGTCGGCAGGGTTGCCCGCGAAGCGACGGACACTCGGGCAGTTCGGTGGGCACCGCGAGCCCTGGGATGGTTGGGAGCACGATGCTCGAGGCGTTGTTCATCGAGTGTGCAATCGAGTGGGTCGTTCCCGACGGGAGGTCTTGCAGCGAGAATCGCCAGCCTGTCCGGCTCGCTCCGGGCGTGTCGATGATGACCCGGACCCGAGAACCCGCGCGGAACACGTGTCCGAACGCCATCACTTCGACGCGGACGAGCGTCCACTCACCGTCGGGCAGTGGTTCGACGTCCTCCTCGAGGAAGGTCTTCACCGGACGCAGCTCGGTCGCATCGGCCGCGAGAGTGCGAAGGCTGGCGCGCTGCCAGCCGCCCTGTACGTACATCTCTTGGCCGTCGGGGCGGAGCTCG
Source organism: Nannocystales bacterium (assembly GCA_050633305.1). Classification (GTDB taxonomy): domain Bacteria; phylum Myxococcota_A; class Polyangia; order Nannocystales; family Nannocystaceae; genus CAJXVA01. Next base: position 292,862 of record JBOEGF010000005.1, read on the forward strand.
CTCAGCGTGATCTCGATGTCGGCATCGTCGGCCGTGGATTGAATCCACAGGTCGGCGCTCCCATGCCCGAGCATGACGGTGTCTTCGGCGAAGGGCTCGCTATCGAACACGATGCCGCGTCCGGACTCTGGCAGGGGCCAGTCGTATTCCGGCGTGAGGTCCCATTCTCCGGAACCGGGCGCGAGTGTGCTGCGTTGTCCCTCGTCCGGGTCGTGTTCGAAGATCGATGCACCGGCCTCGTCGGCAGAGGGCTCAGCCCGCATCGCCCCGTCGCCGTGGAAGTACAGTCGCAATGGCTCGGTCCCCTCTGGAGGCCACTGATCGAAGGAGGCCTCCCACGTGCCCTGCGGAGCACCGATGTCGGTGTCCGGGGATGCGCCACTCTCGAAGATGACCCGCAGATCCTGTTCGGCTTCGTACGCCGCCAGAGCATCCTCGAAGCTGTTGTACTCGCTGAATCGGTCCTCGGGGAACTCGATCTGCGCGCCGAGGAGTGCTTCGAACATCAGCGGCGCAAGCACCCGAAGCTCCGGGTCGATCTGCGGGACCTCTTCACGCAGGTAGAAGCTGAGGAAGTTGTTCCACTCGACGAGCGTCTGCGGAGCGTATCCGTCGGGGTGCACTCCGTTGAGCACGGTCATGCGCACGGTCGGGGACCCCGTGAACTTGTCCAGGACCGACGCGAAGCCCGGCCCCGTCTGCTCGTCTTGCCACTGCCCGGTCAGGAACACCGGGACCTGGATGTCCGGAGCTTTGAGGTTGAGGTTGAGGGGGTCCGCCACCTCCGGGTCGTAGAACGGGTTTTCGTAGGCCTTGGCGATGATGTCGACGGCCTGCCCGTGCAGGAGCTGGTTGTCGTCGCAGAAGGGGTCGCCGTCCGCGATGACCCCTTCCTCCCAACCTTGTCCGTACGGCTCGGCACGGGACAGCACACGGTCCGCCCACTCCAGAGCGAATCCGTCGTTGAGGATGCCGCCCGGGACCAGGATCGACTGTGCGTCCGCGATGATCGACAGCGGTGTGATCGCCGCCAAGCTCGGCGGTTGCTCTGCGGCCACGAAGGCCTGAGAGATACCGGGGTAGGACAGCCCCGCCATCGCCACCTTGTTCCCCTGGACCCATGGTTGGGCCGCAACCGCCTCGACGACGTCGTAGCCGTCGAGGTTCTGCAGCGTCTCGAAGAAGTCGTACGCGCCGCCGGAGCAGCCCGTGCCACGCATGTTCACGCCCACGGTCGCGTATCCCAGGATGCCGCCGATCAAGCCGCTGGGGTGATCGGGGGCGTCGCAAAGCACCGGGTAGTCGGGGCAGAGCCCTTCCACGGGAATATCCCCCAGGTCCAACGGCGACCCGGGGCGCGAAGGTGAGTAGCCCGAGTAGTTCACGAGCGTCGGGTACGGCCCATCTTCGGGCGGGCCGGGCAGGGATACGAAGACCGACAGCCGGGTGCCGTCACGCGTCTCGATGTAACCGAAGCCTGGCTCGAGCACCTGGTCCCCGTAGAACGCCTGCTCCGGGAGGCTGTTTTCGACGGACATCACCACGAGTTCGCGGGTGTAGATGTCCGCGTTGTCGGTCTCGCGAATGACGTAGCCCTCGCCCGGCTCGACCTGGCGGAAGATCAGGCTGCCGAGGTCGTCCGTCATGTCGGTCTGGACCTGAGTTCCGTCGGCATCGTAGAGCGTGAGGCTGGTGCCGGGAGTCGTCCTCGTGATGTGGAGCTGCTCAACGCTCTCCCGCACCTCGAAGTCCGCCGTTCCCGGGTCCCCGCCCGTCGAATCGTCCGCGCTCGTGTCCTCCTCACCCCCGGAACTCGTGCTCGTGTCGGCCCCGCTCGTCGTCGAGCCAGGCGCCGTGGGGTCCTCTGTCTCGTTCCCATCGGTTCCGCTGCTCGACGTGGCCGGGTCCCCGCAGCCGACCACCCCGGCAAGGACTGGAAAGGCAAGCAGACGAAGTGAACGAAGAACGTCGAGTCCCATGGCAAGTCCGGTCCGACGGATTCGGAAAGCCACCACGCTCGCCGAATGTCAGATGAGCCTTGGTACCACGCGGCCATGAGTGCCGGACAGGTGGGTCTTCAACCCACTCGCGCGTCGTAGGCAACCCGTCGGGCCGGTCGAGGGGTCGATAGGGTTTCAAGGGGGACAATGTGGAGAAGAACACGACGACGCTAGGGCTGGTATTGCCGCTTCAACCGTTCTGCGAGCTTGTCGACTTCGGGGAAGACCGTGAAGGCGTCGAATCCGAACGCTTCCAGCTCGTCGGTCAGGCGAGGTACGTCTTCCAGGTCGATTCTGGCCAGCTGCTGGTCGCTCTTCTCTCCAGCTTCGAAGATTTCCTCAAGGCTCGCGGTGCCCGAGCCATGGACGGTGAACACACCTTGCTGGGCAATGATACGTGGTGTGGTTCGATAGGGTTGCAGGGCAATCGGCAGCTCGTTCGAGAAGGTCTTGCCGTCGTATTGGAACGTCTTCGTCGGTTCTCCTGACGAGACGTGTGATGGAAGCCAGTGCTCGGAGAATCGAAGCCCAGCCACGTAGACCTCGTCGTCGCCTTGTGTGATCTTGTTGAGCTTTCCCGCGTCCATCATCCACACGCAGGGGCAAGCACCGTCGGAGACGCCCTGAAGTGCGAAGAACAAGGAGATCAGCGGGGAGGCCGACCAATCCGCAAGGCGGGTCGGGAGTCCGTAGTGCTGTGCGGCGAAGTACCAGGACCATTCATCGACGGGTGGTGGCGACAGATACGCGGGAGCATCCCGCTGGAACATGTTGAACATCGACACGTCGTCGCAATCCTCTCGCCACACCGCGCCTGGAAGGATGCTTAGGCTGCGGTCGTTGATGCCACGAAACCACAGCTCTTGGGCCTTTCCGCCGCGAGCCCACTGACGGCGCACCTCTCCGACGTTGCTTACATATTGCGCAAGCGTCTTCACCCGCCTGGTCTTCATGGGGATCAGCATCTCTTCCACTGTGCTTGCGGGTCAACGCGCCGCCCCCTACCTGCCCACGGGTCGCCCACAACGCACGCCTTGGAGGCCATTGTTGGCGAAGACAGTGCCCGCTGCCGCGAGGTGGAGGTCGTGGCGGCGTGGCGTCGAGGAACCCGGTCCACAGCGCACGATCGTCGAGGCCGCCGAACAAGAGCTTCTCGAAGGAGCACCGCGACGCGACGGAGCGGCTTGAGATCGGCGAATGAACCGTGGTGTTCCCGACGAGTACGTTCGAAGATCTTGGCCTGTGGGTCGGTGGGCTCGCGGCTCGTCCGGGAGTTGGACGTGACGTCTGGATCTCGTGAACTTGTGAGTGTCGTTGGCACGCAACCGTAGAGGTGAGCAGCGCCGGGTGCGGCCTGGGGATGCCGTGGTCCTACGAGTCAACGCTTCGGCGTGGTCGTCGCAAGGCCAGAACCATCGCAAGTCTACGAGCAGCAGGTGAGCCTTCGATGCGCCGCGCCGGAGCGGCTTCGGGTCGGTCGCTCCGCTCGAAGGGACGGCTTGCGCGGGGCCTACCCGGGGGCAAGGGACTGGACCCAGCGTCTCTACCATGTCGCGGCGCCGCGTCGTTGTGTTCCGTCGCCAGGGCAACAGCCCGGGGTCTCGATTGGGGTCTCGACCCCACGTTCAGATCGGCCCACTCCGGTCCCTGCCCGTGCACGGCGACTCAGGGTATCCTCCCCTCGCATGCGTCGAGCAATCCCGCTTGTCTTGGTGTTCTGGGCCGGGTGCGATGCCCACGAGCCGCTGTACCCGATCGCGGATGCGCCCCAGGCGGCGCCGCGGTCCGTCGAGGTGTCCGACCCGCCGAAGTCCACGGAGGACAAGCCTGAGTTCGATGCGGAGAAGGTCGCGAAGTGTGTCCGCGGTACGGGCCGCAACACGGAGGGTACGTGCGAGGTCCTCCGCACCCGCAAGGGCGCGTACGGTCAACAAGTCCAGCTCCCCCGCGGCCTGTTTGTGATGGGCGACATCCCGATGCGCTACGACGCGACGAAGGCTCGCGAGTCACTGAAGTCGGCATGGTCGGGGCAACCGCCTCGCGGCACGAAAGCAGCAGCGTTTTGGCTCGACCTCCACGAGGTGACGCGTGCCTCGTACGCGGCGTGCGTCAAAGAGGGCACATGCTCGGCCGCGGTCTGTCCGACCGGCCAGGACGACGGTCGCAAGACGTACTCCGAAGAAGTGCTCGCCCAAGTCCCGCAGACGTGCGTGACCCGAGCGCAAAGTCAGACGTTCTGCGAAGCTCACGGCGGCCGGCTTCCGTCAGAGGCGGAGTGGGAGTACGCGGCGCGCGGACCTGATGGCCGGCGATTCCCGTGGGGCAATGAGGTGATGGACGAGTACCGAGGCGTGCTCACGCCAGTCACGGGGATGGTGGACACGTCGTTCTTCGGGTTTCGCGGAATGGGCTCCAACGCGCTGGAGTGGGTCGGGGATGACTTCGAGTTGGACACCGGCCTCAAGCCATTCATCACCAAGCCGTTCCGAGGCGAGGGAGCGTTCTCCAAGGCCTACGCTGCCAAGTCGCCCAAGTCCGGCGTGGCCAAGGGGGGGCGCGCGGGATTCCGGCGCGAGTCGTCCGAGGCCAACGGGTTGCTTGGGTTTCGCTGCGCGGCGGATGTTGGCCCGGAGGTCGTGCCGCTCGACGTACCGCAGCCGATGGCCACCATTCCCCATGTGGCGACAGGCGCGGGACTGCGCTGGTTCGGCGGCGTGGCCGAGGGGGTGACGCGCAAGGAGGCGGATGCGTTCTGCTCGGTGCTTCGCGTGCCGTGGGATGACGGCATTCTCGAGAACTGGCGCTTGCCGACCCTCGCCGAGGTCGAAGCCTCTGCAGAGGTGTTCCGAGGCCCAGGTCCGTTCTGGTCCAGCGATGGCGCGCTCCATCAGCAGCCGGCCAGAGAAGGTCTCACGGCACCTGCGGATGCACCGTGGGTGAAGATCGAACAACCTCCCACCGCACCGCTTGCGGCCCGCTGCGTCGTGGCGATCCCATCATGAACCTCTCGTACGTACTCTCGGGCACCGCGTTCACACTCCTCGTGCTGGCGTCGCCGCTGGCGAACGCTTCGGTCGATGCCCGTATCACGGCGAGCCGCACATCCTGCGTTTCGCCGTGCCCCGTGATGGTCACGGCGGAGGGCACGGAGTCCTCGGAGACCGACGCGCCCTGGCATGAGCTTGGCTACCACTTCGACTTCGGCGACCCCGATTCGGGGGAATGGGACACCACGGGTCTGTCCAAGGCTCGCCAGGTGGGTGGCCCCATGGCGATGCACACGTTCGAGTGCTCGGCCGGGCAGTGCGTGTTCGTCATCGGCATGCGCGCCCAGGATGCGAGCGGGGCGTTCGATGACGCGTTTGTCGAGGTCGTCGTCGATGCACCCGATCACCGCTACGCAGCCACGGACACGGTCTGCGTGTCACCTTCGTCGACGTTCTTCGAGGGCGGCGATGATGTTCCGTGTCCTGAAGGCGCAGTGACGAGCACCCAAGTCCCGAACCTGGGCGACTTCACGGGGCGACGGATTCTGCTGCGCCGCGGGGAATCGTTCGACCGGGTTTGCATTGGCTTTGGCGAGAGCGAGGTGTTGATCGAGCCGTACGGTCGTGAGGGCGACGCCAGACCCGAGGTTGCGGGGGTCGAAGTCGGTCGTGCGGGCGAGTGCGGCGACCACTTGCCCACGACCGAGCAAGCGCTGAGCTATGGCGAGCGCTGGGCCTCGGACCTGACTGTCACCGGTCTGCGAACGCCCGACGTCGCGTTGGGCATGTCGTATTCGAACGTGTCGGTTGTCGGCAACGACCTCGACTATCGGGACGAGCCCCGGGGTGGCGAGATCCATCTGTCCGAAAGCGGGCGCATCTGCACGACGCAAGGCGACCTCGACTGCAGCGCCGTGCCGTATCCGTACGGCGTGTACGTGGTCGAGAACACGGTGATCGGCTCGAGCGCTGCCCCTCCGGCGTTCAACATCAGCGCGTTCAACTGCCCCATGCTCAACTGGGTTGGGTTGGCTGGAAACGTGGTCGAGCAGGCCACAGGCCACAACTACCGCTCACAGGGACACTGGCGCGGGGTTTGGATGCACAACGAAGTCCGCGGCACCCACCTGACCACAGGCAAGCAGAAGCTGACGATCCGCGGTACGGGGACCCTCGACTATGAGCCGGTTGGCTTTCGCGGGGACAACCCGGATTGCACCTCCGCGGAGACCGGCAACAAGAGTCGGTATGGAGTGGTCGCCGACAACATCCTGGGCAGCGAGACCTCGAGCCGCGGGGATGGGTTCAAGAGCGGTGCTCACCCGCAGAACGTGGGCTCGGTCGAGGGGCTCGAGGACATCATCTTCGAGCGCAACACGTTCATCGAGGTTCCCGGTGAGCTGACCACGGACATCAACCTCGCCGGGCGCAACCTGACGTGCCGGGCGGACAACGTCTGGTCCAGCCCCGACAACACCAATCGCAACTGCAAGACAGGCGACCACCTGCAGCTACCGCCGGAGTTTCAGGGCCCGTACCGCGAGGCGCAGGTGCCCCCGACGGCACCGGATGCGCCGGGGCGTGATGGCACTGAGACGTCGACCGGAGCGAACGAGGATTCGGATGGTGGAGGCCTGTCATGCTCCTGCCGCCAAACGGGGACGGGCGGGGGTGGCGGCAGTGCGGCGCTACTTGCCGTGATGCTCGGCCTCCTCAGACGCCGACGCTGAGCGAACCACGCCCCGTCACGCCGCAATCTGGCTCGCCCCAGCGTGTCGGGTATGTTAGTTTTCGAGTCCAATGCTCCGCGTGACGACCGCCGCGTTCGCCGTTCTTCTCTGCACTGCATGTGATGGAGGAGGTGCCAAGGCCAAGCCCGAGGGTGCGGCGGCGGCCAAGCCCGACCCTGCCCCCGCCGCAGCGAAGGCCGAGGAGCCGGCATCCTCCGAGCCTCCTCCTGCTGCGGATGGCGATCCCCTGGGAGCACGGTTCCAAGATCCTCCCTGGTTCCGAAAGGAAATGTTCGGTGACCAGGCCAAGTTCGTCGACTTCGCCCGCTCCGAGGCCAACGAGGCGGGGCTGTTCAAGAGCCACGTGATCTTCGAACTCCCCGAAGGCACGACGACCGACAAGTGCGTCGAGATGGTCACGGGCAAGCTCGAGGGGGCGGTGGAGTTGACGGTCGAAGACCAACCCAACGATCGCAAGCAGCTCAAGGGCACGACCGAGCGCTACGACGTCACCGCGATGTGTGGTGATGCCGAGGGCAAGATGAAGGCGTACATCGCCTACGAGTGGACGCGCTGAGGCGGGCGCCGGGTTTGTCTCGGGCCGACGCGAGGTAGGAGTCGACCGCACGTGGCCTGAGAGCGGCCGTAGTGCAGTGCCTACGGCCGATTCATGCGCGTCGGGTGGACGCTGCCATCTCCGCATATTAGCTTGATAAAGCGGTGGAGAAGGATGCTGTGTACTCGCCCTTCGGGTGGTCGGTCGGTCGCAGCGGCCAGACTCGCGCGCAGGTTCGAGATGAGGTGCGCTCGGTCGTCGACCGGGTCACCGAGCGTTGGGCGACCGTGTTTCCCGAGCGCGATGGGTATCGCGTCTGTGCATCGTCTCCCGCTGGACCCAGCAACGGGGTTCGCCTCACGGTCGAGCGTGGCAACTTCCGAGCGTCGGTCTCCGTCGAGTCGATTCGCGACCCCAGCCGCCACGCCCGCGAGCATCAGGCGGTCCGGATGTACGGCCGGGCCGAAGCGCGAGCGTTGGTCTCTGCCGCCGCGGCCAGCCACCGATCGATCGCCCGTTTGCGACAGGTCGGCGTTGCCGTCAGCGCGCTGATGTTCATCCCGTTTTTGTGGCTTGTCGCGGGGGCTCAGAGCACCGCGTTTGTGCTCGCTGGCATGCTCTGCATGGTCGCTGGAATCGCGACCACGACGCTGGGCGCCAGCTTGGGCGCCTATCTCGGAGAGTGCGTCGCGGCCGGAGCCCGAAGGCGGGCGATCGCCGAGACGTCGGTCGACACCCAGCTCAAGGAGGACCTTCGCCGGTGGCGTGCCTTCAGTCGCGAGCTGTCCGGAACCCGGCAAGCGCTCACGGGCGCTGCCGTGGCGGGGCCGTTCCGAGGCCTCACGCCCGATGGTCGAGCCACGCGGCGCACGCCCAGCCGACCCTTGCCGCGGTTGGCGACTACTTCTTTTTCTTTTTCTTCTTCTTGAACTTCGCCGCGTGCTTGACGTTGCGGTTGGCCTTTTGGACGACCTGCCCGTCTTGCTGCATTCGCTGCGGCGCTTCGCCGGTCTCTTGGAGCATCTGCCCCTCGGTCATCTGCAGGAGCTGAAGCGTCCCGGCGAACAAGAACGGCGAGACCTGCAGCATGAGCCGCTTGTCGAGCTGCTGAAGCTCCACCTGAATCTTCACGGGCAGGCGGATGTTCTTCACCTCGGCCGCCTGCGGGTAGCCCTCGTGTTCAGGCTGATGCGTGCCGGGATCACCCAGCGGGTGATGCATTCGGCACGCGACCGGGCGGTGCTCCCAGATCCGGCACTTGCCCTTCTTGGAGTCGAGGTACGGGCATGCCTCCATGCGCTTGGCGTAGCTCAGTCGCCCGCCGCGAACCGCCTTGCTGCCCATCCGGATCTTCGCGGGGTCTTTGCCCCCGTGCCCGTCCTGGATGTCCTTGAACTGCATCTCGCCGAGCTCGCCCAGATGCTGCGCGACCTGCTGGAAGTCCTTCCACGGTCGGACACGACGGTAGATCGCCAGCGCCTCGATCGAGGAGACGCCCATCGGTGCCGTGTGACAGGGCCCGTCGCCCCCACTCTCGCCAGGTCGTACGACGTCGTCGCCAATCTCGGGCAGCTGGGCCCGGACCGCCGCGTGATAGTCGTCGACGTGCGCGAGGAAGACGTCCACCAGGTCGAAGAAACCCCGCGGCAAGCGCTTGGTTTCGGCGACGTCGGCCAGGCCCGGGAGGGCACCGATCTTGGTCAGCGTCTCCTTCATGCCCGCCGTGGCGACCGCGGCCGCCTTCTTTGCGCGACGAGGGATCCGCGTCACCTGGTCCGTCGGGAGCTGGTTGCGACGCCCGAACAGGCCGCTTAGGAACTCCAGAGCCATGGCTGGCGGCAATAGCACACCCCGAACCCCCCGAACACCCTTGCCAGCCCGCAATGGCCGCGGGTAGCGTCCCCCGCGATGCTTCGACGATGGGCCCTGGGTGTGCTCCTGGCTACCGCTGCCTGCAAGCCAGCGCCCGGCATTCCGACGACAGCGCCTGGTGGCGCGGACCCGGCGGACCCGGGTGTGGCTGCTGTTCCCAGCGAGACCGCCACCGTCCTACGCTACGACGCGAGCGCCCGCACGCTGAAGCAGGTCGGTCACTTGGAGCTGATCCAGCGCGGGGCCGGGCAATACGCCGAGGCGGTGGTGGATCTGGAGGCGGTCATCGCCTTCGAGCCCAAGGGAGACCGGCTCGAGGTCGTTTGGACCGTCAGTGACATCACGGGGCTCGAACTCCGCGGTGCCCTTCAGCGCGACGACGACGAGACCGACACATTCCTCGAGACCCACGGGTTCGGCGCCTACCTCAGCGACCTTCGTGGCCAGGCAGAGGTCGATCCTGCCCTGCCCAAGAATGCGGAACGCGAGTCGAAGCTCGCTGCGATGCGTCAAGAGATCGCCGACGCGACCGAGGCGGGAAAGCCGGCTCCGATCGTCCCCGGCCTGCAGATGCTCAGCTACCTTCCTCCGCTCCTGCAGTTGCCGACGCTGCCCGAGGAGCCCCTCCCGCTCAGCGAGCCGGTGACCGTTCACCGGGAGGAGGAGACCGAGCTTGGAGAGACGGGTCTCGTGATCCCCTTCGACGTCGAAGTCGAGTACACGCTCGTGCGAATCGAAGAGTCCGGCGGCGCGCGTTTGGCCGAGATGGTCTTCGAAGGCACCGCGGTGGGTGTGCAAGAAGGCCCCGGCGGCGAGATCGTGATCGAGAGCAAGCAGCGCGGAACACTGCTGTTCGATCTGGGACGCCGAATCCCGGTTTCGTACGAATCGACCCGAACTGAAACGATCGAGATGGGTCAGTTCAGCGGGGAGACCGAAACGACCCTCCGCGCGACGTGGGAAGAGTAGGGCCGCCGCTCTTGCGAGCGCTACAATAGGATCGGTGATCCTTCAGCCCGACGACTGCGTACCGCTCGCCGTCGTCCGGCTCATGGGGAACGGCGCCATTGTCGGTCTCGAGGGCGAGTGGGCGCGGCTGTGCTCTGAGCTCCGGTTTGGGTGCTGTGCCTACGACGTGATCCCCGTCGGTCTTCGCGATGGACTCCAGGCTGCGATGGCCGAGCATCGGGCGATGCGTTTTCGGTTTGCGCAGGGCGGTCACGAATGGCTGTGTCGGGTCGAGCCGGATGGGGAGGGCTTCGTCTTGCACGCGTCCGCGCTGCCGGACTCGATGCTCGACGAAGAGGCACCGCGCCACCGGGTCGGGCGCTTCATGGACGACGCACCATTCCACGTGAGCGTCGCCGACGTACAACATGGCGGCCGCATCGCCGTGTGGAGTCGACACTCCGCGAGCATGTTCGGGTACACGTCCACCGAAGCGCTTTCGGGGCTCACCGCGCGAGATCTCTACGCGTCCGAATCGGACTACCTCGCAATGCTTGCGGAGGTCGAGGACGGCCAGTCCTCCGCCAAGTGCACGATGAAGCGCAAAGACGGGACGACCTTCGTCGGCCGTGTGCTGGTGATGCCGGGACGGAACAGCGCCGGAACCCTGACCGAGCGCTGCACCTTCATCGAAGACATCAGCGGCGCACAACAGGCCGAGCGCGAACTCTCAGAGGCGCAGCGCATCGGCGGACACGACGACCGGGTTCGGTTGATGGGGCAGCTGGCAGGAGGGATCGCCCACGACTTCAACAACCTTCTGACCGCGATCATGTCGAGCGCCGAGATGCTCGCACTGCAGTGCCGTGATCAGCCCGAGGCGACCGAAGACCTCGCGGTGATCACCAACGCAGCGCGCTCGGGCTCCAGCCTAACCCGCCGGCTGCTCACGTTCACCCGCAACAAAGTCGAAGCCCCTCGGCGCATCGACGTCCCTGCCTGGTTCTCCGAGCTCCTTCCGTTCCTGCAAAGGCTGGTCCCCGAACGTGTTCGCTTCGAGCACGCGATGGAAGGCCTGGGCGCCATCGAGATCGACCCCAACGAACTCGAGCAGGTCGTCCTCAATCTCGTGGTCAACGCGGTGGGGGCGATGCCCGATGGCGGGGTGCTCACGCTGCGGTGCCGTTGTGTGGACAACCGCATGTTGCTCGAGGCCGAGGACACGGGTGTTGGCATGCCTGCGGACTTGCACGAGCGCGTGTTCGAACCGTTCTTCACCACCCGAGCGGAGGGCACTGGACTTGGGCTCGCGACGGCACGCGCCATCGTGCGGCGGGCAGGGGGGGAGATCTGGGTGCTCAGCGCGACGGGCAAGGGGTCGTGCTTCTCTGTATCGATCCCGCTGTGCGCCGGCGTGCCTGCCCCTGTACACGTGCTTCATCCCGTGCCTGCGCCCCCGGACGACCGCGGCGTCGCCCTGCTCATCGAGGACCAGGTGGATGTGCGCTACGCGGTCGAGCGCCTGCTGCGTTCGATGGGATTCGATGTTCGTGCCGAGCCCGACGTTCGCTCGGGACAGCACGCACTCGAAGAGATGGAGCGCTGCACGCTTCTGCTCACCGACTACATGCTGCCCGACGGCACCGGGCTGGATCTGATCAACGACGTTCGAGAGGTGTTCCCCGAAGCGCGGGCCGTGCTGATGTCCGGCTACTTGCAGGAACTCGAGGTCGCCGACGAGCACTTCGACCGGCTCATCGCCAAGCCGTTCACGCGGACCCAGCTCGGCGAGCTGCTGACGAGTCTCGACACCGAGCCAGCGCCGCCGCAGGAGATGCGGCGGGAGGCGAGGGACCCTACGGGTGGTGAACGACGGCGATGACGTCGGAGTCCTTGGGGACCGTCATCACGCCCGTGGCCAACACCTCGGCGCCGTCGCGGATCTGGAGATCGTTCTTGCCCGACGGGATTTCGATGCCCTCCAGCGGCGCGGTGCCAGCGTAGCGCCCGTTGATGAAGATGCTGCCGCGACCACCCTCAACTCGGACCGTCAGGCTGCCGGCGGACTTCTTGGACTGCTTGCGCCGATCCTTCGACGACGTGCGCGAGCCGGAGGCCCAGGTCCCGCCACTTTCCACACACAGATTCCCCTCTTCGGCGCAGTCGAACGCGGCCTCGGCCGTGGGCGCAGCGGTCATGAGCCCCAAACCGAGGCCCAGCGTCGTGACGAGCAGGGAGGTGGTGAACTTGCTGGACTTGAAGCGCATCTCGACTCCGAAAGGGCCCGTCCGAAGCGAACCCACACCCAGAATACCATCGGGGCATCACCGCGTCGGCGTGTAGATCGTTGGGTCCGTTACGACTCCTGCGCGAAGAGTGCGGAATCTTGGCCGCGATCTGGGGCGAATCGACCCGGGAGGCGACACCGGACTCGTCCCCGAAGCCCAAACCTCGGCGACAGATGAGCCCAGCGGTTTTTTGGTAAGGTCCGATCGTTGGCCGTGATCTCGCGACTGCAACCCTGGCTCGTTCTCGCCTGCCTCTCCTTGAGCGTGAGCGGGTGTTTCCGTGGAGCCGAGCGGGAAAAGAAGGCGCCTCCAGGGGTGCCCGGCGGCCTGTGTCTCGCGCCGGACGGCGTCTGCCAAGACGGCATGTGCAACCGCGAGAAGAACTACTGCTACGACCCGCAAGATCCGTGCGAGGGGTTCTTCTGCGGCGGGAGCGAGCGCGGGATCTGCATCGTGAACAACAACGAGCCGAGCTGCTCTTGCCACGAGGGCTTCGAGGCGGAGACCTTCGAGCTCTACTGTTGCCCGAACGACGCAAACCAAGACGCCGCCTGCGCCGAGGCGCAAACCGGGTCGTCGGGGAGTTCCAACACGTCCACGAGCGGGGGGTCGTCCGGGAACCTCGCGGCTTGCGAGTCGTTTGTAGATTCCGTCGACTGTTCGTTCCCCGCTGGCTCTTTGGACTGCTCTTCGTACGCGGATCTGGAGTGCGACGTCAGCGACTTCCTCGACTGTCTCGCTGACAACACGACGTGCACCGATGGCATGGCCGATGTCACGGGATGGGCAGCCTGTGGAAGCATGGGTGCCTGCGCTTGAGCTCGGGATTGTCTGTGTCCGCGTGGTGTAGGTGTAAGAAGGGTCGGAGGGCTGAGTGACAACGGAACGTTCGGCTGCGGTCGTCCTCCTCAGTGGAGGGCTGGACTCGGTGACGGTGCTCGCGCTCGCTGCCAAGCGCGGTTTTGCCGTCCACGCGATGAGCTTTGCGTACGGTCAGCGACACGCGGTGGAGCTGTCATGCGCATCCCGCCAAGCGCAGCGATTCGGCGCGCATGCGCACGAGGTGGTCGACCTTTCACACCTGGGGCGGCTCGTCGCGCCCGCTACGGCGCTTGTTGGGGAGAGCAACCTCGAGGTTCCCAAAGGCGGGGACCCCGAGGCGGAGGGCATTCCCACGACCTACGTCCCCGCTCGCAACACGCTCTTCCTGTCCTACGGGCTCGCCTGGGCTGAGGTGGTCGGTGCGCGGCACATCTTCATCGGGGTCAATGCGCTCGACTACTCGGGCTATCCCGACTGCCGGCCCGTGTTCATCGAAGCTTTCGAGCGCACGGCCAACCTCGCCACGAGAATCGGCGTGGAGGACGGTGACCCGCTGCGCATCGAGACGCCGCTGCAGGAACTCCGCAAGCACGAGATCGTCACGCTTGGGCTCGAGCACGGCGTCGACTACAGCGACACGGTCAGTTGCTATGACCCCCTCGAAGACAGCGAGGGCCGGCCGCTTGCCTGTGGGTTGTGCGACAGCTGTCAGCTTCGCCGCCGCGGGTTCGAGCTGGCCGGGGTCGAGGACCCCACCCGGTACGTCTGAGGAGCAAGGCAGCTAGAAGTGACCAGAGGCGTGCGTTGCAGGCCGAATTCAAACCGGTCGGCGCTCTAGTCCTCGTACAGTGGCAGGCCGAACGCTCGGACCTGGTCTTCGCCGGAGCTGTGGCAGCCGACGCACGTGTTGTCGTTCTTGCCGGCGGAGACGAGCCGGCCACCGCCCGTGTACTCGCCCCAGAACCACCCGCCTTCTCGCCGCTCCATGAAACTGAGGTACTCAAACGAGCCTCCCTGCGCGCGGTTCCAGCCATCCTTGACGATGAGCGAGCCCTGCGGCCAGCGCTCCAGCGGTACGCCTTCGGCGATCGCGTCTTCCATCACGTCGTTGATGTACAGGTCGATGAATCCGCCGTGGGGGCCGCCTTCGGCCGGCAGGCGCCCCTCCTCCCATCCCGGCGCCCGGGCGTAGATGTTGCGGTAGTCGTCGTCCCGGAGTTGGTCTCGGATGTCGTCGGCCTCGCTGGCGTTGCAGCCGCCGGAGAGTGTCAGCAAGACAGCGACGACGGTTTGTGCGGGGGACATCGTCTTGGTGTACTCGCGCTGCGAAGATCGGTTACAGGATTCGTCCCAGGATGGGCCGACCGCACTTGTGCACAACTCTGTGCGTTTCGGCGACCCGCCAACATGTCTGTGAGGGCCACTGTCCCGGCCAAGAAGCTGCTTCGAACAGGGCGGCCGAACACTGATTCGATCCATTCCTCGGGGGCGTCGTTGGATTAAGTTTCTGTGCTCTTTGCAGCTCCCTAGGTTGGTCGCATGAAGCGATTCATCATCACGAGCGCAACCCTCCTGCTGGCCATCTCGACCGCGGGGTGCGACGAACCTGTTGAGGACGGTATGGAACTTCGGGCCGCGGAGGTCGACGTCGAATCGGGGGAGGGGATGGACGAGTTCGACACCCTCGACGGTGATGGCGAGAGCATCGCCGTCTCGTGTCCTCCCGACGGCGCCTACACGACCACGAGCAACCCCGGGTTCACGGAGGGCTGGGTCGAGTACTGGTCGATTGTGGTCGGCGAGTGCAACGGTCGCAGCGCGATCCGTGGGTATTGCCCGTCCTCGATGGGAGGCACCACGTTCAACAACCAGTGTGGCTGCGGTTGTGTTTGGAGCGACGACGGCGGGATGCAGTAGGGGGCTGCGTCCTCGGTCGTCTGGGACCCGGGCCGCGGCGACGACAGTCGATCGATGGCCCGGCGTCTGAGGCTCAGCCCGTTCAACCCAGGACAAGCGGCAAGATGCCCACGACGGCGAGCATCAGCACAGCGAAGCCGAGCAGGTCGAGTCGGAAGCCGAACCGAACCATCGCGTCGAGCCTGATCATTTGGGTTCCATAGGCCATCGCGTTGGGCGGGGTGCTGACCGGAAGCATGAACGCGTAGCTGGCAGCAAGTGTGACCGCAACGGCGGTGGCGGTTGAGTCGAAGCCACTGGCCTGCGCGATGCCGATCAGAACCGGCAGCATCATGCTGGTGGTCGCGGTGTTGCTCGTCACCTCGGTGAGGAACACGACCAGCAACACGGCGGCTGCGGTCAGTCCCAACGGAGACTCGACCAAAGGCCCCGCCGCGTCGAGGATGCCGCGACCGACCGCTTCGGCCAGACCGGTTTGAAAGGTCATCCGTCCAAGTGCCAGGCCGCCGCCGAGCAAGAACAGGGTCCCCCAATCCATCTTCTGGGCATCTTCCCAGTCGAGAAGTCGTTCGCCGGGCTTGCCGCGCGCACCGCTGGGGACGAAGAACAGCAGGCACGCACACACCAATGCGACGACGCCCTCGGCCAGGTGTCCCTTGGTCCATGTCGCGAAGGGGTGATCAGCCCCGAGGAGGAGCTTCGAGAAGGACGGGGTGAGCCATCCGACCACCGCGATGGCAAACACGAACAGAGTCCGAATCTCAGCCTTGGTCACGCCCCCGAGCTCGGCGAGCTGACGCCGCACCTCCCCCATCAGGCCTTCGACTCGGCGGACCGGAGCGGGGAAGTAGCGAAGTGTTCCCCAAACCACGAGGGCCGTCATCACGGTGGCCGTGGGGAGGCCGAACGACATCCACTCGAGAAAGTCGATACGGGCGCCGGTCTTCGCCTCCAGCATGCCAACCGCGATGACGTTGGGCCCGGTGCCGATCGGGGTTGCGGAGCCACCGAGCGAGGCGGAGTACGCCAACGCCAGGCACATTCCGCCGCTGAATCTGTGGAGCTTGCTGGTGGTCTCTTCGTCCTTGGGGAGGACCGCGACCATGGTTCGATGCAGTCCAAGCGCGACCGGGATCAACATCGCTGTTGTCGCGGTGTTGCTGATCCACATCGAGAACACAAACGAGATCAACGCGATCGTGATCATCGCTCGGGCCGGAGACCCCGCGACGATCGGCCGTGCGATCAGCCACAGCGCGGCACGACGATCGAAGCGATGTCGGGACAGTGCTGCGGCGAGCATGAAGCCGCCCATGAACAGGAAGATGAGCGGGTCGGCGAACGCGGCGAGGGCTTCCCTGGGCGAGGTGACACCAAAGACCGCGGCCAACGCAGGGCCGAGCAGTGCAGCCGCGGGGAGCGGAATCGCCTCGGTGACCCACAACAGCACGGTCATCGCGGATATCGCCGCCAGCGAGTGAGCTTCTTCGCTCAGTCCGGGCATCGGCGTCAGAAGGAGGCCGATGAACACCACCGGAGCCGCGACCAATCCAACCCGTCGACGTAGGGCGTCGAAGCGCGCTTCTGCATCGCTAACTTTGCCGGCGGTCACGTGCGGCGGATTCTATCAGCGGCCGATCTTGCCACGGGGGACCTGGCATGCCCCCTATAGAAGGACTGTTCTCTCGGAAGTGTACGAAAAGGTAGGGGATTGTGGTTTTCTACGATCGAGCTTGCTTCTGCCAGGGCAGCGGTATCCTCAGGTCGTGGGGAGCCATCGTTGCGGCCGCTGTGACGAGGATGTGGAGGGCCAGCACGAGCAGCCAAAGCTCCGTCGCCTGGCTCGGTTCTACTTCCTCATGCCGATCCCGTTTGTGCCGCTGCTGCCGATCATCGCCTCGGACTTCATCGTGATGATCCCGCTGACGATGCTCTACCTCATGGGGGCCGGGGCGGCTCTGCGCTTCATCACTCAAAAGCCAACGTGCCCGGAGTGCGGGGCGTTCGTCGAACCGTTGTAGCGCCGATTCGGGAACCTCGTGGGAGGTTCGAACGGCCTGCCGGACGCAATTTCGTGCCATGGTCGCTCGGTGCCTGGATCGAGTCCCACGGCTGCACGCCTACGCCTGTGGGTCGGTGTGTTTGTGGGGATCCTGGGGCTGTTCTACGCAAGCCAGTCTTCTGGGCTCGTGTCCAGCAACGACGGCTCACACGTTGCGCTCGGCCGTGCAGTGGTGCTCCGAGCAGAGCCCTCCATCACGCCGGAGGTCGGGCTCACGCTGTGGATCGACCGGGCCGTCCGACACGGAAAGGACTACTCGGACCGTCCTCCGGGGACCGCGTTCGCGGCCCTGCCCGCGATCTGGGTGGGGAACCGGTTCGACGATGCGTGGGGCCGTACTTCGATCGCTCGCCTGAAGGCAGGCGCAGACGGCAACGACTTGGAGTCCGTCGTCGTCGTCCGCCCCGCCACCGACCGCTACATCTCCACGTACGGCAAACGTCGCTTGGAGAAGGGGGGTCGTTCGCCGAACTTGATCGAGCTGCAGGGCACCGCGCTGTGGGTCGGGGTGCACGCAGGGGGCATGGGAGCGCTGGGCCTCGCCGGGTTGTTGATGCTGCTGCGTAGGCGCGACGTGGAACCCACGGGACAGTTCATCGTCGTCCTCGCGGTGGGGGTCGGGACGCTGTGGGGGCCGTACTCGACCATGTTGTTCAGCCACGTCAGCGCCGGGACGATGCTGGTGTGGTGTGTGTGGGGCCTGGAGACTCTGTCCTCGGAGGTCACACCGGGGGCTCGTTGGCGGGCAGCCCTCATCGCCGGGCTTTGCGGGGCCTGGGCGGTGAGCACGGACTACGCCCTGGTCGTTGCGATCGTGCCGCTCGCCCTCGTGCTCGGGCCCTTCCGTGAGCTGCCCAAGCTCGCCTTGGGCGCGATGCCGGTCGTCATCGCGACCGCCGTCTATCACGACGCAGCGTTCGGGTCCCCGCTGTCGATCGGCTACGACCACCATGCGACGTTTGCGTTTGCGACCTCCCGCGCCGCGACGTTCTCCGGCAACCCGGTGACCGGCCTGTGGAGCTTGTGGGGTGCGGGGGAGGGGGCCGGCGCGCTGGTGATGGCACCGGTGCTTTTGGTGGCTGCCGCAGGGATGGCTCTGGAGCGGCGCATCGGGCTCGCGCTGCTTCCGTGGGCCCTGCTGCTGTGTTTTCACCGGACGCCAACCGGTGGGGCGGGCGAGGATCATCGCTACCTCGTTCCGATCGTTGCGGTGCTGGGCGTGGGCCTCGGCGCGCTCTGGACCCGTTGTGCGACCCGTCCCCCGGCCCAGGCACGCTTGCTCCGGGTGTCGCTCGTGGTGCTGACCGCGGTCAGCGCGGCCCTCGTTTGGTCCCACTTCTTCGCTTGGCGCGGCTGAACCTCTATACAGACCGCTGTGAGCGTCGAGCCCTCCATGCCCCCCGCTGCGAGCTCAGGCGGGGACAATGAAGGTTGGGGCCGCGAAGCGGGCTGGGTCTCCAGCACCTACTTTGCCGAGGGCTTGCCCTACGCGCTGGTCAACAACGTCGCCGACGCGATGTTCACGATCATGGGGGCGAGCTTAGGTGCGATCGGGCTCACGGCGCTGTTCCACCTCCCGTGGAACCTGAAGTTCCTGTGGGGCCCCCTGCTGGACGCCTACGAGACCAAGCGATCCTGGCTTTGGATCTGCGAGGTGGTGCTCGGGGTGTTGGTGGTGTCGTTGGCCTTCACCTCGAGCAGCGAGACGGGGCTCGCGGTGGCCTCTGTTCTGTTCTTTGTGATCGCGGTGGCCTCGGCCACCCACGACATCGCGGTCGACGGCTACTATCTCGAAGCGCTCGACGACGCCGGGCAGTCGCGTTACGTCGGGCTTCGGGTTGCTGGGCATCGGGTCGCAACCTTGCTGGGGTTTGGGGGCTTCCTCATGCTCGCGGGCGCGACGAGCTGGCCGGTGGCCTGGGTCGTCGCGGCGGTGCTCCTGTTCGGTCTCGCGATCGGGCACGCCAGGTTCCTGCCCCGGGCGGAACCCCGAAAGAAGGCGGCAACCTCGCTGGGCCGGATGCTTCTGAGCCGTCGTGTGTTGTCGGGCTTTGGGGTCGTGGTCGCGCTGGTGGTGCTCGAACGACAGACCGCGGTGATGGGCTCGGCCCTGAACACCGTGGACGAGAGCCTTCGTGCCGTCGCGCCGTGGACCGCCAAGATCTCGATCTCGGGCTGGATCGGCATCTTGCTGCTCATCGCGTTGGGAGCTGTGCTGGCCATGTTGCCGCACATCCGCCGCCGCATCGAACGCAGCGACTCCGACTTCGCTCGGGCGTACGTCACCTTCCTCGAGCAACCGGACATCGGAAAGGCGTTGGCGTTTGTGATCACGTTCCGCCTCGGCGAGTCGTTCCTGCTCAAGATGCGCACGCCCTTCCTCCTCAAGGAAGTGCAGATGAGCGAAGGCGAGTTTGGGTTGCTGACCGCGACGATCGGCGTTGCGGCGACGATCGTCGCGTCCGTCATCGGCGGTCTGCTAATTGCGAAGCACGGGCTCCGGCGCTGGATCTGGCCGTTCGTCCTGAGCCAAAACGTCCTCAACCTGCTCTACATGGGCGTCGCGCTGGGGGAGCCCTCGGAGACCTCGATGGGCGTCCTCGCGTTCGTGATCGTCGCGGAGAACCTCGGGTCAGGTCTCGGTACCGCGGTCTTCATGGTCTACATCATGCGATGCGCCGCACCGAGCCACCGGGCGTCTCACATGGCGATCGTCACCGCCGTGATGAGCGTGGGCTTTACGTTGGCGGGGGTGAGCAGCGGCTTCCTGGCCGAGGCGATTGGCTTCGCGCCGTACTTCGGCTTCACGTTCCTGGCGACCCTGCCCTCGATGCTGCTGATCCCGTTCCTCCCGCACCTCGATCGACGGCCCGATGCGGCGTGAGAGGGGGATCCCGGGCTCGTCAAGGACGCAGGGACGGCTCGCCAGCCCGCGGTGTGTCGAAAGACGTCCCTTGGGAGCGTAAGCGCTGTCCTTGTCGCGCGTTGAGGCTCCACGGTGTGATAGGTCGGGTGGGCGCACGTACCGCCTACGAGACGCCCTTCGTGCTGGTGTACCCTCGACCCCGAGCCAACTCGTGAGCGCTTCCGTCTCAGTTCTTGTCCTTCCGTTGCTGCTTGCAGCCTCACCCTCCGATGACCCGGCGGGCGACACCGACCTCGTCGAGGTCTCCTCTGACACGCAGCTGGATGAAGCCGACGAGGATGAGGATGCGGACGACTACGGTCCGTTCTTCGAGGATGAACCTCCCGGCGATCTCGAGTTCCTCGGTCAGCCTCGGCTCGGTCGGGTGCCCGTACTCTCGGTCGGTGAGGGCGCGTTTTGCTTCGTCGAGGGGACGTACTGCAAAGCCTCGATGATTCTCTCCGCGGACGTCGGTGCGGGCATCCGTGCGCCGGCCAGCGATGAGGGTCCAGACATTCCCTACGCTCAGTTCACGTTCCGTGGCGGCGTCGCGATCCGGCCCTCGATGATTCGCCCTCGCAAACGCAAGGCGTGGGGGTCCTGGGGGATCGGGATTGTCTCGAGCTGGTCCAAAGGCACGGGCGCGGTCACCGTGCGGGGCGACTCCCAGTCTCAAGAGGTCGAGTCCTCGAACGACACCACCGTATTCCGCGTCGCGGCCATCAACCAGATGTGGCTCTCCAAGCGCAACCACGCGACGCACCTCGACTTCACCTTCGGCGGAGCGCGCAGCGATGTGCTCACCAGCGGGGTGAGGCTGTGGGGCACACACGCCGAGGTCGCCATGGGCTTCGGAGGCTGGGGCGGTCTGTTCCTCAGCGGTGACTTTCTCGACCGCGACACCCGCGTGGTGCTTGGCTTCCGCGGGCACGGCATTGCGGCGGCCCCCATTGTTGCGATGGCCCTGGCCGGACTGGCTGCAGGAGGTGCGCTGTGAATCTCTCCATCCTTCTGACCGCCGGCCTGAGCACCGCAGTGCTCGGGAGCCAACCCGTCGCCGAGCCTGAGATTCAGCGGCCATCGGCGGTGGAGCCCGCTCCGGCTGAAGTGGCGGCACCCACAGAGCCCGCGCCCGACGCAGCGGCGCCCGCGGAGCCCGGTCCCGGTCCCGGTCCCGGTGAGGATGTCGCCGCTGCTGCCGACGCGGCCACCCCGACCGAGCCCCCTGTCGCGACGCCCCCGCAGCCCGCGACGGAGCCTGCGGTCGAGCCCACTGCGCCGGAACCGGCCGCAGCCGTAGCCCCGACATCGTCCTCGGTGGACGGCGAGCGCTACGTCGTCGCAGCTGGCACTGACGGAGGGCCTCCGTACTACGACGACGCCGACCTGGCGGCGCTTCGGACTCGGCATGGCATCGAGGTCGAGCCCCTGGAGCGTACCGACGGTCCGCGCTGGCGTTGCTTGATCGCAGACCCCGCCTGCGGCCGCAGCTTCGAGATCAACGCGCTGTCGGCCTACACGTACCGCGGACGCCAATCCAGCGTCGCCGGGGTCGGGGAAGATCCCCGCTGGAGCAGCGGTCGGGCGCAGTACGACTTCTGGATGAACCTGCCTGTCATGACCGAGGTCGCGGGCAATAAGCTGTTCTCCCGCATGACCCTCGGCCCCAAAGGCGGGCTGATCTTCAGCGACGGGGGCAGCACGTGGGGCAACCTCGGGATGGCGTTTCGGTACTGGATGGGCCGCGGACGCTGGGCTCCCACCGTCGAGTTCAGCAGTGCACTGACCTTCAAGATCGGGGAGCGGAGCACCAAGAACGCCGCGCTCCAGGATCCCAAGTGGAAGATGACGCGCGGACCGGTTGGCTTCACGGCCGATGTAGGGTTCGGGCTTGGCGGCTTCGGGGCGATCGTGCTGGGCGGTCAGTACGACAGCCCGTTGGCCCGTGAAGACATCCCCGAGCAATATCGCACCTCTGCAGGTGGAGCTTTCTTCGTGGGCTTCCGCGGGAACATTCTGTGGGGTGCACCCGCTGCGGCCGCCGTGGCGACCCATGCCGTCACGCAGCGCAGCGTTGAGACGCCGTAGAAGCGCCGCGTAGACCACGCTCGGCGATCATCCGCTGGTGCAAAGAATCGAAAAGCCCGGGACGTGGAAATCGTCTCGGGCTTTCGCGCGTTGGGCCGGATGTCACCACGCGCCCTCGCTGTCTCCGGTGGGTATTCCGGTTGCTGAGTCGGCGTCTTTCCGTGGAACAAAACGAATCCGTAGACGTCTGAACATCCGCCATGCCGAGCACTCCGCGAACCCTTGCCGCCCTGAGCACTCTCGCCCTTCTCGCCATGGCGGCAGGAAACGCTGCGGAGGCCCGCTCGGTGTCCAACAAGAAGTCGGTCGCCGTGCAGGCGATGGTAGGGGAGCCACATTTCCGAGACCACCGGATGGGCGTCGCCATGGTGCCCGATTTCGCTCTCGCCGAGAAACCGGTGGGCGGCGGTTCAGCCCCCGGGGCGTCTCAGCCCGTCGGGCTTCATGGCAGCAACATCGCAGTGCTCAGCGGTGATGTGATCGTCGCAGATGCGGACAGCGGTGAGCTCGTTCGGACCACACCTGACGGCACCGTCGTTGCGTCGCTCGCGATCGGTGCGGGGGTCTCCCAAGTCGTGCTCGACCCGGATGCCCAACGAGCCTACGTCGCCGACCGGAGCCACGACCGCGTCGTGGTGGTGGACGTTCGAGACGGCTTGGCCGAGGTCGATTCCTTCCGCACCCCAACCGAACCGTTTGGCCTCGCGCTGAGCCCGGACCGAAGCACGTTGCTGGTCACCGCGGTCGCCGACCAAACCCTCAGCGCGATCGAACTCAGCACGGGGTTCGAGCGCTGGTCGATGACCGTCGGCCCTGAGCCGCGCGGCGTGGCGATCTCCCCCTCGGGCAACGAAGCGTTGGTCACCTTCCTGACGACCGGCGTCGTGGGCCGGGTGTCGCTCAAGAACAAAGACCCGCGCATCGAGTACGTCTCGCTCGACCCCGCGGCGCCACAGGCTTCGCCCGGAATGCCATCCTCCCAACCCTCCGGCGACGAAGGCCGTGGGTTCGTTCGCAACGCGTTCGCAGCGGTCTACGCGGGCAACGGCGTGGCCGTCGTTCCCCACCAACTCAGCCTTCCTCAGGTGGCAAACCCTGAGATGCTCGGCGACACGGGTGGATACGGCGGCGGCGGTGCGTTTGCGTCACCGATCTCCCATCGCCTCGCGTTCCTTGGCATGCCCGACGAAGGGGAGTCCGGCCGGGTCGGCACCGCGTTCGCCACGACCAACGTTCACCAGCCTCGTGCGGCGACTTATGACGCCGCCTCCGACACGCTGTTCGTTGTAGGATACGGCTCCGACGATGTCCTGGCAGTCGCGGATGTGTCACAGGCCAGCGTCCACATGGCGTGGAAAGCACACGTGCCGTCGTCCTCCGCATGCGGTCCCGAGGGCGTGGCGTACGACGCGGGCGCCGAAGAGGTTGTGGTCTTCTGCTCGTTGTCTCGGACGACCCATCGCATGGCAGGCGCAAACGGCTCGCAGGTCGCCGACGGTCAGAGTGCTCCGCTGACGAAGAGTCATCTTTCGCAGTCGGCTCAACGTGGCCGGGAACTCTTCCGTCTGGGGAACAGCACCCGAGTCTCCAGCAATGGAGCGATGGCATGCGCGAGCTGCCACGCCGAAGGCCGCGCCGATGGCCTTACCTGGTTCCTGGCGGGTAACATCCTCCAGACTCCGTTCTTGTCTGGCCGCGTGATGGGCTCGCACCCGTTCAAGTGGGACGGCAAGGATGCAACGATCTCCGACAGCCTCAGCAACACGGTCGGGCGCCTGGGTGGCACCGGAATCACCAAGGCCGAGGTCAAGGATCTCACCGCTTTCTTGGCCGCGATGCCTGCACCCCGCACGCCCTCGGCGGAGGAGCCCGCTGCGGTCGCCCGCGGACAGGCGTTGTTCGAGAGCAAGGCCACTGGCTGCGCGACCTGCCACAACGGCCCGCTGCTCACCGATCAGAAGGCCCACGGCATCGCAGAAGACCTTCCCGCGGTCGACACGCCCTCGCTGATCGGTTTGGCTGCGAGCGCGCCCTACTACCACGACGGCAGCGCGCCCACGCTTGCGTCGCTGCTTCGAGGCAAGGGCAACGTGCACGGCATGGGTCGGCTGTCCAAGCTCGACGAGTCGCAGATCGGTGACCTCGTCGCGTACATGAAAAGCCTCTAGCTTCCAACGCCCGGCATCGCCGCAATCTCGATAGACTTCGGCCCATGCGATTCTCGAGCGCAACAGCGCTGGCGGTGGCGTGCCTCCTGTCAGGCTGTGGTCCCAAGCATGCGGACACGACTTCGCCCGAGCCAGCGCCGGCCACCACCCCGACGGAGGAGGAGGCGACGTCGCTGGGCACTCGAGCTGCGGAGCATCCCGGGGTCGCACACTCGGCCAGCATCGATGCGGTCGCCATCGATCCAACCGGAGTCGCCGCGCTCACCCGAGATACCGTCGGGGGTCTACGGCTATGGACTGCGCTGGACGGCTCTGCGGAGCCCCAGGTGGTGCCGATCTCCAATCCTCGCTCGATGGCCGTGTTGCAGGCGGGCAAGGACCGCTTCGTTGTCTTGGCTGTTGAGGCATCTGGAGGCGCCCGCTTCGTTTCGATGCGCTCCGACGGCCACGCGAAGGACATCGTCGCCCTACCGCCGTTCAACCCCGTGCTGCAAGTGGCGGCACTTCAAGGGGACCACGGCGGACAGTTCGTCGCGCTGATGAAGGACGGCTCGATTCGGCTGTTCGACCTGCAAGGGGAGGAGCGCGCGAGCTTCGACGACAAGGGCTTTCAGCCCAGCTCGATCCGAGCCAGTACGAACGGGAAGCATCTTCTCGCGCTCACTGAGATGGACCGGGTCGGGGCGGATGCAAGAGCAGAGGTCCAGCGGGTATCGGTCGGCGGACCCGCCGAAACTCTGACGCTCGAGCGCAGCGGCGTCCCTCAGATCGTCAAGACCACGGCCTCCATTACCGACACCACGGTGACGTTCTCTCCGGACGGTACGGAGGTCGCAGTCCTCGCTCGAGCGACCTCGGCTGCGTGGGAGATCGAAGTGTACGACTTGGGCGCTGACGCCGAGCCAACGAAGATCGAGGTCAAGTTCAGCCAGCATCAGCAGCCGCACCTGGGCTACACGAGCAAGGACAAGCTGTTGGTGTCCTCGAACGAGGGCACGCTCTCGCAGCTCGTGGACACCGCCGAGTCCACCGTCCGGCTGCGCACCTCGATCCCGCAGGACTTCAACCACCAAGGGCGTGCTCAGGTGTCCGCGGGTGGGCGTCAGATCCTGGCCTACGGAACGTTCCTCTTCGTCCACGATGTGGCCGACAGGCAGCATCGGTTTCTCGGATACACGGCGACGCAGGGCAGCGGCGTCGGCTTGTCTCCCAACGGGGCCTATGTCGCGTGGGCCTATGCGCAAGGTCCGGTCGTCGTGGAGGCGATCGACGGGGCCACCGATACGGTGGAGGTCGACTACGGCAACAACAACTTCGCGGGGACGCGGGTCCGCTTTCTCGACGACGACCACATCATCATCATTGACTCGACCGGTGAGGTCACGCTGTGGCACTGGCCGTCCAAGACCACGATCGGGCGAGCGGGCACGATGTCGAACGTCCGCAACGTGCACATGGACCCCGCGCAAGGGATTCTCGCACTCGAGCGCCACACCAACGAGGTTTGGGTGTACGAGGTCAGCGTCCAAGACGGCTTCGAGGGCCCCTACATCGTCGGCGACACGTCGCGTTCAGGTCTCGTGCGGCCGAAGCCCCCCTCGGATGTGGTCCTGTGGAGCATGCAAGCGTCGACCGGCAAGGTCCGAGAGTTCACGCTCGACCAGCTCCGGTCGGACATGACCACCGCGGAGTCCGACGCGCTTGGTGTCGCATTGGTGTCCGGTCAGTCGCCGCCGCTTGCCGTGGACCCATACGGGCGTCAGTACGGCGTGCGCTGGAATGGAAAGTCCCTCGAGCTGTTCATCGTGCGGGGGAAGGAGACGCTGGGAGCGAGGACGATGTCGAGCAACGACATCAATCAGATCTTGCCCTCTCCACAGGGAGATCGCTTCTTGGCTGTTCTCAACCGGTCCGGGTCGGTGAGTGTCGCGATGCACGACACCGAAACGATGGAGTCTCAGTGGAGCTACGCCACGGGTGTGTTCAACTCGGACACGGCATGGAGTGACGACGGTCGTTATGTCGCTTTCTCGGCGAATACGGGCGCTGTGCTGCTCGACGCGGAGAGCGGCGAGCCCGTGCTGTCTCGATGTGGTCTGCGGTTCTCCGCCCTGGGCGCACCTCCGAGCACGGCTTTCTCCGCGCCTAACCAGAAGAGCCTCTGCGAGCTGTGAGGCTACTCCGTCGGTTCGTTTCGCCGCGCGCTCGTGTCACTGACCTGTCACACCTGACCCGGAGTCCGGCGTTATGGTGTGGCACTTCCCATGAGCGGGACCATTCTCATCGTCGACGACGAGGCCGATATTCGGTCGACTGTAGAGTTCAACCTCTCTCGAGAGGGCTTCCGAACGGTGACGGCGGGGTTGGGCCGTGAAGCGGTCGAACGTGCAGCTGACACGCCACGGCCAGATCTGATCGTGCTCGACCTCATGCTCCCCGACATCTCGGGGACCGAGGTGTGTCGTCAGCTCCGTCAGTCCCCCAAAACACGAAGCATTCCAATCCTCATGCTCACCGCCAAGACCGACGCGATCGACCGAGTCGTCGGGTTCGAGGTCGGCGCGGACGACTACGTCACCAAGCCATTCAGCGTGCGCGAGTTGGTGCTCCGGGTGAAGGCGATTCTTCGCCGATCCGGGTCCATCGAGGAACCCGCCGAAAACCTCAACATCGGGGTGCTTCGCATCGACGTCGAGGGGCACCGGGTTTGGATCGAAGGTGAAGAGGTCGTGCTCACGGCTCTCGAGTTCCGCCTGCTCACCACGCTGGTCAAGCGGCGCGGTCGGGTCCAGACCCGCGAGGCTCTGCTCAACCACGTCTGGGAGATGAGCGGCGATGTCACCACCCGCACCGTCGACACCCATGTACGACGGCTCCGCAAGAAGCTGGGAGCTGCGAGTGAGTACGTCGAGACCCTGCGCGGCGTTGGGTACCGGTTCCGGCCCGAGGTTCCGACCTCCTAGGCTTCATGTCCCTGGGGTTCCGCGGCAAGCTCTTCCTGCTGGCGGCGCTGATGATCGTCGTGGTCGTCGGTTCCGTCGGTTTCTACGTGGAGCATTCGGTCGAGGCTTCCTTGGAGTCGCGGCTCGAACTGGAGCTGTTCCGCCACGCGAAGAACACTGGCGTCCTGCTGGAACACCGCGGGGATGGAGATGATCTTGACGCTGTGGCGGATCGGGTCGCGAGCGCGACGCGGTCTGAGATCTGGATCTTCAACCTCGAAGGAAAACCGGTCGGGAGCTCGGTGTTGGCACCGCTCGAGCTCCAGCAGCTCGCGCGGGCCTCGCTCGACCCCGAAGTTGAGCAGGCCGGGCAGCTCGACCGCGCGGTGAGCATTCGAACGGACGCTGGTGGCGGGCGAAATCTGTTCGTGGCCGTGATGGTGGCCGCCCCCGAACAAGCCGTTATCGTCCGGGCGTCCGCGTCGCTGGCTGGCGTGGCCCAGACGGTTCGGCAGCTTCGTATGGCGGCAGGCTTCGCCGGTCTGGCGGGCCTCGGGATCGCCGGTATCCTGCTCACAGCGGTCGGCAGCCAGGTCGAGCGCGCGCTCAAGCCGGTTGTTTCGTCTGCCGCAGCCGCGAAGGGAGTGGAGTCGGTCGATCGGGAGTCGGCGCATGGCGAGGACGGGCCGCAGAGTCTCCGCACGGTCGCGGTCGACCTCGAGCGGACGATGGGCGCGCTCTCAACCGAGCGCAACCGGTTCGAGGCGGTGCTTCAGACGCTCGAGCAGGCGGTGCTGGTCCTGGACGTGGACGAGAAGCTGATCACGGTCAATCGCGCCGCGTATCGCCTGTTGTCCCTGCCCGAGCGTGCGGTGGGACGGAGCTTGCTGGAGGCGGTCCGAGTGCCTCGTCTCAAGGCGCTGGCAGCCGCAGCAGCCGACGGCGGCACCCACAACGACGAATTCGAGCTCCCGTCCGGCCTGCGGGTCGATGTGCGTGCAACGCGTCATGAGGACGAAGGCGTGGTGATCGTCGCGCAGGACATCACCGAGGTCCGCCACCTCGAGCGGGTCCGCCGAGACTTCGTCGCGAACGTCTCCCACGAGCTCCGAACACCGATCAGCGTGATTCGGGCCAACGCGGAAACGCTGCTCGATGGGGCGCTGGACGAGCCGAAGATCGCTCGGAAGTTCGTTGAGGCGACGCACCGGCACTCTGATCGGCTGGGCCGGATCGTCAGCGATCTGCTCGATATCTCGCGTATCGAGGCGGGCCGATACTCGCTCAACCCATCGAATCTGAACGTCGGCGACGTCGTGGATCAGGTGCTCGACCTGGTCGAATCGAACGCGACCGAGAAGGGGATCGAACTTTCGGTTACGATCGAGCCCGAACTCGACATGTACGCCGACCGCAAGGCGATGGAGCACATCCTCATCAACCTCGTCTCCAACGCGTTCAAATACACGCCGGAGAACGGGAAGGTTGAGGTGACAGCCCACGCCCCCACGCCCAACAGGATCCGCATCGAGGTGCTCGACGATGGGCCAGGGATCGATCCCGCCCACCGGGAGCGCATCTTCGAGAGGTTCTTCCGCGTCGATTCCGGTCGATCGCGAGATATGGGCGGGACGGGGCTGGGGCTGTCGATCGTGAAGAACCTCGTCGAGGCACAGCGCGGCGAGGTTGGGGTCGACCCTCGCAGCCCGAACGGGTCTGTATTCTGGTTCACCCTGCCTGCCGCTCGCCCGACGAGCTTCGAATCCGACGCTCCGGAGACAGCAACGTCATGAAGACGTGGCATTGCGGTCACTTTGAAGGCGGCAGAGTTTGGCAATATGCCAGGCGGTGCTCCCTTTGACTCCAGTCGCGCGGAAGTTCGAGACCGAACTGAGCAGCCTCCGCGAGGAGCTGTTGCTCATGGCGGGTCGCGTGGAGGAGATGATTCACCGCGCCGGGCGTGCGCTGGTGCAGCGGGACGTGAAGCTGGCCAAGGAGACGATCGCGCTCGATCGGGCCGTGAACCGGGCCGAAGTCGACATCGACGAGCGGTGCATCGATATCTTGGCGCGCTTCCAGCCGATGGCGAAGGAACTCCGGTTCGTCACCCTGGCCATGAAGATGGTGACCGATCTGGAGCGCATCGCAGACCTCGCGGTCAACATCTGTGAGCGAGCGATCGACCTCAAGCGGGCCGACCGGATCGTCGTTCACGCGGATATCCCCCTGATGACCAGCCTCGTTCAGCAACAGGTCGCAGGTGCTATCGATGCGTTCGTCAACGGGGACCCGAGTAAGGCCTGGGAAGTGCTGGAGAACGACGACGAGGTCGATCTGCTCTACCACCGCGTGTTCGAGGACACGCTGGAGCGGATGCGAAGCGACTCGGAGCAGGTTCACCAGCTGATCCACGTGCAATCGGTGGCGAAGTGGCTCGAGCGCATGGGCGACCACAGCACGAACCTGGCCGAGCTCGTCATCTTCATGATCGAAGGCCGGGACATCCGGCACCCCGGCTCGTAGCGACCCGTCCCAAGGGACGTGTCCTCGAGGCGGCTTGGTTCGTGCCCTGGATTGGGGCGGAGATCCGGCGGCCATCGAGAGTCGCGGATTCCGGCCTCCTCGAGCGAGCGGCGGGCAGTCGATGCCCCGAGCCTGCGCCACGACCGACTGTCGAGGACGAGAGCGTCGGGACGAGGAATACAGCCAGACCTGAAGGTCTTGCACAAGTTGCGCAAATGCGGCCGCCACTGAGTCTCGGCAACAGGGGGCCGAGCTATCGACGCGTATGGCCAACACGCGCACGTGCCTCCTCCCCACCGTCGCAATCCTGGTCTCACCGCTCGCGGGTGCGTGTCGCCCAATCGAAGGTCGTGCCTGCTCGCAGCCGCCCTCGTAGCGGCCGCCGAGGAGCAGACGCTGAGGAACCAACCACCGGTGAAGTCGAAAAGGAAACAATGAACCACGCATCTCAACAATTGTCGTCATCGATGTCCTCGCAGGTTCTCGCGGAGCCGATTGTCCTGCTCCGCGTCCCCGACGACCGGACCGCGGAGGACCTGGACTCCAGCGATCGCCCGATCCGCAACGTGAGCGACTCGACGATGCGACGCGTCCGTGAATACGCGGGGTACCCCACCCCCGAACTGGAGCGGTTGTTCGACCGCGAGGTCCAGGTGGGAGGTGCTCTGGGGCGCCGGATGCTTCGGGATTGGAACACCAACGCGAACCCCATGCCTCAGCTGCGGGAGTACGCCGAGCTGAACGAGGTCGTTCGCAACGCTCCGGCGTTTCGCGACGCAGCGACGGCATTCGAATCAGCCATCGGCGAGAACCTCCGCGTGCAGGCTTGCCAGGGGCACGTCAGCGCTTTCGATCTGGTGCCGAAAGACGGTCCAGAACGAGAGCGTTCCGAGATGTGGACACTCCAGCCCGATCGGCGGGCGGCCGGGAGTCGTGGACGGGGCCGAGAGAACTACGCTTGGAGGCGTGCCGTTGCGTCCGGACGATGCGTGGGGCCGCGGCCCGGCTCTGTCGTCTCCAACGGAGCCGCGAGTGGGCGGCGACTCCCAAGGCTACCGATACCCTGGTTCTCCCCCAGCATCCTCTGGGACCGAGTGTTGAAGATCTGTGTGGGGAACATCCAGGGGATGACCGTACAACTTGCAAACTTTCGGTTCGATGGCCGCACGCGCCAATACTCTGGGGCGCTACGGTTTCACCTGGTCGATCACTTCGGCTTGGACGACGGAGACTGCGAGCGAACCTTCAGCGGACTTCACGGAACACCGGGCCAGCTCGCGGGTTGGGTGTTGCAGCATCAGCGTCGCCCGGGGCACCGTCCTTTCCTGACCTCGATGCGAGTCGAGCGGCAGTTCCGAGGCTCCCTGCCGCCGATCCGGTGAGCGCCCGCAGTCGCATGCGTGAGGACCGGGTGCTCTCGTGTCCAGAGCTCGACACGCGACCGTCGCGTTGATCGAAGCGGTGTTCGAAAACGGCTAGCTGCCGGATTTGTCCCGATCCCACGCGACGTACAGCACCGACCCCACCACCGCCACGCTCGCGGCGGCAGAGAACATCGCGGTGTAGCTTGTCCGTTCCAGGACAAACCCCAGCGTTGGCGCGCCAACAAACAGCCCAAGATCGAACAGCGCAGTGAATGCTGCCAACGCCCGCCCGCGCTCATGGCCTGGCGCTCGCATGACGACAAGCGCGGAGGCGATCGGAAACGCATATCCGTGCCCAATCCCGCACAGGACCCCCGCGACGACGGTCGAGGTGTCCGTGCCTCCGAACGCGAGCACCAGCAGACCAGCTGCCGCGGACCACACCGACGGTACGAGCACCGTCTTTGCGCCGACCCGGTCCGGCAACCATCCCAGGGCGAGTCGCAGTACCACCGCGGCAATCGTGTACGCGGTGAAGAACCCTCCGACGCTGCCAGCGCCGGTATCGTCCACGAACGTCTTCAAGAAGGTGAAGTACGAAGCGAGGGCGAAGGCGAAGCTGAACCCCACCAACCAGATCGGTCGGAGTGCTGGTGCCGATGCGGCGGCCAGGAATGAGCGCTTGGGCCCATCGGGAGCGTCGGGCTTGAGTTCGGGAAGTGTCAGCGCAGCGAGGGAGCCCAGCACAGCGGCCGCGACGGCCGCGAGGAAGAGCTCCTTGTAGCCCGCGACCGCAAGAACCTGGTCCCCGATCAGTCCCGCGAGCGACAGCGGGATCATCCCTGAGACGCCAAACAACGCCATGCCCTCCGCACGTCTCTCGGCGGGGATCACGTCGGCGGCGATGGTGAAGAACACAGAGAACAGCATGCCCTCCGCCACGCCGTGTCCGAGCCGCACGACGAAAAGCAGAGGCCCCACGTCGTCCACCAGCAAGTAGGCCGACGAGAACGCGATGTTCAACCCACTGCCAACCAGGGCCACGACCCGGCGACCTCGGGTGTCCATGATGCGGCCGACGAGTGGGCGCGAAAGGATCGCCGAGACCGCCATGGCCGCCATGGCGAGCCCGATCGTGAAGTCATCCTCCGTGTGCACCCGCAAAAACCCCGGGAGGTGCAGGAAGAAGAAGAACGACAGGCTGTGCATGAAGTTGGCCGCGAACCCGAGCACGAACGGGCGACTCAGGAGCGGGGGCCGACTCACCGGCTACCCTTGCCATGCTGGGGTGCGGGGTGCAATGCGCGGAGGTATGCTGCCGTGTATGCCCGAACGGCAGCCGCCGCAGCGTTCTGAGACGATCCGCGACTCTATCGCCAGGGAGCTTCGCGGGGGCTGGCTCTCCGCGCGCCAGCTCTCGAGCCTGGTCGGGATCTCGGAGAAGACCGTTCCGGGACACCTCGAACACCTGAGAAAATCGGCGTCAGGCGCGGGCGAGACCTTCGAACTCGAGCCTGCCGTCTGCAGCAAGTGCGACTACGCGTTCGATGACCGCGACCGACTCTCGAAGCCGAGCCGCTGCCCAGCGTGCAAGGGACAACGCCTCGAGCCGCCTCGCTTCCGTCTTACGGCGGAGACCCCGTGATCCCGCTCGAGGTGATTCAAATGGAAGTCGGCCTTCTGCAGAACTTCTGCGAGGTGATCGGCTGCCCGAAGACCGGAGAGGCCGCCCTGGTCGACCCCGCGTTTGAAGTCGATCGACTCGTCGGTGCCGCCAAGAAGCGTGGGTGGACCGTCACGACGATCCTACTCACGCACACCCACGACGACCACATCGCCGGACTGGATGAGGCGGCCGAATCCACGGGGGCCGTGGTTCGTTGCCATCCGGTCGAGGTGGAAACCGCACGCGAGCAGGCTCCCAACGTTGTCTCTATCGACGACGGTGAGGATGTCCTTGTTGGCCAGGGCCGCATCCGCGCGCTGTACACCCCTGGCCATATGCCTGGCTGCATCTGTTGGTACCTGCCCGAGACGGGAGCGGTCATCACCGGGGATGTTCTCTTCGTCGGCTCAACCGGGGGCGTGAAATTCCCCCAGTCGGATCCGGACGCGATGTTTCACAGCCTGCACCGTGTGTTGGGCGCGCTTCCCGAGGAGACGCGTATCTATCCTGGGCACGACTACGGCAAGACTCCCTGCAGTACGCTCGCCTGGGAATTCGTGCACAATCCCGCGCTCCAGGTGGACGATGCCGCTGCGTTCCGCAAACTGCACGGGCTCTGAACATTTCAGGAGCCGCCGATGATCGAGGCTCTTGCGATCACAACGGGGTCGATCGTGCTCGGTGTCGGGCTGGGCGTGCTGACCCGTCGAAAGTCGGGGGGGTTTGGCGCGCTTCGAGTGTTCGCGGTGGCTGCCGTCGCCACTGCGGTGGCGCTGCAGATGCTCCCCGAGGCGCTCTCGGAAATGGGAGGGACGGCGTTGCTTGTCTTCGGCGGCGCGATTGTGTTCCCCGGACTGCTCTCGCCAGTCCTGCGACGACTCCGCGGGTCCGATACCACCAGCCACTCTCTTAGCGCGGACCTCGGTTTTCTCGGTTTCATCGCACACCAGGTCGCTGAAGGGGTCGCGCTAGGCTCGTTCTCCACCGACGCTCATGCCGACCACGGACACGAGGGGCTTGTCCTGGCTGTGGCTGCCCACACTGTTCCGCTTACCGCATTGCTCATCGCTGAAGCGCTCGCCCACCGTACGCGGCGGGTCGCGATGGGGCGGGCCGCCGCGCTTGTGCTCGCAACGAGTCTGGGGTTTGCGCTGGCTGATTTGCTGCACGATGTGCTTCCCCACGCGTTGCATTCGTGGCTGACCGCCGGCGTCGCAGGCGTGCTTGTCCACATCCTTTTTCATGACCACGGCGAAGACGGTCCCCGAACGCTGCGGCGTAAAGCGCTGGAGTCCGTGGCCGTGGTTGCGGGCATCGCGTTGCCGATCGTCGCCGCGTCGGCAACCGGGCGGGGTATCCAGCGTTCGGTCACCGATGCGTTCCTTGAGCTCACGCTGGAGACTGCGCCGATGCTGCTGCTCGGGCTCAGTCTCGGCGCGTTACTCCAGCTGCTTGGCAGCAAGATCCCGCAGCGGTTCTTGACCAGCGGCGGTGCTCTCCGCCAGGCGATTCGAGGTGTTGCAGTGGGGGCCCCCCTACCTTTGTGTGCGTGCGGTGTGTTGCCCGTCGCCGAATCGCTGCGCAAGCGAGGAGCAGGTCCGGCGCTGGTGATCGCGTTCCTCGTCGCGACTCCGGAGTTGGGTCCCGAAACGCTCACGCTCACGCTGCGTTTCATGGGGGGCCCGTACGCGGTTGTTCGGGTCGTCGCCGCCTTGGCGCTCGCGCTCTTCGCAGGACTGTGGTTCAGCCGCCTGGTCCGCTCGGGCGCCGACGAGGATTCCGCTTCCGTGAGTCCGTCACCGCCGCCACCCACCCGGGGAGCTGCGATTCGAGTGCTCGGCCACTTCGACGAGTTACTCCTTCATGTTGGGCCGTGGGCGTTCGTCGGCCTTTGGGCCGCCGCGTTCGTTCAAGTCTCCCTGCCCCAGGGGTCCCTCGCGCAAACGACCGCTGGCGGTCTCGACATATGGTTGGTGGCCGCGGTCGCGATGCCAGCGTACGTGTGCGCGGCCTCGGCGACACCGGTCGCCGCGGTCCTGCTGCTCAAGGGCATTTCGCCTGGGGCCATCTTGGTCGGGCTCTTGCTCGGACCGGCGACCAATGTCGCAACAGTGGGCGTCCTCAGGAAAGCATATGGGGGGCGGAACGTCCTCTTTGGTGTGCTGGGCATCGCGCTCGCGACCATCGGAATGGGGTACGGCGTCAACGCTTTGGAGGTCCCGATCACGCTGCCGACTCGCCTCGATGGGGACCACGCCCATGGTGTACTCGCGCGGGCAAGCACGGTCTTCCTGGCGCTCGCCTTCTGCCGCCAGCTTTGGCGAGGGGGTCTAGGGCCATGGCTCGAGATTCTCGGCGGCCATCACCACCATCATCATCATCAGGGGGAACACGGGCACGACCACACGCCCTGTCACGGCCACGAGCAGGGGCACTCGGATGACGACGGTCGCGATTCCGGGCATGGGCATGCCCACGAGCATCCGGATGAGCATGGTCGCGATTCCGAGCACGGTTGCGATTCCGAACATCTTCACGACTCGGAGTCTCGGGACTCCTAGAGACTCGACGTCGGCGCACATCACCACGACTGGGTGGGCGGGTGTGGGTCCAGTTCCGGCCCGGGATCCGTTATCATGGGCGTGGGTCGAGATGCGTCTGGGCGAAGTGCAGTCGAGGAGTGGGCGAATCGAGGTGACCTCGGTTGTCTGCTTTGCGTTTGCCGACATGGCCGCGATCCGGTCGTTACAAACCGAGATCCCCGGCGATCACGTTCAGCTGGTGCCCGGAATCGACCGCGACCTCGAGGGTCTGGCCGTGCAGCTGCTCAGCGACACCCCGGCGGTCATCGTGGTGGTGCACTCGGCCGACCTCACCGCTCAGCGCCTCGAAGACGTGCTCGCGACATTCAGCAAGCTGCGCGGTCGCAACCATCGGCTGTGTGTCGTGGAGTTCGATCGGACAGCGCCTGCCGGGTTCTTGGGTGGGGTTGGCGAGGCGGTGGACAGCATGCGGGGCCGAAGCGCGCCCGCTCCGGCGGCGAGTCGTTCGAGCACGGCGCGCAGGGGGCCACCGACTGCAGTGGCGTCGGCACGGGTTGAGTCCCGGCCAACCTCGGTCGAAGTCGAGGAGCCGCCTTCAGAAGTCTCCGATGCGTCTTT
Source organism: Nannocystales bacterium (assembly GCA_050633305.1). Lineage (GTDB taxonomy): Bacteria > Myxococcota_A > Polyangia > Nannocystales > Nannocystaceae > CAJXVA01. Next base: position 328,861 of record JBOEGF010000005.1, read on the forward strand.
GCCGATCGTGTCACAGACCACCAGCGAGGATGTGCTCTCCACGACGAGCCCTGGGCCTTCGGAGAGCGGCGCGACGTTTCCCGACTTGCGACCGTCGATCTCCAACGTGCGCCGCGGGCAAGCGGCGCGTGCACGGCGCCGTGCGGTGTGGCGCCGAGGGACGGTCACGGCCCTCCTCATCGGGGTGGGTTCGTTGGCCTTGGTGGCCTGGTTCGCCGGGCTTGGTGGTTCCTCTCCCCTGGCCGAGGACCGGGCCGAACATTCGTCGACGGCCGGCGCGACAGTGCCCGTCCGCAAAACATCTATGGCGCCCAAGCCGTCGCGCCGGGCCGACTCCACTCGCCCCACGTCGGTGAATCCTCGAAGCGTTCCGGCTGCGCCCGCCGATGAGCTGGCGGCGGAGTCACGACGGGTCGCCGCCGCCCTCGATGCGAAGCAGATTCACGCCCTCGATGCGCTCCTCATCCGAACTTCGACTCGAGATCCAGAGTCGTTCGCCGACGCCCGAAAACGGTGCGGGAGACTCGATGTCGCGAGCTTGGGAGGCTGGCGTCTACCGTCGTTGGACGAGTTACGGACCCTCCGGCGGGCCCGGATGCTCCGCGAAGGCGAGTACTGGAGCAGCGCTCGGGTGGGCGGCATTTCGCAGTTCACACTTTCACGCGATGTGACGCGACCCCAAGAGCGCGAACGAAGCGATCTCGAGCACGTGAAGACGCTTTGCGTTCGGCAGCGCTGACCGACGCTTTGCGTCACTGCGGTGACAAAAATCGATACTCTTTGCGGTCCTTTGGCCGTCGCGATGGTGCGGAAACGAGCGCGGAATCGGGCAACCCATCGGAATGACACGGCCTGGACTCCGGGACCCTGGTTTGGAATCAACCTTGCGATAGACGTGGGTGCGCGTTGAAGCGAGCGCGCGACGAGCGGATGAAGCTTCGGAACTCACAGCGTTAGGTCGATGGGGATGCGCGAGGGACAATCGTGGAGCATCGACAGGCCCGTGCCGTCTGGGGGGACAGGTACGGAGCCGCGCTGAGGGGGCCGGAGGTTTGGCTGTCTTGTTCGGGGCACGCCCCGCGCCATGAAAGGCGCGGGGACGTGTCTCTTTCTTTTCCGACGCGGTGGTACGGCGAGGACCGGAGCGGGCGTTCGTGACCGCGGTACCCTCGCGCGATGCTGGGGGCGTTCGCGGGCGGCTTGCTGATGAGCCTTGCATGGGGCTCGCCTCATGACGTCGCGCCGTCGGAACCGCCGCAACCTCTTCGCGCGGCGCTGCGTGTCGATGCAGGAGCGACCTGCCTCGAACTCGAGCATCTCGTCGACGTCATCGGTGAGGCGCTTCGGAGCGAGGAAGTCGATGCGCGGGTCGAAGTTGACGTTGTTGGAGACCCAGAGGATGCGCTTGCGCTGGAATACACAGTGCGGCGCCGTGGGGAGGTCATCGCGATCCGTCGCTTTGATGCAGAGGCGACGGACTGCGAGCAGCTGCACGCGGTGGTTGGCGTCTCCGTTGCGCTGGCAATCGACGCGACCCTCCTGCTCCCTGAGGCTGAGCCCGAGCCCGAGCCCGAGCCCGAGCCCGAGCCCGAGCCAGAGCCCGAGCCCGAGGCCGAGCCCGAGCCCGAGCCCGAGCCCGAACCTGAACCCGAACCTGAACCTGAACCCGAGCCGGGTCGCACCGCGGCCGAGCCCTCACCATGGGCGGGGGCGATTGTGTTGCGAGGGGGTGTTGGAGTTCAGGCGCCTCCGGACTGGGCGGGGCTTGGCGCGGCGGCGGTTGAGTTGCGATGGCGCGATCGGATCTCTATCGATGCCGGCATCGTCGGTGCGCGCGGAGGCTTCGTCGCGCTGGGCGAAGGGCGCGCGGCGTTCACCCTGATCGGCGCCATGTTGGACCTGTGCGGGGGCAAAACGTTCGGACGCGTTCATCCGCGCGGCTGTGGCGGGGTTGTGGTCGGCGGCTCGCTGGCGCAGGGTCGAGGCTTCGAGAATGCTCGCAATGACGCGATCCCTTGGCTTGCGCTGACGTTCGGCAGCGACGTTCGCGTGCGGGTGGCCAAGCGCGTGGACCTGGAGTTCGGGGCGGATGGGCTGGTGCATCTTTTGCGACCAGCGTTCGACTTTGTTGACAGCACCGGTTCGCGACAAGCTGGCCGGGATTTCCTCGCCGGCGGTGCATGGGCCACCGCGGGCATTGTGATCTCGTTTCGCTGAGCAGGTTGGGATGGAGCGCAACATCCGGCTGTACCCGCTGTATCAGGCAGCGCGTTCGAGTGCCTTTTGGCTTCCGGTGTTCATCCTGTACTTCTCGTCTCGCTTCGATGCGGCTGAGGTCTTGCAACTGGAGGCGATCTACTACGCCTCGGTTGTGTTGATGGAGGTGCCGTCGGGGTACCTCTCGGATCGCATCGGCCGCAGACCCACACTGTTGTTGGCCGCGGTCTCGTGGATGGTGGGCTACGCAGCTTTGGCGTTCGGCGGTGCATGGTGGGTATTCGCGGCAGGACAAGTCGCCATCGCGGCGGGGATGGCCTTCAACTCCGGGACCGACAGCGCGCTTGTGTTCGACTCGCTGTCGGCGCTCGGGCGAGCGCGTGACGTCGCTGCGGTCGAGGGGAGGGCACAGTCGTGGGCTGCGACCTCGATGGCTGTCGCTGCGCTTGCCGGCGGGCTACTCGCCTCGGTTGATCTCAGGCTCGGCCACGCTTTGTCTGCGGTCGGGTCCGCAGCGGCTTTCGCCTTCGCGATGTTCATCCAAGAGCCTCCGCGGGTCGCGAACGCGCAACGGCCGTGGACACAGCTTCGGGGCGTCGTGACGTCTTTGCGAGATCCCGCGCTGCGATGGTTGTTTGCGTTTTCCATCGCCATGACGGTGTTCAACCACGTGCCGTATGAGTTGGCCCAGCCCTACCTGAGCCTCGTCCTTTCAGAGCTTGGCGTTCGCGGATTCACGCCGGCCGCCTCAGGCCTGATGATGTTCATGATGATGGGCGCTGCCGCGGTGGCGAGTCGGTTCTCGGAGCCGGCCTCCCGTCGCGTCGGTGTTGCGCCGGTGTTGCTCGGGGCCATGGTGGTGCAGGGCATCGTGATCGCGGGGCTTGCCGCTGTCGTTCATCCCGTCATCGTGATCTTGCTGCTGCTTCGCTCCGTCCCAGGGGCTCTATCGCGTCCGCTCGAACTCCAATGCGTGTTGCCCAAGGTGGGGGCGCACCAGCGCGCAACCTACCTGTCGGTGCAGAGTTTGGCCGGGCGGTTGGCGTTCACCGGGGCGTTGACGCTCGGCTCGGGCATGGTCGGTTCGCTCGAGGACCTTGGTCCTGCGGCGATCTCGCGTCTCGCGGGTGGGGCCGGGCTCGCGTTGCTCATCGCGGTGGCCATTCTCGCGTGGACCCGACGAGCGGTTGGCCTTGGGGACGGTGACTCGAGCGCGTGAGGAAAAGCCCGGCCTTTTGGACACGTTTTGGGACGCCTCCGGACACCAAGTCTCGTAAAGACGAATGAAGGATCCAGCTAGCTCGGCAATACATGTCGTGGGACCCTCATGCTCTCCCGTGGACGAACACCTCGACGCAGCCGCGCTGTATCGCGCTCACGCCCAGTTCGTCGCTCGATTCCTAATGCGAATCGGAGCGTCGGGGGAAGACGTGTCTGATCTGGTCCAAGAGGTGTTCCTCGTCGCGCATCGGCGCGGGGGGTTCACAATGGGACGCGCGAAGCCGACGACGTGGCTCGCCGAGATTGCGTTTCGCGTGGCGTCCGACCGCCGCAAGAAGGCACGGCGTCGCCTCGAGGACTCCAACGCGGAGGTGGTGGCCCTTGCGCCAGCGGTCCCAGCGTCCGCTTCACCGGGCCAGAAGGCCGAGGCTCGTCAGGCGCTGGCTCGGGTTCAGCGGGTACTCGATACCCTCACGCCGGAGAAGCGCGCCGTTTTCGTGCTCTACGAGCTCGAAGGTCAGGCTTGCGACGCGATCGCGACGGCGCTCGACGTCCCGGTTGGTACGGTCTATAGCCGCCTGCACTCTGCACGGCGCGAGTTCACCAAGGCCCACGCAGCCCTCGAGGGGTCTGAACAACGCGCGCGTGCGCCTATCCCCACCCAAGCTGCGGCTGCGGCCGCCGCGAGGAACGACGCGGATGGTGACGTTGGGGCGAAAGCCACGTCGCACACGGCCGTTGTCGGAATGAGTTCATGATGTCCGATCCTACCCGTCTACTCGATGACCCCGCGATTGGGGCGAGCCTGCGCGCTGACTTGGCGCAGGCGAAATCCGTCGTGCTCGAGGGTCTCAACACGTCCGCTGGGGCGGCGAGTCTGAGCGCTGCGCTCTCCGGGGAAACGGCCGCCACTGCGACAGTTGCGGCGGGCGCTGGCATCAGCAAAGTGCTGGCCCTTGGTGCCGCGGGTGCGGCGACCGTCGGTGCGCTTACGTGGTTCGCGGTGCGGGACCCCGAGCCGGATCCCGGGCGCGTTGCTGCGCCCGACGTTGTCGCAGTCATCGCAGAGGCCACCGAACCCCCCGCGCCTGCCCAACGCCCAGAGATGGCGGCCGTGGTCGTGCCTCCGAATCCGCCCGCGGTGCAGAGCCCACCCCCAATCCAGGTCCCAACCGCCCAGCTCCAGACCGACCGAAGTTTGTCGGAGCCGGAGGTTTCCGAGCTCAAGGCCGTCCCGTCGGCTCGGAAGCGAACTCCAAAAGCGGGCAAACGAGCGGACTACCTGCGAGAAGCCAGGCTCATCTCCGACGCTCGTGCCGCACTGAAGACGGACGCCAGCGGTGCGCTCGAGCTTCTCGAGAAGGCACGGTCCGAGTTTCCTCGCGGTCTCCTGGCGGAGGAGCGCGACGCATTGACCATCCTCAGTCTCGCAAAGCTCGGCCGGTCCGAGCAGGCAAAAGCGTCGGCGAAGCGCTTCCTCGGGAAACACGACAAAAGCCCGTATGCGGCGGCGGTCCGCCAGGTGCTCGACTAGGGGCCGTCCCCCAATTCGATGAAACGGCCATCGCGGCACCCCCAGAGCCCATGCCGTCGTTCGTCATCGGTTGCTTGCGCCCGACAAGCGCCCTCTTCATGCCTTGGCCTGGACTCTGCTGACACCCCTCTGACCATTCCACCGAGTTGGGGACGGACCCTGGAGCACACGCTTCCATCAGCCCCGACCTGGCTCTTGGTGTCGGGGTCTCAGTACGCGCGGACTGACATCTCATGACGTTGTCGTACCGTGCGGCAGATCTGCCCGACCGATGAGTGGCCTGCGACACTGTGCTGTGTCGAACGTGGGGTAGCGCTGTAACTGAAGTCGCTGTCTCATCGCAGATGGCGCCGATCCTCTGCTAGGCTCCGCCCATGGAGTTGAGCTGGCATCGCGCGTTGTGTTGCGTCGCGCTCATCTCAGGCTGTCAGGTTCGCGGACTCGTCGGCTCCAACGAGAGCGCCGATGACTCCGGAGGTTCCGCGGTGGTGTCCGCTGGAATGGAAGGTGGCGGACACGGTGCTGATACTTTCACGTCCGGTCCTGAGGGCGGGAGTGGGGGGCAAAGCGCGAGTGGAACCCGCGGTAGTACGGGGGCCGAATCCGACGATGCCGCCTCGTCTTCGGGGGACCTGCTGCCCCGTCTCGACGTGGCGCCCGGCGACGACAACGAAGTGTGTGCGCCACCTTCGTTCCCTTCCTGCGACAGCGTCGGTCACGGTGACCTCAAGTGGCAGCGGGCCATCGGGTTGTGCGAGGGCGACAGCCACGCGGTGTACTCCCAGACGACGCGACCCGGAGCGGTGTCGATCGTCAACGGTCGACTTGGCGGACGGAAGAGCCCGTTCTTCCCCCGCGAGGGGCAGAGCATGGTGGTGCTATCGACGGGCGACGCTTCCGAGTTGAAGCTGACTCCGCAGGAGCTTCACAACAAACACCCGATCGAATGCGAAGACCCGCTGTTCTGTCCGAGTTCCGATCTCGGCGGCGCACGGCGCGGGGTGTTGCCTGCCCCGATGACGTGGCGTCCGGTTGAGAACGAAGGCGACTGCGCGGAAGACCCGTGGCTCATCGGGGAAGGCGACTGTTCGAACAGCCTCGCAGGTCCTTGGCTCGGCGGCGATGGTGCGTACGACTATGGCGAGCTCCGTATGCACGCCGAAGTCCCCCGATTCACGGATGCCCTCGAGTTCGACTTTGCGTTCTTCTCCAGCGAGTACCCCGTGTTCTCGCAGGATGTCGATGTGGCCTACAACGACATGTTCGTGGCTTGGCTCGAGTCCGAAGCATGGACGGGCAACGTCTCGTTCGACGATTCGCTGCAGCCGATCACTGTCCACAGCGTGTTCATGGACTACCGCAGCCCGAGCGAGTCCTGCCCGGAATGCGTTGCGCCCGAGCTCGAGGGCTTCGCGATGGAGCATCACGCCGGCACGAAGTGGCTGACGACAAAAGCGCCGGTCATCCCGGGGGAGACGATCGACCTGGTCTTCGCGATCTTCGACCTCACGGACGCGTCGTTCGACAGCATGGTCTTGCTCGACGGGTTCGAGTGGTCGTGCAGCTCGAGCCGCCCGATCACAACCGAAGGCTAAGGGCTCCCCGCCGGTGGGACGAGCCGCCGCGGAAGTCGCGCATTGCGGACGGAAAAATGGGCTCAAAAAAAATGCCTTCGGCATGAAGGAATCCGGGCCCCATGGACATTCATCCAATGTGAGGCCCTGAAGGTTTCACCGCTGCCGGGGATCCCCCCGTCAGTGTCAGTCCAGACAAGGTCGGCATCCCTGGCGCGAGTCACGTCCCCCTAACTTCGTGGCTCGCGCCACTTTTTTGGTTCCGCGAACAAAGAAGCGCCCGACCTCGGGGAGGTGGGCGCCGCATTCGTTCGCAGGATTGACCTGTCGAGTTCTACAGTCCGTCGAGCGGGTTGTCCCCGCCGCCGACATCGATGTTGTCCTCGCGTTTGTTACCCGGGTTCACCTTCACCGAGACCTTCGACTTCTTGTCGTCGCTCTGGAACGTGATCCAGGTTTCACCGCTGGCGGACTTGGTCGACTTGAGCCGCTGCTTGCCGCCGGTCGAGTAGGTGAGCTCGACCGAAAAACCGTCGTCCGTGGATTCGACGTAGACGACCGCCTCGTGCTTCTTCTTGCCCTCGTTGAGCACCAGCACCAGCTCCTCCCCCGTCTCCATCTTGTGCCCCGGGTGTTGCAACGTCTTGCCGCCGGTCTCGATCTTGAGCTTCACGAACACCTTCTCCGCCGCTGAAGCGGGGGTGGCGGACGGAGTCAGGACGGGTGCAGCGGACGCGCTCGCGGGGGCGACCGGAGCGGTCAGGAGGGCGGCGAACGCGAGGGTCAGCAGCATGGCCGGCTTGAGACGGGCTTGCATAGAGAGATATTCACCCTGACCACAGCGAATCGGCAAGGTTCCGTACTCACGTGGAGCGAAGATCGAGGGTCGCAACGCATTCGACGTGGTGCGTGTGGGGGAACATGTCGACCGGCTGAACATCCACGAGGTCGAATGCGCCATTTTCGCCACACAAGACCGCCAGATCTCGTCCAAGGCTGGCTGGGTCGCAGGACACGTAGATTACGCGGCGAGGCTTGAAATTCGCCACCGCCTCGAGCGCCTCGGGGAGACAGCCACTGCGCGGTGGGTCGAGGATCACGACGTCGACCTTCTGCTCGAGTTTGGGCAGTAGCAGCTCTGCCCGGGCGCAGATCAGTTCGACGTTGTCGAGTCCCGCGAGCGCCTTCTTCGCAGCTTCGATCGCCGGAGCACTCTCTTCGATCGCGATCACCTTGCCCACGGTGTCAGCGAGAAGCGCGGCGAACGTGCCGACTCCCGCGTAGGCATCGGCGACGACGGTGTCGGCGTCCCCTTCGACGCGGGCTCGGACCACGTCGATGAGTTTCTCGGCCTGCGGCCGGTTCACCTGGAAGAACGCGCTGGCTGCGACGAGAAACTCTCGCCCGTGCAGTCGCTCGGTGATGTGCTGTTGGCCGGTCTCCAAGCCGTACTCGGTCAGGTCGAGCTTCGGTTGAATCATGACCTGGTCAGCGTCGGCACCCACGCGGATGTTGCACTGCGTGGCGTCGTTCAAGTTCCCCTGAAGCTTGGCCAGGACGCCGTTGATACGCGGGTCCATGATCTTGCATTCGGGAACCTCGAAGAACTGCCGCTTGAACCGGCGGATGTACCCGAGCTTGCCGTCGCGGACCGTGAACCGGGCGTGGTTGCGGTAGTTCCAGGGGTCTTCAGCACCGATGACCTCGGACACGGGAGGCTCCTCGAAGTCGCCGAACTTGCGGAGCTGGGCGCGGACCATGTCGCGCTTGAGCTCGAGCTGGTGCGGGTATGCGACGTGTTGGAACTGGCAGCCGCTGCATCCCTCAAAGAGCGGACACGGTGGCTCCACTCGGTGTGCGGACGTGCTCGTGACCTCCTCGACGTCGACAGCGACGTAGTTGCGTCGGACCTTTCGGATCTTGACGCGTGCTTCTTCGCCCGGGATCACACCCGCGGCGTAGATCGGCAGCGCCAGTCCCTTGCTCGCGATGCCATCGCCACGGGGGGCAACTTCGTCAAACCGAATCGTTACGGTCTCGCCTTCTTCGAATTCGCGCGTCATTCGTCTTCCAAATCGAGGTCCCACCGGACCTCCGTCCAAGTGCTGGCCCGCAGCGACTGAAGGTTCTCGGTGATCCACAGCATCGTGTCGTCGTCCTCGGAGCCGTCGAGGGCGAGTTCCTGCCATTGGCGGCGGGCAGTCACATATGCCTGGGCCATCGCAGACCAGTCGTCGTAGGCGTCCTGAAGCCGCTGGGCGATCGGGTCGATCATCGACCAGCTGTCGTCGTCTTCGACCATCCCTGCCGCCGCTCCGAGTCGCGCGACGATGATGAAACGCAGCAACTCCCACGCATTGTCGGGGTTGGGGGAGCTGCCGAGGTCGCGGAGCGTGTCGTGCAGCTCTCGCGGGCCGTGCACATGCCACCACCGCTGCAACATGCGGCGCGCCTCACCACGAGGGAGGTGGCCGTAGTCGCAGTCACGGCTCACAAGTCGGACCGCGGCTTGGCACCACCGACGAGCGGGGAGCTTGGCGTCGAGGTCGGCCTGGTTCTGCTTGGCCTCGCGCGGGGTGGAGCGGCGCCGACTCGTCAGCCAGGCGAGGACGATGAGGGCGCCCGCGCCGGCGAGCATCCACTGCCAATGTTCCAGCAGCCAGTTCATCGGGTGACCGGCTCCAACAGCTCCAACGTGCAGTCGTCGGCCCGCAGTCGGACGCGGGTTCCGAAGGGCAGCGCCATGTTGCGGCCGCTGTCGTGCCCAAACTCGAATCCGGTCACCACGGGTACGCCAAGGGTGCCCAGTCGCTCCAAGACGACCTCTTCGGCCGAGGGGCCAACGCCGGGCTTGGGTCGTTCGCACATGGAGAGCTGCCCTACCAAGACCCCGCGAACACCTCGGAGGGAGCCGCTGCTGAGTAGGTGTGTGAGCGCTCGATCGATACGGTAGGGCGCCTCGTTGATCTCTTCGATCGCGAGGATGTTGCCCCGCATCGGTGGGAAGAACCGCGTCCCGACCAAGCTTCGCAAGACCTCCAAGTTGCCTGCGATCAGTCGACCTTCGACGGTGCCGCCGTGCAGCGCCGAGCCTTCTGAGGCGACGATGGGCGGAGGAACTTCGCCACGAAGGAGGTCGAACAGGTGGGCGACATCTCCGGGGTGAAGTCCGCTGAGTTGCGTGAGGACCGGCCCGTGGATCGTTGCGACCGAGGCCGCGACCCAGGCCCAGGACAACAACGCGGTGACGTCCGAGAACCCAACGATGGATTTGGGGTTGCGGCGCAGGCGAGCGGGGTCGAGGCGGCTGAGCAGACGCGTGAGACCATAGCCACCACGCGCGCACAGGATGACGCCCGGGTCGGGTGCCGAGAAAGCGGTGTGCAGGCCTTCCGCCCGCTCGTCGTCTGGACCGGCAAAGTAGCCATCGGACTCGAGGAGGTTGCTCGCGAGTTCGACGGGGTGCTCGTCTCCCAGCGCCCGCTGGAGTGAGCGCATCCCTTTGTCCAGCCGGGAGGCCTCGACCGGGCCCGAAGGCGCAACGACATGCACGTGCGTTCCTGGGCGCAGCGCAGGCGGAACATTGATTCCGGGCGACTGGGTGGGGGCGTTCAACGGGGGCGGACTATATCAGGCAACGGCTGGACCCCTGCATGGAACCGCGATTGTGGAGCTCGTCGTGGCGCGGGCAGCATCAGGGGCGGCAGCCCGTGCGCGAGCTGGGCGTTCTTGGGGGCCGAGGCCCGCGTTCGGGGTGTTTGAGGGAGGGGACTTCGAAGACAGGGCGTTCGGGGTGTTTGAGGGAGGGGACTTCGAAGACAGGGCCTGTGACAGCCGAATTCCGGGCCACGAGGCGGGTCCGGTCGGAAGTGGGCGAGACGCACGTGCGTTCCACCTTGGGCTGGGTGAACGATGGAAGGACGCAAGCCACTACGGGATACTCGAAAGGTGATCCGAGAGGAGCAACTCCCCGCGTCGAGGACGCAGACGCTCTCGGACGACGAGGCCGCCGTCGGTGCTCGATGGGAACGTTCCAGAGGTACGAGGATTGGTCGCTACATCGTCGAAGCCCGGCTGGGTGCAGGGGCGATGGGGGTGGTCTACCGGGCCTTGGATCCGAAGCTGAACCGGCTCGTCGCCATCAAGATGGCCCACGACTCGCAGGCCCGAACCCCGCGCGGTGTCGAACGGTTTTCTCGGGAGGCCCGGGCGATGGCAGCGTTGCACCACCCGCATGTGGTCGCCGTCTACGACTACGGCGTTCGCGACGGCGATGGGTTTCTCGTGATGGAGTTGCTCGTCGCCAAGACGCTCACCCAGTGGCTCGAGACCGGGCCCTCCTTGGAGCAGCGAATCCGTGTGCTTCGGCAAGCGGGCGAAGGGCTCGCGGCCGCCCATGAGGCGGGGTTGGTCCACAGGGACTTCAAGCCTGACAATGTGCTCATCACGGGGGACGGCACCGCGAAAGTCACCGACTTTGGTCTCGTACGTGTCTATGGCGACGAAGACTCGAACTCCGATGCTTCACCGGCCGTCGTCGCGCCCGAGTTCAGCGGGTCCGGCCCGAGCTCGCACACCGTGACCGCGCAGGGAGTTGTCCTGGGCACGCCCGCGTACATGTCCCCCGAGCAGCACCGCGCGCACCCGTTGACGCCCCGGTCCGATCAGTACAGCTACTGCTTGACCGCGTTCGAGGTTCTGACCGGTTCGAGGCTGTTCGAGGCGCCATCGCTGATGAAGCTGGAGCTGATGAAGGACGAAGGTCCCTCGCAGCAGGCGCTTCGCGGCCTGCCTCTCCCGATCGCACGCGCGCTTCGTCGGGGTCTGCAGCCTCGCGCACGCGACCGTTTCTCCGACGTCCCCGCGCTGCTGCAGGCCCTCCAGCACCGACCACTGCGAACGTGGGTGGGTGCGGCAGCGGCCGTGCTGGTGCCGTTGGCGTTGCTCGCCGCTCCTGTGGGAGGCCGCGCCGAGCCTACGTGCACCTCGGAGGATTCGACCCCGCTTTGGACCGACGAGCACCGCGACTCCATGCGGGAGGTCTTCGAGCATTCGGTCGAGCCCGGGGCCGGAGAGGTGGCCGAGTTGGTGTTGTCGATCTTCGAGGGCGAAGCGGAAGCCTGGTCTCGTGCGAGGGCGCGAACGTGCGAGCTTGATGCCGAAGAACGGGACCATGCTGTGGCGTGTCTCGAAACGCGCCGTGAGCACTTCGAGGCGACCCGCGATCGAATCTCGGTGCGGTTGGCGGTGCCGGTTCAGCAAGCGACACGGGTCGCTTCTTCGCTGCAACCGTCCGCCGAGTGCTTGCGGCCGATGTCGGCGCGGCTGGAGGCGGCCAGAGGTGACCCCCGGACCCAGGCGTACTTGGAGGAAGTCGAGCGGCGGAAGAATGCGGCCTCGGACGCGCTGCGGCGGGACGATGCACGCGCGGCCCGGGCTGAGCTCAACGCCGGACTCGAAGCGATCGCTCAGCTCGAGCCTCCCGCGATCCGATCGAAGCCGTTGGCCGACGTCGGGAACCTCCTCGATTCCGCTGGTGACGCCCAACGAGCCTCGGAGGTACTGGCCGAAGCCTACGCACATGCAACCGCTGCAAGCGACGACCGGAACGCGGCTTCGGCCGCCATTCGCCTGGTCTGGGTTGAAGGCGTGGCGCTGGGCCGACCGGACGAGGGTCGTCGGTGGTCGCGGAAGGCCGAGACTCATCTCGCTCACTTCACGCCGCGGCCCGACATGGCGGCCGCACGGTTCGTCAACCTCGCCGCGATCTCCCAGGGAGAGGGCGACCTGGAGCGAGCGTTGGAGCTCATGAGGCAGGCCAACGAGGTCGCCGAGTCGGACGAGGACACGCCGGTGTCGCCTGCCCGGCAGAACACGTTGCTGATGGGGCGAGCCCGCCGGGAACACAATGTTGGCGCGTTGAACTACTGGCTCAGCCGCAACAAGGAAGCGTTGGCGGCGTTTCAACGAGAGGTGGGGATCATTCAGACCGCTCGTGGTGTCGACCACCTCGACACGCTCGATGGACTCGAGGGCGTTGCGCTCACAGCGGACGCGATTGGGGACCTCGAACTCGCCCGGGTCTCCGCAAAATCGAGAATCCGGATTCTCGAGAAACACCGGGGTAAGGACCACCCCAGTGTCGGAGCTGCCCTGCAAACCCTCGCGTCGGTCGAGTACTCGCTCGGCGATCTCGAGGCGGTTCGGCGGTTGTACGAACGAACGATCGCCCTTCTGTTGGCTCATGAAGAGCCGGGGTACGAGCTTCGGTTGGCGAGCGCCCGGGTTGAGCTCACCACCGTGCTCCGAGAACTCGGCGAGGCAGAGGCCGCGATGGAACAGGCCCATCTCGCGTATGCCGGGTTCGAGCAGGGGACGGACCCCGCGTATGCCGGGCACCGCGCCGGAGCGCTGCGCGAGTTGGCGCTGCTTCACTCTCAACTCGGTGAACACGACGAGGCGCTCGAGTACATGGAGCGGGCGCACGCGGCCGGCGGTGACTCCGTTCTGGAGCTGGCCAACCGGGTGGTGTTCGCCGTCGCGCAGATCTACGTCTTCATCGGGGCGGGCCGACACGAGGATGCGGTCGCCACAGGGGAGGCCGCGATGGAGATCGGACGCAAGGCGCCGAACTCCGTGGATACGATGTTGTTGCAGCTTCGGCTCGCTGAGGCGCTTGCACACCGCGGGGCCAAGGGCGACTACAAGAAAGCGCTCGAGATACAGGGGGAGGTCGAATCCAAGGCTCGTCGCAACGACGCCCTCATCATTCTGGAGCGCGACCTCCCGGAGTCTCGGGCCGAGGTCACCGCGCTGGGCAAGACACACGTGCCGTGAGTCCGTGGCCGCGGGCGCAACGAGCTGTTCGATGTGCCGGAGTCAGTCTTCGATGATGCGCAACGGAATCTCAGGATCGAGGACGTAGCCGGTATCGGTCCGGACGAGAAGGTCGCGCAGCCCCATCTTCCGCAGTGTCGTCATCGCCACGTAGACCCGGTTCGCGCCAGCGCGGGGCAGGAGTTTCTCGTCGGTCCATGCTCGGTCGAGCATGTCTGAGACCGAGAGCGCGCGCCCCGGTTCGTCCCGACGCGCCGCGAGCATGGTTGCGAACACCCGGGTGAGGGTTTTGCGTCGCTCGAGGTCGAAACGTTGCCCGCCCGGCGTCGTGTACCAACGGCCGCTCGCGTCGGCGACGAAGGGCTCTCGCTCGACCTTCCTACCGTAGGTCGAGATGCCAGCCGCGCTCGATTGCTGGGCGAGGAGCGCGTCGAGTCCTTCAAAGGGCGTGAGCGTGTCACCGTGAGCTTCAACGGCTGCACGCTCGACGAGGGCCTCGAGCTCGTGGAGGTTGCCTGGCCATCGATGACGGAGCAGGCGAAAGGCGAACTCGGCGTCGAGTCGAGCGTTGGGGTTGCAGTAGCGACGGGCGAACGCGAGCGCGAGCTGTGGGATATCCGTGCGGCGCTCGGTGAGGGAGGGAACCCGGATCGACCAGCGACGAAGGCGGTGCACCAGCTCGGGACGGAGGCGGTGCGCGAGTCCTTCGGGTGACTCCACCGTGCAGGCCACCAGCCCCGTGTCCTGAAACTCTGCGGCGTCGAGGCGGTCGACGAGAAGAAGTTGGGCCGCGGGGGGGAGCTCTTCGACGTTATCGAGGACCACCGTGCCCCCTGATGCGGCGTCGAGCACCGCGCGCAGCAGCGTCTCCTCATCCGGGGTTCGTCCACAGCGGGTGACCTCCAGTGGGCCCTTGCGTCCGGAAACGCCGTGAAGGTGTCGAGCGAACACGCTCTTGCCGACGCCGGACTCCCCCCATAGGAGGGTTGGGCCACGGGTCGACGCCTTGCGGACGGTGGCGATCGCGGAGAGGAACGCATGGCTGTTCCCCACCAGCCCTTCGGGTGCCCGCTCGGTGGGCGGCTGCGGCTCGCGTGTCACCAGGAGCAGCGCGCGGCCGAGCCCAACGACGTCTCCCGAGACCAAAGGATGCTCTTGGACGCGGCTCCCGTTGACGTAGGTCCCGTTGCGGCTCCCGGCATCTCGGAGCATCGGCGTCCCGGCGCTCCGCGGATCGAACTCGGCGTGGGCTCGCGAGATGTGCCCATCATCGAGGACGCCCGCTCCGAACCCATCGGACTTGCGACCCAACGCGAGAGGCCCATCGAGGGCGAGCCGTCGACCGATGTGGGAGGGGTCATCGTGATGGACCAGTTCGATCCACCAACGTTTCGGGGGCCGGCCGTCGTCCTCCGCCAGGGTGGAGGTCTGCGTCGTTTCCGTGGTCGCCAAGGAATCGCCAGTATCCCACTTCGTCAGGAGGACACCGGGCCGGGAGGGGGTTCACCCCGGGACGGAACAGGACCTTTCAAAGGGAGCTCCTGGAGTTCGGGCGCTCGGCCACGGCTGCAGGGGCACCGCACAGACCTGTCTCGGTGCTTAAACCTCGATATCGTGGTCGAGACGCTGTCGCATTGAGCCTCTCGGACGAGGTGCGCCTTCGACGTGCTGTCCAGTCGCAGACTCAGAACCGGACCCGCACGGACATCCCGGCGTAGGTTGGGCTCATGGCGGGGGCGACCGAGACCTGGGCGCCCCGGGGGCGGTGGACGAGCACCGAGATCCCGGTCGCCAGGATCGTGGGCGCGGCGACGAGGACCATGAATCCCGCGCGAGCACGTTTCACCTCGTTCAGTCCGTCGTTGAGCTGAGCATACTCGGCATCGGTCAGTGCGCCCGTATCGCCATCGAACTCACGACCGATGTCGACGGCCTGTTGTGCGCCCGAGCCGAGAAGGCCCGCTCCCACCGCGACACCTGCGGTCCCCAGTACCACCGCGGTTGTTCCCGTCCCGATGGCGATGCGCCGCTTCTGCGCCAGGCTGTAGCGCGGGTTTTGGCCAAGCCAGTCGCCGAACGCCCGACCCGCGACGGCTCCGAACACGGCCCCACCTGCACCAAACCCAACCGCCCCGAAGACCCGTCCTCCTCGAACACCGATGTCGCCGTCGCTCGCTCCATTGCAGGAGGTGATGTCGTCCTGACTCCCGCATTCGGGGAGCAGCGCCAGTCGGCCCATCACGATCGCCGAACCTGCGAGGCCCAGACCGACGACTCCCGGAACCCAGACGTCGCGCGGTGGGGTTCGCCTGATACCGTCGGGGAAGGGATCATGGACTCCGGACGCCTGCATCGAGGGCTCGACGTCCGCGGTGACCCGGTCCTCCCGTGGCGCGCGGGCTGCTGCCTCGAGCTCGGAGAGGTCGACCCCGTCGAACGGTAGCTGTTCCCCCTCCGTCGACTCGTCGCTGACGATCGACTCGTCGAGCTCCTCGAAGTCGGCGTCGTCGACGCCTACGCCGCGCTCGCCCGATTCGGTGACCGTCGGTGCGGGCTCGGTGGAGGTCGCGAAGGCGACGGACGGGGCGAGGGAGGTTGCGAGAAAGAGGAAGGCGAGGGCGGAGGAACGTTGTGGTCGCAGCATCGGGGCGGGGGGGCGACTCGACGGGGGAGCGAGCGCAACCAAGTGGTTGTCTCCCCAGCGCCGAATCCATTACTCCGACCCACGGTTTTTTCCGGGCTTCGTTCCCATGACGCGGCGAGACGTGATGTCGATCGCCGGGACGCTTGCGAGGTGGCCTCCGCTGGGCTAACGACGCTTGCGGTTGCGACGACGACTACGTTTGCTCCCGCCGGAGCTGCGCTCATCACCGGACGCGGCGTTCCCTGGGTTTTCCGCGTCGGTCGTGGGCGCCTCAGCAGCCTCCGCCGGGGCTTCGCCATCTGCGCGCTGTTGTTCCGCAGAGTCGGAGCCGGAACCGGGGTCAGCGTCCGAGTTCGAGTCTGAGTCCGAGTTCGGCTCCAGACGCTCTCGTTCCTGAAGGTCGGGTTCGCCGTCGTCGAGGTCGGGGTCGACCACAGGGGCGGGCATCGCCATCGCGGGGGCGTGGTCTTCCGGGGGCGCTTGCCCATCCTCGAGATGCTCGGTTCCCATCATCGAGGCGGCTTCGTGGGCCTGCGCGTCGGTGAGCTTTCCGACGACGCCGCGGGGCTGCTCGTTCCCCTCGACCTCGAACACTTTGTCGACCAGGAAGAGCTTCGGCCCGTCCTCGCCGTCCTCAGATCCGTGCAGGGTCAGGATCGAGTGTGTGGGCGGGGGTGCCGCGGTCGCGATGAAGTACCGGTCGTCACCCTTGGCTTCCAGGGCTGCGGACTCGAGGAGCGTGGTGTGACGAAGCGCGACTCGGTACTCGGACATCTGCAAAACCGACTCTATCAGCTCCGAATCGACAACACAGGCCACTTTTGCGCCTCTTCGTCAGATCTTGTCGGCCCGGGCGTAGGCTGAGCTCTCGGGTCGCGTCCAGTCCGCGTTTACAGCTGGGCGTCCGAACCGTAGCCTTCCCCACACTCCGCGCCTCGTCAGGCCTTCGCAATTGCGCGCCTGGACGGGTATCAACGGCGCGAGAAAGCCACGCACGCATGTTCGGCGGACTGATCCAGAAAGTTTTCGGCACCAAGCACTCGCGGCAGATGAAAAAGCTGCAGCCGATGCTCAATGCCATCAATGAGGCGGGCGAAAAGCTCAAGGACGTCGACGACGCCCAGCTCAAGATGAAGATCGACGAGTGTCGGGAGCAGTTCGACAAGGGGCGCTCCCTCGACGATCTGCTCATCGACGTCTACGCGATCGTTCGTGAGAGTGGCTGGCGCGTCCTCAAGATGCGTCACTACGACGTCCAGATGATCGGGGGCATCGCGATGCACCAGGGCAAGGTGCTCGAGATGCGAACCGGTGAGGGCAAGACGCTCTCGGCGACTTCGGCGCTGGTGCTCAACGCGCTCAGTGGGCGGGGCGCACACCTCATTACAGTCAACGACTACTTGGCGACTCGCGACGCCGAGTGGATGGGGCAACTCTACGGGTTCCTCGGCCTGTCGTGCGGAACGATCGTGCACGGCCTGTATCACGTGGAGCGGCAGCGCTCGTATCGGTGCGACATCACGTACGGCACCAACAACGAGTTCGGCTTCGACTATCTCCGCGACAACATGAAGGAGACGATCGAGAAGTACGTGCAGCGCGAGCTGAACTTCGCGATCGTGGACGAGGTCGACTCGATTCTCATCGACGAGGCTCGGACGCCGCTCATCATCTCCGGCGAGGCGGACAAGCCGGCAGACCTCTATCACACGGTCGACAAGGTCATGCCCTCGCTGCGGCGCGACATCGACTACGTGCTCGACGAGAAGCACAAGAGCGTGCAGCTGACCGACGCGGGTGTCGACCGCATCGAGCGGGAGCTGGCCTGCAAAAACTTGTTTGCGCCCGAGAACAACGAGCTGCTGCACCACGTCAACCAGGGCCTCCGCTCGCACACGCTCTACAAGAAGGACGTGAACTATCTGGTCGAGGGCAGCGAGGTGCTGATCGTCGACGAGTTCACCGGTCGCAAGATGGAGGGCCGCCGCTGGAGCGATGGCCTGCACCAGGCCATCGAGGCCAAAGAGGGCGTTCCGATTCAGCCCGAGAGCCAGACGCTCGCGACGATCACCTACCAGAACTACTTCCGCATGTACCGGAAGCTGGCCGGCATGACCGGTACGGCCGACACCGAGGCCGAGGAGTTCCACAAGATCTACGAACTCGACGTGTTCGTGGTGCCGCCGAACCGGACGATCGTTCGGGATGACCGCGACGACTTCGTCTACAAGAACGAGCGCGGCAAGTTCCAGGCCGTCGTCGCTGAGATCAAAGAGAAGCACGAGGCGGGACAACCGATCCTCGTCGGTACGACCAGCGTCGAGAAGTCCAACGTCATCCACCAGCTGCTCGACCGCGAGGGCATCCCGCACAACGTGCTCAACGCCAAGCAGCACGCCAGCGAGGCGATGGTCGTCGCGCAAGCTGGTCGTAAGTACGCCGTCACCGTCGCCACGAACATGGCCGGTCGCGGGACCGACATCATCCTTGGTGGCAACGCCGAGATGATGGCGCAAGAGCACTTCGACCCCGAGAAGCAGCCCGAGGAGTACGAGAAGCTCTTCTCGGGCCTGAAGACCCAGTGCGAGGCAGAGAAAGAGGAAGTCCTCTCCATCGGGGGTCTGCACATTGTGGGGACCGAGCGGCACGAGAGCCGCCGGATCGACAACCAGCTTCGGGGTCGTGCCGGTCGTCAAGGCGACCCCGGTTCCTCTCAGTTCTACCTCTGTCTCGAGGACGACCTCATGCGCATCTTCGGTGCGGATAAGATCACCGGCTTGATGGAGCGCCTCGGTATGGAGGAGGACGTGCCCATCGAGGCACCGCTGGTCAACCGGGCGATCGAAAACGCCCAAGAGAAAGTCGAAGCGATGCACTTCGACACTCGGAAGAACATCTTCGAGTATGACAACGTCATGAACGAGCAGCGCAAGGCGATCTACGCCTTGCGCAAGCAGATTCTCGAAGGTCGCTACCGGCCCGAGATCCTCGACGACAAGGCGCGTCAGGAGCAGCAAGAGAAGCTACCGCCGCCGCCAGAGGTCTCCGGGCCTCACACGATCGACTCGCTGTCCAAGGACATTCGCGAGAAGGTCGTTGGGCTCGTCGACGAGCACATCGCGGGTCTGATCGAGGACGGCGCCGAGACGGAAGGCGGCGACAAGCCATTCCCCAAGGACGGCGTCGACGCCGAGGACCTCATGCGGAGCCTCTACCGCCACTACGGGGCGATGGTGGACCTCGTCGAGGTGCGGCGCTCCTACAAGAAGCTTTGCGATACGGCGGTTCGGGAGACCGCCGCGGCGCAGATCCAGCAGCGCGAACGCTTGCACGACTTGGCCTTCGCCCTGGTGGAGAAGACCGTCGACGGCCTGTGTCCCGAGGATGTCCACCCCGACGATTGGGAGGTCGAGGAACTCGAGACGCGGATGATGGAGCGCTTTCACGCGAAGCTCGACCTCAGCTCGGTTCCTGAGAACCAAGAGGAGCTGATCGAGATGTGCTGGAGCGCCACCGAGGCACTCCTCCTCGAGCGTGAGAAGGACTACCGGCTGACCGTCTATCTCTATCATATCCGCCATGCGTGGCTGAAGGAGATCGACGGGCAGTGGATTGCCCACCTCAAGAACATCGAGCACCTGCGGACGGGGATCGGGCTCGTTGGCTACGCCACGCGCGACCCGAAGAACGAGTACAAGATTCGGGGTTACGAGCTGTTCCGCGACATGTGGGAAGGCATCGAGCAGACCGTGCTCGACAAGGTCATCATGCTCCAGCTGACCGACGAGCAGCGGCGTGAGGCTGAAGAGGGTGCCGAATACGAGACCGCGCTGACGCGAGCCAACCAGCGGCGTGCCGGTGGTGCTGGCGGTGGGACGAAGCGACGAGCGGCCGCGACCAAGGGCGAACTCAACAAGCTTCAAGATGCGGCTCGTCGCGCGATGGAGCAGCTCAACGCGGCTGGCAAGGCCACCGCTCAGGTCAGCGCGTCGGAGCAAGTGGAAAAGGCGGTCAAGGCCGCGACTTCGAAGAAGGACTTCTACAAAGCACGGCCCAATGACCCGTGTCCATGTGGCTCGGGCAAGCGCTTCAAGAAGTGCCACGGCAAGAAGGCGTCGGCTTCGGCCAGCGCCTGATCCCGTCCGGGGGGTTATTCACACGGGCTCGCGGAAAACCGCGGGCCCGTGGTCGATTTCGGGGTCCGGAAATCGGTTGGGCATCGTCCGATTTGCGGAATCTGAGCGTGCCGCAGCCGGTATCTCCAACACGATGAGTGGAGCAGGTGGAGTCAATGAGGCTGTCCGTGGCGCAACGAAAGCACGTCGCTGGGAGTCCCGGATGCAGGCTCGGGCCGCGGTTCGCCGCGCAGGCCGCCGTGCTGTGTCCAAGCTGAACACCGAGTCTTCGGAGCCGTTCTCCATGGAGCCGGTCTCCGTGGACCTTCCGGTCACCCCGGCGGACCGGGTGATTCGACGGGCGGTGGCGGTACTGACCGCTGTCGTCACGGTCGGAATCGGGGGCGGACTGCTCTTCCTGACCGCGGTCAGCGGTGGAAAGGGCTACCAGGTCGCCCCGGTCCTCGCGCTCATGGTGCTGGTGATGTTCGGCTTCCCCGCACTCGCGGTGCTCTACCGGCATCTGCAGAGCGTGTGGCACGACACCCAGTAGCGTGCATTTTCAACAACCCAGGGAGAGGCCAGTTCAGGCCTCTCCTCTTTTTTGCGGGCGTTGCAGAACCTTGGTGCTGCGTGCGCCCGTCGCCGTCACATGTCGACGCGGTGAGAGCGGTAGCCGGAGACGTTGGGCGCCCGCTCGAGCGCCTTCTCGATCCAGCGTTCGTCCTTTTCGGCGACGACGATGAGACGGAGATCGTCGCCGTCGGGAAAACCTTCAAACCCCAGCGCTTTGGCTTCGGCACCGGTCATGATTTGGGCTTGGGTCTCCGAGAGAACTTCGGAGCTGAGCAGGCCTTCGCCATCGTTTCCGGCGGTCAGGTGAACTTCGAACACGATCACCCCGCTAGGTTCGCGCGGTCATGCCGTCAGGGCAAGAGCTTCGCGGGGAGACGCAGGGTGACGCGGGCACCAACCTCGAGGTTCTCGGCGGTGGCCGTGCCTCCGTGAGCCTCCGCGATGCGTCGAACCAGCGCCAGGCCCAGCCCGAGCGCGCCCTTGCCATCTGCGCCCTGGTATCCGTGGTCGAAAGCTCGGCCCAAGTCCTCAAATCCCGGTCCCCGGTCCTCGACGTGGATCACAACGTCACTTTCGGCCCTTGAGAGCGTGATTGCGGTGATGCCCGATCCGTGTTCCTCGGCGTTTCGGATCAGGTTGGCGAGTGCCTGGAGAACCAACGCTGGGTCGGCGTGAATGGGGAGGGTCTCGGCGACGGACTCCAACACAGTGAGGTCGATGTTGGCCCGCTCGAGCGCCCGAAGACTCAACGCCACGGCGTCGAGTGGTTGGAGATCGACGCGAGCAAAGTCCAGGCGAGAGTTCGCCAGCAGCTGACCGACCAGCGTATCGATGGCTTCGACCTCTCGGTCGAGCTCGTCGACAAGTCCACGGTCGGAACCCGATTCCCGGGCCGTATCGAGGAGGATGCGGACGTGGCCCAGTGGGGTGCGGATCTCGTGGCTTACGGAGGCCAAAAGCTCCCGTTCGGCACCGACCATCGACTGAATCCGGGCCGCCATGTCGTTGACCGCCTCCGCGATCGCTCGAAGCTCCAGGCCGTGCAGGCGACCTGTCATGCGGGCGTCGAGGTTGCCTTTGCCGATCTCTTGCGTCACCTGGACGATCCGGGCCAGTGGGCGCGTGAGGTGAAACGCGATCGCACCGGAGGCCACCCACAAGAACATGCCGCCGACGGCGATCGGCAGCCAGATACGGCGGGGTCCCCAGGACTCTGGAAGACAGGTAAGCACGTCGCCTCGGTTTGGAATGTCGAGGACGTGGGGGGCGCGCTCGCAGGCCGGACCGTAGGCGTCGAGCAGCGTACCGTCGGAGTCCAGAACGCGGACTCCAAACCCCAGGTCGCTGGTGATCGTCTGTGCGAGTGCCTTTCGTGCCGCGTCGTCGTCCCAGACAGTCTCGAACCGATGGGTTGCAAACTGGGTGAACGCCAGTTCGTGGTTGTGGTCTGCGCCACTCCAGATCCAGGCGACCGTGCCACTGAGCAACCCTGTCAGCAGGATGGCAACCCCGAACCACGCAAACAGCTGCCGCCGCAGCCGCCGCCGGAAGTAACCGAGCACGGGGTTGTCCCGTCGATGGTTCCAGCGGTGGCCTCTCACCCGTCTGTGCTCCGTGCGAAAACGTAGCCGACGCCGCGTACCGTCCGAATGCGCTCAGCACCGACCTTCTTCCGCAGTTTTGAGATGTGCACATCTACGGTGCGTTCCCCCACCGTGGCGTCATCGCGGCCGGCCTCCGCCAGCAGCGAGCCTCGCGGAACGACCCGACCTGCGCGTCGCATGAGGGCCAACAGTAGATCGAACTCGAGTCCGGTCAACTCGACCGCGCGACCTTCGACACGGGCCTGCCGTGCGGCGACTTCGACCTCGACGCCCGCCTCGCTCAGCCGGGCCGCACCGACCTCCGGGTGCAGACGCCGCAGCACGGCTCGGAGACGCGCGAGCAGTTCGCGGGAACTGAACGGTTTGGGGATGTAGTCGTCGGCGCCCATCTCCAACCCGACGACGCGGTCGGCCTCGTCCCCGCGGGCGGTCAGCATGATGACCGGGATCTGCGTGCGCGCTCGAATCCGGCGCAGGGTCTCCAGGCCATCGATGCCCGGCATCATCACATCGAGGAGCACGGCGTCGTACGTCTCGCGGTCGAGCGCATCGAGACCGGCCGCACCAGAACGAGCGTGCTCGAGTGCGACATCGTTGGGGGTCAAGAACCCGCGGAGCAGCTCGAACAGCCTCGCGTCATCGTCGACCAACAGGACCCGAACAGCCACGGGTCCACTCTACCGCCAGCTGCGGCGGCGGCCGAAGCGGTGGTTCAGTTCCGCCAAACGCTCGCGCTGGAGTGGCTCGAGGACATCGTGAATCCGGGCCAGCGCGCCGACCAGCTGCTCGCGGACTTCCCGGATCCGCTCGTCCTGCCGGGCGAAGCTCTCACCCATGATCTCCTCATCGAATGAATCTCCCCGCATCGCATTCGTGATGTCCTCCCGCGAGAGGCGAAGCTCTCCGCGCAGGCCTTGCGTCTTGTCCGCAAACTGTTCCACTTCGTTGCGGATCACGCGGTACTGCTCGGGTGTGGCTTCGAGTTTGGAGGCGAGCCAGCCGACCATCCGCTCGGTTCCACGGGCTCGCTTTCGCCAGCTGGCCCCTGCGGAGTCCCGGCTCCACGGTGCCCCATCGTTCGAGGACATGGGGCCCCTGTACCCGCGGGGTCCGTGCCCGCAACCGGGTCCGCGCATGCCGTGGTGACGGCGGTGAGAGAACCGATAGGCTCCGTAGACGAGGGCTGCACCAACAAAGAATCCGATCATCGTGTCTGTCTCCTTGCTCAACAGCTTGCGTCGCGCTTGTTTCACGACGTCGTGGGTCTTCATGAAGAAGTGTGAAGGGCATCGCCGTGTTTCGCGCCCACAGCTCCGGAGGCCTCTGTTATGAAGCAAGGCATGCGAAAGACTGGTTTGTGGGTGCTGGGTGCGTTTTTGGCAGCCTGTGGAGGCGATGCCGACGCAGGGTCGGCGGGTGGAAGCACCGGCGACGAGGAGACGTCGAGCTCGACCTCGGATACGGCGAGCACCACCACGATCACGGCCACGGGGCCCAGCACGACCAGCACGACCGACCCCTCGACGGGTCCCACCGATCCTTCGAGCACCACGACATCCACCGGTGTCGTCGAGGGCAGCAGCACGGATGAAACCGGAAGCTCCAGCGGCGGTTGCACGCTCGGCGAGCTGGACTGCGGGTGTGACGAAGGGGCTTGTGCAGACGGACTCGAGTGCGATGCATCCGACGTGTGCACAGCTCCGGGCGTCTGCGAGGATGATGAGTGGGGCGACATCAGCTCCGAAGACAACGCCCACTTCCTCGGCTCGATCGACGACGACGACGACAACGGCGGCAGCGTGATGGGCGTGCTCACCGGCCCGGACGACGTGGACTGGTTCCGCTACGACGGGGAGGACTCGTCCTTCGATTCTGTCGACCCGTTCCGCACGATCGCGGCCTCTGCAGAGGTCCGGTTCTGTAAGTTTGCGGAGTGTGCTGACGGTCTCGAGGACACGGAGTTCGCCTGCGGCGAAGGGGCAAGCGCGACGACGTCACCAGGCGGGCGACCGGGTTGCTGTGCCGAGGATGTCATCCACGTACCGGATGCCAACTGCAGCGGGACCATCAGCGACGACATGACGGTCTGGATCCGCGTGGACCAGCCCGACGCCGCGTGCGTCCAGTACGCGTTCGACTATCACTACTAAGGAACGCCCAAAGCGGCGTGTGCGGGAGCCTAGGGGTACTCTTCCCGCACGTGGCGAACGAACGCGCGACATCGCTGCAGTGGCTCCCCGCGACGTTCGTTCTCGAGGTCGTCGCCTGGGAGGTCGGTTCGCGACTGGACCTCGCGATGCTCGACCCGTCCTGGGAGGAACTCGGGCGGAGCATCGACGTGGAGCGCATCACGTGGGGGCTGGGATGTGCCGCCACCGTGTTGTTTGTCCTGTTCATGGTGCTGCCCACCCGGTGGTCAAAGGGCGGTGTCTCGTGCGTTCAGCTCCTGGGGGTGCTCGGACTCGGGGCGTACTGGATCGGGGCATCGGTGGTCGCGAGCGGAGCCGTGGTGGTGGTCGCGAGCGTTGCTGCGTTCCTTCTGAGCGGTCGGACCGATGCTTGAGCGGCCCGATGCGTCAACCGATTGGAATTTCGCTCTCCGGCGAGCACGTGGCGGGACACCGGTTCCCTTCGAGGGGATAAAGGACTCATGAATGCTCCGCCGCTTGATGTCGTCCTGAGCCAGTTCCACGCGACAGCGCCGACGTACGACGGCGGGATGAGCAACCACGGGCCGATGGTGGTGGAAGCGCTGGAGGCTGCGGGTCTCGAGGGGCATGCAGCGGCGTTCGCCGAACTGGCCCTCGAGACACTCGAGCCTCTGAACGGTGGTGCTTGCGGAAGCCTCGAGCTCGGCGACTTGCAAGAGGCGGGGTGGATCGAGCACTACCGGGCTCGTATCGCTGTGTCCTCGGTCGAGGACATGGTCCGCGAAGCCCTACCGACGCTACTGCCCGGGGCGATGGCAGGGGCAACCCACGGACTCATCCGGCTCTCCCATGCTGTTCGAGGGTGGACGCGCGCGCCCTCGGAGGTCCGAGCCGAGGAGGTTGCCCACGCCTTGGGATACTGGGCGTCGGCCTATCAAACGCTCCCTGGGAATGTTGGCAGTGCACCGTCGGTCGAGCTTCGTACGGTCATGGCGACGCTACCGGGCCTTACGGACGAGGAGCGTTCGAGCGCGGGGATGATCTTCGATCGGGTCCGGGCGGTTGACGGCGTACAGCGCTTCGCCGACGCCGTCGCATCCGTCGACCTACGGGACCTATCGACCTCTGATTTCATCTCGGAGATGGTCGGGATCGCAGCGAGGATGATGCTGACATCCCGCGGGTCCGGGTTTGCCTACTTGCACGCGATCACCGCGACATCTGCGGTCCGCTCGCTCCTCCCGTTCATCGATGCGGGGTCCGAGCTCGCGGTGCGGCATGCCGTCTTCCATTGCGTCGCAGCCCTGCACGCTGCGCATGGTGGGTCCGATGCGTGGCTGTCCTGGGAGCCTCCAGCGTCGCTCCCGGATGCACAGACGCTCCCGCTGGAAGCGGCGCGCTCGCAGGGCGACCACGCGATCAAGCTCGCAGTGACCGTCGCCGATGAGGTCTCGCGGCGCCCAGACCCCGCGCTGCTGTGTGCGGCGCAGGCGGAGATCGACCGGTCGTTGGCCATCGCGTAGGGCGACGTCCTCACCCTGTCAGGGTCGCCAGTGCGTGCTGCATGTCGCGCTCGTGTTGCGCTGCTGGGTCCTGGACCGCCAGCCCCATCGCGATGGTGCGGTGAAGCAGGGCCTGAACCTCGAGGAGCCTGTGAAACATCGTGGCTCTGTGGTCTTCGAGCGACCGGAGTCGGTCGAGGCCTTCGAGCATCGGCTGGCGAGCGACGGCGGCGTCGCCCCGGGCCTCGGATGCCGCGAGTGCGCGCACCATCGCGCCCTCATCGAGCGTGGAGAGTTCCGCGGAAATGCTGGCCAGGCGCTGCACCGATTGTTCCACGGCGCCGACCAGCGCTTCGACCGGCTCGGTCACCATGTCGATCTCGTCTGCGTTCGCGCCTTGCAGCGCGGCTCGATGGTCGACCAAACGCTGGACCATCAATGCGAGGTCCGCGATCACGGCTCGCACGTCCGCGGGGGGGTCAGCCTGGAGCAGCGCGGACAGCCGTGCCACGAACGGGTCTGATGCGGGCAGCGCGACCGGAGCCTCCCGCAGCCGGAATGTGCCCGGGGTCCGTTTTTCGATCGCGTGGTTGCTGAATCGGACCATCATGGCCCCGGCGGCGACGATGAACACCACCAGCGTGGGTGCCCAGATGGGCGTGGAGACGAACTGGACAAGCGTCGCGAAGACGCCCGCCAAGACAATGCTGAGCCCCAGGAACTGCAGCCCGCTGGTTCGGGATGCGGTGGGGGAAACCAGGGCGACCTTGAGGCCTTGGTCCCGCATCTCGTCATGAAGGGCCATCGCGGTGTCTTGGTCGAGGTCGGAGTACAGGCGGGCGGGCAGTCGGATTCGGCCGACCTTCTCATCGTCGTCGTAGAGGTGAACGTTGCCGATGATGAAGTCGGGGGTTCGCATCGGCGCACGAGACACCGCCGTGAGGAACCGTTGTAGCCACTCGAGTTTCGCGGCGTCCTCGCTCAGCGCGCGAAGCTCGAGGCCCCAGCCCCGATCCCCGATCGGGACATGAGCGAAGCGCACGGCGACCCGTCCACACGATAGACACAGGCGTTGTCCGACGCGGAGCGATGCATCGCAGTGCTGGCAGCTCGACGTTCCATCGGCGAGGGCTAGGCCCGGCCCTCCCCGCAGCACCCATGTGACATCCATGGCGCTCGGTGGGCGGTCCTCGGGTCGCTCGTTGAGCAGCCTGGCCACGAGCTCGGCCAACACGGGTGGGGCGTCCGCTCGAAGCGTCCGCAGCTCGGGCAGCGGCGTTCGTTCTCGGAGCAGAGATGGACCGTCGCTGAACGGGACCGACCCCGTCAGGGCGTGCCACATCAGCGCGCCAACGCTGTACAGGTCGCTGCGCTGATCGACCGTGGTCTTGAAGAGTTGCTCGGGAGCTGCGTACGGGCTGCCTTGGAGGAGCAGGCTGGAGGCGGTGTGGCTGGAGAGGACATCCACCCGGGCCAGGCCGATGTCGCACAACACGATCGAGCCGTCGGCTGTCCGCAAGACCTGCTCGGGTCTGAGGTCGCGCAAGACCGCTCCACAGCGATGAATGTCGTGTACCGCGTCGGTCAGACCGGAGAACACGGCGGTGAATTCCTCGAGTCCGATCGGCGCGCGCGCCAAGATGGCCGTGAGGCTCTCCGCGTCCGGGATCGGGCGCATCCGCCACGGCGGGGGGGCTGCCGGGTCGCGCGGGTCGGGCTGCGGCCCCAGGGCGAGCGTCTCGACAAGCGCGTGGGCACCCAGCTGCATGACGCGCTCTTGGTCGCGCACGTACCGGCGGCGGATGGAGTCGTCGCGAGCGAGGTCCGGGGCGAGCTGGGCGACCAGCGCGTTGCGGCCATCGCGCAGCCGGACCACCCATCGCTGCTCGGTCCCCACGTCGGCCGGTCCTTGCAAGACCTCGTGGGGGGGCTGTAGGAAGTCGAGGATCACAAGGACTGAACCTCCTCCAAGGACTCGACCGTGGCTCGCAAGGAGGCGAGCGCCTCGGCCTCGGGCGCGTCGCCCAGTCGGTGCGAGGCAGACGCTTGGCGGGCCCCGAGTGCGTCGAGCGTCGCGGTGAGGTCGAGCAGGCGCCCAGACCAGAGGTCGCGCTCGTGCATGCTGTTTCGATGCTCGGGGTGCGCGGGGTCGAAGTCAGCGCGGGCCATCTGGGCGTCGAGTTCGTCCATCCGGTGTGCGGCCACGGCGGCGAGGTTGATCGCATGGGCCATCTCGTCGGCGACCTCGGCCTGCTGGGCTTCAGTCAGAGTACGCGTGAGGTCGACGGTCCGGTGAACGACGGCCCGGAGAGCCTCACGATGTCGCGCTTCTTTGAGCTTGGGGACGGTTCGGTAGAGCCCGTCGAGACGCTGTTGCATCGCGAATGGGAGGGCACGCTGCTCGCTGCCTCGACCCACTCGCAACGCGGTACGGAACGCCGAGCGTCGACTGAACAACAACACGAAGGGGAAGGCGGCTGCGATGGCGACGGCGGTGACCGGTAGTCCGAGGAGCGGGTTGAGCATGAGTGGGATGGACGCGACAGCCCCGGCGAGTGTCATTCCTCGCCGCAGCAGCGCCCACGCGGCTCGTCTGACATGGGGGTGGGACGTGGCGCCTCCTCGGGTCGTTTCGACCAGGATCCCGAGGTGGCGCATCGAGTCGACCAGCGTTTGTGCGCTCGCGGCACTCAGGCCGACCGCGAGCGGGAAGGCGAGCCGTGGGATCCGTTGTTCGAGTCCTTCGGGATCGAGGCCGGCTGCTGCGTTGGCCCGAACCCAGCGCACGAGCTTGTCGCGGAGCTCACTCGAAAACTTGTGCGACAGCTTGCCGGGGCCGACGACGAACACCGAGCAGGGTCCCGACTCGACGAGCAACTGAACCATCCCGCAACGAAAGCAGACCCGTAGCTCCGCAAGCACTCTCGCCCCACATCCCGCGCAACGACCCTCGGTGGCGTCTCCCGCATGGTGGGCGAGGGCGTGTTGAACCGGGACCAGCGAGGCGTCGGTCTGGGGCTCGCTCAAGTGCTCGAGCGCGTCCAGCACGGCGGCGGCGGCTTGGGGGCGTTCTCCGGGCGCCTTCGCGAGCAACCGTCGCGTGAGCTCATCGAGTCTGCGGCCATACGCTCCGGGGAGCGATGGAATCTCCGCGGTTCGGTGGGCTTCGAGGACCGCGTAGGGGGTGCTTCCACCGTACGGCGGAGCGCCGGTGGCCAACTCATAGATGATGCAGCCCAATGCGTAGAGGTCGGTCCGCGGATCGACCGCGAGGGGGTCCAGGCATTCGGGGGCCATGTACGGTGGCGTCCCAAGGACGGTCAGCGCCCTCCGATCCGCGGCGGCGAACGATGCCGCGCGGGCCATGCCAAAGTCGGCGATCTTCGCGACCGGCGGATTGTCTCGAGTGAGCAAGACGTTGGCGGGCTTGAGGTCGCGGTGGATGACCCCGCGGGCGTGAGCGTGGGACAACCCGCGTGCGATGTCGCGAGCGATCGGGACCAGCGTTTCGAAGCTCAGCGTCTGGTGGGTCGCGAGGTGGGCCGCAAGGGTTGGGCCTTCGACCAACTCCATGAGCAGCGCGGTCCGCTGTTGGACGTCCCGGACCCCGAACACTCGGACGATGTTGGGGTGAACCAGTCCCGATGCCAGCTCCGCCTCTCGCTGGAAACGCGCTCGGGCGCCTGCATCCCGTTGGTGGCGCGCATGCAGCACCTTGGCGGCGAGGCGGGACCCGCTCTGTGCTCCGATGACCTCGCGAACCGTCGCGATGGCTCCACTACCGATCTCACGCCCCGGGGCGAGCGACTCGTCGAGCAGGGGCACCGCGGGGTTCAACGTGAAAACGTTGGCAAATGCAGACCCGTAGGGCAACCCTGTGCGGGTTTCGGGCAACGGGTCGTTGGGCATGGTAAGACCCGAGAAATGCGGTCCCTGGGCCTTGACGTCGGTTCCAAGACCATCGGCCGGGCCTTTGGTGATGAAGGGGGCCTGATCGCGACGGCATTCGACGTGTGGCGACGCAAGGGCCACGTGGAAGATGCGAGGGAGATTGCGCGTCAAGCTGGGGCGGAGGCTGTGAAAGCGATCGTGGTGGGATATCCCCTGGAGCTGGACGGACGGGTCGGCAGACGCGCCCGAGCGGTGCACAAGTTCATCGAGGTGCTCGAGGTCGAACTCCAGGGTCAAAGCGTCGGGGCCGAGATCCACTTGTGGGATGAGCGGTTCAGCACCGCGGCAGCCGAGCGAACGCTGCTGGAGGCTGACGTCTCCCGGGCGCGGCGGAAGTCCAAGATCGATGCTGTCGCGGCCCAGGTGATCCTGCAAGGTTGGCTCGACGCGGAACGCAACAAGCGGGAGGACAATCGATGAGTGCCGCACGAGCGAAGGCCAAGGCCAAGCCGAAGTCCACGCGTCGCAAAAAACGACCGTGGTGGAAGCCGAAGGGCTCCGCTCGGACCCAGCGGTGGGCCTTTGGTGTCGTTTTGATCAGCCTCGGTGGTGCTGCATGGGCTGCGCATGGCGCCTATGAGCGGTTGCTCGACTATCCGAGCAAGGCGCTGGAGGGCGACACGACACCGATCGAACTCGAGGTGCCACGCGGTGCTTCGTTTCCGCAGGTGCTCGAGTTGTTGGTCGAACACGAGGTCTTGGCCTCGGGTGACGCGAGTGCGTTCAAGGTCTACGTTTTACACAAAGGCGCGGCGCGAAAAACGACCGCGGGCCCGCACGTGTTTCGCGGGGACATGACGCCCGAGGAGATCCTCGAAGAACTACAGCGCAAGCAGAAGGTCGCGGAGGTGCGGGTTACGGTTCCCGAGGGGAAGAACCTGCTCGACGTCGCCAAGATCCTCGCCGATTCGGGGCTGGCCACGGCGGATGCGTTTGAAGCTGCGATGCGAGACCGGGCGCTGCTCGATTCGCTCGACATCAAGGGGGAGACGGCCGAGGGGTATCTCTTCCCCGACACCTACAAGTTCGCCGCCAAGGCGACTCCGGCCGACGTTGTCACCCGAATGGTGAAGCGGCACCAACAAGTCTTTGCTGGCTTGGCCCGCACGCACCGGGACTCCATCGCGAGTCTCGACAAGAGTCTGGGGTGGGGGCCGCAGGAGGTCGTGACACTCGCGTCCATCGTCGAGAAAGAGACCGGGGCCAAGCACGAGCGCCCGCTGATCGCAGGGGTGTTCCTCAACCGGATGAAGTTCTCCAGCTTCAAGCCCAAGCTGTTGCAGACCGACCCCACCATCATCTACGGCTGCACGGTTCCCGCAGAGAAGTCCGCTGCATGTCAGAAATTCGAGGGCCGTATCCGCAGGATCCACCTCGACGACAAGGACAACGCCTACAGCACATACGCGAACGAGGGGCTCCCGCCGGGTCCGATCTCCAACCCGGGCAAGGCTGCGCTCGAGGCTGTCCTCGCGCCCAAGAAATCGCGGTTCCTGTATTTCGTTGCGCGGAACGACGGGACCCACGAGTTCAGCAAGTCGGTGGCTGAGCACGAGAGATGGGTCGACCTGTACCAGCGCAAAGGCCAGGTCGGGAGACCCAAGAAAAAGAAGAAGCCGTAGAGGCCAGGCGTACTACTCGAGACTGTCGACCGCCCAGCCGTCGCCCTTGCGCAGTAGTGACACGGTGGTCTGCCCCCAGCGGACCGAGGCTCGGCGCTCCGAGCCCTGTGGTGCCGACGGTGTGGCGGTGTTGGCGAGTGCGGCGAGAGCACGTGACAGTCCGGTGCGGCTGAACAACAGCGCGTCGTCCAGACCTCGGGTGAAGGCTGCGAGGGCCTCGGCGCGGGCCTCAGGGGTCGCATCGGGGTCGAGTGCGACCGTGGCGAACCCGTGCAGGCTGAGCAGTGCGGACGGGGCATCCGATGCGGCGATGCCTTGCGGGCGCCCACCGACGGTATGGCCGGCCGCGCGGGTGCGGACGATCTCCTCGAGGCTGTCGGTGTCGGTTGTTTCGGTGGCCCGCAGCGCGAGGAGAGGCTGCGGTGGGCCCACGGGTACCAATGTGTCGTCGTCGCCCGTTGAGGTAAAGCGCCACAGGGCCAACGAGAGCGTAGCCCCATCGTGGTGGGCGATGACCAAGGAGAGTTTTCCCGTTGCAGCATTTCCCACTTCTGCCACCAGGGCGACGGCCGACCCCTCGGGACGATGAGCGTTCAACGTGGTTTCAAACTGAAACCCGCTTGGCTTTGCGGCTGAGGCTGGGGGGTCCGCGGGGGGTGGTGCGGGGGCCTCATTGCAGCCTCCCAGTGCAAGGGCACCGACGAGAAGGACCACCAGGCGCGACACGCCTCAGCGTCCCCGACAGCGCCCGAAGCGGTCAAGCGGGTGGTACGCTCCAAGTGTGAGCGCTGTTTGGAGACGCTGTACCGCGTTTTGGGTCGCTGCTTGCCTGTGGGGCTTGGGTCTTCCGGTTCCCATGGCGAACGCTGCGGCGACCCTCGTTCCCGCTGCGGCACCTGGGGAAGGCACGGCGACGGTCGCGGTGCTGCCTCTGCAGGTCGAGGGCGAGCTCAGTCCTGCCGACCGCGAGAGCCTGACCAATGAACTGGTCTCTGGGCTCGAGCGTGGCGCCTTCGGTGTCGTGGGTCCGGCCGAGGTGTTGAGCGCGTCGCCCAAAGCCGAGGGCTGTGAGAAGGCAAAGTGCCTTGCCGCTGCGGCGAGCGACACGGACGCGACGCACGTCTTGAGGGCTCGGATCACGGTGGTCGATCGCGACTACACCGTGGCGGTTGAACTCTACGACGGTCGAACTGGCGACTCGCTGGCCAAGACGGATGAGTCTTGCGAGATCTGCGGCATCACGGACGCGGGGAACCTGATGGAGACCGCCGCCGCGACGCTTCGGACGAAGCTCGACGCGCTTGCGAAGGGTCCCAGTACGCTTTCGATCGTGTCCGAGCCCGACGGGGCAGAGGTCATGCTCGATGGGGAGATCATTGGGGTGACTCCACTGGAACGTCCCGTCATTCCTGGGAAGGCGGTCGTTCGAGTCTCCAAGGAGGGCTTCATCGGCATCGAACGAGAAGTCGAGCTCGTCGAGGGCGTCGCAGAGAGCCTGTCCTTCGACCTCGAGAAGGTCCCAAGTCGGCTTCCTTCACGTCCGTGGGGATGGGTCTCGCTGGGGCTTGGTGTTGCGGCTCTCGGCGCTGCGACGACGTTTGCCGTGTTCGGCGCGACCGAACGCGAGTACAAGCTCGGCGGCGACACCCAGAACAACTGCTTTCGCAACGAGGACGAGAGCGGAAACTGCAAGTACGTGTGGAACACCGAGTGGCACGCGTTGGGGTTGGGCATTGCGGGCGGCGCACTCACGACCCTGGGCATCGCCATCCTGCTCAACAGTCGAGGCGGGAAGCGAGCGAAGAGCGAGGACTCCGGTGGTGAACTCGACAGCAAGACCGCACGTCGCCGCAGCCGACGACCGCGAGTTGGGATCGGCTGGGGCAACCTGACGCTTCAGGGCCGCTTCTAAGGGAGCGTCCCTAGCCGCCGGTCTTGGCGTGGACTTTGTCGATCCGGGCCTGAGCTCTCTTGGAGCCTTTGGCCTTCGCTTTCTCGTACTGCTCGAGCGCGTCGCGGTAGCGCAGCACCTTGAAGTACGCGTCGCCGAGCTTGAGGCGGTAGCTCTGGTTGGCGGGTGACGCCCGAACGGCCCGCTCGGCGTATTCGAGCGCCTTCTGGCTCTTTCCGGTATCGAAGTAGACGTCGCTGAGACCCATCAGGGCCTTGGCGTTCTTCCGGTCGAACGAGATCGCCTGGTTGAACAACGATGATGCTTTGGAGCGCTGACCGGCTCGCAGCGCGGCGAGTCCCTGTTCGGCGAGCTCGGTTGCTTTGTGAGGGTCGCGCTCAGCCTGGCCGAGGAGCTCGGTGGGGTCCTTGGTCCTCGTTCGACGGGTCTTGCGTGCGCGGTGACCCGTGTTGACAGCCGGCTCCTCGGTCACCTCAACCGGAGGTTCTTCGGGGGCCGGGTCCAGCGCGAAATCGGCAGGGTCTGGGGTCGGCGGTGCCTTGGTGACCGCCGCGACAAGGGGGTCGACGTCGTCCTGTTGTGCTTTACGTCGGCGTCTGCCTTTGAGCAGCTTGCGGCCGACCCCGGCACCGACCATGACCATCGAGGGATCGTCCTCGGCCTTGTCCATGATGGCGGCCATCTCCGCGAGCTTGGCCTCCTTCTTCTGGGGGTCCTGCTCGACCTCGGCTGCTGCGGCGACGGACATCGCCCGGTCGGCGTTGGTGAAGACGCCTTGCTTCGCCTTGTCGATGTACATGCCCAGGGCGACGGGCGAGGTCTTCGAGCGCTCGAAGGCGTACTCGTTGGTCTCGTCGAAGACGAGCGCGTAGAAGTAGTACTGGCTCGCAAGCCCCTTCGCGTCGCTTTCGTACAGCTCGTCCGCGTACTTGATGAGCGTTGAGGAAAACTCCTTGCGCAGGAGGAGGCCCCGCTCGTCGCCAAGGTCTTCGGCGCTGCCTTCGAGGTCCTCGAGCTCGAGTACCTTCACATAGGCGCTCGCCTCCGGGTCGTCCTCGGGGGGCACAACCCAGTGGGTGCGGGAGGCTTCACTGCGTGCCTCGGTCGTCAGACGTTCGACGTCGTCGACCTCCTCCTCCGTCGGTCCGCCGCTTGTCCACAGGAAGAGTCCGAGTCCCGCGGCGGCGAGCGTGCTGAGCCCTGCGACGACGGGCCAGAGCCAGCTACGGTGGGTGCCTGCGCTGGCGTGCGCCGAAGGCATGCGAGCAGCGATCGCCGCCATACGCTCTGGCTCGTCGGGGAGGTCCGGCAGTGGGAGGTCGTCCCAGTCTGTCTGAATCCCCGCGGCGATCTGGGCCTCGCAGAGCGCGGCTTCGAGGTCCGCGGTGTCGGTGAAGCGGTCGGCGGGGTTTTTCGCCAGGCACCGCATGATGACGTTGTCGAGCGCCGGGTGGATCTCTGCGCCTGGGCGGGCCTGCCTGGGAGAGATTGGGGTCTCGTGGACCTGCAGCTCCAGCAGGGCCTCGATCGTCTTGGCGTCGAAGGGTGGCTTGCCGACGAGGAACTCGTACGCCATGCAGCCGACCGCATAGATATCGAGCCGGCCATCGAATGGTTTGGAGAGGATGAGCTCCGGCGCCATGTAGTGGGGCGTGCCAGCCAAGCCGCTGCCTCCCTGAGCGCTCGCCGCCAACATCGAGGAGATCCCGAAGTCGACGATCTTGATCTGCTCGCGACCGTCGGGCGCCGACGTGGTGAGAATGTTCTCCGGCTTGATGTCTCGGTGAACGACGCCAGCTCGGTGCGCGACGCCCAGACCCTTGCAGGTCTGCCGCAGGAGCGCGATGAACGTCCCCGGGTCCATGCTGTACTGCTCGTCAGGCGGCACGAGGTCGTGCCCGTCGAGAAGCTCCATGACGAAGAACAGTCGCCCATCGGACAGCTCGCCAAAGTCGTAGAGGTCGACGAGGTACTGTGAGCCGAGGCGACCTGCTGCCTTCGCCTCGTCCTTGAAGACCTTGGTCATGTGCGCCTGCTGGCTCAGGTCGAACCGCAGGATCTTCAGCGCCACACGACGCTCGATGTCGACATGTTCGGCCTCGTAGACGACGCCCATGCCGCCCTCGCCGAGCCATCGGATGATCTTGTAGCGCGTCCCGGGGATGACCTTTCCCTGGGTCAGGCGTAGTTTGGCGTCGGAGCCAGGGGTTTGCAGCGCTTCGCCGCCGTGCACGTACGTCCCCACCCGGTTCTCACGGGGAAGGGTCGGGGCGTTGTCGGCCTGTGGAGGGCCTACCGGACGCGTCGGTCCGGGGGGCGCGGAGGGGGGCACCGCACCCCGGGCGATCTGGGTCGGGGCTCGACCGATGACAGACTGGCTGGGGTCGGTCGTGTCGGACACGGCCGGTTGTGTCGATGGGCGAGCAGGCATGTCTATCTAAGTGGGCTAGGCCGCCTAATTGTAGGGATCGCCGCCGCGCCTTTCAAAGATGCGACGCGCGCTACAGCTCGGGCTTTGGCGGTGGCAGAGCCTCGTAGACCCCAGCAAGCCCGGAAGACAAGCGTACCGTGCCATCGCGCTGGATGATCACGGCATCGAGGTCCGGGCGCGATTCCACGAACGCCAGACCCGCTTCGGCACCCATGACCGTGACAGCTGTACAGTACGCGTCGGCTTGGGATGCGTCCTTCGCCAGCAGTGTGACGCTTTTGGGACTCTTTCCCTGCTCGATCGGCCATCCGGTTGTCGGGTCCAAGATGTGGGCGTAGCGCCGACCCTCGTGCTCGAAGAACCGCATGTAGTCGCCCGACGTCACCACGGCGCGTTCCTGGATCGAAAGCACGCCGAGCGAGCCCGAGGTTTCCGGGTCCTTCACGCCGACGCGCCACGGGTCGCCGCCCTTCGAACCAGCTGCGTACGTGTCGCCGCCGGCTTCGACAACGTGGTTGGCGAACCCGCGCTCGCGCAGCAGAGCCGACGCTCGGTCGACTGCGTAGCCTTTTGCGATGGCCCCGAGCCCAATCTTCATCCCGGAGGTGGGAAGCCGAGCTGTGCGTGCATCAGAGTCGAGTTCCACCGCTGCGCCGTCGACCGATGGAAGTGCGGCCTCGATTTGCTCAGCGCTCGGAGGTGTCGATCCGGCCTTGAAACTCCATAGGTGCCCAACGCCGTGAAACGTGACGTCGAAGGTCCCGCGGGTCTCGGCGTGAATGCGTTTGGAGAGCTCCAGAACCTCGAACAGCTCCTTGGAAACCAGCATCGCGGCGCCGCCGGCCCCCTCGTTGAGGCGCGAGAGCTCGGTGTTGGGTTTCCACTCGCTCATCAGGCCCTCGATGCGGGCCATCTCGGCGAGCGCGTCCTGCATGGCGATGCCCGCTTTCTTGGCGTCTCCTTGCGGTCCAACGAAGACGTTGAGGGACACCGTGGTGCCCATCAGCTCGGACGTGCCGAACATGGTCCCGTCGCGTCGCACAGGAGGGGTGCCCTCCTGCGGCGCATTGATGTCGGGCGGCGCCTTGGAGGGCGCGTTCCCTGCCGCATGCCGGGCCGAAGTTTCGGGCAAGGGCTGGGGCTTCGGTGCCTCGGACTTGGAGCATGCGCTCAACAACGGCACTGCGAGCAGGACAGCAAACGATCTCACGGTTCTTTTTTCTTGCCGACGCCAGGCGGAGGCGGTGGAGGGCTGGGCCGCGGGGGCGGCAACAGAGCCTTGATCCGTTTGAGGGTCTCGCCGGGCCGGTGGGCGTCGACGTGGACCAACTCGACTTCTTCGTCGTCGAGCTCCTCGACCGCATCGCCAACCACCGCCTGGTTGGAGTCGAACTCCAGCACCTGATCGAGCAGGGCGTCGAGGTTGGTATCGTTGCTCGGGTCGGGTGATGGGTCGTCGAGCAGGGCCCTGATCGCGTCGTTTTCTGCGGCCTCGGAGCGGATGATCTTCCGTGGGGCCGTGATGCTTTCATCCGAGCTGTTGCCAGCCGGTGTGGCGCTGCTCTCGTCCGCATCGAAGTCGACGTCGAGTTCCGCTGCCGCGGTGTCGTCGGGCAGGGTGCCGGCCTCAGCTTGCGACCACAAGGTGTCCAAGCCGGGGAACCTGCGCCAGTACCGAGCGCCGGGGAGCACCCGCGGGTCCTCCCCCTCCATGGGCCGCTGCACGATGATGGCGCCCGCGACCGCGCTGACCGTGAACAGCCCCGACGCGCAGTAGGCATCGATCGCCTCCTTGAACCGGAAGAAGGCTTGCTGCGGGTCCCCATCGCCGGAGACGACGGCTTTCCACAGTCGAAGCGGTCCCAGCTCGACCAGCGGAGAGAACAGGAACTCGCGTCCTGAGCCGAACAGCAGGGCGAAACGTTCCTGCTCGACGACGTAGTGGGCCGGGGTGAGCTGAAGGCGTGCCAGGGCTTGCGCGATCGCCGGGCCGGTTGGCCGCAGATTGGCCATCCGTCTCAGTCGGTTCTGCGCGTCGTCGAGCCCTTCGTCCCGGAGAACCTCGCGCAGGAGGTCTTCGGCTTCGGACCACGTCCCGTACATCGGGAGCGTGGCCATCAAGGTGCCGCCGGGCTTGGTGACGCGGAGCAGGCCTTCGAGGGCGTCGCCCAGGTCGTGGGCCTCGCGGAGCACGAGGTTGGCCACGACCAGGTCGTACAGCGAGTCGCCCATGTCGGCAACGGCCGCCGCGTCCTCAGCCTTGAGATAGACTCGGTTTTTCCACTCGGGTGCGATCTTGCTCTTGGCAAGGGCGCGCATGGCCTCCTGCGGCTCGAGTCCGAGGACGCGGACGTTCGCAGGGAGGCGAGTGAGGAGCTGCTCGATCGTGTTGCCGACGCCGCTGTGGATGTCGAGCACCATGCCCTCCCGCAGGGGCGGCAGGTGACGCCACAGGAGCCGTGCAAACCGCTCGTTCCAAACGGGGCCGACCTCGCGTTCGACCAAGCGCGCGACCTTTTGCTCGCGCAGGTTGGTAGCGATGGCCACGAGTCTCTACTCCGGCACCATCAGGATGCTGAGTTCGATTCCGCCGTCGCCGTTGGCGCGGACGTTCTGCCCACCGTCGCAGGGACCGTCTGTGTTCGAGAGGCAGTAGTCCAGGCCGATGTTGACGGTCCACGGCCGGTCTCGGAACGCTTCGTCGACCTGGGGGCCGCCGATGGTCAGACCGTGGGTGAAGCCTTCGGGACCGCCTGCTCCGCTTGCGATCGTTGCGTTGGTGATTTGGAACGTGTCTGCGTCGAACGGCGAGGCGTTGATGTTGAACGCAAACCCGAAGAAGCAGCTCGAGCCGCAGTCGTCGGGTGAGGTGATCGTGAACAACGGGTCGTCGTCGACCCCGACCGAAAGGGCGGCGCCGGGATTGAACGTCCGGAAGATCGGGACGAGCGTGCTGTCGACCCCGTCGTCGCTGAGGTCGGAGTGGTCGACGGCGACGTCGTAGCCACCGGGTTCATCGTTGGTGACGCAGTACGGGACGAACACCTCGGCCCCGGATTGGCTTCCTCGGACGATGAACACCCAGGTGCCGAAACGGTCTTCGGTCACCGAGCCTTCGATGGCGCAGGTCTCCGCGTTGACCGAGATGCCGGCGGGGCGGCGCCCGTTTCCGGTCCCGCCATCGCTGCTGCATCGGATGGGCGTGCCATCGCCCGTGCCGTCGACAACCAGGTCGAGCAGGGTCTCCTCACCCGGTCGCAGGCAGAACGGGACCTCGCCGACGGCCAGCGCCTGATCGACGTCGAGACCCTCGTTGATCACGATGTCGCAGGTGGTCGCGGCCATGCCCGTGCTGTCCATCACGGTGAAGTCGACCGAGGTCGTCGCCGCGGTGGTGGGTGTGCCCGTGATCCGACCGGAGCGCTCGTCGATCTCCAGGCCTTCGGGAAGCGTCTCCGCGATCCAGGTGCGAGACCCGTCGTCCATCGCCGACACCTCGGGGGTGAAGTCGTAGTCGGCACCGACCGCGCCCTCGGGGAATGCATCGCAGTCGAGGTCGAGGTCCCCGGCGGTGTCATTACCGGCGGTGATCGAGGGCTCGGAGTAGGCGTCTGGAGCGTCGAGATCGCTCGTGCACGCACCAAGGAGTCCGGCTGCGAACAGAGCAAGCCCGGCAGCGGGTCGAGCGAGGAGGGTGGCGTCAACGCGTGGGCGCATGGCGAAAAACCGGAGTGAACCCTAACACGACGGGGGCAGCTCTATGAAGCGGGGGTGCCGACCGCGGCTTCGACGTCAGCGATCTCTTTCGGGATCGCGGCGCTGAGGATCTCTGGCTCAGCGTCCGTACACAGCACATCGTCCTCGATGCGGATGCCACGGACGTCTGCGAACCGGGCCAGCGCTTCTTTGTTCAGGGTGCCGTCGGCCAGGAACGGGCCAGCGATCCGCTCGCTCTCAAGGATGGCGGGGACGAGGTAGATGCCCGGTTCGATGGTGACGACCATGCCGGGTTCCAGGTCCCGGTCGAGGCGGAGGAATCCCAGACCGAACTGATCGCTGCGGGTACGACCTTGTGCGTATCCGGCCCGATCGCCGAGGTCCTCCATGTCGTGCACGTCGAGGCCCAGGACATGTCCCACGCCGTGCGGGAAGAGCAAGGCATGGGCTCCTCGCTCGACGAGGCCCTCGGGATCTCCACGGAGGATGCCTTCGTCGACGAGGCCGCGGGCCAGCACGAGGCTCGCGTGCAGGTGAATGTCGCGGTAGCGGGCGCCCGGTTTGACCATGGCGCAGGCTTCCTTCTCGGCTTGAAGCACGATGTCGTACAGGGCTCGTTGCGTCGCGCTGAACCTCCCTTGTACGGGCCACGTGCGGGTGACGTCACTGGCCCAGCCGCGGTGCTCGCCGCCAAGGTCGGCGAGCAGCAGGTCCGAGGGCCCGAGACGATGGTGGTACTCGGTGTTGTGCAGGACCTCGCCGTGGACTGTGACGATGCTGCCGTACGCGGGCTCGCACCCGCGAGCGAGAAGCTCGCGTTCCATCGCCGCGCGAATGTCGTGCTCGAGCAAGCCTGGTTTGGTGACCGCCATACCGGCCCGGTGCGCAGCGGTCGTGGCCTCGACGGCCGAGCGGATCATGTCGATCGCGCCGGGGTCGTGGCGGAGTCGAAGCTCGATCATCGCATCGGCGAGCGTGAGGTCGAGTTCGTCCAGGTTGTCGACGGACGGTGCTCGGGCCGGGTCCCACGTCCGGCCGAGCAGCGCGCACTG
Source organism: Nannocystales bacterium (assembly GCA_050633305.1). GTDB lineage: Bacteria > Myxococcota_A > Polyangia > Nannocystales > Nannocystaceae > CAJXVA01. The sequence goes on from JBOEGF010000005.1 coordinate 369,520, forward strand.
TTTTGCCCGAGTCTGAGGGTCCGCGGAGGGCAGGGTGCCGATCTCGCCAGCGGCTTGCAGCGCGTCGGTCAACTCGCTCAACGGGCGGACCGCGTCGACGCCGGTCGCCTTGCCGATGGCTGCGAGGGAGGGCGAGGCGCCGTGCCACAGCGCGTCGTCGGCATCGGGCGGGATGATGAACAGCTCGCAGCGGCCCGCGTGCAGGATCAGCGCAGCCTCGGGCATGCCGGCACCGACCAGATACAAAAAGTGTGAGTCGGCCCGGTACGGGTAGACGTTGGCAGGGTAGTTCCGCGAGCGTTGCCCCCCGGAGAAGATGACGGCGGCCTGGTTCCCCAGCGCGCTGCAAAGCGCGGAGCGGCGGTTGGAGAAGACTTGGGGCGACTGCACCGGAAGCTGGCCCGACATGCGGTGAGAATACTTGGTTCGTCCGAGGTGCGACGATCGGTTTGAATTCGAGCCGCAACGGACGCCTATGGGGACGTACTGTGCGGGTCGCCGCAGTTCGAGCGCTGCTCTGCGCCATCGCTCGGTGGGGTTTTCCGCCCGAGGCGCCAGACTGTTACCCTCCCGCCCCGTGAGCGAGCCGTCTGACGCGTCGCCAAAGAGCGAAGAAGCCCCGACCGCGCCCCCGCTGCGGTCCGGCTTTCTGTCGCGTCTCCCACCGGACCGTCGCTTCCTGCTGCTGTTGCTGGTGCTGGGCCTCGCGAGCCGCTTCGCGTGGGTCCTGTGGATTCACCCGCCGGTGGATTACGTGTTCTCGGACATGGCCAAGTATGTCCACCGTGCCCAGGCGCTGGCCGAAGATGGGTTCGTTTGGGGCGATCGCACGCTTGCTTGGCAAGCTTGGGGCACGCACTACATCCTCGCGATTCCCCTGCGGCTGTTCGGCAAGGACAACCTCGTCGCGGGCTCGGTGTTGTGGGGGATGATGGGCGCGCTGACCGTGCCGCTGGCGTACCTCGTCGGCTGCCGGGTTTGCAGTACGCCGCTGCTGGCGAAGATCGTTGGCGTGGCGGCGTTGGTATGGCTGCCCAGTCTGAGCAACTCGGGCAGCTTCCTCTCGGAGACCCCGTTTCTGTTCTTTCAGTTGTGGTCGACGTACTGGCTGCTGTGCACGCTGCAAGACGGCAAGCGGGCGCTGGGGGCCGGTCTCGTGTCGGCCGTGGCTCTGGCGGTGCGTCCTCAGAGCGCGCTGTTCTTCCTACTGGTGTTCATCGCGTGGTTGGTCAACATCAAGCGGCTTCGTCACGTCCGATGGTTTCACCTCGTGGCGATCGCCGCTCCGATCATCGCGATGCTCGGGTTCTCGATGTGGCGGTTCGAGCAGCACACCGGGTACGGCCCCGGCGTCGCGGAGAACGCCAACATGAACCTGACGGCGGCGCGATGTCACAACATCGTCACGCAGGCCTTCCGGACCGAGGCGCACAAGAAGCGGAGCGAGCGGCGTAAGAACACGCGAGATGGACGAAGGGTGAGCCTGCCGGGCTATCGGCTCATCGCGAAGAGAGTCCCCGACGACAGTCTTCTCGGGCTTCGGCCGGCCCTGGGCGGCCAGACCATTCGTATGGTTGGCTACATCGGTGACCCGGAGATCCACCGGGAGATTCGCAATGAATGTTACGAGCAGACGGGCGTCGTCGAACAAGTCCGCTACAGCATGGTGAACATGTCCCTGCTGTGGTTTGTCGGACAGCAGTGGCCCGAGAAGGAGAAGGGGCGCAAGTGGTTCTTGCCGCCCGTGGAGGGGTTCAAGCACCTCTACCAAGTGGCGATCTGGATCCCCTCGCTCATCGGCATGGTCTGGTTCATGGTGTGGATTCGGCGCCGGCCGTCGATGTCGCTCATCGCGTTCCAGACCTTCACCTCGACGGCGATCGCGGGGTTGTTCTTCGGGTCGATTCGGCTGCGAACCCCGTACGACATCTACGCGATCATTCTGGCTGCCGAGGTCTTCGCTGTGGTGTACGTGCGTGTGCAGGCATATCGTGCTGCGGCGGCACTCAAAGCCGAAGCTGAATCCGAGTGAGGCACATGCGCCTTCGAATCCATCCTGAACGCCCCGCGCCGCGGAAGCTCGCACCGGCCATCGACGCCTTGCGCCGGGGCAGTGTCATCATCTACCCGACCGATACCGGCTATGCATTCGGCTGCGCCATGTCGAGCATCAAGGGCATCGCGGCGCTCCGAAAGCTCAAGGGCATTCACGAGAAACACGCAAAGCCGCTGACCATGCTCGTCAACGACCTGTCGCAGATCGGTCGCTACGGACACATGGGCAACAAGCACTTTCGTGTGGTCCGGCGTCTTCTGCCCGGGCCCTACACGATGATTCTTCCCGCGACGCAGGACATCCCGCGCAGCATGAAGAACCGCAACCACGAGGTCGGGCTTCGCATGCCCAACTCTGCGATCTGCACCATGCTGGTCGACTTGCTCGAGGAGCCGCTGCTGACCGGATCCGTCACGCCCGGGGAGAGCGAGCCCGAACTCGAAGAGCCCGAAGACTTCGAGCGAATCCATGGCCGGGACGTCTCCGTGATCATCGACGCGGGTCCGCTATGGCCCGAGCCGAGCACGGTCCTCCGGCTCTTCGACGACCAGATCGAAGTGCTCCGCGAAGGCCAGGGCGAGGTGCCCTGACCCTCTGCGATCTATTCGACCTCGTGGGCCAAGCGCCGGATTCGTTCCATGCGCTTTTCCATCAGGGTGAGCTTGTCGGGGAGGATCGTCGCGATGAGTTTGTCGAAGCCCAGCGAGAAGAAGAAGTTGAGGTTGCGGAGCAGCCACAGGTCCAGCTGGGCCCGCTTGGCTTCGGGACCCACGCCGAACGTGAGGGGCTCCAGTTCTTCCACGCGGACATCGACCGCACCTCGGAATCCGTGAACGGCGACCGGATCCAAGTCGGTGTGTAGGAACAGACAGATCCCCAGCCGGAGCATCTCCCGGTAGACCCGCAGCTGCCCGTCGAGCATCGCGAGGGCGGTCTTGACCGCGTCGGCATCGGTCATCGACTCTTCGAACCGATAGGCGCCGTCACCGATGGGTGCGCGTGCGCGAAAGATACAGACGGAGGCGGCTGCGGACCGAGCGTCGCGGGCTCCGTCGAGGATACGCTGGTCCGACTCGGACATGCCTACATCCGCGGGCGCGCGGTCCCGCGCAGACACGACGACGTCTTCAAGCGGGGTGATCACCAGGGCGGTCCGAGGTCCGCCAGGCGTCTCGATCTCAAGCGTGTCGAAGTCCATACTCATCGGCGTTACGCGGCCTGGCTTCGAATCCCAGGGACCACGACGCGAAGGGGCGGAAGGGGGTCGGTCGGTGTGCGGATGGCCCACAGCCCCAGGGTTCGCACGTGCGGCTCGAGTCCGCCGATCGCGAAGGCAAAGCGCAAGACAGTCGACTCCCCGGCAGGGATGACGAACTCGGCCGGCTGACCCGTGAGTGCGAGGGGCGCAATCTCGAGGCCGTCGTCGTCGAGCAGCACGCCCTCGAGGTCGATGGTCACGGCGCTCGCTCCGGCGTTCGCGACGGCGCATTCCACAGTGAGTTGACGCTCTGCGTAGCGCGCCTCCACCACGTCAATTCGAAGGTCGCGAACCTTCGCTTGGTGTTCGCCCTGTTTGAACGACAACACGAGGTCTTGGTTTCCCGCGCATGCGGTTGGCAGACCGAGGAGGAGTGCAGCCAGAGCGCCGAAGGCCGCTCTACGAACCGTCATGGTTCCATGGTACACGGGCGGGCGATGAAGCTCGCAATCCCGTCCTTCCAGTTCCGCTTCGTCCCGTCGATGGGCAACGTGGTGTTCCCCGGGAACTTCCATCCGGTTGGTACTCAGAAGGCCGCCGACGCGATGCTCGAGCGCGTTGGCGCCTGTGAGTCGCAAGGTGGGGAAAACTGGTTGGTCGTAGGCGGATCCGGTGGTTTCGGGAGCGCTGCGCGTGCGGTCTTGGGCGGGCGTCACGGCGCGAACACACTGAACGTCTCGCTTGATGCGCAGCCCACACCGGAGAGCAACAACAAGATTCGGAAGATCGGCTCCCCGGGATTCCACCGGACGTTCGCGCTGGAGCGTGGGCTGACCGAGCGTGGCACGAAGGCTGGCTCGATCATCGGCGACGCGTTCGACCCCGCGATTCGCGACGAGGTCGTCGCAACCATTCGTGAGAGCTTCGACGGAAAGATCAACGGTCTGGTGTGGGCCCTGGCTGCACCTCGCGCCAAGGACCCCCGCACGGGGAAGACTGTGGCCAGCGCCCTGAAGCCGTTGGGAAAACCGCTGAACGTCAAGACGTTCACGGGCCGGGACGAGAAGCGCGGCAAGGTCCCTCAAGTTGTCGAGATGGAGCTTCCGCCAGGCAGCCCCGAGGAAGCCATCTCCACGATCTTCGTGATGGGCGGTGGCATCGTCCGTCAGTGGATCGACGTGCTCATGGCGGCTGACGTGCTCGCTGAGGGCTTTACGCTGTACACGATCAGCTATCGAGGCAACCCCCTCAACGCGGGCATGTACCGCGATGGGCTGATCGGTCTCGCCAAGGCGGACCTCGAGTTCGAGACCGCCGTCCTCAACGCGCAACTCGAAGAGCGGGTGGGCGGCAAGGCTCTTGCGGTCGAGGGACCCGCCGTGGTCACCGAGGCATCCGGCGGCATCCCTGGCGTCCCGTTCTACCTGGCGCACATGCTCGAAGTGATGGGGGACAAGTTCGAAGACCCGTTGGCGTCCATGCAACGCATGTTCGCCGGGCACTTCGCCGAGGGTGGTCTCCCCACCGACGATGACGGCTTGGTGCGAATGGACGATGTCGAGCTGCAGGAGGCTTTCCAGACCGAGCTCGCGTCTCGGTACGCGGCGGCCGAGGTTGGCTCGACCTTTGACGACGGGCTCTACGACAGCTTCATGTCGGAGTACTCGAAGACCCGCGGGTTCGACATCGCGGGCGTCGACTACGACGCCGAGTTCGACACGGACACCGTCTGCGGACTGCCGCCCTCCGAAGGGTGAACCGACGGTACCGCGAGCGGTTGGACCTATCCGTCCAACCACGACGGCGCGTGCTGAGAGTGCATCCCGCAGCGCCATCGTGAGGGCCGTGTCATGATGCTCGGTGCATGAACGGGCAGGGCGACGTGGGGACGGTGGCGGGCAGCGATGTCGCGACCTTCGCTGATGCCCCGCAGCCCGACATCACGCACGAGCGTGTCTCGCCGATGGGCCCGACGACGGCCGGGATCATCGGGCGAGAGATTCTCGGGCAGTACCGCGTCATCTCGAAGCTGGGTCGCGGGGGCATGGGCACGGTGTTCTTGGCCGAACAGCCGGGCATGAACCGGCAGGTGGCCATCAAGGTCCTGCACGCCGACGTGAGTTCCGAGCCCGATGCGGCCCGGCGATTTCAGGTCGAAGCCGAGGCCGCCGCGAGGCTTGCCAGCCCGCACATCGTTTCTGTCTACAACTTCGGTCGGCTTGAATCTGGCGAGCTGTACCTCGCGATGGAGTTCCTCCAGGGGCGAACCCTGCAGGCGGAGCTGGCAACGTACGGCCGCCTTGCGTTGGAGCAGGTTGTCGACTTGGTGCAGCAGATCGCACGCGGTCTCGACGAGGCGCACCGCAAAGGCGTGATTCACCGCGACCTGAAACCGGGGAACATCATGGTGGTTCGCGGGGCGGATGGGGATGTCGCCAAGCTGCTGGACTTCGGCATTGCCAAGCTGGATGCAGGCTCAGGGACACAAACCCGGGGGTGGGTGGGTACGCCTCGGTACATGGCGCCCGAGCAATTCACCGGCGCTGCGATCGACGCGCGGACCGACATCTACGCCCTGGGTCTGATCACCTACGAGATGCTGTGTGGCCGCACGCCGTTCGTCTCCGACAACCCGATGAGCTACGTGCACAGCCACGTCTATTCGGCGGTGCCAAGCCTGCAGGAGCTCGTTCCGGGGATGGTTCCGCCGGCGGTGGAGCGCGTGGTCCTCTCTGCGTTGGCGAAAGACCCCGGCGGACGTCCGCACAGCGCGTCGGCGTTTGCGGATGCGCTGCGAGCCTCACTGCATACGGCTCCACGCGCGCCCGAGGACCCCTCGGTACTACCCATCGTCCTCGCAGCGGGTTTGGGTGTTGCCGCTGTTGCCGGGTTGGGGTGGTGGGCACTCTCGCAGTGGGGCACTTCCGGTGCGGATGTCGATGTGCCCTCGCCGGAAGCCGCGGTCGAGCCGGATTCGTCCGGGGCTCCCCCTGCCGCGGAGCCAGGGCTACACGTGCCTCAGGTTCCCGCCGACGAGGGCTTCGACCCTGCCTACGTCGCGACGCTTCCGGAGGCATTCAAGGCGCTGGTGGACCTCGATGAGGTTGAGCTCCTCAAACGCCTGGACGCGCGGATGTCTGTGTACCCCCCGAGCATGCGTTCCCAGATCCGCGGGCAGTACACCCTGCAGCTCGCCGCGATGCCGCGCGAGCCCGCGACGCCTCGCCGAGCGATGCTGATCAACGCGATTGTCGGAATGGACACCGCGCAGAAGTATTTGCCCGAGGATCCGCGGACGACCAAGGAGCTGGTCGCTGACTACCTCTCTCGTCCGGGCCCAATCCCAAGGGCGAGTCGACAGGAGATCATCGACAACATGCGGGCTGCGGTTCGCGAGGAGGCTGATCGAGACTGGACCGTCCGTCAGTGGCTGATCAGCCTCGAGGAGCACGAGTCGAAGACCGAATCGGACGGCGCCTAGAGTCCGCGGAGCGTCCCGGCGGCGGCGTCCAGGTCGAAGTCTTGGCCCGGAGCCATGAGCCGCTCGATCGCTTCTTGGAGTTTGCCTCGTGCCCGGTGGAGCCGGACCCGGACCGCTCCCGCGGTGATTTGCAGGACCACAGCGATCTCCGGACCGCTGAGGGCTTCCCAGTAGAACAGCTCGAGCAGCGTCTGCTCGTCGACCGACACCTGCTGGAGCGCGAGCAACAGCAGTTCGTGTTCCTGCCGTGCCGCGACGATTGAACTCGGTGTCATGCCCATGGCGGCGACTGAGGAGACGCCAAGATCTTCGTCGAGCAGGTTGCGCTGGCTGGTGCGCGAGCGGAAGAACTTGAAGAGCTGGTTGCGGGCGATCGCAAACAGAAACGTGCGAAACGAGGCGTCCTCGCGGAAGCGCTCCTGGCTCTCGACGCAGCCGACGAACGTGCGTTGAATGAGATCCTCGACGTCGTCCGGCGAAACCTTGTTGCGGAAGAACCGGCGCACCGAGGCGAAATGGCGTCGGAACAGGGCATTGCCGGCATCTGCGTTGCCTGCCCGCCACTGCCCAAGCAGCGTTCGATCATCCTCCTGCACCATGCGCCGAGGCTTCGAGCGTACAACGCGGGAGGAGGTCGAGCAGACGCGTTCTGTTGTTCTTGTCGCCAGCCGCTCGAATTCGGCCCTTGACGGCCCGCTTAGACATGTGACCAAATGGTCACGCTTTGACTCCGGACGACAACGGGCTCTGGAAAGCCCTCGGCGACCCGACCCGACGTGCGTTGCTCGACCACCTTCGAGCCGGCCCACGCACGACGGGCGCGTTGTGTGCGGAGTTCGACATGAGTCGGTTTGGGGTGATGAAGCACCTCAAGCAGCTCGAGGAGGCCGGGTTGGTTCTGGTGCGTCGCCAGGGCCGACAACGCTTCAACCACCTCAACGCCGTCCCGATCGAGCGCATCGCGCAGCGATGGATGGGCCGGCTTACCCGAGACTCGGCGCGGCGTTTGCTCGCGCTCGAGGAGCACCTCGAACAAACACGAGAGCCAGACACGATGAGCAACCAACCGTCCTTCAGTTTTCACATCGAGCAAGCCATCACCCTGAACGCACCACCCGAGCGGGTCTGGCGGGCGATCACCCACGAGGTCGCGTCATGGTGGGGATTCCACATCGGGCCCAGCGATTCGGAGATCACGCTCGAACCACGCGTGGGCGGGCAGTTCATCGAACGCTGGGGGGACGGAGAGGGCGAACTCTACGCGACCGTCACGTTCATGCGTGCGGGCAAGAAGATCACGCTGGAGGGCGGGATGGGGCTTGGGGGTCCTGGATTCAGCAAGTTCAGCTACGCGCTCGAAGCGAGCGGTGAGGGCACCGTGGTGAGCTTCAACCACTACTGCCATGGGGCGGCAACCCCTGACGTCGAGGCGAGTTTTCGCGAAGGTTGGGCAGCTCTACTCGGCGAGAGCCTCCCAGCCTGGGTGCACGACGGCAAAGTTGCCGAGCCCGGCTGATCCCCGCGACGACACTCGCCAGCGTCGAAGTGAAAGAGGCACCGTGCGAATGCGACGGTGCCTCTGTACGTGAGCGCGGAGCGTTCGGCTAGACTTCGCCGTTCTTCGCCTTGACGATCCACTTCTCGATTTCGCCGCCGACCACCTTCTCGATCTTGCCTTCGAACGGCTTGAAGATGAATGGGATCTTGCCTTCGATGCGAACCTCGTCGTCCGTGATTTCGAAGTCGGTGTTGAGGGACTTCTTCATCACCGAGAACGAAACGGTGGCGTTCCGGTCGTCCTTCCAGGTGAGGCTCGGGCTGTACTCCGAAAGCCGTTCTTTGTAGGAATCGTAGGCCTTCTCGATGACGGCTTTCACCCGGTCGAGGTCGTCGATCCCGTGCTTGGTGACGTATTTCATGTTCGTGTTCCAGGCGGCACGAGACGCCGCCTGGCGAAACTATAGCAACCGAGCGCACCCATTCGACAGCTGCGAGTGCGAGAACCCATCTAGGCCATCCGCCTGGCCGCGTGGGGCCCGCTGAGACGCCCGTGGGCCGGGGACTCAAATCGTCTGACGAGCAGGCGTTCCCTGCACACTAGGGCTATCGTGCGCTCCGCATGGCCTCGATGGGTTCTTCCAAGCGATGGCGCTTGCTGTTCCTGCTGTTCTTCGCTTCGGGGGTCAGTGGTCTGATCTACGAGTCGATCTGGTCGCGGTACATCAAGCAGCTCGTCGGGAGCGCTGCCGAGGCGCAGATCCTGGTCCTCAGCCTGTTCATGGGAGGCATGTCCCTGGGAGCGTTGCTCTCGGGGCGGTTGTTGGCGCGGGTTCGGGTCCCGATCGTCGCCTACGGTGTCATCGAGGGATTGATCGGCTTGTACGCGTTGGCGTTCCCGTACCTCTTCGCGTTCACCTCGCGCGTCGCCTACGACACCGTGTTTCCAGCGTTGGGCGGAGGGTCGTCGGTGTTGCTGGCCAAGTGGGTCATCGCTGCGTTGCTCATCGTCCCTCCGTGCCTTCTGCTAGGGATGACGTTCCCGCTGATGTCCGTGGGAATTCTACGGCGGGAGAAACGGCGGTCGGGCGAGGTGTTGGCGGTGCTGTATTTCTCCAACTCGCTTGGTGCTGCGTTCGGAGCGCTGCTCAGCGGGTTCGCGCTCGTGCCGTGGCTGGGGTTGCCCGGCGCGTTGATGGTCGGCGCTGCCGTGAACCTCGTGATCATGGTGGTTGCCGTGCGCGATCGGGAGGTCGCCGAGCCGATCGCCGAGAATTCGGAGCCGGGCGGGAACGGCGGGCACATGGTGTTGCTGTACCTGGCAGTGGCGTTCGGGACCGGGCTCTCCTCGTTTCTCTACGAGGTCGGATGGATTCGTCTGTTGTCGATGGTCCTCGGAAGCGCGACGCACTCGTTCGAGGTGATGCTGTCCGCGTTTGTCTTCGGTCTTGCGCTCGGCGGGTTCTGGGTACGCAAGCGGATGGACAAGTTCAAGCGGCCGGAGCTCACGCTGGCGATCGTTCAGATCATCATGGGCGTGTGTGCCGTCGCGACGTTGCCCGCGTACGAAGTCGCGGTGGAGGCGATGGCGTGGTTGCTGAGCCCCGCCGAGCGCACGGTGTCCCTGTGGTACCAGTTCAACGTCCTGCGTTACCTGCTGTGCTTGCTGATCATGCTCCCGGCCACGTTCTGCGCAGGCATGACACTTCCACTGCTCACCCACTTGATGCTGGGCCGCGGACAGTCGGAGGCGGTTGTGGGTCGGGTCTACGGGGTGAACACGCTCGGGGCGATCACCGGCGCGACGCTGGGCGGGTTGGTGCTCATGCCGTTGCTTCGCCTGCAGGGGTTGATCGTCATCGGAGCCCTTGCGGACATGCTCCTGGGGATCGCCCTAATCCGGGGAGAGATTCGCCAGGGGAGGGCCAACGCGCTCACGCCCAAGCTCCTACGAACCGCCACCATCGGCGCCGTGTTGGTGACCGTGTCTGGGCTCCTCATCAAGCTTGATCCGATGGTGCTGACCTCGACGGTGTTTCGGAAGAGCCGCACATCGCTGCCCGACTCGTTCGAGGTGCTCAGCTACGTGGATGGCCGTACCGCGACCGTCGCCGTGGTCGAGAACATCCACTATCCCGGGTACCGGATCATCTACACCAACGGAAAACCGGACGCCTCGGTCATCCTCAACCGTTGGCCACAGGACCGCGATCCGCTCGATGGCCCCGACATCGCCGGCGATGAACCGAACCAGTTCTTGGTCGGGCTGGTCCCGCTCATGGTCCGCCCCGATGCCAAGAACGCTGCGCTGATCGGATTCGGCTCGGGTGTCACGTGCCACACCGTGCTTGGCTCGCCCACCCTAGAGCGGCTCGACACCGTTGAGATTGAGCCGGAGATGGTCGAGGGGTCCAAGTTCTTCCGGGCGGTGAACTGGCGGGCATACGACGACGAGCGCAGCCACATCCACTTCGACGACGCGAAGGCCTTCTTCGCCAGTTCTGGCATCAAGTACGACTTCATCGTCTCCGAGCCCACAAACCCCTGGGTAAGCGGGGTCTCGAGCTTGTTCACGGTCGAGTTCTACCAAGAGACCAAACGCTACCTCGCCGAGGATGGCGTGCTTGCGCAGTGGCTTCAGGGGTACGAACTCTCCGACGACCTGCTCATCAGTGTTCTCGCCGCGCTGGATCAGGAGTTCGAGGACTATCTGATCGTGCGGATCGGCTCGCGCGACTGGGTGATTCTCTCGTCCCCCAAAGGACGTATCGGCCCGCTTTCGAACGAGCCCCTCTCTTGGCCTGGAGCGCACGAGAGCTTCTCGCTGCTTGGGATTCACGACATCGCTCAGATCGACGGGCTCATCGTCGCCAACCGACAGCTCTTGCACCCCTTCCTTCGGGACCGCCAGCCCAACCGCGACAGTCACCCCATCCTCGATACCGGAGCCGAGCGCGAGCGGTTCCTTCGCTCGTCGGCCGAGTTCTTGCACAAACTCCGTTTTTCGCCCGCCCCGTTGACGGAGACACTGGCTTCGGTGGAGCGCCGACCCTACCCGCTCTCGGGGATCGGGGACCTTCGAAAGCCTCACATCCTGTACGAGTCCGAGCAGGCGGTCCTGTTGATGCGGCGCTACGTGGACCCCGGAGCCCCTGTTCCGGCGACCATGTCCGCGGCTGCGATGGACCACTGGCAGTCGATGACGCGGTTTATCGACAGTGACCCCGAGCCCTGGTCGCGCTGGATGTACGCCACGTACGAAATCTACGCGCAGGTGGCCTCCCATCTTCCGATTCACGAGACGCCGTTTTGGCAGCACGTCCGCACGCTCATGTTGCGGGACGATGTGCCCCCTCAGGTTCGGGATGCGGTCGCGCTGTTGACCGATTTGTCGAGACGGGACGGTGAATCGCTGCTGCCCTTGGTCCAACGATCCTTGGAGTCTGAGGGGTTTCCTCTGCCGTTGGAACTTCGGACGATCGCTGGCGTGGTGGCGTTGGAGGAGACGAGTGCCTCACCAGCCGAGCGACAGGCGTTCGTCGACCGTTGGATGATGGATGTCGCGACGGGGAACAGCAGCGAAGACCTGGCGTACCAGGTTGTCCGTGCCTACGCGGCTCGAGAGTAGGCGCGCGGCGGGCTCAAGACGAAGGCGGTTCGGTGTTGGTGCGCTGTGCCTGCCGTAGGCCGCTGAGTCCCACGACAAGGACGCCGGCGGTGGAGGCGGCCATGTTCGCCAGTACCGGAACGAGCGACGCTCCGAACATGAAGCAGAACGTCGCGAGGATGGCCGGGATCTGCGGCAGCGACGTGAACAGCACCAGGGAGTCGAAGGTGTCCTTGTCTCGGAAGCGTTGGGTCTGTTCTTCGGGCGGTCGCGCCGCCATGCGTCTCTCGATCCGGCGGGCTTGAGCACGAACGCCGAACCAGGTGGTGAGCGCGACCAAGCTCAACAGGCTCCAAACCGGCAGCTCCAGCGACGGCCGAAGGTACGCCCGCACCTCGTCGAACTCGGGCGGAAACATCAGCTGGCGCAGGTACGTCTCCGCGACCAGGGCCATCGGCGTGGAGAGGGCGACGAGCGCCAGCATCAGCCAGGTCTGTCGCCGCAGCGTCATGACCTGGGCATGATAGCCGGTCGACCGCCTGCTACACGACCTCTACCGCGCCTTGGCGGAGCTCCGGCGGAACACGCCGCTGATGCCCAGCAAGAACTGGGGAGAGTGTGACGCCCCCGCGTCGTCGCTCCGCTTGAGCACGACGTCACGTAGCCCGGCGCGAACCGCAAGGTTCCTGGTCGCGAAGAACTTGACGCCGCCTCCCCAGTGGAAGCTTGCGTCCGTATCGTCGCCGAGGACGCTGGGGTCCGAAGTGAGTCCGGTGACGCCACCGCCGAGCAAGACGTAGGGCGTGACGCGGCTGGGCATCTGCGCGATGAGAGATGCGCGGCCCTCGAACAGCAAAACGTCGCTGCCCTCGCGTAGGCGGGTGGGTGCGAGCCCCCCCTCGAACTCGATACCGAACTGCCGCACGGGGTAGTAGCCAAGCCGAAGACCGACGTCGGGAGAGACCCGCGCGATCCTCCGGTCGTTGGCCAAGGGGCTGTCGGTGGTCACCAACTCGTGGTTCGTCGACATCGAGATGAAGCCGCCGTAGACGCCGGCTTCGAACATGTGGGTATCCCGCTTCTTCTCGGGCTCCGGCACGTCGGGCTCCGGCTCGCCGGGTTCGAGGATGGTGACCGGAAACTCGGCCAGCGTGACGTCTGTGCCCGCGATGATGATCCCGAATGTCGCAGGGGAGAGGGCGGAGTTGTCTGTGGAAACGTCGACAACCCAGCTTCCGTCGTCGGTCTTTCGCATCTGGCTCACGTCGAAGCCCGCCGGGGCCTCGACCGCCAGCTCTGCCGGAAGCTGGTCGGCGGAGGAGAGCGCCAGGTCGAGAGTTGTCGACGAGCCTCGCCGTACGGTGAACGAGCCGGAGCCCTCGCCGTCGGCCTGCGCGACCTTGATCTCGATGACGTCGACCGCGAAGCCTCCCACAGGCTTTCCTTCCGCGTCCTGGCAACGCACCTGCTGTACGCCAGCCCCGGAGGCGGTCACGGTCGTCGTGAGGTCCTGCGTGCCGAGGCCACACGTGAGCCCTTCAGGAGCGTCGAATCGAGCGCCTGGGAGCACACGAACCGGCGCCATGGGTTGACCGGCATCGGGCATTGGCACCGGGACCGCGTCCCCCGTGGGAGCGACCAGGGGTGTGGAGATGACCTTGGTCTTGTACAAGCGCGAAGGCGGACTCTCGAACTTGTCGTCGTCGACGGCGGCGACCGTGGCGAAGTACTCGCCCGTGGGAAGGCCATGGACCTCAAACGCGGTGGCGCTCTTGGGAACTTGGACGGAGGTCATGATGAACCCTCCTTGCGCCATCCGGCCGACTTCGACGCGGTAGGTCTCCGCTTTGGGGACGGACTTCCAGCCACCGGCGATCGTCCCTGACGCACCATCGGGGATGAGGAAGGTGCCCGCGTTGTCCGATGCCCAACTTGGGGTGTCGGGGAGGGGTTTGGGTGGGGTGGGGGCTTTGCCTTTCTTGACCTTGGACCCCATGAGTTCGGGGACATTCGTCGGCTTCCCTCGCTTGCCCGAGCTGACCTTTGCCTTGCCGCCTCCGTGGTTGGCGACCCGAGACGTGCCCTCCGTGTCGACCGTGATCAGGGCCGAGCCTCCGGTGAGCTCGGTGTTGGCCGATGGGGTCTCGACCGCGAGAGTCTTCCCTCCTGAGAGTTCTCCTAGCCGGCTACGCAACGCGCCCTTGTCCAGCTTCGCGGTGGTGCTGGTTCGGCGTGCGGCCCCGTCGGTTCCCCCGTAGATGATGACGAGGGTGTTCTCGCGCATGTAGATGCGCGACGTGTCCCGGAAGGTGACCTCGGCGAACGCTTTTTCGAGCGTGGAGACACGCCAGCCCCGGAACAGATCGAAGCCTTGGCCTGCGGTCTTCCATCCGGTGTCCGAGGGCGAGCGCGCTTCCACCTGACGTTCTGATGCCGTGACCTGGGCGGCGGGCTTGACGGTCTCGCGGGGGAGCTTGAGCACCTCTCCGGCCACCAGCTTGTGTGGCGTCGGGCCCATGTCCGGGTTGTGCTTGTGAATGCGGTCGTAGGCCTTGCGGCTTCCGAACTCACGCTTCGCGATCTTGGCGCACGAGTCGCCTTCCTTGACGGTGTAGTCGTACAGCTCGACGTCGGAGTCAGGGGCGTAGATCGCGAGGAGAGAGACGGCGGAGGCGATGAGGGAGAGCATGGGTCAGGTCTTGCGCTTGCGTTGGCGTCTGGCGTGGACGCGTCGAACCTTGCGCGTGAGTTCTTCGATACGTACGGGGATCGGGACGACATCCGCGACCCCGAGCCGCAGCAGGTGCGAGATCCGTTCCACTTCTGATGTGTCCGCGATGGCGACCACTGTGTGACCGTCTTGGACGGTTCGCGCCAGGGCCCCATCACCGCCGCCTGAGACGATGACGACACTGCACTGGGGCGTATCTCCACCATGGGGCTCAACGGGGGGCTCAACGGGGGGCTCAACGGGGGGCTCAACGGGGGGCTCAACGGGGGGCTCAACGGGGATCACTCGGATCCCGTTGCTCGCGAGGGCCATGACGATTTCTTCGGTCAGCTCCCCTACGAATCCTGCATCGATGATCTCGACGCCGCTGGGGAGCGAGGCGTCGGGGGCGAGGGCCATGGCGGCTGGCACCGAGATCATGCGGTCGGTGCGCTCGCCGAGCATCCGGTCGCTACGGCTGCGGTGCCGGGCGCCGGAGAGGGTGCCCGAAACACGCTGCAGCTCTTCGCCGACCCGCTCGATGCTTGGTCTCTCGAACGGCTGCTTGGCGAGCATGTGTAGGACGAGTGCTTCGAAGTCGCTGGGGATGCCCGCATCCGGAGCCCGCTCTCGGAGGGAAACGGGCGCCACGTACAGATGCTGGGTGAGCACGTTCATCCAGCTGCCGAGGAACGGTGGCCACCCGGTGGCCATCTCGTACAGCATGCATCCGAACGAGTAGACGTCCCCTGGGGGACCGACGACCTTGCCTTGGGCCTGCTCCGGCGAGAGGTACGCGGGCGTTCCCACGACGAGTCCCTCCTTGGTGAGGCGTCCCATGTCCTCGCCGCCTTCGACGAAGGCCAGTCCAAAGTCGAGCACACGGATGGCTTCTCGTTCGCCGTCCTGCTCGAGGAAGATGTTCTCGGGCTTGAGGTCGCGGTGAACGAGCGGGATCGTGTGCGCGGCCGCGAGAACGTCCACGAGCGGGGTCGCTATTTCGAGGAGCCGGTCCAGCGGGAGTGGAGTTCCGTCGTGCATGAAATCGCGAAGCGGCGCGCCCTCGAGCAACTCCATCGCGATGTAGACATGGGACTCGGAAGCTCCGACATCGAAGATGCGAACCGCGACCGGATGGGTGAGCGTGGCCGCAACCCGGGCTTCTCGCTCGAAGCGACGACGCCCCAGATCGTTGACCGCGAGGTGCGGCGCGAGCAGTTTGAGCGCGACTTCACGACCGAGGTTGAGCTGGGTCGCTCGGTACACCGAGCCCATCCCGCCTTGGCCGATGAGCTCCGCAATCTCGAACTTACCGTCCACGATCGTGCCCCGAGGAATGAGCTCGTCTCCCTCGTTCGCGTCGGTGAACTGCTCGTGCTGCGCGTCGCGAGTTGTCGAGGGGTCTTCGAGTCCGCGAAAGGCCTCGGTGACTTCGACGCGTTGGGGAGGCGCTTGAGGCCGCTGTGTTTGTGGCGACCGACCGGCCGCAGGCACGGGTGCTTTCGCGATGATCGTCTTTCCGGACTTCACAGGTTCAGCTCGAACAGGCGGGTCGGAGTCTCGTGCCCCGCCAGCGTCCGCTCGCCCAGCTCGGTGAACGAGAACCCGTCGCCCGCCGCTTCCTTCGTCTGCTCCGTGATCAAGATCTGCTGAGGTCGAGCGATCGCCTCCAGACGGGCTGCCACGTTCACGGCGTCGCCGATCGCCGTGTACTCCATCCGAGTCTTCGAGCCGATGTTCCCCACGACCGCTTCCCCGGAGTTGATCCCCACGGCGATCTGGATCGTCACGCCGTACTTCTTCTTCCAGTTCGCGTTCCCGATCTCCAGCCATGAAACGATCTCTTCCGCGGCTTCCAAGGCCCGTGCGGCGTGGTCCGGCTCGTCGCTGGGAGCGCCCCAGATCGCCATGACGCAGTCGCCGATGAACTTGTCGACCGTACCATCGTGACGAAACACGATGTCGGTCAGGATCGTGAACAGCTCGTTGAGGATCTGAACCGTGGCCTCGGGTTCGAGCTCCTGAGTCAGCGGCGTGAATGCCACGACGTCTGCGAACAACACTGTAATTTCACGGCGGGCCCCGCCAAGGCCCATGTCCTGCTCGCGCTTGACCACTTTGTCGACCAGTTCGGCCGGAAGGTAGCGGCCCAAGTCGGCACGAATTGCTTCCTCTTCGCGGATCCGGACCTCGGAGGCTTGCAGGTCGTTCGCGGCCTGACTCATGGCGCGCCCCAAGACGGCCAGCTCGTCAGAGGTCTTGATCTCGACGGTCTCTGTGAAGTTTCGCCGCGCCAGTGAATCCGCGAACGTGCTCAGTTGCTCGATCGGGCTGGTGACCTGCCGGGACAAGACCACGCTGGCGATCATGGCGATGACGAGCGCGGCAATCACGGCCCCGGTGACGATGCGCTGGACGCGAGTGACCGGGGCATACGCGACGTCGCGAGGGACCTGTGCGACCAGAGCCCAGCGGCGCGCTCTCAGACCGACGACGGTTCCGACCCATTGGCTCCCATCCGAGCCCGTGTACTCCGCGGATTGGGAGAATCTGCGTTTCTCGCCCAGCTCGATCCCTCGCAACGCGCCTTCATCCGCTCCGCTGGCCAAGGTGTCTGCGAGCTCGCGGTTCGGGTGTGCGAGGTAGCGCTGCTCCTCGTCGACGACGTATAGAGCGTTGGTCAGGTCCGTGAAGTGGGCGTCTGCCTGGGACTCGACCCGTCGCTGGATCTCGGCCGTGGAGACCAGGCTGACCGCATATCCGGTGACCGTGTCTTCGGCGCGCAACGGAACCACGATGGGCAGCCGCGGACCGTGAGCGGTGACCGTTGCGAGTCCGGTCGCGACGCCCTCGATCGTTGCCACCTCCCGGAGCTCGGCGGCGAGCGTTGGAGGCGTCTGGAAGTTCTCAAGGCGGCCCTCGACGATGGGGGTAATGACCTCTCCTTTTGCGTCGTAGATGATCGCGTTGTCGAGGACCTCGTTGCTCTCGACGAGCACCGTCGACATCGAGATGCGCGCATCCTCGGAGAGGGTGTCGTTGGTGAGCGTCCGGCCGATCGCGTCGAGGCCATCCTGGGCTTGGGATAACTCGTGTTCGATCGCCTCCGCGACAACCTCGAGCACCGCGATCTGGAGCTCTCGATATGAGGTCTCGACCGTCGCACGGGTGAGCTCGATCGCCGCCCAACCAACGCCGACGATGTGGACGATGAGCAGGAGGGCTGCGAAGACCGCGAGCTTGATCCGCAGGGGGAAGCGGACGGAGCGATCGCTCATGGAATCCTCGAAAGGGCCTGCTCCAGCTCACCGAACCGAAGTTGAAGGCCCGGCCAGTCCACGATCCCGCTGGCGGCGACCGTCCGCAGCGCGTCCTCGACGTCCGAGCGGAGTTTGAGTGCCACACCACGCGCGGATTCCCCTGTGAGCATCGCCGCCAAGATGTTGAGGTTGGCGTGCGCGTCGTCGAGCGCGGTCTGGGAAGGCATCGAGCCATCTCCGGCCAGGAGGGGGCGCAGTGCCGCCATGCGCTCTGTCGGGCTCGCGAGTGTGTCCTGCGAGAACAGGCCAGAGTCCATGGCCATGGTCTCTCGTCGTTGGCCTGAAGGGGTCGACTGCGGCCGCACCACGGGCCGCGCTCGCGTCTCGGAGACCGGTCTGGGAACCTCGAACGAGAACGTCGAGCCGTGCCCGACCTCGCTCTCCACCCAGATCCGCCCGCCGTGGGCGTCGACGATCGACTTGGAGATGACCAACCCCAGGCCCGAGCCCATCTTGGTGCGGCGGGTGCTGGAATCGAGTTGGCTGAACTTCTTGAACAGGCGGGGAAGATCGCGGGCGGCGATACCTGGGCCTTGGTCGCGGACGCGGACGCGGACCCGGCTGCCGTTGGTTGGCTCGATGTCGATCGTGACGACGCTGGACTCCGGGGAGAACTTGATCGCGTTGGAAACCAGATTTGTGATCACCTGGTGGATGCGGTCGCGGTCGATGTGGACGGCGTCGGGCGCGGTGGACTGCACGTCCAGCGTGACGCCCGCTTGGGTCGCGAGTGCACCGATCTCGCGAGCGACATCGTGGGCAACCTCGCCCATGGAGACGGTCTTGCGTTTGAGCCCCAGCCGTCCCGACTCCATCTTCTCGAGGTCGAGGATGTCGTTGATCAGGCGGATCAGACGGTCGGTGTTTGTCCGCGCGATCCGGGTCAGGTCTCGCGCCTTTTGGGGGAGTTCTCCTGCGACACCGCCTTCGAGCAGGCCCAATGAGCCCCGGATCGAGGTGAGAGGCGTGCGAAGCTCGTGCGACACGATCGAGACGAACTCGTCCTTCATGCGTTGTGCCTTGAGCCGCTCGGTCACGTCGGTCGCGACACCGACCACGCCGTCTCGCGCTCCGTCCCGAGAAGAGTAGGGGGAGCACCGAACCTCATAGGCGAGCGAACCAACCTCGATCGTGCTGACCGCAACGCGGCCCGAGAGTGCCTCGCGCACGATCTCCAGCAGGTCGGGCATCTGCGCGTAAGCCTCGAACACGCTCTCGCCCACAAGCTCGGGGGAGGCGAAGGCCGCCCCAACCGCGCCCATGCCCTCGATCAGGGTGAACTGTCCTTCATCGTTGAGCGCGAACAACACGATGGGTGCTCCGGTCACGATCGTGCGCAGGCGGGCCTGCGAGCGGCGGAGTTCTTCCTCCGTCTTTCTCTGCGATGTGACGTCGCGATGCGAGAGGACCAGACAGCGAGGCTCGATGTCGGCGGGACGAACCTCGGTTCGCCACCATCGAATCTTGTGCTCGGAGGTCCGGACCCGGTACGTCAGGGTCCGAGGATGAGGGGCGCTGCCATCGAGCGCGGCATCGATGGCTCGGCCCAGCTGCGCACCCGCGTGGCGAAGCGTTGGCTCGAGGTCGTCGAGGCTCGCCCGGTAGGCGTCACCGACGTCTCCTCGAGCCTTGCCGGCCAAGGGCGGGCCGTCGTCGGCGAGCCAAGCTGCATTCGCAACCCAGAGCTCACCGGAGGGGCCGACGAGCGCGCTGGGAAGTTCCAGCGCGTCGACGATGGCCTGGGCGTAGCGCCGCGCATCGGGAGCCATGCCCATGGATACCATCGAGGGGCCGAGCGGAGCGGCCTAGATGAAGCGAACGCCGAGCAGGACAGAGGTGATCGTGTCGAGCTGCTCGACCTCTGGGAGGGGGTCGTTCTCGTACCGGAGCGTGAAGGTGGTTGAAAGGCTGACCCGGTTGTTGAGGTTCGCCGTGAGGGCCGTGGCCCAGTTGATCCGGAAGACCGGCGCGTCGACGACCGACTGTAGGTACTCGATCCCGGTATCGAACGTGACGTATTCGTTGAGGTTGTTGGTGTAGCCGCCGAACAGGCGTGCGGCGTGGTTGGTAAACGTCTTCGCCTCCAGTGAGATGACCTCGCCGGCGTCGTCGCGAGTTGCCCGACCGTCGTACGTTCTGATGTCGTACTGGAAGTCGTATCCTGCTTCGAACCAAAGCCGCTGCTTCGGGTCGGTGAGGGCGTAGAACGAGAAACCGGGGTCCACGTTCATTCGGTAGGCGAGCCCCTGGAAGGAGTCGGTGCGCGCTGTCGTCTGCAGGAACATCGACCATCGCTTCGCGAAGAACCAGTCGTAGCGGACCATCCCCTGTAGGTTGCGAACTGTGACCTCAGCCTCGGGATCGCTGTCGAGCTCCGTCGGAACCGATGCCCGCCCGTAGTTTCCTGCGGCGTCGGTGCGGAACTGGTGAGCGCCACGGCGGAGACGGAAGTTGATGAGGGCGGTCGCGGAGGTTGCGACCGCGTTGCCTGTCGACATGAAACCCCCCAGGGAGGCGTTCAACTCGGTCGCGTCGTCGGCTTTCTCGTCGTCGGGGGTCGCTGACGCGGCGAACGTTCCCTGCCCGGCGACTTCTGTGTTGCCGGTCGTGGCGGGGTCTTTGGTGACGGTGCCTTCGGGGGGCTGAGCAAGCGTGTAGCCTGCGGTTCCGAGATTGATGGCGGAGAAGGTCAGTAGAGCGAGGGCGTTCATGCGCGTCCTTCCGGTAGCTGTGACTGACCATTGCAGGACCGGGGCCAACGTTGCCAACTCTTGCGAAATTCGGAGTTGTGGGGGTGTTCGGACCGGTCGGCCCTCGGGGCACGCTGCCCCAGCGCGGCGCCTCGCCTCCCCCGCACGCCCGCTCAGACCGCGTTTTCACGCAGGTTTGGCGACCGCTGGCTTGGAACGAACAATGCTATAGAGGGAGGCGTGCCCGACGCGAAAGACAACGGCCGCCTCCTCGTCGTTGAGGATGATCAAGACCTTCGAGAACTCCTCAGCGCGGGCTTAACCGCGCACGGGTTCTCGGTCGAGAAAGCGGGATCCGCCGAGGCGTCACTCAAGCAGCTCGAGTCCGAGCGCTTCGATGTGGTCCTGGTGGACTTGAATCTCCCCGGTATGAGCGGCCTGGAACTCTGTTCACGGGTGGTGGCAGAAACCACCTCCGCTGTCGTGATCATGACGGCGTTCGCGTCGATCAAGAGCGCGGTCGAGGCGATGAGGGCTGGGGCCTACGACTACATTCTCAAGCCGCTCGACGTCGACGCGGTCGCCCTCCGGCTCGGACGTGTCGTCAAGGAGCGATGGATTCACGAGGAGGCCCGCCGCTTGCGGGACGTCGTGCATCCCACGGGCGGCTTCGGCAGCCTCACCGGAACGAGCGCTCCGATGCAGCGGATCTACGACCTGTTGGGTCGGGCCGCGCCGTCGGAGGCGTCGGTGTTGATCACCGGCGAGAGCGGGACGGGCAAAGAGCTGGCTGCGCGTGCGTTGCATGATCACAGCAACCGCCGGGACGGACCGTTCGTCGCCCTCAACTGCTCGGCCGTCCCCGAGCAGCTCATCGAGAGCGAGTTGTTCGGCCACGCGCGAGGCTCGTTCACCGACGCACGGAACGATCGCGTGGGTCTCTTTGCCCAGGCCAACGGTGGAACGTTGTTTCTCGACGAGATCGGAGAGATCCCCGGGCCGATGCAAGCCAAGCTTCTGCGGGCGCTCGAGGAGCGGCGGGTTCGACCCGTCGGCTCCAACAAGGAGATGGAGATTGATGTCCGCATCGTCGCGGCGACGAACCGTGACCTCGAGGCTTGGGCCGAGCAGGGGCGTTTCAGGGAAGACCTCTACTTCCGGATCAATGTCATCCACGCCCAGCTTCCCCCGCTACGCGCTCGTGGCACGGACGTACTGCTGCTGGCGCAACACTTCCTGCGTCGGTTCTCCGCGCAGGAGGCCAAGGAGGTCAACGGAATCGACCCGGTTGCCGCGCAGCGTCTGTGCGACTACGAGTGGCCAGGCAACGTCCGGGAGCTTCGCAACTGCATCGAGCGCGCGGTCGCATTGACGCGGTTTGCAGAGCTGTCCCTCGAGGACCTCCCCGAGCGCATCCGAACCTTCAAACGGTCGCATGTTGTGGTGGCATCGGACGACCCGTCCGAACTCGTGCCGATCGAGGAGGTCGAACGCCGCTACATCATGCGAGTGCTCGAAGCCGTCGGCGGCAGCAAGACCGCCGCCTCGAAGATCCTCGGTCTCGATCGGAAGACGCTTTATCGACGGCTCGAGCGCTACAAGGCGCAGGGCCTCACGTGAGCAACGCGGCGGAAGCGGGACATGGCCCCGTCGGGGCACCGAGCCCCGGGCACGGTGTCCTGCTTTCGTCGGAACTGGCCGACCTTTTGTGGTGAGTGGTTGGCCCGACGCATGCAAATCTCGAAGGGTGGAGGCGGAGTGGTGGCGATTCGCAAGGTGGTGCTGTGCGACGATGATCCCGATATTCGGGCGATTGGCGAGATCTCTCTCCGCGATGTGGGCGGGTGGGATGTCGTGTGTGTGAACGATGGCTTCGCGGCGGTGGAGGCGGCTCGGGCGGAGATGCCGGACCTGATCCTGCTGGACATCATGATGCCGAGGCTCGATGGCCCGGGCACGTTCGCGAAGCTCCGGGAGGATCCGCAGTGCAGTGCGATCCCCGTTGTCTTCATGACCGCGAAGGCGCAGTCACACGAGCTGCGCGGATACACGGACCTCGGTGCGGCCGGAGTCATCGCGAAGCCCTTCGACCCGCTCACACTGCCCGAGCAGATTCGCGCGCTGGTGGAGACACCATGAGTTCGGACGCATCCAAGGCCGCCGCGCGAGACAAGCTCGCCGCGCTTCGCAACGGCTTCGCAACGAGGCTGCGTGAGCGGGTGCGCGTGCTCGAGGATGCGGTCGAGGCTGCGTGTTCTCGAGACGATCTCGGCGTGCGTCAGACCGAGGCGCTCGCCCATCAACTCGCTGGGACCGCGGGGTCATACGGGTTCGTCGAGGTTGGGGAGCTCTCGGCCGAACTCGAGGCGCTGTGTCAGGCCGGGTTTGAGCCGGATGCGGCAAGGGCGATCATCGAGCGTCTTTGGACCGCGCTCGGACGCCCCTGAGGCCCGCCTCCCAAACAGATCGGCCCCGTGCGAGTACGCTCCGGGGCCGACGATGCTGCGCCCCCGGTCGGGGTCCGCAGGCTACTCGTCCTGCAGCTTGAACTCGATCCGGCGGTTCTCTGCCCGCCCGGACTTCGTGTCGTTGTCGGCGATCGGCTCGTCTGGCCCCAAGCCCTTGGTCTCGATGCGAGATGAGTCGATCCCCGCATCCACGAAGTACTGCTTCACAGCGTCGGCCCGGCGCTCCGAGAGGTCCACGTTGGAGGTCCGCGATCCCACGGAGTCGGTGTGCCCCGAAACCTCGATACGAATCTCGGGGTACTTGTTGAGGACCCGAATCGCGCGCTTGAGCACCTTGTAGCTGTCGCGCCGGATGGTGGCCTTGCCCGAGGCGAAGTTGATACCCTTGATGACGCCGTTGAACTCCTCGATCTCGGCGGGCCGTTCGTCGGGGCAGCCGTCCTTGTCCTTGAACTTGTTGTAGTTCTCGGCCTCGTCCGGGCAGGAGTCGTCTCGGTTCATGATGCCATCGCCGTCGTCGTCGGGGATGGGACAGCCGCCGGGGTTGTCGCTCCACTGCGTGGGACAGCGGTCGCGGCTGTCCGGAATTCCGTCGGCGTCGGAGTCCTTCTCCTTGGTGGGGCATCCGTCGTTGCCGTCTCCAGCCTCGTCCGGGCACACGTCGTAGAAGTCGGGAACGCCGTCGTCGTCGGAATCACTGCGTCGGCCGCCTCCCTTGCCGTTGCGAATGCGTTTGAACCGGAGCGTGACATCGAGGCCGAGCAAGAGCTCGCCGTGGTGGGCCCGCTCGCCGTCGTTGCCTCCGCCCTCGACGATGTGTCGGCCATCGAGTCGGAGCGCGATCCACTTGTTGATGTGGGCCTTGACCCCGGGTCCCCAGTGGAAAACGCCCTCCGCGGCTTGCAGAAGCGGGTCACTTGAACGGATGCCGAGCAGGCCGCCGCCGAGGACGAGGGTGGGGGTGATGCGGTAGGGCAGCTGCCCGACGATATGACCGCGGAATGTCCAGAACGCGCCGTTGGTGTCGCGTTGCGGGGCTCGGGTGGGCATGGCGCCGCCTTCGAGGCCAATACCGACGAACCGGATCGGGAAGTACGTCGCACGACCGCCGATGTCGGCGTTGGTCTTGTTTACGAACGGTTGCGTGTCGACTCCCTGGTCGAACAGGCCGTGGTTGTCCGCCCGAAAGAACAATCCTCCGTACAGCCCGAGGTCGAGCTCGTTGTTCTCAGGGGCCCACCGTTGCATCCACGGCTTTTCGCGCTCCGCCTCGACCTCTTCGGACGCCTTCTTCTTTTTCTCAGCCTTCCCCAACGCCTTGCCCCCCTTTGCAGAGAATTCAACCTTTCCCTCCGCTGAAGGGGCGGCTCGAGCGGTCCCGGGAAGGAGTGCCGCGGAGGCGAGGGTGCAAAGCGTAGTTGGGAGCAGCGTTCGAAGGACGTTCATGCGCGAGTACCGTGGTCGTCCAGAGTCCTGCAAGCTCTAGACCGTCGTAGTCTACGCACGACACGCTCGGTTACCAAACTCAGCCGCTCTATCCTTGTCCCTTTGGGGCAGATTGGGACGGGGCCTGCCGATGTTGTCTCGGCATGAGTCGGATGTTCGGGGGCCGGTGTCCTGCGAAGGCAGGAGGTCCGACGGCCGACGCGAGGGGGATGACCGTCAGAACTCACCGTCGTCGAGGTCGGGTACGCCACGGCGCGGAGGTTCCGAGGACCGGCGTGCCTGGTGCGTCCTGGGCCCAACAGACCTCCGGGTGACGTTGGTGTATTTCAGTTCGCAGGATCGTCCGGAACGACCCCGCCAAGCACAGGATTTCCGTCGTCTGGGTTTGACGCAACACTCGCGCTGTTCCGAAGTTCTCGGTTCCGGCACAGTGAGGCATGACCATCTCCGTCCTGGTTGTCGACGATGACGCGGACCTGCGTCGCGGGCTACGGGCACTGCTGGAGGTGCACGGTCTCGAGGTGCTCGATGCAGGCACGTTGCGCGAGGCGGATGCGCTGGCTCGTCTCTACGAGCCGGCCCTTCTGGTGGTGGACGGGGTGTTGCCCGACGGCAATGGAATCGAGTGGATTTCGATCCTCCGCTCGGAAGGTATGGCGACCGAGGTCATCTTCATGTCCAACATCCTCGCGAAGGGGCGGTGGCTCGGAGTTCTGGGAAAGCTTGGTGTCCGTCACCGGATCAACAAGCGGGAGACCCCGCTCGAGCGCATCGCAGAGATCGTGGTGCAGTCGATGCCGCTCAAGGGCCAGCATCGAATTGGGGACGACCCGTAGGGGACGGCCCCCCGGCTTCGGTCCTATCGTGAGAGCGTAAATCGCTGAACCTCGTTGCTCTCGGCGATGAGGACGAGGTCGTGATTCGGCCCGACCAGTGCGACGCCCTCCCACTGGTTGGGCGAGAGCATCAGTTCGCCGAGAATGGTTCCATCGCCGGAGGGGTCGAGCTGAATCACGCGCGTCCCGGTGTGCGAGATGATCAACACGTTGCCGTCGCGTGCGTCGAATGCGATGCCCGCGAGGTCCAGAGAACTGCCGGAGCCGGGCAAGGCTTCGTCCGCGATGAACGGCTCCTCAACGGTGAGAGCGGCGTCGTTCCAGTCGAGGTCTTCGTCTGTCACGTCCGGCCGCGCGAAGCGGAAGAACCTGCGAGGGGCGTTGGGGTCCTGTCCCTCGCCCACAGCGTAGAACACCTCCGCTGCGGGGTCGTAGGTGATCCCTTCGAGTCCGTTGTTGCCGACCGGCGGTGGTGGCGCGAGTGTCAGCGTTTGTTTGACCGCGACGGAGACGCTTTCATCGCCATCGGGGACGTCGGCGATGTAGACGCCGTAGCCCCCCTCAAAGGCGACCGCAACCTCGCCGCCGCCGAGGTAGGTGAGGCCTTCTGTGTCGTTCCCGTTGATCCCACCGAGGCTGATTGAGCGAATCGGGGCGGAGAAGTCGTCCGCGGGGTACTCGAAGAATCGTGCGGCGCCGTTCTGCACGACCCACACGCGGTCGGTGTCGTAGTTCCAGGTGACGCCAGACGCATCGTCTCCGGGCGCGGGGAGGGAGGTGGTGGGCCCGGCTTCTTCATACTCGGAGACGTTGACCGGGGTGTTGGACCCCGACGTTGCCTCGCCGGACCCAGTCGTTTCATCTCCGGAGGAAGAGCCGGTCTCGACGGAACTGGAGGCGGTTGTCGGGGCGTCCGTGCTGGTCCCGGAAGTGGAAGGGTCCTGACTCGTGGCGCTGGTGGCCCCCGTGGCCGTGGCGCCTGCGGACGAGCCCTCCGTAGGGTCGCCGGACGAGCTGTCGAACCCACCTGTCGATGCGGCCGCAGTCTCGGTGTTCCCGGAGGGGGTCTCTGCATCGTCGGCGCATGCGAGGAGCGCGACCGAGGGAAGAAGAAGGACGAAGACAGACCGTGACAAGCTCATGCGAGGACAAGACGTGCGGCGGAGTGCACATGGCTCGTTTTTCTTGGACTCCGGCGGGGGGGGAGCGCTAGGGCGCATGCTCCACGTACGCGATGCCGCTGAGGCCTGCTTCGTACTCCGCCCGAACGGCGAAGCTGGAGCATCCGGAGTCGTCCACGAACACGAGCTGGGACTCAGGCACCGACGCGAGCTCCTGTTCCGCACCTCCGTCCATGCACGAGACTCTCCAGCCGATGACCGCATCTCGCCGCTCGCTGCTGTGGTGTTCCCAAGCCACGCGTTGGCCGTTCGGCACGGTCTTCACCCGGACGACCAAGGGGGGGATGAGGTCATCGAGGTAGCCCCAGAAGTACTCCGACATGGATTCTCCTTCGGCGGTTGCACCGCGATCGCCTCGAAGGTCCATCGTTCCACCACCCACGGTGATCGCCGCTGGGTTGTGGTAGCTCGCCATGTTGCGCGCGATGATGTCCTCGCCAGGGATGGGCCATCGTCTTGTCTGGGTCAACTCGTCGTACCCGTCGTCGCCGTAGAACGTGTCCGAACGCCCGCGAAAGTAGAGCTGGGATGAGGGAAGGTACTGAGGGGCCTCGCCCTGGTCGGCTGTTCCCGACACGTCCCAGAGCACGACGCTGCTCGTCATGTCGATGTTGTCGAGGAATGCCGCGCCCTGGGTTCCACCTCCGAAGCCCCGTGCCAGGCCGAAGAACGAGTTCTCGACCCGGACCGGCTTGTCCGACTGAAGGAGCCATGCGCCGCAACGGTTGGACTGCGGGGTGCAGGTCCCCTCGGAGTCGTAGGAGACGATGTGGTCCCAGACATGGGTTCGTCCGGCGCCTTGGTCCATCAAGGATAGGGACAGGTCGTTGTTGACCGCGAGCAGACCCGAGGACGCCAACGTGGCGGGCATGCTCTCGCAGTTCGTCGCGGGAAACGCCGAGAGACCCGCGTAGTTGTTGTAGTGCGGGGCGGTCTCCGCGAGAGAATCGAACACCGTGTTGTCCTGACTGAGATGCTGGGCATCGCAGTAGTCGCTGAACCCACCGTACGGCTGGTCTCCGCGGTGTTCGTCCAGGCGGACGAGGGAACGCCGGGTGAGCGATGCATCGGAGGAGCGCGTCATGATCCCGTAGCGGTTGTGACCCCAGTCGTAGCTGTTCTGGATCAGGGGCGAGCCTCCGTTGACGCGGAGTCCGGCTTGCGAGCAAACGCCCTCGGATGCCTCCTGGAAGTTCGAGCAGGGGCGCCCTTCGGTCCCGGTCCCCTGAGTTCCCATGAAGTCCAGCAGGATGCGGGAGTCGGTAGAGGCCATGAAGGAGGCTCGCAGGGCGTCTCGTGAGACGAAACCAACGAGCGCGACGTACTGCGGCCCTTCGAGCTGAAACCCGTTCTTCTGGGTCGGAATGCCGTCGTGCGCCTCGCCGGTCACCTCGACACCACCGGGTGTGCGGGCGATGACCGTACTGAACTGCCCCGCGACTCCGGCGGTTGGGGTGGTTTCCTTGAAGGCGTTCTCGTAGCTCTCGTCGCCGCTCGTCGAGATCGGGTAGATGCCGTCGGGAAAGACGATCGTGTCACCGCTGGCCATCGTAAGGCTGGCGTCTCGAAGGTTTGGCGAGAGGCCGTCTTCCCCGGCAACCCGCAATCGGCTGCTGCCGGTGTTGTCCACGTGCACGACCATCGACGCGTAGGCCGAACCGGCGTAGTTGCTGCACTTGATGCGGATGTGAAACCCGCGGCCAAATGTGAGACCCGTCGTGTCCCATCGGATGTGGCCGGTTTCAGGGTCCACCTCGACATCGTCGTCGCCCAGGTCCTTTCGGCAGACCGCGACCTCGCCGTCGATGGTGGGTGTGAACTCGAACGTGTCGCCCAGGCGGACCTCGTGCAGCCCCATGTCCTCGATCGTGGGCGGCTGGGTGGGAACGGAGCCGTCCCCGGGGTCGGTGGCCGAGTCCGAGCTGTCTGCCCCCGTTTCGCCTGCGGACGAGGACGCGGACGCCGACCCTCCAGCTCCCTCTGTCTCGCTCGGGTTCGTGGCTGCAGAGCCCCCGGTGTCGGTTCCTCCCCCAAGCTGCTCATCGGAGGGGGATGAACACCCCGTGGCGAGGACTCCGAGTCCCAGGATCGTCGAGTACAGCGGGGTGCGGGCGTGCATCGGGGAGTAGACGCCGGGCCACAGGGCGATGGCTCAAAAAACTCCGGGGGCCGGGAACGGCCGCAAACAGCGCGTGCCTGGCGCTAGAAGCTGAACACGAGCTCGCTTCGCACGCCTTCGAAGTCGGGCAGCGTGCGACATGAGCCGTTCACACAAACCCGCCCTCCGACCTGCCGACCGGCGAAGATTCGGATGAAACTGGAGCCCCAGAAGTTGATCTGTGCCTGCATGCCCGGCCAGAGATGAGGGCGGCACGTGGAGCCTGAGCCCCCGCTACATTCTTCGTCGGTCAGCGAAGGTTCACCAGGCGGTGTTGGAAGCTCGGTATCGAAACCCTGCAGGTAGGTGACCGAGAACCACGGGCTCATGCTGTAGCCGAATGTGAACAACCCGCGGAAGAAGTCCTCGCGTTGACCGACGGTCGCCAGGTTTTCCCAGCGTCCCTCTCCGCGGAAGGCCAGTGCGTGAACCAGGGCGCCTGTGCGGGCAACAGGGACGGTGACGTAGAACTCGGCATGGGGAAAGCGTCGCCGCAGTGCTCCTTCGCCCGGGGTCGGCTCGCGGAGCCACCGCTCGTACCGATAGCCGGCGGAGACCTGGGCGACGAGGTCGGACTTGGGCTTGCGAAAAATGATGCCACCAAAGTTGTGGGTTGCGAGCAGCCCTTCGCTGTCCTCGAGGCCAAACTGGTCCTGTCGTTCGTTCTGCGCATAGGCATAGGCGAGGGTGTTTCCAAACACCGTCAGTCCGCGTTCGCGCCACGTGTGGTCGACGCGCATCCGTCCGCCGGTCGCGTTGAGGTTGCCCGGAACCTGCTGGTCTTCCCGCTCGAGTGTGGGATTCTCGGTGTACTGCAGCAGGGCGTTCTGGCCGACCGCCAGCAGGTAGTCGCGGTAATGTTTGCCCTCGACGAGGATGGTTGTCGTGCCCGTGTAAAACGTGTTCGAGCTGTAGAGGCTGTACCCGTTGTAGCCCTGGGATTCGAATTCGGTTCCTGCCAGGTTCGGGTTCCGCATCAGGCCGCTCGCGCCGACGAACGTGTCCCAGACGCCTCCGATCCGAGCGCGGCCGATGTCGCCTCCGAACTGATGCAGGTACTCGTCGATGACCCCCGCCGTCACCTCGTCGCCAAAGTCGAGGTAGACGTAGTTCGCTCCCACATCGACGCGTCCGGGCAACGGAACCTCGACGCGGCCGCCCGCAAGGAAGTCCGAGCACACCGTCCACAACGGGTTGCCCGTATCGGGGTCGATGGCCCCATCGACGTCGCATCCGGCTTCGTTGGCGTCTTGACTGAAGGTATAGGACTTGGCGGGGTACCCGGGGTCGGAGATCAGTTGGCGTGTGGCGAAGTCGCTGTTCTGGCGGTTGGCGAAGCCCGCGATCGCGGTCGCGCGGATGGGTTTGGTGCGGACATCGACTCGGCCACCTTTGATGGTTGCGTCGACCCCGATCTCGTCGATCTTCCGGACGGACAGGCCCAACCCGCGCCCCATGTTGACGTTGAAGTCCCCGCCGTACGCGCTGACGTGTTTGGTGTCGAGTCGGACCGTGGCTCGCTCGAGTCTGACGTCGCCCTCCACGGGAACACATGTGCCCATCGCCTCGGAGCAGCCCCTGTCTTCGGTGAACCAGATGTTCTGCGAGTCCAGTCGGAACTGAGTGCCGAGAGTGGCTCGTTTCATCCTCGTGTCCTGGCCGAGGTTGAGGCGGTTCACGAGGGAGACGAAGTTGTCGTCAGAACCCTCGGTGTTGTAGTTCTCGCGGTACCACTCCGTGTACAGCGTGTTGCGGACCCAGGGCTGCACGACGGCTCCGCTCGCGGCCTCGAGCTTGGGGATGCGGGGGTTGAAGCTCTTCTTGGCCGACCGCCGAGCGTTGTCCGGCACGGGTTGCGCAGGGGGGGACGGGGACGTACCCGAGGAAGGCGGTGCGCCTGGTTTGGCGGGGGCGGTCTGGGCCGGAGGTTCGGGGGCTCCACGGACCTGCATCGGGCCACTGTATTGGCGTGCATCGTCTGGCGCGCCCCGGGCGACGGAGGGCGCCAGGAGGATGGCGACCCCGAGCACGCAACGCAGAGTCACCCGATCAGCCTGGGCGGAGCACGGTTTCGAGGAAGGCTGCGAGGTCTTCGGTGTCGCCGGTCATGTATCCCTGGTGCTCCTTGAGGACCTTGCCCGTCGCGTCGAGGACAACGTAGTACGGGATCTCGCCTCGGGGATTGAAGCGCGTGAGGACCTGAGTCTCGCGGTCGAGGAGGACCGGGAATTCGTAGCCTTCCCGCTCCGCCCACGGCCCGACTTGCGCAGCGGTATCAGGGCCGTCGATGGAGATCGCATAGATCTCCAGGCCACGATCTCTCATGCCCGGATACATCTTGTTCATCTTGGTCAGCTCTTGCTGACACGGCTGGCACCACGTGGCCCAGAACGCGAGCACAAACACGTCATCATCAGCCGCAGCGGTGGGAGTGACCATCGCGCCTTGGAGGTTGGGGAGCGCCAGGTCGATGCCGCCGGAACCGCCGGGGCTGGAGGAGCCGGGCGCGCCTGATCCTGCGCAGCCGATCAACGTCATCGCGAGGAGCATCGGCAGGAAACGGCGCATCACGGCACCTCGTAGGGCGACGCCAGCACGGCGCCGATCTGGGTTCGAAGGACATCGAGTCCGACCTTCTGTCCCTCGGACTTCCATCGGATGTTCCCGTTGGCATCGATGAGCATGTTGATCGGTGTCGCTGCCTGTGGATTCTGAAGGTACACGCCCGTCCACGCGTTGGTCTGGTCGACCAAGACGGGGAATGCGAGGTCGAGTTCGATCTGGCGGTCTGCCCATTCTCCCGTGACCCAGTCCTCGCAGAAGGAACTGGTCGGGAGCTGCGAGGTCCAGTCTTGAAACATGACCTGGACGATCTCCAACCCCTGGCCTTCAAACTCCTCGTACAGCTCGGGGAACTCCAGGGTCTCCTCTTGGCAGGGCCCGCACCAGCCGGCTCCAATGTTGATCAACAGCGCCTTGTTGCCCGCCTCGGGGCACATGAAGCTGTCGAACTCGACGACATCGCCGTCGCATCCCTCGAGGTTGAAGCCGAGCGTGTTGGCGAGGCGGTCACCGACGCCGGTGCCGTAGGGGCCCGCGGGGTATCCACATTGGCCGTCGGCAGCGCGGTCGAGTTGCGATTCGTCGAGGCTGGAGCCGTTGCCCGTCTCGGCCATGGTTTCCCCAGCGGTCGCTGCCCCGGTCTCGGGAGGGGGCGCACAAGCCGCGATGGAGGCACTCGCCCAAACAAGGATGGCTCGGCGGGTGGCCGAACGAGGGAGTCGAGGCATCATCCGTGGCAGTCGCATCGTTGGCTCTTGAGTGCACCTCATCGTACACGTGTTGCGCAAACCGGCGCCGGGGAGAGGTTTCCTGCGGCCCGGGCGTACAACGGGGCGCAGCTGCCGAGGTTACTTCTGTCCGTCAGGCCTGCGGGTCGACTCGGATCGTGGCTCGGCCGGCTCGAGCTGCGTTTCGAGGAACGCTTCCAGTTCCGCGACGCCGCTTGGGGAGTAGCCACGGCGGGTCTCGATGCGCTCGCCCTCCGCATTGAACACCACGAGGTAGGGAATCGACGCGGTTGGAGAGAACCATGCGAATAAACCGGACCCGGACTCGATCAGAACGGGGAAGGCGTAGTGGTTGGACTGGACCCACGTCTCGACGTTGTCGAGCGTATCCGGGCCGTCGACCGAGATCGCATACAGCTCGAGACCGCGCGGGTGCAGTCGCAGGTACATCTCGTTCATCTCGGCCAGCTCCCGCTGGCACGGGCCGCACCACGTCGCCCAAAACGCGAGCACCACCACGTTGCCGTCCGAAAGCGGCGTGACCTCGTTGCCGTCGAGGTCGGGCAGCGTGAAGTTGAGCGACGGCGCGCAGCCGGTCAGCCCGAGCAACGCGACAACGGCCAGACGTTGGGCCCGCACCTCAGTCCACCAGTGGCGTATGGGTGAGGTGCTCGTAGAGCTCGCCCGGGGCGATGCCCTGGGTGCGCGCGGCCGCGACCCGTTCCAGCTCCTCTTCGATCAGCAGCCGGATGTGAATCTCGGGGTAGGCACCCTCGAGCGGGCGGCCGTTGATGAAGTAGCCCGGAGTGCCGTTGACGCCCAGGGCCATGGAGAGCGCGAGGTCGGCCTCGACCCGGTCGGCGGCACTCTGCGAGCTCATCTCCTTCTCAAACACGGCCATGTCGAGCCCGATCTCTCGGGCGATGGTGCGCAGGTCCTCGGACCCGAACTTGGGGCCGAAGGCATACAGCGCGTCATGGAACTCCCAGAACTTGCCCTGGCTCTGCGCTGCGACGCCGGCACGAGCGGCGGGGTCTGCGTGACGGTGAAACGGCAACGGCTTGTGCTTGTGCACCACTCGGATCTTGTCCCCGTAGTGCGCCTCGATACGCTCCATGGTGGCGTTGCCTTTGGCGCAGAACGGGCACGCGAAGTCGCCGAAACTCACGATGGTGATCGGAGCGTCGTCGGGTCCCTTGCGTGGTGAGTCTCCCAGCGGGACGACGTAGACACCGTCGGGATCGAGTCCCCGCCGGCCCTTGGCGTATTGCACCTCTTCGAACCCGCCACGGAGCGTCTCGTCGTAGAGCTGCTGGTCCGGCACGCCTGCGGATCGGAGATCGTCGGCGTAGCGCAGTTCTTCGCCGATGATTCGGTCGAACTCCGCGAGGGGCTTGGCCCCAGAGATGACGCGGCCGTTGATGAAGAACGTGGGGGTCGAGGACACGCCCAGGCGCCGGGCTTGTCGAGCGTCGCGGCGGACTTCGGGTCCGTACTCGAGGGTGTCGAGGTCGCGGACCAACGCGTTCATGTCGAGCCCCACGTGCTTCGCGTACGAGAGGATGACGCCCGGGTCGAGACGTTGACCGGAGAACAGCAGGTCATGGAACTCCCAGAACTTGCCCTGCCCCTGCGCCGAGCGGGCCGCCATGGCTGCAAGCAGCGCGTTGGCGTGGTTGTCCAGAGGCAGGGCCTTGTAGGCAATGCGGACATCGTCCGGGTACAGGTCTCGTAGGCGCTTGAGTGTTTCGAGCCCTTGCACACAGAACGGGCACTCGAAGTCACTGAACATCACCACCGTCACCGCAGCGGTCGCCGGGCCGAGCGTGGGCGCGTCGCCGAGCTTCACGACAAAACGTTCGACGTCGGCGTCGGTTCGAGCGGCTTGGGCGCGATCGGAACCCGCAGCCGACGGAGCGGCAGGTTCGGCGGGAGGCTGCGGCGCGGCGGGGCCCTTGGTGCAGGCCAGGAGCAGGCTCGCAGCGAGCGAAGCCGAGCAGATCGCGGTGCGCGTACGCATGAGCACGGGTTGTAACGCTACAATCGACGTCCTCGCTACGTTGATGGGAACCGAAATGGCGCTTCGTGCGTCTGACGAGAAGGATTCGCAGTGGAACACGTGCAATGCCGACAGATCCGCCACTCCTACGACGGCGTTCGAGACGCCATCGGGGGGCTCGACCTCGAGATCAAGCGCGGAGAGGTGCTTGCCCTGATCGGGCCCAACGGCGCTGGGAAGAGCACCACGCTGCGGATCCTCGCGACGTTGCAACGGCCCGATGAGGGCACCGTGACCTGGGATGGTTCGGATGCCTGGACCGAGCGCTACGCACTGCGCCAGCGCATCGGCTTCTTGGGTGATGGCACCGCGCTGTACCCCAGCATGACCGCCGCGGGTTACCTGCGGTTCTTTGCCGAGTGTTACGGGCTCAGCGATTCAGATGCCAAGAAGAGGGTGGCTGTCGTGCTCGACATGTTCGATCTCTCGACCAAAGCCGAGGCGACGATCAGCGCCCTGTCCAAGGGCATGCGGCAGCGATTGGCGATCGCCCGGACCATGATTCACGACCCCGAGCTGTTGCTGCTCGACGAGCCCGCCGATGGGCTCGATCCCCTTGCGCGTCGGCAGCTTCGAGACGTGTTGCGACGCGTGGCCGACCAAGGCGTTGGCATCGTCGTCAGCTCGCACATCCTTCGAGAGTTGGATCGCTTCGTCGACACCGTCGCCCTCATTCAAAAGGGGCGACTCGAGGTGCACGGCGGCGTCGAAGAGGTCATCGCCGACTACGATGTTGGTCGCCGGTTGCACCACGTCGAGGTGACGAACGGACTTGCGACCGCGCTCGAAGTGCTGCGAAAGCACGAGGGATTGATCGAAGGCGTCGAGCCGCTGCACAAGGACGAAGAGGCCGTGGATCCGAAGACCAGCCCGCGCGGGCGGATCAAGGTACGGATCCACGGTGATGAGCGTCGAGCCGCAACGATCCTCAAGGACATGGTCCTGGCTGACGTCGAGGTGATCTCGATGGCCAAGGTCCGCAGCGACCTCGAGGACGTGTATCAGAGCATCGGGCGTGACGAAGTCAGCTGAGCCACGGTCCTTCGTCCTCTCGTCTTGCGCGCCGACCGCGAGTCGGCTCGAAGAAATTGCCGCCGCACAGACATCTGCGGACCTGCGCGGTGTTGAGATGATGTGACCAGCTCAATTGGCCCCCGTGCCGTCCTTGTCTCGATTTTCTTACTCTTAGGTCCCGCGTGCAGCTCCGACTCCTCGCAGGACGAGCCCGAGGGCGGTTCGTCGGGGGGGATTGGGAGCACCTCCGGCAATGAAACCTCCGGGAGCGGAGTCGGCAGTTCGTCGGGGTTACCGGGGACCTCCGGGAGCGACTCTTCGGGGACACCTGACGCCTCCTCCTCGGGAGGAGATTCGTCCGGAGAAGCCCCAGACCTCTCGCCCTACCAGCCCATTGTCGACAGTATCGATACCCCTGGCGCACAGGTCGCCGTGATCGAGCCGGACGGTGACGTTTGGTTCGGCGTCGGCGGTGACGCGGCGCAGGGCGAGCCCATGACGACGGACCACCGGCTCCTGATCGGGAGCAACACCAAGACATGGACCGCTGCGGTCACGTTGATGCTGGTGGACGAAGGGGAGCTTTCGCTCGATGACGCCGCGAGCACCTGGGTCGATACTCTCGACCCGGCGATCACGATCCGCGACCTGCTCCAGCACACCAGTGGTCTTGGCGAGTACTTCGAGCACCCCGACATGAAGGGGCACGGGGGCGACCCGTGGGCGCCCGCCGACCTCATCGCGCTTGGTCAGGGGGTCCGCGATGATGGTCCTGGAGCCTCCGTCTACTCGAACACCAACTACATCGCGCTGGGGTTGGTGCTGGAGGCGATCGAGGAGCAACCCTACGCCGAGGTCATTCAGACGCGACTCTTCGAACCTCTCGAACTCGGCGATTCCGGTGTCGTCACTGACTCGTTCCCCGAGGACCTCGCACTTGGAGACGGCGGTGCGCTCGGCGTTGTGACGCCCGAGCATCCTTCGGTGGGGTGGGCGGCCGGGGCGGGCTATTCCACGGCGGAGGACCTCGCTGAGTTCTACCGAGCCATGCTTGCCGGGGAACTCTACAGCGACGCGTTGTTACAGCAGCAGCTCGACGACGTCCCCTCGGACCTTGGGTTTGGGCAACCGGGCGTGACGGAAGCTTATGGCCTTGGGCTGATGATGGTGGGCGTTGGCGGGCAAGAGCTCACCGGACACCTGGGCTCGCTGACCGGGTTCCATGGCTGGGGGCTGCGCGACGATGTGAGCGGTGGGCTCGTTGTCGTGCTGACGAACAACAGCGAGGTGACGTCGGTCGGTGCAGTCTTGGAGGCGCTCGCCGTTGCGGCCGAGGAGTGAGAACGCGCCCCTGGGTTGCGGCTAGAGCTCGACCCAGCGGCGCATGCCCACCGCTTGCAGAAAACGCTCGTCGTGACTCACCACGACGAGTCCGCCGGCCCAGTTCCGCAGCACGGACTCCAGCGCCGCGAGGCCCTCGAAATCGAGATGGTCCGTGGGCTCATCGAGGACCAGAAGCTCAGGGATGCAGGTTTCGGCGAGCGCACAGATCAGCGCCGCGCGCAGTCGTTCGCCGGGGCTGAGGTTGCGCAGGGGGCGGTCGGCGAGGGCAAAGGGAAACCGATGCGCGCGGAGGACCGCTGCGACGTCTTCGAAGGGCTTTGCGTCGGCGAGTCGGTCGAGCACGCTCTCCTCCAGACACCAGTTGGCGGTGTTCTGCGAGATGTAGGCGATTCGGTGCCTTTCGCACTGGGCCCGGCCGGAACGAGGGGATAGCTCGCCCAAGAGCACGCGCAGCAGGGTGCTCTTGCCCGAACCATTGGGCCCAACGACGGCCACCCGGTCACGCCCAACCTCGAGGTCGATGCTCTCGAAGAGCGTCTCCTCCCCGTGGCGGACACAGACGTTCTCGAGGACCGCGAGGGGTCCCTGGGGCGGGGGAAGGTCTGGAAGTACGACGTCCAGAGGCAGATTCACAGTCAAGGCTCGGCGGGTCGCCTTCGCCCAAGCGCGTGCATCCCTCCGTCGAGCCCGCTGAATCCCGTCTCGCCGGCTTTGGCTCTCCTGCGCCGCAGACCTTTTCCCGTTCAGCAACGAGCGTGGGGTGCACCGCCCCAACTCACGCACCCGACCCAGGTTCTTTTTTCGGTCTCGGCTTTGTTGCGTACGGTGGTGGGTGCGTTCTTGGGCGACGAGGTTGTTGAGGGTCCGGACGTATCTTGTCTGCTCCGCATCGGCATGCAGCCGGAGGTCGTCTTGGAGCGCTTCGAACGTGCCATGAACGTGACGACTGCCCGATTCTGCGACCACGAAGAAGTCTTCGAACGCAGAGAGGAGCCGTTGTTCGTGGGAGACGACGAGCAGCGCGCCTTCCCATCGTTGCAGCCGTCGCACCAGCCACGCGATCCCGTCGGAGTCGAGATCGTGACTCGGTTCGTCGAACAGCAAGAGGTCGGGAGCGGCCGCGAAGGCGGCTTCGAGTCGGCGTCGTTGGACCTGTCCCGGGCTGTGCAGCGGGGAGGAAACGGTGGCTTGTTGGGAGACCACGCCCCGGGTGCCCGTACGGTGAACAACCCCGGCCGTCGGGGACGCCTCGCCTGCCAGGACCCGGAGCAAGGATGACTTCCCGACCCCGTTGCGGCCCACGAGCGCGACTTGGTCTCCCTGGCCGAGCTGCAGACTGAGCTCGCGCAGGAGAGGGCGCCCGCCCGGTGTGTCCAGACAAAGGCCTCGGGCGGAGAGCAAGGGAGCTGTCATCGTTGCCTCCGTCGGGTCACGCGCGCGATCTTCTCCACGACGTGCGCCGGACCTTGAATGAGGAATTGGGTACCCGTGGGCGCTGCCGCAGACTTCAAGACACGGCAGCGTGCGTAGATGGCCTCGGTGACCTCCGAGCGTGTGTACGGAACGAACACCTCCCGCGTGGCGTGGTTGGCCCTGGATGCTTCGAGGAGTCGGGCGCGGAGACGCTCGATGTCTGTTGGGTTGTGCGTGCTGATCGCCTCGAACGGAGCGTCTTCGGCGAGCTGGCGGAGGTGCTCGATCTGCAGTCCGTCGCACATCTCGACCTTGTTGAACACGATGAACCGCGGCGTGTTCGCGGCGCCAAGCCGTCCCAAGACCTCCCGCGTTGACTCGAGGTGTCGCGCCACCTCTGGGTCCGAGGCATCGAGGACCACGACCAGCACAGATGCCTCGGCTGCTTCGGCCAGCGTTGTTTCGAAGCTGGCGTAGAGCCTCTCGGGGAGGTCTCGGATGAATCCGACCGTGTCGCTGATCAGGATGTCCCCGCCGTGCCGGCTCAGCGCGCGTGAGGTCGTGTCGAGCGTTTCGAACGGACGGTCACGGACCGAGAGGTCGGCGGAGGTGAGGGCGTTCATCAACGATGTCTTGCCCGCGTTCGTGTAACCAACGAGCACCAGGCGAGCGCAGTCGGACCGGCGCGTGCGTTGTGCCCGGTCTGCAACCTTGAGTTTGGCCAACCGACGTTGGAGTTCGGAGAGCCGAGAATCGAGCCGCCGGGCGAACAGCTCCGATGCCGTCTCGCCCGCGCCCTTGCTTCCCATGATGCCGCCCGCTTGCTGGTCCATGTTGAGCCCGATGCCGCGAATCCGAGGTCGCAGGTACTGGAGGTGGGCGATCTCGACCTGAATGCGGGCGCGTGGGGTTGTGGCGTGTTGCTCGAAGACGTTGAGGATTACCGCCTCTCGGTCGCAGATCGGCAACCCCACGAGGTCCTCGAGGTTTCGAGTCTGTGACGGGGTGAGCTCAGCATCGACCACCAACATGTCGGCGCCGCACTCCTCCGCAGTTGCAGCGACACGGCTTGCGACCCCGCGTCCCACGAACGTCCGCGGGTCGGCCTCGGCCAAACGCTGACTCTCACTGCCAACGATGCGGTCTCCCTGGGCCTGGACGAGCCCTGTGATCTCGGCGAGTTGTGCCTGAGGAACGCTTCGATGACGACGGACGACCGACAACACGTAGCAGGCGTTGCCGTCCTCGTGAGCGGTACGAGGACGCCGTTGTTTGGCGTCCCAGTGGGTGGTCAGGTCCTCGAGTTGCCCCTCATCTGCGAGCGGCACCTCGATGTGTTCGTCGATCGGTTTCGAATGGAATTTCATGCGGTAGGCCCTTTCGGGCCGCTCTACGCGACATGCGTCGCGGGCGGCCTGGAGCGCGCAACCGGGGTTGTGAGCGCTCAGGTTCGTCGTGAGTTGGTGGCCACGGCGTGCGTCAAACAGCGCGGGTTCTGCAGAGAACCCGGACACCGGACCGTTGTCCTCGAGGCGGGCAGTGCCGCCGAGGGACCAACATTCAAACGAAGTTGAAGAACCGCATGATGGGGAAGGCGTAGCGCCGTTGTCGGGGAGGCGCAAGGACGAACTTGAAAAAGCGCGGCTCGTCTCAGAATCCAAGCCGCGGTGTCGCGCTCGCGTAACGCTTCCATCGTTCGCCGAAGCGCTCCGCCAGCGCGCGCTCTTCGAGTTGCAGTCGAGCGACCAAAAGCGGGAGCTGGGCGGCGGCGAGAAATCCCGAGAACAAACTTGGGGCTGCGACGAACAACCCGAGCGTCCAACACAGGAGGCCGAGTTCGGACGGGTGCCGCATCACGCCATGGATGCCGGTCGTCACGAGGTGCTCGGCGTTCGCTTCGGTGCGGAACAGGGAGCCAAGGTTGCGCATGGCGGCGGCGCGGAGCCAGCCCCCGCCAACCAAGAGCCCCGCGGCGATGAGGGCTTGGGGGACTCCGGCGGCCCGAACCGACGCGTAGATCGAGGCCCCAAGTAGGAGCACGCTTGCCGTCAGCGCGATGACTCGCAAGGCTTGGTCATTGCGGTGGGTGCCCTCGGCGCGGGCCGGAGGTGAGACCAGCGCCTCTTGCAGGATCGCGGCACCGATCCCGCACAGGACGAGCAGCGAACTCACTGGCCGGCGACGTGGGCCGCGACCGCCTGCTCGATCACATCGGCAGGCATGCCCATAGCTGCACCCGCGCGGTGCAGGACCTGGTGGTCCTGAGGCTGGACCTGCCGAGTGGGAGCGAGCGTGGAGAGCATCAAACGCAGCAGCAGAGTCTTGCCGTCGGCGGAGAAGTCTTGGGTTTGGGCTTGAAAGGTCGGCTCAAGTTGGGCCTGGGCCTGCTGCGCGAACTGGACATCCTGGTGAATGACTTCTTCGGCGACGAAGTCTTGGGTCACCTCTTGAAGCGCCGTGCGGAGCGCGTTCACGTTCTCCGGCTGGTAGCGGTTCGCGAACAACATGGCCAGCACCGACAGTCGCCGGAGCCTGTCGAACATCTCGGCGCGCTCGGCCGCAGGGTCATGGTGGAGCGCTTCCATGTCGAAGGTTCCGGCGCACGCATTGCATTCGAGGTACTCGCCCGCCGTTCCCAAGGGGATGACCGGGATGAAGTACAGCGTGAACCATCGCTTCTGCTTCTTGTGCGAGTAGGGCTTCTGGGGACCGCAGCGCGGGCAGTTGAACACCCCCTGTCCTGCTGTGGGGTTGGTCGTACGAGTGCCGAAGATGATCATGACCGGCCCGAACTGTACCGCACCCCGGTGTGCGAGACTGGGTGCATGGCTGCGCAGGACGCCACTCGGTGGGACGCGAAGTATCGAGGGCGAGCCCTGCCGACGCCGGGCCCAAGTGCGGCGTTGGAGTCGGTCGCCTCGTGGATCCCCGGCCAAGGTCGGCTCCTCGATCTGGCGGGGGGCGACGGCGCACAGGCCGTATGGCTTGCGGCACGAGGATTGGAGGTCACGCTCTGTGACGTCTCCGGCGTTGCACTGGAACGGGCAAAACGTGTTGCCGCAGCATCCGGGCAGAGCCTCACGACGCTGCAGATCGATCTCGAGATCGTGCCGCTCCCTGAAGGGCCGTGGTCGGCCGTGGTGTGTTCGAACTATCTACAACTGTCGTTGTGGCCTGCGGTGGCGAGCGCGTTGCGCCCTGGCGGAAGAGCGATCTGGCTGCACCCCACCATCGAAAACCTGACGCGGCACGAGAAACCGAGTCGTCGATTTCTCCTCGAGCCCGGACAGGGCGAGCGCGTCATCGCCGACGCTGGCCTCGGGGTCGAGTTTACCGAGGAATCGTGGGTCGCCGGCCGCCACCTGTCCTGCGTGGTTGGATCGCGGGGTGCATGAGCGGGGGGTTACTGCGCTGTCAGCCGAACTGAACCGCGCTGACATGGGCGTGCATGAGCTGCGTTTGTAGCGGGATCTTGGCCTGATCTTCTTGTGCCGCGCCCGCGGCCACCATGAGCGGGAGCAGGTGCTCCGCGCGTGGATGGCATGCTCGGGCGGCGGGGGCTTGTTGCCACTGGGCCAAGCGTCGGGCTCGCTCGGACGGCGAGGCGAGAGTCGTCTCGACCATCCAATCGTCAAACGCCTTCGAGTCGTTGGCGACTTGGCGTTGTCCAGAGGCACTACCGCGCGCGGCACCGAATCCTCGCATGTTGTGGTAGCTCATTCCGCTGCCCACGATCAGGATCCCCTGCTTGCGCAGAGGGGCGAGCGCGCGGCCCATCGCGAAATGCTGCTGCGGATCCAACGACGCCAGCAGGGAGACCTGGAAGGTCGGGATGGAGGCGTTGGGGAAGGGCACCATCAGTGGGACGAATGCACCATGGTCGAAGCCGCGACGTTTGTCGGCTGCGGTCTTGAAACCTGCCGCGCCGAGATGCTCCTGGACCAGGGCTGCGGCTTCCGGGTCTCCCGGTGCGTTCCACTGGTACTCGTACGCCTCGGCTGGAAAACCGCCGTAGTCGTAGAGCATCGGGGGGCGGGGCGCGGATTGCACGGTGGGGACGCCCTCCTCCCAGTGGGCTGAGATGCACAGGATCGCCCGGGGGGGCCGCGGGAGTCCATCGGCCATGGTTGCGAGGTAGTTGCGAAGCGGCGCGTAAGCGTCGCGCATGCCCATGTCGACGATGGTCCACGGACCACCACCGTGCGGGACGAAGAGCGTTGGCAGGACGATGTCGGTCATGGCTCGTTGCTGCTCCTTGGGGCGTGCACAGCCTCCGAGTGCGAGGCTCGCGGCTCCGGTCAGGAAGCTTCGGCGCTTGTGATGCACGGCCGTAGCGTAGCTCCGTGAGGGGACCGATGGGGTGGAACGGTCCTTTGCCCGTCGCGAAACCGAGTCATCGCTGCGTCGGCAAAGTGGGCGGCCCGCTGCCGCAGGCCGCCCGGTGTTGTCTCAGCGAATACCGGTCACAAGACCGGCACCCACCGTCTTCCCGCCCTCACGCATGGCAAAACGCATGCCGACCTCGACCGCCACAGGGTGTTGCAGCTCGAAGTTCACCGTCGCGCGGTCACCGGGGCGGATGAGGTCCCCTCCGGTCTCGAGTGCGGCCGACACATCGGTTGCGCCGAAGAACAGCTGCGGCGTGTACCCGCTCCCGAAGGGAGTGTGGCGTCCGCCCTCATCCTTGCGGAGGATGAAGACCTCGGCGGTGCCCCGCTGGTGGGGCGCAATGCTGCCCGGCAAGGCGAGCACCGATCCCCGGGCGATCTGGTCCCGCTTCACACCCCGGAGCAGGAGACCGACGTTGAGTCCGGCACTGGCTTCGGGGATGTCGCGATGGAAAGCCTGGATGCCTGTCACCACCACTTCACCGCCCTGCTCGCCCACGATGTCGACGGACGCGCCACGAGGGAGGACCCCACGCGAGACACGACCCGTGACCACGGTTCCACGCCCTTCGATCGTGTGCACGTTCTCCACGGGCATGAGGAATGCGCCCGTGAGGTCCCGCGCGGGTTCCTCGACGTCGTTGTCGAGCGCGCGGACGAGCGCTTGCACGGCCAGCACGGACGGGTCATCCCATCGCTGTTCGGTTGCAGCCTGCATGGCTTGCAACGCCGAGCCGCGGACGATGGTCGCGTTCTCGAACCCGTTGGCATCGAGCAACTCGGTGGTTTCCAGCTCGACCAGCTCGAGCAACTCCTCGTTG
Organism: Nannocystales bacterium; assembly: GCA_050633305.1. Lineage (GTDB taxonomy): Bacteria > Myxococcota_A > Polyangia > Nannocystales > Nannocystaceae > CAJXVA01. Next base: position 412,497 of record JBOEGF010000005.1, read on the forward strand.
CTCAGGTCGACTTTGTTCACGAACACCACGAGTTGTTTCACGCCCACTTGTCGTGCCAACAGGACGTGTTCACGGGTCTGGGGCTCGGGGCCCTGCGACCCGTCGACGAGCAAGATTGCGCCGTCCATCTGGGACGCACCCGTGATCATGTTCTTCACGTAGTCGGCGTGGCCGGGGCAGTCGATGTGGGCGTAGTGCCGGATGCGCGAGTCGTACTGGACGTGTGCGGTGTTGATCGTGATGCCGCGCTCTCGCTCTTCGGGTGCGTTGTCGATCTGCTCGAACGCCTTTGCGGTGCCGCCAAAGTCGTGCGCGCACACCAGACTCAATGCCGCGGTGAGGGTCGTCTTGCCGTGATCGACGTGGCCGATCGTGCCGATGTTGACGTGGGTTTTGGTGACCATCTTCTCGTTCCTTGGAGCAGTGCTCCCTCGAAGTCCCATGGGTTGAACGCCCCCAGGTGCGTTGGGACGGGCCGAACCTGGGCGCAGGCCTGCGGGGTCGCGGGCGGTCTCGGTGGTGCGCGCGCTCGGTTCGAGCACGCAAAAAAGCCCCGTGCGCTGCTGCGTACGGGGCCCTGGTGGCGAACCGGGATGTTAATCCGCGGCGTTCCCAGAAGAGGAGGTCCGTGCACAGCGAGCGCGCCTACGTTCCGATGTCCCCGGATCCGTAAGGACCAGGGCCAGTCGTAGGGCGCCATCGGCTGTGCAGGTGCGGACCATTGTTGGTCGCCAACATGGCACCGAACAGGAGAACGTCAAGGGGTTTTGGCTCTGCATCCGCGGATGGACGAACGCCCCGGCAGGTCCGATTCGGAGACGGAGGTCTTGCTTGGAGGCGTGCACCTGCGGCGTGTCAGGGCCGCGGGTGTTGCTCACGCCAGCGCGCGACGTCCCGCCGAATCTTGTCGGCCCACGGCTCTTGTACGCCAACGGTGAGCGCCTCCGCCTCTTCGACAGCCTCGGTCGCGAGCGGAAAATCGGCGGGGTCGGCGACGAGTCGAGCCGCGACGAAGACCAGGTTCTCGGCGAAGAGCTGAGGGCTGGGGTGGTCGGCACGCAGGGCCTCCAGGGTCTGGAGCAGGGACCGTCGTGCGTCGTCGTGTCGCTCGAGCCCACGGAAGGCGTCGGCCTGTTCGAGCCGCAGCAGCGCCGGGACGAGCCCGGCGGTCAGCGACAGTGTCTGGGCGCCTCGGAGTCCCCGCGTGCTGTGGGAGAGCGCGGAGTCCCACTGTTGTGCGGCGTTGGCCATTTGGGCGGCCACGATCCGAGTTCGGACGATCGGCATCGAGCCCTCGGGGTTGAGGCGGGCTGCCACCTCGACGAGCTCTGTGGTGTGCACCCATGCTGCATGGGCTCCACGTGCGTCGAGTAGGCAGTAGGTCCGGTTTTGCAGCGACTCCACGTGGAACTCGCCGTGCAGCCGGTCTGCGGTCTCGAACGCGGCGTCGGCACGCTCGAAGGTGTCGATTGCGTCGTCGCACCGCTTTGCGATGCCCAACACGGACCCGCGGGTCGAGAGGGTGCGGGCGAGCTCGAGCGGGTCCTGCTCGTCGAGTTTGCGGAACAACGTGACCGCTCGATCGATGCTGGCCAGCGCCTCGTCGGCTCGTTCGAGGTCACCGAGCACCATCCCCTGGTCGCGCAGGGCCCGGAGCAACGCATAGGACTCCCCTTGTGTCTCCTGCGCGATGGAAACCCGACGGGTGTGACGCCTGGCGGCGCCCTCGAGGTCCCCGTGCTGGGCGTCGAGGTTGGCCATGAAGCCAAGTGGAAACAGCAGACGCGAATCGGTAGGACCGTGGCGCGTCTGTAGGGCCTCGATGACCTGCTCACCCTCTCGCCGGGCTTCGTCGCCGCGTCCCATCAATGACAGAATTCGGGCGCGCTCGATTCTCTGTGTCCAGGCGGCGACGTCGTCGCCCTCGGACATTTCGACCTTCACTGCCAGCGCTTCTTCGATGAGTGTGAGCGCGGTGGTGAGTTCTCCCCGGCCGACGGCGAGCTGGGCTCCAACTTCCGCCAGGTAGCGTTGGGAGTTCGGGTCGGGGCGTCGCTCGAGCGCGCCCTGAGCGATCCTCAGAAGGCGCGCCCCCTCGGCCGCGGTGCTCTGGTGAGCGCCGACGAGCAGCGCAAGCCCACCTGCTCCCCGGGGAACGTACCGGTGGTACCCGCTGGCCAACGACCGGCTCAAGACTCGCTCGTAGTCCGCCTTCGCGCGTTCTCGGAGCCCGTCCGTGGCGGCAAGGTCTGCCCGCAGGAGCCGTACCTCGATCTCGGCGGGCTCGTAGCCGGTGGCTTTGGCAAGGTCGAGCAGTGCGTCGACGCGTCGCTCGAGCCGTTGCCTCGACCCTGTCGCGAGCAGCGTTCGAAGCTCGGCGACATCGGAGCGGAGTTCGGCGACGGTGGCCCGTGTCGCGGCGTCGGCCGGAGGCGCGACGTCCCCGCGCAGGAGCTCGGTGTCTTCGCAGTCGGAGACGCGCGGCAGTTTGCCCAAGACTTGGTCGACCCGAGACACGATATTCCGAGTCGGAACACGAACGGTTCGCAGGATGCCGGTGGCGGTGGCGAGTTGCTCGTCGAGACAGGTCGCGCGCAGGTCGTACATGGCTTCGGACTGACTCTGCTCGACTCGCGCGGCGAGACACGCGTCGGTGCGGCTCGCTGCCCAGGCATTGGCGAACGCGTCCAATCTCGCCGCGATCAGGGTCCCAGCGGAAGTCGCATGGGGGATGTCGGCTTGTCCGTACGCCTGCTCGACGTGGTCGCGTTCCTCGTCGTTCCACAATGCCGACATCCCTTCAGCTGCGGCGATGCACGGCTTGTCTCCCAGTGCCCATTGAGCCGAGACGACGGCGCCCGCTGTGAGGCTGACAAGCGCCGCTGCGGCGCCGACCCTTCGTCGAGCCGTGGCAGGGTCTCGCTCGAGCGCGTCGAGCAAGGCGTCCATGCTCGGGTACCGCGCCTCGGGTGTTCCGGCCAGGCCTTGGCAGAGGATCGGCCATACTCTGGTAGGCGCTCGGCCGGGCGGCGGCGTCCGAATGCGGCCCGCCATAATCTCTGCGAGAGGGTCCTCGGCTGCGGCGTCAGCCCGGAATGGCGCCTGAGCATGGAGGGCCACGTACAGGCTCACGCAGAAGGCGAACTGGTCGGCGGCGGCCGTGAGGGGCTCGCCCCGACATTGCTCGGGCGGCATGTACATCGGGGTACCGACCGGGCTGAGCGTGGTGGTCACGCTGGTCAGTGGGTTGGGGGACGCCTCAGAATCTGAGGCCGAGGCCGAGGTCTCCTCGTTGACGACGCGGTGTGCGAGACCGAAGTCTGCAACGCGAGGCCGCCCTTCGGCGTCCAACAACACGTTATCGGGCTTGAAGTCGCGGTGCACCAAGTCGATCGCATGGGCAGCTGCGAGCCCGCGGCCCGCCGCGACGAACATGTCGAGGACCTGGGCAGGACTCCGGTGCTGCGCGGTCAGCCACCCGCGTAGCGAGCCCCCGGGCGCGAACTCCATCGCGATGAAAACCTCCCCCTCGTATGTCCCGACCTCGAACACAGTCAAGACGTTGGGGTGGGACAGTCGTGCCATTGCCCTCGCCTCTCGCTGCAACCGCGCGGTGCCGCCGGCGAAGTCGCGGTGCAGCTTGATCGCCACCGTTCGTTCCAGGCGAGGGTCCCAAGCGCGATACACCACGCCCATTCCTCCCGCACCGATCTTCCGTTCGATCACGAAGTGCCCAACCTGGTCGCCTTCGTTGACGAGCAGCGGTGTCACATTGATCGCAGGGGCGGCTGCGAGCTCGCGTAGAGCAGACCCCAGCGAACTGAGGTCCGAGTGCATCGGCACGGAGTCGTCACGCCTTGCCACCGACACCCACTATACCGCCCTCCGTTGCGACTCACGGAAGACTTCCCGTGGGTGCCGACAGCCGACGGCCGGACCGTTCGAGGAGTCCCTCGGGGCTGCTAGAGGCGCTCCACTACGCACGAGGTGAGCGTCCAGTTCTCTTTGCTTGTCGACCGAAGTGCGATGCCGAACGCTGGGTTCTCGACCTCCGCGGAAGGCACGGTGATCATGAACCTCAACGTGTCGGCCACAAACGAGAAGCTCGCCGCGCTGGTTGTGAAGAATCCCCCGGGGTAGGTCACGCCGCCCCGAACGGACATCGTCTCGGTGAATTCCCCGGAGCACTCGACCAGGAGGTCGTGGCCCACGAGCTCGGGGCGCAGTGGCATCATGATGCTGACCCCGCCGTCGCCCTCGACGTTGATCTGCGCTTCTCTCCAGCTGGCGACGCCGGCTTGCCACTGCACCTTGTAGCCGAAGAAAAAGAAGCCTCGGCTGGACGGTCTCGTTGGTGTCAGCTTGGACGGTCGCGAGAGCCGCAGAGGGGCGACGTCGAACATCTTCTTCTCGATCGTCCCGGCCGCAGGGTTCGAGGTCGTCCGCATCGAGCCGAACTGGGCGTCGAAGTTGTTGTCGAACGTCGCCTCCTTCGGCGCCAACCCCATCCGCACCACCCCCTTGCGCACCGTGACCGCCGGTCCTTTTGCGGTGGCCTTCTTGATCGCTGCCGTCCCTTTGCTGGGGCGCCGCTTCCGGTGTTTGGTGGGCGCTGCCTTCTTCGTGGCAGGGGCGCTGTGGGCGGAGCCCGTGAGCAGAAGAGCAAGAGAGCAGATGGACAAGACAGCGGGGGTGCGGCGCATCAGAGGTGTTCCTTCGGATCGGTAGGTGCGCGGCGAAGGGTTTGTGACACGCTGAGTTTCCCCGGACCCGGCGGCGCGGCGCTCGGCAGGCCGGTCGCGGCCGTGAGCCCCGGCTCCGGATGCCTGACCGGGGTGTCGGTTTGAGCTTGAGGCGGTTTTCCGGCCGAGCGCTGCTTGCGCTTTTCCGGACACGGGGCCCGGAGGGTTCGCGCTCCGTGGTATCCACCCAACGCATGCGCTTCTTGGCCGTTGTTAATCCTGCAGCTGGTGGTGGCCGCTGTGGCAAGGAGTACCCCGCGGCGATCCGGCGGCTCGAGGATGCCGGCCTGGAGGTCGATGTGGTGACGACGTCCGGGCCTGGCGAGGCGGTGGAGTTGGTACGGAAAGCCTGGGCGGACGGGCAGCGGCGTTTCCTTGCGGTGGGCGGAGATGGAACCGGCTACGAGCTGGTCAACGGCATGTTCCCACTGGCACTCGAAGGTGAAGAGGAGCCGCCTCAGCTGGGGTTCCTTCCGCTGGGAACGGGCAACTCATTCCTCCGGGACTTCATGAAGCCCGGCGACAAGGACGGAGCGGGGCACGCCCTCGGTGCGCTCCTCGAACAACGGCTTCGGTCGATCGATGTGGTTCGCATCGAGCACGACAAGGGCGAAAACTTCTACATCAACCTGTTCGCGATCGGCTTCGCCGCGGACGTCAACTCTCGTGCGGCTCGGTACAAGAACTGGGGCGAGTTTGGGTACATCGGCAGCGTGGTCGCGGAGACCCTGGGTCTGGCGCCGAACACCTACCCCCTGCGTGAGGACGGCGGTGCGCTGAACCAGGACCCCGCGGCGTTCATCGCGATCTGCAACAGCAAGTTCACCGGAGGCACGATGATGATGGCGCCCAACGCCGACACTGGGGACGGCAAGGTCGACGTCGTGCACGTGGGCGCCTTGGGCCGGATCGGTCTGTTGCGCGCGTTCCCCAAGTTGTTCGAGGGAAAACACCTCGACCTCGACGTTGTGCGGGGCAGTCAGCCCAGTCGTGTGGAGTTCGAACTCGACGGTCCGACGAACATCATGCTCGATGGGGAAGCGCTGTACGTGCAGCCCAAGGTGATCGAGGTGCTGCCGGGCGCGCTTCAGGTCTTCGCCTGACAGCCGGCCCGAACGAGACGCTCGGGCCGGCTCGGCGCACCTACTCGGCTTGCCGGGCGGCGGTCTGGGCTTGGACGACGGTCAGCGCGGTCATGATCACGATGTTGTCCACGTCGCAGTCGCGCTCCAACACGGTCACAGGCTTCGCCATGCCCAGCAGGACGGGGCCGACGGCGGTGATCCCACCCAGCTCGCGCATGAGCTTGTAGGCGACGTTGCCGGCCTCCAGGTTCGGGAAGATCAATACGTTGGCGGGGCCGTCGAGCGTGGAGAACGGGAACGAGCGCTTCTGCACCTCGTAGTTCACCGCGTAGTTGGCCTGAAGCTCGCCCTCGACCTTGAGGTCGGGACGCCGCTCCCGCAGGGTCGCTGTGGCTTGGGCCATCTTGCGTGCCGCGGGGTGATCCACCGAGCCGAAGTTGGACATGCTGAGCATGGCCACCCGGGGTTCCGCATCGAAGCTGACCGCCGCATCCGCGACCATCTCGGCGATGTCGGCCAACGTGTTGGCGTCGGGGGCGACGTTGACGGTGGTATCGCCGAAGAACAGCGTGCCCCGCTTATGCAGGATCAGGTACATGCCGGCGATGCGCTTGGATTTGTCTGCAGGTCCGACGATCTGCAGCGCGGGCCGGAGCGCGTCGGGGTAGTGCATGTCATGTCCCGCGACGATTCCGTCGGCGCGCCCGGTGTCCACCATCATCAACGCGTAGTCGAGCGGTGACTCGAGCCGGCGTGCGGTGGCACGACGCCCTTCTCCTCGGCGCTGGCGCTTTTGGTACAGGAGCGCGCGGTATTCGTCCGCCTTCTCGTCGGTCGCGGGGTCGACGATCTCGACGCGGTCGAGGTCGAGCTCGATCTCGTGCTCGCGGACCACCGCTTCGACGTCCGATCGGTTGCCCACCAGCACGGGGGTGGCGATGCCCTCGTCCGCGATGACCCCAACGGCTTGAAGGACGGCGGGCTTGGTCGCCTCGGGGAAGACGATGCGCTTGGGCTCGCTCGCGGCTTGCTTGAGGAAGCGACGCATGACCGCGGTGGACTGTCCCAGTAGCCCTTTGAGGTGTTCTTTGTAGGCGCTCTCGTCGTAGGGCCGGGTCGCGACGCCGGAGCTGACCGCCGCCTCGGCCACAGCGGGTGCAACCCAGTGGAGCACGCGTGGGTCGAACGGCTTGGGGATGATGTAGTCGGCCCCGAACTCGTAGTCGCGACCGTATGCGAGGGAGACGACTTGGGGGACGTCCTTGCGGGCAAGCTCCGCGAGGGATTTCGCGGCGGCAACCTTCATCTCCTCGTTGATCGTGGTCGCTGACACATCGAGCGCGCCGCGGAAGATGAACGGGAAGCCCAGGACGTTGTTGACCTGGTTGTGCGTGTCGCTCCGCCCGGTCGCGACGATGGCATCGGGGCAGGCCTCTTTGGCGTCGTCGTAGGGGATCTCCGGGTCGGGGTTGGCCAACGCGAAGATGATGGGACGCTCGGCCATCGTCTTGACGACCGCCTTGCTGAGCAGACCTCCCGCCGAGAGACCGAGGAACACATCGGCACCTTTGACAGCGTCCTCGAGCGTTCGCGCATCGGTCTCGACGGCGACCTGCTCCTTGGAGCTGTTCATGCGCTCGGTTCGGCCCTTGTAGATGACCCCGGTCGAGTCGCACATGATGACGTTCTTGCGCTGGACACCCAGGCTGACGAAGAAGCGCGCACAGGCGACGGCAGAGGCTCCCGCGCCACTGACCGCGACCTTGAGGTCGGGCAACTCTTTCTTCTGCAGGTACGCCGCGTTGATCAGGGCGGCGCCCGAGATGATCGCGGTGCCGTGCTGGTCGTCGTGGAACACCGGGATGTTCATCCGCTCTCGCAGCTTCTCCTCGATGTAGAACGACTCCGGGGCCTTGATGTCCTCGAGGTTGATGCCACCGAAGGTGGGCTCGAGTGCAGCGACGCACTCGATGAACCGGTCGGGATCGTTGGCATCGAGTTCGAGGTCGAACACATCGATGTCGGCGAACTTCTTGAACAACACGCCCTTGCCTTCCATGACGGGCTTGGATGCAAGCGGGCCGATGTTGCCGAGCCCCAACACCGCGGTGCCGTTGCTGATCACCGCGACCAGGTTGCCGCGGGCGGTGTACTTGTAGACATCGGCCGGGTTGTCCTTGATCGCGAGGCATGGCTCGGCAACCCCCGGCGAGTAGGCCAAGGAGAGGTCGAGCTGGCTGTTGAGCGCCTTGGTGGCGACCACCTCGATCTTTCCGGGGCGTCCGTTGGTGTGGTATTCGAGCGCGTCGCGGCGGCGGACCTTTCGCATGGCGCGGAGGGTATCGCGTTCAGAAGCGGCCTTCGACGGTGAGTCCACCAAGTCCCGGTCCGCCCAGAGGCGCGACGGAGAGCCTCTCAGCGCGACGTTCAAGGGTGTGCGAACGGTTGCGCGCCCCAGCGGCCAAGCCGATGAGCGCGGCTGCGCCGACCGCCAGTCCAACCCCTGCGAACGTTGCTGCACGGCGGCTGGACCTGTATCTGTCGATGTCTGCGTCGAGTTCGGCGACCCGTTCGGATGCCCGTCGCTGCTCCGCGTCGCTCGCAAAGAACGGGTCATGCTCATCCGCGGTTTGTGCCTCGAGGTCCCGGTCGAACTCGGCCATGCCGATCTGAATCGAGCGAACCCCTGCGAAGAGCCCCGCACCGAGTGCACCCGCCACGGTCAAGCCCGTCCCAATCCGGGCCCCCCGCCGGACACCGCTCCACCGTTCTGCAGCCGTTCGGAGCGCCTCGGCTTCGGTTGCGTTTTGTGCATGCTCAGCGGAGAGCAACGAGCCGCCCACACCGAGCGGAGCGAGCTCGACGCGTAGGAGCGCGCCGCATTGCGCGGGGGGTCGTGCTTCGACGAGGTTTGTGTCCCCGCAGCGTGCAAGGTCTCCGTCTCTGCGTAGGGTCTCGGTCGACCGAGCCAGGCTCACGCCACCGCCCGCGCCGTGGACCGATGCTCCAACGTCTCCGTCGATGGCGCTGCCCGTGTACAGCGAGAAGGCGCCCACGGTCATCGCGGTCACGAGATGCGTGGCCCCGCTGCACGCCGCGGCGTTTCCGATTGCACGTGCTTGGTCGACGCCCGCTTCGCGTTGTCCGACGACGATCATGTCGACGTTGAGTTGGCCCTCCCGAGACAGCGCGGACTCGAGACGCGCCGCGCCGAGCGGGAGCTTCGCCCACAGGGCATCTCGGTCTCGGATCCGTAGCTCGTCTCGCTTGTGCGTGAGCGGGTGATAGGCGTACTCGCCCTCGAGTTCGCACCGCGAGAGCACCTGCATCTGGCAACCGTCGTACCGGACTGCTACGAGGCCTTGGCCAGCCGCAGCCTCCAGTTGGGCCCTGTCTGCCGCGGGCCACTCGACCAGCAGCGGTTGGGTCTCGTCGGGTGTTGTAGGGCACGCGGTTGGGCTTGCCAGCGCAGATGAAGCCGTGGGGACCGACGACCCTGGTGTGTTTGCCTGGCAACCCGACAGGAGAAGCAGGCTCGTGGCCACGAGGGAAAGCATCCGCACGTCAACAACTGACGCGTCACTCCCACGATCGATACAACCGCATCGGACGCGGATGTGCGGGCGCTGGGACTCGCCCCGCTCAGCTCGAGGGTTTTCCCGGGGCCGGGTGCGGGGGACGAGGGGGAAGCACCAGACTGATGCGAGCTCCGTCGTCGCTGTCGATCTTCAGGTGCCCGCCATGCATGTCCACGATCTTGTGTGCGATGGCCATGCCGAGTCCTGTCCCGGTTTCTTTGGTCGTGAAGAACGGCTCGAAGATTCGGGGGGCGACCGCCTCGTCGATGCCTGGGCCGTTGTCGGCGACCACGATCCGTGCGCCGGCGCCGTCTTGGTGGACGGACAGTTCCACCTGGCCGTTCTCTTGCTCGCGCACGGCTTCGAGTGCGTTGCGAAGCAAGTTGAGCAGGACCTGTTCGATCCGCTGGCGGTCCACCTCAACAGGGATGTCGCGGGCCTCGCACAGCGTGATGAGGGTGACACCGATCTCGTCTGCGACCGGGCGTTCGAGGCTGGCCACGTGCTCGATCAGCTCGCAGAGGTTGGTCGGGCGGGCGTTGATCGCCGTGGGGCGGGCGAAGGTGAGGAAGTCAGACACGAGCGCGCCGAGTCGGAGGATCTCCTCGCGAACCGTATCCAGCGGCTCGAGGACCTTGGGGTCTTCGCTGAGTTTCCGAACCCGACGCTCGAGGAGCTGGAGCTGGAGGTTGGCGGCATTGAGCGGGTTGCGAATCTCGTGGGCGAGGCCGGCGGAGACGGTGCCGACCGCAGCGAGTTTCTCGGCCATCCGGGTCCGCCGTTCCAGCTCTGCAATGTCGGTGATGTCGAGTCCCGAAGCGTAGATTCGAAACGCGGGTCCTTCACCGAGCGCGGAGAGTTGCCAGCTGATGCTCCGCTCCTCGAGGCGTCCATCCTCAGCGCGCCGGGTGATCAACCCGTCGACACTGACTCCTGCGGCGTTGTCTTGCACGGACGCGAAGGCCTCGCGGGCGGTGCCGCGGACCCGCGGCGGAACACAGGTCTCCAACCAGTCGGCGCCTTCGAGGTCCTCGCATCGCAGCCCTGTTGCCGCTGCGACAGCGGGGTTCGCCTGCACCACTCGGAGGTCTCCATCCAGGACCAGCAGCAGAGCCTGGACGGTGTCCACCATCGTCCGCAGCGCTTCTTCACTGCGACCGAGTCGGGACTGCAGCGACGCCGCGCGTCGACGCAGATCGACTTGCCTGAACGCGCGCTCGACGTTGGCGATCAGATCTTCGGGGTCGAAGGGCTTGAGGATGTACGCGAACGCATCGGACTTTACGGCCTCGGCCGCGTCGTGGATCGAGGCGTTTCCGGTGACCAAGAGGACCTCTTGGAGCCCGTCCCCGGTCTTGAGTTGGGGGACGATCTTGGGACCGCGGGCGTCCGGCAACTGAACGTCGAGCAGTGCGATGTCGAAGCCGGCCTTCGCCAGCTCCAGGCCAAGCTCAGCGTTGTCCGCTGTCTGCACGGTGGCACCCTCGCCCTCGAGGATCTCTTGGAGGTTCTCGACGAGGTCGGCGTGGTCGTCGATGACGATGATGCGTGCGCCCGAAAGCCGCATTCTGCCCAGTGTGCGCCGTGCCCCGCCCGCAGGGAAGGCACAAAGTGGTGCTACGGCTGCTGCTGTGCGCGCGGAAAGTGCACACAGACCCGGGCGCCTCCATCTGAGAGGTTTTCGGCTGAGGCTTGGCCTCCGTGGCGCCGCGCGACGCTGTCCACCAGGGCGAGGCCAAGACCAATTCCCGACGTCGTGGAGAGAGGGTCGAACGCGTCACGCAGAAGTTGCGCCTCGAACCCGGGGCCCTGATCTCTGACCCACAGGACCAGCGCGTCGCTCGACTCCGTGGCCCCGAGCCGAAGCACGCCCTCGCCCCGCATCGCCGTGTTTGCGTTTCGCAGCAGGTTGACCAGCACCCGCTGCAGGAGGCCGGGGTCGGCATCGACGCGGAGACCCGAGGGGGTCTCGATGAGTCCACGCATCGCGGATGGCAACGCGGCTTCCTCGAGGGCGAGGGAGAACGCCTCCCGCACGTCGAGAGACTCGAGTCGCGGCGGCGCGTTGCGGGCCAGATGCATCAGGTCCTCGATGATGCGATGGCAATTCTCAACCTGGCGCCCGATCTTCTCGATGTGCCGCCCTGTTTTCTCGTCGCTGGGAGCCCGCCGCTGCAGAAGGTAGAGCGAGGACTGGATCACGCCCATCGGATTGCGGAGTTCGTGGCCCAGCGTTCCTGCGGCCTTGCCCAGCATCGCGAGCCGATTCCTCTGAGACGTGGGGTCGTCGAAGCGGGCCTGGGCGACGACGGTCGTGATGCGTAGTTCCGCCTCGGTCCACGCGGTGAGCCGTTCGGCGAGCGCGGGGTCCTGGAGCCGCCGGGCTTGGGAGACGCGCAGGAGCGCCTCGACGTGTTGCGGGAGGGAGGTCGCCTCCAGGGCGCTATCGGCGAGCGATGCGCGAAGCTGTCCGGTCTGGGCGTCGTCGGATCGGACAGCCTCGATCCACTGCCGATATCGCTGCGCGTCGAATCCGAGCTCGCGTGCGTCGTCGTCGGCGCGGCCGAGCAAGACCCCAAGGACCTCGGAGGAGAGTGACTCCCCGCGTAGGGGCCACGAGACTGCGTCCCAATCCGACATTTCACGATCAACTTCAGACAAGACCAGCCGTTCGCCAAGCCGCTTTTTCCGCGCTCCGCCCGCTGCGTTGATTGCGCTACGCAAAAACTGCGCGGCGACGGCGTGAACCGCGGGATATGCCCACTAGAGCGCATGTCTGGCACGGACGCCCCCACCGAAGAGACTCGAATCCTGGTCGTGGACGACGAGGCCGCAGCCCGCAACGCGCTCGTCGAGCTGCTTCGCGAGGAGGGGTTCGCCGTACACTCGGCGGCGGACGGCTTCAAGGCGCTCGGCCAAGTCGACGCGTGGAGCCCCCACCTCATCATCACCGACGTGAAGATGCCTGGCCTCGATGGGCTGGAGCTGATGAAGAAGCTGCGCGTGCGGGGAGACGTCGTGGGCATCGTGGTGATGACCGCGTTCGGTTCCGTCGAGAGCGCCGTCGAGGCCATGCAGCAGGGCGCCGACGACTACCTGACCAAGCCCGTGCACTTCCCCGAGTTGTTGGTCGTCGTCCGCAAAGTGCTGGAGCACCAACACCTTCGGCAAGAAAACTCGCTGCTCAAGTCCGAGCTGAGTGAGGCCGGGAGTGACGGGGTGCAGTGGATCGGGACGTCGAAAGCATCTCGCGACTTGGTCGCACTGATCCGTCAGGTCGCGCACTCGGATGCGCCCGCCTTGGTGCTGGGCGATCACGGCACGGGCAAGCAACTCGTGGCGCGAGCGCTTCATGATTGGGGAGCGCGCGCTGCCGGGCCGTTCGTCACGGTGCACTGCGCCGGGCTGGAAGAGTCCGTCCTCGAAGCGGAGGTGTTCGGTCACGTCGCAGGGGCATTGCCGGGCACGACCTCAGCACGCGACGGGGCGTTGGCCCGAGCGAACGGCGGAACGCTACTTCTCAACGACGTCTCCCACCTTCCAGGTGGCGCCCAGAACCGTCTGCTGCGGTTCCTACAAGAGGGGGTCTTCGAGCGTCTCGGTGGATCCGAGACCGAAACCGCGGACGTTCGGATCGTTGCGGCGTGTGATCTGGACCTTCAGCAAGTCGAGACGTTCCGAGATGAGCTGTACTACCGGCTCAACGTGGTGACGCTGCGGGTTCCGTCGCTTCGGCAGCGGTGGGAGGACCTCCCCGCGCTCGCGATGCACTTCCTTCAGGTGCACGCGAAGCAGCGCGGAAAACACATTCGGGGATTCAGCGATCGTACGCTTCACGTCCTGCAGCACTTCGACTGGAAGGACAACGTTCGTCAGCTTGAACATTGCGTCGAGCGGGCGGTCGTTTTGTGCAACGAGCGAGAGGTTCAGCCGCGCCACCTGCCTCGCGAGGTCCTTCACCACAGTCCGGGCGACAGCGGAGACGCACCGCGTATGCCGGGGTCCTCGATGGCCGACATCGAGAAGTACGCGATCCTCAGCACGCTCGAGCTGGTGCGGGGATCGACGCGGAAAGCCGCAGAAATCCTCGGCATCTCGCCGCGTAAGATTCAGTACCGCCTCGCGGAGTATCGAGAAGCCGGCCCGTCTGGTGTGCCGGCCGTCAAGCCGACGAAATAGCGTCGGCCGCGACGCGAGCGTGAAGCCCGTGTTGGCCAGGGTGTAACGCTACGACCACTCGACCCGTCTCACCCGCGGGCCGTCACAGCGTTGGTTCGCGGCGGGTGTTGATCATGGCCCCGTTGCTCGCCGTGAGATGCTCCTGCCAGGCCGAGATCCGTTCATGACGCACGCACCCAACAAACCTGTCCAAGTTGCGACCTGGTCTGCACTCGAGGACCGCGCGCCTTCCTATGCGCTCGTGGCCAACGTCGACCTCGTTGTCACCCGCTTCGATGACCGCGTGTCTGTGCTGTACGGGCGTTGCCTGCACCGCGGCGCGCTGATGTCCGATGGCACCGTGCAGGGCAACGACCTGGTGTGCGGGCTTCACGGCTGGGACTACCAGCTCGACTCGGGCGTGAGTGCCTACGACAACAAGGAGGCGCTCCATCGATTCGAGGCCTGGATCGACGTCGACAAGGACGCCGTCTTTGTCGACGAGTCCGAGGTCGCGGCGTGGCACGAGGAACACCCGCAGGCCTACGACCGGGACGCGTATCTGGGCCTCTACGACGACCCCCATGGGGGACCTGAGGAGCCCTACAACAAGCGGACGCGCAGCCTTGCCGTGCTGGGACCACAGAAGACGGGCCATCACGGTCCCATGTCGTCGATGGGCGTGGCTCTGACCGAGCTACCCCGTTGGGACTCGATCCAAATCCTCACGGCCCAGCTTCACCGAAAGCCTCGGCTCGATGAGGACGTGGTCGGCAGCGGAATCACGATCGGCCCCAACGCGAAGAAGCCCATGCAGCTGAAGATCCCGCTGTTCGTCAGCGACATGAGCTTCGGGGCGCTGAGTGAGGAGGCCAAGGTTGCCTTGGCGAAGGGCGCTGAGGCGGCGGGGACCGGGATCTGTTCTGGTGAAGGGGGCATGCTTCCTGAGGAACACGCCGAGAACTCCCGGTACTTCTACGAACTCGCGTCGGCGAGGTTCGGCTGGAGTCTCGACAAGGTCGAGGGGGTCCAGGCGTTTCACTTCAAGGGCGGGCAGGGGGCCAAGACCGGGACCGGTGGGCACCTACCCGGAGACAAGGTGAAGGGGAAGATCGCCGAGGTCCGTCAGCTCGATCCTGGCACAGCCGCGATCAGCCCTGCGACCTTCAGAGACCTCAGCACCCCTGCCGACTTTCAAGCCGTGGCGGACCAAGTTCGAGAGCGCAGCGGCGGTATTCCGATCGGGTTCAAACTCAGTGCCCAACACATCGAGGCTGACCTCGACTTCGCGCTCACGGCGACGGCGGACTACATCATCCTCGATGGCCGCGGCGGTGGGACCGGGGCCGCGCCAGAGGTGTTCAGGCAGAACATCTCGGTCCCCACAATGGTCGCGCTTGCTCGCGCGCGTCGGCATCTCGACCGTCGTGGACGGGGGGATGTCACGCTGATCATCACCGGAGGATTGCGAACCGAGTCGGACTTCGTCAAAGCGCTGGCACTGGGGGCGGATGGGGTCGCGGTCTCCAACGCCGCCATGCAGGCGATCGGCTGCCTTGGCATGCGGGCCTGCCACACCAACAACTGTCCGGTTGGGATCGCGACCCAGAAATCCCACCTTCGGCGACGTTTGGAAATCGACAAGTCCGCAGCGCAGCTCACCAACTTCTTCGACACCACAGTCGGTTTGATGAAGGTGCTGGCCCGCGCGTGTGGCCACGAGCACGTCTCGCAGTTCTGCCTCGACGACCTGACGACCTACGATCGCGACCTCGCCTACCTGACCGGCGTGCCCTATGCCGGCGTTGTGCCGTTGTAGCGGGTCCTCCGACGCGGCCCGACCTCTTCCCCAACAAGACGACGTTCCATCATGTGGACCACCCTCGGAACCATCTCACCTTCGAAACTCGCCGATGCCCGGCTGTCCGTGCACTGGGCCTCCCAGCTCCCCGCTGCGGTGGCTGCGGCTGTGTTGCCCCACCGCGACGACTACGCGCACACCAACCTGGGTTGGGACTCCGCAACCGGAGCGCTGTTGAGTCGAGCTCTCGGCGAGGAACGGGCGGTCTACGCTGGTTTACGCGTCCGAGACCTGAGCTGGGTCGTCGTGGAGAACGGAGAGGTTGTCGCCTCGCTCGACGCCGACGGAAAAACACTGGCGCAAGGGCAAGCGTGGTTCGCGGAGTCGGTGGGGAAGGTCTCGGGAACCGGCATCCCCTCGTTCCCGCTGTTTGAGCACGACATGCCCGCGGCCGCTGTTGAGGGAGGCGGGGTCTTTGACGCCAAAGGCCAGGCCGCCGAACGTGCAGAACTCGCGCTTTGGATCGCCAACGCGCACTTCGTCCTCGAACGATTCGTCCGGGACGACGGGGCTGCTTCGCAGGTGCGGTTGTGGCCTCACCATTTCGACCTCGCCAGCCTGATCACGCTCGTACAGCATGAGGACGCCGAGCAAGCCAAGTCGGTGAATGTCGGCTTCAGCTTCGGTGACGGGAGCTTTGACCAGCCCTACGCATACGTCAGTCCTTGGCCGTACCCGACCGATCGCAACGAGACTCCTGCGCTCGTGCACGGCGCGTGGCAGACCGACGGCTTCTTCGCGGCCGTTGCAACTGGGGAAGTGCTTGTCGAGGGGGGAGAAGGACAGAGTCAGCGCACCGAGCAGTTCCTCGCCCAGGCATCCAACCAGAGCCGAGCGATGCTGGGGCTGCCTTCCGCCCCTCGTCGTAGCGCCAAGCTCGTTTGGTACAAGGCCGCGGAGCCGGAGGAACTCGAAGAAGGACGGGTCAAGAGCGTCACCGCGGGCCACCGAGGCGTTTGTCTGACGCGGCACGAGGGCTGCTACTCCGCCTTGACCAACGCCTGTCCCCACCAGGGCGGACCGTTGGGAGAGGGGTCCATCGAGAAGGGCTGGCTTCGCTGCCCGTGGCACGGGTGGGACTTTGATCCGCACACCGGCCAGTCTCCGGGGGCGCTCGAGGATGGCCTCGAGACGTTTGCAGTCGAGGTCCGAGACGACGGTGTGTACGTCGGCGTGGAACCCGAGGACCCGCATGTGCGCGACGCGTCGGACGTCATGGCTGAGACCATGGTCGGTTGGGGGGTGAAGTGGGTGTTCGGCATGGTGGGGCACTCCAACCTTGGGCTCGCGGACGCGCTCCGTCGGCGCACCGAGGCGGGCGAGCTGGGGTACATCGGCATCCGTCACGAGGGCGCTGCATCGTTTGCCGTGTCTGCCTATGGCAAGCTCACCGGACGTCCCGCAGCTTGCCTCGCGATCGCGGGTCCGGGGGCGACGAACCTGCTCACCGGGTTGTGGGATGCGCATGTCGACCGGGCGCCCGCGCTTGCGTTGACCGGCCAGGTGCAGTCGCAGGTCCTCGGTCGGGGCGCGTTTCAGGAGATCGATCTCGAGGCCGCCTACGGAGGCGTTGCGCAGTTCCACGCGACGGTTCTGCACGACAGCCCGTTCGCAGAGCTGATGAACCTGGCGTGCAAGAAGTCGATCTTGGGCCGCGGGGTCTCACACTTGGTCTTCCCGGACGAGGTGCAGACGCTTCCGGTCGGGGACACCCCCGCGGGTGGCCCACAAGGGCGCATGCCCGACCTCCATGTCGCTCCTGCTCCTGCTTCGCTCGATGCTGCCGAAGCGGCGCTGAAGGCCTGCAAACGCCCGGTCATCATCGTTGGGCACGGTGCGCGTTTCTCGATGGATGCCGTGCGGAGCTTCGCGGACGCCTTCGGCGTTCCGGTCGTCACCACGTTCAAAGCCAAAGGACAGATCTCCGACAGCCACCCCTTGGGCTGCGGCGTCTTGGGGCGCAGCGGCACCCCGGTTGCGAGCTGGTTCATGAACGAAGCGGATCTGTTGTTGGTTCTTGGCAGCAGCTTCAGCAATCACACGGGCATCACGGACTACAAGACCATTGTGCAAGTGGACTTCGAAGCGGATGCGCTCGGTCGCAAGCACCCCGTCTCGGTCCCGGTGCTCGGAGAGATCGGTGTCACGCTCGAAGCGTTGGGCCAACGGATGAAGGGGCACGTTGGCTTCGAGGACCAGCGGACCGAAGTAGCCGAACGCTGGGTGCTTTGGCGGGCCGAAAAGCACAGCCGGCTCCGCGACGACATGGGCAAGGGGCTGAGCAGCGCCACCATCTTCGATGCGCTCACTCGCCTCGCGCCCAAGGACGCCATCATGGCCGTGGATGTTGGCAACAACACCTACTCGTTTGGCCGCTACTTCGAGGCCGACCAACACGCGGTGTTGATGTCGGGCTACCTGGGCTCGATCGGGTTTGCGCTTCCCGCCGCGATGGGAGCGTGGGCGGCGACGCAAGAGGATGACCCGCGCTTCAACGGACGCAAGGTCATCTCGGTGTCCGGCGATGGGGGACTGGGGCAGTACCTCGCCGACCTCACCACCTGGGCCAAGTACGGGATGAACATCACCCACGTCCTGCTCAACAACGGAGAGTTGGGGAAGATCAGCAAGGAGCAGCGAGTGGGGGGATGGGACGTTTGGGAAACCTCCCTGCACAACCCGAACTTCTCGGAGTTTGCCAACAACTGTGGCGTGCTGGGCATCCGGGTCACAGCAGCAGACGAACTCGACACGGCCCTGGAGGCGGCCCTGGCACACGATGGCCCCGCGCTGGTCGAGGTCATGGCAGACGCGCTGCTGTTCTAGGGGGCTGCGTCTCCTCGCTGGGGTCTTTTCGCGTTGTCGCCCTCGGCGACGAGCTGGTGTAGGTGCCAGGCCCGTACTGCGTTCTCGCGTTGTGCGGCGTTCCAGGCGGCTCGCGCTCGTCCGATGAGAACGACCGGCGTGATGATCAACCCCAGGCTACCGACCGCCAGCACGACAGGGGTAAACGTGGGGTGCAAGCCGGTGATCCCCGGTAGGATTTGGATCGAGTCCTGCGCAAAAACCGTCTGCGCCGGGATCCAGCCGAGCGCCTCGAGGACAACCGGCCCGAGAATCCCCAGAGCGCTCATCGCCGCGGCCACCAGACGCTCACGGCGATAAGGGGACAGGCTGAATGCGACCGCCTGTCCCATGAGGATCGTGGGCAGCAGCAGGTACGGGCCGAAGAGTCGAGTCATGCTCGACAAGGCGAGCGTGCCCACCAGGATCACCAGCAACGAGTGCGAACGAACATAGCGGTCTTGTCGAGCCGCCCACCAACTGACCCCAGCGGCGGCGACCATCAGGACCGTGGAGATGGCGAGCGACATACCGTCGCGAAGCCCCATGAGGAGCAGAAGGGGGACGTAGAACACCCAGGAGATGAAGCCGATCGCACCGTCGCGGGCGGCAAGGCGCATGTGCTCCTGGTGCAGGGCGTCGATTTCCGTGTCGGCTTCGGGGGGGAGTTCCTTCGGCGGGTGTTCGAGAAGGTCGACCATCGTTGCGATCGCGTCGCGATTGCTTGGGTCGAGTCCGAGTGCGCGGCCAATGGCTTGCAACGCCATCCCTCGAGCCTCCTCGTCCCCCTCGAGCGCACGCGCGCCGAGGCCTTGCGCGTGCTCTGCAAGCTCCGACGCGGCGACCCGTCTCAACTCGAGGTTCTGGTCACCGTCCAAGAACGCGGTCAAGGAGGCATGAAGTGCCCGGGCGCTATGGAAACGATCGCCGGGATCCGTCGCGGTCGCACGGAGACAGATCGCCTCGAGCTCTGGAGGCACGTCGAGGTCCGGGTACCTTCGGGAGATTCTGGCGTCGGCACCGTCGATGGTCGCGGCGACGAGCGCTGCACCCGAGTCCCCGGCGTGGAGCTTCTCGAGGGTGAGGGCTTCGAACAGGACCGCGCCCAGCGCATACACATCGCTGGCACGGGTTGCCTGCTGCCGAAGCTGTTCGGGCGACGCGTAGCCCGGGGTTCCCAAGACCGCGCCGACTTGTGTCTCGTCATCGCGACTGGACGGGAGCGAAAGCTCGTCCAGCTCTGGTGCGTCTTCGATCTTTGCGAGGCCCCAGTCGAGGACGTAGACCTCTCCGTACCCTCCGAGCATGATGTTGGCGGGCTTGAGATCACGATGGATCACGCCACGCTCGTGCGCGAAGTCGACGGCCAAGCAGACCTGGGCGAACGCATTGAGCAGTCGCCTTCGGGTGTCGGCTGGCTTGGCCGTCCCCGAACGCATGCGCCGCAAGATCTGGAGCAGGGACTCTCCCTTGACCCGCTTCATCGTGAAGTACGTTCGGCCGTCGTGTGCGCGCGACAACTCGTACACCGGAACGATCGCCGGGTGCTCGAGTTGGCCTTGGACACGGGCTTCGCGAAGGAACCGTCGGCGTGCGGCGGCGTCGTGCTCGACTCCTTCGCGGATCTGCTTCATTGCGACCTCGCGGCCGATGACCGGGTCGGTGCACAGAAACACCTCGCCCATGCCCCCACGACCCAGCAGTTCCCGTCCCTCGTAACGGCCCCCGCGAACGGCGAGGGGCTCGTCGGCGTCCGGGTCGCTCACCGAAGTCGCGGGCGGTTGTGCCGAAAGCGCCCCGAGAGTGTCGGCTTCCGCCACGTCCGGCACAACCGTCGCGACGTCCGCGGGGGCATCCGGGGTGGGATCCTTCACCGACGCATCGTAGCGCGTTGGGGCAGCGGTCGACTTCAGGTGCGGCCCATGCCCGGAAGCGGTCGATCTCATGCTAGGAATCGCTCACGCCATGACCGATTCGAGCGAAGCCACCGAGCAGACTCCTTCCACAGGCGCCGAAGAGGTTCGTTGGGACCTTTCAGACCTCTACAAGGATCTGGACGACCCGCAGTTGGACGCGGACCTGGCCGAGTTGGTCTCGATGGCCGAGTCGTTCTCCACCGAGTACGAGGGCAAGCTCGCCACGAAGCTGGGGGCCTCGCTCGAGAGCCAGGCCGCAATGACCTGCCTCGCCGAGAAACTCATGGTCTACCTGTTCCTGCGGCGCAGCACGGACGCGACCAACCCCAAGATTCAGCAGAAGCTCGGTGTTGTCCAGGAAACATGGAGCCGAACCGAGGCCAACCACCTCAACTTCTTCGAACACGAGCTGGTTGCGATGCCGGAGGAGACCTACCAGGGGTTGCTCTCGAGCGATGCGGTGGTCAAGCGCCACCAATCGATGATCGACAACGTGCGCATCAACGGAAAGTACCTGCTCGAGGAAGGGGTCGAGCGTGCTCTGACGCTGCGCGGTCCGTTTGGGCCCTCAGAGTGGTCCGACTACATCGACGAGTGGGAGGCTGAGCTGCGGTTCGAGTTCGAGGGGCAGTCGATGATGCTCCCTCAGATCTTGCATGTGATCAGCAATCACCCCGACGGCGACGTGCGTGACCAGGCTCTGGGTGTGTTCAGCAAGGGGCTGACGGAGCAGAAGTTTGACCGCCTGATGGCGCGCACGCTCAACGTGGTCATCGGGGCGAAGTCGGTGGAGGACGCCGAGCGGGGCTACGCGAGTCCCATGTCGGCCCGAAACCTCGGCAACAAGATCGACGATGCCACCGTAGAGGCCTTGCACGACGTGGTGGCACAGACGGGGGCCAAGCACGCCCGCCGCTACTACAACCTGCTTCGTAAGCATCTGGGCCGAGACACGCTGCGCTGGAGTGACCGCAACGCCAAGCTTCCTTTCGCAGACAACCGTGTCGTGCCTTGGGCAGAGTGTATGGACACGGTGCTCTCAGCCTACGGCTCGTTCAGCCCCACGCTGAAGGGACTCGTCTCCACGATGGTCGACCGGAAGTGGGTCGACGCGCCGCCCTACGAGGGAAAGACCGGCGGAGCGTTCAACTTCGCCGTGTGCCTGCCAGGAGAAGAGGCGCGGGCCTACAACTTCCTCAACTACATGGGCTCGACCCGTGATGTGATGACGGTCGCCCACGAGGCGGGCCATGGTGTGCACGGGATGTTGGCTGCCAATGCTCAGGGCCCGCTGATGTTCCGTGCACCGATGGCCTACGCCGAAACAGCGTCGATCTTCGGCGAGATGACCACGTTCAAGTACCTGCTCGACCGGGCAGAAACCGACGAGCAGCGTTTGGTCATGCTCATGGACAAGTGCTCGGACCACATCAACACGGTGGTCCGCCAGATCTCGTTCTCCAACTTCGAGCGCCGTATCCACGACGCACGCAAGGCCGGCAAGCTGACCGCCGACGACTACGCCGGGCACTGGATGCACGTGACCTACGACTTCTACGGGAAGCCGGGCGACCTCTTCACGTACGACCACACCGAGAACCTGTGGTCGTATGTCAGCCACTTCTTGCGTCCGTTCTACGTCTACGCATACGCATTCGGAGAGCTGTTCACGCAGTCCCTGTTCGCGGTGCAGGACAAGTTTGGGGACGACTTCGAGGGCATGTACCTCGACCTCCTCAAGGCCGGGGGCAGCAAGGATGCAGTCCAGTTGATGGCACCGTTCGGGCTCGACCCACGGGAGGCGTCGTTCTGGAGCGATGGCATCGAGGGCAGCCTCGCGAAGTGGCTCGATGAGGCCGAAACGATCAGCGCCAGGATGGGAGTCGAGTAGCTCCACACGAACCGCAACGGCGATCACGCTCTTCTTCGCGGTCTTTGCTCCCGCCATCGGAGCGTGCGGCGATCCACGCCCGCATGGCCCAAAACCCTGCCGAGTGAGCTTGGCGCATCATTGCGGGCGCGGCACGGGCCAGCCTGCTACGCTTGGGCCGTGGTTTCGAAGGTCCTTGCGGCGATCGCTATCTTCGCAGTCGCGGCGCGCGTGTTCGTGCGCCGCGACTCCGAGATCGCGCGACGCTTCCGGATCTTCGTCAACGTCAGCCTACTGGCCATCCTGGTCCTGTACGCGACCCGGCTCGTTCAGCTCTACGTGATCTAGGCTCTCGGCGCTGTCGGCCGGGCATGTCTAGTGCTTCTTGGGGCACTCACGCGGCTACTCCGCGAACCGGTGTACCGGGACCTCCCGATGTAGCCACGGTAGATACCCGTACCGCGCCTCGAGGTCCTCGCCCTCGGGCGGCATCCAGCTGGCCACGACGACTCCGCTGTCGAGCCCGAGTTGCTCCGCGGGGTCGGAGGGGTTGGAGCGAAACTGCGCGAACTCCAGGTCGCGAAGATGCGGAGAGGCTGCAAGCGCCTCCGCCGACGCTATTGTCAGGTGGTTGTCCGCAACGGACAGCCAGCGAAGGTTCGCGGCGTGCGGCGAGTCGGCGACCAGCTGTAGGTGGAGGTCGTGCAGGCCGCAGCCGTCCATCCGCAGGGTGCGAATCTTGGCCAGAGCGGCCGAATCGGCGAGGGCCTCATCGACATCTCGTACGGCGCTCAGATCCAGATGCTGCACGGGTGCGAGGGCGTGGATCTCATCGGCGTGGTTGACGAAGTTCGACGCACTCAGCCTGATGAGTCCGACGAACCCTCGCAAAAACAGAAAACCGTCGATCCAAGCGTCGATCCCTTGCGTCCAGACGGAGCCATAGGTGTCCAAAAGCTCCTGGATGCGTTGCCGATTGCTGAGCGAGGCGGGGTTCCTTCGGTCCAGCCCGACTCCATCGAGCTGTAGGCGAATCAGCTCGCCCCGCGATGTCCAGCTCGGGTCGGTCAGCGCGTCGCACCAAGCCGCATAGTCGAGCCGGGGCGCGTCCTCATCCGGAGACGCGAGGACCGCCGCGAGTAGTTCTGCCTCATCTGCCATTCGTGGTCATCCTTTCCAAGTTCATCATCGACCCGTTTCGTCTGTCTTCCGCGCGTCACCGGTTCGGATAGGAGAACCGGACCTTTCCCTCTCGCACCAGCTTCGCGAGGAACCTCATCGAGTGCTGGGTGTCGCGGGTGTTGACCAGGGCTTGGTACCGAGCGCTCTCGCTGTACTCGCCAAACTCGGCATCGGGCATCATCGTCACCATCTCCTCCCGGTTGGCCCGAATGTCAGCTGCGAATGTTCCGAATCTCAGCGTTGCATCTGCAACCGCGCGGCGGCGTCGCCCGACGACCGCGTTGAATCGTCTCCGCCTGATGCCGCTGGCCGCGATGAACGCTTCGCTGGCCCCGCGAGGCGTCCTCTGTTCCGCTCTGAGCGCAGCGTCTTCCGCCCTGACCCGACCGCTCGCTTCCCTGAGCGCGGCTTCGGCGGCCCTGAGCTCTTCAAGCATGCCGCGAACGTCCCCGCCTGCGGTGGGAATGCAGACTGCGATCAGCTCGCGGAGGTTCTCGTAGCCATTGAGCTCTTTTCGGAAGAAGACGATGCGCTCAGCGTAGTCGGGCCGGATGAGGTATTGAACCTCTCGGAGGGTCATCGTGTTGATGTTCCTGTTGTATGTCTCGGGGATTGCTCTCCCTGGGAGGTGGCCAGGCGTCGGCGGACTCCTGAAGTACCCGTTCGCAACGGCTGTGTTGATCGCACAAATGATGAAGCCGTCCGGCACTGCGCACTTCGGCAACGTGTCGTGGTAGTCCCACATGGCGGCGGCATCGAGAGCCTCGCCGTTCTGCCAGTCTCCAATCCCCTGACCAGGGTAGTTGTTGCTTGCAGCGCCAAGGATCCGGACGCGGCCGTTGTCCGCTTGCAACCCGACCATCCGGTTTTCGAGTTGAAGTGGAGCGAAGTTTAGCTGCCTCGCAAATGACTTCGGTTGGCCGAGCGTGTTTGACTGCTGTCCATTGGGGATGACGAGTCGGCTGTAGAGCCTGGTGGGGTTGGGATCGCCAAGCCCATAGATCACGTTCATCTGGTACTCGCCGCCGTACATCCACCATCCGTTCTCCTCGTCCAGGACTCTCTCCTGTTGAAAGAAGTCTCGAATGGTGCCCCGGGCGCCTCCCGAGCTCTGGAGCCGGACATCGACTTTGTTCGACTCCTCGTCGAACTCAACCTCGTTGAGTGAGGCGTTCTTTCCCATCCTGCCCTTGACCCCCGCTGGGAAGATGTTGCTTTCTTGGTCAGTCTCCAGGATTCCTGTGCCGTCGTAGAGGTCGCCAAGTTCGAATCGTTTGCCCAACTCGAAGGGCGGCAGCACCAGTGGGGGATGCGGCGCCCAGTGGGGGTGGCTTTCTGGGTACTGGAGAAATGTCCTGTTTCGAGGGTTGAGGAGAATTGGCGTCAGACCTGAGCGCCCGAACCAGTCCGCCGGGCAGTCGGCGTCACGGGCCTTCTCTGCTGCGTTGAGGCCCACGCCCCCACCCGCAGTGACGCAGATTCGTTCGGTGAAGTGCCAACTCACTTCATCGCGAATCGCATCGACGCCGTTCATGACCTTGCGGTTCTTCTGCTCGTCGGTCCAGTTTTCCGGCGAGATCCATGGAGGGGTTCGTGCCGCGACAATGACGTCGCTTTCATTCGGGGCAGGCTGACCTGCCGTCGGGAAGACCTGAGGGCGCCCCGGCCCCGTGCAAATGTCGATCTTCGATGCGTAGACCAACTCCGCAGTGCCGGTCGAGGGGTCGTACAGGCACAAGCGATAGGGGGCCTCGCCCGGCGGGTGGGCGGGCCATGCTCGGTGCGCTTGGACGTTGACCAGGCCGACGACACCGTCCCCACCTTCTTCATTCGCGAAGTCGCCCTCCGGGAGACCGACCTGGCTCGGACGGCGCTGGATGAGGGCGACCCAGCGTTCTCGGGTTTGTCCCTCGGCGCCCTTGGCTCGCTCGGCCTCCGCGTCGATCCTGTCTCCAAAGTGCTGGGAGTCTAGGCCGGAGTCTTTCGTTGGCCCCGTCATCATTGCGTCGTTGTCGAAGCCTGGGAAACTCAAGAGGTGGTTCGGTTGCCCCAACCCGTGCTGGAAGTACTTGGGCCACGGGTTCGGAAACCCGATGTGCATGATCGTCTTGCCTTCGACGCGGTTGTCGTCCGAGCGATCCGCCTGCAGTGTCGTGCTGTTGACAACAGCCATGGGTCCCCTTCCGATGATCACGTAATAGACCTCGGGCGGCTGCATGTTGATCGCGTTGACACCGCCTCCCAGCGCGGCGGCAGCCTGCACTGGAGGCGGGGCCGGCTGGACCGGCTGCGCTGCTTGGTTCCGCTGGAGCTGAGCGAAGATGTTCAGAGGATTAGCTTGACCCATGTCTTCGAAGCCTTTCGTCGGCGCTGTTTCGCTGCACTCGAGTCAGCCTTGCGTACCGCCGGATCGCGAGCAGCCCGCTGGCGTGGAGGCGCCCCGCGTGGTCGGTCGGGTTCTCCGCCGTCCGACGCTGCACCGCGCGGGACGCCCAGGGGTGGAACGGGTCCTGGTCGAAGCCGCGACCCAGCAGAAACATCAGCATCACCCAGACACCGACACCTGCGTTCGTGGTCAGCCCGTGTGCGTGTGTCAAGGAACGACCGTGTTCGATGAGCTGCTGAACTGCGGGCTCGCCGAGCAGTTCGTACTTGGGGCGGAACATTAGGCCGAGAAGTTGGTGAAGCCCTGGGTCGTCTTCGCTGTGTGCCGCAATCTCGTCGAAGTCATGGTGGAGCACCCACGCCAGTGCCCGTCGGTACAGGGCTCCGTCGGGACCGATCATGGGCTCCATTCGGGCAGCCGAGGTCGCCAGCAGGGCGGCCATGGCGTCTCTGCGGTTGGCGGCGTTGTGCTTGCGCAGGCTCGCGCCGGCCCACGGTAGCTGCGGGTCTTCGTCGAAATGGACCCCCAGCAAGACCATCAGGCTCACGAAGGCCGATACGTCGGCCTGCGCGTGAAAACCATGTCTCTGTGCACGCGCAATCCCGATGTCGACGGCCGCACGCGCGCCCGGGTCGGTGAGCACCAAGCAGTGTTGTGGAAAGTGAACCCAAAGGTCCTCGAGGACCGCCTCGCGCGTCTGGATGTGCTTTGGGGTCCCCGATTGGAGTGCTTCGTGTTGGGTCATCGGCAGGCGCTCCGCTACGCGTTCCCGGCATGAACGGCCGACAGGGCGGCGACCGTGGCCTGGTCGAGCTCCCCGGTGGGGTCGAGTTCTTGGACCCGCTGAAACCGCCGCAACGCAGCGGCGGTTGCGTCGTCGAGTGTTCCGTGGGCCTGGCCCTCGTAGTAGCCGAGGTTTGCCAGGCGGGCCTGCGCACCGTCGACGTCTTCGGTCGGGTTGAGCGTTCGTGGTGAGATGTCGTAGACCCGCTCCTCGTCTCCCTCGCCGACCCGCAAGATGACCTTGGTCAGGTCCGGCGGGACATACACTTCAACAACTCCGTTCGCGTCTGTCGTCCCGGCAAACGTCTTCCCGCTGTGCTCGAGGGTGTAGTCGAGGTTGGCGAGCGGTTCGTCGCACTCGAGCAGCTGAAGACGCAGCATCTCCGGTACCCCTTTGAGCTCAAAGCGATGGAGCTTCCCCGTCGGGCAGGTTTCTTCGCGCGGCTTCAGGGGGGGGATCTGCACGATGTCCCCGGGCTTGAGGACGAAGGGGGTGTCACGCGTGGCCTTGAGTTCCGCGTTGGCGGGGTGGGACCACAGCGACTCCCAGAAAAAGCCGTGTTCGTAGGCGATGCTCGACATGCACTCGCCTTGTTGGACCGTGTGTTTCTTCGTGGAACTCATCGGGACAGACTTCGTTGGTGTTGCGAAACGACTCGTCACAGGGGTTCGGCGTGGACGTAACTCCAGGCCTCGCTGTCGAATTCAGGGAACGACACTTTGCAGGTACCGGCCTTTCGGATTTCCCGAATCTCGGCCCGTCCGTCGTGGTCGAGGCTGCCGCTGTGGGTTCGGCCGGCGGGGTCCAGGAGGCGATACGCGGCTCCGGCGATGGGTTCGTCCAGGGCGTTGACGAGCTCGAGCACAACGGCGTGGAGCGGAACTTCGTCCTCGTTGTCGTCCTCGGGGAGCAGCGCGGTGAGGTCGGTCGGTGCGGATGACCCCTTGGCTGACCCCGCGGATGGATGCCAAGCGACGTACTCGAGCTCCCCGCAGGCGAGGGCTCGCATCGCCTTTTCCGCGATGCGATCACCGGATTCGACCCACGCGTTGAGGAGGTTTGCGAGCGCTCGGGCGCCCGAAACGGTACTCGCGAACTCGCGGACTTCGAGCTCAACCTGGCGTGGCACATCCACGAATCTCCGGAACGGACTTCCCGAGACTTGGAGGGCGCCGAACCCGAGTTGCAGGCGTCGAAACATGGAGACCTCACGATGTTTTCGCGCCGCGGACCTCCCAATGTCGCCCCGGTTTCGCCGCGGGCTCGGGGGGGTCGAGCGGGGTCATAGAAGCGATCAATCGGTCGGATAGGGACGAAGTATTGGCAACGCTGCCGCCGTCATAGGCGACGAGCTCGGCGGCGAAAAGGGCCGCACGGGTCCATCGGCCTTCACGGCCGTGGGCGGCTTCTGCGGTCCTCGGTAGGAGGTGTCCTGCACATCGGGATTCCGTCTCGATCGAAGAACCCGGGGCCGGGCGCGCCACACCCTCCAACGGCACTGACCCGTCGCCGTCGCTCGTCCACAAGAGCCTCTCGCGGATGCTGACCTCGCGATGCGTGCCTCGCACCGTGTCGTGTGTAGAGCCGAAGGAGGCCTACATTGAGCCTCGACCAGGAGAGGCCCCCGCCGCATGAGCTGCCTATGGGCGAGCCTGCCGTCGACCAATCCGAAGCGCTTCAGCGGCTCTACGAAACGTTCCCGTACCCAAGGGAGGTTTCCGGCCTCGACGACTTCAAGGCGGGCAAGCGGCAGCCGATCTGGAACCCCAAGACCAGCTACTCGGTGTTCTTTCCGGAATCGAAGCCCCGTGCGGACCTCGATATCCTCGTCGCCGGGTGTGGAACCAACCTCGTCCCCGTGTTCGGCGCCTTCATGCCCGAGGCGCGAATCGTTGGGGTCGACATCTCGACCGCCTCGCTGGAGATCAGCGCCGAACAGTGCGCCTCGAATGGCATCGCCAACGTCGAGCATCGAAGGCTCCGCCTCGAGGAGGTCGCATCGCTGGGAGAGAGCTTCGACTTCGTGTGTTGCACAGGCGTGCTTCACCACCTCGAGGACCCCGTCGCCGGGCTGCGGGCACTCGGCGACGTGACGCGGCCCGATGGCGCGATCATGGCGATGGTGTACGCCCGGTACGGTCGGCAGGGCATCTACATGCTTCAGGAGCTGGCGACGATGCTGGGCCTGCGTATCGACGAACTCAGCGCAGCCAAGACCCAGAAACTCCTCGCCTTGCTGCCTGCGACGCACCCCTTCCGGGCGGTCTACCGTGAGGTCGGAGAGATGATCAGCATCGAGGAGGTGATGGACATGATCCTCAACCCCCGGGACCGAAGCTTTCGGGTTCACGATGTTCGGGACCTGGTGGACGGCGCTGGGCTCCGCTTCCATCGCTGGCTCGGCAACGCGCCCTACTTGCCGGAGATGACGGCGCTGGGGCAGGCAGGTCTGCTACCCGAAGCCGACGCGCTTGGGCCTTGGGACCGGGCCGCCGCTGCCGAGCTGGCGTTTGGGAACATCATCAAGCACAGCTTTGTCGTCACCCATCCCGGACGAGAGAGCGCCGCGGAGCTGTTCGAGGGAGCCGCGCTCCTCGACGCGTATCCAGCGTTGTCGACTCACCTCAGGGTCGAGCATTCCGGAGCGAATCTGGTCGTCACCAACGAGGGCCATGCGGTGCCGATCCAGACGGCCGCGCCGGTTGCCGAGATGGCCGCGTTGCTCAAGGCGTGCGACGGCAGTCGGACCGTTGCCCAGTTGGCCTCTGCGCTCGGGGACACGGTGGTCTCCGCATACCGGCATCTGTACAACGCGGATGCGATCACGCTTTCGCGGGTCCCGTGCGTCACACCGACGTCTGCACCTCGCTGAGTGCTTCGGAGCCGTCCCACAGCGCGTCTGGACCCGGTGCATCAGCGGCTGGGGCAGCGTGCGCTGTGGTCTCCGACTGCGGTCCGAGCATCGAGCGCTTGCGTGCCGTCGCCGCGCGACGCTACCGTCCGAGCGCCATGCTGTCCCACGCTGCTCGTCTCTGTGTTGCCGCGCTGCTGGTCTCGACGACCGTCGGCGCCTGTGATTCGACCAAACCCGCCCCCAAGGCGACGAAGCCGGATGCGGAGGCAGCCGACAAGGCGGCCGCCGACGCGAAGGCCGTCAAAGATCAGGCGGCCAAGCGTGTCGCGATCGACCCCAACGGCAAGGCGGGGAAGAGCCCGTTCGAGAAGAAGTCGGACAAGACGCCCGAGCAAGCCAAGACGTTTGCGGAGAAAACCGACAAAGAACTC
Source organism: Nannocystales bacterium (assembly GCA_050633305.1). Classification (GTDB taxonomy): domain Bacteria; phylum Myxococcota_A; class Polyangia; order Nannocystales; family Nannocystaceae; genus CAJXVA01. Next base: position 442,188 of record JBOEGF010000005.1, read on the forward strand.
AAGGAGCTTTGGACGCGCTCGGCCAAGGCACAGTGGACCAAGGCCACGGACATCACCGACGAGCACGACAAGGCCGCCGCGCTGCTCACCGCAGAGGTGATGGCGTACGAGACCAAGGCGATCGCCGAAGCTGCGACGTTCGATGGCGTGAAGGCCGAGCCGGACGTTCGTCGGCAGATCGACCTCCTCAAAGTCTCGAGCACCGTCCCGGCTCCCGACGACGAGGTGAAGCGGAAGCAGCTCGCCGACATCACATCAAAGCTGGAGAGCACCTACGGCAAGGGGAAGTTCTGCACCAATCCCGACGACGACAAGACCTGCAAGGACCTGGGCGAGCTCTCCGACGTATTGGCGACCAGTCGGGACTACGACGAGCAGCTCGCGGCCTGGGAGGGCTGGCGCACGATCTCCGTGCCCATGAAGGAGGACTACACCAGGTTCGTCGAACTGGGGAACGAGGGTGCCAAGGCGATCGGATTCTCGGACATGGGCGTGCTGTGGCGCAGCCGATACGACATGTCCCCAGAGGCGTTCGAGCAGGAGATGGACCGGTTGTGGGGGCAGGTCAAGCCGCTGTACGAGCAGCTGCACTGCCACATTCGCGCGTCACTGAGCGAGAAATACGGTGCCGACAAGGTCCCCGCCGACGGCATGATCCCCGCGCACCTCTCGGGCAACATGTGGACGCAGGACTTCATCAACCTGTACCCGATGCTCGAGCCTCACAAGGGGCAGCCCAGCATCGACGTCACCAAGGCGCTCAAGAAGAAGAAGACCACCGAGGTCGAGATGGTGAAGATGGGCGAGGCCTTCTTCACATCGATGGGCCTCAACCCGCTGCCGGATACGTTCTGGGAGCGCTCGATGTTCGTCAAACCGAAGGATCGTGACGCCGTCTGTCATGCCAGCGCGTGGGACGTGACCTCGAACAACGATCTGCGCATCAAGATGTGCATCAAGATCAACCACGAGGACCTCGTGACGATCCACCACGAGCTTGGGCACAACTACTACTACAACAACTACTTCACGAAGCCGGTCCTGTTCCAACAGGGCGCGCACGACGGCTTTCACGAGGCGATCGGCGATGCCATCGCACTGTCGATCACACCGAAGTATCTCAACGAAATCGGCCTTCTCGGGAAGGTCTCCGAGAGCGATGAGGCGGTGGTCAACAAGCAGATGCAGGACGCGTTGGCGAAGATCGCCTTCCTGCCGTTTGGCAAGATGATCGACCAGTGGCGCTGGGACGTGTTCTCCGGGAAGGTGAAACCCGAGCAGTACAACGCGCACTGGTGGAAGCTTCGCGCCAAGTACCAGGGGGTCATGCCGCCGACGGCGCGCTCCGAAGAGCACTTCGATCCCGGCGCGAAGTACCACATCCCCGCCAACACCCCGTACGCCCGCTACTTCATGGCGCACATCCTTCAGTTCCAATTTCACAAGGCGATGTGCCAAGCCGCCGGGCACGAAGGGCCACTTCACACCTGCTCGGTCTACGGCAGCAAGGAGGCCGGCGCGAAATTGGCCGCCATGCTGGAGATGGGCAGCAGCCAGCCGTGGCCTGATGCGCTCGAGAAGCTCACGGGAACGCGCGAGATGGATGGCGCTGCGGTCGTCGAGTACTTCGCGCCACTCATGGGATACCTGAAGGAGCAGAACGAAGGTCGCAGCTGCGGCTGGGATGGTTGAGCGGGTCGGTGGGCTCCGAACGTCCTCGGGGGAAGGCAATCCGCGTTGCGAATCGCTTCCGGCCTCCCCGCGATTTCGCGTCGTGAATCACTTGGTGTGAGCCAGCCCTTTCTCGCGAACCCCGAACCCGGTTATGTTCCGGGGCTTCGGGGTTCTTATGCGTCGCGTTTGTCTTGTCGTTTCTTGCATTGCTGTACTCGGGCTCGGGTGTAGCTCCGAGGTGATCAATCCGTTCTCCAGCGCCACGATGGGCGCGATGGAGAGCAGCTCGGGCGCAGCGCCCGACTCGACTTCGGGCCCGCGGACGACAGGGATCAGCGGGGCCAGCATCAGCGCGAGTGGTGGGTCGACGACAGACGACGCATCGTCGAGCACCGCGTCTTCAGGCCAGGTGGATTCAAGCTCGACCACCGTGGTCGAAACGACCACCGGAACTGTCGACGAAACAACCACTGGCGGTGTCGATGAGACGACCACCGGTGTGATCGACGAGTCGACATCGTCCTCGTCGAGTTCCAGTTCGTCGAGTTCCAGCTCGTCGAGCTCCAGTTCGTCGAGCTCGAGCTCCTCCACGGGGGACGCCTGCGACCAGCCTCCCACCGACTACGATGACTGCTTCAACTCGGGCAACGGGGTTTGTGATGAACCGAACTCCACATGCCTGCTCGACGACGTGATGGCCCCGACCCATGGCGCTTGTGCGGCGCTGGAGTGCGTCGAGGACTGCGACTGCCCTGCAGCTCCCGATACCGGGACGGCCGAGTCGGTCTGCGGGGACATTTTGTCCGGAGGCGGCACGGCTTGTATTCTCGATTGCTCGGGCGGTGCGACGTGTCCCGATGGCATGAACTGCATCGGCAACCAGGTGTGCATGTGGCCCGACTTGGTCTGCGACGACCCGCCGCCGGAGGGCGTCTATGGCGACTGCCTCACCGAGGGCAACGGCGTGTGCAACAACTTGTCTGCGACCTGCCTGCAAGACGACACGATGGCCCCGACCGTGGGCGTGTGCGCTCCGCAGGGGTGTGAGACGGACTGCGACTGTCCTGCGGCCCCCGCAACCGGAGACGCGACCGTATCGTGTGGGACGATCGTGGATGGTGGCGGGAATGCCTGCTTCCTCAGCTGCTCCGCGGGCGAGACGTGCCCCGACAGCATGGTCTGCTTCGACGACTTCCTGTGCATGTGGATGCCGTAGGCCGCCGCGAGATCGCGGGATAGGCGGTGCCCGCCCTCGCTTTGCTCCTGGGGGCGGGAGGCTCTGGGCTGTCGTGTTTTTCCTGCGTCCGAGAGGGGTTTGTATGCAACCGTCGTGGCGTCATGCATGTCGCCCGGATCTCGCGTTCTCTGCTTGCCGCGCTGTCGCTTCTCGCCATCACCGGTTGTGACGACCTTCTCGGAGGGTCGTCGGACGACCAGGCCGAGGCGACGAAGTCCGAGCCCTCGGAGACGGAGGAAAAGAAGGACGAGGCGGAGAAGGAGGCCGACGGCGAGCCCGAGCCCGTCGCGGTTGTGAAGCCGGACCTTCCTCCGGAAGCGCCGAAGGAGATCGCAGGGCTGCCGTGCTCCGATGGCACAGTTGCTCGAGGCGCCGCTCCCCCCGACGGACATGAAGCGTGGTGCGAGAAGCCTGCTGATGGGGATGGAGTCGGTGTGCGGCACGGACGGTTTATCCGGTGGCACGACGCTTCGGAGCAGAAGTGGCGCGAGGGCGACTACCGTGACGGCAAGCGGCACGGCTCATGGACGACCTGGCACGAGGGCGGTGAAAAGGCCGAGGAGGGGGAGTACGCGGACGACCTGAAGTCCGGTGCTTGGACCCACTACGGCGCGGACGGAAAGAAGACATCCGAGGCTCAGTTTCGGGATGGAAAACGTCAGGGCACCTCCAAGACGTTCTTTGCAGACGGGACACCGGAGACTCAGTCGGAGTTCAAGGATGACGTCGAGACCGGAACGTTCGTTCGCTTTCACACCAACGGAAAGAAGGCCGAGGAGGGCGCATACAAGGAGGGCCGGAAGGACGGGACGTGGCGTACGTTCGACGAGTCCGAGGCTTCGCTGACCGAGGAGGTTTGGAAGGATGGAGTGCTCGAGCCGAGTGACACGATCTGTGGCGAGGAACTCGTGGCTGGGGGCGCGGCCCCTCCAAAGGGGCTGGAGCAGTGGTGTGAAACCAAGGGCGGCAAGCGCCAGGGGCCCTACAACAAGTGGTTCGAGGCGAAGACCGAAGACACGCCCCAACTCGAACTCACCGGCTCCTACGACGACGGCCAGAAGACCGGCAAATGGAGCACGTACTACGAGGACGGCGACCTTCGCGAAGAGGTGACGTACCGAGAGAACCGCCGCGAGGGCGAGTTCCTGGGCTACTGGCAAAATGCGCAGAAGCGGGTCGAGGGCGAGTACTGGGACAACCGAAAGCAGGGGGCCTGGACGTACTGGTACGGCGGTGGCCAGAAGAACGAGGAGGGCGACTTCAAGCGCGGTCAGAAGCAGGGCGAGTGGCTAGGCTGGCACCCCGGCGGGGAGCGTCGTTACATCGAGAACTACAGCGACGGCAAGCGAGAGGGCCTGGCTGAGACCTTCCACAAAAACGACAAGCTCGAGTCCAAGGGCAAGTACAAGGACGACAAGAAGCACGGCAAGTGGACGTTCTTCGACGACACCGGAAAGAAGACCGGGACCTCCAAGTTCATCGCCGGTGAAGAGACCGAGGCGGACGAGGTCCCCGTGAAGCCGGACCCCAAGCCAGATACAAAGCCGGACACCAAACCAGACACGAAGCCGGACCCCAAACCAGATCCGAAGCCTCCCGTGCCGACGCCGGACGCGAAGAAGAAAAAGAAGAAGGGCAAGAAGGGGAAAAGAAGAAGGGCAAGAAGGGGAAGAAGAAGTAGGCCAAGCGATTCGCGGGCCAAGCGATTCGCAGTCCGAATCGCGGGGGAGGGCGGAAGCGATTCGCAAAGCGAATTGCGTGCCCTCGAGGACCTCCGCAGACCTCCTCCCCCGATCCCCTACGCCGGGATGTGAAAGCAGATCCCGCCGTCGCAGGTCATCCCGTCCGGACACGTCTGCCCTGCGTCGCACGCCAACACGCATGCCGTCCCACCACCCTTGAGCGTCTCGCGGCAGACCGACGGCGCGTCCCCGCTGGGCGGTGCGTTGAAGCAGTCGCAGTCGTCGACGCAGTCGCGGATCATGCAGACGTTCGAGCCCTCGGTGGGTCCGTTGAGACAGCCCACTGTGCCGACGGACGCTCCGGTGCCCATGTAGTTGCATTGCGTGTTGTCGGTGCCACCGTTCTCATCCACGCAGGCGTTGTACTCGCCGATGACCGGTGGGTCGCACGCGTTGGGGTTGCCCGTCGAGCTGCTGCCCTCTGCCACGCCGGTGGAGCTGCTTCCCTCTGCCACGCCGGTGGAGCTTCCTGAGCTGCTCCCGGATGTCGTCCCTGGATCCGTCGTGGTCCCCCCTGTGCCCGCGGAGTTCGTGGTCGTCCCGGACGCCATGCCCGTGCTTCCCGGGGCTCCGGTATCGTCCCCATCGCCGTCACAGGCCCCTAGAAGCAACACAGCGGCACATCCCAAGACAAAACGCGTCATTCCCCGAGTATCTCGCACGCACGGCGCGCCCCACAACTCCCGTGCGGAACGTATGCTCCGCGCCGATGCGACGCCTTTCGCTCCTGCTCCTGCACATGGTCATTGCAGGCGGCTGTGCCCACGAGGCAGCCTCGAAGGTTGTGGACCCTTTGCTGCTGGCCGAGGGGACGATGCTCGAACGAAGCTCGGGGTCTCGAGGAGGCTTCGTGCTCGGCGACTTCACCTTCGAGCGGACGAACCTCGATCGGACACCCGCGCCCAACGCCAGCACCGGGCTCTCGCCGGACGGTCTCAGCCGGCCGGCGGAGCGGCTCGATTTGCAGATGACGATGTTGGCTGAGGACCGCCGGTGGACGGGGGTATGCAAGGCGTTGCGGGAACCAACCGGGCGCCAGGACTACGCCGCGGTGACCGAAGAATTCCACGACATGGTGCAGATCGACTGCACCTTCGAGAGCGGCGCCAGCACTTGGAGCTTCGCGATGAAGGGATCGCTCGCGACGAACCTAGGCGGCATCCTCAGCCCCAAGCACCGAGCCGTCGAGGGCGGTGGCCTCGAGGTCGAGGTGCTGATGTGGCGCGACGTGTGGGGTCGAGTCCGCCGCCAGATCCCCGAACCCGTGGGCCAGGTTCGGCTCAAGCGGTCAACGTCGGCGGCCATGATTCTGGCGCGGCCGGAAAAAGCGTGGTTCGCCCCGAGCACGCCGCAGGAGCTCCTCGACGCGGCGATGGTCACACTGGGAGCCCTTCGCATGCTCCCGCTGGGGTTCGAGGGCTGAGGGCCGTTCAGGTTTTGGCGTCGGTCACGACGGGTTCGACCGCGGCGGGCGCGGGCAGGGACGGCTCGTAGCTTGGCTCGGTGGACATCCACCAATCGAGCTCGAGGTTGCCAGCGATTCCGTCCGCGGCTTCGAGTTCCTGGAACAGTCGTGCGTAGCGGCGCATGACATCCTCGTCGGAGCGCTTGACGTAGTCCACCGCCTCGCCAAGCGCGACGATTCGGGGCCGGGATGGCTGGAGCTTGTCCGTGGTTCCCAGATCGTCCTTGCCGGCCTCGCGCCATGCGACGAGCTCCGGCCTCCCGAAGGCGTCTTTCTCGTCCAGAAGCCGGGAGGCCCAAGCCTCGAGTTTGAACGCATAGTGCTCGAACGTGCCGCGTTCGGGATCGAAGCGCACGATGGCGTCCCGGTACATGGCGAACCCGTGTCCGAATACGTCGTCCGCGAAGAACAAGAGCTCGCTCGATCTCGAGTACGGTTTGCGCCACCCAGTGAGGCGGTTCCAGGCCTGGATGCCGGCTGTCGTGGCGACCGTCACGGAAGGCCGGATCAGCAACGCCCCGTCGAGGGCTCGAAATCCGTCGCGCAGGTGGAGGACCGTTTCGAGTTCCAGGCGGCGCTCCTTGGCGAGGGTGACTGGGAGATCCCGTAGCCGCTGCGGTGTGCGGCTGACCGGAACCCCCGCCGACTTGATCAGCTGTGCGAGGGCCGACATGGCGGGAGGATAACAACGCCCATCGGTCCTGCATTTCAGGGGTGCGCAAGTCGGGCAAGCGGTTGCACAACTCGAGCAACTTCAGCTTCCGAAGCCGCGCAAGTCCGTGAAAACCCGTCCCGTTCCGCCGGCATGGTCGGTGCTTTACCTACCTCCCGTGAACGCGCATCGGACCCTCTCGCTCCTGCTCGCGACGCTTGCCTCCTGCTCGCATCGACCCGCACCGACGGAGGCTGCCCCCGATGAAGCCCGAAGTTCACCCGCTCTGGAGCTGGCGCCGGCACCGGTCGGGACCCGTCGCGCGCCGCGGGAAGTCTCGCGCGGGGAGGACGAGGAGGTCATCGTGGTGGAGGACATTCCCGACGGCTCGTACATCCTGCGCGCACCCTCGGTCATTCGTGCCGCCCCGCAAGCGGATGCCGTCGCGCTGGGTGTCCTCGCAGTTGGAACTCGGCTGCCACGTCTCGAGCCCATCGACGCGCCCGGGTGCAAGGGCGGCTGGGTTCCGGTGGAACCTCGAGGTTTCGCCTGTGTCGCGTTGGACGTTGTGGAGCACGAGCCTCGCGCACTGGTCCAGCCGGTCATGCGTGGAACCGCGATGCTGCCGACGGTCTACGGTCGGGTGCGACGCGATGCGAAGGTGTATGCGGACGCAGATGCAGTGCGGGCCGGCCTTGGCGCGCTGCCGACGGTCTCTTTGACCGTCGAATGTCGAGGGTCGGTGAAGATCGCAGGGGTTACGTACTGGCGCACGCGTCATGGGTTGATCGCCCGCGGCGACGTTCGACGCCTGCGGGGCTCACGGTTCGAGGGGGTGGCGCTGGACGGGGGCGTGAGCCTCCCGGTCGCCTGGACGCTCCCGGGCGAGCGTCGCTCGGTGCCGGTCCGCTCCAAGCCGTCGAAGCGCGCACGAACGATAGGACGGCTGCCGGCCCACACCGCATTGACCGAACCCGATTTGGCTTTGGACGCCGACTTCGTCGAGGTTCCAGGCGAGGGGTGGGTCGCTCGCAAAGACATGCGTGTCGCGCTGCCGGCCGAGGTTCCCACGGACCTTCAGCCTGACGAGTTGTGGCTCGATGTGAACCTGCCCGAGCAAACCCTGGTGGCCTATCGCGGCGAGACGCCGGTCTACGCCACGTTGGTCTCCACCGGGAAGGCCCGCTACGAGACGCCCGTGGGCGAGTTCCGGATCGAGCGCAAGGTGTCGATGCGAACGATGAACAGCCGCCAGGGCGCGAAGGAAACCTATGCCGTCGACAAGGTTCCATGGACCGCCTATTTCAAGGACAGCTACGCGCTCCACACCGCGTACTGGCACTCGGGCTTCGGTCGCGTTCGTTCCCACGGGTGCATCAACCTCGCGCCCGCCGACGCACAACGCATCTATGGGTGGATGGGACCGCACGCCGCGCCCGGGTGGCGAGAGGTGTACGCGACCGACGAACAGCCCGGCACGCGTGTCGTGATTCGAAACGGCTGAGGCCCGAGGTTCTGAACCAAAGGAAAAGGCGCGGCGCCCAGGTGGACGTCACGCCTTTTCTACGACAAGAGCGTCTTCCTACCAGCGGTAGGTGAACAGCAGTCTTGCTTCTTGTGAGTCGGCGAAGGTGCCCTCGGCGAACCCCGTTTCTTCGCGCCGGTTCTGGTAGACGGCCGATGCGAAGAAGACGTTGCGCCACAGGTACACGTGGGCGGCGGTGCGCCATTGGGTGGACTGAAGCTGGCGACGGAGGTCGGCTTGCACGTCGTCGGCATCGGGCGGCGAGTCGAAGTCGGAAGCGAGGAACTGACCGAAGTCGGCCGCGAGCAGGATGCGCTTCTCCCATGCGAGGAAGCCGAGCTGCGCATTGTAGGCGTTCTGGAAGTTCCCGAATTCGAGTTCGCGCTTGCCGTAGTACTCGCCCTGCAGGTGGAAGCGCCAGTAGCGGAAGATCGTCTGAGCGTTCCAGGCGGGGTAGCGCTCTTGAGCCCTCTGATCGTACTTCACGCCGCCGACCAGGGCGAGCGTCATGGGCGACTTCGTGTACAGGAACGGAGTATCCCAGCGGTTGTAGTAGCCGATGATGTTGGACCAGACCTGACCACCGACGGACCACGTGTAGCGCGTGTTGCCGTCAGGGAAGAAGGTTCCGCCAAGGTTGCCGTTGAAGCGGCCTGAACCACCGGCTGCGAAGGCGCGGTAGAGGAACCGGCTCTTCTTGTCGATGGGTCCACCGAACTCGAGCGCGGCGCCGTTGCCCTGCTCGAAGCCGTTGTAGAGGTAAAACGCTTGGTCGACGAGCAGTCGCTTGTGTACGGAGCGAACGGGCTCGAGCGCCAGACCGCCCCCACCGCTGTTGATGTTGAAGTAGTGGCCCTTCTTGCCGATCGGAACCTGGAACAGGGCGAACGTGACTCGGGGGGTCTTCTCGACGCGGGAGCTGATCAGGAAGAACGAGTTCTGGATGAACGGCATCTGGCCGAGTACCCGGAGCTGGAGGCTCTCGAACTCGGTGGTGAACTGTTCGTCTTCGGTGTTGTAGCCGAGCGCTTCAATGCGGCCCACGAGCGAGAGCCGGAAGTCGCCCGAGGGCTGGCAGATCGTGACCTGTGTATCGAGCCGACATCCAATGTCTTCGCAGTCGATACGGCCGTCGTCATCGTTGTCGATGCCGTCCGAGCACAGGACGTTGGAGTTCTCGCCGAAGTTGTCGTCTTCGGCGACAACCGTGGGGGCTCCGGTCACGACGTTGCCCGAGGACCCGCCGACCGTTGTGTTTCCAGAGCCGGCAGAACCCGACTCTGGGACGGCGCCTCCGGCCATCTCGGTGTCCCAAGATCCGTAGCAAGCCGTGCTGCCGTTGCAGTCATCGTCATCGCAGTCGACGTAGCCGTCGGCGTCGTTGTCGATCCAGTCCTCGCAACGTTCGGGCGTGTTCTCGGGTTCGCCGTCGGAGGCGCAGGCCGGGTCCTTCTTGCAGTCGTTGTCCCCGCAATCGAAGACGAGGTCGCCGTCGTTGTCCTGACCATCGTCGCAGACCGTCTCTTTGGCGGTCCCGTCCGGAGCGGCCATCGCAGTCGCACCCGTCAGGAACGTGAAGACGAATGCAACCGGCCCGAGTAGGCGCAGCAGGTTGGTGGAAGTGCAGAGCGTCATCGGATTACTCGGTGTCGGATTCGGATTCGGAGTCATCTGCACTCGGGCGGGTCGGGCCCATCCATTCGCAGACACGGGGGCCGTCGTTGCAGACGGTGACCAGGGGGTCGTACGCGCAGTCGAAGTCTTCACAGTCGACGAATCCGTCGAGGTCTTCGTCCTCGCCATTGGTGCAGCGCTCGTTGGCAGCGTCGCGTTGAGCGTCGCCGGGGTCATCCTGCGCATCGATGACGCCATCGAAGTTCATGTCGAAAGCGTTGGTACCGCTCTCCTTACAGGCGATGACGACCAGCGCGTCGTCGGCCTGCGCGCACCCAAAATCGGCACAGTCGATGAAGCCGTTGCCGTCGTTGTCGATGCCGTCCGTGCATCGCTCGAAGGTGTTCTCGAGCGACTCAGCGCAAAACTCGACGGCTTCCATGGACGCTCCGGACATGGCGTCCTGGCAGCTGAAGTCTTCGCAGTCGGTGAAACCGTCGGCATCGTTGTCCTCGCCGTCCGTGCACTCCTCGACGCTTGTCTCCTCGAACTGAGCGCAGGCCTCGACGACCGCCTGGTTTTCGCTCATCGAACAGCTGAAGTCGCTGCAATCGGCAAAGCCGTTGCCGTCGTTGTCTTCGCCGTCGGTACACTTCTCGATCGTGTCTTCGGCGCTCTCGCGGCAGAACAGTACAATCTGCTGGTTCGGGTTCATCGAGCAGCTGAAGTCACCGCAGTCGGTGAACATGTTGCCGTCGTTGTCGACGCCATCGGAGCACTTCTCCAGCGTGTCCTCCGGCTCCGGGTCGTTGCCGCAGACGGGGTCCGCGAAGCAGCCGGCGAGGTCTTCGCAGTCGGTCAGACCGTTCTGGTCGTTGTCGATTTCGTCGTCACAGTTGCCGACCTCGGCGCAGGGCCCGATCCCCGCGCAGTCCTCGTCGGCGCAATCGATGCCTTCGCCAAACCGGTCATCGTTGTCATTGTCGATGCCGTCGGAGCAGCGCTCGGGCGTGTTCTCGGCGCAAACGGTGACGAATTTGGCGTTGCGGCACCCGAAGTCCTCGCAGTCGGCGAAGCCGTTCTGGTCGTTGTCGAGGCCGTCTGTGCACAACTCGTTGGTGAACTCGCGTAGACAGCAGGTCTCGGCGATCGCTTGGCATTTGCGATCGCCACAGTCGAACTGACCGTTGTGGTCGTTGTCGATCCGGTCGAAGCAATCGTTGAACGAGTCCTCGGGCTGGACAGTGCCGTCGTCGGGGATGACTTCACCGCAGAGCACGGAGAACACGAGGCACTCGGGATCGCGGCAATCGATCAGGCCGTCGAAGTCGTTATCCTGGCCGTCTTGGCAGGCAAACTCGTCGATCTCGTAGCCGTACACGGGCAACGCGGGCGCCTGCCCGCACGAAGCGAGACCGAGCGCGGCCAGCCCGGCCAGCGTCAGGAATCGGGCTACTTGAGACACGCTGCCCGCCCTTCACCGAATCGACGCTTGAAGTCGATGTGGAGCATACAGGCGCCGTCGCTGCGCTGCTGGTCGCCGAACTTTCCGGCGTTGGCGTAGTTGGCGAGCAGGTGCTGCTTGAACGCCTCGCGGTCGTCCTTCTTGACCGAGCGGTTGATGTGCCGGAACTCCGCGAACTCTTCGACCATGGCCCGCAGGTCGGCGTCGGAAAGGCCTGCGATCCAGCCTGCAGCGGCGGTGTCGGACTTGAGGGCGAGGGTCACCGCATCCACCGCATCGTCATCGATGTCGTAGACGCTGTGACAGACCTTGTCGCACTCCTTGTAGCGGGTGGTGTGTTTCCACTTCACCGAGTGCGCGTCCTCGGAGGACACCAGGCGGTTGTAGGTGCCCTTGCCGTTGACGTCTTCCTCGACGCTGTGCAGCGACGTGAGGATGAACTTCGGAACGCCGTGCGCCCACATGCCGCGCTTGTTCTCGATGGCTTCCTTCTGCGCCTCGAGCAGCACCGGTTTGGCCGGGTCGTCGTTGATGCTCATGGCGTGCGCGTAGCCGCCCCGAACCAACTCGACCGCCAGATCCTCGCACCACAGCAGTGTTCGTCCGTAGGTGTCAGTCTCGCCCGCGGTTTCGCAGTGCCAGACACCCTTGCGAGCCAGCAGCGTCGCCATCTTGGCGAGCACGTACATCTCTTTCTCGGTCCAGTCGCCCCAGCTGTGTACGGGGCCGTAGGACTCGAGCGTGTTGTAGCCCGCGAGTCGTGCCTTGGTGCCTTGGTATCCGCCACCCATGCCACGGAAGCTGTCTCCGTCGTTGAAGAAGACCGGCGTGGGCTTCCCGTTGATGAAGACCTTGGTCTGCGGTTCCTTCGCGCCGGCGGTCGGTGTGACGAGCGCGCCAACAGTGACGGCGACCAAAGCGGAGGCGAGTTTCCAGTTGCGGTACGACATGGCGCGAACGGGCTCCGGGCCGCGGAGCCGGGCGCATCATGCGGGAAGGTGGGCTGCAGAAACAACCGAAACCCCCCGGCCCGCGGCGTGTGGCAGCCCCGGAGTCTGGGTCGTGGCGGTCCTCACCGCAGGGGCACGGCGCGAAGTTCGTCTGCAAGGCCCCGCAGTTGCGGTTCTAGCGGCGAGTCGGCTTCGTAAAGTAGCCGAAATGTGTCCTCCAGGAATGGGAGAGCCGGGAACAGCTCGATGAGCAGGCCGCCGAGCTTGTCTTGCACCGTGTGCCGCGGGAGCACCGCGACACCGAGACCTCGCGTCACCATGGCCTCGACGGCCGCCGAGCTCCCGCAGGGCCAAACCTCTGCGAACCGCATCGAGGGCGACGCCGAGAGCATGTATCGAGCCAAGGGTAGCTCGGCGCTGATGTCGATCAGCACGTGCTTCGCGAGGTCACCGGGCGTCTCGATCTCCGCGGCGACACTCTGACTCGCGACCAAGACGTACACCTCGGGGTGTAGGACCTCGGCGAGCCAACGCGCGTCCGCGACCGGAGCGCTCGTGACAATGGCGTCGAGCTTTTGCGCGCGGAGCTGTCCCAGCAAGTCCGCGCCAGAGCCGAAGTAGAGCTCGATGGTCCACAGCGGCCGACGTTGGCGGAGGTCGGCGACGATGGGGACGATCCAGGAGATCCCCAGCTCGAACCGCGTGCCCAGTCGAATGGTCACCGGGCTCTCGTCTCCAGACTCGCCGCGCGTGACGGGCCCGACTCGCGCCGCGTCCTTGAGGAGGGCCTCAGCGTGTGGGAACAGGCGGCGACCGGCGGCGGTGAGGTGCACGCTGCGAGAGGTTCGGTCGAACACGCGCTCCCCGAGTTGGTCCTCCAGCTGTCGGATCCGCTGGCTCAGGGCGGTGGGAGTGAGCCCGACGTGTTCGGCCGCCCTCCGGAAGCTCGAACGGTGTGCAATCGCGACGAAGCATCGAAGGCTCTCCAAGGAGGGCAGGGACATACGTGCAGAGTACCCGGGGGCTCCGTTCTGATGCCGCGCGCACCGCGGTCCCGAACCGTCCTGACAGCCTGGTGAGCCATGTCGAGCTCCCTTGCGATGGCCGAGCGTTGCCCGGACCCGCGGTATTGTCCCGGGCATGGACCAGCTCGCAGGCAAGGTAGCAGTCATCACGGGAGCGGGCAGCGGCCTGGGCCGTGCCCTCGCGCATCGGCTTGGGTCCGCCGGCATGCGGTTGGTGCTCGCAGACATCGATTCGAGTCGGCTCAACGACGTCGGTGGCGAACTCGATGACAAGGGGGCGAAGGTTGCAACGCTGGTGACCGACGTCTCCAAGCGCAGTCAGGTGGAAGGGTTGGCGGATCTCGCCTACGAGCAGTTCGGTGCCGTCAACGTGCTGTGCAACAACGCCGGGGTCGCCGTGGTCGGGTCGGCGTGGGAGTGCACCGATGCCGACTGGGCGTGGGCCATGGGGGTGAACCTGTGGGGGGTGATCCATGGACTACAGGCGTTTGTGCCTCGCATGCTCAAGGCGGGGGAGCCTGGTCACATCGTCAACACCGCCTCTGCTGCCGGCATCTTGGCGCCTCCGCTGAGCAGTCCGTATGTCGCAACCAAACACGCGGTCGTGGGGATGACCGAGAGCTTGTTTCACGACCTGGCGCTACGCGAGTCGAAGATCGGGTGCTCCGTGCTGGCGCCGGGATTCGTGAAGACACAGATCGCGACGTCGGAGGCGTTCCGACCTGAGGAACTCAAGAACCCGGTCCCATCCTCCGACCCCCTGATGGCGGAGGTCGGCAAGTACTACGCGCACGAGGTCGCGCGAGGCATCCCGGCGGAGGCCGTTGCCGACGCTGTTCATGAGGCGATCGTCGAAGGTCGCTTCTACATCTTCACGCATCCCGAGATGACCCCCGCGTTCGAGGACCGGTTTTCGCGGATGGTCGCGGGCAAGAACCCGAAGACCCGGCCTCTTGCGGCATCGCGGGACGACGATCCGACCTCGTGACCCCGCAGGCTGAGGGCGGGGCGGCGAGGATTCGAGAGCGGGGCTGAGATGAGCGCTAGCCGCCGAGCTTCGCGTCGACCTTGTCGATGCGTCGCGCGGCGGACGCTACGCCAAGCTCGTCCGCCTCGACGTAGTGCTTGCGTGCCTTCGAAAAACGGCCGAGCTTGAAGTAGGTGTCCCCTAGGAGCAGGCGGTACTTCGCGTTGCCGGGGACCTTGCGTACCGCTTTCTCCAAGTAGGAGGCGGCCTTCTTGTATTCGCCGCGGTTGAAGGCTCCGTTGCCCAACTCCGCGAGCTCGGATGCCGGGGCGCCTCGGGTACTCGGGGATGGCGTGGAGTCACCGCCCGTGGGCTTACGCGGTGACGCGGGCTTCTTCGGCTTCGCGGGCTTGGGGGCTTGTTTCGCGGCGGTGGACTTCTTCGCCTGAGGTCTCTTGGTCTCTGGCTCTGGCTCTGGCTCTGGCTCGACAGGCTCTGGCTCTGCTGCGGGCTCCGGTTCCGGGGTCGCAGGCTTCGGATCGACGACGGGCGGAGGCTCTGCGGCGGGGGGGGGTGAAGAGGACGCGAGTTTTTCCGGGTCGTCGTCCGAGGGGCCGAGCAACACGACGCCGAGGGCGAGAACGCCGACGCCTGCGGCAATGCCGAGCCACAGCGCCCAAGGCTTCCGCGGGGAGTCGAACTCGTCGTCGAAGTCCTCCGTTGTTCCGCCGAAGTCGGCCGCGGCGGGAACGGGCTGAGGCTGAGCGCCCGGCGTTGAGACTTGGGTTCGGTCGACAACGGGCTGAGGGGCGAAGGGGTCGTCCGCCCGGGCGTCGAGCGGAGCTCCTTGGGCTTGGGCCGCTGGCGGAGTGACCAGGATCGGCGCGGGGGCGGGGGCGGGCGCCGGAGCAACGGGCCCCAGCACGGGATTCGGCTCAGATGCGGGGAGGGGGTCTTCTGCGGGAGCGGCGACGGGAGCAGGGATAGGGGCGGCGACGGGAGCAGGGATAGGGGCGGCGACCGGGGGCGCGGGGATGGGGGCCGCGGGCGCTGGCGCGGGTTCTGGTTGCGGGTCCGAGCGGGGCTCGGGTGGCGCGGCCGGAGCCTCAGCCTCAGGTGCCGACAACGGCGGCTGCGAGGGGGCGGGCGCTGTTCGGGCAGGCTCCCGAGCTTCGGGCTCGGAGTCGGCGAACGGGGACACCCGAGGCGCGGACATGTCTTCCGGCGCAGGGTTCTGTTCCCGCTCTACGGGGCCGACAAACGGGATTTTGCGGGGGACCGAGACGGCCTCGGGCGCCTCGTCTTCAGCCCCGGTCCACGTCGTGAGCAGGTCGCTGTTCTTGAGCCCGTCTTCCGCAGCGGGCAACGAGACCGGGGGGGGAGGTGGCAATCCTTGGGCGCCGAGTGGCGGCGGCGCGGGCATCGGGACCGAGCCTGGGGCGATCGGAGCCCGCCGCGGAGCCGGCTTGGGAACCGAAGTCGACGCGGCAGGGGGTGGCGGGGCCGGTGCCCGCGCGGCAAATGGCGGCACCTTCGGTGCAGCACCCGGTCCAGGGTACCGAACCGGTGGTTTCGGCTTCGCAGCGGGCGGTGGGACGAAGCTCGAACCCTTCACCACGCCGCGTTTCATGGTCTGGGCGGTCGTCGCGGGGGCGACCGGGGTGGGGATCCCCGTCCCTGACTCCATCATGTGCGCGGGCTTTGGGAATGCCTTGGCGTTGGGTCGGGTGGCAAGGTTGTCGAGGTCCTCGCGCTCGTCCGTCGAAGCGGGCGGGCGCTGCGGAATGGTGACGCGACTGACCGCGGTCACTGCACCATCGAACTCGTCGGAGTCTTTCCTGGCTCCCTTGACGACGGGGGACGATTGACCGAGGGACGGAGGAGCCCGGTGAACATGCAGGGGCGCCGTCCCTTTCTTCGGTGCCGCCTTGGGGATGCCCGTGAACTTTGGCGCACCGAGGTTGGAGTTGGACGACGGGCCCTTCGGTCGCGGAATCGAGAGTGGACGGGTGCTCGACTTGGGAACAGGTGCAGGCATTCCCGGAGCCGGACGTGCTCCTGCCCGCTTCACATGTTCTTTGCGCTTGGCCTCGACCTTGGCCGCGAGTGCTTCGGCTTCGTCCACGGTGATCGGTCTGGACTCGGCGACGTCCACGACAGACGGTGCGCCCAGACCCGACTCGTCCGGCCTCTGACCTTGAAGCCCTTGAAGGATCGCGCGCCGACGAACTTCGTCCACGCGCGGGATGGGAAGGTCGTCCCAAGGGGTGTGAATGTCTGCGTCGATCTGGGCGAGGCAGAGCTCGGCCTCCAGGTCGGCCATGTCCTCGAACCGGTCCTCGGCGTCCTTGGCGAGGCAGCGATGGATCACATCGATGAGGCCTTGCGGGGGCAAGCCTGTGGACCGAAGTCGAGCCGCGATTGGCATCGGGTCTTCGATCGCGTGACGTCGAGAGACGGCGACGGCGTTCCCGGTTCGGAACGGAGGCGAGCCCGTGAGCATCGTGTAGCCGATGCAGCCGACCAGGTAGAGGTCTTCGCGCTCGGTCCGCGAGAGCCCGAGGATTCGCTCGGGGGTGACGGGGTGGCTGCCAGCGTTGCTGTCGGGGATCTGCAGGTCGGCATTCATCAGCCCCTGCAGCGCGAAGTCGGTGAGCACGACGCTGTCGGGTCGACCCTGGGCGCTGGTCAGGAGCACGCTGCCGACGCTCAGCGCTCCGTGTGCGACGCCGGCGCGGTGGGCCAGGCCGAGCGCCCGAACGATTTGCCGCAGGATGGCGACCACCCGCGGCGCGGGGAGTGCCTTGCGTCCGAGTTGCTGGCTGAGGGCGCTGGCGTTGAGGAACTCGGTGACGACAGCGACACGGTCATCCGGGTAGGGGACGACGTCGATGACGCCGTTGATCGACGCATCGATGACCCCGCCCAGGACGTTGGCCGTCGCGCGTGCTGCATCGAGGTGTCCTGCTGTGAGTTGTCGAGCCGGATGCAGGAGGGTCAGGACGACCCGATCTCCGGTGGCCGAGTCGACCGCCGTGAACACGTCGCCGAGCGGGTGTGTCCATCGTCGCCCTCGGGTTCGGTACCGTGAACTTGCTTCCGAGGCTTGGTCGGGCGTCGAACGACGGACCGTGCGCTGGTCATCCCCGGAACCCGGTGGGCTCGGCGGGCTGCGATGTACACGCGTCGCGTCGCCATCCACGGGCGAGAGCGCGGGAGGCTGGATTCGAGGCGCTCCCCCACGCTTCCGGAGTCCTCCCGATGGAGGTGGTGGTGGTGGGGCTTTGCGGCCGGGGCGGTCCGACGACAAGACCCCTCTAGGGTCTCACAGTCCACGGTGGGCGTCGCAGCAATTTCGTGGAGACCCCCATTGTTGCTACGCTCGGACCTGGAATGCTGCGGATCGGAACGTGTGGGGGGACCCCCGGCCTAGGAAGTGCCGCGCTGGTCGCGGCCTTTTTTGTGGCTGTGAGCCCGTTGACCGCCCTTGGGGCGAAGCCAAAGGCCAAGACCCGGGTCGCGGTGATGCCCTTGTTGACGGAGGGGGACGTGCCGAGCGAGGTACGCTCGGAAGCTCGCGAAGAGGTCAAGGCCGCGCTCGAAAACAAGAACGTCGAGCTCGTCGACGGACGGCCGACCGGCGCAAACTGTACGGATTTTGAGTGCATCCACTCGGTTGCCGAGGACGCGGATGCGCAATGGGTGGTTCAGCCCGCGCTTTCGACCATCGACCACGACTACGGCATCGCGGTCCGACTGTTCGACGCAGCGGGCAACCTCAAGGCGGACGAAGCTTCAACCTGCGAGATCTGCAGCTATCCCGACGCGGTCGAGGCCCTTGTGACCGGCGCGAAGCAACTCAAGGTCCCGTTGCTGGAGTTGGTCGAGAATCCCTACGGCGACCGCGAGCAGGAGACGCACGAAGCCGAGGCCATCTCCCGCTTTGCGATTCGTACCGAGCCCGAGGGCGCGTTGGTCAAAATCGATGGAGAGCGGGTTGGAAAGACGCCGCTCGAACTCGAGGTTGAGCCCGGCCTACGCGACATCGAGATCACACTGCGAAACCACAACGACGTGGTCGAGACGGTCCGCGCCCCGCGGGGGGGCTCGGAGATGCTCAACTACACGCTGACCAAGAACAACGAGAAGCAGACCCGGGCGTTGCGTATCACGGGTTGGACGTTCTCGATGTTGGGAGTCGGGCTGCTCGGCGCGGGCGTTCCGCTGCTCGCCCTCGAGGAGGAGCCGGTCAAGCGTCAGTGCTCGGGCAACGACGTCGACTTCGAAGGTCGCTGCCGATATCGCTACGACACCCTTCTGCCCGGTGCTCTGCTGACTGGCTTTGGGATCGCGTCCTTGTTGACCGGCATCACCACCGGGGTGATCGCTGCGTCCCGTCGCGACAAAGGCCCAAGCAACGGGACGCTTGATTCGATGGACGAGGACACGATTTCCGTGCGCCCGATCATCGGGCCGACCAGCGCTGGCGTGAGAGTGAGATTCTGATGAAGCGACTGATCTTCGGCCTTGTGCTTCTTCCTGCGTGCATCGAGGACAATCCGTTCTTCGTTGAGACAGACGGCCCAACGACCGGGTTCGTGGCACCTGACCAGACCATGGGCGACACGTCGTCGACCGGCACGACGGGCGCCATGACGTCGTCGGGCTCGTCGTCGGGCTCCAGCTCGTCGAGTGACGCGTCGTCGAGCGGCTCGTCGTCGAGTTCCAGCTCGTCGAGTTCTACGGAAGACGACTCAGGTGACTCGAGCGACTCGGCTTCATCGACGAGCAGCTCGAGCACCACCTCGACTACGTGAGACCGAGTCGATGGCTCCGGTCGCGGATCTCCGCGTCCGCGCCAAAGACCGACGCAAACACGGCCGCTCGGATCCACATCCCGTTGCGGACCTGTCGCCAGACGACGAATCCGGGGTGGTCTTCCCACGCGTCGGGGAGCTCGTTGACCCGAGGCAGCGGGTGCATCAACACGCAGTCCGGCCGGATAAGCTTGCGGTACTCGTGGTGAAGGATGAACTCGTCGGGCGCACCGAGTTTTTTGTTCGCGTCGGGCTGACCTGCGGTGCTGCCCTTGTCCCACTCCTGCTGGAGGCGAGTCATGTACATCGCATCGATGCCCTCGCCGTGGTCTCGCAACACGGGCTCGATCGCGTTGTGGACCTGTACCTCGATGTCATGGCCGCGGATGTACGCCAGGAGTTCGTCGTCCGGCGCATGGGCTTCAGGCGAGACGAAGTGGATCTTCGGCTTGTCGAACTTGGTCAACAGGTACGCAAGCGACCGCGCGGCTCGGTTGCGGGCGATGTCGCCGACGATCATCACGGTCTTGCCGTCGACGCCGCCCCGCTCGGCAAGCGAGTAGCGAAGCGTGTAGAAGTCGAGCAACGATTGGGTGACGTGCTGACTCTTGCCGCTGCCAGCGGAGATGACGGGAATCGTCCGTTGTGTTGTGGACAGCGCCCACGATGCTCGCGCTCCGAAGTCGTCGTCCGGGTGGCGGGCAACAATGGCGTCGAAGAAGCTCGACAGGGTTCGCACACTGTCTTCGACGGACTCGCCCTTCGAGAATGAGCTGGTCCGGATGTCCGAAACCAGCCGGCTGGTCGCCCCGAGCTTGTCGGCTGCGGCGACGAACGACTCGGCTGTCCTGGTGCTCGGCTGCGCGAACAGGTTCATGATGCGGGCACCTCGCAGTAGGTTGCGCAGGTACTCGCGTCCCTCGACGTGTCGGTCCAGGCGCCGAATTGCCGTAGCCGTGTCGCAGAGGTTGCCGAGCTCCTCCTTGCTGAACTGTTGCGAGATCAGCACAAAAAAGTGCCGACCATCACGTTTGAGAACTTTTGCTCGCCGGCTGCGGCTGGCGAGACTGTCGCGAAACTCTTCGAACGTCAGATCCATGGCGATCTCCGGGGTGTGGGCCGCCGCGGAATTTACCTCAGCCGTGTGACAGGACGGCTGCAGGAATTGCGAAGCCCCGCGCCTGACCCACCAAAGAGGGGGCAGGGACGGGGCCTTCCGAGTGAGTTCGCGCGCGCGATCTCAGTTCGGTTTGGGCGCCGCGGGCTTGGCCTTCGGCGCTGGCTTGCCTGGCGACTTGACCGAGGGCCTTGGGGGCGCGCCGTGAGGGTTTGCCTTCTTTGCACCGATCTCGATCAGCTCGACATCGAACACCAGCATCCCCGCAGGTTTGCCGGGCTGGTCGGCGTAGGCGAGGTCTTTGGGGATCCAGAAACGGGTCTTCTCGCCCACGACCATGAGCTGCAGACCTTCGGTCCAACCCTTGATCACACGTCCAAGGGGGAACGTCGCGGGCTTTCCTCGGGTGATGGAGCTGTCGAACATCTTTCCGTCGGTGGTCCAACCGGAGTAGTTGACCGTGACGGTACTTTCCTTGGTCGGCTTCTCGGTGCCGGTGCCCTTGGTGAGCACCTTGTAGGCAAGACCGCTGTCCGTCTTCGTCGCGTCCTTGGGTGCCTCTGCTACGTCGGCCGGGACTTCGGGGGGCGGAGGCGGCTCGGGCTGGTCCTCGATCGTGAGCAGCTCGACGTCGAACACGAGCATGCCTTGGGGTCCTGGCTTGCCTTTGTAGGCGAGCTCTTCGGGGATCCAAAACCGCGTCTTCTCCCCGACGACCATCGTCGGGATGCCTTCGGTCCAGCCAGGAACGACCCGGTTGAGCGGGAACTTGGCCGGCTTGCCGCGCGAGATGGAGCTGTCGAACATCTTGCCGTCGGTGGTCCAGCCCGAGTAGTGGACTTCGACTTGGTCCCACGGGTCGGGGTGCTGGGTTCCGGTGCCCTTGCTCAAAACCTTGTAGGCGACGCCGCCTTTGGTCTTCTTGGCGTCAGCGGGTGCAGCCTTGACGTCCTCGGGAGTCTTGGGCGCGGCGATGACCTCGACCAGCTTGACGTCGAAGACGAGCATGCCCTGCGGACGGCCCTTGCGGCCCTTGTAGGCGAGGTCTTCTGGGATCCAGAAGCGCATCTTCTCGCCCTTGTGCATGAGCTGCATACCCTCGGTCCAACCGGGGATGACCTGGCCAACCTTGAAGGTGGTCGCGGCACGACCCTCGGTGGTGTCGAAGGTGACGCCGTCCGTGGTCCAACCGGTGTACTCGACCTTGACGCTGTCGTTCGCGCCGGCGGTCTCGGTCGCGTCGGCGGGAGCTGGCTCAAGAACTTTGTACGCGAGACCGCTGGCGGTCTTCTTCGCGTCCGCGGGTGCAGCCGCGACGGACTCCGGTGGCGGGACCTGCTTGCCGCGAGGTTTCGCCGGCTTGGCGGCGGCCGCCGGCTTGCCCGGAGTCGCCGTCGCTCCGGCGGCCTTGGTCTCGGCCTTGGTGTCGAAGGCCTTCCCGTCTTTGCCGGCGTTGGCGACAGTCGTCGGGGGCGCTTCGGCGGGCTTCGTGTCGCAGCCCAGTGCAAGGCACAGGACGGTCAGGCTCAAGGTGCGCGATACGCTCAGCACGGCGCGCACTGTAGCAGGCTCACGCACCTGGGGGGAGCCGGCGCGTTCAGCCCTTGTCTGCGGGTTCGGCTTGAAGCGTTTCCAGGGTCGCAGCGAGCTTCAGCAGCCGTTCTGCAAGCTTTCGCGTCTGTTCCGCATCGAGCTCGACCGGCATCCCCTTCGCGGTGACGGCTTTGAGTTGGACGCAACGAGGCGCATCCACCCAGGCGAGGGCTTCTTTGACCCGGACCATTTCCGCCGTCGTGTTCATCCGGCGCGGACGATACCAGAAGCAGAGGACCAGCGTCATGCACGCCCGGATGTCGCGGTACGGTACCGAGGATGGGTCGGTTTCTTTCCGCGGTGTTGCTGGGTGGGTTGATCGGGTGCTCCTCAGAGCCCGACTCGTTGCGGGAGGCGGCGCGGTCCGTTCAGGACGAGGCCGAACTCTCCTCGCCACGCCCGATTCTCAACGTCCACGATCTGCAGGCCAGCTTTCGGTACTACCGAGACGAACTCGGCTTCGCGGTGGACTGGGAGCACGGTGACCCGCCGGACTTTGGCTCGGTGAGCCGCGGCGACGCCGTGGTCTTCTTGTGCGAAGGCTGCCAAGGAACGCCGGGGGCGTGGATGATGGTGTTCGCACGGGACGTGGACGCCCTACATGCGGAGTACGCTGAGACCGACGCGAAGATTCGACTGGCTCCCAAGGACATGCCATGGGGCATCCGAGAAATGCATGTCTCGGACCTGGACGGCAACGTGATCCGCTTCGGGACCGGCGAGGACGAGTAGGTCTCCCTTGGGCCGTGCTCGGGATCGTCTGCAGCGCGCGTAGCCGGTTATCGCGGCTGGACGACAACAAACCTGTCTCGGAGACCTTCCGGGCCGGCGAGGTACTGCATGGCGGTCTCGCTCTCGGTCGCGTTGACGTAGTCGCGCAGCAACCCGAGGAGGCGAGACTGGCTGTCTTCGTCCAGCGCGGCGGACTGAACGTAGTCGGTGTTGATCCGGTGCTCCTGATCCCGGGGGAGGAACAAGAGACCGCCGGTCATTCCGGCGCCGGCGTTGGCGGCGATGGGCCCGAGGACAGCGACCTCGCCCCCCGTCATGTACTCGCAAGCATGCAGACCGGTGCCTTCGACGACGGCCCGGGCTCCACTGTTGCGAACCGCGAACCGGTCCCCTGCGCGCCCGTAGATCCAGACCTCCCCTCCCGTGGCTCCGTACAGCGCACCGTTTCCGATGATTGCGTTGTGGGCGGGGTCGAACGGGGCTTCGGGCGCCGGACGGACGACGAGGGTGCCGCCCGCCATCGACTTCGCGACGGAGTCGTTGGCTTCGCCGTGCAGGACGACGTGCATCCCAGCGACCGCAAATGCGGCGAGACCCTGGCCGGCGCTTCCGGACAACTCGAGTGTGATGGCGCCGCGCTTGGGCCACAGCGCAACGCTCTTGTTGTCGACCCGATTCGATGTTCGGACCTCGGCGGCCCGCCGGGCGAGCGCGCCTGCCAACCCTGCCCCCACGGCGCGGTCGAGGTTCGTGATGGCTCGAGACACGAGGGCCGCTCCGTTGTCGTCGAGCTGGCGTAGGGCTTCGGTGGTCAAGGCAACCTCGCGAGAACGATCGGGCATTGACGGTTCGGGCACATCCCGCGGCGCGCGCCAAGCGATAGGCTCGAGCATCGGGCCGATGTCCAGCCCTCGTTCGACGATGAAGCGGTCGTGACGCGTCGCGGCACACAGCCACTGGCGCGCGCCGATGATGTCTTGCAGGGTCCGAACTCCGAGCGCTGCGAGATGGGCTCGGACTCCTTCGGCGAGTCGAGTCACAAATGCCACGACGTGTTCTGGGGTCCCGGCGTACTTCGCCTTGAACTTCGGGTCGTGGGTCGCGATGCCGGTCGGGCAGCTGTTCTTCTCGCAGATGCGCGCCATGATGCACCCCTGTGCGATCAGCAGGCCCTTGCCAAACCCGAACTCCTCCGCGCCCAACGTCGCAGCCTTGATGATGTCGTCGGGGGTGCTCAGTCCTCCATCGACCCTGAGTCGCACCCGCGACCGCAAGCCGGTCTCGACAAGCCGCGCGTGCGCGTCGAGTAGGCCGAACTCCCAAGGCAGGCCGGCGTGGCGCATCGACGAGATCGAGGCCGCACCGGTTCCGCCGTCGCCTCCCGAGATCTGGATGACGTCGGCGCCGGCTTTCGCCACGCCGCAGGCGATCGTGCCGACGTTGGAACCGGAGACCAGCTTCACGCAGACGGCGGTTCCGGCACTGAGCTGCTTGAGCTCGTAGATCAACTCGGCCAGGTCTTCGATGCTGTAGATGTCGTGCATCGGGGGGGGCGAGATCAGGCTGACGCCGGCGGTCGCGAACCGGGCCCGCGCGATTTGTGCATCCACCTTCACTCCCATCAGCTGGCCGCCTTCGCCAGGTTTGGCCCCTTGGGCGATCTTGATCTCGATCTCATCACCTGTGACGAGGTACTCCGCCGTCACACCGAAGCGGCCAGAGGCGATCTGCTTGGTCACGGCCGTGATGCCGTGGCTGAAGTAGTACGGGTTCTCGCCGCCTTCTCCGCTGTTGCAGCGGGCGCCTACGGATCGCATCGCGATGAAAATGTCGCGCTGGGACTCGGCATTGATCGCGCCGAAGGACATCGCACCGGAGCCGAATCGTCGCAGGATGTCAGGGGCTGGCTCGACCTCGTCCAAGGGAACGGCGGGGTTCCCTTCACGCAGGGCGAGGAGGTCGCGCGGGTTCACGGGCGCGACGGCGTCGCCGTGGTGCAGATAGCGCTCCCAAATCTCGGACTCGGTCCGACCCCGGAGCCGACCGCGAACGAGGTCGTGCACGAGCCGGCTTCGTTGGGCGGTCATGACGTGTCGCTCTCCGAAGGTGGGGTCGTCGGTTTGCCAGGCGCCTTTGCGCTCTTTGAGCTGGTAGGTCGAAGGCTGCGGTGCCGAGAGTTCGCCGCGTTCTGCCCAAGACCAGGCGCGCTCGAGGGCCGCCGCCAGTTGGTGGAGTTCCAGACCTCCGATGGGGCTGCAGGTGGTGCCGAAGTAGTCCTCGACCAGGGCATGTCCGAGGCCGACGGGCGTGAAGAGTTTGCTGCTCTGGTAGCTCCGGACGACGGAGATCCCCATCTTGGCCATGACCTTCAGCAGACCGCCCAACAGCGCGTCGATCAGCTGTTTCTCCCGGGCCTCGGCGGCTTCGGGGCCATCCGCTTCGAAGCGCGCGATCTCCAGCGCAAGGCGAGGGCAGACCGCCGTCGCGCCGAACCCGATCGTGCACGCGAGCGCGTGGGTCGTGCGGACATCGCCAGCCTCCACGACCACGCTCGCCTCGAGGCGGTGCCCGTGTCGGTTGAGCGTGGTGACCACCGAGCGCAAGGCCAGGAGGCTCGGGACGGGTGGGTTGTCTGCCGAGGCTGTTCGGTCAGAGAGCAGCAGCACCGAGGTTCCTGAGCGGACGGCCTCGAGCGCGGACTGCCCGATCCGCCACAGCGCCTCCTGCAGAGCCTCGCCGCCGCCCTCTCGTGCATAGGTGGTCGCAATCTCGGTCGAGAGGGTGCGAAGCCCGGTCGGCAGCCGGATGCTCATCGCCCGCAACACCTCGATCTGCTCGAGCCGCAGGATCGGGTCGGCCAGCTCCAGCGCTGGCGTTGGAGGGATGAGTTCGGCCGGCGAGAAGATGTTCGGTCGCCTTCCGAGGTGCGTCGCGAGGTTCGTGACCATCGCCTCCCGCAAGTAGTCGAGCGGGGGGTTGGTGACCTGTGCGAAATCCTGGACGAAGAAGTCGAAGAACGAGCGCGGTTGGTCGGAGAAGATCGCGGGGCGTGCCGTGTTCCCCATCGAGCCAATCGGTTCCTTTCCGGTCGCCATCATCGGCGCCAGAATTCGCGCGCGCTCCTCGGTGGTGACGCCAAACAGCGCCTGTCGGTCGAGCAGCTCGCAGACCGGGGCTTGGATCGAGGCCTGGGCCTCGGGGTGGAGCTGGGCTGGTGCATCCGCGATCGGCACCAAACGTGCGTCGAAGCTCGCCCCTGCGTTGCGCCGCGTCACGCTGGCTTCGCGCATGTGTACCTTGCCGGATGCGAGTCGGACGGTGACTCCAGAACCGGCGTGCAAGGTGCCTTTGGCTTCGACTGCGGACTCGTCGACTTCGAACGCACCGGCCTCCGAGGCGAGGTAGAACGCATCGGCGGTCATGCACCATCGTGCTGGGCGGAAACCGTTGCGATCGAGGCGTGCTCCGACGCTTTGCCCGTCGCTGAAGGCGAGCAGAGCCGGCCCATCCCAGGGTTCCATCGCGCGGCCCCAGAAACGATAGTAGCCCGCAGTTGCGTCGGCCGCGGGCATCATGATCGCGAGGATGTCGTCGATATGCGGGAGGCTGGAGCGGTACTTCAGCGCTTCGACCATTTCCCCGAGGCTGCCCGAGTCGCTGATCTCGGTGCGCGTGAGGAGTTCGTCTCGACCGAGCCCCGATGCGCGCTCGCGCGAGTGCGCCCAAGAGCGATTCCCCGCGACGGTGTTGATCTCACCGTTGTGCGCAATGAGCCGGAACGGTTGGGCCTTGTCCCAGGAACTGCGGGTGTTGGTGGAGAAGCGGCGGTGAAACAGTCCGAAGCGGCTGACAAAGCGAGGGTTGGCCAGGTCGGGGAAGAACTGGTCGAGATCAACGCCTCGGCACAGGGCCTTGTAGACCACGGTCGTGGTGGATAGGGAGGCGAAGAAGAGGTCTTTCCAGGCGTCGGCGCGTTTGAGCTTGTTGCGGGTGGTCTGTTTCGCTCGGTAGAGCTTCGCGTTGAATGATGCGTCGTTGCGGGCCGACTCGGGTCGCTGCAACGTCGCTTGCACGATGACCGGACAGCTTGCGCGGGCCTCGGGGCCCAGGACATCGAGGTTCCGCGGGACGTCGCGGTACTCCAGTACCGGCATCCCGAGGAACTCGAACGTCGACTCGAAGACGGCGAGTGCGCGTTCGCGCCTCACAGCATCGGGGTTGAGGAAGAGGGTTGCGAGGGCGATGGTACCGGGTTCGTGTCCGAGCACGGCGAAGGGGATGTCGGTCATGACACCCGCGCCGTCGCTGCTTCGTCCATCGTGGCCCACAGCGCCGCGGTGCTCGACCCTTCGCAACGCGTGCAGAGTCGAGCGGACGATGGCGTGCGAGCGAACGCGATTGCGGGCAGCGACGAACCCTACGCCGCACGCGGCGTACTCGGACTTCGGCTCCATGGCGTCGATCATGCGGGGAGCCTGAGCCCACGTCGAGGGGGGAAACATCGGGATCGAAGGCCGACGATTACAATTTTACGAACACACCGTGCCTACGTGTAAATGCATTTACCACGGTGCGATGGCAGAGCTTTTCCTCCGGATGGCCTCGACTCCGGGGAGCTGAGGCCGCCTTGCGTTCGATGAACGCCTGCTGAAGCATTGATGCCCATGCAAGCGCCGACGACCGTCGACTCGGGGACGACCGCATGGATGCTGACCTCAACCGCGCTCGTGCTCCTGATGGTGCCCGGACTCGCGATGTTCTACGGCGGACTCGTCCGCACGAAGAACGTCCTGGGCACGATGCTCCATAGCTTCGCTGCAATGGCGATCATCGGTGTGTTCTGGGTGGTCGCCGGCTACGCGATGGCGTTTGGCCCGAATGCGCTCGGTGGCTGGATCGGGTGGGACCCGGACCTGTTGTTCCTCGAGGCCGCAGACACGAGGATCATGGATGAGGGCGTCCCGGAGTACGTCTTCGCCATGTTCCAGGGCAAGTTCGCGATCATCACACCTGCGATTATCGCCGGAGCATTTGCCGAGCGGGTTCGGTTTCGTGGCTACTGCGTCTTCATTCTGCTGTGGGCGGTGTTGGTCTACACACCGTTGTGCCATTGGGTCTGGGCCTCGGACGGGTTCTTGTTCAATCTCGGCGCTCGCGGTGCCGTGGACTTCGCAGGGGGAACGGTTGTGCATATTTCTGCAGGGGTCGCTGGCCTCGTGGCGGCGCTGTACCTTGGGGCGCGGCGGGGCTATCCGGGGACCACAATGCCGCCCAACAACCTCGTCATGACCTTGATCGGTGCGGGTCTGCTCTGGGTTGGGTGGTTCGGGTTCAATGCTGGTAGTGCGATCGCCTCTGACCTTCAGACCGCGCAGGCCCTGACGGCGACGCAGGTTGCGGCGGCGGCTGGTGCGCTCGCATGGATGCTGATCGAAGCGGCTCATCATGGTCGGGCCACAAGCTTGGGCGTGGCCTCAGGCATCCTGGCCGGTCTCGTGGTGATCACACCGGCCGCTGGGGTGGTCCAGCCCAAGGGCGCGATTGCGTTGGCGACCCTCGCCTCGGCGGTCAGCTACGGGGCAATCCTGGTGAAGAACCGGTTGCGCTACGACGATACGCTCGACGTTTTTGGGATTCACGGCATCTCAGGCATCGTTGGGGCGTTGTTTCTCAGCTTCTTCATCCGCGATTCGTGGATGCTCGAGGCGGCGAGTGCGGCGGGGGGCTCTTGGAGTACCTTCGAGCAGTTCCTCGTCCAGTTGGCCGGCGTAGGGATGACGCTCGTGTACGCCGGTTTACTCACCTGGGGACTGCTCGCTCTCGTGGAGAAGACCTTCGGCCTGCGGTTGGACGAGACGTCCGAGATGGCGGGCATGGACCATACGGAACACGGCGAACACGGCTACGGGATGGTCAACGTAGGTTGAGGGCCGACCCATGAAACTCGTGATCGCAGTGTTTCCACCCGATCGCCTCGACGAGGTGCGCGAGTCTCTTCTCGCGGCGGGCATCGCCCGAATCACCGTGATGCGGTGTTCCGGCCGAGCCCGTCCCGATGCGTCACCGAAGCTGTTTCGAGGACGCGCCGTGGCGCCGTCGTTGGTGAGCCACGTTCGAGTCGAGGTGGCGTGCAACGACGAGTTCGTCGACCCTGCGATCGAAGCGATTGTCAGCGGTGTTCGTCGCGGGGAGGGCCAGGTGGGGGACGGCAAGGTCTTCGTCGTCCCGCTCGAACGGTGCATCCGGATTCGAACGGGCGAGACGGGACCTGAGGCGGTGTAGACTCGGGCATGGCTTCGAAGTGGACCCTGGTCGGAGTCTCCGTCCTCCTGGCCGCATGCGGTGTCGAGGATGAGGGGACGGGGGCGGCGTTCGAGCCCGACAGTCTGGGTGGGATGAGTACGGGAGAGGTCGGCGAGGCCGGGACTGCAGGACCGGGGTCGTCGAGCGGGGGAGTGACCTCCGTTGGTGTGACGTCCTCTGCGTCCTCTGCGTCCTCCGCTGAGGGCACGAGCCTGGGCACGGCTACGGAGACGGGCGAGCTTGGGAGCAGTTCAACGGGCGTGGACGTGTGTCCGCGGGTACGGGTCGATGTTGGGATGGGGCTGACCCTCAACGTTCGACCGGATCCTTCGACGATCAACGCCCCGGTGGGCTCGTTGGCCAACGGAGCGCTCGTCGATGTCCTCGGCGAGGCCACCGGCGAGTCGATCGACGGCGTGGACCTCTGGTACGAGATCGAAAACCCGGTCGTTCACGGGTTCGTGTTGTCCTCGCTCGTGGAGTGCACGATGGACGAGCCTCCAGCGCTCGATGGCTTCTATCTTCCGTTGCTCTGTGGAACGACCGCCGAGGTCACGCAGGGCAACAATGGAGCGCTTAGCCACAATGGAACGTCCGCCTACGCGTTCGACTTTGGGCTCCCCTTGGGCTCCCCTCTCGTTGCGATTGCGGACGGCGTCGTCACCCATGTGTTTGACGAAACCGGTCCCGGCGACCCTTGTTACAACGGCGGCGGCATGGGCTGCTCGGACTTTGCCAACTACGTCACCCTGCTCCATGCCGATGGAACCAAGTCGGTCTACATGCACCTGCAGGAGGTCTCGGTGGGCGTTGGGCAGGACGTACCCATTGGGTCACAAGTCGGCCTCTCGGGCTCGACGGGGTGGTCGACGGGCCGACACGCACACGTCATGCGCATGGAAGACTGCGGCGGGTACTATTGTCAGTCGGTCCCGCTCGCGTTCTCGGATGTGGCCGGGGACGGCGTCCCGCTCAGCGACGATATCGTGACCTCGGGCAACTGCCCCTAGGGCGGTCGGCCCTCTCTCGCAGCCGGGCTACGCGCCACCTGCCGGGATGAACTTGCGCCGGAACACAAGGCGCGTGGGAGTCGAGGCTGCCGCGGCGAAACGGTAGCGGTCGACACGAAAGTCCTGAAGCCCTTCGACGCGGTCGACCCGCTCGGTGATCAGGTAGCGGGCCATCGCACCGCGGGCGACCTTGGCCATGAAGCTGATCACCTTTCCGTCGTCGGGAGTGTTCTTCCAGTCCTCGAAGACACACTCCACGATGGGGCGCGAGAAGTGTCGCGGACGGACGACCTTGAAGTACTCGCCCGAGGCGAGGTTCACGAGCGTGTCGTCTTGGTGCCCCTCGAGGGCGGTGTCGAGCTGTTGCGCAACACGGTCGCCCCAGAACTCGTAGAGGTTCTTGCCGCGTCGTGTTGGTAGGCGTGTTCCCATCTCGAGCCGATACGCCTGCATCAGGTCGAGGGGTCGCAGCAATCCATATAGCCCCGACAAGATCCCGAGGTGGCTCTGGGCGTAGTCGAGGTCCTCTGCGGAGAACTCGCGGGCCCGCAGCCCACGGTAGACGTCTCCGTTGAAAATCAATGCGGCCGGTTGCGCGTTATCGTCCGTGAACGGGAGCTCGAACGCCCGGTAGCGATCGTAGTTGAGCTTGGCCAGGTTCGCGGACAGGTTCATGAGCTCGCGAATCTTGGTCTGGCTCAGCCCGCGCGTCGTCTTCATGAGCGACTCGGCGTCGGTCATGAGTGCGGGCTGCGTGGTGTCGAGCTTGCGCCCGACGGGAGACAGATCCAGGTTCTTGGCGGGGGAGATGACGGCGAGCATGACGACCGGGTCTCGGACTTGTATCCGGTCTGCGCGCGGCTGTGAACAGTTGTCGTCAGGGCTGTCGCCGGGTGACGAGGTTCCTGTTCCACGACCTGGTCGTTCCCGCGTACGACAGGCGGCCGCCGCCGCTCTGCGCGGGTCAGGCGGGGAGTTCGTCTCGAAGCTCGGCGAGCAACTCAAACGAGCGTAGGCGCGCGGAGTGGTCGTAGAGCATGGATGTCACGATCAGCTCATCTGCGCCGGTCTTCGTGGCAAACGACTGAAGCGCATCGCGTACGGTGGCGGGCGAGCCGATGGCGGCGGCCGAGAGTACCGAGCTGAGCACGGCATGGGCCTGCGGTGGCAGTTGTTCGTCGAACGTGGGGTTGGGTGCGGGAAGCGTGCTCGGACGACCCAGCCTGAGGTTGACGAAGGCCTGCTTGAGTGAGGTCGCGAGGAGTCGAGCCTCGTCATCCGTGTCGGCAGCGATGACGTTGTAGCCGAGCATGACGTAGGGCTTGGCCAGCTGTTTGGAGGGGCGAAACGATTCCCGGTAGACGGTGATCGCCTCCATCATCTGCCCCGGAGCAAAGTGGGAGGCGAACGCGTAGGGCAGGCCGAGCGCGGCTGCGGTCTGGGCACCGAACAGGCTCGAACCGAGGATCCAGACCGGGACGTCGGCCCCTTTGCCGGGGACGGCTAGGATCGGGCCGCTGCCTTCGAAGTAGGAGAGGAGCTCCTTGACGTCCTGGGGGAACGCATCGGGATCCGAATGCATGGTCCGACGCAGCGCGCGAGCGGTCGCCCCATCGGATCCCGGGGCGCGGCCTAGGCCGAGGTCGATACGGCCGGGGTACAACGTCTCGAGCGTGCCAAACTGTTCGGCGACCATCAGCGGCGCGTGGTTGGGGAGCATGATGCCGCCAGCCCCGACCCGTAACGTCGAGGTGGAGCCGGCGACGTGCCCGATGAGGACGGCCGTCGCAGCGCTGGCAATGCCCGGCATGCCGTGGTGCTCCGCGAGCCACATGCGGCGGTATCCCAAGCGCTCGACGTGCTGCGCCAACTCCACGGTGTTTTGCAGCGTCGTGGCCACGGAGCCTCCGCGGGTGATGGGGGCCAAGTCGAGGACGGAGAGCTGCACCATGACGACCGAAGGACGATACCGCGGGGGCGCCCGTTACGGCCCGCCGTGCCCGCTTGGCCCGTTCAGCCCGCGTTCGCGGCGTCCATGAGGACGGCCCGCAGTGACTCGGGTTCCGCCGGTCGCTCCCCGCCCAACCCATCGAGGATCGCGCTACGCGTGATCGCGGGCGCTTCGGTCAGGGCTCGGATGAACTCGGCTCGGTGCGCCTGCCGCTGTGGAGCGTCGAGAGGTTCGAGGAACTCGAGCACGGACTCCGGGGACAGTCGCTCGAGCAGGTCGGGAAGCGAGGCTACAACCCAATCTCCGAAGTTTTCGGGGCCCACATCCCACAGCGTCGTGGCAGGCGGCCCGTCGGGCGTTCCAAAGGTGTCGAGCCGCGCCTCGAAGTGCTCGCGGTCGGATGGACCGTCGGTCTCCCGCTCGCCAGAGCGCAGGCTTTGGAGGAGCGCCTCGGCCTCCGCGACCACGGAACGCGGCACCAGCAGTTGCGAGGTCCGAAGCTCGTCCCCCGCGAAGGTCGGCTCCATGTAGCGCACCTTGTAGCGGATCACGTAGGGGATCCCGTGGGCGCGAAATGCCGTTTCGGCCAACTCCACCTCGATGAAGGTCAGGGCCGAGTAGACCACGACCATCTCCACTTCGCGCTTGACCGGTTGGTTGTCGGGCACCACGAAGGCGTACCCGCGCGACACCGTCGGCATTCCCCCTCGATTGCGGCGGGGGCGCTGTTGCCGACGATACGTGCGGGATGAACGGCTACTTATTCGGTTGCGGGGTCGTCCGCAGGTACGGCTTGACCTCGGTCACGCCCTTGGGGAACTGCTTCTTCGCGTCTTCGGTGGTGATCGATGGCACCACGATGCAGTCGTCGCCGTCCTTCCAGTTCACCGGCGTCGCCACTTTGTGGTCGGCGGTGAGCTGGAGGGAGTCGATCACCCGAAGGATCTCGTCGAAGTTACGACCGGTGCTGGCGGGATAGGTCAGCGTCAGTTTGACCTTCTTGTCGGGCCCGATGATGAACACAGACCGCACCGTGAGGGTGTTGTCCGCGTTGGGGTGAATCATGTCGTACAGGTTGGCGACGGTGCGCTCGGGGTCGGCGAGCAACGGGTAGTTGAGGGCTGCGCCTTGCGTCTCCTCGATGTCGCTCTTCCACTTGTTGTGGTCTTCGACGGTGTCGACGGAAAGCCCGACCGCCTTCACGTTGCGTTTGTCGAACTCAGGCTTGAGCTTGGCCACCATGCCCAGCTCGGTCGTGCACACGGGCGTGAAGTCTTTCGGGTGCGAGAAGAGAAT
Source organism: Nannocystales bacterium (assembly GCA_050633305.1). Classification (GTDB taxonomy): domain Bacteria; phylum Myxococcota_A; class Polyangia; order Nannocystales; family Nannocystaceae; genus CAJXVA01. The sequence continues at coordinate 475,323 of JBOEGF010000005.1, forward strand.
CCCCCACGAGTTACCGAGCCATTCGTGGAACTTGATCGTGCCCTCCGTGCTGGGGGCTTCGAAATCGGGTGCGGTGTCTCCGAGACGGACTGCCATGGTCCGGAAACTACCGCTTTTCGCTGCGGGGCTGACCGTGGGTGGCGCCCAAAGATCAACACGGCCCCGGGCCGGACAAAGTCTCAGGGGCCGATCGGCAACAAGACTTGTGTTTTCCAGTCGGCCCGGTCGGGAACCTCTCCCGGATCGGTCAAGTAGACCTCCCATGGGGGTCCGCTGGCGCTCGTGCCGTGCTCGCCGACCCAAGCCTGCAGAGCCGCGTGCGCCGCACCAAGGCCATCGTAGGGGCCGGTGTGGATCGTGGAGGCCGCTGGACCGGCAGGGAGCTCGCCGAGCTGGATGTCGCCCTTGGCCGCGGCGCCCGGGGCGACTGGAAGGCCTGCTTCGAGCGCGATCTCGTCCGCGGTGAACTCCAGGTAGCGGACGAAGGGAGGACCGACGAGTGTGGCGCCGGACTCCGTGGCATAGCCGAAGACCTTGGGCAACAGCTGGCCGAGCAGCGCTGCGATCTCGGTCTTCGAGACGCGGCCGCTGCAGAACAGGATGGGTTGGGCGTCGAGGGTGGTGCGGACGATGTCGTAGCTCATGAGTGGTCTTCGGAGGTGTCGGGGGTGGACATGCGATACAGGCCGATGCACGGCCCAACGTGGCGGACGACGCTCGCGTGACGGTCGAGCGCGGCCGGAGAGAGGTGCGCATGTATGCGTCGAAAATCGCGAGGAGAGACGCCCATCAGTGAGCGAAACGCACGGGTGAACCCTTCGTGGCTTTCGAACCCGGCTCCGAGCGCGATGTCCAAGACGGTTGTGTCACCACACTCGAGCAGCATGGCGGCCGCTTCGAGTCGAAGTCGTGTGTCGTAGCGCTTGGGGGACTCACCGACCAGCTTGGCGAACGTTCTCTGGAAGTGGGTCGGGGAGCGCTCGGCGCTTTCGGCGAGTTCGGCGAGCGACGTCGGACGGCCGCGGTCGGAGGCGATGGCGTGGATCATGGGGAGCAACCCCTCGAGCGTCACGGCCACGGAGCGACCCTACCAGCCGTGCATCGGCGGTTCTTGACCAAACTTGCGATCTCGGCGGACAGCAGACCGCAACAGCCTTCCGCGATACTCTCAGCCTCGTGCGACCCGTCGCTTTGCTGTCTGTGTTGTTTAGCCTTGGCTGTTTTACGGAACCCACGAACACGCACGGGGAGGACGAGGGGTCCACGGGTGCTGCGAGCAGCAGTTCGACCCGGGGCGGTGGGACATCCACTGGAGATGCCAACTCGAGCACCACGGCTGGGTCGAGCGACGGGTCGGTCGGCACAACGGAGACGACGGTCGCGGACGGGAGCACTGGCGTGGCCGAGCCGATCTGCGGAGACGGGTCTGCGGATCCCGGCGAGGAGTGCGACGATGCGAACGACATCGACGGTGATGGGTGCAACCGCGACTGCCTGGAGTCGGGTGGTGTCGTCTGGCTACGGACGCTCCCGACGATTCGAGGCGCCGATCGAGACACTCTGAACGCGGTTGTCACGTTGGACGAAGGCTCCATTGTCGCCGGTGGGAGCAAACTCGTGGGTGCCCCTGGTGCGCTCCAGAGCGAGGCGAACCTGGTTCGGCTCTCACCGGAGGATGGACGCATTGTGTTTGAGACCGACCTCGTCCTCACCGAGCGGGACGACACGGTGCGCGGCCTGAGCATCGGCAACGAGGGAAACATCTACGCGGTTGGGGAGCAGGACATGGTCGCCGGTTCTCAGTCCAGTGGCTGGGTGGTCGCCCTCGACGTCACGGGGCTCCCCTTGGAAGACATCGTGACCTCGTCGGTCGGGGCGCGCAGTGGGTTTCTTGCCGTCGCGAGCGGGCCGGGGCTGGTGAGGGTGGGCGGGTACCAGGGAGATGGTGAGGGGATCAGCACACATGTCCTGAGTTACTCCCCAATGCTCGCGCTGACCGATACGGACGAAAGTGTCGGAAGCAACCCACCCGAGACGCAATCCACCGTTCATGCCGTCGCGATGGATCAGCACGGCGCCTACGTCGCAGGGACCCGGCGAGATGGTCCGAGGCTCCGCGGATTCACCACGACATCACCCGCGATGGGAGTCGCCTCGACCCCACCTGATGCCGAGCACAACCGGTACATCTGGGGTCTCGCGATCGCCGAACGCGGGAATCCTGAGTCGGTGCTGTGGTCCGCTGGGTGGACCGAGGCCGATGGTGTGCCGTTGCTCGCCCAGCTGCATCGAGTCAGTCGAGGCGGCAACCCCGAGGAGACCCTGCCCGACTACGACGGCGCCGAGTCCGAAGGGGCGTTTTACAGCGCGATCGTGGTTGATCCTGCCGGAGACCTCATCGTCGCGGGCGGGAGTCTCATCGGGAACGGTCCCAACCAGTTCCGCCCCCTGGTCCGCAGGCTCGACCCCTCGGGCGCGGAGCGGTGGACGCGGGTGCTGGACGGGGGGGAGCTGACGCGAGGGGCAATCTCAGGCCTTGCGTTGGACGGGGATGGGATGATCGCAGCGTGCGGCCACGCGTGGGATGCCGCAGGCGACCGACGGCGGATGGTCGTGAAACTGCGCCCGTAGGTCTCCTTCCGACTCGAGCGTCGATCCGGGTCCTGCTTCGATACACTTTCCACTATGCGAGGGGGTTGGTTGTTGTGTGCGGTTGTTGTGGGCGGGTGCAGCGGAGACGGGGAGGGTGGTGGCACCGATGATGGCTCCTCGGGCTCGGGCGGCGCAGTGACCTCGCCGGGCACGACGGGGCAGTCCGCGACCAGCGGCGGACCGACGAGCACCGCCGCGATGTCGAGTAGCGGGGAGACAACCGCGACCGAACCCACCGGTCCGACCACGTCCCAGCCGACTGGCGATGGCAGCAGCGGCAGCAGTGGCGGTGAATCCGACTTCCCCGATGTCGACCTCACCGATCCCCAGTTGTACGAGTTCGAACTCGATCCCGTCGAACTCGATCCCACCGTCGAAGACGCGATCGCGTTGCAGTACGCGCATCTCGATACCCGCGCCGAGCCTCAGGGCAAACTGGTCTTCTTCCTGTCCGGCTTCACCAACACGCCCGCGGCGTGGCGCAACTTCGGCGCTCACCTTGCTGGGTACGGGTTCCACGTGGTCGAGCCACACTATGCCAACGACTGGAGCTGCGACGGCAGTCCCGACTGCAACAGCAACACCCGGTGGGAGGCGCTCATCGGTGAGGACCACTCGCCGGTGATCGACATCAGTCGGGCTGATAGTGCCGAGGGCCGGGTTGTGACGATCCTCGAGCACCTCGACGAGGTCCACCCTGGTGGAGACTGGGCGTTCTATCTCGACGGCGCGGGCGGTCTCCGCTACGAGCACGTCATCATCGCCGGGATCTCCCACGGCGCGTCGAGCAGCGGGCTGTATGCGACCCGTCGACCCTTCCACCGGGCCGTCATGCACTCGGGCGGCTGGGGAAATGTCGACGCGTCGACGATGACTCCGGTCGACGTGATGTTCGGGCTGTCCCATGTCGCCGATGAGCAACACGCCGGGCACCTCAACGCGTGGGAGTCCGCCGGACTCCCCGGGGCTCCGGTCGTCGCCGACACGATGAAGCCTCCGTACGGGGACTCGCATCGCCTCATCGTGCAGACCCCCAATGGCTACCCGCACTGTTCGGTCGTCGTCTCGGGGGACTCACCCGTCGTGGATGATGAGTACGTATTCGACCCGGCTTGGCGCACGATGTACGGCGCCCCCCAGTTGTAGGGCGGCGCCGATGCGGTGGGTCGCGCCCCGCAAGTTCGACGGCGGAATGCGCTCGTTGCCAGGTTCGGCCGCAACGTTTGCAGGCGATGGGCCTGCGTACGTGACTACCGTCGTGGTGCTGCATTCACGGCCGCACACGCATGAAGAACCTCGTGATCCTCTGGTGCCGGAACCGGCGGCACTCTCATGGCGAACAAGCTTCGGGCGCGGGTCCCAGACTCGTGGCGTATCACGGTCGTCGACCGCGACAACGAGCATGTCTACCAGCCGGGGCTGCTGTTCCTCCCCTTCGGGCTCTATCGCCCGGCGGACCTCGTGCGACCCCGAGATGCGTTCCTTCCCAGCGGTGTGGACTTCCGCATCGCGGAGGTTGAAGCCGTCGACGCGGCGGCCAAGCGAGTCCTGTTCCGTGACGGCACTCGGCTGGCCTACGACGTGCTCGTGGTGGCGAGCGGAGCCAAGACCGCGCCTGAAGAGACCGAGGGGATGTGTGGCTGCGGATGGAACGAGCGCGTCTTTGACTTCTACACGCTTGAAGGCGCGACGGCGTTGGGTCGCGCCCCGGAGCGGTTGAAGGGAGATGTTCGGGTTCGCCAAGGACGACCTCGTGCCCCAGATCCGCAGCGTGCTCACCGTCGGAGAGTTCTACGATGTCTCAGCCGGCGGCCAGGTGATCTTCACGTAGCCGGGGCGCGGGCCAGAAACGTTCAGCGCCGGTTCGCGTGGAGCGGTGCGCGTGTCTCGGGTCGCTGTGGCCCGTGAAAAAGCGGCTCGCGCATGCCACAATCCTCGACCGTGAGTGGCCCGAGCAACCCCGTAGGACTCCAGGCGCTCGAGACGGCGCTCGAGCGAGACTTCGACCTGTTGCAGTATCCCAAGGGGGAGTGGCTCAAGCCACGTCGGAGTACGACCGGAGACACGGTGCTCGATGTCCTTGTCGTGGGAGCGGGACAAGGGGGTCTGGCGATCGCCAGTGCCCTTCGGCGTGAGCGTGTCGAATCAGTCCTGCTCGTCGATCGCAATCCGCTGGACCGTGCGGGCCCTTGGCTGAGTTTCGCGAGAATGCGGACCCTGCGGACCCCCAAACACGTGACCGGGCCCGACCTTGGGCTTCCCAACCTCACGATCCAGTCTTGGTACGAGGCGCAGCACGGGGCAGGGGCCTGGGAAGAGCTTGGGCTCATTCCCAAAGAAACCTGGGCCGAGTACCTCAGCTGGTACCGGCGGTTCCTGAAGCTTCCGGTGCTTCCCGAGACCACCGTGGAAGCCCTACGATGGAACGAGCTGGAGGCCGCGTTTGAAGTCGAGCTGCGTGGGGCCGATGGCGCCGCCCAAACCCGGCTGGCTCGGCGTGTGGTGCTGGCGACAGGCATCGAAGGGTCGGGCGATTGGAAGGTTCCCTCGTTCATCGAGGATGCTCTGCCCCGAAGCTGCTACGCCCACACCCGCTGGGATATCGACTTTGACGCACTCGTGGGCAAGCGAGTGGCTGTGCTCGGTGCGGGTGCATCCGCGTTCGACAACGCTTCGGTCGCGCTGGAACACGGCGCTGCATCCGTCGACCTGTTTTTTCGGCGACCGAAGCTGGTCGACATCAACCCGTATCGATGGGCGGAGTTCGTGGGCTTCTTGAAGCATCACGGAGACCTCCCCGACGCGGACCGCTGGAAGTTCATCCACAAGATCGTCGAGATGGGACAATTGCCGCCCGCGGATACCTTGGCGCGGGCGCGGGACAACCCCGGTTTCACCCTTCATCCGGGGTCTCCTTGGACCGGTGTACAGCCGGCGGGCGGGGGGCTCTGTGTCACCACGCCACACGGAACCTCGGAGTTCGACTTCGCGATCATCGGCACCGGATTTGTGACCAACCTTGCGCTTCGCCCCGAGTTGGCTGGTGTCGCCGAGCACATCGCCACGTGGGCGGATCGTTTCACGCCGCCGACGGAGCAGTCACACGCGGACCTCCTGCGTCACCCCTACCTGGGGCCTGGATTTCAGTTCACCGAGCGAGAGCCGGGTGCCGCACCTTACCTTCGGCATCTGTACAACTTCACGTTCGGCGGGCTGGTCTCCATGGGGATGGGGGGCTCCTCGATCTCGGGCATGAAGTATGCGGTCCCGCGGATCGTCGCTGGCATCACGGCATCGCTGTTCCTCGAAGACAAGGACACCCACTTCAAGACCCTACAGTCCTTCGAGACGAAGGAATTCTGAAGGTGCGAACGATTCGAGGCACACGCGTGACATCCCCGGACGGTGATTCCGACGGGTTGCACGTCGAAGACGTCGGAGATGCCGTCGTCATGCCGCGAATCGTCGACCCCCACGTCCGCGCGGCCTGGGGCCGCATCGCGTCGCTTCGGCTGGGCCTGCCGAGCGCGTGGCCGCAAGCCCGCGCTCGCGGGCCCTCGTTCGCGGGCCTTGGTCGGCGTAAAGGCCAGCTGGCGCCATATGTCGGCGAGGGGTTGTTTGGTCGCGTGCTTCAAACGATCCTGCGCGGCGCCACCATCTCCTCGGATAGCGAGCCCGCCGGTTCGGGCCCGAAGTCGGCACCTCGCAGCCGAACGCTACTCGGATGTGACTCCGCATGAAACACAACGCCACCGCGCACTTCGCCCATCTCATCAACCTCGCCGACGAAGCCCTGGGTGCACAGGCCCTCGCGTGCAGCGACGACTTCTTCGCGTCGATGCACCACTTGGTGAAGCCGGGTCGGGGGGAGTTCGATCCCGACGCATACGGGGAGCGCGGCAAGATCATGGACGGCTGGGAGAGTCGCCGGAAGCGCGTGGAGGGCTACGACTGGTGCGTCCTCAAGCTCGGTGCTCCAGGGGTCGTGCGTCTGCTCGACATCGACACGAATCACTTCTTGGGTAACCACCCGCCGTACGCGTCGGTCGAGGGCACCCACGCGCCGCTGGATGCCACCCCCGAGCAGCTTGCCTCGGCCACGTGGTCGTCGGTTCTCCAACAAGTTCCGCTGCGGGCAGGGTCTCAGAACATCTTCGCATCCCACAGCTCCGACACGTTCACGCACTTGCGGCTCAACATCTTCCCGGATGGAGGGGTCGCACGCTTCCGTGCCTACGGCGATGTTTCGGCGCAGTGGGACGTGCCCAGGGATCCGGAGCTCGCCAAGCACGCCCAGGAGAACGAGCTCGACCTCGCCGCCGTGCGCAACGGAGGACTCGCGCTGGCCTGCTCGGACAGCTTCTTCGGCCCGATGAACAACCTGCTGCTGCCAGGTCGGTCGGTCAACATGGGGGGCGGTTGGGAAACTCGGCGTCGCCGGAGCCCCGGGAGCGACTGGATCATCGTACGACTTGGGGCTCCGGGGCTCCCCGCGGCGCTGGAGCTGGACACCAATCACTTCAAGGGCAACTTCCCCGCCCGTGCGTCTGTCGAGGTCGCGCACGCACCGGATGCTTCGCTCACCGAACTCGTCGCCCCGGAGTTCGACTGGACACCGCTGCTGGGAGAAACCGCTCTCACGGCGCACACCCGCCACTTCTTCCGCGACGAACTCGCTTCGGTAAGTCTTGCGACCCATGTGCGGCTGAGCATCTATCCCGATGGGGGGATCAGCCGAATGCGGGTGCTTGGAGCACGCGGATGACCGCGGCTGAATTCCTCAACACGCTCGCCGAAGACGCTGCGCACGCCGCCCTCATGCGTTGTTGTGGGGCGACGAATTGGGTCGCAGGCATGCTCGCGGCGCGGCCGTTTGTCGATGATGCCAATCTGTTCCAAACCGCAGATCGCGTCTGGCGAGGGGCAAGTCCGGCGGACGTCCGGGAGGCGTTGACCCACCATCCCGAGATCGGTGCCGGCATCGAGGCGTTGCGGGCCAAGTTTCACAGCACCGCGAGTTGGTCCGAGGGCGAACAAGCGGGCGTCGGGGCTGCGGACGAAGCCACGCTTCTGGCCCTTCGCGACGGCAACGTCGAGTACCACGCGAGATTTGGCCACATCTTCGTGGTGTGTGCGACGGGAAAAACCGCCGCGCAGATGCTGGACTTGTTGCGTGCTCGGCTGCCGAACGAACCCGAGCAGGAACTTCTCAACGCGGCAGCCGAGCAGGGCAAGATCACCAGGCTGCGTCTCGCCAAGCTGGCGAGCGACGTCGCCTCTTGAGTTCGAGAGACGACCATCAGTTCTCACCGTCACCTGTGCCGAAAGCCATCTCATGAGCCCTGTTACGACCCATGTTCTCGACACTGCAAAAGGTTGCCCCGCGGGAGGACTCCCGATCCGTTTGGAGCGGCGCAACGACGACGACACGTTCACAGTCCTTGCTGAGAAGACCACGGACGCCGACGGCCGCATCAAAGACCTGATGGAACCGGGAAGCCTCGAGGCCAAGACGTATCGGCTCACCTTCGACACCGGCGCGTACTACCGGTCGGCGGGAGAGAAGACCTTCTACCCGTCGGTCACCGTGATGTTCGAGATCACGGCGCCGACTGAGCACCACCACGTACCGCTCTTGCTGAGCCCGTTCGGGTACTCGACCTACCGCGGGTCCTGATGGCGTTGGTCGACCACGCCCAGGAGTGGCTGACGAAGGTGGCGGCGGACTGTGCCGCCCAAGAGCAACCGTTTGCCTGCGCGTCGCGCCCCGCCGACCCGGTGCAGACGCTGTATTGGGGCGCACACCGCTTCGGGCCCGACACGTTGGCATCGATGCACGCTGAGGCTCGCTCCGCGTTCAAACGGTATGCCGCTGACCCCAGCGACCTTGCCGAAGCGTTGGACATCGCCGAGCCCGCTTTGGCCGCCCGCGTGCATCGTCGCGTGGCACAGAAGCTGGACCGTGAGCCGATCGAGGACATCCGTCTGGACTTCGAGGACGGCTACGGCAAGCGTGAAGACCCCGAAGAAGATGCCCACGCCGACGCTTGCGGACGTGCGGTGCTGGCCGCCCACGTGGCAGGGACGTTGCCTCGCCGATACGGCATCCGCATCAAGGCTCTGACCGCGGAACTCGGGACCCGCAGTCTCCGAACGCTGGAGCGCTTCGTTCTTGCGGCAGGCGGCCGCGAGATGCCGCCGGGTTTCGTGGTCACGCTGCCCAAGGTCACGGTCGTGGCTCAGGTGGAGGCGATCACGGACCTGCTCGGGGCACTCGAGACCGACGTTGGCCTACCGCCGGGAAGCATCGGGTTGGAGTTCATGCTCGAGGTGCCGCAGGCGGTGTTCGACGGACAAGGGCGCCTGCTCCTGCCGCGGCTCCTCGCGGCAGGTGGGGAGCGTCTGCTCGGCATTCATCTCGGTGTCTACGACTACACGGCGGCGCACGAGATCGTCGCGCTGCATCAGGCGATGGACCACCCCGCCTGCGATCTGATCCGCGGACTGATGCGCATGGCATACAGCGGGTCGGGGCGAACGCTCTCCGCGGGCTCAACCAATGTCTTGCCGCGGGAGCCCCACCCGATCGCGGCGACCCAGGCGCATGTCGAGGAAAACCGAGCTGCTGTCCATGGCGGTTGGAGACTGGCCCATGATCAGATTCGCCACACGCTCGTGCGCGGCTACTACCACGGGTGGGACCTGGACCCGTTGCAGCTCCCCGCACGCTACGCGGCGTGTTACCGCTTCTACCTTGAGGGGCATGCTGCAGCTGCCGGACGATTGAGCAGCTACATCGCGCAAGCCACGGCGGCGACCGAAGGGGCGGGTGTTCTCGATGATGTGGCGACCGGGCAGGCGTTGCTCAACATCTTCGTTCGGGGCCGGGCCTGCGGGGCGTTCGACGCACAAGAAGTCGCGGCTGCTGGTGTCAGCGATGCGGACCTCGACGATGGTTCGTTCGCCCGCCTCCTTGCGCGCCGGTCGGCCGCCGGGGGTGCGTGAGTCGGCACGTGGGAGGTCGCAGCCGTAAAAACAAGAGTCCCCGCGGTTGTGCGCCATACTGCGGGGGCGAACATGGAGCGAGAACATCCCAACGACCCGCTGCATGGCGTCACGCTCAAGACGCTCCTCGAGAAGCTCGTGGCGCGCCACGGTTGGCCGGGGCTTGCGGCCCGGGTTGAGATTCGCTGCTTCAGCAGCAACCCCAGCATCAAGTCGAGCCTCATCTTCTTGCGGCGCAACCGTTGGGCTCGGGACCTGGTCGAGCAACTCTATCTCGAGGATATCTCCAAGCCTGCCGAGGCGTAGGCCGCGACCGGCGGGCCGTACCATCCGAGCCTGTCCTGCCGGACTTTCGAGTCGCCATGATATGACGATCGCATGGCGAGGTCTGTGGCTCCCGTTTCGCTCTTCTCCGGCCTTCTAGCGTTCGCATTCGCGGCCTCGGGTTGCTACGAGGAATCGCCTGCGGGGGTCGGGACTGACGGCTTGGATACCGATGGGGCCACGACGGGCGGCGGGACGGGAACGACAACAGCCTCCTCAGAGACCGATGCCACAGACGCGGTCGACAGCAGCGGAACGGAATCGGGGGCGTCTCCTGTGGGTGCCGAGGCAGCGCGAATGCTGCTCGAGCCGCTGGTCGCCGCGCAGTGTGAGAGCACGTTCTCGTGCTGTGATGCGGACGAGATCGCATATCGGCTTGGGTCCGCAGTGGTGGATGCCGCAGACTGCACCGAGCGCACCCTGGATATCCTGGAGGCGGGCGGGAACCCCCCGTACCTTCAGTCCGGGTCGCTCTATCTCGGAGGCCTCCTCGGTTTCTTCGCCTACGGGATCGACCCTTCGGTCGTGGAGGTCGACGAAGAGGCGATCGCGAGTTGCGTCGCTGCACTGGCCGCGAAACCATGTGCTCCCTCGACCGCAGCGGGACAGAGCTGCACGCCTGTCGAGGACCCGTATCTCGACCAGTGCGACCTCAGAACGCTCTTCATCGGGACGAAGGCGGTCGGGGAGAGCTGCGCGAGCTACAGCGGGCTGGAGTGTGCGCCGGGGCTTCAGTGCGACTTTTTTGGGGGTACCGGTGGCGTCTGCGTTCAAACGCTGAGCGAGGGCGACAGCTGCTTCGCGGACCACCACTGTTCGGCGAACCTGATCTGTGACTACGCGAGCGGGCAGTGCAGCGTCCCCGCCGAGGCGGGGGAGGACTGCGCATTCGCGAACCCCGAAAACCCGGTGGCCGGGACCGAGACGACGCGCTGTCGATCGGGCTTGGCATGCAATCCTCTGTCGGGGACGTGCGGCGCCCCTGAATGCAACTTTGGCGACTACTGCAGCGACGACGACACGGCCTGCCCCCAGGGGTTGGCGTGTGTCGCGGGACGGTGTGACCTGCTAGGGGTTGAAGGGGACCGTTGCTACGAAGACGAGGACTGTGCCCAAGGACGCTGCGCCTACCTGGAAGGGACGTCGTTGTGTCAGAATCTCATCCCCGTGGGGGGCGGCTGCGTCGACGACTCGGACTGTACGTCAAGCTTCTGCGACCCCACAGGCTCGGAGTGCGCCCCTCAGGTTGCAATCGGAGCACCTTGCGACGGGGGACTTCCCGACGACCAATGCGATGGTGGGTATTGCGATGGCGTGAGCTGCGTTGCGTTCACCCCTGTCGGAGGCGACTGTAGTGTGTCGGTGTGCAACCACATCGCTGGAGAGCAGTGTTGGGAAGACACGTGTCAGCCGTTCCCGCTTCCCGAGGGACAAACGTGCACCGGTGATTTCCAGTGCGAGAGCGACTCTTGTGATGTGACCTGTCAGCCCCCGCCGGGGATCGGCGACGACTGCCTGCCCGACGGATGTGTGGAGGGGGCGTTCTGCAACGCCGTCACCGACGGCGTGTGCGAAGCGAAGCGGGGCTGGGGAGCCCTGTGTTCAACCAGTATCCAGTGTTGGGGAAACTGTGACAGCGTCTTCGGTGAGCTCCGCTGTGAGGGGCATGCCCCCGGCGAAGCTCTGTGCGACGGGGCCTGAGCCTGTCGACGGGCTCGTCCCCAAGCCGTGGCACACGAGTTGTCCGGACCCCGGGCGCCCGCCTCGGCGGGGCACTTGGGAACACGACCTCAGCCTCGCGGCGTTCCGAGGATGCCGATGGCGTCGATGTACCAACCCCCCGACGCGTCCTGGTTGTCGCTGCCGAAGACGAACCGGATGTAGAAGGTGTCCTCGCCCGCGTAGTCGGTGATGTCGAACACGGCATCGACCCAGGTTTGCTCCGCCGGGTCGAAGGTCGAGAACGCAGGGTTGCCTGCGATGGGAGGATGGCTGGCAGCGACAGTTGCGCTGTAGAAGGAACCGGATACGGGCTCAATCGTGGTCCAGGACGACTCTTCGTCGGGGCTGGCGGTCGCGATCTGCACGATGCCCCCGTCGCCGACCCCGAAGCTGAACCAGTGGGTCAACGTCATCATGACGTCCTGGTCCGTGCATCCGCCCAGGTCGATTGCCGGTGATGCGAAGTACCCACTTTCGTTGCCCGGGTAGGGCCCCGAGAGGCTGGTGGCCCATTTGCGACTCGGTCCGAAACCGGGCCCGCCTTCGTAACCGTTGGGTGCGCCGCACTCCCAGCTCGTCGCCGCGGCAGCGTCTGTGGTGCGCCCTGTGCTCCAGCCCCCGGGACAGTCTGCGGTGGCGAAATCGAAGTTGTAGCCACACTCGTTGCAGTCGCTGGTGTCGAGCTGGCAGTCGTTTCCGCAGCTGACCTCGCCCAGACCCAGGCCGAGTTCGGGGCACGAGGTCTCGATGTCGAATCCGTCCTCACAGGTCTCGTTGCCGTTGAGATACCCGTCTCCACAGTAGAAACACGATGACGTGTCGTATCTGCATGAGCTTCCGTTACACAGCAGAACGCCGCCGGTCACCACGCCGGGGAGGTCCGGGTTGAGCGCGACACAGCCGATGCCACCGAGTTCTTTTTCGGCGCAGACGTTGCCTTCTCCGCAGTCACAGTCTTCCTGGCCTTGGATGACGCCGTCGCCACACAGTGCGCCGCCATTGCCCGTGCTCTCCTGGCCATCACTGGTGTCGTCCCCTGCCACCGACGTGCTTCCCGTGTCATCGCTGAGGGGGGTGGTGTCGTCCTCAGGAACCTCGGGTCCCGAGGTTGGCGGGCTGGTCGTCATGCCTTGGGTGACGGCCTGCTCGTCGTCTCCCTCGACACGAAGCGTTTGCGTGCAGCCGGCCGACGCACCGGACACCAAGAGCGCGACGCTGAGGACGAGACCTTGTCTGGGGTCCAACATCGGCGGAAGGTAACACCGGTGCTGCCCGGTGGCGGGGCAGCTGCCTCACGCGCAAAAAAACGGGCGCCCAGAATGGGGCGCCCGCACAGGTGACGGACAACGAATGGAAGCTGTGAGCTACTGCCGTTTGGCCAGTGTGGGATTGCTCTTGTCGATGTTCTTGGCCTTCTTGACCAGGGCGAGGAACGCTTTGCGGTGACCGTGGGGGTCGGCGCCCAGGGACTCGCCAGCGAGCTTGAGAACCTCGTCGTAGCTGGCGGACCCCTTGTGCTTGCTGTGGCGGAGGATCATTCCGAACTGCGCCACAGCGGCCGCGAAGCGATAGTCCTTGGTCGTATTGCGAAGGCCCCGATCGTCGCCGGAGACGGGCAGGCTGATGAGCTTGCTCTTGTCGCCGTCCGGCTTCTTGTAGCGGACCTTCACGGTGAGCAACTCGCCGGACTTCGCCGCGGCGGAGAGCTCGGACTTGTCCTGATATTTGAGTTTGTCGGTGGTGCTCTTGGACTTGGCGCCCTTGGGCGTGACCTCGTACAGCGCCGTCACGGAGTGGCCAGCACCGATCTCGCCCGCATCCTTGGTGTCGTCGTTGAAGTCGGCGTGCGCGAGTTTCCGGTTCTCGTAGCCGATCAGGCGATAGTCCTCGACCTCGGCCGGGTTGAACTCGACTTGAATCTTCACATCCTTGGCGATGGTGACGAGCGTGCCGCCGGCCTCCTCGACCAGGACTTTGCGGGCCTCCGCCTTGTTGTCGATGTAGGCGTAGTTGCCGTTGCCTTTGTCGGCCAGCATCTCCATCGTGGAGTCCTGCATGTTGCCGGTCCCGAACCCGAGCACCGACAAGAAGACGCCGCTCTTGCGCTTGTCCTCGATGAGCTCGACCAGTTCGGTGCGGTTGGTGACGCCCACGTTGAAGTCGCCGTCGGTCGCGAGAATGACGCGGTTGATGCCACCCTTCTCGAAGTTCTTGCTCGCCATCTTATAGGCGAGCTTGATGCCGTCGCCGCCGTTGGTGGAGCCACCGGCCTCGAGCCGTTGGAGCGCCTCCATGATCCGGGGCTTGTCGCTCCCCATCGTGGGCTGCAGGACAACGCCGGAGGCGCCCGCGTAAACGACGATCGAGACGCGGTCGTTGTCGCGGAGGTTGTTGACCAACATGCCCAGGCCCTGCTTGAGCAGCGGCAGCTTGTCTGGGTCGTTCATCGAGCCGGAGACATCGAGCAAGAAGACGAGGTTGCGAGCACCGACCTCGCTCATGTCGATACGCTGTCCTTGAAGACCGACCGAGACGAGCAAGGAGTCCTCGTTCCAGGGGGTTCCGCTGACCTCGGTGTTGATCGAGAAGGGGCCGGTGCCGATCGGACTCTCGTAGTTGTACGAGAAGTAGTTGATCATCTCCTCGACCCGGACCGCTTCGGGTGGGGGCATGGAGCCGCCTTCGAGGTGCCGACGGATGTTCGAGTAGCTGGCGGTGTCGACGTCGATCGAGAACGTCGAGCGTGGATCATCGGCGACCGCGATGAAGTCGTTCTCCTGGACGAGGTCGTACTCCTCGCCGGAGGTTTCCGTTGGCTTAGCTTCGGTTTTGGATTTCGGTCTGGGTTTCGCGGGGGGAGGAGGTGGCTCGGCCCGCCGACCAGGCGCTCGGCGACTGGCCGGCGCGGCTCGCTTACGCGCGGACTTCTTGCCAAGGGTCACTCCCGCACTTCCCGAGGCGATCAGCCCCTTCGACTTCTCCGCGGGCGGGGCTGCGCTCGGTAGTTCGGGCTCTGGCATCGCGACCTCGTCAGCAGCAGGCACTTCCTCCTCTTCCATGAGCCGTTCGCCCGGATCTCCGCCGTAGCGGCCATCGCCGTCCGCCGCGTCGGCTGTCTTGACCGCGGCCGCGTACTTGTCGTCGTCCGCCTCGCCGGACTGGGCGGCTCCGTCTTTCGCCATCTGCTCGAGGGGTGCAGGCGCGGACTCTTCGGCCGGGCTGTCACAGGCTCCGAGCGCCGTTGTGCCGCAAAGAAGGACCATCACGCTCACCTTGGAAATACCGTTGATTCGTCGCATCGTCTTTTTCCCCGTTCGCCGTTTCGCGGCTCGGGAACTGGCAACGCGAACCTCTGGTCATGGGTCTACGCCGGTGCGAAAAAAACTACAGATGCTCGTTCCATGACAATCGTCGTCGCGGGACTCGCGCGACTCGTGAGGACGTCCGTCGGCTCCGGTGGGAACCAACAAGAGCGCCCGGAGCAGGGCTCCGGGCGCGCTGGCCGCGATCTCCTCGCGGCTCACTCAGGCCTGCCTAGTCGGCAACCCAAGTGAGTGCCGCGTCGAACAACGTCTGTCCGTCAGCGAGGATCGACACCGCTCCCGCGGCCTGGTCGGCATCGAATCCGAGACCCACGCGGCGCCGCGGAGCCGGGAACCCGCCCAGCATCGCCGCACCTTGTTCGAACGTGAAGTAGACGACGTCGTCGGACTCGCCCTCCACACTTGCGATGGAGTCAGCCGCTGCGGGCGGCTGTGTGAAGAACAACCCTGAGCCACCGCCGCTGATCACGGAGTGCGTTGCGGCAAGGCCTCCTGCCCTCGGATCACCCACCGCGAGAATGTCGACGTTGCCGTCGACAGTTGTCGCTCCCGCGTTCGACATGCTCATGTCGTCCCAGATGAATCCCTCCAAGACGATGGCCGGCACGAGTGCATTCTCGAACGTTCCGGCGATGTCGTTGGATTGAGCGGTCTCCGAGATCACGATGACCGTGAACCCGTTGGCGTCCGAGAGCTCGGCAGCCGTGTCGGACACGTACGTGATGTCGTAGCCCTGGTTGTCGAGGACGGAGGCCAGGCTCTGGTCATACGAGTCGTTTCCAGTCCCGTCTTGGGTGACGACCAGTGCGCAAGGAGGTTCGCCGTCCTCGTCACAGTCGCTCCCCGGTGTGACGCCCCCCGGTGGGGTGTCGTCACCCCAGCCATCGTCATCCGCATCCTTCATGCACGCGTCGGCGGGGTCTTCGTTCTCTGCAGCACCCGGGTATGCACTGGCCGCATCCGCGGAGTCGTCGTCACAGTCTGAGCCCGCGACCACACCTGGATCGGAGGGGTCGTCGTCGC
>JBOEGF010000006.1:0-170479 GCA_050633305.1 Nannocystales bacterium
AAGAAGACTGCGTCCAAGAAGGCTGCCGCCAAGAAGACTGCGTCCAAGAAGACTGCAGCCAAGAAGACTGCAGCCAAGAAGACTGCAGCCACGAAGACTGCAGCCAAGAAGACCGCGTCCAAGAAGACTGCAGCCACGAAGCCCGCGGCCAAGAAAACCCCGTCCAAGAAAACCGCAGCCACGAAGCCCGCGGCCAAGAAAACCGCGTCCAAGAAAACCGCAGCCACGAAGCCCGCGGCCAAGAAGACTGCAGCCAAGAAGACCGCGACTACGAAACCCGCGACCGAAGAGGCGGCGGCTCCAGCGGAGGCTTCGCAAGCCAAGAAACCGCAGGCAGCGCAGCTGGAGTTCCCGGCCGCCGCAACGCCGGCCTCGGTGCCCGAAGCTGCGACGCCCGCGGTTCCCTCGACCCCGGACGCCGCAGACGCGAGCGAGGCAGCCGCGAACGATGGCGAGACGAATGCCAAGCCCCAGGCGCCCGTGGCTCCGGGGAGCACCTCGAAGCTCACCGTCGGCGACGAAGCGCCGGCGTTCTCCCTGGAGGGGTCCGACGGCAAGACACACACCTTGGACGGCCTCAAGGGGCAGCGCTTCGTGCTGTACTTCTACCCGCGGGACAACACCCCCGGGTGTACGCAGGAGGCCTGTGACTTCAGAGATCTGCTCGGCGACCTCGGCCTGCCCGTCTTCGGCGTCAGCGGCGACAGCCTCAAGAGCCACGGGCGATTTGCCGACAAGTACGCGCTGAACTTCCCCTTGCTCAGCGACCCGGAACGCGCGGTCGCCGACGCGTACGGCGCGCTGGGCGAAAAGTCGATGTACGGTCGCAAAGTCATCGGGATCATTCGCAGCACATTCGTCATCGATGGCGAAGGACGGGTAGAAACGGTGTTCTCTCCGGTTCGCGTGAAGGGGCACGTGGCCGCTGTGGCGCAGGCGCTCGGCGCAGGCTGAGGCCGCGTCCCTACCGCGAGACGACGGGGTATGCTTCCGGTCATGGGCCGGAGGCCATCGTGGCTGAACTTGCGGGCGATCCCCGACGGCCCTCGTACGCTTCGAGTACGAGGGGCCGAAGTCCGTGGAGCGTTCGTCGAGCACGGGGCCCACGAAGCGGCCCGGCTTCGACTCGCGATCCGAGAATCACTCGTGGTCGGCGAGGCCGTCTCCCTGGAGATTAGCTTTGGCCCACTGGTCGACGAAGTCACCGTAGACGCTTCGGTCGCCTCGATCGAAGTGGATGCGGAGGGAGGGACTGCACAAGTGGTCGTGTCCATCGCTCTGGACGAGCTTGGGCGCACCACTTACGTACGCGAGGTGCTGACCGGCACCCGAGACGCGTCCACGAGACGACACCGCAGGGTCCCGGTGGACATCGAAGTCCGGTGGACGTGGAACGGGAGCCGCTACGCCTCTCGCGCCCGAGACCTCAGCCGTGGCGGCGCGTTCATCGAGAGCCGGGTCCTGCCGGCCATCGGTTCCAAGGTCGACGTTGAACTCCGCTTGCCCGACGAGCCCGCTACGCTGGCCCTCGACGGGGAGGTGGCCTGGCAGCGCACCCGAACGGGTTCCTTGGGTTTCGGCGTGTGTTTCAAGCTGCCCGACCGAGGCGTCGCGGCCCAGTTGCAAGACGCGGTGCGAGAGTGCGAGATCACCTTCGGCACCTAGCGCGGCATGCTCGTCTCACTTTCATTGGCCTCGGCCCTGCTCTCCCTCGCTCCGGCGGCGCCGACCGAGAAAGCGGGGTACTGGCTCAGCGTCGACCTCATCGGCCGCGCCGCGGCACGCTCCGAAGCCGCGTTCTCCATGAGCGCCGACACAGCCCCCCGCTCGCCCCGCGATGGACGGCTACCGGGACAGGCGGTCGGACACGTCTCGGACATTCACGCGGTGGTCGTCTGGATCGAGCGCCATGCATTCGGTACGGCGACGCCTGCCCTGCCCTTCGATCCGGCGATGCTGCATCAGACGGCGGCGCCCGGCATCGCCGGAACGCTTCGCGACACGTTTGGCGTTCAACTGCGTGCTGTGGTCGTCACCGGCGCGACCGCGGCTGGGGACCGTAGAGCGATCGAGTGGCCCACCGACGCGACTCGGATCATGCCTCCAGCGACAACCTGGCACGTCGCCGCACTCCTGCCCGACGCGGCTCCGTTGTTTGCCGCGCCAGCCGTACGCGTCCCTCCAGCCTCCGAACGGTTCGCACTCGCGCGCAGGCGCGGGGATGTGTTCGTCGTCGGCATGGTGGATCGCTGCGAGCAGGTCCCGCAGCGTCATTGCACCCGCTGGGTGCAAGCCGTCATCCGTGACGGGGACCGCTTTGTGCCCGGCTACCTTCCGGCAGCCCAAGTCGCGCTCCGGTCTCGCTGGGTCTCCAGCACCCCCGAGCACCTCCCACGCGCCGCGTTGCTTCGGGTCGGAGTTCGCGGAGACGACGCTCAGTTTCTGCTCGTGGCCCGAGACGCCGCCGGAGCCTTGCACCGAAAGACGATCGACGCGCCACTCCAGGAGGGCACTGCGGGCGCCGGGTTCCCGGACGTCAAACTCACCGTCGATGGCGCCCAGGCCACGGTGTCGCAGGGCGGCCAGGTCCAGGTGTTCGAGCTCGACGGCACACTCGACGCACGCCCTCTCCCTCCCGAAGCCGGCTGAACACACGCCGCCGGCTTCGGCTCACCGAGGGGGGCGACGGGAACAGCCAGTCCCGTCCGGTCCGGTCCGGTCCGGTCCGGGATGACCACCAACCGCACTACGGCAACGCGGCGAAGGTCTGAGGTTCTTCGGCGCCGACGAGTTCGAGCCCGTAGAGGACCCCCCGGTTCGACGTTGCGTAGACCCGCTGCAACACCGAGTCGAAGACCGGGACACTCGAGATTCCGCTGCCGGGGTCCAGGCGCGCGAGGAGTTCGCCAGTGGCGCGATCGAGTGCAAGCAAACCGGACTCGTTGTGTGCGACGTACACGGTGTCGTCGATCACCAACGGGGAACTGAGTACCCCCGGGTCGACTTGCGTGCGCCAGAGCAGCTGACCGCTCCGGTCGAGCGAGAAGACGCCTTCGAGGGAGGACGAGCCGACGAGGTCACTCCCGGCAACCCACGCGAGGTCCCCCGCAGCGCGAACGTCGAAGCGCCACCGCTGAGATCCATCCTCGGCATCAAGCGCATACACCCCGGTCTGCTGACCAGCGACAAACAGACGACCAGACGATTCGTCGAGGAGCGGCGTCGAGTCGCAATCGGCGAAGTCTCCGCCCTCGGGCGGCGCCACGGAAGCGAGCCACAGGGCCTCGCCTGATCCCGCGTCGAGGGCCACGACCTTCCCGTTGCCGAACCCGGTGTACAACCGCCCACCATCGCTGCTGGGTTGGTACGTGAGCCCCGCGTAGCCCGAGACCGTGAACCCGGGCTGCAGCGGTTGCTCGTACTGCCAGCGCCAAGCTCCCGTCCTCAAGTCGAGTCCGAACACCTGCTCGCGAGAGTTCGCGATGTACGCAACGCCCTCGGCGACGACAGGCTTGCGACGCACCTTGCCGTCCGTGGAGTACCGCCACAGCTCCTTGCGGGTCCGAAGGTCGACCGCGATCTCGTCTCCGTTGTCGGTCCCGACGAGAAGAAGGTCTTTGGGGGCGTTGGGGTCGGCAGCGGCGGTCCCGGCTTCCGCTTCGGCCTCGGAGTCCCGAGGGAGATCGACCAGGATCGGTGAACTCGCCACAGCTCCCCCAAGAGAGAGTTCCCAGAGGAACTCACCGGTGAGCATGTCCAGGGCAAGCAAGGTCCCCTCGCGACTGCCCACGTAGAGCAGCTGCCGAGGGTGGTCGATCGCAACGGTCCCAAACTCATCGGGCCGCATGACGAAGTTGTCGGGGACGGTGACCTGCTGGGTCATCGCCACGCGGAACACCGCACGAGCAGCGTCGCTCCCCTCGGCATGGATCATCTCCACGCGACCGGTCGGCCCACAGCCCACGGACAACGCGACACACGCAGCAAGCAACAACCGCGACACGCTCAGCCTCCCAGTCCCGGCGGCAAGCCCAAGCCGCCAAGCCCGGCAGCGTTCTTCTTGGCTTCGTCCGGCACGAGGTCGGGAGCGAGTTCCTCGAGTCGGGCGACGACGGCATCACGCGCGAGCGAGTCCTGGTCGAGCGGATATTCTTCGACGTAGGCTTTGTAGGTCGTCAGTGCCTCGTCGGCCTTGCCTTGTCCCTCCAGCATCCGCGCTTTGTGGAACAGGGCTTGGTCTCGGTAGAAGACGCCGGCCTCGGGAGCCATCGTGTCGAGCTGAGCGAGGGCCGCATCGACGTCTCCGGCCGCTTCCATCGACAGGGCCAGGCCTTCGTGCGCGAGGAAGGCGAGCGGGTGGTCTGCCTGCGCCTGCAGGAACGACTCGTAGCTCGCCTTCGCGTCGGAGAACTTGCCGCCCTGCATGTGACGCGCAGCCTCGACCAGCGTCCCTGCGATCGCCGCGTCAGTATCGCTCATCTTGCTGCTGAGCTCGGCGAGCGTGTCATCGATCGCCTTGGCGCGGGCGCCCTCGTCTGCGAACACGGGGTTGGGCGGTGGGAGCTTCCGGTCGTCGAACTCGCCCGTCGCGTCGATGCGCGCACGGGAGCTGGCTGCGGTGGCCGAGGCGAGCACACGGGTCGCCGTCGCGGCATCTTCCGCGACCTTGCCGCGGTACCAAACGATGCCTGCGATGATGCCCGCGACCACCACGATGGCGCCGATCACCACGGGGGCCTGGGTGAGCGCCGTCTTGCCGGCCTTTCGGACTCCCGCCTGGAAGCCGTCCTGCTCCTCGCCCTTGACCTGCTTGCGTTTGACACGAGCGCGGTTCCACTTGGGAAGGTCCATGCGCTCGCCCTTGGGCTCGCCGCCGCCGGACTCGTCGGAGGATCCGGACGCGTCGGTGGAACCGCCACTGGCGTCGCCGGCGGTCGCCTCGTCCTCGGGGCGTTCGTCCTTGTCGCTCACGATTGGGCCTGCATACCCAAGCCGCCTGCCCCTGTCCACCAGAGCGGTGCGAAAGACGCGTGCCTCGTGGGCCTGCGCACCTGCGGTATAACCGAATCCGTGTCTCGTCCCCGTGTGATCGCCGCGCGCCTGTTGGGGCTAGCGACGGCGTTGGGCGTGTCCACGACCCATGCAGCGCCGCCGGACCCGCTCCAGCCACCTCGCAGGGATCCCAACGAGGCGCCGTTCATGGCGTCCAAACACGGCGGCGCATCGCCCACCGGGACCCGCACCTATGACGCCGATCATGGCCCGCGCTGGGGGCACCGGGATCGAGTCAGGCTGACCCTCTCCCCACTGTTCGCGTCACTGCGCACCCCCCTCAATGGGCGGTCGAGCTCCGCCCTCGATCCGCACCGCGGCGCCGGGGCGCAGTTCGATGTGGACGTGCCCATCTGGCGTCCGATCTGGCTGCGCCTGAGCGGTGCCTACTCGGGACACCGCCTGCCCGCCGCCTCCGCCCGGAACGAGGACGACGTCTTCGAGCCCACCGCCGCCGCCGGCACCCTACACATCGGACACGCCGCAGCTGCCCTGCTCTACGCCATGGACCGCGGACGGCTGCAGCCCATGCTCGAAGTCGGCGTCGGACCGATGTGGGTGCGCACGCCCAAGGGGGTCGTGGACGGACAACCCGGACAGGCCTGTCTGGGTGGGACGACCTGCGAGATCGGATTGAGCTGCGATGTCGAAGCGAACGTCTGCCGGCCTGCGACCACGTTCGTCGTCCACGGTGGCGTCTCCCTCGATGTCGAGGTGACCCGCCGCACCTCGATCGGCCTGGGGCTCCGCTATTTCGCGCTGCTGTCCAACCCGCAGGTCTACCCGGTCTATCTGACCGCGGCGCTTCGTCTCGGCCTTCGATTCTAACCCCGCGCCTTGCACGGGCACGCGCGCGCTCGAACCACGCAGAACGCCCGACTGCCGAAGCAGCCGAGCGTCGTCCGTGGCCGTGGTCGGTCCGGTCTAGGCGGGGAGTCCCGGGCAGTCGACGAGCTTGTTCGACGACAGCTGGCACGTCGCGCTGATCTGAGCGCCACCTGGAGCCGGGACACCTTCGCGCCGGTTCACGCGGAACTCGAGGTTCCAGCCAGCCTCGATGCATGCGGGATCCATGTCGTCGTCCTCACTATCCGTCGAACCGTCCTGGTCAACCAGGTTCACGAAGCAGAGGTCAGCCCCTTCGGGAACGGAGCCGTCCGCACCACACTCCGGGACGTTGTCTTCCTCGGTGCCACTTCCATCGTTGTAGGTCTGCGTCAGCGTGCACAGAGGCTGCAGTCCTTCCTCGATGTCATTGTCCGCCACACACTCGGGCATGCAGGCAGGCTTGAGCTGGTCGCGAATCGACTCCGCGATGGATTCGAGGGCCGGGCCATAGTCCGTGCTGCAGACCGAGAACAGGTTGTTGTCATCCTCCCCGACGAGGAAAGTCTCGGCGAACTCGCGAAGTCGGACCGGTGGGACCGCCTCAGCGACCTCGCTGGAGCACCCCTGCCCGATGCCGAACTTGGCCTGGAAGCTGTCAGGGTTGGTCGCATCCGGACCCTCCGCGTAGCTGAGCAGCTGAATGTCGGGGTAGTTCTCCGGAACACCCGCGATGGCGGACACGATGACTTCCTGCCCGGGGTTGCGCTCCTTCTTGTCCCGCTCGATGTCCTCGACGAACGTTGTGTACTTGGACAGTGGGTACAGCGACGCCAAGTCATCGTCGCTGGTTTCGTTGCCATCAACGTCGAGGTTGATCGAGGTGCACTGATCCGACTCGAGACTGAAGTCGCAGCTCACGCCTGCGTTCCAACACACCGCCGAGGTGGGCGACTGCTGAACGTCGGGGAGCGACCAGAAAGCCTGGTTTCCGACTCCGTCTTCACCGAACACGGTGTTTTGGAGTTCCCGGTTGAACGAGCAGTCGGCCTCGTCCGTCACGAACACGATGGACAAAATCGCGTTGTCGCGCAGAAAGCCCGACTGGTTCTGCTCACCCATGCGGGCGAGTCGAAGTGCCTTCCACATGGACTCGAGGTGCGACTCGAAACCGCAGCCGTTGATGCCCTGAGGTCCAAAACACTGCAGCGCCTGCGTCGTGGTGACGCCGTCGGGCAGGTTCGTCGCGCCCTCGATGTTCTCCAACCACGGGCGAGCGGACGGGTTCGGGTCGTCGTCGGTCGTCGTCGGCTGGATCTCGATGCTCTCGAGATCGCAGAAGTCGGTGCACGCAGCCTCGGCGTCCGTGTCGTCACCGGAGAAGTAGAAGTCGCCCAACCGAGAGCGGCAGCTCGAGAGCACGAACTGACCGGACTCCGCGTTCGAGACGCCGGCCCCCTTGCACCAGTAGTTACTGTCGTCCGTCGTCGTAATGCCAAGGCGGTAGTTCGCCTTCACATCATCCGCTTCCAACACACTGACGAACTGGCCGAAGTTCTCCGACAAGTTCGCCTGCTCTTCACCCATGGAGCCAGAGTTGTCGACGACGAACAGGATGTCGACGTCCTTGTTGACCTCGATCTGGATGCCAGCCATGTCCTCCTGAGTTGCGTCGTACTCGACCCGCTTCAGCGGGTGATCCAGGCAGGCCAGGAGCGTGGGGAGGGCGACGGTGGTCGCGGTCAACAGGCTGAGGCGGGCAATGAGAGAAGCGCGCATGGTCGGGGTCCTTAGTCAGTCGGTCGATACGGTCGGGTGAGAGGGCGGACTCGCGCCGTCCGGTGGTGGGACAGCGCTTCGGCCACGGGGCTGAACCCCGGACCGCATCTTGTGCAGGAGACTCTATAGCAAGCGAGGGGCCAGGGAAACCCACGTGGAAACGGCGACTTGGAATCCCCTCACCCGCTGCACGCCAACTATATTGGCAAACTCAGATGGCACCAAGACAACGATGTTGTCATTGCTGAGTCCACGGGCATTCCACGGGCTCGTTCTCGGAAATACTGCAGGTGGCTGAAATCGCGCTCCCTGGCACACGTGGGACCCCTGCCCGAAACAGCGGTTTGAACTCCGCTCCCGCCCGCGCTTCGATGCAATCGTCGTCTCGTTCTGCGTCGATCGCGACGTGGACACACGCGTCCTCTCCCGCGGGGATCCTCGCAGATCCATCCTCGGCGATCTCGCAAGTGGAGATGGGCTGCTTGCCTGCCCCGGGTACGCGTTGGGAGAAGACGCAGTCGTTGTTCACGCCGCCGGCGAGGCACGTGTCGACACACGCGGGCTCGAAACTCGCGATCAGGGCCTCGGTCGCCGACTTGAGCGCGGGCCGGTAGCTCTGAGCACAGACCGAGCTGACGTTGGTCCCGGTGTCCGGCGCGAATGCCTCGGCGAGTTCCAGCAACCGCACCGGCGGAACAGCCTCTCCGAACGCGCTCTCACAACCCGCGTCCACGCCGAAGTCCTCGGAGAACGGGCTCTCCGCCGAGTAACGCACCGGGATCTCGGGATACCCGGTCGGGACACCCGCGACCACAGAGACCATGACCTCGAGATCCGGGATGCCCGACGCCTCGCGCTTGCGGGTCCTGATGTCCTCGAGCAACGCGACATAGTCTTCGACGGGCGTCAGGACCGCTTCGTCCCCGGGGACCGCGTTGCCCTCCACATCGAGATTTGCCGATGCACAGTCGAGCGAGCCGTCCTCGTTCGGGGTGCACTGCACGCCCGCATCCCAGCACCCGACGCTCAAACCTTGCCGAAGCTCGTCGGGCATCGTCCCCTGCGCGGAACAGTCGGCCTCGTCGGTCACGAAGACGACGAGCAGGATCGCATCGTCACGAAGGAAGCCATACTCGGTTTCCGAGTTCGCACCCGTCCGGGTGAGGGCTCGCTGCATCGCCCGCAGCGGGCCCTCGAATCCACAACCGTTGATCCCCTGCGGCCCCATGCATGCGAACGCCGCTTCGGTCGACACGCCCTCGGGCAGGTTCTTCGTGCCCAGAACGTTCTCGATCCATGGCCGCGAGACCTCCTCACCACCGAGTTCGATCGATGTCGGGAGGGTCCGCAAGTCGGCCAGCGATTCGGGGCACAGATCCAGACACGCGCTGTCTCGAGCATCCTCCGCCGGGACAAAGTTGGGCACCGTGACGAAGTCCTCCAGGCGTGCGCGGCAGCTGCTCGACACGAAGTTTCCGTCTTCGGGCCCGCTCGCGCTACAGGCCCCATCCGCGACGTCAGTCGTCGTGACCGCGATCCGGTAGTCCGCCGCGACCTCTTCAGCCTCCAGTTCCTCGATCATCGGCGCGAGGTTGGCCGCGAGGTTGGCTTGTTCGGCGGCCATCGACCCCGAGTTGTCGATGACGAACAGGATGTCCACGTTCCGCAGCGGGGCGATGTTGACATCGAGAACCGTCTCCGCGGTGCGGGAGAGTTCAACGACCTTCAGCGGGTGCTCGTTGCATGCGGCGAGTGCGAGCAGGGCGACCAGCGGAACGAAACGCAGGGGGGACGGTTGCGAACGCATGCAATGGGGCACTGCGAACGGCCCGCCAGGGTTCCCACTCCCATGGTTTCGCGAACCTACGCACGGACGGATCTGGCGAGGCCGTGAACAACGTTGGCGAGGGAGCGCCTGCGGAGGTCAACCCCGTTGACACCTGGTTTTCAAACGAAAACGCCGGGAACTTTTCGGTCCCGGCGTCGTGATGAGTTCCTGCCCCTCGAGGGCAGGGTTCACGTATTTTGCTTGTGATCGCCACCCTGGCCACGACCCCGAACCACAACGCGGAGCGGAACCCCACGCAGGCTCCACTTCTTCCGGAACCATCGCAGCAGGAATTTTTCGTAGGCCGGCGCGAGCGACCGACCGTGGTTGGCCGAGATCACGAACAGCGGAGGAGACCGGTCGGCCTGTGTGATGAAGAGCAGCTTGACCGGTCGACCCCGTGACAGTGGCGGCGGGTTGTGGGTCGTGGCAGCCTTGAGTTCGCCGTTGAGGTCCGAGGTGGTCACCCGCTTGCGAAGCGAACCCGCCGTGCGCTTGGCGGCTTCGAGCAGCGCCTCCAAGCCCAACACGCGCCCCTCCCCCGTGTCCCGACCATCCCCGAGGACCGACGTCTTGACGATGTACGGGTTCTCCAGGAAGTGCAGCTCGCGCTTGGCGTGCTCGAGGACCTCTTTGGTGCGCTTCTTGTCGGAGGCGATGAGGTCCCATTTGTGCAGCAGCACGACCACGCCTTTGCCCCGCGTAAACGACATCCGGGCGATGCGCTGGTCCTGATCGGTCACGCCTTGCTCGGCATCCACGGTCAGCACGACCACTTCGGTGCGCTCCATCGCGCGGATCGACTTGATCGCCGCGAGCTTCTCCTGGGCACGTGCGACGGCACGGCGCCGACGCAGCCCGGCCGTATCGATGACCACCCAGTCGTCGTTGCCGTGTTTCATCGGCAGGTAGATCGCGTCGCGGGTCGTCCCCGGCGTGTCCGACACGATGACCCGCGGAGACCCCAGCAGACTGTTGACCAGCGTCGACTTCCCCGCGTTGGGCCGCCCCAAGAACGCGATGCGAATCCCCGGAGGAATCAGCTCGACGTCTTCAGCCGTGCTCCCGACCTTGGCAAGGATGGCGTCGCACAGCTCGGCAACGCCGCGTCCGTGCGCGGACGAAACTGCGAAGACCTCGCCCACGCCCAGCGCGTACGACTCCGCGACGTCATCATCGCGTTTGGGGGAGTCGGCCTTGTTCGCCACCACCAGCACGGGCGTCCCGCCGCGGCGAAGCTGGTCGGCGATGTCCTGATCGGTGGAGGTCGTGCCCGCCTTCGCGTCGACGACGAAGAGGATCAAGTCGGCCTCTTCCATCGCAACGTCGGCCTGCGCGGAGATGTGCGCAGGCATCCCGGTGTCGAGACTGGGGTCGATGCCCCCGGTGTCGACGACCATGAAGCTGCGCCCCTCCCACTGCGCAACGCCGTACATGCGGTCCCGCGTCACGCCAGGGTTGTCCTCGACGATCGCTTGTCGCGACCCGATGAGGCGGTTGAATAGAGTGGACTTGCCCACGTTGGGGCGGCCCACGATCGCGACCAAAACTTCGCTCATTTGTCGTTCTCCTCGTGGTAGCCGAGCTTTTCGAGCTTGCCCGGGTCCCGGGTCCAGTTCTTGGCCACGTCGATTTCGAGCCGGAGTTCGCACGGCCTCGCTGTGAGGTTGGCGATGCGCACCTGGCTGCCCTCGCGCAGCTTCTTGATCATGCTCCCGCCCTTGCCGATCACCAGCCCCTTCTGGGACGGGCGCTCGACATAGATCTTCGCGGAGATCCGATCGGATTCCTTGCCCTCTTTGTAGGACGTCACCACCACCGCGCAGCTGTAGGGAACTTCGTCGAGCAGGTGCTCGAACAACACCCCACGGATCAGCTCCGCCGCGTGCCAGCGCATCGGCCGATCCGAGAGAGACTCATCGTCGTAGTACCGCGGTCCTTCGGGCAACCGGTCCGAGACCTGCGCACGAAGCTGCTCGAGCCCCTCGCCCGTCTCGGCGGACGTCGGCACGATGGAGTCGAACGAATGCAGCGCACTCATCGTCTCCAAAACCGGAAGCATCAGGTCCCGGTTGGAGATCCGATCGATCTTCGTCATGACCAGGGCGATGGGCCGGCCGAGCTTCGCCAACATGGCCAACGCTTCGAGGGCGACCTCGCCGGGCTCCCAGGCTTGTGCGTCCTCGGCACTTCGAAGCATCGGCGTCTCGACCAACAGCAACACCAGGTCGACATCCCGTGCCCCCGCAAGAGCCTGGCCGACCATGTACTGGTTGAGGGCCGAGCGCGCCCGGTGGATCCCAGGCGTGTCGACCAGGACGGCCTGAAACTTCTCTTCGGTCCAGACGCCGAGAAGCTTTTCACGGGTGGTCTGAGGATGCGGGGTCGCGACCGCGATCGCCTCGCCCAGCAACGCATTGAGCAAGGTCGACTTCCCGACGTTGGGGCGACCGCAGATCGCAACGAATCCGCTGCGGTGCCCGGCGGGCAGCGGCTTGGGTCCGGCGTCGGTTGGCTCGTGGGGGGCGTCGGTCATGAGGCGAAGGGCGCAGTCTATGGCCGACTTTGCCGGTTTCGTGCAATGCCGAATGCCCCTTGATAGGTGTGCAGTCATGCGCGCACGTCTCAGTGGAGCGATGGCTTGGCTCGGCGCCACCCTTGGCGTACTCGCCGCGGCGGCCGCCCTGGCCTCTCTGTGGCCCGATGGCGGCATCCCAGCGTGGCCCGCCGGAAGCCTCGGATTGGCCGCTGCGGCCGCACTGACGTTCAAAGGCGATGTACGACCACGGGCCCTCGGGACGCTATGCGCATGCTCCGCAATGCTCGCCTGCGGGCTGGAGCTGTCGGGGTTGTGGGCGATCAGCGAGGTGCTGTCATGAATGTGTTCAGCTGTCCTACATGTAGGATTTTTGAATTCACTTGCATACCCACGGCAGACTCTCGCCATGAGCGTGAGCGTGGAACGTCGTCGGTCGAGTCGCATCGACAAGGTCTTCCGAGTCCTGATCTCGACCGAGGAGTACGGGGACCAGTGGTTCGTGGCCCGCAACATCTCGTCGACCGGGATGTTCGTCGAGATGCCCGAGCCGCTGCCACTGCGCTCGAAAGTCATCGTCCGGTTTGCCCTGGCAGGCACGGTACCCGACGGCATTCATTCGGACTCCGACGCGGCGATCACCGCGATGGCCAAGGTTCAGAATCACTACTACCTGCAGTTCTCCGACAAGGATGGACTCCGGGCGCTGTGCGGTGTGGGGCTGCGGTTCACGCGGTTCCTCCCCGAAGAACACATGGTTCCGCCTGCCCACGCGTTGCACTGACGCGCGCGGCCGGAGGTGCCCGATGACCGCGTCCATGCGCACCGTCTTCAGCGTCGGCCTCCTTCTTTTCGCCGCGGGGTGTCCTCAAGAGACACCCGAGGTCGAAGTCAATACGTACATTGGGAAGTCCTTCGAACGCTCGGATCCCGAGTTGGCCCGCAAGGCGGCCGAGAAGGTCCTCGCGGCACTGGCCGACGAGTTCGCGGCCTCAACCCCGAAGGCGCCCGTCGTTGTCGACACCGTCACGACACACCCGCCGACCACACCGGACGAGTTCGACGAACTCGTCACAGCGGTCCGCAGGGGCCCTTTGGATGAGCTCGCCGGACCTGCACGACGACTTGCAGCTTCGGATCCCTCCCTGTGGCCACAGATCCGAGAACGCCTTCTCGCCGAACGAAAGGCACCCAAGGGCGACTACCGGTCGCTGCTCGGAGCCATCGGCGGCGACGTGCCCAACAAGTACGGCTACTTCGCACGGGCATGGAAACGAGCGCACGGGCACGACGTCAAGCTCAGCAGTGACTGGTTCGAGGACCTGCTCACGCTCCCCCGGGGCAAAGTGTCGCCAGGGCTGCTCTCGGTCTATCGAGACTGCGTGTTGGAGACGTCGCTGCTGCGCGCCACATCCAAGGTCGGCAGTTCCCAGCCCGAGCAAACCGCGGATGTCGTCGAGGCGCTCCTCGATGCGGCGTACCTGCACCGCGGCACGTTCCGCGACGAGGTCGGCCGAGCGATGCTCGCGGTCGGGGATGAGGCGATCCCCGCGCTGGTCGAAGCTTCGTTGAGCCCCTCGAAGCGAAAGCGCGACCAAGACAAACCCGAGGTGAAACGAGCGAAGTACGCCGAGCTGATCCTCGACAAGATGGACCGCCTGCACCCCGCGCGGGCGACCGAAGCGGTGCAAACCTCTCCTCGCCTTCTGGCGAAGGTCCTGCAGTCGTACGCGATCCGCCGACCTGGCGAAGGCGCCGCGGTCCTCCTCGCCTACAGCGACGACCGCTCGGCCCCGGTTCGGACGGCCGCCCGCGCGTCCTTCGACGCGTACGTGACCGGTCCTGCGCCGAAGTCCGCCGGCCGGACAGTCCGTCTCCTCGGCGGCGGCACCGGAAAGGCGCTGGCGTATCTCAACTACCGAGACCGCGCTCGGCTTGCCCTGGCTGAGCGTCTGGGCGAGCAAGCACCGGAGCTGCTCGAGCCCGAGTGCGAGGTGGTGTCCGAAACCGGCAAGGTCGACACGCGATGCGAGCAGCAGCCGGCTCGCCACGCCAAGGCCTACATGGAATGGCTCGACGCGCGTCGCTCCAAGGCGCAACGCGCGGCCGTCGACGCCGCGCTCGCCAACGCCGACCTGGATGGCGGCGCGGACGCTCTCGACCGGCTCATCGCCCAGGGCGAACTCGCAGAGCCCGTCCGAGTCGCGACGTTCTTCGCCGATTATGCAGCCGACCTGCAAGCGGGGAGCCCCGAACGTGCCGCCGCTTTGTATCGCAAGGCGTCGATGCTGCTACGGGATCAGGACGAGGGTCGTTCCTCCGCGCTCCATGCCGAAGCGCTGGCTGTGGAAGCCTCGCTTGAGGACCTTCCGAGAACTGGGCGGCTCATGCTCATCGACCGCGCGCTCGAGGTTCGCGACGACGCGGACCTTCGAGCCAGCCGCGCCGCGCTCGCCTCTGCCCCTGCTTTCGAAGCCGCGTCCGTCCGCCGGGTTCGACTGTGGGCTGGCGCGGGCCTTGTCACCGCAGTGTTGCTCGCGTGCGGACTGCTCGGCGGACCCCTACGGCGCCGACTGAAGCTCTAGGTTTCGCCGACGACCCGCAGGATGCTGTGCCTCGCCGTTCCGCCTCGTTACGATGGCGGGGCCGGTAGACCCTTGAGCGGATCACGGGGGGGTTTGCCCGCACGGATCTTCTTTTTCTTCGGCGCCGCCTTCTTCTTTTTCGTCGCCTTCTTGGCCGGCGTCGGATCCGGCTTCACGGCGGGCTTGGGCTCCGCGCTCGCGTCAGGCTCGGCCTTCGCGTCGGGTGCGGCCTTCGGCTCGGCTGCGGCCTTCGGCTCGGCAGCGGGTGCAGCCTTCGGGTCGGGCGCCGCCGTGCCATCCGCGGGCGAGGCAGCAGCGGTACCGGGCGCTCCATCGTTCCCCGCGTCTGGATCGACCACCGAAACCGGATCCGACTCGGCAGGAGCTGCATCCGCGGGCTTCGGGTCCGGCTCCGCCGTGGCCTCGGACTCGGCAGCTTCCGCCGACCCGCCTCCAAGCATCGCCCACGCGCCCCCGCCTCCGACGAGCAGAATGACGGCGACCAGTGCAATCCACTTGCCTCCGCCGCCACCCAAGTTGGACTCGTGCCCCGTGGGGGCGTGGGAGAGGTCAAGGTCCCCCGCGACGAACGAGGCGCTGCCCTCGCTCGCGTCAAACAAAGGGCCATCAGCAGCGGAACCCGCAGCCTCACCGGAGAACTCGAACGCAGCGTCACTGCTGCCTTGTGGCGCTTTTTCGTTGGATCCCATGCCGCGGTCTCGACTCTTCACGGAGCATGCGGCCCCGGACGGTCCGTTGCAATCGCCGGCGGCGGCGATTCGCGCAGGCCCCGCGACCGCCGATCCCCGCAGCCGAGATCGGTCAACGCGGTCCATCAGGGTGAATCCCCCCTCCGCGGCCAGCAAAGCACGGTCGGCGCCCTGTTAGTGTCCCGCGCGATGAGCAGAGGCACCTTTGTGGCACTGGAGGGACTCGATGGCAGCGGCACCTCGACCCAGGCCGGCGCACTCCGAGACGCATTGCAGGCGCGGGGACACACGGTCCTGACAACGCACCAGCCTTCCACACGGTCCCTGGGCACGCTCGCCCGCACGCTGCTGGGGCGCACCGAATCTCCCTCGGACCCACATCTGCACGCCCTCGTGTTCGCCGCAGACCGACTCGACCACGTCGCGGCCGAGATCGAACCTGCACTGGCGCGCGGCGAGATCGTGGTGTGCGACCGCTACGTCATGAGCTCGTGGGTCTACCAAGCACTGAGCTGTGACCCCGCGTGGGTCGAGTCGATCAACGCGCGCGCGCCGTGGCCAGATGCCACCTTCGTCCTCACCGTCGGCGCAGGAGAGGCCTCGCGTCGCGTGCATGCGCGGACCCCCGAACACGAGCGGGAGATCTTCGAGACCGAGGCGATTCAGCGGAAAGTCGAAGCTGGCTACGACACGGCGTTGTCCCGCGGATTGCCGGGCGTGCAGGCGATCGACGGGACGCGACCGATCGACGAGGTCACAGCGGCGCTCGTTCAGGCTTGCATCGGCCTGGGCTTGTAGCGTTCACCCGTCGGCGAGCACGTATGTGGCTGTGCGCCGCTTCTCGTCGCGGATGCTCTTGACCACGAGCTTCGTCGCAGACGGGAGTGCGTCGACCATGTTGCTCAGCGCCTGTGGTGTCTCGAGCCGATCCCCGTTGACCGACAAGATGATGTCCCCCAACTGGAGGTCACACCCGTCTGAACACAGGTCGGGCTCGTCGGGAAAGACCTTGGTGATCTCCCAACCCACGAACTTCCCCGAGAGCCGGTAGGGCTCGGGACCGAGTTCATACAGGAGGTACCCGGGCCCTCGGGCCAACGCCCGATCGATCTCGGAGCGAAAAATGGTGTTGAGCGGACGCTCCGATGCGACCGCAGGGGCGAGCGTCCTCCCCGGGTCTGGAGCCTCGGCCTCCTGTGACCGCTCCGGTGCGGGGGTGGGAGTCTCGCTGACCGGGGGGCTGCTTGGGGCGGGGCTGCCCGCGCATCCGGTCGCGGCGAGAGACCCGGCGAACAAGGCAAGACAGCGCGCTGCGAGACCGCGGGAAGACAACACGGCCGCAGTTTGGGGCAGCCGTGTGAGCGAACCAAAATAGTCGCCTCCGCGGGGACTCCACGGAGGCGATGAAGGCGGCGCAGGCTCAGCTGAGGAACGCGAAGTAGGCCGCGACGGCGGCCGCAACTGCAACCGCACCGGCGATCGCGTACAACGCGGTGTTCGAGCTCTTTGCGGGTTCGAGTTCCGCGGGCTCTCGGACGACCGGCATGGGAGCGCTGGGGTCGGAGGTTCGCGAAACTCGCTCCTCGACCGGGCGCGAGGTGGACATGACATCGCGAACCGTCGGTCCACGCGGCGAGACCCCGCCCCCTTCGGGTTCGACTTCCCCCTTCTTGAAGTACATCGTGTCCGGCTTCTCGGCAGGCGCCGAGGTCGCGACGATCGTCTTGCCTTTCTCGACCGGCGTGCCTGGGGGCGGACCCGTGTTGACCACGGTGGGGGCGTTGGCCATCGCGGCATCCGGAGCGTCCGGGATCGATCCCTGCGGCGCCGGATTGTTGACCATGACCGTCTGACCGCGCCGGGGTGCACCCACGTCCGCGGTCGCGTCCGGAGCCCCAGGGTCCGGCGCTCCACCATCGGGCGCGCCAGGATCCGGCGCTCCACCATCGGACGTTCCGACTTCGCCGGATTCGGGCCGCTTCAGCGCGGGCGCACCGAAGACGGTCCACCCTTTTTTGTCTGCAGCTTCGACGTTCGAGACCGGAGCGGATGCGGGTGGGGCGTCGGAAGCCTCGTCCTTGCTCGGAAGATCCTCGAGCGGCGCGTTCATGAACATGGTCCAGCCGCGCTTCTTCGATGCTCCCGGCTCTGCCGCTTCCGCGGGCTCGGCCGCAGCCGGTTCTTGCGCGGCAGCAGCCTCAGGGGTCGAAGACACCGCAGTGGCCGGGTCGGGAGCCTCGCTCGCGCCGGGCTCCATGAACATCGTCCACCCTCGTGAGCTTGGAGCGGCGCCATCCTCGGGAGCCTCCGCGCTGGGGGCTTCCGGCGCGGGCTCGGGAGGTGGTGCGGGCGCGGGCTCCGGTGCAGTCACCGCGGCAGGGTTGCCGGCCGCGGGGTCATCCTCGTCCTTGGTGAACATCGTCCATCCCCGTGTCGAGGGGGATGCCGCCTCTCCGGCCGCGGGCTCGGCGGGGGCCTCCTCCGGAGGGTCTTCGGCGGGAGGAGCCTCGCCTTCAGCGGCCTCCTCGTCCTTGGTGAACATCGTCCACCCTCGCGCGCTGGGCGTGCGGCCCTCTGTCGAGTCGGGCTCCTGTCCTGCGGAGCCAGGTTCGTCCGCAGCGGCGGGATCCGCTCCGCCACTCGGCTCGGCCTCTCCCTCTCCCTCTCCCTCTCCCTCTCCTTCGCCCTCGCCCTCGCCCTCGCCCTCGCCGGGCTTCATGAACATGGTCCAACCGCGCGTGCTCGGAGGGGCCTCTCCCTCGGCCGCAGGTGTGGCAGGTTGGGGAGCCGGCGCTGGCTCGGGGGTGGTGACCGCCTGCGGATTGGCCTCCGGAGCCGCGGCACCCACGTCGTCATCCTGCGCCTTCATGAACATGGTCCAACCGCGCGTGCTCGGCTTGCTCGGCGGCGGCTCGGGCTCGGCGGGCTTCTCAGGCTCGTCGTCCTGCGCCTGCATGAACATCGTCCATCCGCGGCTACTCGGACGCGCCACGGCGGCATCTTGAGCCTTGGGCGCCGCAATGGGAGCCTTCGGCGACGCGGCCAGATTCGGCGCAGAGACACGTGCAGCGAGCCTGGGCGGCTCAACCCCTCCCATGTGGGCGATGTCGCTAAGGAACTGCTTGAGCATCATCGGACGCATGCGCGGGTCCTTGCCCAATGCGCGCCGCAGCTTGGCGTCGATGCTCTCGCTCGGGGGTGCCTCCTCGTGCTGGGAGAGCACCTCCTCGGGCGTCCCAGCGAACAACGGACTGCCGCTCACCATCCATTGCATGAGCGCCGCCACGTTGTAGATCAGCGTGCGTTGGTCGACGACCTTCCCCTGGACCTGCTCGGGGGCGATGGTCATCAGCGGCCCCGCGCCTCGGGCTTGCGGTTCTCCGACCGCGAAGCCTCCCACCCGAACGCCCTCGGCGCTCGGGAAGACGACATCGGCACCGAGGTTGCGATGAATCACGCCGACACGTTGCGCCTCAAGCAAGGCTTCACCGATCTGTACCGCCAGCGTCGCAGCGTCTTCGGTCGACAGCGCACCGGCTTGCAGATGCTCGGACAGCGTCTGCTCCGGGCCAACGTCCGTGACCTCGAAGACACCGTCGCCGTGTTTGCCAGCATGGACGACGCGGAGGACCCGGGGCGAGAGAACGCTCTTGAGTTGCCGAAGCTCACGGAGGCTTCGCTCGAGCGCGAGGCCCGAGGCAAAACAGGTGCGGTCGTAGATCGTGACCCACACGGCCGTTGCTTGAGCGTCGGTCGCTCTGTAGGTCGTTGCACCAGGGCGTGCTCGCACGAGCGCGTCGAGCGTGTACGCACCATCGACCACTGTGCCCGGCGAAAGCTGAGATTCACTCATCGAGTTTGCTCCGCCCAACTCCGGCCGCGCCGACAAGTTGAGCAACTACAGCGTACGGCGGCGCCAGGCGGTCGATCAAGAAGACGCGGTGTTCAGGGCGGTGTCACGGGGCCAGGCGCTGGTCGGACATTCAGCCAAGGGGCGTCCCCCAGACATGACAATGCGGGTGACAAGAGAACTCGTCACCCGCATGGGTATCGGCGCCGATTCGCAAACCCGAGGAGATCGAGTGCGGCGCGAAGCAGCCTCGCGGGGAAGCCCCGACCTAGGCTTGCGCTTTGGGAGCCGGCTCGCCCGGCTCACCGCAGCCCGCGAACAGCGCGTCGTAGGAGAGCGTGCTGTTCTGAGCCATCTTGGCCTTCCGAGCACGGCCGGCCTTCCGCTGGCGGTTGGCGCGTTTGCGTTTGGAGACTTGCGTGAAGGATGCCATGGCGGAGCGCTGGCTTGTAGCTGTGCGTTCAGCCCATGTCAAGGGCGTGGATATGTGCCAGCGCCCGGGTTGAAAACACGCTGCACGGCCAGCACGCCCTCGGTCGACCGCAATGCCGTCAGCAGCGACTGGAGCTGCTTGAGGGAGGACACAGACGCATGAAACGTGTTGATCGCGCGTTCCCCGTCCCCGTACGCCCGGCAGTTGGCTTGCTTGATGTTGACCCCATAGTGGGAGAAGACCCGGCTCATCTCCGCCAGGAGCCCCACGGTGTTGCCCGTCCTGACCTCGACGGTGACCGGACAGGACAGCTCGATATCGGAGGACCACGCAAGGTGGACCCGGCGTGCGCTGAGTTGCTCGAGCGCGTCCGGACACCCCTGAACATGTGCCGTCACGCCGCGACCTGGTTCGAAGAATCCCAGCAGAGGGTCGCCTGGGACCGGTGAACAGCACGGCGCCAGCTGCACGAGGGCGTCAGATCCCTCCACAAGTTCCTTGGTAAGCACGATCGGAAGCGAGGCCTCTGCCCCCTGCCCGCTCGCTGTCCCTCCTGCGGGTGCGGACGCTGGGCCCCGCACCCGGCGAATTACCCGACCCAACAGGCCCTCGGCTTCAGAACCGCGGCAGACACGATCCGCGACGGCGGTCGCCGCGACCTGCCCCGCTCCCACCGCCTCCAGGACGCCGCTCTCATCGACATCGGGGCTCAAGCCGAGGCTTTCGGCGTACTCGCCGAGTTTGTTTTCCTCAGTGGGCCCAAGCGCTCCCCCTCGCGAGGCGACTTCCTGCTCGACGAGGCTTCGGCCCAAGGAGCGTAGGCGCGCTCGTTCCCGCTGTCGCAGCACGTGTTTGATGCGAGCCCGGGCCCGGGAACTCACGCACATCTTGAGCCACTCCTCGCGGGGCGCGACGTCCGGGTTCGTCAGGATTTCGACGGTGTCCCCTTGCCGCAACCGGTACCGAAGGGGAACGAGGTGGCCGTTGACCCGCGCACCCGAGCACTGCATCCCGACATCGGTGTGAATCGCGAACGCAAAGTCGATCGGTGTTCCACCCTTGGGGAACGTGAAGATGTCGCCGCCGGGTGAGAAGACATAGACCTCATCCGCGTAGAGGTCTGCCTTGACCGCTTCGATGAACTCGTGGGGATCGTCGACGTCCTTTTGCCAATCCATCAGCTGGCCGAGCCAAGCGAGTCGGCGGCCGTCGGTCGGGCCATCGCCCCACTGGGCCACGATGCCGCGCTCGGCGACCGCGTCCATTCCCTCGGAGCGAACCTGGACTTCGAGGCGCTGGCCGTTGCGATCGATCACCGAGGTATGGAGCGCCTGATACCGGTTGGGCCGCGGAAGCGCGATGTAGTCGCGAAAGCGGCCCGGCACAGGTTGAAGCACGGCATGCAACTGCCCCAGCGCCGCGTAGCAGGCTTCGCGATCGCGGACGACCACCTGAAACGTCGACACATCCGAGAGCTGTGAGGGTTTGCGACCACCGCCGGCCATCCGTCGCTGGAGTCGAAACATCGGGCGCAGCGTGGCCCGCAGTCGAACGTCGCCATACACGTCGGCGCGCCACGACACCGCCGCTTCCAGGGGATCGTTGGACGAGTCGGGCTGCGCTACGGAGGGGTCGAACACCGACTCGAGCCGCTCGATGCCGTCCTCGACCACCCCCGGATTGGCCCCCAGGAACTGATAGACCTGCTGGCGGATGGTCGAGTACGCCGGCGGCTCCAGGTAAGAGAAGGAGAGGTCCTGAAGCTCCCGGCGCACCCACTCGATGCCCAGACGGCCCGAGAGCGGGGCGTAGATCTGCATCGTCTCGGTGCTGATTCGATGCTGCTTGTCCGCGGGCATGTGGCCCAGCGTGCGCATGTTGTCCAAGCGATCGATCAGCTTGACCAGCAGGACCCGAATGTCCTCGGACATCGCCAGCAGCATCTTGCGGAAGCTCTCCGCCTGCTGTTCCTGACGGGAGAGGTACGGCACTTTGCCGAGTTTCGTGACCCCGTCCACGATGCTCGCGACCTCTCGGCCGAAGGCCTCGTGCACGTCGAACACGGTGAGCTCCGAATCCTCCACCGCATCGTGCAGCAGCCCCGCAGCAATGCTCGTCGCGTCCAGTCCGAGCTGCGCCAGCATGGTGGCGACCCGGACCGGGTGGACGAAGTACGGCTCGCCACTCTTGCGGCGCTGCTTGCTGTGCGCTCGGCCGGCGGATTCGAACGCTCGCTCCAGCGTGCCCACGTCGGTCTCGAGCACGGTGCCCTCGGCACGCGGATGGTGAGACCGGTAGGCCTCGACGATCCGGGCCAGCGCGGCGCCATTGCCCAGGTCCGATTCGGAGACCTCGATCGCCGCAGGGCCCAAGGGGGTGATCGACGATGCAACGGGGTACGGGCCCGAGTCCCCCGCCACCCGCGCGGGACCAGACCCTGCGCGTGCGACCGGTTGCGGCCCCGAATCAGGGCGTTGCGTACCGGCGGCGTCGACCATACCGATCGCAATACCCCTCCTGCCGACCGGCGTGCAAGCCGGCGTCGTTCTCAACGCCTGCAAACCGCCGCGCCACAGGGCGAGGCCCCAACCCAAGCCCTCGCACAGTGAGGCTCACATCGCCGCTACCGAGTCGTGCGCCGGACTTCCCGCCGCCGCGGACACGGTGCACGCATCGGCAGCCGCGCGCGCCAGGCCCCTGGCCTGGTGTTCACTCCCGGGCGCCGGGCTACAGCAGTGACTCTTGGCCCGAGATCACGGCATCCGCGATGGACGCCTGACGTGATCGGGCGTGCAGATGAGCGAGGTAAACCGAGCGAAGTGCGTCGTAGGCCTGCTCGAGTTCCTCGTTCATGATCAGGAAGTCGTACTCGGCGTAATGCTTGAGTTCCTCCCGGGCAACGCGGACGCGGCGGGCGATGACATCCTCGGAGTCGGTGTTCCGTGAACGGAGTCGACGCTCGAGTTCCCGAATGCTGGGAGGGAGGATGAACACCGACACCAGGTCCTCGCGGAATTTCGAGCGGAGCTCGCGGCCCCCCTGGTAGTCGATGTCGAACAACAGGTCGCGACCGCTGTCGATGCTCTCGCGTACCCGCGAGGCGAGCGTGCCGTACATGTTGCCGTGCACCATCGCGTACTCGGCGAACTCGTCGCGCGAGACCATCTCCTGGAACTCCTCCTTCGGGGTGAAGGTGTACTCCACGCCGTTGGTCTCCCCGGGCCGCGGTGGCCGGGTGGTGTGGGAGACGGAGAACTCCAGACGTCGGAACTCGTCACGCAAGCGGTTGCACAGAGTCGTCTTGCCGGCGCCCGAAGGCGACGACACCACCAATAGAAGTCCGCGGCGCGGGTCACTCGACATTTTGAACCTGCTCTCGAATCCGTTCGATGATCGCTTTGCCTTCGATCACGATCCGGCTTCCGTCGTGAGAGGTAAGCTTACTGCCCATCGTGGTGAACTCGCGATGGAGCTCCTGTGTGAGGAAGTCCAGGGTCTTGCCCTGACCGACCGACGCGGGAGCATCGAGCGCGCTGGTCATCTGTCCAAGGTGCGAATCGATGCGGGCCAGTTCCTCCGCGACATCCCCGCGGGCCAGCACCACGGCCACCTCCTGCGCGACCCGGCTCGGCTCCAGCGCGGGGGCACCGGCTCGGGCGGTCAGCTCAGCCAGTCGCGCCGTCACCCGCGCCTGCACCCGCTCCGCCTCCGGCGGAAGAAGCTCGGTCAGCGTGCTCGTCGCGGCGGCGAGCTGCGCGGCGAGTTCACGCAGCGTCTGCTCCAGCGCTGTTCCCTCCGTGGCTCGGAAGCCCGCGAGTTCCTCCAACGCCCCGTCAATCAGAGCCTCGACGAACGGTGGCACCTCCGGCTTCTCGTCCGAAGGGGCTGCTTTGAGCCCGCCGCAAAAGCGAAGCACTTCCAGGGATGTAGGAGCCAAGACCTCGAGGCCTGCCTCAATCGCGATCCGACGGGTTTCGGCCGCGGCGGCCGCCACTGCCGCGACCTTCTGCGGGTCCAAGCCCAGCCCTGCCAGCGGGTCGTTCTCGGGGGTCGTCGCCGCATCCCTGCGGACATAGACGGACACCTCGACCCGGCCTCGCCCGACGTGACGCTCGACGACCGCCCGAAGCTTGGGCTCCAACGATGCGCCGAACGGCTGGCGCAACTTGATCTCCAGGAAGCGGCCGTTGACCGAGCGCGCTTCCACATCGACGCGTACGCGGCCGCGGCCTGGGGAGTCCCACGCCTGCGAGGCCGCGCCGTAGCCGGTCATGCTCACGACGGTCACACCCACCGCATACCGCCCGGAGGCGACCCGCCGCAAGGCCCGCTCGACTGGTATGCTCCGCGCCGATGTGCGCAGCCCGCTCGCGCTGGCGCGGCCAAACCCGCGCTGTTTCCCTGCCCACGCTTGTTTCAGCCGCTCTGCTGACCGTGGTCCCAGGTCCCGCGCGCGCCGCAGAACCCCCATCTGTGCCGGCCGCACAGTCCCCCTCCCCGCGGGGAGATCCCCCGGAGACGCAGGACCCCGACGGTCCACCGGACGGGCGCGCGTTTGCGCTCGGCGTGGAGGGTTCCATCATCACCACGCCCCCGCTCCGACCGCGTGTCGTCCACGTCGACCCCCGCTTCGTCGGCCGCTCCACCGCGCTGGGCGGACTGGGCGTGTTCGGTCGCTACCGCCCGCTGTCCTTCATCGGCTTCGACGCAAACATCCGCACCGGGTCCCTGCGGCTACGCGCCGAAGAAGGCGACACGACAATCTCGACCGACCAGGTCTTGGCCGACATCGGTACGCTGCTGTACCTCGGGCGCGGTGAGGTCAGCCAGTTTGCGTTCAGCGGCGGCGTGGGAGGGCTGTTCCACCGTGTCCGCTACGACCTCGACTCCGGCATCCGAGGCACGCAGTCCTTCGGTGCCTTCACGATGCGCGTCGGAGCCGAGGCCGAGTTCCTCGTCAACCGCATCGCGTTCGTCCTGTCGTTCCGAACCTACGGTGTCGTGACCCCGCGCTCGCACGCCCGCACGTCCGGCGCCCTGTTCGAGGGCCGCAGCGCCGCGGACAAGGCGGCCCCGGTCGCGACCTTCTCGACCTACCTCGCCGGCTCGGCCGGCATCGCGTATCGGTTCTGATTTAGGGGAACCTCTCGGTTCCCGACGTCTGCGGGAGCAAAGCTCCCTCCGCGCCTCCCTCCAAGGTCGCCCTTACGGCCTCGCTCGCGGTTCTTACAGAACCGCTCCTGCTTGCACGAGGCGGGGCTGAGATCCGGACGACAGGGCGTACGCCAGGGGGGAAGCGTAGGGAAGCTTTGCCGGCCGCAGCGGCGGGGGACTGCGAAGTCCCCCTACAAACGAAGCACGCGGCCGAGGGGGCGCGCGAGCAAGCCCGACAGGGCGTACGCCAGGGGGGAAGCGTAGGGCGGCTTTGCCGGCCGCAGCGGCGGGGGACTGCGAAGTCCCCCTACAAACGAAGGACTACTTCGCTTCGGCGTCGAACTTCGCGAGAAGCGTGTCGATGCCGCGGTAGCGGACGGTCTGCTCGGGGCTGTCGTCTTGGGACATGCCCGGCTGTTGACCGATCGTGGGGGTGTTCAGAAGGGTGACCAACATGATCCAGATGTGCATCTCTCGTCTTTCCTGTGGCGTGTGGGTTTCGCTCCCCCAACCTGCCGCAGGACCTCGGCGATGCAAAAAAAGCCGCGGAACGCAAACGAACGAGCCTATTGGCCCGCAAGCCAGGATCGCTCAGCTCCCAGGCGCAGTTCAGACAACATCGGCTTGTCATCCACGAAGCGGAGCGCACCCACGCGGTTGCTCACAACCATCACCTCGGTCGGCGCGTGCAGCAGACTGATCGGGCGCAACTCCTCCATGCGACGCGCCACACTCGTCTTCGCGGCCTGACGCTCCTCGCGAGTTTGCGCGACCCGGTAGGACTCCAGCGCGGCATCGAGCGCGGCATCAGCCACCCCTGTGATGTTGTGCGCACCCCGGCTGTGCAACAGCGGGTAGAGGTCGTGGTCCGAATGTGTGACCCAACGGACCAACGCCATGTCGAACTCGCCGCGGCGCATGAGTCCGAAGAGGTAGGACCAGCCCGCGGTGGCGTACGGCACCTGAACACCCAAACCGCGCCACGCTTCTTTGAGCCGGGTCGCCAACGTCCGGGCGTTCGCCCCCTCCCCGTTCCACATGAGCACGAGCCGGAGGTTTCCGGTCGCTTTCCGACGGACGCCGCGTTCGAGGGTCCATCCCAGGGTGTCCAGCAGCGCCGCAGCGGACTCCGCATTCGCCTCGTCGTCCGAGACACCTCGCTCGGGAAGCCCCGCCATCCCCCACGTCACCGACACTCCGGCCTCGGCAAGTGCCGCCAGATCAAGGGGCACCGGGTCCTGCAGGTCGACGACCGTGGCGGCCCTCGCCGGCGGCATTCCACCGGGACTCAGCGTTCCGCGGGGGATGCCCAGGTCGAGCGCCTCCCGGAGCCGAGGGCCTGCCTGCGCACCGTGCCGGAGGTTGTAGAGCACCACGTCAAAATGCGGCGGAGACAGGACCCAAGCCGAGAAACGGGGTGCCATGCCAGGCTTGGCCAGCTCATCGGGGACGTGGCTTGGCGAGACGGCCGCCAAGACATGGAGGTCACCGCGGCGTAGCTGGCTGAGCCCGGCCGCACCATCGGAGACCTCTCGCAGCTCCAGCCTCATGACAACGCCTGGGCCCTCCGCAGCCTCGACCCGCTGGAAGACGACGCGGTCATCCTCCACCGCGACGAGCCGCATGGGACCCGTGCCGACAGGGTCCGCACCAAACGCGCGCCCCTTGCCCCGGCGCTTCTTCCGGGGAACGATCTTCATCGAAGCGACGCGCTCCAGCGCGAGCGGCTCCGGCCGATCGAAACCGATACGAACCCAGCGACCCGGATCCCGGAGTTCAGGGGCGCCGAAGGGTCGGTCGACCACCTCCACGGCCCTGAGTTCGTCCAACCCGTGCTGGAGGCGCAGCGTCGCCCGCCTGGGATCCAGCCAGTACTCTAGGCTGAACACGACATCCTCGACCTCGACGGTCTCCCCATCATGGAAGGTCGCCCCCGGCGGCAAGTGGCAGTAGACATCGCGAGCCGGACCGGTTGGCGGGTCCACGACACAGGTGTCCGCCAATCCAGGCTCCGCAAATGGAGCGCGCTCCGGCGTCCGCCGCGTGAGGCCCTCGAACAGGAGGTCGTCGATGACCCGGCGCGCCCAGGGCTGCTGGTCGGTCAGCGGGTCGAACGTCCGCGGGATCGATCGCAACCCGATCACCAGGGTCTGCTCCGCGGCACGACCAGCCTCCCCCACCCGTGCCTGCTCCTTGGCGAGCATTGCGTCGGCTGCGGCACGGGGATCGGCCACCGTGTCGGTCTCTCCCTCGTCTAGGGTCGGGCCGCCGCCGCAGGCAGACAACGCAAGCGCCAACGACGCGAGTCGCCGACAGCCGGCAGCGAGGGAGCGCGGGAGGGGCATCGCCGGAGCTTTGTAGCAGCCGCCGCGTCGCCTCGCGATTGCTAGATCGCCATCACAGCCACGTGCGTACGCTTGATCGACGGCGAGCGCGCATGATACGACCCTCCTCGGTTGAACCTAGACCGACCCGCGCGGTCCGTCCCCCCCATTCAGGCATGTCCACCGCTCGAGCATCCTCCGCCGCCGTTCTGTCCCGCATCGGTTTCCTTGCGCTCCCGCTGCTTCTCGTCGCGCCCGGAGTCGGCTGCGACAAAGAGGAGAAGCCGGCTGGCCAGGAGGAGAAGAAAGAAGCGGCCGCGCCCAAGATCAAGGTGGAGCTTCCGCCTTCGCCCGACTTCGACGAAGGCAAGGTCGACCTCACCTACCCGGACGGCTCCGTCTCCATCTACGGCCTGCGCACCGAGATCGACGAGAACGTCAAGAAAGGCGACGCCGGGACCGAGGTGATGGTCAAGGGCTACGTCCAAGAGATCTACGTCGCGCCCGAGTGTCCCGAAGGCGAGATTTGCCCGCCGCCCAAGCAGCCGCACATCTGGATCACCGACAAGCCAGATCAACTCGGCAAGAAGCGCGCGATGATGGTCGTGAACTACCGCTTCAGCATCCCCGAGTGGGACGCAAAGCGGTGGAAAGAGCAACCCGACGTCATCTTTGAAAAGGGCAAGCAATACAGCTTCAAGGGCAAGTTCAAGCGCTTCAGCGACACCGGCTTCGCCTTCGACCGTGGCCTGCTCGAGTTCGTGGCCTACAAGGCCCACGACCCGGAGACCGGTGCCGAGCTCGACCAGTGGGTCTACCCCCCCGGCGCTCCCTGGCACCCGCTCGAAGTCCAGCGTCAGGACGAAGAGAATGCCGAG
This sequence comes from Nannocystales bacterium, assembly GCA_050633305.1. Lineage (GTDB taxonomy): Bacteria > Myxococcota_A > Polyangia > Nannocystales > Nannocystaceae > CAJXVA01. The sequence continues at coordinate 27,955 of JBOEGF010000006.1, forward strand.
CTGGCCGCGAAGGCCAAAGCCGCGCTCGAGAAGAAAAAGGGCGGCTGAGCCCACCGTCCCACCGTAGGAAAGCCCCGTGCCGTCGACCGGCTCGGGGCTTTTTTCGTGGGAACTCCGGTGTCGCGAGGGTCCGCCACAGCAGAGGCCCAATTGCAGGCGTTTGCCGTGGGCTGAGACGGTCTCTCAGCGCCCCGGCGCGACGCGGTAGCGCCACGGAGCCCCCTTGAGCGTCACCGTGTCGTCAGCGACGAACGCTTCGATCCGTTCGCCTCGTTTCGGCAGGACGCGAATCCTCCACGCACCGTCCCGCCCAACGGCGTCGTCCGAGACCGTCTCGAGCTGCACAACCCGCCGACGCGCCAGCGCTCGCAAGCGGTCCATGTCCGCCTCAACGGTCGCGCCCTCGCCCACCAACCCTTCGGGCGTGCGCTCGAACCGGGACGTATGCCCCTGGACGACAACCTCGATACTGCGAGCGGTATCGAGCCAGAATTGGACGGGGTCGGTGTGGAGCAGGTCCTGTTCCAGGCGTCGGCAGGCGGAGGTTCCCAGCCGCCCTGCGCGTTGGCCCACCGCCGCGATGCAACCCTCGGGGTCCTCGGGGTCGGCCCAGAGCTCCAAGACCAGGACCGTGTCGCGGCCAGCTTCGGGAACCTGCTCGAGCCGGAGGGTCCTGCGGGGCGCGTCCGCAGGGACCGGCGTCCAGCTGCGGACCCGCACCGAAGCGGCCGCCGCCAAGACCTCCCCGAGCAAGACATCGCTCAGCGCAGTGTCGGCCTCAGGATGTGTCGGCGCATCGAGACGCCAGATGCCCAGGTCGAAGTGCACGCTCTGTCGTGGCCGGCCTTCAGCCACGATCTCCAGCGCACGAACATCGTCGACGGCAAACCGAAGCAAGTCTCGGTCGGCAAACGTCTCCACGCTGGTCGCCAGCCTCACCCCGGCCGAGCGCAGCCGCAGCAGGGGTCCCGCATCGCGCTGGCAGATCCGCTCCGGACCCCGGGGGCCACACCGCAGCCGCATGCGCTGCGTACTGTCCGTGGTCATCTCCAGGTCGACGGCCCAGGTGGGCTCGCTCGTGCCAAAGGGGGCCAGCTCCACCTCGGCATCGTGGATCGACTCGTACCAGTCAAACACATCGGGCCCATCGATCATCCGATCGCCATCGTCGGTGCTCATCCGCCAGTCTCCCGCGTTGCGGGACAACGCCTGGCGCGTCGGTAGCCGCTGCTCGATCCGGAGCACCCGCCCATAGCCATAGGGAGAAAGACGGGGTTCGAGAAGCGACCCGGCATCGGGGCTGTCGGTGCCAGGCAGCGGCCAGCTCCCCGTGAGCGCCTCGTCTACGCACCCCGGCCAGCCTTCGCCTCGGACCAACACCGTTCGCGCGGACCCGTCGGGACACGCGCCCGCCAGCGCGAGGGTCCACCGACGCGCGCCGGTACCCTGCAGCGAGACCCACGGAACCGCCGTCGCGGCGTGGCCCTCGGGGAGCAGCGGGGACAGTCGTGCGCCGACCATCCGCCCGAGGCGAGCCTCGACCGCGTCGCTGGAGAGCAACGCAGTGACCGGCGTCTGCTCCCCTGCGGTCGAACGCCAACGACCATCCTCGCCACGCTGCATCTCCCCGTCTGGCAGCTGCAGTCCGAGGACCTGCCCCGGCTCGACCAACACCGCCCGGCGAGAGAGCCACGCCTCGGGAGATTGGTCCAGGATGTCGGCCATTTCCGACTCGACGACCCACGTCTGGGTTTGCGGGCCCTCGGGGTCGAAGTCGGCGTTGTCGATCTCCGCGTAGCGGCCGGCTTCATCGGGCGTCCGTCCGCCGACTCGGAGACTGCGAGATTCGCCCCCGGCCTCCACGGTGATCGTCCCCAAGGACGAAACGCCCACGGCCGCGCCATCGCTCACCGCCCGTACGGTCGTCGCCATCCGCAACGAGGCCCACAACCCTTCGACGGCCCGCGGGTCCGCAGGACCCACCATCGCACCATCCACCCGTAGCGCGTGACCATCGGCGCTGGGCTGCAACACGACGCTCACCCCGTCGGCGCGCGCCAGGGTGATCGACGCCGTTTCCAACGTGATGTCCGGCAAGGTTGGGAACACCCGACGTGCGGACGAACGGGTGGACACGAAGCCGCCGGGCCCCGTTTCGGGAGCCTGCGTTCCATGCACCGCGGCCATGAGGGCCAGCGCAACGGCGGCCCACGCCCAGGTCGCTCGAGTCAGCTTCATGTTCGACGCCTCCACAGCACCCACAGGGCCAACGCGATGCCGAACCCGGGCAAGCCGAACAGGCACACCCAGACCATGCGTCGCAACTGTTCGGGTAGAAGGACGAGCTTGACCGCGGTCCGCTCCCGCGGGCGAATGCCGAGCAACGTGTCCTCCGCCGTCAACCAGCCCAAGGTGTTGAGGATGAGGTCGCGCCCGTGATCGTAGACCACGTCGTCTCGGAGGTATGCATTGAGCGCGAACTGGTCCGACCCGATGACGACGGCGCGAGCGTTGCCAAGCGTGCCGGCAGCGGCGAGGACAATCGGGCCTCGCGCATCCGCCTCGCCCTCGAGTTGTGGAGGCACGCCGGCGCGAATCCCTTCGATGTCGGCCTCGGCCCAAGCCGTCTCCGCGCTGACAACCAGCGCCTCCGCCTTGGACCCGTCCTCAGCGTCTGTGAGGCTGAGTTCCCGAGCAAAGACGAAGCTGACTGCCCGAGACACCAAGGCGCGCACCGCCGGGTGAGAACTCCACCCTTGGTCGATCGTGAACGCCAGCAACGGTGTGGCTCCCGGCATGGGGTGCTCGGGGTCGAGGACGATGCGGTCCCCCACGATGACTCCGAAACGCCTGAGCAGCGGCTCGAGACCGTGAGTGGCCAGACCCGAGGCGCCGGGGCGTACCACAGCTCCGCTGAGCACCAAGAGTTTCCCACCCTCATCCGCGTAGCGGGTCAGCGCTTGGACCTGCGAGGCGGGCAACACTCCGGAGGGACCGGCAACCATGACGACCGTGCATCCGGACAACCCATCCGCGTCGTCCAGGTTCGCGGTGCGAAGCTGGAGGCCGGCGTCCTTGATCAGGTCGGACAGATGGGCATACCCCCCGAATGGCTCGAGGTTGTCGAACCGGGGCTCGCCGTGCCCCGCCGTGGCGCACACCGTCACATCCAGTGGTTTGGACACCGACAAGAACGCTGAGAGCAACGCCTCTTCTCCACGGAACTCCTGCACCCTGGGCCCGGTTGCCTGGACCTCGGCACCCGTGGCGTAGGTGACCAGGTCGCCCGGCAAGCGATGGGCACGACGTTGCTCCGCACCCTGCCCAGCCCTCACCAGCACCACCCCATCGGCCAAGTCTCGACCGCCCAGACCGAAGTCGGCCACGAGTTGCTCGGCCTCCTGACGATCCCGGTCCGGGTCGAGGAACCGCACTCGCAGGGCGTCGCTCGACTCGTTCATCCGCGAGAGCACCTCGCGGAGTTCCTGCGACAGCGGGTTCGGTCGGCCGGCGCCGATCGTCTCCGGCACGACGACACGAACGTCGATCGGACCCTCGAGGCCCTGAAGAACATCCCGGGCCCGCTCGGAGAGCGCGTACATCTGCGAGGCGGTCCAGTCTTGACGCACGGCATGACGACCGGAGAACCACGCCGCGTGCACCACCGCGAGGGCGATGAAGATCGCGCGAAGCGTTCGGTCGAGGTTGCGGCGAGGATCGATCGCAAGAACAGACGCCACGAGCGAGACGACCACAACCGCGACGTGCAGCCCGATCCAGCGGGTGTCCACAATGCCCTGCGCCATCTCCTGCATCATCGAGAGCAAGCTGGTCTGCGCGAGCGCGTCGGCCACCGCGGGAGACTCGACTTGGTCGACCAGCAAGCCTGCGAGCAGCAGAATCGTGCACGCGACGGAGGTCGAGATTGCCGCCTGGAGCTGCGATTTCGCCACCGCACTCATCAGGAGCCCCAGTGCGAGAAAACTGCACCCGACCATGAAGGTGCCCAGGTACCCGGACGCTATCGGGCCCAGGTCCGGCTCCACGTTTGCGCCGCGTAGAAGTACGTAGAACACCACCGTGGGGGACCACAACGCGACGTAGAACACGACCACGCCGAGGAATTTCCCAAGCACGACGGTAACCGGACTCAGCGGTGCGGTCAGCAATGCCTCGAGCGTCCCTTGGCGTCGTTCTTCGGCGAGCAGGCGCATCGCCAGTGAAGCGCACAGGAAGATGACCGGCAGCCAGAAGATGAAGAAGCTGCCCCCAAAGTAGAACTGCATGACCGGGCCCGGTGCGGCGAGCGGATCGTTGAGCACCTGGAGAAGCAGCGAGAAGTTCCACCCCTGAAGCAGCAGGAACAACGAGCCCACCACGTACGCCAGTGGCGTCACGAACAGCGAGAGCAACTCGCGATAGGCGAGCGCCAACGTGCCGCGTACGGCGTGCATGAACTCGAGGGCCACGGGAGGGGGAAGGTAGCGCAACCTCAAGCCCGACGCGCGCCGGTCACCGCCGCAAACCGCTCTTCGAGCCGCGTCCGCCCCATCGACAGCGTCCGCAGCTCCACACCTGCCTGGGCACACGCTCGGCCGACTGCGGCCAACACGGCCTCAGGGTCGTCGTGTGCCGCCAGAGGCAGTCGCGCAGAGCATATGCCTGCGTCTTCGACGACTTCGACCTCGGCCTCCACCGCCTTCGACAGGAGCGCCTGGGTCTGCTCGGTCCCGGCGACCACACGGACGTGTACATGGCCCGTGGCGAGCGCGTCCTCGAGCGACTCGTCGACGACAACCCTGCCCTCTGAGAGGATCACCACCCGGTCACACAGAGCCTCGACCTCGGCGAGAATGTGGGAGCTGAAGACCAGCGTGTGTGCGCCTCCGAGCTCTCGGAGCATCGCGCGGATCTCGAGGACCTGATTCGGATCGAGACCGACCGTGGGCTCGTCCAACACGATCAGCGCAGGGGCGCCCAGCAGCGCATCAGCGATGCCCACCCGTTGCCGATACCCCCGAGACAGCTGCGAGATCGGCTGCTGAAGGCGATCGCTGAGCCCGGTCTTGGACGCGACACGCTCAACCTCCGCACGACGCTCCCCTCGGGGTACGCGTTTGATCGAGGCACGAAACGACAGGTGCTCGTGAACCCGAAGCTCGGGGTACAGCGGCACGTGCTCGGGCATGTAGCCGGCCCGCGTCCGGACCTTCAGCGAGTCGGTCGCCACGTCCAAGCCATCGACGCGCAGCTGACCACTGCCGGCGAGTGGAAGGTATCCGCACAGCAGCCTCATCAGCGTGCTCTTGCCAGCACCGTTGGGACCCAGCAGACCCAACCGTTGCCCGGAGTCCACCCCAAACGAGACATCGTTCAGCGCCTGAACGTCGGCACCGGGGTATCGATGCGACAGCCCCCGGACTTCGATGGACGCGGCGGTCATGGCTTCGGTGTCTCAGGCTCGGCCGAATCGGACGGAGCCTTGTCGACCGGCTGGTCCACAGCCTTGTCCGTAGGCTTCTTCGCCGCCGCCTCGACCACCTCGGGCGGCAGCTCCGGCCGCTTGGGGGTCACGGGGTCACGCTCGATCTCCGCGAGTGCCCACACGATGGACTCCTTCACCTCTCCGACGGCGGTCGGGAGCGCAGCCTCGAGCGCGGGCTTGTAGACGACGTACCGCTGCACGCCCATGACCGACGCCGCGACGGAGCGAACCGAGGGCTCCGGGTCGCTCTTGAATGCGTACGTCAGCGCGACCGCCGTTCCTTGGTCCGAGGCGGAGGCCAACGCCTCGGCGCAGCCGATCCGCTCTGCAACATCGACCAGGAAGTCCCCCTCCTTGTTCTTGAGCGTCAGGCCGTCGATGAGCGCCTTGCGGCGGCGCTCGTAGTCCACATACGCACCCACGGCGCCCTCTTCGTCGCCGGATTTGACCAACAGCTCGCCCAGCAGCAGCCAGTTCTCGAGGTTGTTCGGGTCGATGGTGGCTGCGGTTTTCTGAGCCTGCGCGGCATCCTTGAACTGCTTGTCCGCCGAAAGGGCGACCGCCAGCGCCATGTGGGGACCCGCGTCGTCGGGGACGAGTTTTGCGGCAAATTGGTACTGCGCGATCGCTCCTTTGAGGTCAGCTCGCGCCGAATACAGACTGCCAAGCACGAGCGACGCGTTCGCACGCAGGTGAATGTCCTTGGCCTCATTGCTCACCCGAGAGAGGTCCGTCTTCGCCCGGAAGAACGCAGCCGTGTTGGCCAACTTGGGGTCCCGTGCGGACCGCTCTGACCACTGCTCGGTGAGCAGCGCGAATTCGTCGTCCGTCATCGGCTTCGGCGCCTCAAGCTCGGGATCGGCCTTCGCATCTGCCACTTTGCTCCCGGTCCTCGGCGGTTCCGCAGGCGCAGATTCGCACCCCGAGACCAGCATCGTTGCCGTTAGAAGGGCCGAGAACAGGGTTCCCGGGGCAAAATGCCGAAGGGGCCGGCAGGGTGTCGTCCGCACCGGCGTGAGGTTGCCACAAGTCGTCTTCATCATGATACGATCCAGATGTGGGTTTTGTGGGTCCATGGCAGCAGGCTTGTTCGAGCACTGCCCTGTGTTTGGGATTGAGCTTGGGGTTGGCCGGTGGCTGCGATGACCTCAGCGATCCCTCCACGCCCTGCGGCACGCTCGAACTCGGCGACGCCGAGCCGGGGACGATGGTCAGCCGTCGTCACGCCCCGGTCCTGGCGTGGGCCGGCGGCAGCGTCGGAGCGGGCAGCAACGAGCCCTTCGTCCTGCACTACGAGTGTGCCTCCGACTCCGACTCCGACGCCGACGCCGAGTGCTCGCTGCGGCGCACGTCCCTCGCGGATCTGGGCAGCGGCCAGAACGCGGTGTTGGTCACTTCGGCAGGCGAATACGTCCTGTCCACCGACCGGGGCGAACAGCAGCTGCACGTTTTCCACTTCAACGCGGACGGGAGCCTGGACGCGGACCAAGACGACCAAGGGCGCGCCATCGGTCAACGCTACCCGTTGGGGGAGGACCTGCCCGTCGAGTTGCTCGCCTCCCTTCGCAGCAGCAACTGGGTCATCGGGCTGGATGAAGAGCGGCAGCTGAGGCGCTACTGGCCCGGCCACTCCGAAGCCGCTCGCATCGCCCCCGAGCTGCCAAACCTCACCCTCGCGACCGTGGGCGAGCACAACATGATCGGGCGGGTCCGCCACGGTAGCGGCGACGATTCGCTGTACCTCGTCCCGATCGACGAGGAGCTCGACAATCACCTGGAGCCCCTCCTGCTGCTCCGGGGCAAGCCGGCAACCCGCATTGTTGTCGGGCCGCGGGATGAGAAGGTCGCGATCACGCTCGGACACGGAGACAGCGCGCAGACGCTGGTGTTCCGGATCCCCGACGGGGAACTCGTCGACCGGTTCAACGGCGAGCTCATCAGTGGGCGCGAAGACCTCACCGAAACCACGGGCCTGCGCGCAGTGTCCCCCGACGGCAGCCACCTTGCGTACAAGACCGCAGCCGGCTCGGTCGCACTGCGCGACATCTCCACCGGCTCGGCGTGCCTCGTCCGCTCCGCCAAGACCAGCGGCAACACCCGCCTCGCGGGGTTCTCCGCCGAGGGCTTACTTTACTTCGAGTCGGAGCTCGGACCCGGGGAAACCTCCATCTCGGTGTGGGACGGCGCGGATCGCTACCTGGCGGTGTTGAGCGAGCCCGAGGTTGGCGCGCGGCTGGCCGCAGTCCCCTCCCGCACGCCCCAGGATGCCATGCCATGGGCCGTCGGAGTCCGTTCAGGGTCGTACATGGCCCTTGCGGACAGTCAGTCCCCAGCCAACATCGACCTCGATGATGCGGTGTTCATTCCCCGTGACGACGATGACCTTTGGGTCCTCGGTTCGGACTCGCTCAACGGAGGCGGACGCAAGATCGACGTCCGGCGGTTGACCTCGACCATGACTCCCGAAGCGGTGCTTCGCTTCGGCGAACTCGAGTCCGCCGAGCACGCGACCGGCCACGACGAGGACGCCACCATGCGCGACACGCTCGGCGTCGTCGTCGCCGGCCCGCAGACGGCCTGCCTTTCGACCGGCACCCCTGGGACCCGCGCCTACGCGTGCGGATCCGGCAGCGATCAAGATTTCTTCTCGGGTGCAACCTCTCCCAAAGGCGAAGACCCCGACCGTCCCACGCAAGGCGGGCCAAGCCCCGAGGTCCCGGACCTCGAGAATCCACGATGTGGCCCCGGCGGCTCGCCCTTCGACCCGAACGACTGCGAGTACAAGGTCGACGACTGCTGCTACGACTTCCAGGCAGGGTGCGAGGAGAAGTGCGGCAACTCAGCGTCGTGTGAGTTCGGGCGCGACCTGGGTGACCACAAGACGCTCATCTGTGGCTCGGGCTCGGGCTTCCCGTAGCGCAGGCGACGGCCCCCGCCTCGGCTGCGCCTACGCCCCGCCTAGTCCGGCCGACAAACGATCTGCGCCGGAGCGGACTCCAACACCTGGCAACCGGTCCCCTCGCAGCCCGCTGCGTGGCAGGCCGCTTGGGCGTCGCCGTAACAGCAGCCCGCGACCTCATACAGGCACCCTTCGTGTTTGCCATCCCATGGGCTGCCCCCCGCCTTGCACGCCGTCGGCTCTCCGTCAGGCGACTCGTGGGGTGCTCCGCCCGAGGACGGTGTCGCCCGAGGCGTGGCCCCAGGGTCATCGTCGAACGACGGAGGCTCGGTGGGCGGGGGCACTGAGGCAGGCTTGCTGCGGCATCCTGGGCTCATCCACAGCACGACCACTGCCATCGCAAGACGCTTCACCACCGCCAGGGAGCGTACCGGGTCGGTCGTAGGCCCGTCGAGCCTCCCTCCCCGAGCCCGACGGGGACACGGGTCACCCACGCACGAAGCGAGGCTCACGGGGGCCGGGCGCACCCGAAGACAATGCCCGGATTGCGTGGGGGATCGACTCCGCGATCTCGAGGGCAAGCGGGATTTCGACGCGCCCCGCGGCCAGGTCACCTGCACGCCCGTGCACGCTGACGCCGACGCCCGCGGCATCCCGAAAGGCCAGCCCCCGGGCCAGCAGACCGGCGATGCAGCCCGCGAGCACGTCGCCCGAACCTGCAGTCGCCAACGCTTCAGAGCCCTCGAGCGCAACCTGGAGCGCGCCGCCGCCACACATCACCGTGCCCGCCCCCTTGAGCACGGCAACAACGGCGTCGTCGTGCTGCAGTACCCGCACCGCATCCACGCGATTCTCCTGGACCCGCGCCGACGTCCACGTCTGCCCGGGATTCCACCTGCCCAGCATGCGCGCAGCCTCCTTGGGGTGCGGCGTCAGGACCCGCGGACCCCGGGGCGTCGAGGTTCCGTCGATCGCCTCGAGCGCGCTGGCATCCCAGACCGCCGGCCGCGGATCTTCGCGATACAGCGCGGCCAGGTCGAGCCCCGGTGGCGTGCTCGTGAGTCCGGGGCCAACGACGAGGACGCTGGCGCTTGGGACCACAGGCATCTCCGCCTCCGCGCGCATCAGCTCCGGGCGAACGTCGGGCACAGGGCTGCCCACCAGCGTGCACAATCCGGCCCCTGCCCTCATCGCGGCGACGCCACTGAGCACCGCCGCCCCTGGGGTGCCGGGACCTCCGCCGACCACAGCGACGTGTCCACGGTGCCCCTTGTGGGCAGCGTTCTTTGGAAGGGCTTCGAGGGCGCTCGCCACCGTGCCGGCCGTCAGCAGCGCGCCAAGCGACGACCCCGTGGGTCCTGCCGCAATGCCAATGTCCGCGATGACCACGGACCCCGCGTAGTCTCGGCCCGGGGTGACGTGGAGCCCTGGCTTGCTCCGCACCAGTGTCACGGTCACATCGGCACGAAACGCCGGCCCCACAACCGCGCCCGAATCGACGTCGACGCCCGTGGGCGTGTCGATCGCGAACGATGGTCCACGCCGAGTGGCAACCCAGATCAACGCCTCGGCGAGCGGGCCTCGCGGCGCGCCCCTCGATCCAGTGCCGAGCAGCCCGTCAACCCAAGCGGCCTCGAGCGGCAAGGACTCGGACGACCGATGCAACTGCACGCCATGCGCCCGTGCCAGCGCGAGCTGAGCTTCGCCGGCCTGGTTTCGGTGGGGCGAGACCAGCCACGCATGGGCTTTGAGCCCCCGCGCCGCCGCGATTCGAGCCACGGCCAGCGCATCTGCGCCGTTGTTCCCGGGACCCACCAGGCACACCACCGGGCGCCCTGCGCCTTCCTCGGACCGCGAGCAGACCTCGGACGCGACGCAAAGGGCGGCCCGTTCCATCAACACCGGCGAGGGCACGCCGAGTGTGTCCATGGTGTACGCATCGGCAGCCGCGGCTTGCTCCGCTGACCACAGGGACGCAGGGGTGCTCACGCGACCGCCACGGCCACTGCCGCCGCCACACCGCCGGCATGGGTGAGGCTGACGAGGATGCTCTTGATGCCTCGGGCATCCGCGACCTCTTGCGCGCGACCCCGCAGGATCAACCGGGGCCCTTCGATACCGCGACGCGCCGGAACGACCTCGACGTCGTGCCACCCGATTCCTTTCGGAGCCCCGATCGACTTGCTCGCCGCTTCTTTTGCCGCGAAACGTGCCGCGAGCGACTGGGCCATCCCACCGGATGCGTCGCGCGCGTAGGCCTGCTCCTGCTCGGTGAAGACCCGCCTGAGGAAACGATCACCGTGACGGTCGACCGCCTGCTTCATCCGGTCGATCGGGCAGAGGTCCAAGCCGATCCCCAGCACGCTCACGCCAACGCTCCAAGCTCGGCCACCGCGGCCTCCTGCAAGCGGGAGACGTAGTCATCGATTCGGACCGCGTCCACGAACTCGACCATGACCCGCATTTTCTTTTCGGTCCCCGAGTAGCGCACGAGGACCCGCCCTTCGTCGCCGAGCTCCCGTTCCACCGTTCGGATGGTGCGTTGCAGCTTGGGCAGCCGATCGATGGGGACCTTGGTGGGGACCATGAAACTGCTCAGTCGCTGCGGCACCGGACTCATCACCTCGGAGAGCCGAGACAGCGGGCTGCCCGTGCGGCGCATGATCGTCAGGACCTGTAGCGCGGCGACCATTCCATCGCCGGTCGTCGCATGGTCCAAGAACACCAGGTGCCCCGACTGCTCGCCCCCCAGGTTGCAACCGCTTCCGCGCATCGCCTGCACCACATACCGGTCGCCGACCGGCGTCCGAACCAACGAAATCCCGACCTCTGCAAGGCTGCGCTCGAGCCCCAGGTTGGACATCACGGTCGCGACGACCGCTCCACCCCGAAGGTCGCCACGCTGATGAAGATCACGAGCACACATCGCCATGATCGAGTCGCCATCGACGATGGCCCCGTTCTCGTCGGAGAAGATGCTTCGGTCCGCGTCCCCGTCGAGGGCAATGCCGATGTCGGCTCCGGCCTCTTTCACCGCGTCGCACAAGGCTTGCGGGTGGGTGGCCCCGACACCGTCGTTGATGTTGGTGCCGTTGGGCGACACGCCGCGGGTGAGCACGGTCGCACCGAGTTCTTCGAGCACCGTGGGTGCGATCTTGTAAGCCGCCCCGTGGCTGCAGTCGATCACGATCTTCAGCCCTGTGAGGTCGTCTCCGGTCGGAAACGCCTGTTTGAGCCGGGTAATGTAGCGGCCCGCGGCGTCATCGATGCGAAACGCCCGACCGATGGCCGCCCCCCGAGCGCGATGCTCATCGAGAGCTTCGCCCGCCATGTCGGCCTCGAGCTTCGCCTCCACCTCGTCAGGTAGCTTGTACCCCTGCGCGCCAAAGATCTTGATGCCGTTGTCCGCGAACTGGTTGTGGCTGGCGGAGATGACCACGCCCGCTTGTGCGCGCATCGAATGGGTGAGGTACGCGATTCCCGGCGTGGGCATCGGGCCGACCAACAGCGCCGTCGCGCCCATGGCCGCGAGCCCCGAGGCCAGTGCGCTCTCGATCAGGTAGCCCGACAGTCGGGTGTCCTTGCCGACCACGACCCGGCCGCCGAGTCCGAAGTGCGCAGCGACGGCCATCCCCGCCCGCATCGCCACCTCGGGCGTCATCGGGTAGGCGTTCGCCTCCCCCCGAATCCCGTCGGTCCCGAACATTCGCCGGGAGCTCTCTTGGGCCGCCTGCACCATGACTCCTTTGTAACGTCGTCCGCGCGGTGTCGCCAGGATGTTCAAACAGGCGGTTCAGCAGGTGGCGCGGGCGGGGCCGGCAGCACCACGACCTCGACCCCGTGGTCGATCGACAGGGCGTCCGAGACCTCCGAGGGGACCGTTTCGGCCCACCCAAAGCGCAACTCGACGACGGTCTCGCCCGCGGCGGTCCGGGCCGCCCGAGGCTGAACCGAGGCATCGACCGGAAACCGGACCTCGAGCGCATCCAGGGCCCGAAACGAGAGCCGGGGACCCGAGAGTTGCACGGTCACCGATTCGGGGATCGCTCCCATCGGGTCCAGCTCGTCGGGCACCGGGATCGGCACCGAAAGCTCACGGTTCTCCATCTGCGCCTCGATCTCGATGCGGACGGTCACCTGAGCAGGTTGCGCCGCCGACCGGACCAGCTGTGCGTCTCCGCGGAGCGGCAACACGGCGACCACCTCGGTAAACGACACATCCTGCCCGTCGAGCTCGAGCGCCTCGGTCCCGAGTTGAGCCACTTCTTGGACCGCGGACCGCCCACCGTGAACGTCCCACGTCGCCGGGGTGACCGTGACCCGCGTGACCCGATATCCCTCCGCCGGTTCGCCCGCAGTTCTAGGCTCGACGCGCTTGGGACGGGTGATGACCGGCTCAAACCGGAGATCCACATGCGAGTACTGGACCTCCGCCAACACGACGCCCGGCGGCATCACGATACTCGCCTGGTCCACCTGAAGCGGCCCTGGCTCGGCGGTGCGCAGGTCCAGAGCGGCGGTCCCAAGGTCGAAGTCCTGAAGCCGATTGAGCCGCGTCCAGGGTCCCCGAACTTGTACCGTGATCGTCGGAGGCAGGTCGGTCAACAGAACCCGCTGCGGGTCTGCAACGACACGCAGCGGGACCTCGAAGGTGCGGCTGACCTCGTCGCGCGTCAGGACAAACAAGACCGCTGCAAGCCCCACCGCGACGAGCTTCAGACCCCAGTTGCGAAACAGGGTGTCGGACAGCACCTTGGCCAGCGAGGACATCAGATCTTTCCCGCTTCCGCCTGGCTTGCCGCCTTGGACATATGCGTTTGGCTTCGGCTCGCGCCCCCCTCGTCTTTGCCGGGTCCGGCGAGAATGGACGATTGACCCGCCGCGGCCACGGCTTCGAGCGGCCTCGTCGCGCTCAGTGTGGAGGACGACGCGGAAGCGGCGGCCGCATCGTCCCGGGGGGCCGACAACCAAGCTTCGATACGCGCCTGGAGATCGTCGGGGGCGATGGGCTCGGAGATACCGCCGCGGTGCGCAACCCGGAGCTCCCCCCGTTCTTCACTGGCGATGATGACCAACGCGTCGGTTTCCTCGCTCACGCCGATCGCTCCCCGGTGCCGGGTGCCGAACCGAGGATCGAGGGTTTGCGCGGACAACGGGAGGATCACACCAGCGCGAGACAGACGGAAGCCGTCCACGATGATTGCCCCGTCGTGCGCGGTGTTGGCGGCATGCGGAATGCACAGTGCAACCAGCGTTTCGGCCTTGAGCGCAGCATCGATCTCGGTGCCCACCCCGGTGGCCACCCCCATCACATCGATGTCGCCCTGAAGGACGACCAGCGCCCCAATACGCGCCCTCTTGACCCGTTCGAGCCCGGCGACCAACTCCCCCATCGCCGACTGTGCGGCCTCGCGCCGGTTCGCAGGCAGGATCCGCTGACCCAGCACCAGCAGCATCCGGCGCAGTTCCTGCTGGAACACGACGATCAACAAGATGATGATCGACTCGAAGAAGTACTTCAGCAGAGAGGCGGAGGCGATGAGGTCGAGCTGACTCACCCCCCACGCCAACAACCCGAACACCGAGACCGCCACCAGGACGGGCACGGCACGCGTCCCACGGACCACCTTGAGCAGGTGGTAGACGATGACGACGAGCAAGCCGAAGTCGAGGCCATCTCGCCACGTCAGTGCTGCGACCCACTCTTGCGGGTTCACGCGCCCTCCCCTGTGGCAGCCGCCGCGAGGCGACCCGCGTTTGCGGCTGCCCAGGCCCGTTCCACGGCCGCCGACACGGCCAATGCCTGAACGGTCTCCGCGACGTCATGCACACGGATCACCGCAGCGCCGTGCTGCACCGCCACCACCGCCGCAGCCAGAGACCCCGGCAACCGATCGGCGGGTGCTGAAGGAATCACGGCCCCGATGAAGCTCTTGCGGGACGCTCCGATCATCACGGGAACGCCCACGGCGCGTTCGAGCGTCGCGGAGCAGGCGACGAGCGCGGCACTTTGGGATGCCGTCTTGCCAAAGCCAACGCCGGGGTCGACCACGACATGCCCCAAAGAGACACCTGCATCTCGAGCATGGCCAATCGACACCTGGAGTTCGTCCGCGATGTCGCAGAGCAGGTCGCCGAACTCGATGGACGCCTGCATCGTGTCGGGCTGCCCACGTAAATGTCCAATGACAAGACCGGCTCCGTGACGGGCGACGACCTCCGCCATGGCCGGATCCGCCAGACCGGAGACGTCATTGACGATGACCGCACCCGCCTCGAGGGCGGCCTCAGCCACAGACGCGCGCCGTGTATCCACGCTCACCGCCACCCCGAGCGGGAGCATCGCTCGAATCGCGGGCAGCACCCGCGCCCGCTCCTGCTCCGCGTCGACGGGGCTCGCCCCCGGGCGCGTGGACTCCCCCCCGACATCCAACAGCCGAGCCCCCGCGCGGACCGCCGCTGCGGCCGACGCGTGGACCCGGTCGGGGTCGACCTCACCGGCGGGGGACAAGGCCCCGCCATCGTGAAAGCTGTCCGGGGTGGCGTTGAGCACCGCCATCACGACCGGAGGCTCGAGTTCCAACGAGCCTCGCGCGTGCCGCCAAACTCGCGCGCCTGCGTCAGGGTCGTTCATCGGTTGCCCGATGGTATCGCTCCACGGCAGGCCCGTGCATCCCGGACTGGCCGCAACCTCAGCGTCGCGCAAACAGCTTTGCGTCGATCCCGTAGCGCCGAAGCAGCTTGTGCAGGTACTTGCGGTCCATGTCCGCTTCGCGGGCCGCCCGTGAAATGTTCCCCTCGGCGCGCTGAAGCAGCCACTGAAGATATGCCTCTTCAAACAGCTCCACCGCCCGCTCCTTCTGCTCACGGAACGTCAGGGTTGGATCGAAGTCGACCGCCTCACTCCCGCTCTGCACCCGGCGCCCCGTCGTGACGAGGTCGATCACGCCATCGGGAGAGAGATAGGCGCTGCGCTCGACGACGTTACGCAGCTCCCGGACGTTGCCTGGCCAGTCGTAGCCGACCAACCGCGCCATGGCCTCGGGACCGGGAGCTTTCCACATGCCCGGAGGCAGACGGCGCGAGAAGTACTCGATGAGGACGGGAATGTCGTCCCGACGCTCCCGCAGCGGGGGCACCACCGCGGAGACCACGGCCAGGCGGAAGTACAGGTCCTCCCGGAACTCGCCCTCCTCGACGAGGACTTTCAGCTCCCGATGGTTGGCCGCCAGCAGGCGGATGTCGATCTCCACCTCGGCCGTGCCTCCGACACGTCGCACCCGGTTGGTTTCCAGCACCCGCAAAAGCTTCGACTGGAGATCTCTCGGCAGTTCGCCGACTTCATCGAGGAACACCGTTCCGCCGGTTCCCAGCTCAAGCGCGCCGCCGCGGCTTCCACCGCCGGGGCTGGGTGTACCGCCGGCGACCGGCGGCCCTTCGCTCCCGAACAGCTCGACCTCGAGTTGTTCGGCCGTGAGCGCTCCGCAATCGACGACGACGTAGGGGCCGTCACGGCGAGGAGACGCCAGGTGCACCGAGCGTGCGATGACGTCCTTGCCAGTGCCGGTCTCGCCTTCGAGCATCACCGTCACGTCGGTCGGCGCGACCCGCTCCAGGACGCCGAAAATCTTCCGCATCGCGAGGCTCTTGCCGATGACCTCACCGAAGCGGTCCGCTTCGGAGGGCAACAGCTCGGTTCGTGCGTCACGAGGCATGAACCGCAGCTGAACCTTGCCGACGCCGAGGACGTCTCCGGGCTTGAGGTACGCATCGGTCACGCGTGCGCCGCCGACGTAGCTCCCGTTCGTCGAGCCTCGATCGCGAAGGCGATAAGCATCGCCTTCACGCCGTATCTCGGCATGCACACGGCTTACGGAGTCGTCGGGAAGGACGACGTCACAGCTGCGCGACTTTCCAACGGTAATCGCCTCCGACAACACGTCGATTTCGCGCCCTCGCAGCTCGCCGGTGAGCACGAGTAAACGGTATCCATTGTGGCGCAGGGGGTATGCGTCGGGTTGAACCGACGTCACCTCTGCGGGATGGGCCTTGGGGTCCGCCACGTCGCTAACGCTACCAGGCGAAGCGCTCAACTGGGAGACCGCGTCCGCCCGCAAAAAACACGAAAGGGCGCACGACTTTCGTCTGTGCGCCCTCGTGGGGTGAAGGGACGAGCCCCCAAGCGTGGTCTGTGCGTGGGGGCCCCGGACAACTCAGATGTAGAAGTCGACTTCCGCGATACCGCGCTCCGGCTCACTCGACGGCTCGTCGACTTTCTCTTCGACGGCGGGGCGGCGGCTCGGGGCTTCGAGTGTCAGCTCGAGACGAGCGCCTTGCGTCGAATTGCGCCGTTTGCGCGCCCCACGATAGCCCTTGGGGGACTCAGACGTGGAAGGGGTTGGCAGAACCTTGGGGATCCGAAGCATGGTCATGGCGCGCAGTCCCGCAGCCAGGTCCTCGTCCGTTGCCGGAGCCGTGAACGCCGCAGGTGCGAGGATTTCGCCACAAACGGCGCTCAGTTCCGATTTTTCCGCACACATCGGGGTGCGGGACATCGTGCGATGAGCGGATGCAGTCATCTGAGATCATCGTAACGCGTGTGCGAGCCCACGCAAGGGGCACACACAAAGTCTCCCGAGATGCTGCGGAACACTGTAGGCTCCGCGGTCGCCTTCATCCTACACTGGGGAATCGCACAGTGCCGACCGCGCCTAACCGCCGCTGGACGCCGCTGCGCTGCCCAGAAAATCGACGATAACCCAATGATCTCCCTCGTGTTCGAGGTGAACCACGTGGGTCGGTCCGACCGTCAGCGTGGCCTCGTGTGTATCGGCGACGATGGCGTCGGCCAGGTGGGATGCCACCGCGTCTCTCGCCGTTTTCAGCACATCCGCGTACTCCCCCTCGCTCCACGCGATCTGCAGATCGTCCTCGGATAGGCCCATCCGGTAGCGCTTCGGAGCGAGCCGAAGAACAACATCCCACCGCTGCGCGCGAGTCGCCCACACCAGAGCCCGCAGCGCGTGGCGGGGTGTATCGCTGGCGTAGACCGCGGTTGGGTCCTCCGCGAACCGCCAGCCCTGTGGGGTCTGCACGACGTCGACCGGGAAATCGGGCGCGAGAAAGACCACCGCGGTCGGCTCGACCGCCAGTGGCTTCTTCAGGGCCGACTTCCACGGCCCGCGCGCATCCTCAGAGACGATCGCCTGAGTATCCAACGTTCCGCGCATGCCCGGCGCAGCGGTCGCGGTCACGGCCCCTGCGTCCCCCCGCGCAATGGAGCGGGAGAGCTGCTGACTGGACCGCTGCAGATCCCGACTGGCGTCGTGCCCGCACGCGGTCGCGAGCAGAGCGGACACGGTGGCGAGCAGAGCACGACGCATCGGTTCACCCTGCGGGCGCGTCGGCCTTGGACTTGGCCGCGGCTTTGTCCTTGGGCTCGATGACGGCGGTGATCGTGGCGCTGCTGCGCAGCTCCTCGCCGACGTAGCACTCGCCGGTGAACTTGCCGACCCGCCCCAGACGCTCGGCGTTCACGCGGATCTGAAGCACGTCCCCAGGCGCGACGACCCCTCGAAACTTCGCCTCTTTGATGCCGATGAAGTAGCAGTGGTGGAGTTCGGGATCGAAGCGGCCCGACTTGTTCGCAAGGATGACGGCGGCCTGCGCCATCGCCTCGACCTGCACAACGCCGGGGAGCACGGCATGCCCCGGAAAGTGTCCCTGCAGGATGCTGCTGCTCATCGACACCAGGTGCTCCGCGACAATGGACGTGTCGGGCTCGACCTCGACGACACGGTCGATGAAGAGGAAGGGGTACCGGTGCGGGAGAATGGTCTGGATCTCGGTGGAATCGATCGCCATGCGTAGGCCGCCAGAAATGCGAGAAGCCCGCTATCCCAACGACGTTGGAACAAGCGGGCCCCGAGCATACAGAGGCGATGTCGCCTGCGCTACTTGTGCTTGGCGTCGTACTTTTTGATGACGCTGCTGGTCACGTCGAAGGCGTCCTTGGCATAGATGACCGTCATCTGGTCGCGTACCAGGACAAGATCGATGCCCTCGGACTTCGCCATCGCAGCCACGATCGACTGGGCGTTTCGGTACATCTTCTCGAGCATCTTGTTGTGCTGCTCACCAAGCTCCTGCTCGAGCGCGTAGAGCATGCTCTGCAGCTCCATGGACTCGCGCTGGAGCTTTTCCTGCGTCTCCATGAGCTTCTGCCCGGACATGCCTTCGAGCTTCGCAGCGTCGGCTTCGAGTTTCTTTCGCTTCTTGTCCAGCTTGCCTTGCTTGGCCTTGGAGCTGGACTCGAGTTCCTTGCGGGCGCGCTTGCCCGCGGTGGTCTCGTTGAGCACGCGCTGCATGTCGACCATCGCGATCTTCTTGACCGCGGGGACTTCGGCCTGTGCAGATGCGACGGGCGCGAGCGAGACGATGCCTCCCAGGGACAGGGCGGCAGCAACAGTGATGGACTTGAGGATACGGCGGGTCATGATGGACTCCTGGAACAGCATCACTTCTTCGAGTTTTGCTTGTCGTAGCGCACGATGACGCGGTTGGTGAGGTCGAGTTTGGGTGCGGCGTACAGCACGGTCAGCTCGGAACGGACGAGCACGACCTGCACGCCGTCTTCGAGGGCCACCTGCTTCACGATCGCAGAGACCTTGTTGTAGATTTTCTCGGTGAGGAGAGCCTCTTTGCTGGCAACCTCCTCCTGAAGCTCCATGCCCAGCTGCTGCAGCTCGGACTGAGAGCGCATCAGCTCCTGCTGGCGCTTCATCAGCTCGGCTTGCGAGAGCATGCTCGCCTTGGCTTGTAGGTCGCGGAGCTTGGACTCCAGCTTCTTCGCCTTGGCGTCGAGCTTGACCTGGCCCTTGGAGAACGTGCGCTCAAGGTCCTTCTTGGCCGCCCGTCCTTCCTTGGTCTCCATCAGGCAGCGCTGAACGTCGACGATGGCGATCTTCTCGATTTTGGGGACAGCTGCTTGGACCGGAGCGGTCGGAGCAACCCCGGCGAACAACACGGTCGCCAGGCTGAGGAAGAGGACTCGACGCATGGGGGGCACCTTAGTGGTTGGAAAACACGCCGGCAAGGGCCGGTGCGGTTGGGACGGCCGGCGTTTGGGACACATTCACGGCGTTTTGGGACGTACACGCGAATGGTTGCGCGAATCCGCGGTTCGCTCGGGGCAGGCCTCCGCGTCCGCGGTGATCTGGGACACGTTGACCCAGGAGCCGCGATGCTCAGCGCGACAAGGAAGCGAATAGGTCGTCTTGCACTACCGCAGACCTTGCCCCGCCCGCTCCTCCTTTGCCGGTGGGAGCCCACCGAGGAGGACCGAGTCGTCAGTTTAGAACGAGTTGCCGATCGAGAACTCGAACACCACGGGGTCGTCGGCGATCGGGTCGAAGTCGGTGCCGCGTTGGCGGTCGATCGGGAAGCCCCACTCGAAGCGCAGCGGGCCGATGGGCGAGCGCCACCGGAAGCCGAAGCCAACCGAGTAGCGGAGGTCGCGGACGCGGAAGCCCGAGCACGGATCAGCCTTCGGCAGGTCTGAGGGGTTGGGCTGCTCGCAGAACAGCGACTCCGTGTTGAAGGCGTTGCCGATGTCCGAGAAGATCACGCCCTTGATGTTGGCGGGCGGGATCATCATGAACTCAAGCTCGGCGTTCATCGCCGTGAGCAGGTTTCCGCCGACCTCGTAGGGTGCGATCTGGTCGGAGGGACCAGGACCACTCGCGACCCGAATCTTCGGACCGAGACTTCGCAGACGGAACCCGCGAATCTCACCTGCGCCGTAGATGCCGCCGGGGAAGTAGCGCTCGAAGATCGGCACGCCCTGGGGCTGCATGCTGTGCACGTAGCCGACCTGGAACCGGGTCTTGAACACCAGCCACGCGCGGAACTGCTGCTTGGAGCGGATGACCGGGAAGTAGAAGCGCGAGTCCAACGTGTAGCGGTTGAAGCGGTTCTGCGAACCGAAGTACTTGCTCGCGAACTCACCGCGCAGCTGGTGGAACTGCCCCGATGTTGGGAACAGAAAGTTGTCCCGCGTGTCGTACTGCAACCGAGCGGTCAACGCAGAGGTGATTCCGTCGGAGAACAGGTTGCTGATCAGGAACTGCTGCGGAACGGTGACCAACGAGCCTGGCGAGAACACGCCGCCGATCGACCCGAAGGAGCCGAAGCTGACGTTCACGTCCTCGAGGTTGTAGCCAAAGAACAGCGTCAGGTCGCGCAGGATCGGATAACCCCAGCTGACCCGGAAGCCCGTACTTCGCCGCTGGAAGCTGGGGAAAATGTTCTGCGAGTTGAAGACGTTGAAGAGGAAGTTCCAACGGCTATCGAGGAAGTAGCGCGTGAAGTACGAGAGGTTGAACAGGCGGCGCAGACTGGAGAGCTGTGCGACGACCTGAACCGTCGCCCCACGGCCGAGGAAGTTGTCGTAGGAGACTTGGCCCTGAAGGACGAAGTTCTCGATGGTGGAGAAGCCGGCACCGACCTGGAAGGTTCCGGTGAGCTGCTCGACGACCTCGACGTTAATGACGATCCGGTTGTCGGCTGATCCGCGCGAGGTCGAAACGTTGACCTGCGAGAAGTACCCCAGGCGCAGCACCCGGTACTCCGAGCCTTCTTTTTTGGTCTCGGAGTAGAGGTCCCCCTCGGAGAACTCCATCTCGCGCCGAATGACCTTCTCTGCGGTCTTCTCGTTGCCGGTGATGTCGATGCGTTCGATGTAGACCAGCGGACCCTTTTGGATCTCGTAGGTCATGTACAGCTCGAGCTTCTCCGGGTCTTGCCGAGAGTTCGGGATCACGTTGACGTACGCGTGGCCCGAGTCCTTGTAGCGGCGCTCGATCGCCTCGCGGATCGTCTGAATCTTGCCCGTGGACGCGACGTCGCCGACCTTGAGGATCGGGTCGATCTGCTCCTTGAGCATCTGCTCCGTGTAGAGTTCCTGCTCGCCGGCCTGGAGGGCCTCCTTGGCACGGATCTGGCCGATGTGGAACTGCGGGCCTTCGTCGACCGGAATGGTCAGGTAGACGAAGCGGCGGTCTGCCGAGAGCGACAGCTCGGGGTCCTTGATCGAGGGGTTGAGGTACCCCATGTCGCCGTAGAAGCTCCGCAGGAAACTGTAGTCCTGCTGGAACTGCTCGCGGTTGAAGAAGCCCCCTGCCCGCTGCGCGACGACGGAGATGTACCCGCCGACTCGGGTGGAGACATTCTTTCGGAGTTCGGCGTCCGTGAACGCTTTGTTCCCCACGAAGTCGATCTGCCGAACGATCACCTCGGTCGACTCGGTGACCACGATGGCGAGGTCGACCTTACCGGGCTCGTCCGGAACCGGGCGCAACTCGTAGCTCACCTCTGCGAGGAAGAAGCCGCTGGCGGTGTAGAGCGCTTTGACCTTCTCGATGTTCTCGGCAACCTTGCCCAGATCGAGGACCTCGTTCTTCTCGAGGTCGAGTTCCTCGTTGATGTCGTCGAGTTTGATCTCGTCGTTGCCCTCGATGATGATCTTGCGGACGCTGGGTCGCTCCGTGACCACGTAGGTCAGGACGACACCGCGGGAGAGCAGCTCGCCCTCGACCCGAACATCTTCGAAGTAGCCCAGGGCCCACAGCCGCTTGAGGTCCGTCGCGAGTTTTCGCTGGCTGACGAGTTCTCCGACGTTGCTGTCGAGCTCCAACAGCATCGCCTCGGATTCGACCCGGCGGTTGCCCTCGAACCGGACCTCGACGATCGGCTGCCCGTAGACGTCGTCGCCGACCCCTTCAGCGATCGTCTGTAGGAGTGCGGCGTACTGCTGTGCTGGCACCGGGATCGCAGCGCCCACCGAGCGGGGCAGGAGCGTCGCCGCCACGACAAAACAGGTGAGGAGCAAGCCTCCCCACTTCGCCAGGACACGGTGCATGCCGAACGCGCGACTCATTCGCCCTGCCCTTCGTCGTGCCCCGCCCCAGCTTCGGCTTCGGCTTCGGCTTCGGCTTCGGGGGCGCGGCTGTCGGGTTCGGCGTCCGGGTCCATGAAGGCGAGCGCGCGGGCGCGTGCGAGTTCTTCTTCAGATTTTTGCTCGCTTGCGATCAGTCGTCCGTCTTGCATCCGAATGCTGCGTGGCACTTGCGAGGCGAGCTCGCGGTTGTGCGTGACGATCAGCATCGTGATCCGCTGCTCTTCATTGAGGCGGAAGAGCAGCTGGTGGACTTCACGGCTGGTCTTGGTATCGAGGTTGCCCGTCGGCTCGTCGGCGAGCAGCAAGCGCGGCTTCATGACCAGCGCCCGCGCGATGGCGACACGCTGCTGCTCTCCGCCGGAGAGTTCGCCAGGCCGATGTGTCAGGCGCTTGCTCATCCCCACTGCATCCAGGAGTTCTTCGGCGCGCTGCTTGGCTTCCCGGTTGGGGAGGCGCGCGATCATGGCCGGCATCATCACGTTTTCGAGCGCGGAGAACTCAGGGAGGAGGTGGTGGAACTGGAAGACGAAACCAATGGTTTCGTTGCGGAACTTCGCGAGTTCCGGAGGCGGAAGGGAGACGACGTCCGTCCCTCCGAAGAGAATCTGGCCGCGGGTTGGAAGGTCGAGGGTTCCAACGCAGTGCAGCAGCGTGGACTTTCCAGCTCCGGAGGGGCCGACAATGGTGGCGCACTCGCCCCGGAACAGGGTGAGGCTGACCTCGGAGAGGACCCGCAGCGGAGGCGCATTGCCGCGCTCGAACTCCTTGGTCATCCGGACGGCACGAAGAAGGACTTCGGCTCCGGCGTCGGGGGGCGATGCGGTCATGGGTTTGGCGGGTGGGAACGCTGAGAAACGCCGGTCAAAGCCGGATTTCCCCGGCAAAAGCCGCGGCAGCGTACGCCGCGGTGCTTCACAGTGTCAACGCGCGTGGGGAGGCTTCCGAAGGGCGCCGTGACGCGGACTACTGCCCGCCCGAAAGCCGCAAGTAGACGCTGGTCAAACGGCGGGGGAGGCTCCCGCGGCCGCGGTTGGCACCGGAAGCACCGGACCCAAGGGGCGCGCGCAACTCAGTGCTCTCCCTGGCGGAGTGCATCCACGGGCCGCAGGCGTGAGGCGACGAGCGCGGGGTAGATGCTGGAGAGGCACACGATCACCAGCGCAGCGATCCCGACCAACGCGACCTCCAGCGGGTTCACGACCACCGGCAGTTTTTCGATGTAGTAGACGTTCTCGTTGAGCGGGAGTCCGTAGCGGTCCAGAGCCCAACACAGCCCCAGGCCCATCCCGATCCCGCCGAAGCTTCCCAGAAGGCCAACACACAGGCCCTCGGCGACGAACACCCGCATGATTCCGCTGTCGCTGGTCCCCATGGCCTTGAGGATGGCGATCTCTTTGCTCTTCTCCATCACGCTCATGAGGTTGGAGGCCAGAATGCCGAAGCTGGCGACCAACACGACGAACAGCAGCGCGATGAACATGGCGACCTTCTCGAGGAACATCGCGGAGAACAGGTTGCGGTTGAGGTCACGCCAGTCTTCGACGATGAGGTCGTCCGACTCGCTGAGCCGACCGAGATCGGCCACGATGCGCTCGACCTCGGCTTTTCCTGCGTCGATCGCCTCCACGTCCACGAGCTTGATCTCGACACCGGTCACCTTGTCGCCGGTGAGCAAGAACCGCTGCACCGTGGGCAGCGGCGCGTAGACGTTCTTGCGATCGTACTCGTACATGCCGGAGTAGAAGACCCCGCCCACCTTCGCGGCGAGTTGCCCGGGGACCTGTCCCGCGGGCGTGATGCGCCCGATCGGTGTGATCAGCTGAACGCTCGCTCCCAACCGTACTCCCAGCTCCATGGAGAGTTCCCGGCCGATGAGGATCGGGTTCCGGGCGCCGTCGATCTCCAACACGGGCGCCTCGGCGATGTGGAGGGGCTCGTCTGAGCCGGCCTGCTCCGGCGTTCCACCAAGTTCGACGACCGGGTCCTCCCAGCCGTCATCGTCGGCGACGGGCTCGAGAACCCCGGCCTTCGGCGGCGCGGCGAGACGCTCCCCCACGGACGGAATGTCGCTGAGAAGGCCGGCGCGCGCCTTGTCGGACGGTGACGCGGGCGGCGCTCGGGGCGGCGTCTTGTCGGCCGCGAGTTCTTCGGTCGGGTCTTCCCAGCCGTCATCAGCCCCCTCGCCCACCGCGGGGTCGGGGAGGTCATCGATGTCGGGAAGCGCTTTCGGTTTGGGGAGCTTGTTCTTGTTTTTGCTGTCGTTTTTCAGCGAGGTCCCTGCCGCGCCGAGGCCGACCTCGGCCTTGACCGAACGCTCCTCATCCCCAACCCGCTCCACTTTGGAGTTCTTCTTTCGCTCCTCCTCGAGGTGGCGAAGCCGATACGGGGTCCCGGACTCCAGGACGCCGAACGGGTCGGCGGCGGGGATGCTCTCGGGGGACTCGAGGTAATCGTACTCGCCCTCCTCGATCAGCTCGCGGAGGTTCGACACCTCGGTCTGCCGAGACGGCACGATGCCCGAGAGCAGCGCGCCCTGCCGATTGAGGCCCGAGCGCACCATGATCTCGCCTTCGAGGTATGGGCTGGCCCCAGCGATGCCCGCTCCGTCCGAGAGCGCATCGGCCAACTCGGTGTAGTCGGCGAACGGCTTCCCGTCTTTCCGGGACACCCGAATATGGGCCTTCTGGTTGAGGATCTTGTCGCGTAGGTCGCCCTCGAGCCCGCTCATCAAGCTGAGCACGACCACCAACGCCATGCAGCCGAGCAGAACGGACATCGTGATGACCGTGGGCAGCAGGTTGAAGAAGCGCGCGAGCAGCCCGAACACCAGGGCCATCACCCCCATGATCAGGGTCAACGCGCCAAACGTCCCGTACCACTGCTCGACCGGGGTTGGCGCGATCTCAGGCTCGATCGGGCCGAATGGGCCATCGATGACCGGTGGCGGGGGAGTCGACAAGGAGCCCGCGTACAGCGCAAGCGCGCCCCCGATGACGATCAGGTAGATCGCGGTCATCAGCAACGGACGGACCCACGCTGGGCGATCATCCCCGCTTCGCAGGTGACGCCAGGCGATGAGCCAATCCAGGGCATTGAAGCCCCCCAGAACGCGGCCGATCACGCGGTCGCGTCCTCACCGTTGGTCTGCGCCCCGTGTTGCAGCAGGAACGACTCGACGAAGGCATCGAAGTCTCCATCCAACACGCCATCGACGTTGCTGACTTTGAGGCTGGTCCGGTGGTCGGTGACCTGCCGATACGGGTGCAGCACGTACGAGCGGATCTGACTGCCCCACTCGATCGCCTTCTTGTCCCCCGCGAGTGCGGCCCGTTCCTGGTCGCGTCGCTGTTGCTCGAGCGCCCACAGTCGCGCCTTGAGCATGCGCTCGGCGGTCGCCCGGTTCTTGTGCTGGGAGCGTTCGGCCTGGCACGCCACAACCACCCCGGTGGGAAGGTGTGTGAGGCGAATGGCGGAATCGGTCTTGTTGACGTGCTGCCCACCACTGCCGGAGGAGCGATAGGTGTCCTCTCGGATCTCGGTCTTATCGAGCTCGATCTCGATGTCGTCCTCGCCGAGGTCGGGCATGACCATGACGCTGGCAAAGCCGGTCTGGCGCCTGGCCTGAGCGTCGAAAGGGGAGATGCGAACAAGCCGGTGCACCCCGATCTCGGAGCGCAGGTAGCCATAGGCATACTCGCCGCTGAGCTCGATCTCTGCGCCTCGAATGCCCGCCTGCTCGCCCTCGTGATAGCTGAGTACCGTGACTTTCATGCCGTGACGCTCGCCCCAGCGCATGTACATGCGCAGGAGCATCTCGGCCCAGTCTTGGCTGTCGACGCCACCGGCTCCAGCGTTGACGCTGAGAATCGCGCCACAGCTGTCGTGCGTACCCGAGAGCATTCGGCGGAACTCAAGTTTGGCCACCATCGCGTCGGCGGTTTGCAGCTGCCCCCACGCCTCGATGACCGAGTCGGCGTCGCCTTCCTCGCGGGCCATCTCGTACAGCTCGCTGGCCTCGTCGAGGACCGTCGTGGCGTCGTCGATCGTGCCGACGAGATGCTTCATCTCCGCCTGTTCACGGACGACGATCTGGGCCGCATCGGCGTCTTCCCAGAATTCGGCTTCCGCGGTCTGGGCCTCGATCTCTTCGAGTCGCTCTACCTTGCGAGCGTAGTCAAAGATGCCTCCGGAGTTCGTCGAGGCGCTCGGTGAGCCGCGCGATGAGGTCGACGACCTTCGCGTGTTCGACGGATGGCGGGGCTTGGGGTGTGGGGGTCTCGCTCATGATGGAATCCTTGAAAGCGCTTCAGACCTCGATGAGTCGAAGCTGCTTGCGACCGGGCCGCGGGGGTTCGCGGGGCACAGGATAGTCGCCCGTGAAGCAGGCGTCGCAGAAGTTCTTACCTGAAGCGTCCGACGAGCGCACTGCGGAGAGGAGTCTCTGGGGACCGAGGTACCCCAGAGAGTCGGCCTCGATGCTCTGGGCGATCTGGTCGACGGACTGGGTCGAGGCGACCAGCTCCGCGCGCGTAGGTGTGTCGATCCCGTAGTGGCACGGACCGTTGACCGGCGGGGACGAGATCCGCACATGGACCTCGGTTGCGCCCGCTTGGCGCAGCAGCTTCACGATCTTTCGGGACGTGGTCCCCCGGACGATCGAGTCGTCGACAACCACGACCCGCTTGCCCTTGAGCACCTGCGGGACTGCGTTGAGCTTGAGCCGGACGCCAAAGTGACGGATCGAATCGCTCGGCTCGATGAAGGTTCGCCCAACGTAGTGGTTGCGAATCAGCCCCATCTGAAACGGGATTCCGCTGGCTTGCGAGTACCCCAAGGCCGCCACGACCCCTGAATCCGGCACCGGGATGACCACATCGGCTTCGACCGCGTGTTCTGCGGCCAGTTGCTCGCCCATGGCGATGCGCGCCTCGTACACCGACTTGCCGTCGAGCACGCTGTCGGGACGCGCAAAGTAGACGTACTCGAACACGCAGGAGCGCCGCGGGCCCTTGGGGATGAACGAGCTGCTCATCCCGCGCTTGGAGATGGTCAGGATCTCACCGGGCTCGATGTCTCGGATTCGCTCCGCCTCGATGAGGTCGAACGCGGAGGTCTCCGAGGCGACGACGTAGGTGTCCGGAGAGCCGGTGAGTCGGCCGAGCACCAACGGCCGGAATCCGTGGGGGTCGCGGACGGCGACCAGCTCGTCCTCCGTGGTGAGCACCATCGAGTACGCGCCGTGCACTCGGCCCAACGCATCCGCGAGCTGGTCACGGAAGTCCGCTTGGTGGCTCCGTGCCATCAGCTGCAGGATCACCTCGGTGTCGCTGAACGAGGTGAAGATCGCCCCTTCCCCTTCGAGTTCCTCCCTGAGGACCTCTTCGTTCACGAGGTTGCCGTTGTGGGCGATCGCGACCGATCGACCGCGGTACTGCGCCCATAGCGGCTGGATGTTCTTGACCAGCGACCCGCCCGCGGTGGTGTAACGAACGTGCCCGATCGCCAACGGCCCGGGCAGCTCCGCGAGCGCCTCTCGGCTGAAGATCTTCCGGACCTGACCCATGGCGCGAACGCCGTGGAGTGTGCCGTCCAAGTTCGAGACGACGCCCGCAGATTCCTGCCCCCGATGCTGGAGCGCATGCAGCCCCAGGTAGGTCAGGTTGGACGCCTCGGGGTGATTGAAGATGCCAAAGACACCGCACATACGACTGCTCCGAGTCGGCTCCGTATCACGTTTTGGACGCGGGCGTTGGGCCGAGCGTCAGGCTGCGAGGCGCACCACGAACTGGAGCGTGGTGAGTGCGATGGCCGCCCACACCGTGGTCTTGACGCTGTCGAACTCGATCCCGTCGCTGAGTCGTACCGTGATCAGCAGGACCCCCGCGTTGACGACCGCCTGAATGATGAACGCGCCCAACGGCCCCAACAGAGCGATCGGAAAGAAGACGAGCGTCAGGACACTGACCAAGATCTTCCCGAGCGTGACGCTGAGTGCGCCGCCGATGGCTCCCGCTTTGAGCGCGTTGGTCGTCCCGCGCACGCGCATCCCGGAGAACACCATCGGGAGGAACAGGATCCCGACGGCAAACGCGACAACCGATGCGATGAGCTGGACCATGGGCCCCAGTACTCTAGCCCGCCCCCGGCCATTCCCGCGCCCTGCGTATAAGCATCTGTGCTGCGGGCTCCGTGCGGGGCCGCACTGGGGACGACGTCACCGCGAGCTGCCCGTGGTGAAACCCGGCGCGGCCGATGGCGACGGATTTCTCCCTCTTGGGCAGGATCCGAAGCGCCGCCGCACCAGGCGGACTGCCAGTTTTGCGGACGCCGCAAGGCGAGAACAAGGCGAGAGGCGGCGTGTTGGTCTTCGCCGGGGGGCTAGGCCAGGCCGAGGTTGCGCGCGAGCCGCTCCTGAGGCGCCTCGGTGTCCGGCTCGAAGGGCCGGCCCGTCAGCTGTTCGAACAGCTCCACGTACCGATTCGCAGCCTCCGTCCGAATCTCCGCCGACAACGGTGGCGGGGTTCCGTCTCCCACGAACCCCTTCGAGACCAGCCATCGACGCAGGAATTCCTTGTCGAGCGCCCGCGGCGGCTCGCCCTTGGCCATCGCACCCTCATACCCGTCCGCGTACCAATACCGAGAGCTGTCCGGCGTGTGAATCTCGTCGATGAGGACGATCCGACCATCCGGCGCCCGACCGAGTTCGTACTTGGTGTCGACCAAGATCAGACCCCGCTTCGCCGCTTCGGCTTGGCCGAACGCGAACAGCTTCATCACCCGAGCTTCGAGCTCTACGAAGGTCTCCGGGTCGATGAGCCCGCGCTCGAACAACACGTCCTTGCTGACGCTCTGGTCGTGCTCGCCCTTGGCAGCCTTGGTGGACGGAGTCAGCAACGGTGCGGACAGTCGCTCGTGCGCGCGCAGTCCTTCTGGGAGTTCGTGCCCGCAAAACGCCCGCTCACCGTTCTCGTAGGCCCGTAGGATGCTGGTCGAGCTGCTCCCGGTGAGGTAGCCGCGGACAACCATCTCCACCGGAATGGGTGTGCATTCGACCGCACGGGTCGCTTGAGGGTCCGGCACATCGAGGACATGGCCGGGCATGACTTCGGCGGAGAGCTCGAACCAGTGTTGCGCGAGTCGGTTGAGCACCTGGCCCTTGAACGGAATGGTCCCCAACACGACATCGAAGGCCGACACCCGATCCGTGACCACGATCAAGCGCTCCTGCGCGCGACTGAAGTTCTCTCGGACCTTGCCGCTGTAGCGTGTGCCCAAGGCGTCGAAGCGGCCGTCGAGCGTGTCGAGGGTTCCCCCCGGCGCCAGGGCGTTGCGGAGCACTGCGGGATCGAGCGGCATGGCGCGCGGACAGTAGCAGAGCCATGTGACGGCAGTGCTACTGCGTCGGCTTCGGAGGCTCGGCCAGCGTGACGCAGCAGCGGAAGCCGATCGCGGGGTCCTGGGTGTCCTTCGCGGGCTTGCGGCGGGTCGTACACGACGCAGCCTGGGTCGTGGCATCCCCGCCCATCACGGCTCCGCCCTCGACCCACTCCCCCACGTTGCCCACGAGGTCAAACACGCCCTCGGGGGTCACGCACGTCTCCCTCGCCCCGCCACGGCCCAGGTTCTGAGGAACGCCCCCGAGCGCATCGTTGCAGTGGCCTTTTTTGCGTGCGCCCCCATACGGCTGCCTGCGGCCGGCGTCCCCACGGCACGCGCTCCGCCACTCTTTTTGAGAGCACAAGCGGCGTCCCTGCGCCTCGCACAGCAGCGTCGCTTCGGCCAAGGTCACACCGGTGGTGGGGATCTCCCGCAACCCGGGCTGCTCGCCCACATCGATGCAGACCTTCGCGCTGCCAGGCAGCGCGGCGGTGTCCGAAGGGCAAGTCGTCGGAGGTTCAAGCGGCGCGGGCTTGTCCTTCGCACCGCCGCTGTCCCCTTCCGAGTCCTGCGTCGGGTCGGTCCCCTCGTCGGCTGTACGGGTCCCAAGCAGGACCGAGAGCCCACCACGCTCTTGGGCGACGGGAACCGTCAGGGCCACCGCCACGATGGTGACGCCAAACCCGAACAGCGCCGCCATGATGGATCCGCGGGGACCCCGGGCCTCGGCGGGCGCCTCTCGGAGCATCACGCCAGAGACGTCGGGCCTGTGGCGGAACGCATCACTTTCGGCGGAACGCGAGCGGGTCGACACGCGGGCCGACTGGACATCCAGCTCCAGCTTCTCGCCCAGCGGTGCGACGGCGGCGACCGGTGCTTCTGCCCGCTTCTTCCCGGGGGGTTTGGCTTTGGGTCTCGGCGCAGGTGTCGACGCAGACGCCTCGTCTGCGCCGGGCTTGGAGCGGCCATTCTTGCCCGGAGCCCGCGGCGGCAGCCGACCGATCGCCGTGCCCTTCGTCGCCGGTTTCTGGGGTCGTGACGGCAGGTCGAGTTCCAGCGCGGGTCCCTCGCTCAAGGCCGGATTGGCCTCGGCCGCAGCACCGTCGAGGGTCGCCAGCTGAGGAGAGGACTCCGCGGCCGCGAGCGCCCCCACGACCCCTTGGAAGCCATCATCCTCGGAGATCCGCGAGTCGAGCGTTTCCGCGACGGGAAGCGACAGTCCAAACCCGCTGTCCTCTGCAGACATGTCGTCATGTTGCGGAGGTGGAGGAATCGGGGCGTTCGAAGCACCCGGCGCCGCCAGAGCAGGCGAAGCGGGGGGCGGAGCGACTGGGGGCGGAGGAGCGACCGGCGGGACTACCGGGGAAGCACCCGGGGAAGCAACCGGAAGAGGCGCCGGGGTCGGCGTCCGGGCGTCCGGATTCAGGGGCGGCGGCGTCGGGGTTGGAATGGGCCCGGGCCCCGGCGTGAACCCGTCGTCCATGCCCCCGGGTCGTCCGACCAGCGGAGGCAGAGACACGCCGCCGGGTGAGACGGAGGCCTGTGGCGTGGATGCACCTTTGGGTCCCGGCTCGAGCTCCGAGAGTCGGGCGCCATCCGGAGGTGTGAGAGCGTCGGGATTGAAATGACGATTGGGCTCGTCCTCGATCCGCCGCGCCGTGATCTGCATCGGCGCCGGCGTGGGAACGTGCTCCGGCTCCTCTCGAAGCACCTCGGCCGGTGCGACCGCGTCCGTCGAGACCGTGAACGGGTCGGGCTCCGGGTCATCTGGAGCGACCATCTCCCCGGCGATCGGTGCGAGGTCGGGCGGATAGAGTTCGGTGGCCGTCCGTCGGAACTGCCGCCGCTTGGATGGATCGTCCTTCTTCTTCGAAGCGGGTGTCGCCGCCGGGGCGCGCTTGCCCTCGACCTCGTCCACGTACCGTCCCGCGAGTTCGCGGAGTTCGGCTTGACGGGCCGCCGCTGCTCCGCCGCTCCCTTGGACGGCCGGAGCGTCCGCGATCAGCCGCAGGATGGTCAGGCCATCGACCGGGCGCTCATCGGGCTCCGCTGCCAGAGCCCCGACGATGATGTCTGTCAGCAGTCCGGCCGCGAGTTCGCCGTCCTCGACAGCAGCGAGCGCAGCGGAGCCAACGGTGTCCGTCGCGAGCGCGGCGATGACCGCCCCCCACGCATACACATCGGACATGGCGGTCGGAGCATTGCCGGCCCGAACTTCAGGTGCGACGACGTCCCCCCCCAGCGCGCGAAGCCGAGGCGCGACCGCCTTGCGATTGCAAGCCAGTGTGAGGCCGTGCTGCCACAACGCGACGCCCTCTTGCCACAACACGATGTTGCCGGGCGCCAAGGCCCCATGGACCCGACCTTTGCGATGCAGGTGCGCCAGACCGCGCGCGACTTCGACCGCCACCCGAGCCACGAGACCCGCCGTGCTGCCGGTGCCTTCGATGCGTCGCTGCAACGGGACCGCCCCGGGCATGGCTTCGTAGCCAACCACGCAGAAGTCTGCCTCTCGATCGACGAGTCGAATCGGAACGAGCCCGGGCTGCTCGGAGCCGAGGAGTTCCCCCATTCGCGCCATGAACG
Source organism: Nannocystales bacterium (assembly GCA_050633305.1). GTDB lineage: Bacteria > Myxococcota_A > Polyangia > Nannocystales > Nannocystaceae > CAJXVA01. The sequence continues at coordinate 60,259 of JBOEGF010000006.1, forward strand.
AAGAGACATCGACCTGCGACGGTACGAGCGAGCGCTCGACGACGGTTAGCCAGACCTTCGCATCATCGCCACTCGACTCGCCCTCAGCCGGCAAAGATGCGTGCAGCGTCGGTCCAAAGGCGTGACCGCCAAGGTCTGCAGCCGCGTCTTCGTCGATCTGTACCTGTCCGCAGATCCGGTCGCCCGACGAAGGCCTCACCGGGCGATGCTACCACGATGCACTGCCCGCAATTCCGCTTACAAAGCTCGTTTTTTATGGGCCGGATCAGCGTTGGCCGGTGCTGCCAAAGCCGCCTTCGCGGATGGCCGCCCCACCCTGCGCGGTTGGCTCAGGCAAGTCGTCACGCTCGCTGAACTCGCACGGGATCACCGCAGACAGAACCAGCTGGGCGATCCGATCACCATGCGTCACCGTGAACGGTTGCCCACCGTGATTGATCAACAACACCTTCAACTCTCCCCGGTAGTCGGCATCGATCGTCCCGGGTGAATTGAGGACCGTGACCCCGTGTTTCCACGCCCAACCGGACCGCGGGCGCACCTGGGCTTCGTGCCCTTCGGGAAGTGCCATTGCCAGACCCGTCGAAACGGCGACGCGCCCCCCGGGCAAGAGCTCGAGTGGCGCGTCCAAACACGCAAACAGGTCGTGGCCTGCAGCATGTGCGGTCATGCGACGTGGGAGTTGGGCCTTCGGGTGGAGCCGACGCACAAACGCCGTCTCGGTCTTGCTCCCCTCCCCCATCGCGACCACGAGTGTCCGACCTGGCTAGGCCCGCATGTTGAGGACCTCGCTCGGGTCTACCCCGAACGCGGCCTTCCGGCTGAGACGAATCTTGCCGGTGGGGTCGATGTTGAGCACCTTGACGATGACTTCGTCGCCCTCGCTGAGGATGTCGGCAACCTTCTCGACCCGCTTGTTCTCCAGCTCGGAGATGTGCACGAGTCCGTCGGTACCCGGCAGGACCTCGACGAATGCACCGAAGTCGACCACGCGGGTGACAACGCCCTGGTAGACGGCACCGATCTCGGCTTCGGCGGTCAGGCCTTCGATGAGGCGCTTGGCGGAAGCGATCGACTCGGGATTGTCCGAAGCGATCGTCACACGGCCGTGGTCATCGACGTTGATCTGCGCACCGGACTGCTCCGTGATGGCGCGGATCATCTTGCCTCCGGGGCCGATGATGTCGCGGATGCGGTCGACCTTGACCTGAACGGTCTCGATGCGCGGCGCGTAGCGGGACACGTCGTCCTTGTGCGTCGGCATGATCTTGTTCATCTCGGTGAGGATGTGCAGCCGGGCCTCGCGGGCCTGGTCGAGCGCGTCCTCGAGGATCTTGCGGGTCAGGCCCTGGACCTTGATGTCCATCTGAAGGGCGGTGATGCCCTCCTCGGTCCCGGTGACCTTGAAGTCCATGTCGCCGAGGTGGTCCTCGTCGCCGAGGATGTCGGTGAGGACGGCGATCTTGTCACCGACCTGCATCAGGCCCATCGCGATACCGGCGACGGGCGCCTTGAGGGGCACACCAGCGTCCATCATCGCGATCGAGCCGCCGCACACCGAAGCCATCGACGAGGAGCCGTTGGACTCCATGATGTCCGAGACGACGCGGATCGTGTACGGGAAGTCCTCGAGCGAGGGCAGTACGGGCTTGAGCGCGCGCTCTGCCAATGCACCGTGGCCGGTCTCGCGACGGGAGGTGCCGCGAATGGGACGGACTTCGCCGGTGCAGTACGGGGGGAAGTTGTAGTGCAGCAGGAAGTGCCGACGGACGTCGCCACGCAGGGTGTCGAGGCGCTGGGCGTCGTACTCGGTGCCGAGCGTACAAGTGGCGTACGCCTGGGTTTCACCGCGCTGGAAGAACGCGGAGCCGTGGGGACGCTCGAACGGGTGCGGGTTGATCCACAGCGGACGCACGTCGCGGGTACCACGACCGTCGAGGCGCTTGCCCGTGTTGACGACCATGTTGCGGACGGTCTCTTTTTCGAGCTTCGCGAAACCCGAGGAGATGTCCTCGCCCTTGTCCGGGTGCGTCGCGAGGAACTTCTCTTTGGTCTCGGCCTTGATGGCGGAGATGGCGGAGGAGCGCTCGTGCTTGCCGGCGATCTTGAGAGCTTCGACCAGCTTCGCCTCGGCGAACTTGCTGACCTCGGCCTGCAGCGCCTCGTCGACAGGAGGCGGGATGTACTCGCGCTTGGGCTTGCCGACCTTCTCCCGCAGACGGTGCTGCAGAGCGATGAGAGGCTGTGCCGACTCTTGGCCGAACATCAGGCCGTCGATCATGGCCGACTCTGACGCTGCGTTGGCTCCACCCTCCACCATCACGATGGCGTCGGAGTTGGCACCCACCACAAGCGTGATGTCGGCCTCTTGGATCTGGGAGTAGGTCGGGAACGCGACCCACTTGCCACCGATGTGCGCGACGCGGACACCCGCGATGGGGCCGGCCCACGGCACGTCCGAGATCATGAGCGCGGCGGAGGCACCCGTGATGGACAGGACGTCAGGCTCGTTCTCCTTGTCGTGCGACAAGATGTTGGTGATGACCTGCGTGTCGCAGCGGTACCCCTTGGGGAACAGCGGTCGAATCGGACGGTCGGTGACCCGGCACGTCAGGATTTCCTCGGTGGAGGGACGGCCCTCGCGCTTGAAGTAGCCGCCGGGGATCTTGCCAGCGGACGCCGCGGACTCCCGGTACTCGACCGTCAGCGGAAGGAAGGGAAGGTCCTTCGGCTTGGGTCCCGAGTTCGCGCTGACCAACACGGCGGTCTCGCCCACGCGGACGATGACGGCGTTGGTTTGCTTGGCGATTTTGCCGGTCTCGATGAAGATCTCGACATCTCCGACCTTGCAGGTTTCGATCGTTTCGTTCATGGAATTCTTGCTCTTGAGGTTGGGTTCGCGTTGCCCGAGCCCAGGCATACCCAGCGGGGTGTGCCGTCTCCGAGGGCCAACGCAGGGGAAGACGCTCTGCCGCCCAAACGCACTCAGGGATCGGTCGACCCCCAAACGCGGCGAAGGGCGCAACCCATGGAGGGAAGCGCCCGACGTGCAGCAGCAGCGTTACTTTCGGATGTTGAGCTCCGCGATGACGGTGCGGTATCGCTCGATGTCCTTGCCTTTGACGTAGTCGAGAAGGCGACGACGTCGTCCGACCAGCTTGAGGAGTCCACGTCGCGAGTGGAAGTCCTTGCGGTGCGTGCGGAAGTGGTCGGTCAGGTAGGTGATTCGCTTGCTCAGGAGCGCGATCTGGACCTCCGGGGAGCCGGTGTCTTGTTCGCTGCGTTTGAACTTGCCGACGATTTCGGCTTTGCGATCAGTAGAGAGAGCCATAGTGCTGCTGTTGCTTACTCGAAGTCTTCGAGGTTGTGGGAGACGACGACCGTCTCCACTTGTTCGTCTAGTTCGGAGGTCGGCGCAGAATCCACGCGAGGCGCCGTGATGTCAAGGGGCAGCGGGTGAGTCGAAGGCAAGAGCTCTCAGGGTGCGCTGAACCCTCAGAACCGGGCCGGCTTGGCTCGGCTCGAACCGGCACAGAACGATGCCTGGGCCGGCACGAACCGCCAGCGGCCCCACGGGCGTGTGGTCCCGCAGAAGCGGATGGTCAGCCGGAATTGCCTGTCCAAACCCGACCCGACGCACGATGTCCTCTCCGTGCGCACCTTGCGGCACATCGAAGACCGGTACGCCGAGGACTTCAACGGGGTCGTTCAGGGCGTCGAGCAACGCCTTCGCTTGCTGCTCGCGCTCGCCCCCGACCCCGCGCACTCGGACCCGGTGCCGAGGCTTTCCGTCGGGACGCGGCTCCATTGCGGTCACATCGAATCCCGAGATCGCTCGAGGATGCTCGAGCGAGCACGAGCCAGAAGCGATGCGGTGCAGGCTACCCAGATGCGCGGGGATACCCAGCCGTTCCCCGAGTTCGACGGCAAGGGAGCGAATGAACGACCCCTTGCTGACCCGGACCGTCGCCGCTATCTCCCCGCGTGCCACCACCTCCACGTCCGAGATCGACAGCACGGTCATCGCTCGTTTCGGTACGTCGAACGCCTCTCCTCGGCGTGCTTTCTCATGGGCCCGCTCGCCGTCGATCCGGACCGCACTGAATGCCGGCGGCGCGAGCTGGTGCGTTCCCAGCAGGCCGCGCAAGACCTCCGGCGCCCGTGCCCATGTCGAGTCGTCCAGCTCCGCCTCCGCCGTCACCTCACCGGCTGCGTCCGCTGTGGTGGTGGACCTGCCAAGGACGAACCTTCCGCGGTAGGTCTTGTCGTCGTCCGTCAGCATCGAGACGAGCTTGGTCGCTGGCCCCACGCAACACACCAGGAGCCCGGTGGCCCCGGGGTCCAAGGTCCCACAATGGCCGACCGAACGCGTCCGCAACACCCACCGAACGAAGTCGCAGACTTCGGCCGACGTGGGTCCCGCGGGTTTGTCGATGTAGAGGACTCCGAGCGGTTCGTCCGCGGACCGCTTACGCTTGCCCATCGGGTGGACCGTCGGGTGAGCCGTCGGAGGATGCAGACACATCCGCCGAGTCTGCGGGCTCGGGCTCGGGCTCGGATGCCTCTCGATCCTGGGCATGAATCTCGGCCAGCACCTGTTCGATGCGCGTGCCGTGCCCGATCGAGTCGTCGTGCTCAAACCGAAGCGAAGGCGTCCGACGAAGTGTCAGGACCTTGCCGAGGTGGCGCTTGAACACCCCCTGTGCCGCATTGAGCCCGGCGACGACACGCCCCACCTCAGGGCCGCCCTGCAGGACGTCAATGAACACGCGCGCCACGGAGAGGTCCGGTGACACCCGAACGGCGGTCACCGAGATCATCTCCTGGCGTTGGACACGATGGTCCTTGATGGCACCGCGTAGAAGCGCCCCGGCGATTTCTCGCCGGAGCAACTCCTCCACTCGGGATTGACGCGTGCTCACGCGTGTTCCTCTGCGGTCCGTCCCACGCTAGAGCGTGGGCGGGATGGCTTCCATCTCGAAGGCTTGCAAGGTGTCGCCCTCGGCGAGCCCCGTATAACCGTCGACCACGATGCCGCATTCGAAGCCGTCTTTGACTTCTTTGACATCGTCCTTGTGAACACGCAGCGAGCTGATGACGCCGCTGTGCAGGACTTCGCCATCCCGGACAACCCGAACGTGGGAGTTCCGTGTGATGGACCCTCGGGTGATCCGACAACCGGCAACAACGCCGAGCCGAGGGATGGGGAAGAGCGCACGGACTTCGGCTTCGCCCTGCTCGCGCTCCCGGTACTCGGGCTCGAGTAGACCGACCATCAGCTCACGGGCCATGTCCAACGCCTCGTAGATGACGCTGAAGGTGTGGATCGTGACCCCTTCGCTCTCCGCGACAGGGGCGGCCTTTCCAGCCGTCTTGACGTTGAAGCCGAAGATGACGGCGTCGCCCGCGTGGGCGTACTTGACGTCGGTCTCGTTGATCTGACCGACCTCTGCCTTGATGACCTTGAGCTTGACCTTCTCGGTCTCGTTCGTGATCTCCTCGAGGGCTTCGGCCAGCGCTTGGGCAGATCCCTGCACGTCGGCTTTGAGCACCACTTTGAGGACCGGCACCTGCTTGCGAAGCATCATCTCCGTGATGCTCGGACCGGTGCGGACGCTCTCCTTGCGGAGCCGTTTCTCGCGACGGTGTGCCACGAGCGCCTTGGCGTCCTTGTCGTTGTCGACCACGTTGATCGTGTCGCCTGCGAGCGGAACCCCAGACAGACCCAGAACTTCGATCGGGGTCGAAGGCCCAACGGTCTTGAGCATCTTGCCTTTTTGGTCCACGAGGCCACGCACGCGGGCGTGGAACTCGTTGGCGACAACGATGTCTCCCTTGCTCAGGGTGCCGGCCTGCACGAGGACGGTGACCACAATGCCGCGTCCTTTGTCGATGCGAGCCTCGAGGACGGTGCCGCCCGCGTTGCCTTCGACAGGAGCACGGAGCTCCAGCACCTCGGCTTGCAGAGCCAGGGTCTCGAGGAGGTCCTCGACGCCCTGCCCCGTCTTCGCCGAGACCTCGACGATGGGCACGGTGCCGCCGAACTCTTCGCCGACGATCTCGTGTTCCATCAGCGCCTGCTTGACGCGGCCGGCATTCGCATCCGGCTTGTCGATCTTGTTGACCGCGACGACAATGGGAACACCCGCTTCGCGGCTGTGTTTGATCGCCTCGATGGTGGTCGGCATGACGCCGTCATCGGCAGCGACGACCAGGACAACGATATCGGTGACCTGGGCGCCGCGCTCACGCATGGCGGTGAAGGCCTCGTGACCCGGCGTATCGAGGAAGGTGACCTCCCCTTTGGCCGTCTCGACCTTGTAGGCCGCGACGTGTTGCGTGATGCCACCAGCTTCGCCCGCGGCGACCCGGCTCTGCCGGATGTAGTCCAGCAGCGAGGTTTTTCCGTGGTCGACGTGACCCATGACGGTGACGACTGGAGCGCGAGGCTCGAAGCCTGCCTCGTCGTCGTGGGACGTCATCCCAGCTTCGTCGAACGCGACGTTCTCGGTCGTGTATCCGAACTCGGCCGCCACCATCTCGGCGGTCTCGAAGTCGATCGCGTTGTTGATGGTGATGCCGCGCATCCCCATGCCCCAGAGGGTCCGGAGAATGGCGGACGCCTTCTTGCCCATCTGGTGGGCCAGATCTGCGACCTGGATGGCTTCGTCGACGCGAATCCGCTTCTTGTCGTCGCCCATCGCGACCGTGTTGATCTTCGGGGGACCTGAACGGTCCTGTCCTCGACCACCACGACGTGGGGGTTTGCGCCGTCCACGAGCCTGGTGACGCTCTTCCCGCTGCTTGCGGATCGAGGCACGCCCCATCTTCTCCTGCTCGTTCGCATCGGTGATGATCACCTGCTTGCGACGGCTCGCGGGGAGCTGGATGAAGCCCAGGATCTTGGGCTCGGACCGCTGCGACGCGGCACCGACAATGACGCCAGCCTCGTTGCGGAGCACACGACCACTTCCGCCGTCGGCCGCTGCAGCCTCGGGCTTCGCTGTCGCACCGTCCGCGCCTCCGACCGCACCGCCATCCGCACCCGCTGGATCTGCCGCTCCTGCCGATCCTGGGGCAGCCCCAGCGGCAGCACCTGGAGCGGCAGCCGCAGCTGCGTCCGTGGCAGGCGTCGCGTCAGCGGCCGCTTCGGTCGCAAGCGCCGCCTCGGCTGCAGCTGCAGCTTCAGGCGCGGCCTGAGCTGCGGGTGCAGGCGTGGAAGCGGGTGCAGACTTGGCGTCCGCCGCCGGGCGGGTTGCCGGGCGGGCAGCGGGTCGTGCTGCTGGGCGCTGAGGAGCCTGTTCGCGAGCGGGTCGCGAGGCCATGCCTCCGGGCAAACGCCGCGTGTTCGAGGGCAGCACGATACGCTCGCCGACCTTCGGGGCCTCTCGCTTCGGCACGGCCGCCGCGGCTGCCTGAGCTGCCGCTTGGGCTTGTGCCGCGGCCTGAGCTGCCGCCGCACCTGGCTTGCGCTCCGATGCGGGAACGGGCCGGGTGGTCGATGGCCGTGGCGCCGGTCGACGCGTCGCGACAGGCGGGTTGCCTGAAGGTCGCTCCGCGCTCGGACGACGCCGGGTGACCGGTGCCCCCGATGAGGGAGACGGTGCCCGCGCGGGAGTCGGCTCTTCCGCGGCCGGTGCGACCTCAGGCTCTGCCGGTTCTGCCTCACGCTCGGCGCGACGCCGACGTACGTCAGCTCCGCGTCTGCGGATTACGGTACCGCCGCTGCGCTTGCTCTCGCTTTTGCTGCCGGCGATGACACGCTCTTGCGTTTCGACGGGGGCCGCAGCCTCCTCGGGAACACCACGTACCGTTGCCCGCACGCGTGTTGCCTCTTCAGGCGTAAGCGTGGACATGTAGTTTTTAATGGGAATGCCGAGGTTACGGATCACTGTTTCCAGCGACCGGTTATCCTCGTTCAGCTCTCTTGCGAGCTCATAGACTCGAACCTTGGCCATGACGACGCACCCCCTCAGTGTGGGCCTCACGTGCTCTGCACATCGAAGTGTGCAACTGCGTGAGATGGTTCAGACGACGAGGCGACGCGGACCGGATGTCCGTGGCGGGGCTCGTGCGCCGAAGTTGTTCAACCTGATCTGTCACGGCTTGCTTGGTATCCACCCAGAGGGTCGAGCCCGGAACCGCAACTGACAAGGTGTTGGGACCAGTTAGCGCGCGCGCGAACGCACGCCGTTTGACAGCGATTTCGTAGCAGGAACGCGACGGACACAGGTAGGCACTGCGCCCTTTGTCACGCTTAGGTGTCACTGCCGGTACGATGTGGCCATCGGACCGGCGGCGGAAGCGGAGGAGTGCGGAGGCGGGCTTACGAGCCCGACACGCGACACACATCCTGGAAGGCATGTGGGGAGCCACAGTCGTTGAGACGGTCAATCGCCACCTCCTACGGTTGGCCGCGACCCTGCCCCGGCGGGCTCGCCGCTGGCGTGCCCCGCATGGTCAGGATGACCGGGGTCGTTCGGGTCGTCGGGATCGGGCTCAGGAGGGTATTCGACCTTCAGCTCGAGGTGACCGCTAGCCGCGTCGTTCGCGACTTCAATGATCTGCTCGGCAGTCGGGGTGTCGCCGACGCCCTCGACCTGGCTCAGCTCCTCGGAGTCGGCGACCGCGAGGTCGCGAAGGCTACGCCAGCCCATGTGGAACAGAATCTCGGACGTCTCGTGTCCGACGCCGGGGATCGCGGCCATCTCGGCCTTGTTCCGGACCTCTTGCTGACGGATCTTGCTCTCCGAGAAGATGTCGATGCGCCAGCCGGTCAGACGAGAGGCGAGGCGGACGTTCTGTCCGCGCTTGCCAATGGCCAGGCTGAGCTTGTCGTCCGGGACGATGAGCTCCATCGTGTGCCGATCGGCGTCGATGAGCACGCGCGACACCTGAGCGGGCTGAATCGCATTACAGACGAACCGGGCCGGGTCGTCGTTGAAGGGAACGATGTCGATCTTTTCGCCCCGAAGCTCCTGAACGACGGCTTGCACCCGAGAGCCCCGCATACCCACGCAAGCGCCGACCGGGTCGACGTCGCGCTCGCGGCTGGAGACGGCGATCTTGGACCGTGCGCCGGGCTCCCGGGCACAGGCCTCGATCCGCACGATGCCCTCGAAGATTTCCGGGACTTCGTGCTCGAAGAGCTTCTCGACGAGGCCACGGTGGGTCCGAGAGAGGATGATCTGTGGGCCACGCGCCGACTTGTCCACGTCTTTGACGTAGGCAACGATTCGGTCACCGGGTCGCAGCGACTCGCGGGGGACTTGCTCGCGGACCGGGAGGATCGCCTCGGCCTTGCCGTTGTCGACCTCGACGACGATCGAGCCACGCTCGAACCGACGGACGATGCCGGTCATCAGCTCGCCCTTCTTGTCTTTGTATGCGTCGTACAGGTTCTCGCGCTCCGCCTCTCGGACGCGCTGGATGATGACCTGCTTGGCGGTTTGAGCCGCGATTCGGCCAAAGCCACCACCGACACCCGCGCGGAGCGCTTCGATCTCGGGGTAGTCCTTCGCCTGCTGCTCGGCGCGTTTCTTGTCGCCGGGCAAATAGAAGATCTGGAAGAGGAGCTCGTCGCCCTCTTCAGCCTCGAGACCCGAGCGCTGTGCCTGGGCGAGCGTGAGCTCCCGAAGCGGCTGGGTGACATCGTCGACGACGTAGAGAACCTGGAACAGGTTCACCATTCCGGTCTCGTCGTCGAAGGTCGCCTCGATCTCGCGCTCTTCGAACACCTTCTTGGCCGCGGCAAGCACCGCTTGCTCCACCGTTTCGGTGAGCACAGCCCTCGAGATGTTCTTCTCGCGGCAAACCTGGTCGATGACCGTGCTGAGGTTGACTGCTTCTTCCATGGCTGCGGAACCTTTCCGACTGTCCGATGATCCGACCCTTGTTCGACCTTGTTCGAAGTTCAATGCTGATGGCGACGCGCTCGAAAGAATGCGTGCGATCAACCTTCGTAGACCAGATGCGCTTTGCGAATCTGGTCGAGGTCGATGACCTGATGCGCCCCGCCGTCGGGATCGACGAGCGTGACCGTTCCGGCGCGGTCATCTTCGGGGGCATGAGGGGCGGATTGGACGTCCTCAATGCGTCCGTTGAAGTTCTTCTGCTTGGATCCGGCATCCAGCGGAGAAAACGTGGTGACCTTGGCAAGGCCGCCGAGATGGCGGCGAAAGTGGGAAAGCTTGGCGAGAGGCCGGTCGATGCCCGGCGAGGAGACCTCGAGGACGTACGGGGCCTTGAGCACACGAGCGACGGCAGCCGCCTCGGGGTCAGCCTCGGCGGCATCGAGCGTACTGGAGACGATCGGCGCCATCTTGGCGCAGTCATCCAGCGAGAAGCCGCCGTCGAGTCGGTCGAGGTAGATGGCAAGCCGGCGGTGCTTGCCGGAGCCCGAGAACTCGGTGTGGACCAACTCGTAGCCCATGGACTCGACCACCGGGTTCAGCACGCCCTCGAGCAGTTCCTCCGGGCGAACGACCCGTCCCAGAGCGGGCGCCGAGGCGGGTGCCGCGACCACGCCAGCGGCAGCCGCGTCGACAGAGTCGGACGCGCCCGGGGCGTTGGTTGGCGGCTGTTCAGTGGAGGGACTCATGGGGAACTTGGTGGGTGCGGCAGTCTGCGGTCGGCGGCGGCGAAAAAAAAGAGCGGGACCCTAGGGTGCCCCACTCTCAAATGGCGTTGCCTTTTGAGATGCTGCGGAGCGAGCGAATAACACAAGGTTTGGGGCCCTGCAAGCGCGGCGTGCGAACGTTCAGCCCGCCTAGAGCCTCCACAATCGCCGCGCTTCTGGCATTCTGCCGGTGCAGTGGCCCGTGCCCGAGCTCAAGTCGGACTCCATGACCTCATGGAGCGGTATGTCGACGGAGATCGTCGCGCATTCGAAGCCCTGCATCAGGCCCTATCTCACCGTCTGCGGGGTTTTCTGCTCAAGCTCGTGCACGACGAGCCCGCGTGCGACGACCTGCTCCAGCTCACGTTGCTGAAGGCTCACCTCGCCCGCGACCGGTTCCGGGTGCCCGGCGGAGACCCCGATGGAGCGGTGCAAGCCTGGTACTTCGCCATCGCCCGCAACGTTGCGATGGACTTCCTGCGAGATCGGCACCGCTCCAAGAAGCGCGAGGCCGGCGGTTCCGACGAGGGGAACGATCCCGTCGCTGCCCTCCCCGACCCTGCGCCAACCGCTCAGGAACATGGAGAACTGGTCGAGTCCGAGGCGATCATCGTCGAGGAGGTGCGGGCGGCGATCGCCCAGCTGCCTCCGAAGCAGCGCGAAGTCGTCGAGCTTCACAAGCTGCGCGGCATGTCGATGGCCGACATCGCCAGCCGTCTTCAGGTGCGTGAAGGCGCGATCCGAGTGCGTGCGCATCGTGCGTACAAGGCTCTGGCCAGGCTCCTCCAACCGCGCAAGCGCCCCCTGTTGGGGCAGGACGACGCCCCGGGAGAAGCCGAATGAAACACGATGTCTTCGACGCGATCGGAGCGGATCTCTCCGCGGGGACTCGGGAGAAGCGCCGACACTTCCTGCCCGCGTTCGTCGGCGCGGTGTTGCTCATTTTCGCGCTGCTCGCGATGACGGGCATTCGGCAGGACTTCGACCAAATGCCGCTGTGGCGCCAGGCCGCCCTCGGAGTCTCGTGGCTCGTGTGTGGGGTGCTGTTTCCGGCGGTGGGGGTCGGACTGTGGTTCCCAAGCCGCTCCGCGCGACTCGCCCTGGCGGTGGCCGGAATTGCGCTCCCGCTGTCCGCGGTCGTGGGCTGGCCACTGGGAACGGATGCTCCACATGGAGCGGCCTCTTGCGCCATCGCGCTCGTGGCCTTGGGAACCGGCCTCGTGGGCGTCGGTGCGCTCAGCGGAGCCTTCGCACAGCGACGGGCCGCCACTTCCACGATGTGGGTCGCCGCCGGGCTTACGCTCGCCGCACTCGCAACGACGAGCTGGATCTGCCCGGTCGACCAGGGCGAACATCTTGTCTGCGGTCACCTCCTACCCGGGCTGACGTTCGCAGCCCTGGCCCTCGCGTTGGGGCGATTCATGCACCGGCGCTCGCGCGGGTGAGCGCGTCGATGATCGAGCCCATGATCGAGTTGGGGGTCGCGGACCATGCCGCGGCGCTGGCTTAGGACCGGGCGTCGCGACGCTGACGGCGCTCGAGTCGGCGGGTCAACAGCCGGAACAGATCACCGGCGCCCGGCCAGTCAGCGGGGCACAACTCGTGGTGGGTCCCGTCGTGGACCTGCACCATGAAGACCTGCGTCTGCCCGGTGGGGCGGAGTTCGAGGTAGAGGTCGGCGATGTCGGCGACCTTGATTCGCCGCTGCTGCCCGCGGTCCGGGAAGACGAGCGTATTCCACACCAGATAAGGCGCCAGCGGGAGCCTGGCCAGCAACCACGCCCTCATCCATTGCAACAGCCACAACCCGACCAGCAACATGCCAGCCCGCAGCGCCCACCCCTGGCCGTAGGCCACCGCGAGCCACCGCGGCGGCAGGCGAACCAACAACACGGGGAACAACACCAGGGTTCCGGCGATGAATATCGTCGCCTCGGCGAGTTTGCCCGTCCAGTCGCTCGGACGGACCACGTGCAGGAACGGTCGGAGCATGGTGCCGAACTCAAGCCTACGCCCGCTCGCGCAGCGATGCACCCATGGCATCGACCTTGTCCTGGGTGGCCCCCGCCCCTAGCATGCCGCCATGTTGCGTACATGGATCGCAGTCGTCTGCCTCGCCCTGGTCGGCGCCAGCTGCTCCGACGGGGGCTCGTGCACAGAGGTTGGCTGCAGCAACGAAGCGGTCGTGACCTTCCCGGGCGGACTCGTCAGCGGTCCGTACAACCTGACGCTGCAGAACGGCAGCGGCAGCGAGACGTACGCCTGCAACGACCCGCAGACCGCCGCCGAGCTGCCCGCGGAGATCGACTGCAACGCGAGCGGATTTGAACTGAGCGACTCCGACTTTGGAACCCGCTCGACCGTCACCGTCACCCTCACCGATGCCGACGAGAACTTGCTCGCCGGGCCGACCGAGGTGGTGCTCCAAGCCGTTGAGACGCTGCAGCCCAACGGACCCGACTGCGAGCCGACGTGCATCGTCCGCAACGGCCGCCTGATGGTGAACTAGCGCCGGGGGTCGGCGCAGGAGGCCTGACGGGCCCGCGTCCAGGCCGGGCCCAACGCCCTCCCGGCCGGTCGCATCGCAGCTCAGTCGAAGGCGACTTCGAGCGCGTACCCGCCCTCGTCGAGCGTCAGCGAATCGATCGACAGGAAGTACGAGCCCGGCTCGAGGAACACCTCGAGGAACGCAAAGCCTGGGGTGCCCAGCAGCTGATCGCTGACACACTCCGACTCGGTCAGCGCGCTGCAGTTGGTCCGCACGCTGATCAACGGCCGGTACGCCCCGAGCCCCGTTGCCGTGATGGACACGCTCCCCGGCGTGAAGATCTCGAGCGGGAAGAAGTTCTCCTTGCCCACCCCGCCGCACTGAGAGTCCGCCGCGCCCTGCCCCCCGACGAGCTCGTTTTCCCACAGGAACCTCGAACCCGGGGTCTGGGTGATGGTCTCGGGGTGGACATCACATTCCAACAACGGGACCGGATCCAAAGACACGTCGAAGGCGTAGTTCCCCCCGGATCCGGACGAGTCGACCGCGATGTAGTAGGTGCGGTTCCCGAACGCGAGGAAATGGCGCCGGTTGTCGGCCGTCCACTGGTCGGTGCACTGGCGAAGGATGGTCGCCTCCTGACCGCACGCATTCTCGGTCACGCGGACGATCGGGGAGAAGTCGTTCTGCGCGCCGTCGAACGTGAGGGTGACGTCGGTCGCGCCCAGCGGCGTGAATGAGTAGACGTCCTCGAGGCCTTCGGCCGCACCGCACTCGGTCGTATACAGCCCGGGCCCGCGCAGCTCGCCCATCGCGGAGCTGTTGGTGGTCGGCAACTCGATCGGGTTGGTGCACGATCCCTCGCGCCCTTCGACCGGAGGCGGAAAGTCGCCGCTGTCGCCACTGCTCTCCGAGGCCTCCCCGGTGTCGTCCGTGTCCATCGGGTCTGTGGCGCTCGAGCCGACGTCAGTATCGGCGATGAACAGCGGGTCACTGCGAAGGCCGCATCCCGAGACGATGCAAAGGCCAAGACCGATGCCAACGGAGATCAAGCGCATGCCCAAGGTTTAGCATTGGGAGTTTTCGAGCGTCAAAGTGAGAGCCACAGTCTCTGCAAGTGCAGCTTCACGCGCGTGACCCCGCGAAAGACATCCAGCTGCGGCACGAACACGACATCGACCCGGCTTCCGCGCGGCGGCTCCTGCTGCGCCATGCCAAACCCAATCGCATCTGCCCGGTCTTTGCCCTGCGCGAGCGTCAACGCGATGTGACGCTCCTTGAGCACCCGGATCCGCTGCGCCTCGCAGTCGCGGGCGATGAAGCGCGGGGGCGCAAAACCGACGCCGAATGGCCCTGCGCTCCGGATGACGGCACACAGCTCCGGCTCGATTGCCGCCAGGGGCAGTTCGAGGTCCACGCACTCCTCGTCGGGCCGCGCAGGCACCTCCGCCCTTTGTGTCGCCACGGCAGCAGCGAACGCCTCGGTAAACTCTGCGATCCGCTCGGCCTTCACCGTCAGGCCGGCCGCTTCGCGGTGTCCGCCGAACCGTTCGAGCAGGGGCGCACACTCGGCCAGTGCCGCGCGAACGTCCACGCCATCACAGCTCCGAACGGAACCGCGTGCGAGCCCATCCTCGCCCATGCCGAGCACCGCAACCGGTCGATTGAAGCGTTCGACCAGACCGTTGGCCGCGATCCCGACCACCCCGGGTGCCCACCGTTCGTGGGCGACGACGATGCCAGCCCGCGTCTCGTTCGCGCCTTCGGCCTGAATCAGCGCTGTCGCCTCGGCGCTGATCGATTCGGTCTGCCGCTTGCGCTGTGCGTTGAGCATCTCGACGCGGTCTGCGAGCGGTCCAGCCTCCGAATCGGTCCGGGCCCGCAACAATGCCAAGGACGGCTCGGCGGTTCCCAGCCGTCCGGGCGCGTTGATCCTGGGTCCGAGCTTGAAGCCCAAGTGCGCCTCGTCGAGCGCCTCAGTCGGCTCGACGCCGGCGCGTTCCAGCAGCGCCCCGAGGCCGGGGCGTCCACGCTGTTCGAGGTGCCGCAGCCCGGCTGAGACCAAGACTCGGTTCTCCTCGGTCAGCGGCATCATGTCGCAGACGGTCGCGAGCGCGACGAGGTCGAGGAGCGTGCGGGGATCGGGCAGCTTGGTCTCGCCGTCCTTGGCAAGCCGGGTTCTCAAGCCCGCGCACAGATAGAACGCCACCCCGGCGGAACACAGCCCCTTGAACGGAAATCCGCATCCGCTTTGGTGCGGGTTGATCAGCGCATCGGTCGGGGGCGCGACTTCGGGGACTTGGTGGTGATCGATCACCACGGAGCGGACATCATGCTCTCGCAGCCACGCGAGCGCCTCGATGTCGGAAGTTCCTGTGTCGCCGCACAACACAAGACGCGCGCCCGCTTGGTGCAGCGCCTCGGCGTCGGGCACTCCGAACCCATACCCGCGGTCACGATGCGCGACTCGGACGACGACCTCGACCCCGAGCGCTTCGAGGTATCCCGCGAGGATCGTCGCGGTCGTCACACCGTCGACGTCGTAGTCACCGAACACACCGACCCGCCAGCCCTCGCGCTTGGCCGCGACCAGGAGTTCAAGAGCTTCGGGGAAGCCCGCCATCTCCACCGGAGCTCGAAGCTGTCCGAGTGTGGGCGCGAGCATCCGTCGGACGTCGGCCTCGTCTTCCACCCCCCGAGCCCACAGCAACTCGACCGCCAAGGGGTGAACACCCAGCGCAGCCGCCCGCCGCTCGAGCGCTTCGGGTCGCCCCTCGCGTCTCAAGACGACCTTGGGAGCGGTGGGAGGCGCCGGCGCGGGAGTGGGAGGAGCGTCCGGGGGCACGCCGCATCCTACTCGGGCGGCCGCAGGGGAACACACGCAACGCGCGTGAGGACAGCCCCTCGCGTCCAAAACGAAAACAGGGAGACCTCCGACTCGGAGATCTCCCTGCTGTGAGGCGCGGTGGCGACCTACTCCTCGCTGGATGGACGCGGGCGTCGGCGTCGGCGTCGCGTCTTCTTGCGCGAGCCTGCTCCGTCTTCCGCGCCCGCCGCTTCGGTGGCATCCACGACGTCGGGACGCTCCGAGGTTCCGCCCTCGCCGCCCTCGGCCCCCGACAGCAAGGTGCCCGTGCCTTCTTCGTCGATGCCGGCCAAGTGCCCGCGGCCGCCGTAGAAGCGCTTGTTGACCCACAAGAACACCGGGGTCGCGATGTACAGCGACGAGAACGTTCCGACCAGAACGCCGATGATGAGCGCGAAGGCGAAGTCCTTGATGGGTCCAGCGCCCATGAAGAACGTTGCAAGCACGACCAGCAACGTGGTGCCCGAGGTCAGAATCGTCCGCGACAAGGTGTCGTTGAGCGCGTCATTGGTCACCTTGTCGATCGGCTCGTCACGGTGCAGCGCGACCCGCTCCCGGACCCGGTCGAACACCACGATGGTGTCGTTGATCGAGTAACCGATGACGGTGAGAATCGCCGCGATGGTCTGGAGGTTGAACTCCTTGCCCGTGATGGCGAACGCCCCGATCACGAGGATGGCGTCGTGGGTCAGCGCGACGATGCCCCCCGGTGCGAACCGAAGGTCGAAGCGAATCATGACGAACAGGAAGATGAAGCCGATGGCGTAGAGCATCGACTTGGCGCCATCTTCTTTCAGCTGGCCGCCGACCTTGGCGCCCACCGTCTCCGAGCGCACGATTTCGGCCACCGCTCCGGTGCCAAACTTCTCGTCGAACTCTTTTCGAATCTTCGAACCCACGCCGATGAGCGCGAACTCGGCCGGGCTCTCGCCCTCCTTCGCGCCGAAGCCCTTGTCCGCGGTGCCCTGGCAGCCCGCATCGTTGACCTTGTTCTCCAGGTCTTTGTAGTTGGGCTCGGCGTCGTATCCGAAGAACAGCTTCGAGCCCCCCGGGGGGTGGTTGAAGCTGAGCAGTTCGGTGTCCCCGGTGCCATCGACACGAAGCACGGTCTGCACGGCAGCCTTGCAGGCCTCGACCTTGGCTTCATCGATCGACAGGGTCTCCTTGACCCGGACGAGGACCTCATGCTCCGAGTCGGGCACGGTGACGACCGAGCTGCTCTCGTAGCCCCCCTCTTCGAGGGCGTCTCGAATGGCGTCCACGCCGGGGTCCTTGTCGGCCTCGAAGCGCAGGCGAACCTGGGAGCCCCCGGCAAAGTCGATCCCGAAGTTGAGAATCGAGCCCTTGGAGGCCTGGTTGTAGGCCATGGCTGCGAAGGACGCGAGCACCAGCACGATGGAGATCGTGATGTAGCGCCAACGGTTCGCGATGAACGCGATCTCGGTCCCCGAGGGGATGAGTTCAAAGAACTTCTGTTTCTTGGAGTCGGACATCGTCTGATTCCCCTCCCCTTAGATGGACACCCGGTCGAAACCGCGGCGGTTCGACTGGAAGTCGAAGAACAGGCGGCTGCACCAGACACCCGTGAAGATGGACGTTGCGATTCCGATCATCAGCGTCACTGCGAAGCCCTGAATCGGACCCGAGCCGTACTGGTACAGCACCAAGCCAGCGATGGCCGTGGTGAGCTGTGCGTCGAGAATCGTCGTGAACGCGCGGTCGTAGCCGGACTCGATCGCCGCGCGAGCGGTAAAGCCTTCGCGGACGTACTCCCGAATCCTCTCGAACACGATGACGTTGGCATCGACCGCCATGCCGATGGTCAGCACCACCCCGGCGATCCCAGGCAAGGTCAGCGTGGCGCCGAAGAACGCCATCGCGGCCAGGATGAGCACCATGTTGAGCACCAAGGCGAACACCGCGATGAGTCCTGAGCCTCGGTAGTAGAACAACATGAAGATGATGACGGCGACGAGGCCGACGACGAAGGCGAGGAAGCCTTGCTCGACGGACTCCTTGCCGAGGTCAGCACCGACGCGGATCTCGAACTCTTTTTGCAGGCGGGCCGGCAGCGAGCCGGACTTGAGCACCTTGACCAGGTCGTTGGCCTCTTCGCGGACCGTCTTGCCGGGGCTTGCCCCCAAGGTGATGACGAAGTTGCCGCTGAGGCGGTCGTTGAAGATCGGGTCGGAGCGGACCTCATCATCGAGGACGATGGCCATTTTGCGACCGATGTTGTTGCCCGAGAGGTCCTCCATCTGGTTGGCGCCCTGTCGGTTGAGCTGGACGGCGACCTGCGGCTGACCCGTCTGAGGGTCGGGCTGCACGCTTGCGTTGTTGATCTTGTCGCCCGTGACGCCAGCCCGCGTGTGCAGGATGTAGGTCCGGTACAGGATCTCGGCTTCCTCACCTCTGCGAGTCACGATCGGTGTGGGGCCGAAGTAGACCGTGCGATCGGGCGGCAGGCGCCACTGCGGCGGCAGCCCGGCGAAGAAGTTTTGTAGCGTCTTCTTGTCCTTCGCGAAGAAGGCGTAGGGCTCTTTGACCGTCACGCCGTTGTCGCGACCGTAGTCGCGCTCGACGTTCACGGAGATGCCCATCCCCTCGGTGACGTAGTGGGCATCGAACAGCGCCTTGAGATAGGGCTTGCCCGTCTCGCGGAAGGGTCGCTCGTCGTCGACGAGGTGCAT
This sequence comes from Nannocystales bacterium, assembly GCA_050633305.1. Lineage (GTDB taxonomy): Bacteria > Myxococcota_A > Polyangia > Nannocystales > Nannocystaceae > CAJXVA01. The sequence goes on from JBOEGF010000006.1 coordinate 78,921, forward strand.
GGTGAGCACCGCTTGTCGCTCGATGATCTTCAGGAGGCGACGGAAGTCACTGCTGTCTTCGAGCACCGACTCTTGTGCGGCCTCGGTCAGCGTCAGCACGTCGCTGGCGACGTCTGCCTGCACCGCGGGGTCGTCTTCGAGAATCTGAAGCTCGAACGGAAGGCGGTCGTCGACGATGACCAACGCCTCGGTCATTTTGTCGGCAAACGCAGCGTTGAGCGCGTCTCGGGAGTTGCTGTCGGGCAGTGTGATCTTGAAGGCCCACGGGTTGCCTCGGACTTCACTGACCATCACCTGCTGCGCGCCCCCGGCGGCCAACACCTCACGAATGCGGTCGCTGGCTTGCGAGGAGGCGGCGAGCGCCTCGGTGCTGGTGTCCGACAGACCCGGAAGCTCGACGACGATTTGGCGGTTTTTCGGGTAGATGTTCGGCTCAGCGACGCCCATCGCGTCGACTCGCTTGCGCACGGTCTCGAGTGCCGTACCGACGGTCTGCGCTCGGGTCTCGGTGAGCACAGCCTCGGGCATTTTCAGCGTGATGACGCCGTCGGCCTCACTCGGGACGCCGTCGTCGGGCGCATCGGCGCGCTCGAGCAGGCCGTACACCGGACCCATGACATCGTCGGTCGCCAACGCGACCTGGCCGGGCTCGTCGAACCGAATGAGCAACGTGTCGGTGCCGACTCGCTCGACCTTGGGGCGAATGTCCTTCTTCTCGGCGAAAGACGCCTCGAGTTCGGCCGCGATGCCATCGAGCTTGTTCTCGAGCGCCTCATCAACGCCTACGGAGTACTCGAGGTGGAGGCCGCCCTGGAGGTCCAGGCCGAGCTTGAAGGTGCGGGTGAACGTGGAGGTGATCCACGAGGGCAACCGCTCCTGCGCGTTGGGAACGACCGACGGCAGCACCGCCAGCGTCGCAGCGACGACCAGCAGCAGCAGGCCGAGGGCCTTGAGCTTCAGAAACCTACGCATGGGAAATATCCTTGCTTGGCGAAACCCGGCCTAGCTGGCCGACTTTGCGTCCTTGCTATCGCCTTTGTCCTTGTCCTTACCCTTGCTCTCTTTGGCGTCCTTGGCGTCTTTTTCCATGACGGCCGAGTGGGTATCGGAGATGTCTTTCTTGAGGACCCGGATCTTGACGCGATCCGCGACCTCGACCATCGCGATGGTGTCGTCGATGCTCGAGATCCGGCCCAGAATGCCGCCGCTCAGGACCACTTGATCGCCCTTTTTCAGGGTCTCGACCCGCGACTTGCGGTCCTTCTCCTGCTTGCTCATGGGCCGCAGGACCATGAAGTAGATGATGCCGAACATGATCACCATCATGAACATCGGGTTCCCCAGGAAGCTGGGCGGGCCGCCTTCAGCGAGCAGCGCGGGCATGGTGCCGTCGAGCCCAGCAGCGAGGTTGATGATGGAAGTGGTCATGGCGTGTCCCGGAGACTAAGCGAGCGTGCCCGCCCATCTGACGGGCGCCGGCGCGCAGCCGCCGGGAAGTAGCAGAGGGGCGTTTGCGCGGTCAAGGCGTGAAACGCCGCCCGGATCTCGCCAAGCTTTTGAGATCACTTCTCTTTCGAGAACGCGCAGTCGTTTTCGCACGGGCCGGGACCGAATTGCGCCGCCCGGCGGTTTGCCCCGGCCCGCGCAGCCGTTCCACGGACCCCAGAGCAGCGGTACAGGACGAGCCTCGACCGCGAGATCGACGCAGGCCTCGGATTCCTCGGTCTCCCACGAGCCGCCGAGGCCGGTGAAGTCGGATCAGTCGAGGTCCAAGCGCCAGGCCGAGACCCGCAGGAGGCAGTGGTAGGCATGGCCCATCGGAGGACGTCGACAAGACTACAACAGCCTTTCGAGCTCGTGGCGACGCGACAACCCCGCGCACGCAGCCCCTGCCCGGCGGCAGGCACGGAGCCGCAATCCCCTCGGGCATCTCCAACGGCGTCCGCGCTGCGCGAACGTCGCAGCGAAACCCGGACCGGATAGATCTCGGGGACCTCGTCGCCCCACTCCCTCCGTTTCGCGTGGTGCGACAGCGGTCCCCCGGTTCGTTGGCCCGCGTCGACTCGCCCCGGTCGACCGCGCCGGCCTGCACCCGGCGGCCGAGCGACTCCGCGGCGGGCCGCCAGGGTGGACGTTCGAAGCAGACGTGGCGGCAGCGTGCGTGCGGACGAGTCAGCCAGACTCGACCGGTCCGTAGGCGTCGAGCATCGGTTGCAGCGAGGCCACGGCGGCCTCGAAGGTCCCCGAGCGGAGGGCCTCACGAAGCAACGCGATCAACTGCGCGTAGAAAAACAGGTTGTGAATCGTCGACAGCCGGCCGTACAGCGGGTCGTGCATGCGGTGCAGGTGTCGCAAGTACGCCCGGCTTGTGGTCCTGCAGCACTCGCACGCACAGCGCTCGTCCACCGGCCGAAGGTCGTCCTTGTGTTCCGCCCGGCGGATGTTCATGCGCCCCTGCCACGTGAACAACTGACCGTTGCGGGCGTGGCGGGTGGGCATGACGCAGTCGAACATGTCGACACCGCTGCGCACCGCGGCAACCAGGTCCGGCGGCGTGCCAATGCCCATGACGTACCGCGGCTTGTCGGTCGGCATTAGGGGCGCGACCGCAGCCATCGTCGCATGCATCGCAGGGGTCGGCTCCCCGACGGAGAGACCCCCGAGCGCGAGACCCGAGAAGCCAAGCTCGGAGATCTGGGCCAAGTGTTCCTCGCGGAGTTCGAGGTCGGTCCCCCCCTGCACGATGCCAAAGCACATCTGCGAAGGGGCCAGGATCTGGTCTCGTAGCTCGGCCGCCTCGCGGGCCCAGCGGGTGGTCCGATCCATCGCCGCACGCATCGCGCGTCGGTCCGCGTCACCGGGCGGACAATGGTCGAGGATCATGCAGATGTCCGAGCCCAGCTTGGCCTCCACCTCGAGCACGCTGCGTGGCGTCATCCGGTGTTTCGAGCCATCGAAGTGGGTTCGGTAGTCGACACCCGTGTCATCGATCTTCTGCAGACCCCGGAGGCTGAAGACCTGATAGCCCCCGCTGTCGGTCAGGATGCCGTGGTCCCACCCCATGAACCCGTGCAAGCCCCCGTGGGCATCGACCAGGTCCGGCCCGGGCCGATGCGAGAGGTGGTAGGCGTTGCCAAGCACGATCTGCGCGCCCGAGTCCTTGAGGTCGCGGGGGGTCAACCCCTTGACCGCCCCGTAGGTCCCGACGGGCATGAACACCGGGGTCTGCACGGGTCCGTGCGCGGTGAACAGCACTCCGCTGCGCGCATCCCCGCTGCGTGCAACCTCGAAGAACGAGCCGACCGGAGCGTCCTCGACCGGACTCGGAGCATCGAGCACCTCTCGAGGATGGGGAAGCGTGTCGTGGTTAACGTGCGTATCGGTCATGAACCTGCCTGCGAGGGACACACGAGCATGCAGTCCCCATAGCTGTAAAATCGGTAGCCCTCCCGAACGGCCTCTTCATAGGCGGCCAACACCCGCTCGCGGCCCCCGAGGCTGCACACGAGCATCAAGAGGCTGCTGCGCGGGAGGTGGAAGTTGGTCAACAAGTGGGTGACCACCTGAAACTCGTGGCCGGGCGTGATCATCAGGTCGGTCTGCGACTCGCCGGCAACAATCGGACGCCCCCCTTGGCCGAGGGCTTCCAGCGTTCGTGTCGCCGTCGTGCCCACCGCGACGATCGGGCGCCCGGCCTCACGTGCAGCTTGGATGCGTGCGGCGTTGTGGGCATCGATCGCGTACCGCTCCGCACCCACCCGGTGGTCTCGAACATCTGGGGCTTCCATGGGCAGGAAGGTTCCCGGACCCACGTGCAGGGTGACGTGCGCAGGGTCGAGAGCGGCGACCATGGCTTCGTCCAGATGCAACCCAGCCGTCGGCGCCGCGACCGAGCCCTCGGCGGACGCAAACACCGTCTGGTAGCGGTCTCGGTCCTCGGGGGACGGGCCTTCGGGCCGCTCGATGTACGGAGGAAGCGGAACCTCTCCGGCGGCTTTGCAGGCCGCGAGCACCTCGCCGTGCACCACGTTGAACACCCGGGCGCGCGGGTCGAGGGTGTCGGGACCGACGTACTCCAACCGCAACGCGTCCTCGCCCACCACCAACACCTCGCCGGGCTTGAGTTTTTTTGCACGGCGCACCCACGCTTTGACGGCGGCCCCCTCCCCTTGCCCGGGACCGGGGGCGGACAACAGCAGCTCGAAGCTCCGACCGTCCGACCGAACGCCGTGCATCCGGGCGGGGACCACCTTCGAGGTGTTGACCACCATCAGGGCATCGGCGGGAAGCTGCGCGGGCAGGTCGCGGACGTGGAGGTGCCGGGGTGGATCCCCAAGAACCAGCATCCGGGATGCGGTGCGCTGCGGCGCGGGAGCGTGGGCGATCTGCTCGGTCGGCAGCGCAAAGTCGAAGGCCTCGGGACCCATGGCCGGGCGACTGTGGACCCGCGGTGGGCGCAACACAAGCCTGGTCACGAAGATCCGCGGCCTTGCGCCCCGGGCTTGTTATCGTCTCCGCGATGAACTGCTGGGCGCTCTGGGCATTGCTGAACGTCGCCGCTCCGACCGAATCGGCGGCGCTTGCCGAACCGACGTACGCACAAACGCAAGCGCAGGCTGACGTCGAGACGATCGTCTCGGACAGCTCGAAGGCCTACCTCCAGGCCCGCGCCCGCCTGGAGTCGAACCCCGAAGTGGCCGCCCCTGCCTTGAGGGCCCGCATCGACGCGGTCCCCGCCCCCGGCCCCTCCGAGCAGCGCAGGCTCCTTGGAGTCCTCGCCGAGCTGCACCGCCCTGAGGACCTTCCGCGGTTCGCAAAGGCCCTGCGACGCGCGGTGGTCAACGCGGATCCTGGGGCGGCCCTACTGGAGGTCGCGCATCCGTGGCGCGTGTTGTTGCTCGAGCAAGGCCCGCGCGCGACGGCGCACCTTCAAGAACTCGTCGGAGACGATGCGCTTCCGCCCGAGCTGCGCGCTGCCCTGCTGACCGATTGGGTCGGCTTGCAACCGGCGGACCGGGCGGGAGAGATGGTGGTCTTGGTGGGGCGCGGCCAGGCTGAGTTGGAACGCGAGCTCCGACGAACCTTGGCCGACCGCGCCAAGCGGGACCCCGCCGCCGCCCAGTCCGTCATCACCGCGACCGATGCCGCCCTGGATGCCGCCCTCGGCAACCCCCCGAACGACCAAGAAGCCGCGCGTCTGCCCGCGCTCCTCCGGTTCCGCGCGCGGGTCGGGAAGGATGACGGGGCGCTCGTCCGCAGATTGAGCGACGTCGCCACCAACCCTGAAGCTCGGTTCGGTGCCCGCGTGGCCGCAGTCCGCGGCCTGGGGGCGCTTGATGCAGATCAAACGACGGCGCCGCTTCGCGCGTTGGCGCAAGCGCAGCTACACGCCGCCACAACGGGCTCCCAGCAAGGCGAGATTCTCGGTTGGCTGTCGGTGCAGGGGTTGCCCAAAGCAGATGCCGGAGCGCTGTCGACCAGCTTCGCCCTCCGCGATTCCGACGCGCCAAGGCTCGCGAGCCTTGGATACGAACACGCTCCCCTCGACCAGGCGCATGTCTGGCTGCCGACGGCGCTGCAGAACCCCTGGCCGCAAGTTCGACAAGCGGCGCTCGAGCGGGTTTCGGCGCCATGTGCAGACAGCACCATCGAGCTTCTTTCCGGTCGGGGTCGTGCCACGGGCGATGGTGGGGACACGGATCGCGCGACGGCCCGAGCGGCCATCTCCGGGCTCGGTCGGTGTGCGTCCGCCCCCGCGAAGAAGGCGCTTCGCTCGATCTTGGTCAACGCCGATGGGGACATCGAACTCCGCGCGGAAGCGGCACGCCAGCTGGCCCGACTCGGCGAGACCAAACCGGTCGTCAATCTGCTCCGCAGCCGCCCCGAAGCCGCCCTCGCGCGACGCCTCGCGGCAGCCTTGCGCCATGCGCCAGCCAGTGATCCCAAGATGGATGAGACGCTGTGCGCCTACGTTGAGCTCACGGGGCCGGTGGCACGCGCAGCCGCGGACACCCTACGAACGCACCACCGCGGGGACGCGAACCCCTGCGCGGACTAACACGGCTTGATCGGGCCGCAGCGTCTTGACCAAGGTTGGTCGCGAGCTTTGGGCTAACGCGACGGCGCGGCTCCCAGATCCGAGACCGCCGCGAGCTTGGCCCGGATCGCGTCCCGCATCGCATCCGCCTGAATCGGATCCGCGGTCGGCGGAAACTCGACCGTGGGGTCCTCGGCCATGTCCAAACATGCCTCGAGATCGCCGCGGGCCTGCTCGCGGTCGGCCTGCCCGGCGTCCGCGGGCAACAGCGCCGCCCGGTTGAACAGCGCCTCGGCCCGCATCCCCCCCTGCGCACCCCGCTCGAGAACCTCGCCGAACGTGTTGCGAGCGTGATGGGGTCGCCCAATCGCGCCGTTGGCCTGGCCGGCTCCATGCACGGCCCACAACAAGCTCGGGTCCAGACGGCGCGCGTCTTCGAAACACGCGAGGGCGACGAGCGGCGTCCTCGGCAGGAGTTCGAACCCGCGAGCACAGTACGCCTGCGCCGCGTTGGCCGAAGCGTCACGCTCACGTGCTTGCTCGGACTGCGCCCGAGCAAGCAACCCCTTCGCGTCCTGGACCCCCGCAGCAGCCGAGATCTCCAAGTGCACGACTGCGGCCGGCGACTCTCGGATCTCCAGCAGCGCCGAGCCGCGGTTGAAGTGCGCACGGAGCATGTCCTCATCGGGCTCCGCGAGCGCAATCGCAATCCCGAGATCGTCGACGGCCCCCGTCATGTTCCCGAGAATGGCGCGAACACTCCCACGCTCGAGGTAGCCCTGCGGGTGCAACGGAAACATCCGGATCGCTTGGGCGTACGCCTCATGGGCTGCCTTTAGAGACTCGGCGTTCGCATGCCGGCGCCCGGCGTTGATCAAGTCAGCAAACGCCGCGGTAGCAGCAGCGAACGTCTCGGGATCGGGGGCCTCGACCATCGCCCGATGGTACCCGACGCCTGGTCCCCGGATCCGGGGTCAGTCCCGACTGAGTCGCAGCCCATTGGCGCGCAGCGTGCCCGCCCCGACCGCACCCAGACCGACCGCCACCGTCTCCGCCCCGGCCCACGGACACCGGGCAAACGCATCGCCATCGACACGAACGTCGATCGCACGTGGAGAGACCACCACACTCACGTTGTGACCGACGCCCGCGAAGTTCACGCCTTCGTCCGCGCACGTGACCTCGACGGCGGTCCCGTCCGCCTCACGAACGAGAAGCCGCACCGCGTCGGTGTCGAGCGCGAGTTCGGTCCGGGCGATCGCACCTCGCGAGAACACAACGTGCAATGACGGGGTCCCGTTGAGCGCTTCGTAGGCGCCTTCAAACACGAAACGACGACTCCGGAACCCTCGGAAGTGCACCCACGTGGAGGCGAAGTCGGTGTTCCGCTCCGGGTCGGGCTCAAGCAGCAGGGTTTGCGTCTGCACGGCCGAGCTGATCCGGACGTCCGCATCGGTTTGGACCCCGGAGCGATCGTGCAACACCAGGGCACCACTGTCGGGTGCAGACACATCCGGCGTACCCTCGTCGGGACCGTCGAGAAGCGGCCGAAAGCGGGTGACCACGGGGACGGCCAGTGACCCCGAGGCAGGCACGCGTCCCCCGACCGCCAGCACCGTGCCGTCGGCGAGCGCCACCATCGACGCCCCGACCCGCGGCCCCGGAGGCTGGAACGTCCGACCAGGCTTCACCGCGGAGAGATCCACCGCATTGGCCCCGGTTCGCCCGAGGATGCCCGCGTGCAGCACGAACCGATCAACGAGAACGCGTTCCCCCCAAAGGCCGACCATCGTCCGTCGCATGGACTCCTCCGGCACCGGGAGGAAGCACGGGTCCGTCGGCTCGTCACACCAACCCGCGAGGGGCTCGACATGGTTCTGGTCCACACGCCACATCGTGCCGTCCTCAACCACCAACATGACCAATCCCCCTTCGATGAGGGCTGCGCCAACGATCTCCTGTTCACCCAGCGCCTCGAACAGCGCCGGCCCGTACGGCGTCCACCCTGGCGTTCCCGGGAGGAGCATTTCGATGTCGCGCAGTCCTTCGGCATCGTCGCCTCGACCCCCGATGGCGAACACCACCCCGTCTCGCGCGGCGAGCAGGGTGTGGCCGTAGCGCGCGTGCAGCAACGCCGGTGCGGGTGAAAAACGGAACGTCCCGCCCCCCTCCTCCACGTAATAGCCCGAGCGCAGCACGCTCGCCTCCGACGGCACGCAAGCACCGCGCTCGACATGCCCGCAGCCCCCCTGAACCAGAACGCGGCCGCCCGGGAGCGAAACCGCCCCGTGGAATGCGCGAGGACTGGCCGGCACGCCATCGACTGCCGCGAGGACCGAGGGACCGACCTTGACGGACATCGCATCCCGATCGGCCGCGAGCCGCATGACGTCCCCCGAGGGGATCGAGTCGGCGCTTGCACCACCGACCATGACGAAGGAGCTGTCCCCGATCGCTGTCAGGGTGTGACCCACAGTGGGCTCGGGCAGCACAGCCTCCACGATGGTCACATCGGTCGTGTCGTCGCGGAGGAGTACGATCTCGTCGAGGAGCTGCCCCTGCGCTCCTTCCCCGCCAACGGCCAGCACGACGCCCGACAGCGCGACCGCCATCGCAGCGCGATCGCGGGGCTCGAGCGCACTCTGCACGGGGCAGAGTTGGTCCGGGGGCGAGAAATACACCGGCTGGGTCCCGTCTTGGGGGAGCCGCGGCGTCCGACCGACGGCGAGCACCACCGATTCCCCAAACAACCCCTCGACGGTCACCGCGTCGACGCCGGGCGGGAGTTCATCGAGGGAGGTCTCCCCACCATCGAGCAGCACGGACTCCGCCTCGGCGGCCGGCAGGTCACCGCGCGCGCGCACCCGCACAGTCGTGAGCACTTCTCCCTCCAGGCCGCATCCCCACAGGGGCGTGAGAACAGCCTCGTGCCCTTCGGCACACCCCGCGACAAGCAGCCCAGAAAGGGCCGCAGTCACCGCCCAGGCGCCACTGTGGCCGGCAGATCGGCCACCTGCACTCGACGCGCTCATCGTTTCGTCATGTTATCATGGCGCACGGTGTCGAGACTCGACGCGGACGGTGGCCTGGCGACAGCTGAGCCCGCTCGAGAGCCCCTGGGGCGCGAGTTCGGCAAGTACCGCCTCCATCGCAGGATCGCGCGTGGCGGCATGGGGGAGGTCTATCTGGCCCGACTCGTCGGGGAACTCGGATTCGAGCGAGACCTCGTCATCAAGACGATTCTCCCCGAACTGGCCGCGAAACCCCGGTTCATCGAGATGTTTGCGGCAGAGGCGAAGACCGCCGTCGCCCTGTCCCACGGAAACATCGTGCCGGCCTACGAGCTCGGTCGTACGGCTGACACCTTCTACATCGCGATGGGCTATGTCGACGGCCCGTCCGTCGCCCAGCTCCTCGAAGCCACCGAGTCGCAGGGGAAGCCGCCCAACATCGCCGCGGGCCTGCACGTGATCCGCGGGGTGCTCGCGGGGCTCTCGTATGCGCACCGCGAAGAGCCGGGGCGACCGGCGGTGGTGCACCGCGACATCACCCCCCGAAACGTGCTCATCGCGCGGAGCGGCCAGGTCCGAATCGTGGACTTCGGCATCGCAGCCCCGGCTCGCCACCAGGCGGGAGTCCGAGCGGGTTCGATCGGCTACATGGCCCCCGAGCAAGCCCGGGGCGACGCCGCCGACCCCCGTGCAGACGTGTTCTCGGCCGGCTGCATGCTCTACGAGTTATGCACCCATGCTCGCGCCTTCCCTACCGAGGGCGTGTGGGTAACCCCCGACCTCACCGCGGTTCCCGACGATGTCCGGGGGCCGCTGGAGCGGGCGCTCGCGATCGACCCCGATGCCCGCTTCAAAGACGCGTCGGAGATGAACGCTGCCCTGCGCGGCTCGTTCGCCAACCACGCCGGCACCTTCGACGACGCGGCGTTGGGGCGAACCATCACCAAGCTGTTTCCCAAGGGCTGGCGCCGCGGAGAGGAAACCGGCAACGGTGAGTCCGGCGAGGGTCCCGTCCTCGATGGACCGAGCGAGACGTACGCGACAAGGTTGACCGCGGTCACCGGCATCGAAGCGTCGTCCCTGCTCCCCGCCGACCCCGCCCAAACACCGGCGCTCGGGCAACCTCCGGTGGACCCCGCGAGCGTGGCCGATGCGCTCACGCCCGCCGACTCCCATGCATCCGGTGCGGTCGGCTCCGAGGTCTCCGCCACGTCCACCGTTGGCCTCGCGACGGCCGCGGACCCGCCCCCTTCACAAGAGCCGAAGGGAGGGTTCCGCGTCTCCTCGCTCGCCATGATTCTCGGAGCGCTCGCGATTGGACTCGCCGCGTTTGCCATCGGGCGAACCGATGCTCGGTCTGAGGACGATCCTCCGGTGCGTCCGCCACAAGCCGAGCGACAGGCGGTGGCCACCCAGGCCGCGGCGGACCCTGCCACGCGACCGGCGAACGAGACCGCCACCCCGCCATCGTCGACCACGGCTCCGGCGGTACACGTTCAGCAGCGCCTCGAGGTCATCCCCGCAACCGCAACGATCAAGGTCGATGGCCGGGAGCTCGCGGGCACGTCCCCCCACCTCATCACCCTCCCCGACGAGGGCACGGTGGAGCTCCACATTTCGGCTCGGGGACGCACGCCCAAAACCCTGACGCTCGCGGCCGCAGACGTCACCGACCAGGCGCTTCACGTGAGCCTCGAAACTCCCCCCATCAAGGTCCGGGAGCCCGGTGGCCTACGCGTGGTCGCCCCGGCCGTGGCATGGGCCGAGGTCCTCGTCGACGGCAAGAAGGTCGGCAGCACGCCAACGCGGCGGCTCTCGGTGCCCAGTGGACGCCATAAGGTCGAGGTCCGCTGTGTCCCCGATGTCTGCACCCCCGCGCGAACGTTGTATCGGCAGACCGTGACGATTGAGCCCGGCAAGACCTCTCGGGTCGACGCCCGCGGCTAGGGACACTCCTCGACGCGGAGCTGTGCGTGGGCTCCGAGAGCCCGGCTCAAGGCCGCAAGAAGTCGTCTGTCACCACGACGGACGACGGCGTATCTCGGGTTCCAAGCACCACCCCGGTGGTCACCGCACCGGCAACCACACCGCCGACGACCACCCAGATCCAGGCCCGACGGAACCAGGGTTTCGCCGGCCTCGTATCGTCCCCCACCGAGGGGGGATTGCGCCGAGCCACTCGCGGCTCGAGCGTGGGCACGGGCTCAGGAACCGGCTCCGGCCACGGTGCGGCGTCCAGCAAGACCCCACGCTTCTTGTCGAAGCTCTGCGGATCCCAACTCGCATCCTGCAGCGAGACGAGCGCTTCGGGTCCGTCCGAGCGTGACTCCGAATACCAAGGGACGCCGAAGTCCCCGCCACACGCGTACGCCTGAACTCCGATCCGTCCTTCCCTGACCCGAGCAAGTACCAAGACGTCGAGTTCCAGCCGATCGCAGATCTGCTCCGCCTCCGCTTGAGTCCTGGGCAATCCCGCAGGAAGCGTGACCTCAGGAACCTCCAGCACGATCGATCCACCGTCGAACACGGCGGACTGCGAGACCGCGCCAGGCCAATGCACCACGACGAAGTGCTCGCCGGGCGGAACCGGTCTCATCCCGTCGATCCCGTCGATCTCGATCTGCGCGCCGCTCTCGGAGAACCCCTCGAACGTCGGCGACCGCCAAACGTCGCGGTGCGCGAGAACTTGCGTACGCACCGCTTCGTACGAGGCGATGACATCGGGCGGGACTTCTCGGCCCGAGAGCATCGCATCGGGGTCGACCGCGATCGCGGCCCGCCACGCGGACTCGGTCCGTTCGTCGTCGGCCAGCGTCCAGGCGATGCGGCCGTGAAGGACATGGAGTTGCCACGCCATCGACGACGCCATGGGCAACCCCGGCCGCTGCCGCAGACGGTCCAGCACCACATCGGCCTGCGACGCCGCGGCCTGCGGGTCGCCGGCCCGAAACTGCGCCGCGGCGAGGTCCACCCGCGCCTGCAAGTCCGAGATCTCGCGAGCCGCATCCGAGGGGAGCCGGTAGGAATCGAGTCGGCGGGCCTCGACGATCGCGTCCTGTAGGACCTGCTCGGGCGGCACGCCCACCGCGTTGCCGATCGCGCGAGCCACCCGTTGCTGGTCCGCCGGTTCCACCGTAGCCTGCTCGTGCCACGCCAAACCGACCCGGGCCGAGGGACCGGGCGGCGCGAAGGCGAGCCAAGTTGCGATGGCGAAGGACACCAAGGAACTCCCCGACGATAGCCCCTCGAGTCGGTCCGTGGCCAAGCCGAAGCTCCGTCGAATCGAACGAGTTGAGCAAATCCTGGAGGGAGAACGCGTGCTCATCCTGCGCGATCCCATGGGCGTTGCAGAGAGCTTCGCCCTCGACGCTGAGTTCGCCCCGGTCCTCGACCTCCTCGACGGCACGCGGACGGTGCTCCAGGTACGCCAATCTCTGAGTATGCGAGGCGTGCTCGACCTGCCTGCCGACGAACTCGCTGCGTTCGTCGACAGCCTCGCCGAAGAGGGCTGGCTGGACGACGACCGATTTAGAGACCAGTGGGCGGACCTCCACGCCGAGTTTCTGGAGGAGGATCCCCGACGGCCTCGGTTCGCGGGGGTCTTGTATCCGGAAGACCCGACCGAGCTCGCGGGCGCATTCGCGGGAGTCCTCGGTCCCGAGCCCCGGACCGACGACAACAGCCAAGTTGTCGGGGTCATGGTCCCGCACGGCCCGTTGGATCTGGTCGGAGACGTCCTCGCTCAAACCCTCGTCGGTCTACCGCCCGCCGAGGCGCTGGACTGCGTTGTCATTCTCGGGACCGACCACGGTCCGGGACTGCTCCCGTTTGCCGCCGCATGCCGAGGGTTCGAGACGCCGCTGGGTCCCGTCCCCGCGCATATGGAGCTTCTCGAGGGGCTCGATCAACGTCTCGAGTGGGCGTTTCGCGAAGAGGTCCGCCATCGGAGTGCACACAGCATCGAGCTGTCGGCGGTCACCCTGCGCGCCCTGTACGGCGACGCAGTCCCGCCGATCGTTCCCGTGCTGTGCGGCGCTGGGGTCCTTCGGGCGCGCGACACCGAGGCCGCAGAGCGGTTCATCGATGCGCTCGAACAGCTGCTTCTTGGGAAACGCGTGCTTTTGTGGGGAAGTGCCGAATTGAGCCATGGCGGCGTCGCCTACGGACGCCCGGCCCTGGACGACGCCGGGGCCCAAGCCCTCGAAGACCGCGACCGCGACTGCCTCGAGGATCTGATCCACGCCCGCCACTCGGCCCTCGCACGCAAGTGCACGCAGGACCACCCGCAGGGTCGACCCAGCGGGGGCGCCGTCCTCAGCACCCTTCGCCAGCTCCTCCCCGAGGCGCGCGTCGAAGTCAGCACCTACCGGGCTGCATCCATCGACCCCGTCGAAACCACGAACAAGCCCGACGAGCGCGACCGAGGTCGGAGCTTCGCCGGGCTTGCAGGCGTTCGATTGTTCGCAAGGCCTTGAGACCTGCCGAGTCCGAGTGAGACCTAGAGGCTCGGAGGCGTCGGCGTTGGCTCGGCGGTCACCGTTTCGGTGGCCACGGCCGTCGCGGGCATCGTCCCGCCCAGCATCGTGAGGATCGTTTGTGCGGCATCCTCGGCGCGGATCGGGAGCTTGCCCTCCGCATGGGTCGCGCTCTGGTTCGCGAGGCCCTGGACCAGGGCAAGGACGCAGTGCGAGAGATGCTCAGCGTTCCCCTGAGTGAACACGCCTTCCTTCATGCCTCGGGCGATAACGCCCTCGTACAACGCACGCATCACGCGGAACGCTTTGTCGAGCGACTCGCGGAACGTGGGATCTTGCGGCGCCATCGAAAGCAGGAGGTGAGCAAGACGGGTCTCGTCGGGCTCGTCCTCAACCGTCCTGAGATGGGCCACCAACAGCCTCGACAGCGTGTGGTCCGCTGGTTGGTCGGCCACTGGTTCAAACGACCAGCGGGCTTCTAGCGTCTTGAGCTGGCTCTCCAGAATGTCGTGGAAGAGTGCCTCCTTGGCCCGATAGTGAAAGTAGACGCCACCTTTGCTCAGGCCAGCTTCACGGGCGATGTCCAAGAGCCGCGTTGCGGCAAAGCCACGTCGCACGAAGCACCGAGTCGCGGCGGCTCGGATCTGCTGTTTTCTCCACTCGTCACTTCTTTGTCGGGTCACTGAACAATCCTTGCGTTGGCGCCCGGGGCACAATGCCCCGACGCACCGACAAAATACGCGCTGCGCCCCAACACTCGTCCAACAAAAATAACAGAGGCCCCTGCAACGTCGTTCCGACTGGCCGGAACAACGGTCCGCGGGAAACACGCAACAGGGGTCCAAGGCCCCCAGTTCGATTCAGGGGTCCTCTGACTCTAGGTCCGGTAACCCAAGACACTCCCCGATGCCGGGATGCTCGGAGGCCGGGTTGACAGGCTTGGCAGCGCGACCATGAATAGGGATTCTGCGCCGGCCGTCTCACGGCAACTCAGAGGGACGACTACACATCATGAAGCTCATTCAACGCACGCTCAGCCCCGCCTCCATGGTCGCCATCTTCGCAATGGCGCTGGGCGGTTGTTCCTTTCACGCCGGCAGCAGCAGCAGCAGCGCCCCCCGCTCCAAGGCCCCGGCCTCGAAAGCTCCGGCGTCCAAGTCCCGGGCTTCCACGGCACCATCCTCCGAGCGCGCCTCGACGGCGCCATCGTCCAAGGCTCCGGCCTCCAAGGCTCCGGCCTCCAAGGCTCCGGTTCGCGCCAACCCGAGCGACAACAGCCCGAAGCGCGCCAACCCCAAGGCAGGCAATGACGCGGTCCGAGCCAACCCCAAGTCGGGTGCCAAGCGGGCCAACCCCAAGTCGGGTGCCAAGCGGGCCAACCCCAAGTCGGGTGCCAAGCGGGCCAACCCCAAGGCCGGCTCCGGTGCGGTGCGTGCAAACCCGGAGAGCAAGGCCAAGCGGGCCAACCCCAACACGGAGAGCAAGCGGGCCAACCCCAAGAAGAAGTCGGGCTCCAACACGGTCAAGGCCAACCCGAAGTCCTCCACGCCCAAGTCGGGCTCCAGCACGATGAAGGCGCCGAACTAAGCACCCGATTCGCAAGTCCGTTTCGCGCCGCATCCCAGCTCGGGTTGCGGCGCGACGCTTTTAAGCGGCACGCTTCAGCACGATCAGCAGCGCGGGGAGGACGAACAAGGTCGCGACCAGGCACGCTCCAATCCCGAGCACCATCGTCGCCCCAAGGCTCACCATGCCGCCATAGGGACTCAACGTGAGCGCTGCAAACCCGACCATCGTCGTGGTCGCGGCCACCGCGATGGCCCCACCGGTTCCGCGAACAACAGCGTTGAGGCTTGGCACGCCCTCCCCTGCGTCTTCGCGCAGGCGGTGAATCATGTGCACGCCAAAGGCGATCCCGATCCCCAAGACCAGGGGCAGCGCGACGATGTTGGCCACGTTGAAGTCGAGACCCAACAACGGCATCAAGCCCAGCATCCAGAGCCATCCGACGACCGTCGGAAACAGCGCGAGCAAAGCATCTCGAACGCTGCGGAAGTCGGCGATCAACAGCAACACGATAATGCCGGCCGCGTACAGGGCCGCCCGCTCGAACCCTTCGCGAACCTGGCGGCCGTGCTCGACGTGGACCATGGCAAGGCCCACCGCGTCTTCGTCAACCCCGCGAACATCGGCAGCGAACCCGAGTGCCACGTCCTCCTCCCAGAACTGACCGGAGGGAACGGCAAACAACGCCACCGCTTTCCCGTCCTTGGAGACGAAGCGCGTCGCGAACAAGGGGGGAAGATCCTCCGGCGCATAGTGGCCACGCTCGACGACGGCGGACGCAGTGGCGAGTGCGGGCCCCAGGATTCCCGCCGCCTCGACGTTGATCGAGGCGAGACGAGCCTGGCCCGCCTCATCGAGTCCCCGCACGGTCGTCGCGAGGTGGGAGAAGGCCTCTTTGGCCGCTTCTGCGTCCTTCGTCTCCAGGGATGCACCTCGCAACGCGAAAAGCACCTCGTCGAGCAGGTCTGCGATCTCGTCGGCCGTGCTCGCGACGGACTTGGCGTCGACGGGTGCCGCGGCGAGCTTGGCAACATCGGGCGCTCGACCAAACCCCTTGAGCCCTCCGCGCAGCGCGCCAAGGCTGGACTCGCTCAGGGGTGGCAAGAGATCGCTGGGTGTCTGGACGCCGGCCACACTATCCAGCGCCCGCAACCCTGCGGCTTTGGCCCGAGCCGCTTCGATGTCGTCCGCAGCAAATGCGGCGAACACAGGCGAGGCCAACGCGTCGTACTCCAGCACACCGAGGCCCTGCGCGCTCTCGGTGGTCTCCGGGAGGAAGTCGAAGTAGCGCGGGTTGTAGTCGAGAGAACTGACCGTCACCGCGCCGACTGCAGCCAACGCCACCGCGCTCCCCAGCAGGGCTGTCTTGCCGCGGCGAATCAGTCCCGGAATGCTCGCGATCCCCGGGGGCTCCGGTGCGACCCGAATCTCGCTTTTTTCGGAGCGACCGATCATCAGCAACGGGGGAATCACTGCGAACGTGATCACCACCATCAAGATGAGCCCCGCTGCCGTCACGACCCCGAGTTCGCCGTAGGCGGTGAATTCGGTCGTCATGTTGGTCAGAAAGGCCGCGGCTGTCACCACCGCGCCTGTGAAGATGCCTGGGCCGGTGCGACGCAGCGACGCCGTGATGGCCGCGGCGGGAGTCTGGCCCGCCCGAACCTCCTCGTTGCGTCGCGCAATGATGTGCACGGAGAAGTCGATGCCCAGCCCCAGCAACACGGCGACGAACCCCGAGGTGATGATGTTGAGGTCGTCGTAGAGCAGACGGACCACTGCGAGCGTGCCCAAGATGCCGGGCGCCAACGGAAGCAAAGCGACGATGGTCTGTCGAAGGGATCGGAACAACAGCAGGCACAGACCGAAGATCCCGATCGTTGCCGCGATGCTCGTGATCACCAGGCCCTGCTCCACGATTTCGAGTTCATCCACGGCGAGCGCGGGAAGACCGGTCAGTTTCGCCGTGACGCCGTCCGGCGCGCTCGACATCGCTTCGTCCCGTGCGGCTCGGAGTTGCTCGACCAGGGGAGCGAGCACCCGCCCTTCATCGCTGGGCACGTCCGCGTAGATGGCCAACAGGTTGTGCTCCCGATCCGAGGTTACGAGGTAGCCACGCGAATCGATCCCGTCTTGCTCGAAGGAAGCCTGGCCCTCGAACCGAGACATCAGGTCCTCTCCCGTGGCGACCGCCTCCAGAGTTTGCGCAAGCTGGGCCAGTTGGGCGAGGCCCTCCGCGGCCTTCTCCGCTCCACCGGCCGCCGCTCCATCGTCCTCCCCACCCTCGAGTCCCGCCTCGATCTGCGCGGCCAGCCCAGAGAGCCAACCTTCGAGCCCCTGCTCGACAAACGCACCGCCGTCCTGACCTGGAGGAAGTGCTGCCGCGAGCTGCTCCAGTGCCGCCGGCTGCTGCAGCAGTAGGATCGACGCGATGTCTCGCGGGTTCACACGTCCGAACACCCGTCCGTTCAGCGCTGGGTCTTTCTCCAGCACCGTGGTGATCGTGTCGACGACCGTGCGTCGGTCCTCGGCACTCCCGCCCGAGATCACGAACAGCGGATAGTCCGGACGCCCGAAGCGATCGTAGAACGCGTTCATCCTGCGTTGCTGCGGATCCTCGTCCGACACCATGTTGGTTCGCGACGTGGTGACCGCCAGACCCGGGAGCGTCGCAGCGAATCCGACCAGTGCGATCAACAAGACGCCAAGCACTCGCCACGGACGCTCGACTCCCCAGCGTGCGAGAGCATGAAACGCGCGGTCACGCCATGATCCATCGGTCCCGGACATAGGTCGGGCACTATACGCGCGCGTTGTCAGCCCGTCAGTTGCGGCGCGTCACGGTGCTCCGTGTGTCGAACCGCGTCTTGCCGCCACCGCAACGAGAGGCGCGCACGAGAGGCGCCCAACAGGGGGCTCAACCGGTCTCGGTCGAACCGGGGGTTTGGCCCCCGGACTGCCCGGGGCGTACGCGCTTGAGTCGCGTCGCGGGCAACTCGACGAACAAGCTTTCGTCGTCGATCAGCGCGTCCAACTCAGCATCCTCGTCTCGGGGAGTGAGTCGGCGGCCGCTGGGGGCGACCTTGGAGACCTTGGCCGCGGGGAGTTTCGCATCCCGCTTCTTCCCGGAGGTTTTGGTCCGAGCGAGCGGCTTGTTGGCGGACGACGGTTTCGCCTTCACGCCCGTCTTGGAGGTTTTCTTCGCCGCCTTCTTCGCGCCGCCTCGGGCCGCGGTCTTGGTCGCCGTTCGTGCCGTCGTCCTAGAGCTCGTCTTGGACGTCTTCGCTGCCGAGCGCCGGGTCGTCTTCGTAGTCTTGGTCGTCTTGGCGACCGTGCCGTTCATCTGGTCGCGAAGCTCTTTGCTCGCCTTGAAGTCGACCGTGCAAGACGCGTCGATCAACATCGGTTCGAGCGTGCGCGGGTTGACGCCACGACGCGCGGGTCGCTTCTTCTTTGTGAACGTTCCGAATCGCGGAAACGTGAAGCGGGGGGAAGAGGTTCGCGTGACCTTCGCCTTCGCGAAGTACGTCGCGAGCTCCTCGAACGCAATGCCGAGGATGGCCGCAATGTCCTTCTTGGTGATGTCGGGCGGCAGGTTGCGTGAACGCGCGATTCTCTCGATGAGTTCAGCCTTCGTCATGCGCCTGTTGCCCCCCGCATCCCTCGGGGGGTGGCCAACTTAGAAGGGCGGCCCATCGACGTCAACAGTTTTCAGGATCTCTTCTGAGATCGTCCCGCAACATCACCAACGACGCGGGGATTCGTCGAAGACTTGACACGCCGTCACGGCATGTCGCGGACGCTCTGCCGCGCGATGTCCAACGCGCGGCGCAGGTCCGTCATCACCAATCCCGTTGCGGTCTTCTCCGCGTCCCCGCTTTGCCGCAGGACATACGCCGGATGGTAGGTCACCACCAGAGGCATGACGAGACTACGGGGCGCTTCCTTGGGCGAAGTCGCGTCGTATTCAAGACGAGCCCCACGCATGGCCCTCAAGGACATGTCCTCTCGCCGAGACAACAGCATGCCGGCATGTCGACCGAGCCCGACAACAACGGCGGGCCGAATCGCACGAATCTGTGCGCGAAGGAACGGCGAGCACCGCTCGACTTCGACGGGTTGAGGATCGCGATTGCCGGGGGGGCGACACTTGAGGACGTTGGCGATGTACACGTCCGCTCGAGACATCCCGAGATCGATGAGCCATCGGTCGAGCAACTGCCCTGCCCGACCGACGAAGGGTTCTCCGACCCGGTCCTCATCACCACCGGGGGCTTCCCCGACGAACATGATCTTGGTCTCCGCGTTGCCGACACCAAACACGATGTTCTTCCGCGTTTGGCACAGCCCACAGCGTTGGCAGTTCCCGACGTTCTTCTTCCGGAGGTACTCGAGCTTGGTTGCAGCACTCCAGCTCTCAGCCTGACTCCGTAGAGCCTCCTTGGCGTCGATCGACTTTCCGCGGTTGCGCGTCGGGGGGCGCGGAGGCGCAGCTGCGGGGCGCGTTGCCTGCTGAGCCTGAGGTACATGCTGAGCCTGAGGAGCCCGCTGTCGCTGTGTCGGCTGCGTCTGAGGTGCCCGCTGTGTCTGCGGCGCATCAGGACCCGGTTGAGCCTGGTTCGAAACAACAGCCGTGGGAGGCGCTGTGCCGACCCGCACGTACTGGGTGCCGTGGCTGCCCTGCAGACGACGAAGACGAAGGGCAACCTGGCGCGCCAACAGTTCGAGTTCTTCGCTCATGCCCCGGCCACCTCAAAGACAAGCTGGTCGAGCAACCATCCCGCGAGCTCCGGCTTGGGCCGCGGAGGGCCCGCGTCGCGCACGTCGTCGCCACCGCCAAGCAAGAGCACCCCAGTGTTGGTCTCGCTTCCGAATCCAACCCCGGGCACCCCGACGCGATTGACGAAGATCGAGTCCGCGCCCTTCTTGCGAAGCTTGGTCCGCCCGACGTCGACGAGTGCCGCACGAATCGCAGCCTCGTCCTCGGGTGAGTCGACGGTCTGCGCACCGAAGCCCAAGAAATGCGTCCGCTCGGCGTGACGGGCGGTCAGGGTGGCGAGCACATCGACGCCCTCGACCAAGAGGCCAGCTGCGAGAGCCTTCGTCATGTCCTCCTTGGGGAGTTTCTGCGACGCGGGCTGCGACGAAACCAGATCGGAGACCGCTGCGACCATCGCCACCAGATCGACGGTGCCGTCGGACAACTCCGCCTCCATTGCAGAGAGCATCTCGTCGGCGGTCTGTACGGCGACGCGGCGAACACCCACGGGCGTCGGTCGCTGCACCGGGCCACTGACCAGGACCACGTCGGCCCCACGCGCCGCCGCGACTTCGGCCATCGCAAACCCCATCGCGCCGGTCGACGCATTGGAGAAGAATCGAACTGGGTCGACGTACGCCCGCGTGGGTCCGGCCGACACCACAACGCGCTTGCCGGACCAATCCAACCCGCCGCGCAGCATCGCGTCGGCTCGGTCCGCGATGATGTTGGGATCGATCATGCGGCCCTCCCCCACCCAACCGCACGCGAGTTCCCCGGCGTCGGGACCGACGAACGAACAACCGCGCTCTGCGAGGGTAGCGATGTTGGCGACCGTGGCGCGGTGCTTCCACATGTTGGTGTTCATGGCGGGCGCCCACAACACGGGAGCCCGAGTCGCCAACAAGACCGTGGATGCAAGGTCACCGGCGAGGCCGTGCGCGGCCTTGGCCATCAGATCGGCGGTGGCCGGAGCCACCACGACGAGGTCGGGCCAGTCCGCGAGTTCGATATGGCCGACCGTGCCTTCCTGAGCGGGGTCGAGCAACGACGAGCGGACCGGGCGGCCGCTGACCGTCGACAAAGAGAGTTCGGTGGTAAAGGAGAGCGCCGCCGGGGTCGCGATGACCTGGACCTCGTGGCCGCGCTTGACGAGCGCCCGGACGAGCGCGGGAGCCTTGTAGGCCGCGATGCCGCCGCTGACGATCAGCAGCACCGATGGCCGCTGCGTCACGCCTGAACCTCCAGCGGAACCGTTCCGGCGACTTCGATGCCGTAGCCGCGCAGACCAATGATGCGCCGCGGGTTGTTCGTCAGCACCCGAATCCGTCGCAGCCCTAGGGTGCGAAGGACCTGAGCCCCGAGTCCGAATTGGCGGAACCCTTGTTCGGCGGGCCGCAGACCCAGCCCGCCTTCTCCCGCCTCGTCCCCGGTCGCACCGACCAGCGAGCGAACATCTTGAGCCTCTTGGCCGATGATGTAGAGGAACACGCCGCGCCCCGCCCGATCGATCTGCGACAACGCACTACGCACTCGGCTGCCCGCTCCGTCGCCGAAGCCGAAGACGTCACGCAACATGTTCGCGCGTTGGGCACGAAGGAGCACCGGCTCCTCCTGACCGCCGTCCGAAAGGTCTCCCTTGGACATCGTCATGTAGTGGGTGTCGGGGGAGACCGATGAGCGCCAGGTGCGGACCGACCAACCTGCATCGGGGTTGACCCCCAGAACGGCGGAAGCCAACGGTGGGTGCTCGACTTCCTCGACCAGGTCCTCCTTGCCCAGCCGGTACTCGATCAAGTCGGCGATGCTCAGCACCGGCAGGTCGTGCTCCTTCGCGAAGACCTCGAGGTCGTCCATGCGCGCCATCTCGCCGTCGTCTCGCATGATCTCGCAGATCACCCCCGCGGGCTTGCACCCCGCAAGGCGGGACAGGTCCACGGCGCCCTCGGTGTGACCCGAACGCACGAGCACGCCGCCGGGCTGAGAGCGAAGAGGAAAGATGTGACCGGGGCTCACCAAGTCGTCCGCGGTGAACACGGGGTCCGCCGCGACCCGAACCGTCTCGGCTCGATCTGCCGCGGAGATTCCCGTGGTCACGCCTCGGCGCGCTTCGACCGAAACGGTGAACGCCGTGCCCATGTCGCCAGGGTCGGTCGGGACCATCATCGGAAGTCGCAGCGCGTCGACGCGCTCGGGGGTGAGTGCGAGACAGATCAGCCCGCGCCCGTACCTGCACATGAAATTGATGTCGTCCGGACCGCAGTGTTCGGCCGCGATCACCAAATCGCCCTCGTTTTCGCGCTCTTTGTCGTCGACGAGCACGACCATTTTTCCGCGGCCGTAGGCCTCGATGGCGCGTTCGAGGGACTCGATATCGATTTGGTGTTCTTCGTTGTTCATCGCTCGTCCTCGGTGGCGAAGCCCGCCTGTTGAAGCAGAGATCGGGTAACGCGGGAGCGCGGCGCAGCGGCCTCGCCCTCGCACTGTAGAAGTCGGGCGACGTAGCGTGCCAGCACGTCGACCTCGAGATTGACCGGGTTCCCGACGGACAAGCCGCCGAGCGTGGTGACCGAAAGGGTGTGGGGAATGATGCCGACCATGAATCCCGCCTGATCGACGTCGTTGACCGTCAGGCTGACCCCTTGGATGGTGACGGAACCCTTTGGCGCGATGTAGCGGTGCAGCGGCCCGGGGGCGTCGATCCAGACCTCCCAAGCCTCGCCACGGAGTTCGAGCGTCCGCAGTTTGCCGACACCGTCGACGTGGCCGGAAACCAGGTGCCCGCCCAGCGCGTCGCCAAGCCGCAGCGCAGGCTCGAGGTTGACCTTCGCGCCCACGTCTTTGGCCCCGAGCGTGGTGGCCCGCAGCGTCTCGAACGCCGCGTCGAACGACGCCGTGCCGGCCCCCGCCTCGACGACGGTGAGGCAGACGCCGTCCACGGCGACCGACGCTCCGAGCACGAGGTCGCGGTCCTCGAACGGACACTCAAGGGTCAGGCGACGACCGTCGCGAACGTCGGTCACTTGGACCAACGTGCCGGTTGCTTGCACCAAGCCCGTGAACACGCGGCGGTTGTAGCAGGCGAATTACGGAGCGTCACGCTGCGGCCGAAGCACGGTGAGCAGGTCATCTCCGAGCGCTGCACGACGCTCCACCTCGAGCGCAGGCGTACTCGCCACCTTGGCCCAACTCACTCCAGCCACCGCTGCGGTGCCCTCTCCGAGGACTTTGGGGGCACTGAACCAGAACCACCGATCCCACGCGCTGGCCTTCGCGAACGCCCCCACGAGGTTGCCGCCGCCCTCGACGAGCAGCGAACGCACGTCGGAGCGTCCCAGCGCGCGAAGTGCAGCGCGCACGCTCACGCGGCCATCTCGGGTCGCCTGCACGCGCACCGTTTCGACCCCGCAATCCTGCAGGGCATCCGCGTCCGCGGCGCGGGCGGCAGCCGTATGCAACACAAGCGTGCCGGGCGAACAGATGGCCTTGCGCCGGGCGCTCGCGAGTTTCAGGGTGGAGTCGAACACGATCCGGCGCGGGTCCACGCCTTTGACCAAGCGAACGCTCAACGACGGGTCATCCGCCAGCACCGTCCCGATGCCCACGGCGATCGCATGGTGCTCTGCCCGCAACCCATGACCAAGCTTGCGAGAGCGCTCAGAGGTGATCCACTTGCTGTCCCCCGTGCGCACGCTGACCTGTCCGTCGAGGCTCGCCGCGGTCTTGAGGGTGACGAAGGGCCGGCCTGCGGCTGCGTGATGCAGGTAGTGCTCATGAACCGCGAAACATCGCTGGGCCTCGACGCCCACGCTCACCTCGACCCCCGCCTCGCGGAGGATCGCCTGAGCTCGTCCCGACGCGTGCGCCGCCACGTCCTCGACCCCGTACACGACGCGCGCGATCTGAGCACGCTTGATCGCGTCCGTACACGGCGGCGTGCGTCCATGATGCGAGCACGGTTCGAGCGTCACATAGAGCGTGGCTCCCCGTGCCGCGTCGCCCGCTTTGGTCAACGCACGAGCCTCCGCATGAGGGCCACCGGTTGGGGCGGTCCGTCCCGTGGCGACGACGACCCCCTCGCGCACAACCACCGCACCGACGGAAGGGTTGGGATACGTGGACCCGAGCCCGCGACGCGCCAGCGCGACCGCGCGACGCATCATCGTCCGGTCGAGTTCGGCGTCACCGCGGTTCGCTGCGCTTCTTCTTGCCATTGCCCGCCGATTCGAACAGCGTCCGCTGCCCCTCGATGTTGACCCGCTGACGCTTCTCCATCTCGTGCAGCAATCGCTCGAACTCCGCGATCGTCTCGAAGCTGCGATACACCGACACGAAACGGACGTACGCGACCTCGTCGAGTTCGTGCAGGATCTCCATCACCCGCTCCCCAACCTCCGACGCGAGAATCTCCCGGTCGCCGCGTGTCGTGCACCACTGCTCGACCTGCTGCACGATGTTCTCGAGTTGGTCGTTCTTGATCCCGCGTTTTCGGCACGCCGCCTCGAGACCGCGGAGAAGCTTGCGTCGGTCGAACGGTTGCTTGGCCCCGTCCCGTTTCACGACGGCGGGCAACTGCTCGTCGACGCGCTCATGCGTCGTGAAACGATGGCCGCACGCATTACATGTCCGACGGCGGCGAATGGACCGACCGTCCCGTCCCTCTCGGGAATCGAGCACCTTGGTGCTCGGGCTACCGCAAACCGGACACTGCACGAACTCCGCAGGATGATACCGCGAAAGATGAAGCGTCACCGCCTGCGGCAGCAGGACTCGGTCGCGAACGGTCGACCTGCAGACACCGGAGCCGGACGACTCAGGCGTCCAGGGCCGTGATCTTGTCGACGCGGCGTTGATGCCGGCCGCCCTCGAAAGTACCGCGGACGAACGCCTCGAAGATGGCGGTCGCCAGGCCCAGCCCGACGACCCGTGCACCGACACACAGCACGTTTGCATCGTTGTGCGCCCGGCCCATGTCGGCGCTGAACGTGTCTGAACAGACGACCGCTCGGATCCCCGAGATCCGATTGGCGGTGATCGCCATGCCCTGCCCGGTGCCGCAGACCAACACGCCAAACGCGCCAGCATCACCGCGAACTCGCTCGGACAACTCGACGGCGACGTCGGGGTAGTCGGCCTTGTCGGTCGAGGCTTGGGGACCCAGCGTCGCCACAACCTCGTGGCCCCCCTCGCGGGCATGCGCCGCCAAGTGCTCACGAAGCTCGATCGCCGCGTGGTCGCTGCCGAAGTACAGACGGAGCCCACCCATGACTCAGACCTTCCGCAGCACGATGGAGGCGTTGGTGCCCCCGAATCCGAAGCTGTTGCTGATCGCGTACTCGACGTCGGCTTCACGGGCCGTGTGGGGCACGTAGTCGAGGTCGCACTGTGGGTCGGGATCGTCGAGGTTGATGGTCGGCGGGATCACGCCGTCCCGCAGGACCAGCGCGGCGATCGCCGCCTCGAGGCTGCCGGTCGCCCCCAGCAGGTGACCGTGCATCGACTTGGTAGAGCTCACCGCGAGCCCATTGTCGGCATGAGCACCGAACACCGTGCGGATGGCAGCCGTCTCGAGGATGTCTGCATCCGTCGATGTAGCGTGTGCATTGATGTAGCCGACCTGCTCGGGGGAGATCCCCGCATCTTGGAGGGCCAACTTCATGCACCGAGCACCGCCCTCTCCCTTGGGCGCCGGAGCCGTGATGTGGTGCGCGTCCGAGTTGGCCGCGTACCCGACCAGCTCGGCCAGGATATTCGCGCCTCGGGCCTTCGCGTGCTCGTAGGACTCGAGCACCATGATCGCAGCGCCTTCGCTGAGCACGAAGCCGTCACGCGATGCGGTGAACGGTCGGGAGGCCTTCGTGGGCTCGTCGTTGCGAGTCGACAGCGCGCGCGAGGCACAGAATCCCCCTACGCCCAGCTGCGTGACGGTGGACTCGGTACCGCCGGCCAACATGATGTCCATGTCGCCGCGCTCGATCAGACGCGCGGCCTCACCCACCGAGTGGGCGCCGGTCGAACAGGCCGAGACCATCGACATGTTCGGACCCTTGAGGTCGTATCGGATCGACAGCTGGCCTGGCGCCAGGTTGATGATCACACCGGGGGTGAAGTACGGGCTGATGCCCAGGCGCGGACCCTTGGCGCCGATCTTCTCGAGCGTCGCCTCGATGGTGGTCAACCCACCCATGCCGGAGCCGACGTAGCAACCGGCGCGCTCGGGGTCCGGGGTCTTCTCGCGCAGACCCGCCATCTCCATGGCCATGTCCCCAGCCGCGATCGCGAACTGGATGAACAGGTCGCTGCGGCGGACTTCCTTTTTGGGCATCCACGGCGTGGGATCCCAGTCTCGGACCTCACCGGCGATGGTCGTTGTGTATTCGGACGCGTCGAAACGCGTGATGGGACCGATCCCAGACTCACCGGCTCGCAAGCGTCGCCAGTTGTCCTCGAGACCGATTCCCAGCGGCGTCACAAGGCCGACTCCGGTGATGGCGATTCTGCGTCTTGTCACGTCGAGCTCGATTCGGGGTGCGCACGGGTCCCGCCGCGTTCTACGGGCGGGAGGAAGCGAGGAGGCGGCCGCGCGCGCCCGTCCCCTCATCCTGTTCGCGACGCTACTCCTGCGTGTGGCTCTTCACGAAGCTGATCGCGTCGCCGACGGTCTTGATCTTGTCGACTTCGTCGTCGGGGATCTTCACTTCGAAGCGCTCTTCGAGCGCCAGCACGAGCTCGACGATCGCCAGGGAGTCAGCGCCCAGGTCGTCTTGGAACGTCTTGCTGTCGCTGACGTCTTCGGGTTTGACGTCGAGCTGTTCGACGATGATCTCTTTGACTTGGCTCTCGATGTCGGACATTGGCTTGTCTCGTAGTGTCTTGGAAGGGGGGTTGTCGCGGGCCTCGATGAGGCCCGGAAGACTCAGATGTGAAGGCCGCCGTTCACCCGGAGCACGTGCCCGGTGATGTAGCCGGCGGCGTCCGAAGCCAAGAAAGCGACGGACTCCGCGATATCGTTGGTCGCGCCGATGCGCCCAAGGGGAATGTTCCCGATCAGCGTGTCGCGGGCGTCGCCCACGAGCGCGGCATCGGTCATGTCGGTGGCGATGAAGCCCGGCGCAACGGCGTTGACGGTGCACCCGCGGGAAGCGAGTTCCCGGGCGATGGACTTGGTCATTCCGATGACGCCCGCCTTGGTCGCGGCGTACATCGTCTGGCCAGCGTTGCCCTGTTCACCGACAACGGAGGTGAGGTTGATGATCCGGCCCGAGGACTTCGCACGTAGCAGGGAGCGCGTGGCGGCCTTGCTGCACAGGAGCGTGCCGCGAAGGTTGACCCGCTGCAGCGTCTCCCAGTCTTCTTCCTTGGCCCGCATCAGCAGCGCATCGATCGAGATGCCAGCGTTGTTGACCAGGATGTCCAGGCCCCCGAGGGCCTCGGTGACCTGCTTGAACCCGGCGGTCACGGCGTCAGCGTCGCTGACATCGAATCCGACCGCGACAGCCGTGCCGCCGGCGTCCTCGATCGCGCCGACAACCTCTCGGGCCGCCGCCTCGCCGCGCGCGTAGTTAACCGCGACAGCGGCACCACGAGAGGCGAGCGTGATGGCGATCGCGCGGCCGATACCGCGGCTTCCGCCGGTCACCAGGGCACGGCGCCCCGACAGGTCCAAAGACGCCGGAAGTGCGTTGGAGGGTTCCATCAAGCGCCCTCGTGTAGCACATCGATATCGTCCGGGGAACCGACCCCACGGACGCTCACGCTGCGATCGATGCGACGCACCAACCCGGCAAGCACCTTCCCATGCCCCACCTCGAGCGCCGCGTCGATGCCCAGGTGCGCAGCCTTCTGCACGGACGCTTCCCACTTCACCCGGTGCGTGACCTGACGAACGAGAAGCTCGGCAACGCGCGAGGGATCTTCGTTGGGCTCGGCTTCCACGTTCGTGATCACCGGTGCCTCGAAAGCGCTCATCTGCACATCTGCGAGTGCGTCCTGCAGCCGATCGGCTGCCGGCTGCATCAGCGCGCAATGGAATGGTGCGGACACCTTCAGCGGGATGGCGCGGGCCTTTTTTTCCTTGGCCAACCCCACGAGTCGCCCGACCGCCTCGGCGTGTCCAGCCACAACGATCTGTCCCCCGCCGTTCTCATTCGCGGGGCTGAGGACCTGATCTTGTGCGGCCTCCAGACACAGGGCTTCGAGCGCCTCGCCGTCCATCCCGATCACAGCCGCCATCGCGCCGACCCCGGCGGGCACCGCTTCCTGCATCGCCTGCCCGCGAAGCCGAACGAGTTTGACGGCGTCCGCGAACTTCAACGCGCCCGCCCCGACGAGCGCCGAGAATTCACCGAGCGAGTGCCCCATGAAGAATGCCGGCTTCAGCTCGGTGCGCTCGCGAACCGCCGCGAGCGCAGCCACCGACGTCGTCAGGATCGCCGGCTGGGTGTTCGCGGTGAGCGTGAGGTCTTCGGCCGGGCCCTCGAAACACATCTTCGAGATCGACAAGCCCAGGGCGTCGTCGGCCTCGTCGAAGATCGCTTTGGCGGCGGGGCTTTGCTCGTAGAGCGCCTTGCCCATGCCGACCTGTTGAGAACCCTGCCCAGGAAACAAGAATGCGAGATTGGTCATGACGCGCTTTCGGCCGCCTTCGCGGCATCGAAGAGGGGTTTGTGCTCCGCGACCGCGGCCTCGAGCTGCGGTGCGAGTTTCTCGGACACGGAACGTGCGGCGAACTCGAGACTGTGCGCGATGGCATTCGCGCTGGCGGACCCGTGACAGATGAACGCCAAGCCTCGAACACCCAGCAATGGCGCGGCCCCGTAGACGTCGGGGTCCAGCGCGGAGCGAAGCTCCATCAGGGCGGGCTTCATCAGCAACGCACCCATCTTGGAGCGACCGCTTCCGCCGATCGCATCCTTGAGCCACCCGCCGATCGCCCGCCCGGTCGCCTCCATGACTTTCAGCGCAATGTTGCCGGTGAAGCCATCGGTGACCATCACATCCACCGCGCCCGCCATCAGGTCGGATCCCTCGGCGTAGCCGGCGTACTCGAATGCCTCGCTGGGGTGCTCCCGCAACAACTGATGCGCGACGCGAGTCAGCTCGGTGCCCTTGCCATCTTCCGATCCATTGGAGAGCAAGCCGACGTTGGGCCGCGTTCGCCCGTGCTTGAAGCCGGCATAGACCGCGCCGAGCACCGCGAACTGCACGAGGTTGACCGGCTTGCAGTCGACGTTGGCGCCAACGTCGAGGAAGGCGGTGAGCTTGCCGTTGCGGGTCGGCGTCGACGTGACCAACGCCGGTCGGTCAACGCCCTTGATGCGGCGGTACTTGAACAGTCCACACGCCAACATCGCGCCAGAGTTGCCCGCGGAGACCACCGCATCGGCCTCTCCGTTCTTGACCAACTCGAAACACTGCGGCATCGAAGCCGCTGGCTTCCCGCGGACAGCCTTGCTGGGGCTGTCCTGCATCGTAATGACGTCGGGCGCGTGATGGACCCGAATCGGCAGCGAGGCCCAATCACGAGCCTGCGCGTCCAGGGCAGTCTTTAGTTTTTTTTCGTCGCCAACGAGGACGACATCAACCCCGCCGGTTCGTACGGCCTGCAGGGCCCCTTCGATCTCAGGGCCGGGGCAAGCGTCTCCACCGAAAGCATCCAGGGCGATCCTAGCGTTTGCCATGGAAAAGCCTTGAAGCTCATCAACGCAGACGGGGCAGACGGGTTCGAGGAGCAGACTGCAAAGAAGTAGAGGAGTCGGTCTCGGTTCGGGAACAGGGAGGACACCCGGTCCTCCCTGTTGACCACGAACGAGAACCTAGTCTTGGGCGACCGCAACCACCTCGCGTCCGCGGTACTGACCGCAGGCCGGGCACACGCGGTGGCTGATCATCAGCTCTCCGCAGTTGGGGCACGGTCCGAGGTTCGGCGCGGTGATCTTGTCGTGGTTGGCACGACGCATGTTGCGGCGCGAGGAAGACGTTCGTTTCTTAGGTACAGCCATCGGGCCCTCGAAGAGGCGGGAGTGTAGTGGTGGCCCGCACCCGGCGGCAAGGGCCTAAGTCGGGTTTTCAGTCGGGCAATTGGAGCTTTCTCAAGGCGTCCGCCAGGGCGGTCGACTTGGGCGGTTCTTCCGCGTCGCTGTCCGATTCCGCCTCCGTGGGCGGGTCGCCGACGGCGCCGAGGAATTCCTGGCCGCACTTCACGCAGAACGCGCGGTTGCCAGCGATCCGCGGGGGGACCTCGTTGAAGTTGTTCCCACAGCCCGAGCACAGGCCTTCACAGGCCTCGCCCTTCTCGCACAGGGCGCGCATGGGGTACGCCACCTTCACGTACTCGGTCACGACCCGGGCGAGGTCGATCGTCCGTCCATCATATGGCCAGCTGTCGAGCGCTTCGTCGTCGAGCGCCAATCCGTCCTCATCTTCCTCCTGGCGGGCCACAGGGGTGCCGGAGAGCACGAACATCGCGTCGATCCGGCTGTTGCCGTCGACCACCGCATCCTCAAGACAGCGTCCACAAGGAACGATGAACGTCACTGCGAGCTGACCGGAGACGATCACAGGCCCGTCGCCGGGCAGGTTGAGGTCAAATGCGACCCTGCCCGCCTCGCGAACCTCGGCGTCAGTATCGGACAGCGCGTGCGCGAGCCACTCGGAGGAGAGATCCGCCTCCACGCGGCCGTGGGTTTCGCCGCGCCGCCGCATCGCGGACACGTCGACGCTCAACGACTCGGGCGGCGGTGGAGCAGCGGCTTCGGACATGCGCGGCGGTGTAGTGCGTCCGCCGCCCGCTGTCAAAACGTCCGTGCAGGCGTGAGCCGGGCCGTGATCCCGATCGTAGGGTCGAACCCCGCGCCATTGACCGCAAACCGCACAGTGTCGTAGACCGTCGCGACCCGTGCCGGCAGCGCACAACCAACCACCTCGTCGGGCCTCGCGCCTGGCATGGCTGCTCCCGCTGGCCGCCCTGTTCGTGCTGACGCCGAGCCTCGCGCGCGCTGGTTCGATCGCGCACATGCCCGTGCGCTCACCGGCCGCCCTGATTCCACCGCAGGCTCCGGGAGTCTCGCTCGGTTCCGCAACAGCGTTCGCGCCCGCGCCCGAGTCTCCGCCCCCCGGAACCCCGAGCCCAGATGCGAAGCCGGATCCAGATGCGAAGCCGGATCCAGATGCGAAGCCGGATCCAGATGCGTCGGACGACGAAGCGTCGACGCTGATCCGTCAGCGCAACATCCCGCCGCTGTGGTTCAACCGCGAGTTCGACACGCACCAAACCAAGGCGGTCCCGCCGTTCTTCATCCACCGGACGCCCAAGGCTGGGCACCCCGAGAAGCTCCTTCATGCCGACCTGTCGTTGACCTTCGCTTGGTACGACAAACGGATGGAGCGTCGGCGGTGGATGAACCCCGCGGTCCTGTTCTTCGGAAGCTACTCCAAGCGCAAGACCGTCTGGGGCGCTGCGCCTCTGTTGATGGGCTACCGACGCGTCGGCGAGCAGTTCAACTTCGGCCAGTTCCCGCTGGTGTGGTGGTGGGGCACGAAGTTCGTGAAGAACTTCCTTGTCGTCCCCTTCCACTACCAACAGAAGACGCCCGACAGCTTCCGGGGTGTGTCCGCGTTGTTCTTCTGGTATGGGCGCAAGGACACCGAAGACGCCGATCTGCAAAACGATCGGAAGCACTTCGTCGCGGCCCCCTTCTTTTTCCGGTTCCAACGCGGACTCAAGCGTTTCGACTACTCGCTGGTCTACTTCGGCGGCCACAACAAGCTCAAGGGCCGCAAGTTCTCCGCATTCGCCCCCTTCGTGCTCCTGCAGCAGAGTGAGTTCGGCAACCGCAAAGAAGTGTGGTCGCTCCCTTGGATTCGACGGACGGACACGGCACGCCGCAAATCGGCGTGGTCGGTTCCGGTCGCCTTGACCTTCGGCACCAAGAACCCCGACGGCAGTCTGCTGTCCGTCACGCCGCTGGTCTGGCACGCCCGCAACAACCTCAAGGGCAGCAAGCTGACCATCGCTGGGCCGCTCGGCTGGTACGACGATCCCAACCAGCGCAACATCGTCGGCGCTCCCCTCTTCTACCGGTTCCACGACAAGACCTACGGACGCACGACCAACGTGTTCGCACCGCTGGTCTTGACCCGGAGCACGCCCAAGAGCACCGCCGTGTGGACGCCGATCGGTGGCGGACGTCGGGGTCAAAACGGCTGGGGCTTCGGCATCGTCCCAGCCCTGACCGGCTTCGCCCAAGGTCCCGACGGCCGTCGTTTCGGCACCGTCGGTGGACTCGTGTGGCACGCCAAGCGCCCCGCGAGCGAGAGCAAGCCCGCCCGCAGCCTCTGGGTCGCCGGCCCGCTCGGCTACGGAGACCGCCGCGGCAGTCGCATGCACTTGGGCCTCGTCCCGGCCATGACCTTCGTGGGCTGGGGAGAAGGCAAGAACTACCAAGTCGTCACGCCGCTGCTGTGGCACGTGCGCGACGCGGCAGCCGATCGACGCACCGTCGTCGCCGGGCCGGTCTACCACCACCACGACAAGGCCGGCAGCGCGGGCGGGATCGCTCCGCTCGCGTTCTGGGGCAACAGCCCGCAGCACCGCTACGGGATCCTTCCGTGGCTCCTCATCGGTGACGTCACCTTCAAGGACACCCAAGAGCGGCTGACCGTCTCGCCCGTGTTCGTCCGCTCCAAGAGCCCGACCGCCCGCACCCTCGGCGTGGCCGGGATCGCGTGGGATGTGCAACGAGGCAACGGGGCCGAGCGACACAGCGTGCTCTTCCCGCTGTACTACCGTCGCCAGCTCCCCGGACGCACCACGGTCGTGACGCCGATCGGTGGCATGTACGCGAGGGGCGCGGATCGAACCTCGGTCTACGGCCTGTACTACCGCCGCAAGACCGCGGACCGGAACGGCTGGGGCGTACTGCCCTTGGTCTTCCACGACGCGCACCCGGTCGAAGGCGGCCGGTCCTCGCACACGGTGGCAGCGCCTCTGTATCTCCGGCGCCGCACCCCGACCGACGACCTGGACGTGTTCACCCCCCTGGTGTGGCGCAGCAACGTTCGCGGCGACAAGCCCCGCAAAGGCCTGGCCGTCGCCCCCTTCTACTTCCGACAGCGCCAACCTGGCGGCGTGGATGTGGATGCGGGTCTGCCGTTCTTCTTCTCCCGCGATCGGGTGCGGCACACGCACACGTACATCGTCGCGACAGGGTTCCACCGGCTCAGCCGCAAAGGGCTCAACTCCGGCGTGGCACCGCTGTGGTGGTGGGCCGACTCCGAGGAAAAGCGTCGCCTCGTCGCACTCCCCGCAATCTTCCACTTCGAAGACAAGACCAAGAACGAGCACACCACCATCGCGGTGCCGTTGTGGTTCGACCGCCAGCGCGCCGATGGGCGCCGACGGTGGGCCGCGTTCCCGTTCGTCTTCGGTGGCCGCAAAGGCTACGACCACAGCCGCTTCTCGCTGGCACCGATCGGATACTTCGACCTGTTCCGCCTGCAACGGAACACCCGGTTCACGGGCTACGTGCCGCTGCTGTTCCGCTTCCAAAAAGGCGGATTCCAGGCCGGGGACGACCCCAAGAGCCGCTACACCCTGTGGGGAAGCGCTCCACTGTTCCTGTACGGCAAGGACGGCAACGGCCGCCGTACCCACGGCGCGTTGGTCTACTACTACGACCGCAAGCCCGGCAGCGTGAAGCTGTACACCCCCGTCTTCGGGGTCACGAACGAACCCGGCAAGACACTAGGCTGGTACGCGGGCAACTTTGGCCTGCGGACCACCAACACCCACAAGCGCTCGTTCTTCTTCCCCCTTTGGTACCGCAAGGCGCACCGGCTCGAGGATCGCAGCCTGACCCTGGCCGCGCCGCCCGTGTTCATCTCGCAGCGCCGCGAGGACCGTCGCTTCTTCGAAGCCGGGCTCGTCGTGTGGCAGTGGAGGCAGCAGCACAAGGTGTCGACCGCCGTCGCACCTCCGGTGTTCTACTTCTCCGAGGCCTACGCGCAGCGTCGTCTGTACTGGCTGATGCCGCTGTTCATTCGCGACAACAACTTCGCGAAGGACACCGCCGCGTTCGCCATCCCCGGCGTGTACACGCAGGTTCGCAAGGGTGAGAACCTGGACTTCGTGCAGTTCCCGCTCGTGTGGCACATCGAGCGCGGCCAGAACCAAGGCACGTTCGGCGCGTTTGCGTGGTGGGATATCCGAGTCAAGGGCAAGACCCTCCAGATGGTCCCTGCCCTGTTCACCCGCTGGAAGACCCCCGAGCGAGACACCAAAGTCATCGGTCCAGGCTTGGGCTGGTGGAGCCGCGGAAGCGTAGAGGACCCCAAGGCCAAGGGGTGGCGCGTGTTGTTCGGAGCCTTCGGCGCGGGGACACAGAACGGTCGCAAGTACATGAGCATCTTCGGTGCTCGCATCGACCGAGGTCCTGCGCCCGCAGAGCCGACCAAGGCCGAAGCTCGCCGAGCGGCTCGCCGTGACCGTCGACAAGCCAAGAAGACCGCGCGCGCGACCGCACAGTCCGACCGTCGGTTGAAGCGCCAGGCAGCGTCCGCAGCCCGGATGCGCAAACCGACCGCTTCGGCCGCCCCCACCCCGGCGCCATAGCGGCCGCACACGGAAGCCTGCCAGCCTGTTCCAGGGTGTCTGTCCTGGGCCTTGAGTTCAGGACAGTCCGGGGGGCAGGGTGGCGCCGCTGCGGGACCCTGCGCGCCCCAGCTCAGGTCATCCACCGCTCGAAGGCACACGGACCTCCAGACGGCGGAGGCACGCACCAGCATCGCCTAGTCGGGCACGGGCGAACGCGAAGCGCCGACGAGGGTGACAGATCGGGAAGCCGGGGCCTGCGGTGCGGGTGCCGATTCGTGCAACGGCACCCCCCCCTCCCCCCGAAGCGCCGCGAAAACGTGCTTGGCATGGTTCTTCCAAAGCCTCCCCGCATGACCACTCTGCGCTCTCCCGCACTCCTCCTGCTGCTTTGCTCGGCGTGCTCGCTGTTCGGGGCGTCCAGCGACACCGCGCAGCCGGAGCCCGGCCCCGTCATCGGGCAGGACTCGAAGGACACGGTCAGAGCGGGAGAGGCCGCGATGATGGCCAACATCGCCCAGATGGACGAGGAGATCGACAAGAACGAGGCGAAGCTCCGCACAGCGCTTGAAGCCGCGCTCGGCAAGGCCTCCCCGGTCCCCGGTGGAGCCGTTCCCGCGTCCGCCTCGCAAACCGTCACAGCGTTGAAGAAGTCGAAGGTCGAGCTGCGCATCGAGCCCGTCCTCGATGCGCAGGGCAAGCCCCTGGGCAGCGGGCTGGTCCAGCTTACGGACTCCAACACCGTCAAGATGGTCGAGATCTCGCGGAAGATGGGCTCTGGCGGGAAGGTCTCGAAGAAAGAGCAGAAGTTCATGCAGGACGCGGCAAAACAGATGACGCCGCTCAACGATCTGAAGGCGCAGGTCCGCGCCGCGGTCGACCCCGCGATGAACTCGGGCTGGATGATCACGACCGGATCGCTCACGACAATGCAGGTCGCCGCCAACATGGTCCGGACTCGACGACAGATGGAGATGGAGTGGCAGGACGAGGACTACGCGATCGTGCAGCAGCTCCTCGCCAGCCAGCGACGCCGCGAGTCGATCGGCGCGGTCTCGATCGGATTGATGGCCTCGTACCAACTCGCTTTCGCCGAAGGAGGAGACCCGTCGGTGGTGGAGACCGTGTCCCAAGCCAGCCTCGATGCGCTGCCGATGAAGGGCGAGGCGTCCCTCGACGAAGCCAAGGCGTACATCGAGAACTTCGATGCCAACGTCGAGTCTTCCCGCGTGCAGTACGAGACGCAGATGCGGAAGTCCTTCGGCGATGAGGTCTACGAGACGAAGTACAAGGCAGGCATCGACACGATGTTCACCCAAATCGCGGGCGCGTCCTCGGCCCAGAGTGCGACCGAGATGATGGCGGAGAACAACGCCACGTACGAAGAACACCTCAAGATGTGCGCACGCGGAGAGACCCCTCCCCCGGGCACCATGGTCGGCCCGGGCAAGTGCAAGGAAGCGAAGGCCGCCGCGGGCAGCGGGGGGGAGCTCAGCGCGGATGTCCTCGCGGGACTGCTCGGCGGACCCGGCGCGGTCGACGGCAAGGCCATCGCCAAGAAAGGAATCCTGCTCGCTTTGGAGAAGATTCCAGGCGGAAACCAGGTCAAGCGTGCGCTCGAAGGGGTGAAGGCGCTTCGTGATGGAGACCCGTCGGTCGCGCTGCGGCTTGCCGCAGACCTCGTGCCCCTGCCCGGTCCCGCCAAGATGGCGCTCAGCGGCGCCGCCACCATCGCCGAGGCCCTCCCCAAGGCCAAGCGCAACGCCCGGCGCATGCGCGGCTAGAACAGCAGAGGCGTGCGTTGCAGGCCGAATCCAAACCGGTCGGCGCTCTAGAGCACGACTGGGCCCGCCCCTCGGGCGCCCGAACGCTCGGGGCCGCGGGGAGCAGCACCGCCGCGGCCGTACGGGAGCTGGCAGTGAGGGAGGCCTCCCGCTGCGAGCGAGGCCTGTCTACCGTCGTTCGACGTAGACGCGGGTCATCACCGCCCGGTCTTCTGGCACCGGGCGGTCATTGGGTCCCGCCGAAGCCGCGAGCACCTCGCCGACGGAGATCGACCCCTCGGTGCACTGTCCGAAGATCGTGTGCACACCGTCGAGGTACAGCGCAGGCCCCAGCGTCAGGAAGAACTGGCTGCCTCCAGTGCCCGCGCCTCGGTTCGCCATGCTGAGCCGACCTGCGCGGTCGTGGCTGACCCCAGGGGCGAGCTCGTCCGGGATGACGTAGCCCGGGCCACCCTGCCCGGTCCCCTGAGGATCGCCGCCCTGCACCATGAACCCGGGGATCGCGCGGTGGAACAGGGTCCCGTCGTAGTACGGCCGGGTGATCCAGGCATCGTGTTCGGCGTCCTTGAACGGTCGCTTGCCCCGAGCCAAGCCGACGAAGTTGGCGACGGTCTTGGGGGTCTGGTTCTCGAACAGCTCGCACTCGAGTTTGCCGGCGGGCATCTCGATGACCACCCACAGCGGACCTTCGCCTTCCACCCCGTCGAGCGCCTCGTCGAGCGTGAACACCCCCCCTTTGGGGTCGCCCTGGGCGGTGGCGTAGGCCTGCATCTCCGCGTCCGTCATTCCGATTGCGGGAGGATCGCCCTCGGCAAATACGGTCTCCAGGCCCTTCGCGCCGGGGTCCTGAGCGTTCGCGTCCGGCGCGGATCCGCCACCCCCAGCCGGATCCCCGTCCTTTGCCAGCTCCTCGGGCAGCGGCGGAGGCGGTGTGAACACACACGACATGGCTCCGGTCGTCCCCAGGAGGGCCAAGGTTGCGACAAAGCGGGAGCTTCGGGCGAACACGAGCCTGATGAATGGCACTGGTCCTAGCGCTTGACAAGCCCGAAGCCGTGGGCCAAAACCGCCGTCCGTTCGAGACTCCGCCGGGCAGCGCCCGCAATTCGAGAGAAGACACCGTGGCAAACCACAAGTCCGCAGAAAAACGTAACCGCCAGCGCCCCAAGCGTCGCGCTCGCAACCTCCTTCACCTCAGCACGATGCGCACGTTCATGAAGCGTCTTCGCACCGCTCTGGGCAAAGGCGACGTCGAGACCGCCAAGGAGACGCTCCCCAAAGCTATCCACGCCGTGGCCAAGGCCGCCAGCAAAGGCGTCATCCATCGCAACACCGCCGCACG
Source organism: Nannocystales bacterium (assembly GCA_050633305.1). Taxonomy (GTDB): domain Bacteria; phylum Myxococcota_A; class Polyangia; order Nannocystales; family Nannocystaceae; genus CAJXVA01. The sequence goes on from JBOEGF010000006.1 coordinate 116,485, forward strand.
TTACTTCTCGCGCATGACCGTCGCGGTCGCAAAAGCCGAGAAGGCTGCCTGATCCGACTGGGCTCGCCGCCTGGCGTTCTTGAACGGAGAAACCCCGCCCAGCTCAGCTGGTGCGGGGTTTTCTGATTCCAGTGTTCTGATCCCAGTGCGGGCGGCACCGCGGGCGAGTGGGCCCACCGCGCTCGTCAAGTCCGCGGCGCCACGCGGGGAAGCGTGTCGCAGACGTCGAGGATCCAGCGCTGCAGGGCGAGGTACGGGCTCTTGGTCACCGAGAACGACCCGCCCTTGAGGTCCTTGTCGAGCCGAGCCAGGCCCGCGTACGCGCGACGTAGCCGGCCCTCATCGAAGCCCCGGGCTTGCGCGGCAAGCTTCTTGGCCACGAAAGGCGGAACCCCTGCGACCTGGCCGATGCGGGCGGGGTTCGCCCCTGCAGCTTTGGCCGTGAACACGAGGCGCAGCTGACGGATCAGCATCGAGAGCGCCTGGTTTGCCTGGCCGATCTCCCCGGCGGTGGACTCGGTGAACAGATGGGCGAGGACAGCGAGTGCCTTGTCGCACTGGCCGAGGCCCACGGCGTCGGTGAGATCGAAGATGACCGCGTCCCGGGTATGGCCGCAGGTCGCCCGCACGTCCACCACCGAGACCGAGGCCCCTTCTCCAGCGTGCAAGCTGGCGCGCTCCAGGGCGGCGAGGAGCGCGGACTGGCCGGTCCCCACACGAAGCACGAGCTGCTCGATCGCGCCACGGTCGATCGGGACCCCGCGATCCAGCGCCATCGCGGCGACAAAGTCGACCGCATCTCGATCCCGCTTGATCGCCTCGAACTTGGCGACGAACCCGACCTTTTTCGTCGCCGAGACGAGCTTGGACCGTCCGTCGATACCCGCACTGACGAGGACGAGCACGGTCGTCGGGCTGGGGTCCTTCAGGTACTTCACCAGCGCGTCGAGGCTGGCCTTGGCGGCGTCCCCCTTCTTGCCGACCATCTCGGGGTCGTGCAGCTCCACCAGGCGGCGTGAGGTCATGAAGGGCAGCTGTGCACACGCACCCAACACCGGACCGATGCCCTCGAGTTCACGACCCGCGAACCGCTCGTGGTTGAAGGATTCCATGCCCGGCTCGAGCACTTTGGTGCGCAGCTCCGCGAGGCACGCCTTCACAGGCCCGGGCTCGTTGCCGTACAGGAGGTAGACCGGCTCGAACGTCTCCGCCGCCAGCGCGCACTTGAGCGACTTGAGCGGGTCCGTCATTCAGCGCTCCGGGCCCGCAGCGTCGCCACAACCTCGACATGACTGGTCATCGGCATCAAGTCGAACACCGTCAGGTCCACCACGTCAAAGCCCCTGCTGGTCGCCACGGCGAGGTCGCGCGCCAAGGTGGCGGGGTCGCAGCTGACGTATACGATGCGCTGCGTCGCGACGCGGCAGGCCGACGCCATGCCCTCCTTGCCCAGCCCGGTCCGCGGCGGATCGAGCACGATGACATCGTAGGTGCTTCGACTCTCGGCCAGCTTCGGCAGCAAGTTGGTCGCGCTTTGACGCTTGGCGTTGATCGGCAACTCGTGGGCTTTGGCGAGGCCCTGCAGCTTCCGGATCGCATCGTGGTCGGTGTCGCTTGCCCACACCCGCTGCGCGTCTCGAGCCAGCGCTCGGGAGAAGTTGCCCGATCCCGCGTACAGCTCGAGGACCCTCAGCCCGCTGGCGTCGGCTTGCTTGACGACGTGGTCGACCAGCGACTTGTTGCCGGCCGCGTTGGCCTGGCCAAAGGAGAACGACCCCAGCCGCACAGCGGGCCACAGCACCGTACCGTCGACGTCGAGCACCCGTTTGCCGACATGGCCTTGTGCCCGACCGCCACGCACCTCGATGCCGACGAGCGTGTCGTCCAAGACGGCGCGCAGGGCTTCGAGGACCTCCGGATCGGGTTTCACTTTGGGGAGGCCGAGCACGGCTTGCTTGCCGTCGGAGAGGCCGAGGATCTCTCCCGAAGCCGGGAGAAGCCCAGCCACCGCGCGCAACCGTTGGGCCGCGGCATCGAGAGCAGGGTCCAAGACGAGGCACTTCGAGACATCGACGACCTCTCGCGAGCGCGCCGCGTGGAAGCCGAGGGAGAAGCCAGACTCCGAGCGCCGATAGTGGAACCGTGCACGTCGCCGATAGCCCTCGGCGGGACCCGCAAAGCCGACGCGCACGCCCGTAAACACGCTGCGGAGCTGATCCGCTGCGATGCGTGCCTTGAACTCCGGCTGTTTGATCGGATCCACGTGTTGCCACTGGCAACCGCCGCACGTCATCGCGTACGGGCATGGCGGTTCGACCCGGTGCGGAGATGGCTCGACGATCTCGACCAGGCGGCCGTGCACAAATCGTTTGGCGGCTCGAACCTCTTGAGCGTCCACGACCTCGTCGGGCAGTGCGCCAGGCACAAACCAGGTCGGGCCCTCGCCCTCGACCAAGTTGCCAACGCCGTCTCCACCATGGGCCAGCGCGCGAATTCGAATCCTGGAGTCGCTCATCGAGCCCCCACCCTTGCCGTAGTGGGCCACCGGGGTCAACCGACAGTGGGCCGGATGCAGGACACGCGCGGGTTCGCTGGAAGCGACGTGAAATCACACCGTCAAGATGGCAACGGTCGGCGCCAGTCTCACGACGACAGTGGCCGGTCTAGGGCCACATCGCCGTGTCTCCGCTCGTGTATTTCCGGTGAGTTGGAACAACACTGGATCCGGCACGTGGTTTGCTTCGTATGGTCAACATGGCCGCCGCCGCTTCGCGACTCCTCGCCCTCGTCCTCTCCGCCACCACCTTGGCGGCGTGCGACCAGGCGCAGGGCACGGAGGTCGGGCCGCGTGGGGGCGTGGTCGTGAGCGAAGATGGGCGCCTCAGCGTCGAGATCCCCGCAGGTGCGCTCGACAAGACCGTCGACATCTCCATTCACGTGGTCGAGGACGGCCCCGAAGGCGATGAGACCGCGATCCGCGCGTACGCAATCGAGCCGCTCGGAACCGCGCTCGTCCTTCCCGCCCACGTCGAGTACGACTGGACCGTCGAGGCCGCGGCCGATGCACTCACCCGGGACGGCGAGGTGGTCGACCCCGCGCTGGTCATCGAGCGCGGCCCGCAGTGGCGCGCCCTCGCCGACCGAACCGTTGACCACGACGCCGGCTACGTATCGGGCACCGTCAACTACCTCGGCGTCGTCGCAGTCATCGACTAGTCGTTCATGCCCGAAGTCCGTGCGGGGTTTCTGCGGCCCCCCTTCGAGCGTCGGGTAGAGAGAATCGCGATTCGCGGAACCCGGAGTCATTCGCGAATCGAAGGGCCGAGGGGCCCTCCGAACCCCTCGGTTGGCCAGGCCTGCGTTCGGTCCTTTTCCGCTCCGCATCCCTCGGGCACGCTTCGCTCTGTTGCTCCGAACTCCCCGGCGCCTCCCGCTGGAGCCCCCGCCACGGTCAACGCGCGGGAGACCATTCGCCTCGAGACCAGCCTGCCGTTCGCGGTCACCTCGAACGACCCCGAGCGGTCCTCTCCCATCACGGAGTTCCTGCTCAGCTCCCAAGCGCTCGACGGGTTGAGCAGCCAAGGCGACCCCGCGATGCTCTCTCTCCCCGCATCGGCCCAGCACCAGGAAGACGATGTGTTCTTGGTGCCTGACGGCGACGCAAGCAACGACGTGACAGTGATTCACCAACAAGGCGGCGCGGAGCGGGATGGGGTCTTGGTCGATGCCGCCAGGTGGCCACCGTTGGGTGTGCTCGATGGTGTGGGCTACGAGTCCGTGCACCTGGGTGTCGAGACCGGCTCGCACAGCATCAGCTCGGACCAGCCATGCGGCATCGTCTCGGTCGGCTACGACCAGGATGTCAGCTACGCCAATCCCGGCCGGAGCGGGCTCGAAGTCACCTCCGAGCCGCCGCCGCCTCCGGTGGGATGAACCCACGGGCCGCCGCGACACCCGCGTCATGCGTCTGCGCGTCGCGGCCCCGAATCGGCGCGCTGCATCCGGGCAGAGTGCGGCTATTGTGACAGTCTATGTGTCTTAGGTTGAAACGATGGATTGTGATGTTGAGTTGTGGTGTTGGCGTTGCCGGATGCGACGGAGAAGCGGTCGATGCGTCGGGAAGCGACATCGCCACGTCGGGATTCGGCGAGTCCTCGGGCGCCAACGAGGGACCGGCCGACAGCGTCGGCGACGATGACGTCGACCCCGCACCGCCCCTGCCCGATGCGGGGAGCGAACCGTGGTGCGGAGACGGGGTCCTCGATGACGGCGAAGCTTGTGACGGTGAAGACTTCGGAGGATGGACCTGCGCAGACGAAGGTGCGGACGGAGGCCAGCTGCGGTGTACCGACGACTGTCAGATCGACAGCTGTGACTGCACATGGGAGGACGGTGGCGGTGACTGCACCCCAGACACCCCGCCCGTCTGTGGCAACGACATCCAAGAATCCGGCGAAGCGTGTGACGGGAGTGACATCCCGAGCTGGGACTTCGACCCCTGCGAAGCCGCCCTCGGCAGCGGCCACTACGGCAGCGTCTCGTGCAACTCCGACTGCACCCTCGACACCACCAGCTGTGGCTCGTGCGGGGACGGACTGTGGCAAGAATGGGAGGAGGAATGCGACGGTGACGCACTTGGAGAGGTCACCTGTGAGGACGCAATCCACGTCCCGGCCTCCGGCTCGCCGACATGCAACGAGTGGTGCGAGCTGAGCTTCGAGAGCTGTCAGCCGCTGTGCGGCAATGGTGTCCTCGACCCCGGCGAGGCCTGTGATGGCGATGCCGCCGGAGCGCAGACCTGCACCGACGTCGGCGGAGTCGGTGGTACGCCGACGTGCACGTCCCATTGCACGCTCGACACGTCGCCGTGCGAGTTCTGCGGTAACGGGGTCCTCGACCTCGGAGAGGTTTGCGACACCGATGTGTTCATCGAAGCCCAGTGCTCCGAGATCAGTGCGTTCGCGACCGGAGAGCTGAGTTGCTCGGACAGCTGCACCTACGACCTGTCGAGCTGCGACATTCCGCTTGGAACCGTCGTGATCTCGGAGGTCATGCCCATCGCTGTCCCCGACCCGCTCTTTCCCCAAGGAGAGTGGCTCGAGCTTCACAACCCAGGAGCGGACGTCGTCCTCTTGGACGGCTGCACGCTATCGGGGGTCGTTCCCTTCGAGACCGAGCCCTTTGAAGCGGGCGCGGTGATCGAGGCCGGTGGATATGCGACGTTCGGACACGGAACGGCCGAGCACCTCGGTTTCACGCCCGACTACAGCCTCGACGAAGCTTCGTCATTTCTCAACGTCGGCGACCTGATCCGGGTCGAATGTGCGGGGGTCCTGGTGGACGAGGTGGAGTACGACGACGCAAAGCCGTGGCCGCCTCTGGATCCCGGTCGTTCCATCGAGGTGTCGACCGCCGCTCTCAACGTCGTCAACAACGACGCGGGCACGTCGTGGTGCGCCGCCACCACACAGTACGCGCCGGGATACTCGGGAACCCCGGGCGAGCCGAACGACTGCCCACTGGAGGACAACTAGGGGGCGTCCCAGGGATGGTGGGGCCGGAATCCGTCGGGGCGGTGGTCGCCTCGCACGGGTTCCGCTTTCACTGCCCGCGTAGCGTGTCACCCACGCGCAGCATGCCGGGCTCGCGGACCACCACGTTGCGCCCGAAGATCACCTTGCCGCTCGCGTCGCGGCGAAAGGTGGCCAGAGTCCGAAGCGGCTCACCGTCAGCCCGCGGGCGGTCGGGCCTTTCTGGGTCCAGCAGTGTCATCGAACAACGCTCGCAGCCGGTCGTGCACTCGAGAACGGTCTCCCCGCTGCGCAGCAGGGCCCACTCGTCTTCCGCCCAGGCCTGTTCAGCCTCGACCACGACGTTCGGCCGAAACGCGAGCATGGGGATCGGGCTGCCCTCGATGCGCTCCTGCAAGTCGAGCAGCGACGCGGTATTGGCGACCAAGATCGGGTAACCGTCGGCGAAGCTGACCGCGAGTCCCTCGACCCCCCCGACGGGGCGCCGAGTCTGCTCGGGCATGTAGACGAGCTGGGCTGGCTCTCCGACAAGCGCGGTGAAGAACGCATCGAGTTGCTCACAGACGCGTAGCGCGGTCATCGTGTCGCTCCAGACCGACACCTCCACCTGTGATCCCTGCGTCGGCGCGAGTGGAACGGAACACGATCCAACACCTTCTGCTTCGAGCCGCAGTTGGTCTCCGTCAATCCGAACCGCGCATCGTCCCAACGCGGGATGGCTGCGCTGCGAGAGGAACTTGCCGCTCGCCGAGGTGACCATGAACCTGCGGTCGTTCGCGAGGCCCCGCTCCTGCGCCACGGCGACCTCGACCGGGATGCCCGGTCCGCTCTTGATCGGGTAGATGAAGAGACGCGAGATACGCATGCCGGAGGCTACCGTACTGCCCTGCGCAACGCCGGGCCCACGTCAGCCCGCAGCGAATCGGGCGAGGATCCCGTCCGCGACCGCAGTTCGAGCCTCGGACCGCACCCCCGCATACAACGCAACCGCTTTGGCGTCCCGATACAGCCGCTCGACGGCGTACTCCTCGGTGTACCCGTAGCCACCGTGGATCTGCAGCATCTCCGAGCAACCGACCGTGACCGCTTGCACGGCAGCAAGCGTCGCGCGTGCGGCCGCTGCAGGGCGGCCCGGCTCCGTGCTCGCAGCGGCCAACCCGAGCATGAGTTCGGCAGCATCGAGACCCGTCGCGAGATCGGCGAGCTTCCACTGAATCGCCTGGAACTTGGCGATCGGCTTCCCGAACTGCTGTCGCTCCATGGCGTAGCTGGTGCCCTCGGCAAGCGCAGCACGCCCGATGCCCGCAGCAATGAAGCCCAGCGCGAGCCGCAGGTCGGTCTGGACGGTTTGTAGGTCCCCGGGGAGCGCCCTCGCACCGGATCCCTCGAACGAGACGCTGCCGATGTCGGCAGCACGCAAACCCAACGTACGGCTCCGTGCGCCCTCCAGGGCTTCGGTCCGCGGGACCAGCATCGGGGTGTCGACGCCCTGAACCGTCGCCACCACCGCGAGGCGGGGCGCACCCGTGGCACCGATGGCGACACGGTCGGTGCCGCGCAGCGTAAACCCGTCGGAAGACGGCGTGGCTTCGAGGCCCCGCGCCATCCCGATCAGGCCGCTCGACCCCTCCCCCGCCGGACCCAGTCCCAGCCCCAGCCCCACCATGTTGTGGACCGCCACGCTCAGCGCCGTCGAGGCACAGAACGCCCCGAGTTCCTGCAGGACCGCGAGCGCCGCGAGGGTGGAGAGACCGGCCCCGCCATCGTCCTCGGGCACCCGCATGGCGAGCAGACCCATCTCCTCGAGTTCGGTGATCCAATCTCCAGGAAGGGTGCGAGCGGACTCCCATTCGCGGACCGTCTCGGCCTTTTGCTTGCCGAGTTCGCGAACGCTGTCGCGCAGGAGGAGGGTGTCTTCGTCGAGTTCAAAATTCATGGGCCGGCCTGTGGTGGGAGACGGGTTCAGGCTTGGTCGGAAAAGCGCCGGGCGATGCCGCGGCTGACCACAATGCGCTGCACCTCGGAGGTGCCCTCGTAGATCATCGTGACTCTCACGTCGCGGGCCAGCTGCTCGACCTTGGCGGCAGCGTTGTTGCCCAGCTCGCCCAAGACCTCCAGCGCTCGGTTGCACGCGAGCACAGCTTTCTCGGAGCAGAACATCTTGGCCATCGAGGCCTCGCGCGAGAAGTCCATCTTGTTCTCCTTGCGCCACGCGGCCTGCAACGCGAGCAAGCGCCCTGCCTCCAGATCGGTGCCGATGTCCGCCAAGCGGAACATGACGGCCTGGGACCGACCGAGTTCGCGGTCCTCCCGGACGTGCGCGACGGCGAGATCGAGCGCAGCCAACCCGACGCCCAACGCCTGAGAGGCGATACCCACACGCCCCCCATCGAGGGCCATCATCGCGGCCCGAAAACCGCGGTCGGTCTCGCCGAGCAGCGCCTCGTCCCCGACCTCCACGTCCGTGAAGTCGAGCGCCGTGGTTGTGCTGCCGTGCAGCCCCATCTTGTGCTCGGGCTTCCCGGGTTGGACACCGGGAGCATCGCCCGGCACGAGGAACGTGGAGATGCCTCGTGCGCCGGGAGCATCGGAGGTTTTCGCCCAGACGATGAACAGACCAGCGTCGGTCCCCGAGGTGATCCACAGCTTCGAGCCGTTGATGATCCAACCCTTGTCGGTCTTGACCGCCTTGGTCCGCATCCCGCCCGGATCCGAGCCAGCACCCGCTTCACTCAGGGCGAAGGCCCCGACGACGTGTTCGAAGTTGCAGAGCTTGGGCACATGCAGCGCCCGCTGCTCAGGCGTGCCGAACGCCTCGACAACCTCGGCCACCATGTTGTTCACGCACAGCGCGACCGTCGTCGACGCGCAGGCCTTGGCCATCTCGGTCACCGCGAGGCTGTACGCGACCGTTCCCGCGCCGAGCCCCCCCAGGTCCTTGCCGACGCCGATCCCGGTCAGTCCGCGCTTCGCCGCCTCGGCGAGGTTCTCCCGAGGAAAGCCCCCCTGAAGATCCCATCCTTGCGCTGCCGGAGCCAGCACCGATTCCGCGAACTCCCGCGCAATCCCCTGAACTTCGAGCTGCCGCTCACTCAACGTCACGTCCATCATTCACTCTCCAACCCGCCGACCATCCGGCCATTCGGCCATTCGGCCATTCGGCCTCAACCATGCACCACTGCCGCTTCTCGGCCGCCGAAGGCGGCACGGCCCGCACCGCGGGCCTCGTTTGGGGTGAAGCGGAGGCGGCTTCGCCGCCGCAGCGAGGGGCCTTTCCGAAAGGCCCCTCCGAGATTAGCCCAGAACGCCTCGCCTTCGCGGCCGCCGAAGGCGGCACGGCCCGCACCGCGGGCCTCGTTTGGGGTGAAGCGGAGGCGGCTTCGCCGCCGCAGCGAGGGGCCTTTCCGAAAGGCCCCTCCAAAACTAAAACGCTTCGCCGACGGTGCCACGGTACGTGTGCACGAAGTCGATCTCGGGCGGAGGATCGAACTCCCACTCGGTGACCGACGTCTCGATGCAGGACTTCATCGAAGCGCTGTCGAGTTCGCCCGCGTCGGCGCCCTTTGCGGTCTGCTTGCGCGTCTCGATCTGAAGCACCTTGCCCTGAGAGGTTTGCCCGGCGGTGTTGATCGTGAACTCCACCAAGAAGGCGGAGCGCACGAAACGACTCTCAGCGGAACTCATCTCATCCTCGAGGCACCGCTCGATGTCGGTGAGGTACACGGTGAGAATCGTGTCGTCGATGTTCTGGAGCACCTCGGGGCTGATGCCCTTGCCCTGGTCGTCGTAGTCCTTGCTGCGATCGGCCGTGACGATGTCCCCCTCGTAGTCGTTGTTGCCCGCGCCGCGATAGCCGGCTGCAACGTCGGGGTTGTCGCTGTCCTGTTGTTTCTTGCAGCCCGAGAGCCCGAGCCCAAGGCCCAGGACGAGAAGCGCTGCGACCTTGCTTGTGTTGCCGTGTTTCATGCTGCGGTCTCCTGTGCAGAGTGTACCGGGCGAACGGGTCTGGGCTCAGCCAACTCGGCCTCCCCTAGCCTTTCATCAGGCTGGCCGCGATGACCAGACGCTGAATCTCGCTCGTTCCCTCGTAGATCTCGGTGATCTTTGCGTCACGGAAGGCACGTTCGACGGGGTACTCGGTGACGTACCCGTTGCCGCCGTGAACCTGAATCGCGTCCTTGGCGACCTTGTTTGCCGTCTCGGACGCGTGGAGCTTGGCCATGGCCGACTCCTTGCTGTGGCGACGCCCCTGCATCTTGGCCATCGCGGCGCGCAACGTCAGCAGACGCGAGGCCTCGATCTGCGTCTCCATGTCGGCCAGCATGAAGGCGACTGCCTGGTGTTCGATGATGCGTTTGCCGAAGGTCCGACGGTCGCAGGCGTAGGACGCCGCCGCTTCGAAGGCACCTTGCGCGATGCCCAGCGCCTGAGCAGCGATGCCGATCCGGCCGGCGTCGAGTGTTCCCATGGCGACCTTGAAGCCGTCGCCTTCCTTGCCCAACCGCTGGTTCTCGTGGACGCGGTGGCCCTCGAAAAAGATCTGGCAGGAGTGACTGCCCCGAATCCCCAGCTTGTCGTCCTTGGGGCCGCGGGTGATGCCCTCGGCGTTCATGTCGATGACGAACGCTGAGATGCCGCGGTGCCCCAACGACTTGTCGTGCATGCAGATCAGGATCCCGGTATCGGCCTGCGGCCCGTTGGTGATCCAGTTCTTCACGCCCTCGATGACGTAGTGGTCCCCATCGCGAACGGCCACGGTCTGCTGCGCCGCGGCGTCGGAGCCCGCCTCGGGCTCGCTGAGCATGAAACACCCGAGCTTCTCGCCCGAGGCCAGCGGCGTGAGCCACTGGGTTTTCTGCTCCTCGTTGGCCCACTTCATCAGCGGCTCGCACACCAGCGAGTTGTTCACGGACATGATGACGCCCGTCGAAGCGCACGCAGCCGAGATGGTCTCCATCGCCAGCACGTACGAGATGGTGTCGAGCTCGCTGCCGCCATAGTCGACGGGGACCTCGATCCCCATCAGCCCAAGCTCGCCCATCTGCGCGACGAGTTCCTTGGGGAACCGGGCGTTCTTGTCGAGTTCGTGCGCGACCGGCTTGATCTCGCGCTCGGCAAACTCGCGACACGTCGTCACGAGCGCTTCTTGTTCTTCGGTCAGGGAAAGATCCATCAGAGGTTCGTTTCGTCCGTTTACTCGCCCTTGAAGTCGGCCGCCCGCTTCGCCATGAACGCGGCCATGCCCTCTTTTTGGTCGGCGCTCGCGAACAGGCTCGCGAATGCGGTCTGCTCTTGGAGGTTCGCGTCGTCGAGCGACTTGTTGGCGCCCTCGTGAATCACTTCCTTCACCTTCGCGATGGCCAGCGGACCCATGCTCGCGATGGTCGTCGCCGTCTTGACCGCCGTGTCGAGTAGCTGCTCGTTTTCGACGACCTTGTTGACCAACCCGATGCGCAGGGCCTCCGCCGCGTCGATCATCTCGCCGGTCATGCACAGCTCGAGCGCACGGGCGATGCCCACCCGGCGAAGCATTCGCTGGGTTCCGCCGAAGCCAGGAATGACGCCCAGCTTGACCTCCGGCTGACCGAAGCGAGCCGTGGTCGAGGCGTAGATGAAGTCGCAGGCCAGCGCCAGCTCGCAACCACCACCGAGCGCAAAGCCGTTGACGGCCGCGATGACCGGAATCCCGATCGCGTTGAGTTCTTCGCCCAGCGCATGTCCTTGTCCCGCAAACGCGAGCGCCTCGCCGGGGTTCATGTCGGACATCGACTTGATGTCCGCGCCCGCGACAAAGGCTTTCTCACCGCCGCCGGTGAGCACCAGCGCGCGCACGGAGTCGGAGATGGCGGTCTCTTCGACCACCTCGGTGAGTTCGGCGACGACCTGCGCGTTGAGGGCGTTGAGGGCCTTGGGACGATTGATCGTGATGACCCGGACGGGCCCGCGATCCTCGACGAGAAGGGTTTCGTAGGTGCTCATCGTGGGCTTACTTCTTGCTGTAATCGTAGAAGCCGCGGCCGGTCTTGCGGCCATGCCATCCGGCAGCGACGTGCATGCGAAGCACGTTGGCGGCCCGGTACTTGTCGTCACCGAGTTCTTTGTGCAGCACGTCGGCGATCGCGAGGCACGTATCGAGGCCGATGAGATCGGCCAGCGCGAGCGGGCCCATCGGGTGGTTGAGTCCCAGCTTGATGCCCGTGTCGATGTCCTCGGCCGTGCCCAGGTTCTCTTGGAGCGCGAAACAAGCCTCGTTGATCAACGGGATGAGGATTCGGTTGACGATGAACCCTGGGCTGTCGAGCGAGGTGACGACCGTCTTCCCTAGCGCTTCGGCCAAGTCCTTGGTTGCCTCGTAGGTCGCGTCCGAGGTCGGCAGACCGCGAATCAGCTCCACGAGCTTCATGACCGGCACGGGGTTCATGAAGTGCATGCCCACGACCTTCTCAGGGCGAGACGTCTCGGCGCCGAGCAACGTGATGCTGATCGAGCTGGTGTTCGAGGCGATGATCGCCTCGGGTCCGCAGGCCTCATCGAGACCCCTCATCAGCTTCTTCTTCAGCTCGATGTTCTCGGTGGCCGCTTCGATTGCGATCTCCACCTCGCCAAAATCCGCGACGGAGTCCACGGGCTCGATCCGGTCCAGGACCGCATCTCGCTCTTCGGCAGTCATCCGCCCCTTCTCGACCGAACGACCCAGGACCTTGGCGATCTTCGCCTTGCCGGCTTCGGCATGGGCCTTGTCCATGTCGGCGAGCAGAACCTTGCGTCCGCTCTGGGCGACGACTTGGGCGATGCCACCGCCCATCTGGCCGGACCCGAGCACGCCTACGAGTTTGATCTTGCGCTCGGCCATCAGAGCATCTCCACCATCATCGCGAGGCCTTCACCGCCGCCGAGGCAGATCGCAGCCATGCCGCGTTTCTTGCCGGTGCCCTGAAGGGCGTACAGCAGGGTGGTGAGAATGCGAGCACCCGAGCAACCGATCGGGTGACCGAGCGCCACCGCGCCACCGCGGACGTTGATGCGGTCGTCGGCGATGCCGATCTCATCCTGGTTGGCCAGCGAGACCACGGCAAAGGCTTCGTTGATCTCCCAGAGGTCGACGTCGTCCGCCTTCAGCCCGGTCTTGTCGAGGACCTTGGCGACGGCCTTGGCCGGCGCGGTCGTGAACCACTCGGGTGCCTGGGCAGCGTTGTCGTAGGCGACGATCTTGGCCAGCGGCTTGAGTCCGCGCTTGTCGGCCTCGTCCTTGCTCATCACCACGAGCGCGGCACCGCCGTCGTTGACGGCCGGAGCGTTGGCGGCGGTGATCGTGCCGTCCTTCTTGAACGCGGAGCGCAGCTTGGGGATCTTGTCGAGCTTGGCGCGGCCCGGCTCTTCGTCCGTGTCGACCACGACCGGATCACCTTTGCGCTGCGGGACTTCAACCGAGACGATCTCCCCCTTGAAGTGGCCCTCGTCGATCGATTGCTGCGCACGCTTGTAGCTGGTGATCGCCCACGCGTCTTGACGCTCTCGGTCGATCTTCCGCTCCGTCGCGCAGAGCTCGCCCGAGATCCCCATGTGGTGGTCGCCGTAGGGGTCCCACAGGCCGTCGTGGATCATCCCATCGACGACCTCGCCGTTGCCCATCCGGTATCCGGTCCGGGCCTTGGGCAGGTAGTACGGCGCGTTGGACATCGACTCCATCCCACCGGCCACGGCAACCTCAGCGTCGCCAGCCTTGATGGATTGTGCCGCCTGAATCACCGCCATCAGTCCACTGCCGCAGACCTTGTTGAGCGTGACGCAGCCGACGGAGTCGGGCACGCCGGCACCCAGCGAAGCCTGACGTGCGGGCGCTTGGCCGACACCCGCGGGCAAGACGCACCCCATGTACACCTGGTCGACATCGGCCCCTTCGACCGACGCCCGGGACAGGGCCTCCTTGATGGCGGTGGCACCGAGCTTGGGTGCGGGAACAGAGGCGAACACTCCACCGAAGCTCCCAATGGGGGTTCGGGCGGCGCTGACGATCACGACTTCACGAGACATCGAAACAGACCTTGTTTGAGAGGCCACGGGCACCGTCGTGGTGCCTCGCAGCGGGGACGTTCAAAAGCGGCAGAGCGCGCCGCGAGAGGGCGGCGCAGGGGTCTCCGACACCAGGTGACGCCCTAACATGGCGCCCCGTCCGGCTCCAGGAGTTGTCGCACTTCGAGCGCTCAGAAGCGACCAGAGACCGCCAGACCGACCTGCGAAGCCGCCGTGGTCGGCGCAACCGACCACCGACGAGCCCCTCGACGGTACCCGATGGCGAACGTCGCAGGTTGAGGCCTGCCCCTGCCACCACGAAGCCAACCGTGTGGGCAGCGAACGACGTCGCGACGGCACACCCAGTCGAGAAACAGGCCCGTGGCACGAACTCGGCCGCCACCATCACCGCCGCGCCCACCCCGAAGAGGTCCACCCCAGCGCCGGCCTCAACCGGACGCGGCGCGCCTGCCAGCCCCACAGCTGACCGAGCTGCTCACTGCCGTGTCCCACCACCGCGATCCCGGCGATCTCGAATGCCCCACCGAGCGCGAGCAATCCCCGCCCGTCCAATTCCTGACTTGACGAGCCGGCCGGGGAATCGCATAACTCGCGTCCGCAATCGCGGTACCCAACGTCGAGGTAGCTCAGATGGTTAGAGCGAGGGATTCATAACCCCTAGGTCGGCGGTTCAATTCCGCCTCTCGGCACCGAAAGAGCGCATTTCCTAGTGCGCTCTTTTTCTTTGGTTCGCCCCACACGTTCGCGCCGACCGCGGACCGGTCGAGACGCGCACCGCAGCAGTGGCGCCCGCCCCCTGTCCTCATCAAGGCGCGCGGCCCCGCAGCCTACGGCCCGCCGCCGTGGCTCCGGAAGGCACTCGGGGCAGGGGCCGGTCAGGTGGGCGCCGAGAGGCACTCGGGGCAGGTGCCGCGCAGCTGCAGTGTCGCGCCGCGAACGGAACTCGACCACGGTCCATCGATCTGGATGGACGTGGTGAGCTCGCGCGGCAGGCAGGCGAGCCGGCCGCAGTCTTCGCAGACGAAGTGCGCGTGCGCGTGCGCTTCTTCGGACGCCAGAGCATAGCAATCCGTGCCCTCGACCCGACTGACGATCCGCGCGAGCCCCGACTCCCGCAGCTTGACGAGGTTGCGATAGACGGTCGTGCGTTCCCAATCCGTCTCGCCGAGGCGCTCGAAGACCTGACGACAGGACAGCGGGTCCTCTGCGCCGGACAGAATGCGCATCACGGCGAGGCGGGGCCCGGTCGCCCGGAGTCCGCGCGTTCGCAGGCGCTCGCGCGCTTCGCCTCGTGTCATTTCTTGGGGCACGACAGCACCCTCGGACTGCGGTCGCGTGGCGTGGGTTCTTCGCATCCTGTCATCCTGCGCACGGGCACGCCGCGCACTCGCGAACACTCGAGACACCGCAGTGTTCCTGCAAACGCGTCGCGAGCACCCGCCGAGCGCGGTGAAGCCGAACGGTGGCGTTGTTGGTCGAGATGCCGAGCGCTTTCGCGGCTTCGGCCACGGAAGCGTCGCCGAGGTCGACGAGTTGGAGAATCGAGGCGTAGCTGTCCTTGATGCCCTCGGCGAGCACCAAGCTACAGCCGCAGCCCGGATCGTCAGCGAGGGGCTGCTCCTCGACTCGTTGAAGGTGTGAAGCGACCTTCAGCGCCCGACGCTCGCTCCCCTGCCTGCGGATGGCATCGGCGATCGCGTTTCGGTGAACACGGAACAACCACGCATCCAAGCGACCCGGGTCGCGTAGGGTCTCGGCGCGCTCGAGCGCACGAACGGCTGCGGTCTGGAGGACGTCGTCAACCAGACTGCCATCAACCCTGCGAGCGACAAACGCCGCAAGGCTTCTGTGCAGCCGCCGCAGGCCGCTGGAGACGAGTTCAACGCTCGCCCGAGCTGTCGAGTCCGCTCTCAAGGGGTCAGCGTTGCTTGGGTGGACAGCCGCAGGTTGGACCACATTCGCACGACCCGGCGCAGGTGCAGCGCGGCCCGCAACAGCAGTTGGGCTGCTCGGGTTCTCGACGCTCGCAGGAGCAACGGTTGGTACAGCGGTCACAAGCACAGATTTGGTTCGGTTTCATGGGGCTCCTGGCGGTGGCGAACTTGGGTTCTCAGCTCGCTCGTTCAGGCTGACGCTCGACCCGTCGCGATTCTTACAGTTCGGGTTCCCTGCCGGCGCCCCGGTGTTGCAAAACGTCGGCATATGACTATAACTTGCAGCACGTGACCGCGCCATCGGCCCCTCGGGTCCCCCCCCAGCTCGACCGCCTCGGGCTTGTGGCGAGCACCGCATGTGCGCTCCATTGCGCGGCGACAGCTCTGGTCCCGACCGTCCTTGCCCTGCTCGGCGCCTCCGCCCTGCTCGACCATGAAGCGGAGTGGGTCTTCACGGTCCTGGCGGTCGGTGTCGCCAGCCTTGCGCTCGCCCTCGGGTGGCGCAGGCATGGCGCCAGCATGGCGACACTGGCACTGAGCCTGGGCATTGTCGGGCTGCTGTGCGCACGGGTGCTCGAGGAGGGTGGGCACGGGCATGGCCTTGGGCTCGCCGTCAGCCTCTTGTCGGGCGGTGCACTCGTCACGGGGCACATCCTCAACCTCCGGCGAACCCCCGCGGCGGCGCCCGAACCCGAGTCGGCACCTGAGCCGTGCTGCGTGCCCGAGTGAAAGCTCCGTCGGGTACGTGAGACGCCCGACGCGCGCTCGGTGGTCGCCCTAGGCAGGCCGCCGTCGACCTCCGCACGAGACGCGCGTCTGCCGCCTAGGGCAGGCCGGTGCGCGTCGATACGCAGATGATATGCAACACAAATCGAGTTGCATATGCCACCTGCTTGCATTAGAGACGTCGATCATGAACTGGAAAACGCTTCTGGCCACTTGCCTGATCGCTACGCTCCCGCTCGGCTGTGACTCGGATGGCGACGACGACCACGACGCAGACACGGAGCACCACCACGACACCGAGGGTGACAGTGACGAAAGCGAAGGCCACGACACCGAGCACGATCACGGTGAGACGGAGCTGATCACCACGGTCACGCTCACCTTCACGTCGGACACCGCAGACACGGTCACCGCAGCCTTCAGCGATCCCGACGGCGACGGCGGGATGTCTGGCTCGTCCGACCCCGTTGTGCTCGCCCCGGACACGACCTACGCCCTGTCGGTCGAGTTCACGAACGAGCTCGAGCAACCCGCCGAGGACATCACCGAAGAGGTCCGGGAGGAGGCCGAGGAGCACCAGGTCTTCATCTACGGCAGCTCGGTCACCGGACCCGCGTCGATGGGAGACGGCCTCCTGACGCATGCCTACACGGACTTGGAGTCCGACTACACCGAGAACACGGTCGGCGACGACCTTCCGGTTGGACTGGTCAGCTCGATCACGACCGGCGCCGCCAGCACAGAGACCGGTGAACTCGAGGTCATGCTCCGACACCTTCCCGACGTCAACGGAAACCCGGTCAAGACCAGTGACCTCAGTGCAGTCCTCGCGGCTGGCGACGCTCTTCCCGGCGATGTCGACGCGAATGTGCACTTCGACGTCACTGTGCAATGATCCATCACGGCCGCTGCGCCGTAGAAACGGCGCGTTGACCGGCGAGGTAGACCGACCCCGAACTGAACCCACCGAGGCCTACGTGCCGCAGGTGGGTTCGTCCGTGGTTGCGCCGACGCAGGTTTTCCAAGCGACGAGTTCCCCCTCCGGGGCTCCGCCGGCCCTTCCCTCCACACCGCACACGCAGGTCGGGGGGCCCCAAGCGGCGGCCCTCGTCCCGGATTCGGCCCCGCTTCTCGACGACCGCGAGCACTACCTCGCCCGTGTCGATCACCGAGCGACGGTCGGGCGTATGCGAACGCTGGTCCCCGCCGCGGCGCTGGGATGGATCGCGTTCTTCTCGCTCGACCTCGTGGTCGCGCTGTGGGTCTTCCCCACGGACATCCTGCCGTTCGTCCTTCTTCGACTGGCAGGACTCGTCGTCCTGTTGCTCGCGGGCTTCATCCTCCGGCGAACCGCGGCGCCCTCCGGGGCGCTGGTGACCGCGCTGGACACGTCGATGATGGTGGCGACCGCGGGGTGCTTGAGTCTGATGGGGCTGTTCGCCGGCGGTGTCGCCAGCCCCTACCACGCGTTCGTGGTGTTGGTGTTGCTCGGTCGCGCGGCCGTGCTCCCGCATCGATGGCAGGAGGGGATGTGGCGACTCGCAATTCCAGCGCTCGTCGACCCCGTGGTTCTGGGCATTGCGAGTCTCGCGGTGCCTTCGATCGGGGCGCAATGGCTCGACCCCGCCGCCCGCGGGACCTACGTCTTCTACGCGGCGCTCCTCGTCGGCGCGTGGACGCTGGTCGTCGTCGGAAGTCACCACGCGTGGGCGTTGCGTCGCCAGGTGTTTGCGTCGCGAAACCTCGGACGGTTCAAACTTCGCCACCGCATTGGCCAAGGCGGGATGGGCGAGGTTTGGGTGGCACGAGACGAGCAACTGCGGCGAGACGTTGCGCTCAAGGTGCTCCGGCCGAGCGAACACGAAGATGAAGAGGCGGTGGCCCGCTTCGAGCGCGAGATTCGAGCCACCGCGGCATTGCGTCATCCCAACACGATCCGGATCTTCAGCCACGGCGTGAGTGAAGACGGGCTCCGGTACTACGCGATGGAGCTGCTGGAGGGCGAGACGCTCCAAGGCCTTGTGCAGCGTGTCGGGCCGCTTCCCCCCGAGCGAGCCGTCTTCTTGCTTCACCAGGCGTCGCGCGCTCTGTCCGAGGCGCACGCCCGCGGCATCGTCCACCGAGACGTCAAGCCCGAGAACCTTTTCGTCACCGCATTGGGTGGCGAACCCGATGTCGTCAAGGTTCTCGACTTCGGCATCGTGCGGATGTCCGAAGACGACGTCGGCCTGACCTCGACCGGCTTCGTCGCGGGCACGCCCGCGTACATGGCCCCCGAGGTCGCGACCGGCGAGCCCGCAACCCCGGCCGCCGACGTCTACGCGCTGGGTGCGACGCTGTACTTCGCGCTGACCGGTGGCCCCCCGTTCGATGGCGCCGACGCGGCCAGTGTGCTGCACCAACACGTGAACACGCCGACCCCGCGCTTGGCGTCACGCATGCACACCCCGATCGCCCCGGCCCTCGAGCGGGTGTGCATGTGCGCGCTCACCAAAGACCCGCAGAAGCGGTTCGAGGGGGCGGCAGACTTTGCCGCGGCGCTCGAACGAGCCGTCCGCCCAGGGCCCGCGTGAGCCCGCGTCGTGGCTGGCGCAGGATGAGGGTGTAGTCTCCGCGGCGTGAGAGCCTCCCTCGCGCTCCTGCTGCCCTGCGTCCTCTTGTTGCCTGGTTGTAGCGACAGCCGGCGAAACGTGAAGCGGGCGCCCGGACATCCAGACGTGTTCGCCACGAAGTTGTTCGAGGAAACCCAGATGCTCGCCGCCGAGCAGCTCGACCCCGCCTCGGCGTGCGAGCGCTGGCAAGGCGCCGCGTGGTGCCAGGCCCTCATCAGCGGCTGGAGCTTCGTCCCCGAGACGCTGGAGGTCTGCGGCGCGGAGGCAGACGAAGCGGCGGTGACCGATTGCCTCTCCCGCACCGCGAACCGCGAGTTCTCCCCACTGGGGCTGGAAACCTGCGCGGGCCTGCAGACGCCCAAGCACCGCTACACCTGCCTCAACGCGGTCGCGGATCGCCACTTGGAGACACCGCAGTACCTGTACTGCGCACAAAAGCCATCGAAGAAGGTGGCGGGCTGTCTCGCCGACGCTCACGAATACAAATTCCACCCCGACGAACTCCAGCGCATCGTCCAGCGCACGACCGAGGACACGCCAACAACCGACCCTCGCACGCTCATCGGCAACCTCGAGAACAACGTGGCCGACGCCTACGCGCTCGACCGGAGCGAGTGGCCCGAGCATTACATCTTCAACTTCGCTGGCGGAGCCACCACCCACATCCGGGCGATGTACTGCGCGCTGGATGAGTATCTGCTGATCGTCGGCGCGCCGATCAACGTCAATGGGTACTCCGGCCGCTATCCCGCCGAAGTCCACGATTTCGTGTTCACCGGCCTCATGCATGACTTCGAAGAACACGACTTCGAACAACACGACTTCACCGCCGGTGCGTGGGCCTATCTCCCCCACGGCGGACACCGGGTCTACGCCACAGAAACCCCGACCTACATGCTGGAGTACGCGCGCGGCTCGGTCCCCGGCATGCTCAACTTCGGGATCCGGCATCCGCGCTACTCGATCACCCGCGACCGCAAGAACATGAAGCAGCAGGTCCGGATGTGCGCAAGCCGTGCCTTGGCTGCGAACAGGGCCAACCGGAAGCAACGCCGCTCGCTGCGACAAACGAAGCGGAAGACGATCCGAGAGATCCGCCGGGCCCTTCGCGGTCTGTAGTGTCGCGGTCGTCTCGACTCAGAAGATCCCCTGAGGGAACCGGACCCCCCCACAGGCTCTGACCCCGGCTGAGCGGTCTCCCGGCGGGGGGAGAGCGGCGCCCCTCGCGAACGGGCGGCCCTGCGGGCATAGTGGAGCCCGTCCCATGGATCTGCTGTCCGTCGAGAACTTCGCCAACCTGGGCGTGCTGCTGTTTCTGCAAGCCGTACTCGGGTTCGACAACCTCCTGTACATCGCGATCGAGTCTAAACGAGCTCCTGAGGAACATCAGCAGGCCGTCCGACGCAACGCGATCCTGATCGCGATCGCCCTGCGGGTCGTGCTGCTGTTCGTGATGGTGAGCCTCATCGACCGCTTCGAAGAGCCGTTCTTCGTCGTGGACAGCGGGCCCATCCATGGGGAATTCAACTTCCTGGTCATCGTGTTCCTGCTTGGCGGGGGATTCCTGATGTACACAGCCGTCAAGGAGATCGGGCACATGATGTCCATTGAGGACATCAGCGCAGATGTCACCGACGACGGCAAGAAGAAGACGGTGGGTCAGGTCATCTCGATGATCGTCTTGATGAACCTCATCTTCTCGTTCGATTCGATTCTCTCGGCTCTGGCCATCACCGATGTGTTCCCGGTGCTCGCGTTGGCGATTGTGGGCTCTGGACTGGCCATGCTGTTCCTCGCAGACCACGTCTCGGAGTTCCTGCGGAAGAACCGCAAGTACGAGGTCCTCGGGTTGTTCATCCTGCTGATCGTCGCCATCGTGCTTCTCGGCGAAGGAGGCCACACCGCCACGCTGACGCTGTGGGGGCACCACGTCGAGCCGCTCGCCAAGAGTACGTTCTACTTCTCGATCGTCGTCTTGGTGGTCGTCGACATCATTCAGGGCCGATACCAGAAGAAACTCGCCGCCGAGCGTGCGCAGCAATCCGGGGCCGACAACACAAGCCCCGCGGCATGACCCCCCTTCCCCGCCGCGCGCTCCTGGCCGGTGCGGCGTCGAGTCTGCTCGCGTCCGGGGCGCGGGCAAACGCGCCACAAGCCGAGGAGCAGATCCTCGAACGGGCGACGTCCGACTCCAACGAGATCGTCGTCACCCAGGCCGGGTCCGTCCGCACGATGTACTTCGTGCAGGGCGAGCGGTGGCTGATCGAATCCCGGCTCGACCTGCGCGACCCCGACGCGTTGAGTCTCAGCGTCTTCCGCTCGATGCGAGCCGCGTTGCTGTTGCAGCCGATGCCCAAGCGCGTGTTGATGGTGGGCGTGGGCGGTGGACAGCTGAGCAACTTCTTGTTTTCGCGGCTGCCCGGGGTCGAAATCGACGCTGTCGACATCGACCCCGAGGTTGTTCGCCTCGCTCGGGCGCATTTCCAGATCCCAGAGGACCCCAGGTACCGCACCCACGTGGGTGACGGGCGGCTGTTCGTCGAGCAACACGCGGAGCGCGACACCGACTTGCTGATCCTCGACGCCTTTCGAGGCACCTCCGTGCCGTACCACCTGCGGACCCGTCAGTTCTACGCGGCGTGCCGGACTCGTCTTCGGCCCGGCGGCGCGGTGGTGGCCAACCTGCATACCCACGCATCCCGCTACCTCGACGACCGAGCCACCTTCGGCGCGGTCTTCGAGCACGAGTACGGCTTCATCGATGAACGAGAGGCCGAGACGACCCTGGTGTGTACCCGGGAGCCCGTAGGGATGTACCAACTCCGCAAGAACGCAGTCGCCGCAGACCAGACCTTTGGGCCGGGCATGCAGCGACTGGGCTCACATCTCCAGATGCACACCGTCCGCGGAGGACAGGTCTTGCAGGATGACTTCGGGGACTCGGCCACAGGGGCGAAGCGACACAACGAGAGTTGTCGCCCCCGCTGTAAGGGGGACTGACCGATGAGAATCCCTCTCGCCGGTCCGTCCCCCCGCGCGAGTCAGACTACAAGCAGCAGACCCCGCCGTTCTTCGGGAACGGCATGCCGGGCTCGAAGTCGAGAATCCCCAGCGGTGACTCGCCGCTCTCGCAAACGTAGTCGGGGTCGAACACCGAGCCGTCGCCGGGATCCCCGACGACCTCACCACCAGCATCGAGGCAGTCTCCCACGGTGAGCGGTGCGGCCCCTCCGCTGCTTTCGCCTGCGGAGGCAGACTCGGGCCAGCTGTCCGTGGTTGACGCCCCGCCGTCCGTGTCGGGCCAGTCGCCGGTTGTGGCTTCAGGACCGCCGCCGACGCCCCCTTCTCCTTCGACAAAGCCACAGCCCGCTTCGGCGCACAGACAGTCACACATCCCGCCCGTGTCGAACAGCTCCACGGTCTCGAGGGGAATGTCCGGGTAGGACAGCTCGCAGGTCTGGCAGAGGCACTCCCACGAGTAGCTGAAGTCAGGGTCCCCGACCGGACCGGCGTCGAACTCCTCGCACGCTTGCACACCCGTGCTCTGCGAGGCGGTCGTCACGGTGCCGCCGGGCGAGGTCGGGTCACCGCCGCTTGTCGTGGAATCGGAGACCGCGCCCGTCGAAGAAGACCCCTGAGTGCCCGGCGAGGACGAGTTGGAGTCCTCTCCACTCGTGGTCGAGCTCTCGTCGCCGACGGATTTGGGAACGTCACACGCCGCGAGGGAGGCACAAACAAAGAGGATGCTCAGCGTAGTTCGCATAGTGTTCACGTCATCTCCGTCGTGGTGTTGATCCGTCACCCGCTTGCGCACAAACATCTGCGACCGCCGTCGCGACCGCGGATCCAGGCCGCTGGTTCGAAAGCCGCCGACGCACCCGCGCCGCCTCGTCGGTGCGGCCCAGAGCACACAGTGCCCGAACGAGTGCTCCTTCTCGGACGTCGACGAGCCGCCCGTCCGCGAACTGAAGTTCGTGCTGTCGAAGCAGACGCACCGCCTGCTGCGGCTCGTCGCTCCGTAGGGCTCGCTGCGCGCGCGCGAGCAGCCGGGACTCGTCATCGAGGACGGGGCCGGGCTCAGACTCGGACCCCTCCAGGGGTTCGGGCTCGGGGGCGTCGGCAACGGGAGGCTCGGCAACGGGAGGCTCAGCAACGGGCCCGACCGAGCGCGCCGGCTTGCGATGCGGCGACTCTGGGAGCGCCGCGACCGGATCGGCAGCGGCGGTCTCCACATGGACCCGGCTGGGGACGGAAGAGACAGCCTCCTGCGGTTCACTCGAGACGAGGAGCGCAGCCCGTGCCGGGGTTGCCGGGGGTGCAAGCGCCGACCCCCCCGCGGTCGCGAGCACACCGCCAAGCGCACCGCCCAACGCGAACGCTTTAATCGTGGACACCGCAACCCACGGAGCCTGCGTCCATGGGAGCACCGCTCGAAGGACGCGTTGGCGAACCTCGGCGGACGGAGACTCTCGGGGCTCGAGCGCATCCTCGAGCTCCCGACGCTTCACGTCGAACGCCGCGATGCGCTGGCGGGCAAGCCTCAGCCGCGAGTAGACGGTGTTGAGCGGCACGCCGAGCGCGGCGGAAACCTCCGGCGCCGTGAAACCGTGCACGAGCGTGAGCACCAGGACACGGCGCTGCGCATCGGTCAGACTGCGGAGCGCCTCGGCGGCGGTGGTGACCGCCTCGTAGCGCGTGGAGGCGTCCGCAGGGGCGAGCCGCGGAGCCTCGGCGAAAGCCGCAACGCGCGCGTCGAAGCGCCGCGTGTTTCGACGGAGACGCCAGACGACTTTCTTCGCGATCGCGCACAGCCACGCCCGCTCGGATGCGTCGGGGTCCAGGGTGTGCAAACGCCGAACCACGACGATCCAGATCTCCTGGGCGGCATCTTCCCGAGCAGCGCCATACAGTCCCAGCTGCCCGATAACGGACCATACAAGCCGGAAATGGCTCGAGTACAAGCGGCGGAACTGGGCGGATTGGACGCGGGACAACGGAGTCTCCCCTCGGTCAATCACCTCGCCCGGCGCAATCCGTCAACTTCGGGGGCGAAAAATCGAGAACTCGACGCCCAGCACCCCCCGAGCGCCGATTCGAGGCGTTTCGAACAGCATCGCGTCGGGATCGTCGGGGCGCCCCGTCACCACCTGGGCATCGACGAAAGACACGCTGCCCTCAACATCCGCCGCCAAGGCCCATCGGGGCGCGAACCGCCATCGAACCCCGCCACGAACCAGTCCCGCGGACCATGGGAAGTGCTGCGTCCGGGCGTTGGACACGCGATCTCCCGAGGCCCGAAGCGCGCCGACCTCCACGCCCGAGCACAGCAGTCCTCGGACCACTCCGGGCCGAGACGTCAGGCACGCCCGCGCTGCGACCACGCCGGCCTGGGCGACCGCCGCAGCCCCGTCTCCCCGCGAGCTCGACTGGGGGAGCACGTACCGGCCCGTGATCTCAAACCGGCTGTGGTCCAGCGACAGCCCCACCGCCAACGTAGGACCGGAGGAGACGGTCGGGGTCATCCCGGTGACCACCCCCCATCCCGCGCCCACGAACGGGACGAAGCGGGGCTCAGCGGGCGCTGCCCCGACCTCGGTCTCGGCGGCGGTGGCCCCGGGGTCACGATCCGGCTCGGCGGCTTCAGCCGAAGCAGGCTTGATGGCCTCGTCCGCGAGCGGGACTCGCGCGACACTCGCACTCGAGACGGGATCGATGCTGACGGCGACGATCAACGCCGCCGCGCGAGCGAGCGCGGCGCAGGACTCCGCTTCCATCTCCTGGCGGTGAACCTTGTCGCCCAGCACCATGGTGAGCGACAGCCCCCACCGTGCCTCGCGGGGCTGCAGGAAGGCCTCCACCTGCAGCTCATCCCGGTCAGGCCACCGGCCGGCGAGTTCGACCACGGCCTCCCGAACCTCGGCTGCGGCTGGGCAACTGGGGTCGTCAGCAACCCAACGGAGCGGCGCCTCCTCGACCTCGACCTCGACCTCTGCCGGGTGGCCGGGCGCGAGCAAGCGCGCGAGCAGGACGATGCTCGGCGTCACCTCGTGGTGATGACACGGCGAACACGGCCGGTCCAGGACGGAGGGAGAAATGCGTTTAGAGCCAGCGGAGCAAACCGTAGGCGAACAGCACCGGAACCTCGCGCAACGCCCCCTTGAGACGGAGCCGCAGCAGCGGATGCACCGAACCGGCAGTGGCGACCCGTTCGAAATAGCGGGCAAAGACCCGGCGCGCGCGGGCGCAGTGGTAGGCGTCGGTCACCAGCAAGACACGACGGGCCGGGACCTGCATCGCGCAGTAGCGGGCGTTCTCCTGGGTGCTCGTCGAGCGCGACTCCATATGGATCGCGTTGCGGGGAACGCCCAGCTCCAGCGCGAGCCGGGCCGCGACCTCAGCCTCCGCAAACCCCGAGTCCCCGGTACCGCCGGTCGTGATCAGCAACGGGGCCCGTCGACTCTCGAACAACGACACGGCGAGCTTGACCCGCTCGCGCAGCGCCGTGCTCGGCGCACCGCTGGGGAACACACGGCACCCCAAGACGACGATCGCTTCAAACGCATCCTCGGCGGGTGGGGTCCGGCGGCCGAACACGTCGAGTCCGACGGCCAGCGCCAGCCACCCTCCCAAGAGACCCAGAATCCAAACCATGCTCATGTGCTCTCTTCGTTTTCTTGCAGGAACGCAGCGGCCCGATCGAGGATCGACGGCGTCCACTGGAGCGCCCCGTGGACCCCCCCCACGAACTCGAGTGGGATGCCCGGGAGCGACATCTCTTCGACCGCGACAACCCCATCGTCGTCCCCGTCGAGGACCGGATTGTACCCGCGGGGTTCCCCTCGCCCACCGGCGAGCACCAACACCTGGGCGTTGTCGGGCGCGGGTGGCAAGCCGGGAACCCCGGGCTCGCGGAGCACCTTGGCCGCGTCCCCATACAACAAGTGAAACAACGGGTTGCGGTCATTGGCACGCGCCAGCGCCGATCCCTGGTTGGGTGGAGACAGCATCGCGACCCGCACCTGGGCCGCGGGTGCGCAGTGCGCAAGCCAGGCTCGGACGACCAGCCCCCCCATCGAGTGCGTGACGAACCCCAGGCGCGACGGCGGGTCACGGAGCCAGTCACGCAAGAATCCATCGAGCGCCCGGGCGTGGTCTTCAAGACCTCCACTGCGGGTCGCGTAGCCGAACGTTCGCGCATCGAGGCCTCGACGCCGCAGGTACACCGCGGTGGGCCACATCCCCGCCCGAGACCGCAGCGCGCCATGAATGCAGACGACAGGGAACGTCATCGCTTGCGCTTCTTCTTCCGGGACGAACCAGGCTTGGGTTTCCGCGAAGGCGCTTGGGTCCCGCGGCGTTGCAGGACCGCGTACACGACCCCAAGCACGACCAGCATCGCCGCTGCACCGACTTGCCCGGTGTTGAGCGGTCCCAGCACCCCCGCAGGCGCGTCCGCCCGCATCGGCTCTTCGACGAATGCCCGGACGACCAGATAGAACATGCCGAAGCTCAAGAAGACTTGCCCCTCGAACCGGCGACGGGTGCGAACCCAGACGCACAGGGCAAGCCCCAGAAGACCCAGGGCCGCCGCGTAGAGCTGAACGGGATGAACCGGAAGCGACTCGAGTGCCCCGGAGCGCATCAGGTTGGCCAGCGTGCGCTTGTGCTCCACGAACGCGGGCGACCCCACGGGGAACTGCACCGACAACGACGCATCGGCGGCGTATCGACCGAACGCAGTGCCCGCGAAGAATGCCCCGAGGCGCTCGAAGACCAGACCTAAGGCGAGGGCCGGCGCGAGCACGTCGTACCAGGCCCATGGCCGAACCTTGAGCCGGCTCGCCCAGGCACCACCCACGATCAGCGCGACGGCGACCCCTGCAAAGGGAGCCATCGTCCCGGCCCGCAGCGCGACGAGCGAGGCCACGCCCTCGTAGGCCTGTGGATGCTGAACGACCCACGCCGCCCGAGCACCGACCAGACCAGCCGCGGCAGACGCAACGAACACAGGCCCCATCGCCTTCGGGTCGAAGCCCTCGGTCCGGGACAGACGCAACGTCTGGGCCCAGGCGACCACGAGGGCAAGCGCCACGAAGAACCCGTAGGCCTGAATCTCCCACCCAAGACCTGGCAGGGTGAACAGCACCGGCTTCATCGGCCCCGGACGGTAGCACGTTGCCGCGCCCAATCCTGCGCCGCGTCGAGGTCGGCGTGGCATGATGGAGGTCGGTTATGGACGCGTCCACGCAGAACGACCCCGTACGCAGCTACGAGGCCGCCCGCAGGCGTCTTTTCTTCGCCTTGGCACTGCTCACGACCGTCACCGCGGTCGGTGCAGGCGGATACTGGTACCTCGGCCAAACCGTCGGCGAGGGGATGTGGTCGCTTGCGGATTGCATCTACATGACCGCGATCACCATCACCACGGTGGGGTACGGCGAGGTCATCGACCTGGAGAAGGTCCAGTTCGCCAGGGAATGGACCCTCCTGCTGCTCACGTTCGGGATCTCGGCCAACCTGTACGTGGTCTCGGCGATCACCAGTTTCTTCGTCGAGAGCGACTTCAACAATGTGCGCCGCTTCAAGCGGGATCGAAAGCGGATGAAGGAGATCAGCAATCACTACATCGTCTGTGGCGTGGGCCGGACCGGCCTCAACGTGATCGAGGAGCTCCTCGCGGTTGGGGAATCGGTCCTGGCCATCGACGAACGCGCAGACCACCTGGAGCAGCTCCGAGACCGCGGTGTCTTGATGCTGCATGGGGATGCCACCGACGACGAGATTCTCATCAAGGCCGGCATTCATCGCGCCAAAGGCATCGTGTCCGCCCTCGACGACGACAAGACGAACCTATTCGTCGTCGTCTCCTCCCGCCAAACCAACCCGAAGCTTCGGATCGTCACCAAGGCCGTGGGGACCTCGACCGCCGCGAAGCTCCGCCGGGCCGGGGCCGATGCGGTCGTCACCCCGGCCAAGATCGGCGGGATGCGACTCGCATCCGAGCTCCTACGGCCCCACGTTGTCCGTTTCCTCGACGAGATGCTTCGAGACAAGGAAGCGCGGCTGCGCATCGAGGAAGCCACGGTCGGGCCCAGCGGCGACGTCGTGGGCATGGCCCTGGGCAAGGCCGACCTGCAGCACCGCGCAGGCGTCCTGGTCATGGCGGTCCGTCAGCCCGACGGGGACGTGGTGCACGTGCCGCCCGCCGAGCTTGTCATCGAACCCGGCCAGACCCTCATCGCGATCGGAACGCCGGAAAACATCGACGAGCTCCGGGCAACGGTCGGACACCGCTGAGGGCCAGCAGCGTCGGCCTCGGTTGGCGGATCAGAACTCGATGACCATCCGTCCGACAACGGCGGGGTCTCGGTAGCGGCCAAAGTACACGACTGTGCTCGCCTCGTCCGGGTCGATGCCGAATCGCCCGGTTGACAGCCCCTGGCGGCTCTCGAGCTCCGACAGGTCGTCTCCGTCGTACACCGCGAATCGGCCGTTGCTGCCCACGTAGACCCGGCCGAATCCGTCGACCTCGACGTCGGCGTTATAGCCCTGCTCGACCTCGACATCCGCCACGACCGTCGCGTCGGAGACCCGGAACTTGTACAGGTGCTCGCCGGTGTGCGCGAACATGTAGTCCGTGCCTCCAACGGAGCCTGTCGCGATGCTGACTTCGCCGTCCTGCGGCCAAAGGTTCTGCCCGGACTGGGAGACCGACCACCCTCCACCGGAAAACTCCAACACCGCGTAGGGCTGCGGTCCGCCAAAGAAACTCGCAAACGAGAAGAATCGGCGCGAGCCGACCTGGGCGGTTGCGACGACCTGGGCGAGCGAGTTGTGGGGTGTCGGAAGCGTAGGATCGGCGATGACGGTCTCGAACGGGTTGAGGTCGTCGGCCCCGATGTTCGTGTACGCCCGGACATCGCCCGAGTAGGACATGTCGACGAACAACGTGCCGTCGTACTGCTGCATTCCGTAGCAGTACGGACCGCCACCTTGCGGGACGGGTGTTGCGACCGTGACGCCTGGCGACGCGGCGCCCTCGGAGATGTCGATCCGCCGAACGATGCAGTCGCCTCCGCCAGCGGTCGTCCCGGCCAGGAACAGCGCATCTTGTTGCGGGTCATAGACCATCCCGCCCAGCTCTCCGGACAGCGCAGCCGAGTCGTCGTGGAAGTTCGCCGTGAACTCGAAGGTGCGGAAGGCGACGACCTGGTCGAGGGTGTTGGTGTTGCCGTCGAGGTCGGGCAGCCCGGCACCGACGATGATGCTGTGCTCGGTCGAGCCTGGCAGGTCGCCCTGGTCGGGATCGACGAACTCGGTCGGGAACAGACCGGCGACACACTGAGGGTCGGCGTCGCGCGGACACGGCTGGGGCGCCACCAAAACGGGTTCGCCGTCGCCCTGCGTCACGAAGATGTGGCCGAGCGCGTCGTTCTGCGAGATCGGACGGTCGAAGTGCAGGAGGAAGTATCCGTCTAGCGCGGCGTCGAGGTCACCGTCCTCGGGCGTGCTCATCTCCAACCGCGGGCCAAGTTGCGGCTCCCCGGTGGTGTCGTCCGCATCGGTGTCCGTCGCGCTCGGTTCTCCCGTGGACGCTGACGGGTCCTCCGTATCGGTCGCAGTCGTCGGCGTCGCCCCCGTCGTGCCCGAACTCGATCCGGTGCCGGGTGTCGTCGCGGTGTCCGACTCGCTCGCACCGGTTCCGGTCGAACTCTCGCCTTCGGTTTCGGCGGAGACCCCAGGCGGCGTCTCCTCCGGGTCGAAACACCCGGATCCGGTCAACGTGATCAGAGAAAAGAGCGCAATCGTTCGTTTCATGATGGGCACCGGGCGATCGACACGGCCATACCCTATGAGTGCCGAAACCCGCGGAACGATCACGAGACGGGTGCAGTTTTCCGAAACGCTCGGAGCCCCGCCGCCCGGAAGAGCCCCGTGCGCCACGCTGCGGTCAGTCGTCCGCGTAGACGGCTTCTTCTTTTTCCTGGGCCTCTTTGCACTGAATGCAGAGCTGGGCCTCAGGGCGGGCTTGCAACCGTTTGAGCGAGATGGGCTCGTCGCACTCTTCGCAGAGCCCGTACTCGCCGTCGTCGATCTTGCGGAGGGCCTTGTCGATCTTGCCCATCAAGAAGCGTTCCCGGCCGCGAAGGCGGAAGGAGAACGCCTGCATGTACTCGCTCGACGCTTGGTCGACCTCGTCCATCCGTTCCTCGGACGGGACGACCATGTCGTTATCGAGCGTCCGCTTCGCCTCCTCGATGAGGTGATCCCGCTTCTCTTTAAGCAGTTTGGCGAAGGCTTCGAGTTGTGGCTTCGTCAGTTCGGTCATGGCAGCGCGCAACCTGATGAACCCGGAGGTTCGAGGACGCAGGACAATAGGGGCTTTGAGGTCGCCAAACAACGGCAAAAGCGACCAGGTTGCGATCGACTGATCAGGCCGGCCACCCGGCTGGTCATTGCCCATTCGGAGGGTTTTGCACCTGGAGAGATCGCGTCTAGGGGCCTGTACTCGAAAAACCGACGCCTCGGTCCCAGATCGGCGCCGAATTCGTCAAAATGCACGGGTTCAGCCGTTGACAACGTGTCCCGCCGAGGCCTACCTTTGTGCGACTTTGCCGCATTTTGGCGGAAAGAGTGCGCAACATGGCCAGCTCTGACAAGCGTAAGCAAAGCCTCTATTTCCCTGAGCAGATGTTGAAGGAGATCCAAGAGGAGGCCGCGCGGCAAGACCGCTCGCTCTCCTGGATCGTCCAGAAAGCGTGGAAGATCGCGCGGAAAGACATCATGAAATACCCGAGCGTCAATGAAGTGCCCGACGACGCTCCAGATGACGAGCGCGGCAAGAACGAGTAACCGCGTCAACCGACCGCCGGGCAGACCCCACCGAGAGTTCATCGCCGGGGTCGCCCTCAATCACATGTGGATCACATGTGGGTCACAGCACTGTGTTTGCTCGAAGCGGGCATGCTCTGCATGCCATCCGGAGCCGAGGGTCGGTAATTGTGCGTAGCGCCCAGGCTGCTGGCGTGCTGCGTGGTCGACGCCGTCACAACGCGACGGGTCCAGGTCGGGTCCAGGGTTGATGTCGCCCCCGCATTCCGAAGCTGACTCGGCACCGCCGAGTGCTGGAGTACGCGCCGAATCTGAGCGGTTTCTCGACCGTCCGGACGGCGCGTCCGTATGCATTCAGGCCTGGGGCGAGCGCGGCTCTCCAACGATCCTCATCCTCGACGGCATCGGCTGCGCGGGTTGGGCGTTCCGAAAGATCCTCCCGGTCCTGCGTGACGACTTCCGCATCCTTCTGATGCACTACCGCGGGCACGGGCGTTCACCGAACCCGCCGCGTCCTTGGCATCTGGGCCTGGACGTTTTCGCGGACGACGCGGAGGCGACGTTGCGCAGCGAGGGCGCCGAACAAGCGGTCCTGCTCGGGTTTTCGATGGGCTTTCAGGTCGCGCTGGAGGTCTACAAGCGGCACAGGACCCGCGTTGCCGGGATGATCTCGATCGCAGGTCCATCG
This sequence comes from Nannocystales bacterium, assembly GCA_050633305.1. Taxonomy (GTDB): domain Bacteria; phylum Myxococcota_A; class Polyangia; order Nannocystales; family Nannocystaceae; genus CAJXVA01. Next base: position 147,842 of record JBOEGF010000006.1, read on the forward strand.
GGGCGCGCACTGGCCCAGTTCCAGGGCACCGACGTCATCGCCCACGCCCTGCCCTTTTTGCGTGCGGCGACACGCCATGCATCCGACCTCACCGTCCGAGTGTGGAAAGCACTGGTCCCCAACCCGACGCTGCGGCGACTCGGGATGGGAAGCCAACTCAACCTCGACCGGATCGACGTCGAGGACATCGACTTCTACCTGTCGCAGATCTCGAAGATGAGCCCAGAGCTGTTTCTCGAGGTCCTTCAGCAAGCCGCCCGTCACAGCACCGAAGACGTCATGCCGCGCGTGCGGGTCCCCTCTCTTGTCATGGCCGGCGGAAAAGACACCTTTGTTCCGCTGTCGACCATGCGAGACGTCGCGTTCGCGATTCCCGGCGCACAGTGGGTGGTGCTGCCCGAGGCTTCGCACGCTCTCCCAGCCGAGTACCCCGAAGACGTCGCCGAGCACATCCGCCGGTTTTCGGCAGCGACGCTGTGCCCGCCCGCGTAGCGCTCTACTCGCCCGACTTCCGCCGCTTGCCGCCCTGACCGTCGTCGTCCTTCTCGATGGCGTAGCGCGTGAGCCGTTTGAAGGTCTCGTTGCGCTCGAGGTCGCTGAGGATCTTGACCAGGTCGTCGTGGGGCTTGGAGTCGTTGACCAGCTTGCCGATCGTCCCCTCCCCCTTCTCGATACGCGCGGTGATCCGCGAAGCCGAAGCGGTCGTTTTCTCCACGTCTGCGAGGATCTTCTCGAGGTCGCTGGTGAGCTCCCCCTTCTCGTCGTAGAGCAGCTTGGAAGCCAACGACTTGTTGGTGGGGTCCTTGAGGTCGTCGAGCAGCTTCCGCAAGCTGGCCATCGTCTCGCGCGCGTCGTCGACGGTGGGCTGAAGGTTCTTGTCGATCTTCGACAGCGAGTTGTTCGCCTTGCCGACGAATCGGTCCACCCCCTGCGCGGTGTTGCGAACGCCTCGAAGGGTCTGGCCGAAGTCAGCCTTGTACTCCTCGCTGGACAGCAGGGCGCCGACCAGGCCCTCCCCCTCGGCGATCTGCCGCGTGATTTCTTCGGTGTGCTGGATGATGTTCTTGACGTTGTCGAGCGTCCGCTCGTCGTTGAGCTCGGAGAACAGGCTGGAGATGCCACCAAGGGCCGTGTCGACCTTGTCGGTCAGGCCATCGATGCGTTCGCGAAACAGCTCGATGTCCTCGTACAGCGACGGGGAACTCTGGATGATGAGGACATCCGCGTCGTCGTGGCTGTTGAGGGCTTGTGGGGTGAGCTGGGCTCGCGCGCCGGGCGTGATGGCGACGAGCTGGTCACCGAGCACGCCGTTTTGGGCGATGGTCGCTCGGGAGTCCTCTCGGATCAGCGGAAGCTTGTCGGCGAAGATCGCCATGCGGACCTCGACCCGGCGGTGTTCCTTGTCGAAGCGCGCACAAACCCCCTCGGGCCCCGTCCAGAACACCCTGCGATACCGATTGCGGAACTCCTTGGTCACGCAAATCTCTTCGACCATGCAGTCCTGGGTGGTCATGCATGGCGCGTGCAGGCCCTTGGCGGCATAGGGTTCGAGCTCGGCGCAGACGCGGTCTGGACTGCAGAAGAGGAAGGAACTGCAATCGTCGGAACGGTCGCCGTCGAAGCGACCGATGTCCTCGGTCAGCGGGTCACAGACCAGGTCGTCGCCCGAACGCTGGACGAAGTTGATCGCGTCGACGGTGCCAATCTCGACCCCCGCCAGCTGCACTGGCGACCCTCGCCGGAGCCCGGAGATGGTGCGGAAGTCCGTATAGACGGGGACCTTGTCGGCCCATGTGCCCTCGGCCTGGCCGATGAGGAACAGCGACACGAAGCCCAGTGCCGCGAGGATGGTGACGAACAGCCCGACGATCAGCCGGGTCCGGGTTTCGCGTTCACGGGCCATGGTGTCGGGCCTCCGCTTCTCTGAGGGTGCCGTGGATGAAGTCCCGAACCTCGCCCTGAGGCGAGTGCCACATTTCTTCGGCCGTCCCCACAAACGGGAATCGTTTTTCGTAGAGCATGGCGATGCGGTCCGACACCTTGCGCGCCGTGGGCATGTCATGGGTGACCACGACGGAGGTCACCTTGAGTTCCCGCTGGAGCTTCATGATCATGGCGCTGATTCGGTTGATGTTCTTGGGATCGAGTCCGGTGGTGGGCTCGTCGTACAGGATAACTTCGGGCTCGATCGCAATCGAGCGTGCCAGCGCGACCCTCTTTCGCATCCCACCGGAGAGCGACGAGGGCATCGACTGCAGCACCCGCTCCTGCAGGCCGACCATGTCCACGCAGGACCGGGCCTTGTCCAGGATGCCAGCATCATCGAGTTCGGTGTGCTCGCGGAGTGCGTAGCCGATGTTCTCGAGGACGGTCATCGAGTCGAACAGCGCCCCGCCTTGAAAGACATACGCAACCCGCTGACGAATGGCGCGCAGTCCCTCCGCGTTCTGCTCCCCGACCGTTTTCCCCTCGACCTTCACCACCCCGGCATCCGCCTGGAGCAAACCGATCATCATCTTGAGGCAGACGCTCTTCCCCTGGCCGGAGCCTCCGATGATCGTCAGCGTCTCCCCGCGCTTCACGCTCAGATCCATGTCGGCGTAGACCGTGTTGTCGCCGAAGGACTTTTCGACCCCGATGAACTCGATGACGGGGGCCGTCGCTGAGGGCTGGGTCTGCGTCACAGGAACAGGATCGTGATGTAGAAGTCTGCGAGAATCACGCAGATCGACGTGGCGACGACCGTCTCCATCGTCGACTTGCCGACCGCCTCGGTCCCGAACTTGGTCGAGAAGCCCTGGTAACAACCGATCAGCCCGACCAAGTAGCCGAAGGTGCCGCCCTTGACGATGCTCTGGAGGTAGTCGACCGGGGCGAGCTCGTCGACGTAGGTCTCGTAGAAGTAGCCGGCCGGAACACCGTAGACCCACTCGCCGATCAGCATCCCGCCGACGAGGGCGATGATGTTGCCCCAGGCGACCAACAGCGGCACGGCCATGGTCCCGGCGACGAGCCGCGGCCAGACCAGTTTTTTGATCGGGTCGGCACCCAACGCGGCGACAGCGTCGATCTGCTCGGTCACCTTCATGGACCCGAGCTCCGCGGCCATGCCCGCCGCCATCTTGGCGCCCACGGTCAACGCGATCAGCGTTGGAAGCAGTTCTCGCACCAAGGCCAACGAGCTGGCGTCGCCGAGCTTCATCGTCGCGCCGAAGTCCGCCAACGCCGCACCGAACTGCACCGCGAGGATCATCCCGATGAACAGCGACATGAAGGAGGCGATCGGGAGTGACCGGATCCCTTGTTCGACGAGCTGGGCCGCGATGTCGTCGATGCCCCACGGCCGCCGGGGTCCCGCCGCCGCAGAGCGCAGCGCGAGCGAAGTCAGACCTCCGACCCAGTCCAAGCCGGACAGGACCATCGCGCCGAACCGTTCGATGAGCCGTCGCATACGGAGGACTCAGCCTACAGCGGGAAGCGCAGCCCCTTCACCACGCGCGAAAAGGCGGCTTGGCCGGATGCGAAGTTCTCGGCGCCAGCCGAGTAGCGCAGGTCGAACAGGCAACCGTCCTTCTTCACAACCCACAGCTCGTTGCGGCGGGGGATGCCGTCGAGCGACGCGTCGACCACGGTACGCATCGCGGCCCGCCCGATGAGCTCGGTCTCGGACTGCTCGAGGACGGTCCACCCGTCCCAGTCGATGCGGAGGTGGTCGGTGTATTGCTGCAGCGAGCTGTCGCCCTGGTCATCGCACTGCGCGTAGACCTCGATGATGCCGACGCCCTCGAGGGCGGTGTTCACCCAGGCGACCTGGATGTCGTCGACATCGCGCACCGGACGCCACTCGCCTCCGGGGACGCCGAACGAGAACGTCGTCTCGGCGGGTCCACGATGACCGTAGTAGGTGTCCCCGTGGTCACGCCAACCGGCGCAGCCGATGAGGAGGATGGACGCCGCCCATCCGACCGTCCGTCCAAGAAGTGCAACGCCCAACCGGGCGCTCGAGGCGCGAAAACGAGACACGAGCGGCCGCGAGCATAGCAGCCCTGGGCGCTCCGCAGCGAGGGATCAACGAGGCGGGCTGACGATCCGTGACGTGGGCTGTGCTCCGACTTGCACAGCCATGACCCAACTTGGCGCAAAGACATGCGCAGTTGTCCGCGCATGGACCTGCGCACCGCGAGCAGCGCGCACTTTCAAGGTTTACAGTCAACGAGTTGGAAACGCAGGTAGTTTTCAAAACCGGTGCGCAGTCCGCTCCACTTCGGCACTCGCGTTGCAGAGTTCTGCGACGTGCCGCCTTCGTTTGGTGGCGCGGAGATCCCATGCAGCTCTCGAACGAAACCTCTCGCAGCACCCTGACGGACGAACGAGGAGTGAGCATCCTCGCCCGCTCGCTGTTCAAGGAGATGCGAACGCAAGGCTACTCCCCGGATCAGATCGTCGGCCTCTCCTCGGAGCTGATCGAGCTGGTCCGCGACGACCTTCGGTCCGGCCTCGCCGCTGAGTAGCGCGACGCCTCCCTTCACAGCTGGCCCCGCGTCTGCCCCCACTGGGCAGGTCGGGGCTTTTGCTTTGGTTCCCGCCTGATTCGTGTGAGATGGAGTCTAGACGGCAGCGTCGGGCCCGGTTATGTCTCCGACCCATGCTCTCGCTGTCGGATCTGGACGTCGACAATCGCCGTGTACTCGTGCGCGTGGACTTCAACGTCCCGCTCGACGCGGACGGAACGGTCCGCGACGACACTCGGATCCGTGCTGCCCTCCCCACCCTCCGGGCGCTCCGTGAGCGCAGCGCGCGTTTGATCATCGCCTCCCACCTTGGACGCCCGAAAGGCGCGTTCAAGCCGGAGTTGTCGATGGAGCCCGTCGGCGCGCGCCTGGCGGAATTGCTGGAGTGCGAGGTCCGCGTGCCCGATGAGGTCATCGGGGATGGTGTCACCAAGCTCGTCAACGACACGACCAACAAGCAGGTCGTCCTCCTCCAGAACCTGCGCTTTCATCCCGGAGAGACGAAGAACGATCCCGACCTGGCCGCGGGGCTCGCCTCCCTCGCCGACGCGTACGTCAACGACGCGTTCGGCGCATGCCACCGGAGCCACGCCTCGGTGGTTGGCGTCCCAGCCAAGGTCTCAGCGCGGGCCCCCGGACTCCTGTTGGAACGGGAGCTCACGGCCCTGCACCGGCTCACCCACGATCCCGCCCGACCTTTGGTCGCGATCGTCGGTGGTGCGAAGGTCTCGGACAAGCTCAGCGTGCTGGTGGCCCTGGTCGAGCAATTCAACGCGGGGGATGCGCTCCTCATCGGCGGCGCGATGGCCAACACGTTCCTTGCGGCCGCAGGCGGCGAGATGGGCGCCTCCCTGCATGAGCCCGACCGGTTCCGCGACTGCAAGACCGTCCTCGAGAAAGCGGCCGCACGAGACATCCGCGTGGTGCTTCCGACCGACGTCATGGTCGGGCACGGCCTGGACACGACCGAGGCCACGCCACTGCGCCTGGGAGCGCGGGACGTCGGCGATGAAGAGATGGCGCTCGATATCGGGCCCGACTCGGTGGAGCAGTTCGCGCAGATCCTCAGCCGTGCGAAGACCATCTTCTGGAACGGCCCGATGGGCCTGTTCGAAAACCCAGCGTTTGCCCAGGGCACGCTTGGCGTCGCCAAGGCGGTCGCCGAGAGCGACGCGTTCTCCGTCGTGGGCGGTGGGGATTCGGTCGCCGCGTTGCACGAAAGCGGCCTGGCAGACCAGATCAGCCACGTCAGTACCGGAGGCGGCGCGTCTCTCGAGCTGATCGAGGGGAAGGTCCTCCCCGGCGTCGCGGCCCTGGTCCCAGACCCCGTACCCTTCGACTCCGTCCCCGACGCGCAGTCCGGCATCTACGAAGAGGACAGCGAATGACCAACCGCATCACCTGGATCCTCGGAAACTGGAAACAGAACCACCTCTGCGCCGCCGCTGTCGAATGCGCGGAAGGGGTGGCGACCGGGCTGGAGGCGGCTCTGGCCGACCCCGTCGCGGGCTGCCCGGAGGTCCGCGTGGGCTTTGCGCCGACGTACCTCGCGCTCTCGGCCGCGGCACCATTCACGCGACCGGCCGGAGGCGCTTGGCTGCTTGCCCAGGACGTCGGGGCACAAGAGTCCGGTGCGTTCACGGGAGAGATCGGCGTCGCGATGCTCAAAGAAGCTGGCGTTGATGCCGCCATCATCGGGCACTCGGAGCGCCGCGCCCTGTTTGGCGACACCAACGCTCTGGTCGCGGCGAAGGTCGCCAACGCCCTCTCCCACGATCTCACCGTCGTGCTCTGCGTGGGCGAGTCACTCGACGCCCGCGACAAAGGAGAACATGAAACGACCGTCATTACGCAGCTTTCGGAGTCACTTGCTCAAGTGGGTTCCAGCGAAATGGATGCTAGGGTCGTCATCGCCTACGAACCTGTGTGGGCCATCGGCACCGGCCGCACCGCGTCTCCGGAGCAAGCTCGCGACATGCATCGCGCGATTCGCACGTATCTTCGCGAGACCTACGGAGATGCCGGCCGCGACAGATCCATCCTCTACGGTGGTAGCGTGAAGCCCGGGAACGCAGCCGAACTCCTCTCCGCCGGAGACATCGATGGTTTCCTCATCGGTGGCGCATCCCTCAAAGCTGATTCCTTTCTGGCCATTGCGGCCGCCGCCGCGCAAACTGCTCGGCCCACCGCCTGAGTCCTTCGACTCCAACGGAAACTCTTCGTTTCGCTCCCCGCCCTGGTTGTCCTGTCATGGATCTGTTCGTCGAGATCGTCTACGTCCTCATCACCATCGTTCTGGTGCTCGTTGTCCTGCTGCAAGCTGGCAAGGGCGGCGGCATGGGGAGCGCACTTGGCGGCGGCGCCAGCCAGAGCGTCTTCGGAGGCGGTGGTGGCGCCGACTTCCTTGCGAAACTGACCCAGGGCCTCGCAATCGGCTTCATGGTCTGTGCCGTCTACCTCGCCTACGCGAGCACCCACGCCGGGTCGGACCGGCTGCAGGACATGTCCGAGGAGCTCGAGTCCGAGAAGAACCTCGCGGGTGAGGACGACGAGGTCAACTACGAGCGTGTGGGGCCCAGCCCCTTGAAGCTCCCGGCAGCCGGCTCCGCGCCAGCCGACAGCGCGACCCCCGCTGCCGCGGCTCCGACGCCCGCTGCCGAGGAGCCTTCGGCTGAAGAGCCTGCCGTGGTCGAAGCTCCCGCGGACGAGAAACCCGCGGTCGAAAAACCGGTCGAGAAACCTGCCGCCGAGGCACCCAAAGCGGCTCCAGAGCCCACCCCGGCCGACGGCACTGCGGTCACCGGCTGATCCGCTCTGCGCTCGAATCGAGCGCGCGCCGCCCGCGGATGTTGCCGCGCACTATGCGACTCCCCATAGAGGTCGAGTCGCATGGAAGAGCGTCCCGTCATTGCCCTATCTTCGCTGGAATTCGGTTCCAGCCCTGTTGTCGACGACGCGTGGTTGCACGGCTCGAGCGAATGCTTGACCCGCCTCCGCCGCCGCGCTGCCGCGACTGCGGACGCGGGCTCCCGGGTGGTGGTGATCACCGGTCCGGTCGGTATCGGCAAACGCAGGCTCGCGAGATGGATGCAACATCGCAGCGCCGGGCCCCTGACCCCGCTGCTGGAGCTTCACGGAAAAGCGCTGCCCTCAGACCTCGCGAACGCTCAGGGTCCGATCCTGATCCACGGCGCTGAGACGATCGACAGCCGCGCTGCACAGCTGATCAAGGAGCGGATCACGGCCAACCCCGACGCGACGCTGTTCCTCACCAGCCGACTTCCCCTGGCCACCCTGCGAGAGCGGTCGCTGGAGCACGAGCAGCTCTTCGGTCGAATGACCGAGGCGGTGCTCGACATCCCCTCCCTCGCCGACCGCACCGAAGACATCGCGGGTATCGCACGTGCCGCACTCGATGATGCGTGCGGCCGCTACGGGCTCGCGACTCGCGCGCTGTCCCCAGGCGCACTCGCGGAGCTGGAGCGGCAGCCCTGGCCGGGCAGCGCGCGTCAGCTGCGAGCCCTGCTGGACCAGTCGGCGCTTCGGGCCAAGGGACGCTGGGTTGGACCTGCGGACTTGGGCCTTGCCACGTCCACCCCCCAAACCAGCGGGGTCCTTCATGTCCGGCTGCCCGGAGCATCCCTCCGGGAGATCGAGGTCAAGGCGATCACGCTCGCGCTCGAGCTCGCCGACGGCCGGATCGTTCGAGCCGCTGAGCTGCTCGGCATCACCCGCCACGCGCTCCGGCGCAAGATCGACAAGTTCGGCGTCTCGGCGCGTCCCGCACTCGCCCAAGACCCCGACGCCAGCATCTGAGCTGCGGATCGCGACCGCCCCACGGCGGGGCGCTCCCCTCCCCCGCCGCGAACGGGTGCGCTTGACCCCGCTCGCCGCGGCCTCCACCCTCGCTGCGTGTCGCTGACGTTTCGCAAAGTGGAGGGCCTCGGCAACGACTTCCTGCTGATCGACCGCACGGCGCTCCCCTGGGACGCCATCGAGGCCGAAGTCGCCGCGCTCCAACCCTTCGCTCCCGCGCTGTGCAATCGGCGGACCGGGGTTGGTGGCGACGGACTGCTGATCGTGGGCTCCGGGCCCGAGGGCACCGACGGCGCCATGCTGGTGATCAACCACGACGGCTCGCGCCCGGAGATGTGCGGGAATGGGCTTCGATGTGTCGCCCAATCCCTGGCCGACCTTCGCGGACGCCACACGCTCGTCGTGCAGACCGACGCCGGCCCCAAGACCTGCGAGGTCACAGGCAGCGGTCGTCAGGTCGAGGTCGGTGTGAACATGGGACCGGGCCAGGACCTGGGCAGCCGGACCGTCGCGAGCGGCCGAACCTACCAAGCGGTGTCGATGGGCAACCCCCACGCGATCGCGTTCGTGGACGAAGACCCGCAGACGGTATGCCGCGCCGAAGGTCCCGCCGCCGAAATGGACGTCGTGTTCCCGGACCGAACCAACGTCGAGTTCGCACGCATGGCGGACGGCGGCATGACGCTGTGGGTTTGGGAGCGTGGGTGCGGGATCACCCAGGCCTGCGGCACCGGTGCATGCGCGGCAGCATGCGCGGCGGTCTGGAGCGAGCGCCATGCGCCAGGAACTCCGCTGACCGTCGACCTCCCGGGCGGACGCCTGTGGATCACGGTCCCCGAGGACCGCAGCGCAGGTGTGCACATGCGGGGGCCCGCCCGCGTCGCCTTCGACGGCTCGATCGAGCTTCCGGACTGAGCACCACGCAGGCACCACGCAAAAACGCCGCCGAGGGGAAACCCAAGGCGGCGTTCTTGCGAGGCGCGGATGTCAGCAGCTGCAGGAGCCCTGAACTTCGGCCTCTTCGACACAGAGGTCGTCCCACTCGGTCTCGCAGCAGAACGGGTCGGCCTCGCAGACGTCCGTGGCACATTCGCCGCAGCTGTCGTTGAGCGCCTCGCCGACGACACACTCGTCGTGGCATTCGACGCAGTACAGGTCGACTTCGTTGACGCAGGTCTCGTCCCACTCGGTCTCGCAGCAGTAGCTGTCGACCGCACAGACCGCCTCAGCACAAGCTCCGCACATCGAGTCGAGCGGCGTACCGACCTCGTCGACCTCGTGCTCGCACATGCCACTGCCGCCGCCGCCGCCCAAGGAGCAGTCGCTCAACAGGTTCGGGCAAGGCACGCAGGCGCCATATCCGGCCGCGACCGGCTGGCAGAACATGTGAATCACGTGCTCACTGGGACCGAAGAGTTGATCGAGCAGCAGCGCGGTTGCGACGGCTCCCAAGGGGCCGAACGCATCGCCGGCCACGTCGTCGATGTCGAGGTCTTGGCAGTCGTTGTCCTCTTCACACGGGACACAGATGCCGCAGCTGATCGAGACGTCGTCGGTTCCCACCGTGAGCTCGGCGCAGCGAGCCATCGGGTACTCGACGATGGCGTCGTCGATCTCGTTGAAGCCGGTGAGGTCGCGAAGCAGCTCGCCGACGTTGTACTGGATGCCGATGCCGTCGCAGTCGCCGTCGTTCGAGCAGGCGTTCGTCACCTGGGAGAACGGCTCGGGCAGCACGACCACGCCGTCCCCGAGATCGGAGCAGCCCGACGCGGTCGGTCCACACTCTCCGCGGTCGTCGTTGATCGGCACGATGCAGGTGGTGTTGTCGCCCTCGCACCCGGCACAGTCGTCGTCGACCTCGCAGCTACCCGGGCTCTGTCCAGGGATGCCGCACTGGGGAACGCAGACGCCTTGGTCGGTGCACAACAGGCCGTCGGGGCACGCGATGGGCACCGAACTGGTGTTGGAGCACTCGGCACACTGGTGGTTGTGGCACGCGTTTAGCGGCGTCGCGTCTTCGGCCGTCGTCGTGCACTCGCCACACTCGTCGTTGCTGCTGCACTCGTCGGGACACTTGGCGACACACTCGTTGCCGATGCAGATCTCCGTCGACTGACAGGCATCCATCGCATCGCCGCGACACTGGACGCAGCTTCCTGCGGAGCAGATCTGATGGTCGGGATCGCAAGCGGCACAATCGGGGTCGTCGTTGCAGGTGATCGTCGGCTCGCCGTCCCCGTCGACGTCGCAGGTCAGCCCCTCGGGCACGCAGTCGCCAAACGCGGTGCACGACTCGCCAGCCTCGCAGCCGGAGCCCGTGTCGGGGTTGCAGGCCACGCAGCGCCGGTCTGGCACGTAACACGTGGTCTTTCCATCCGAACAGCCACCACACTCGAGGTCGGTCTCGCAGTTTTGCGCAAGGCAGATGTCGGAGGCGGTGTCGCCTTCGCTCTCGCTCTCGCTCTCGCCCTCGGTGTCGAAGGTGTCCCCATCGGACATGCTCGCAGCACTGTCCGTCGCGCCGAGCGTGTTCCCTCCCGGGCGGGCGCCATCGTCATCCGGACACCCGGTGAGGCCAAGGAGGAGAGCTACCCACGGTAGCGCGCGAACGTTCAAGGGTCCCATCGTCATCACGTAATCCCGCGGAGTGCTCCGCGACGGCCCAGTGTACCTGGGAGCCGGAAACGAACAAAGGGAGCACCGACCGCAGTCGATACTCCCCAAGTTGAATGCCAGGGGACCCCTGAAGGTCTCCGCGGCGGCAGCGCGAGCCTAGCCCTGGCAGCCTTCGATTTCGCCGTCATCTCCACCGCGTGCGAGGCACGCTGCTGCCGCACGCTCGACGATGTCGAGGGTCGGGAGGTGGCAGGTTCCGTCCTGGTCGGTCTGGCTGATCCACTTGATGAGACCGGTCCGCCATGCCCAGAGCACCGCACCGCGAGCGCTGCTGCTGCTCTCGGAGAAGTCGTCGTTCCAGTTGAAGAAGCGTCCGCTCCAGTTGGTCTCGTCGCGAAGCGTGACCATCGACTCCGGAGGATCGGCCATGATGGCTTCGAAGCGAATGGCGCTTGCGCGCATGCACTTACGGCCGGCCTCGGTGCCCTCGCCGTAGCTGTAGGTGGGGTTGTGACCGCCCGCCCACTTCTGCCAGAACTCGGTCCCGCCCAAGCCGAAGCCGCTGTCGACGCTGGGGTAGCTGTACTCGATCGCGGGCCCACCGATGGTGACCGACTCGCGGTTCACATCGCGAGCCTGCGCGTAGTCGTCGACAGGCTCGTCGGGCTCGACGGGAGCTTCTTGGCCGCACTCGTAGCCGTCACACTGTGCGTCGAACTTGTAGCCGAAGTCGCCGACGAGGGAGTTGCCCACGCCCGAGTTGATGACGAATCCAAGGACGAGGAAGTTCGCTTGCGAAGCGTCGAAGCCGAGAACCGAAGTGGTCGAGCCGCCGGAGGAGTCCGAGCCGATCGTGATGGTGTTCTCCTCGACGTTGATGCTGGCCGTCTGGAAGTAGGTCGCGAGAACGCCTGCGGACTGCGCTTCGCCACCCTCGGGCTCATCGCCGTCCTCGAAGGTGCCTTCGCCCTCAACGGTGATGATCTCGTAGTAGTCGCCTGCGTCGCGCACGAGGAAGAACCGCATGTCGGTGCCTTCGTCGCCGCTGATGGTGACCTGCAGGCTGTCCTCGAACGCGGGGAGTTCGATGAGCGGAGCCTGAACCGACATGCGCTCGTCGGTGATGTCCGTGACGGTGGACTTGCCCTCTTGCGTTTCGGGGCCGTAGGCGACGATCTCGGTGGCCTGCGGTCCGACCTGCCGGCCGGCGAGCGCATCGGCCTTGCCCGAGGCGTCGGTGCTGTCATTGAGAGCGACTGAACCGAGTTCACCGTCAGCGTTGGCTTCGGAGGAGTCGGAGTCACAAGCGAGAACGCTCAAGCTGAGGGCGACGAGGAGTGCGGTGTTCTTCATGACAGTCTCGATTCTCGTAGGTTCGTGTAGGACGTGTGGGTATTTGTACGGGCGTCGTTCCCGCGCGTCAACCGGAGTTCGACGTGAAAGTCAAAAAATCTACAGGTGCGACTTCGCGCGAACGGCCCTTGATGGGGTCGTAGCAGGGCGGAATGCGCGAATTGTGGTCTCAGCGGCCGGGGATCCGCCGGTTACTCGATCTCAGGGTCGGCGAACGTCGCGGACAGGTACGCCATGAGATCCGTCAACTGCTGGTCCTCGAGGTCGGTCCATGCCGGCATGCCGCCGCGGCCTTCGACGATCGTGTAGAGCAGCTCCCACTGGGTCTTCGCCGCGAACCGGGACTCGAGGTTGGGACCAAAGCCGCCCTCCCCCTGGTCGCCGTGACAGTCGGTGCAGGTCTGGGACTCTGTGGCGGCCCGGAACACCGCCTCGCCAGCCGCAACATCGCCGTCGCCTTTGAGGATGCCCTCGAGGCGGTCCCAGCGGCCGTCGGTCACGTTCTCGAACTCGACCTCTTTGCGCATGAGCTCGGTGAGGTCATCCATGCGGCTGAACGCCCACGAGTAGTCGGTCGCAAACGTGTCGCGTCGGCGGATCCGACCGTTGGCCGGGAAGCGGTTGGTCTCGGTGATCGAAGAGTCTTCGGTCGCGATGACCGACTCGAGGACGAAGTCGGAACCGTCGGGGTACTCGCGGGTCCCCGCGTGCTGGTGACAGCCGATGCAGTTCGTCCGCGCGTTGCCTGCCCCGTGCTCGATGTACGGGTTGCTGCACCACGTCGGTGCCCCTTCCCCGTCTGCCGAGGCAGCGAGCGCGGCGGCCAAGCTCGGGTGGTCGCCATAGCGACCGGCGGGGTCGGCATCCCCCTCGATGTAGTCGACCGCGACACACATCTTGTAGTTCGACCAGGCCGAGTCGAGGGATGAGAACGCCTCGGGACGGTCGGCACCGAAGTCATCGTTGGGCGTGTCGCTCCACCACAGCGTGACCCAGACCCAGTGCCGGGCCTCCTTGGTCATCACGTGCATGCCGGTGAGGCGATACATCGAGCCGCCCCGGGTTTGAATCGTGTAGATGTCGTCGGGCGTCGGGAACGGGATGTCCGCGATCGTCTGAGGCACCTCGGGAGGCGAGAGGTACTTGTTGTCGCCCTCGGGGCTCCACAGCGCGTTGGCCCCCTCCCCGATGCGACGCTCGAGCGCCTCGGCGCTGGTGTCGTACGCGGGCAATGCAAAGTCGAACCCGACGCGGCTCCACGTCAGCTTGACGACCGCGGTCCCGCCCAGCGCAGGCAAGCCCATCGCCTCGAACGGATGGCCGCCGTCGGCGGGGAACTCGGATGCGAAGCAGGTCGAGAAGTTCTCCGGGTCCTCGCCGGAGTCGCACTCTTCCCCCGGCGCGCACCAAGTGCCGGAGAGGCCGTCGTCGGCGCAGTCGAGCACTTGCGCGTAGTTCTCCACCATATGGTGGGTCATCGCCGGGGTGTACATGATGCGCGCGATGCCGCCGCCCGCCGCTCCGGCGCCCGAGAACTGACTCTGGCGTTGCAGGGCGCAACGGTCTTCGTAGGCCTCGTCCGCCTCGTCGACCATCTGCTCAAGCTCACAGCCGAACAGCTGGTCCACCGCCTTTGTGTAGCGCCGCAGCGGCCAGCTGCTGAGGCGGTCCTTCTTGGTGTTGTTGTCGAAGAAGGCATTCGCGATCAGTTGCTCGCTCAGGGGCGCGCGGACGAATTTCTCTTCGTCGGACAGCTGGTCGTACGCCTTCTTGAAGATGTGGGTGATGTCCTCGATGCCGTACCAAGTCTGGAACCGCGGGACTGTGGGGATCTCGGAGCCGTCGTCGAGCGAGAGGTTGTCGCAGACCGGAGCGCACACCGCCTCAGCGCTGCTCTGTCCATCGCCCGAGCCCTCAACGAGCTCGGCGTACCCTTGGGCGAGCGCGTACTCGGCGAGTCGCACGAGCGCGGTTTGGCCCACGTAGCCAATGTCGTCGAGCTCGGAGATCGAGTCGATGCTGTCGTCGTCGGCCGTCCCCGCGATGCCGTCCACACCGTCGCGATGCGCAATGATGTTGGTGGCGGCGCGCACGTCCAGGCGGGCGTCGAGGTCGAGCTCGTCCAGGTCCACCGCTGCGTCGTTGACCAGCAGGAGGATCGCCTTGTCTTCGTCCGACTCCGCATCGACGGCAGCGTTGGGGTCGCCCCAGCTACACACGTTGTGTCCGCCCGACTGCACGCCTCCGCACTCCGAGGCGGTCGTCTTCCGACTACAAGAGTCCAGGTCGCGGTCGATGACTCCGTCGGGACAGTCTGGAAGCGCCGCAAGTTGGTCGGCGAGTCCGAGCAGAGGCACCGGCTCCATCGCCTTGAGTGCGACCTGCCAGCCGAAGTCTCGGCGCGCACGCATGTTGGTTTCGAGTTCGTTCTCGAAGTCCGCTTGCAGCGCGCGTGGGTCGGTCGGGTACCCGTTGGGTGGTCCGACCAGGGAGCGACCAAACGCGTCTTCCTTGCCCGACGCGGCGTCGTCCACTGGAAAGCCCAATCCCCCCGCCTCTGCGTCTTGTTCCGACGTGGTGCAGGCCCCGACCGTCAGGGCAAGTCCGACGAGAAAGGTGAACGTGAGCGGGCGAGTCAACGCAGTGTGAGTCATGAGATTAGGCCTGGGGGTCGAAGAAGCCCCGGCACGACGGCCGGGGCTCGTAAGCATCATTGCAGCGCGTCTGCGCGTTGCCGAACGCGCGTCTGCTAGTTGCAGGTCGCGTTGTTGCTCGAGTTGATCTCTTCGCAGCTCTCTTCCGCACAGTATCCAGAACCGGTGCAGTACTCGCAGACGTCGGAGCCCGATCCGCTGCAGTCGGGGTCAGCCACGCCACAGCCGCAGTCGCAGCCGTCGTTTGAGCCGAAGTACCCCGCGGGGCAGTTCCAGCCATCCGGGACGCTGTCCTCGCCGGATCCACCGCCACTGGCACCGCCATCACCCTCGACACAGGTGGTGTTGTCGGTCGGGTTGATCTGTTCGCAACCGTTGACCGCGCAGCTTCCCGTGTCGGTGCAGTATTGGCAGACGCTGGCCTCCGATCCATCGCAGTCGGGGTCGGCCACAGCGCAACCGCAGTCGCAGCCATCCGCGGAGCCGTAGTACTCCGCGGGACAGGTCCACTGCTCGGGCACGCCTCCGTCGCCACTGCCGGGGTCACCGCCGCCACCGCCGGGGTCACCGCCGCCGCCGCCGGGGTCACCGCCGCCGCCGCCGGGGTCGCTCTGGCCGTCCCAGGGCGTTGCCGTGCCTTCGCAGGTCCCCTCGTCGAGGCAGTCGAGGAACAGCGCCGAGTTGATCGCCATCGCAGCGTCGCCACCCGCACCGGTGGTGAGGAAGTAGATCCAGCCGTCGCTACGGAAGTGCGGGAACAGGGCCTTGGTGTCGGCCGGCATGTCCGTGACGCGGTAGACGTTGTTCGTCACCAAGTCGGTGAGGAATAGGTTCGCCGTGCCCCCCTCGTAGTGGTGCGTGATCGCGTAGCGCTCGTCGAAGCTGATGTTCGACTTGGCTCCCGGCGAGCAGATGAAGCGCACCGGCTCGTTGATGCGGATGTCGTAGCTTCCGCCCGAGGGGTTGGCGACGACGCGGCGCACCATGTGACCGAGTGCGGAGCCGTCGGGGCCCGCGAACCGGCTGACCACCAAGCGGCCCGACGGCGAGAGGACCGAGTCCCCTTCGTACGGCGACGCCACGTCGACCGAGTCTTTCTGATCCCAGTCCTGGCCGTCGAAGACCAGCGGGCTGAACTTCATCGCCGAGCCCTCCCCGAAGCCTGCGGTCGGGTCGGCGTTGCCCGAACCGGAGTCCGAGGTGAACTGCGAGTTGATGATGAAGTAGTCGCCCCGCAGGTCGACCGCGACATGCTGGTACAGGTTGATGCCACTGGCTTCGGTGCAACCGGGCTCCGTGAAGTCGATCCCGTCCTCGTAGAGCGCTGGGTTGGTGAGCACCGACTGGCTGCACAGGCCTGCGCCGCCTTGCATGATGAAGCCGTCGTTGTTCGGGAAGAAGCCCGGGTCGTACGATCCGCGCACACCAATGTTGCGGTCCGCGACGAGGTCCGTGATGGTCGAGCCGTAGCCCGACACCGAGCCTCCGCCGTTGCCGACGAAACGACCGTCAGCGCTGGAGCGCATCCAGAAGCTGGTGCTGAACTCGAAGTCCCGCAGCCGGACGACCTTGGTGCCGGACACCGAGTTGTCGGCGATTTCGACCTCTTCGAAGCCGCCAAAGCAGTCGATGCCCTCGCCGTTGTCGCAACCGTACATGTTGATGCCGGCCTCGACGTTGTTGGCGTGCCACCCCTCGAACTCCATGTCCTCGAGGTGCGTCTGGAACCAGTTGTCGTTGGCTGGGATTCCGTTGTTGCCCAGCCCCGCGAACGCAGCGACATCGGCACACGTCTCTGGACGCGGTGCCTCGGGCATGACCGCCGTGAGGTGGTTGAGGTCTTCGTCGACGAACCACTTGACGACCGTGGCGAACTCTTCCGCGGTGAACGGAGGGTGGCTGCCCTTGGGCATGCTGACCCGAGCGACGAAGCCCGCGTACTGAACCGCGCCTTGGCCGTCGAAGGCCTTGTCGAACAGCTTGCGGAAGTACGGGAACTGAACGCCCGCGGTGAAGACACCGAGGTTGGCCGCTGCGAACACCGAGTCCGGGTTCTCCGGAACCTTGCGCATGAAGTTGACGATGTCCATCGCCTGCTCCTGGGTGTACTCGTCCGGGTCCTCGTCGAGGTTGATACCCGCGGAGCGTGCGGAGAGTGTGCGCTCCTGCCACTCCGTCATCCCAAACCGGGAGATCGGGTGGCACTCGGCGCAGCGCTTGGTCTGCTCGACCTCGTTGTTGTTCTCGTCGAGGTACCGAGCACCGATGGCCGCGAGCGCAGCACGTGCGAGCGGCTCGCCGGTGGTGTCGATGGTGGGCAGCTCGGTCGGATCGCCCGGCTCGGTCGGGGCGTCTTCCCAGATGCAGGCCGCATTCTCGGGGTTGCTTGCGCACTCAAGGATGAACTCAAGCGCCGCGGCGTACTCCGAGTTCTCCCAGTCGTCCTCGTTGAGGACTTCGCCCGCATTCGGGGGCATCCAGAACACGTCGTCAAAGCCCTGGTGGGAGTCGGTCACTTTCTGCGCCCAGTTTGCGTCCTCGCCGACCAAGCGGTTGGCCCAAGGAGCATTCCCGCACGCGAACCCGACGCAGCCCTCGCCGTTGTCGCCGCTGACGGTCCCGTTGTACCAAGTGCTGTTGGTGGCGGCATGGCACTTGGTGCATGCAGAAGCCTCCTCGGACACGAGGCGGCGGGGAGCGTTCCACCCCTGGTCGTCTTGGTCGAGGAGCGAGTACGGGCGGTTGTAGCCCTCGACGTAATCCGGGTGCTCTCCGATCTTCGGCACCACGCTCGTGCCGTCCGGGTTCTTCGCCGTGAGTATCCAAGGCGTATTGACATACGCGTCTGCGGCGTGACAGCCCCGGCACTTGATGCCGCTGTTCGCACCGCCCTGCGGAGCAGGCATCCACACGCTGTCGCCGACCCCGGAGATCTCCGAGTCGACAGTGTCACCTGGCCAGACGACCTGCGTGCCGTCTGAGGACCGGGTGAGGTTGCTGTTGCTACCGTCGAGGTGGTTCTGGAAGAAGCAGGTCTTCCCGGTGAACGGGTTGTTCCCGATCATCGCGATGTCGTTGTAGCGCCCCTCGTCGTTGAGTGACTTGCGGCAAAGAAGGACCCAAGTGCTGCCTTGGTCGTTCTGAGCGCTCTGTACGCGGGGTCCGTTGGCTCCCGTGCGGGCGTCGGGCTCGCAGTGGCTGTAGATGTACTGCGGCTCATCGCATTTATCGACGTAGCTGTCGGCTGGCTCTCCGTCGACGTTCGTCTGGATAGGCACGCCGTTGAGGCAGCTGGCCATCTCGTAGTCGCCGGGGCTCCCTTCCACCGCCTTGAACAGCGGGTTGGGGCCGAGTTCCTCCTCGCAAGCCTGGGCGTAGGCGGAGTTGGACACGATGCGAACGCCGTCGTCGTCGGCGTCGAACTTGCCGTCCGCCCCGACACGGTCGAGGGCTTGCTGAAGGCTGTACCGAGCTTGATGCAGAACCTCGCCGCTCTTCTCGATGCACACGTCCACGAAGAACGTGTTCGACAGACGCAGCTGAAGTTCTTCATCGGTCTCGCCGGAGAGTGCAGCAGGCGTGCTCGGGTCTTCGAACATCTGCTCCGTGACCGCTTCGCCCCCGTAGACCAGGTCGCCGCGTCCGTCAAAAGCCGGAATGTCTGCAACCATCGCTCCGCAATCGAGGGTCGCCCCATCGGCCAGCGACCGGACCCGGGCATGGACCGTCTCACCGCCGCCAAGCTCCCGGTTGAGCACCACAACCACCTCCGAGCGCGCCTCGTCGAAGCCCAGCTGGCTCTCGAGCGGACCGCCGCCCCCGCTATCGTTTCCGCATGCAGCGGCCGTCGACAAGAGGCCAAGGCCAGCGATCACTTTGATGGACGTGTGGAGCGTGGACATGAAATTTCTTCTATTCGCAGGAGCGGGTAACAGAGGTGCGTAGAAACTCGACCAACCGTGCGGAGATACCGCCAGGCGCAGGTAGGATACGGCCGTACAGCGGCGACCGTCAACCTACGTCGTCACCCTCAAAAGCGGAGGGATACGCGCCGACCTTCGCATGAGCGGAGACAGGCGTCAATCCGGCTCAATTTCCAACACTTACGCCTAGTGCATGTCGGAGAGAAGGAGACCTCAGCCGGCGGACGGGGTCGGCTCAAGATGCAACTTTTACGCAGCCAGCCGGCCCGCAGAGCATGCGCCCCCCCCGCATCGCGGAGGAGCCGCCGGCCGAGGCCAAGGCGTTTCCTGACAGTGGCGCTTTCGCGCCTTCCGTAAGCTCAGGGCAATGCCTACCTACGGAGCCACAACGGAGAGGCTGATTCACGAGGAGACAGAGAGACGGTGGCACAACTACTCAACGGCCGCGAAAACCTGACCTCGTCCAACCACGAAAAAGGGGGCCGCGCAAAGCGCCGGCCCCCTTCTGGGTTTGCGGGAAGCCCTACTCCTGGTTCGCCAGAACGATAGCCGAGTCGATGCCGACGGCGCGGTCCGGACCGTTGCCCTGGACCAGGAACATGATCCAGCCGTCGGAGCGGAAGTGCGGGAACAGAGCCCGAGTGCCCTCGGGCATGTCGGTGATCTGATGGGTCTCCATCGTGACCAGGTCGGTCAGGTAGAGGTTCGCGGTCCCGTTCTCGTAGGTGTGGGTGACCGAGAAGCGCTCATCGAAGCTGATGTTCGCCTTGGCTCCCGGAGCACACACGAAGCGCACGGGCTGGCTGATGCTGATGTCGTAGGACCCGCCGGAGGGCGAGGCCTGCACACGACGGTACATGTAGCCGAGCGCGGTGCCGTTGGGTCCGGCGAACCGGCTGACGACCATGCGACCGGACGGCGAAAGCACGGAGTCGCCCTCGTAGGGTGACGCCACGTCGATGGCTTCCTTCTGGTCCCAACCGCTTCCGTCGAACACGAGCGGGCTGAACTTCATCTCCGAGCCTTCATCGAACCCGGCATTGGGATCGCTGTCGCCCGAACCGGGGTCCGAGGTGAACTGCGAGTTGATGATGAAGTAGTCGCCGCCGTCGAGGTCCACCGCGACGTGCTGGTACAGGTTGATGCCCTCGGCATTGCTGCAACCGGGCTCGGTGAAGTCGATGCCGCCTTCGATGGCATCGGCGTCGGTCAGCACCGACTGCCCGCAGAGCCCCGCGCCGGAGCCCTGCATGATGAAGCCCTTGTTGTTCGAGAAGAACCCAGGGTCGTACGAGCCGCGCACACCGATGTCGCGTCCTGCGATGAGGTCGGTCACCGTTGCGCTGAAGTTGGTGTCGCCTCCGCCGCCACCGTTTCCGATGAAACGGCCATCTGCGCTGGTACGCATCCAGTAGCTGGTGTCGAAGTCAAACTCCGCGACGACGACATCGGTGTCGGCGGCTCGGACCGAGAAGCCAGCGCGGTCAAAGCCGTCGAAGCAACCGGTGCCGTCCGTGCCGTCGCAGCCGTACATGTTGATGCCGTCCTCGACGTTGCGGGCGTGCCAGCCCTCGAACTCCATGTCCTCGAGGTGCGTCTGGAACCAGGAGTCGTTCGCCGGGACGCCGTTGTTGCCCAGACCCGCGAACGCGTTGACGTCGGCACAGGTCTCGGGGCGAGGCGCCTCGGGCATGACAGCTTCGAGGTTGGCGACGTCCTCGTCGACGAACCATTTGATGACCGTCGCGAACTCTTCTGCGGAGAACGGAGGGTGGCTTCCCTTGGGCATGCTGACCCGAGCGAGGAACCCAGCGTATGCAATCGCCCCCTCTGCTCCGAAGGCCTTGTCGAACAGCTTCCGGAAGTAGGGGAACTGTGCGCCGGCCGAGAACACGCCGATCTTGAACGGAGCGAACACCGAGTTGGGGTTGCTCGAGTCCTTGCGCATGTAGTTGACGAGGTCCATCGCCTGCTGTTGCGAGTACTCGTCGGGGTCTTCGGTCAGGTTGATACCGGCGGAAATCGCAGCGTTCGTGCGCTCCAGCCATTCACCGCCAACGTTGTAGCGGGACATCGCGTGGCACTCGGAGCAACGCCGGTTCTGGTCGACCTCGTTGTTGGACTCGTCGAGGTACCGGGCGCCGATTGCTGCCAGCGCTGCGCGAGCAAGCTCGGGACCGGTGGTCTCGATAGTGGGCAGCTCCGTCGGGTCGCCGGGCTCGGTGGGCGCGTCTTCCCAAATGCAGGCAGGGTCGTCCTCGTTGGCGGCGCACTCCATCATGAATGCGACTGCGCTGGCGTACTCAGAACCGGCCCACTCATCCTCGTTGAGGACTTCTCCGGCATTCGGAGGCATCCAGAACACATCCTCGAAGCCCTGGTGAGACTCCGTGACCTTCGCTGCCCAACCCGCGTCTCCGCCGACCATCCGATCCAGCCATGGGCCGGTTGCGAAGTTGGCTCCGTTGCCCTCCGGGTGGCTGTCGCCGCGAATCTCCGAGGGGCTAATCCACTGCCCGAAGTTCATCGCGTGGCAGGACGTGCACGCGCCAGCCTCTTCCGAGACGAGACGCTTCGGAATCGTCCATCCTTGGTCGTTCTGATCGACCAGCGAGTAGGGCTGGTTGTAGCCCTCGACATAGTCCGGGTGTTCGCCCAACGCGGGGACAACGGGGGTACCGTCCGGACGCTTTGCCGTGTGAATCCAGGGCGTCCCGATGAACGCGCTGCTGTCGTGGCAGCCCGCGCAAGCGATTCCGGTGTTCGATCCACCCTCCGGTTTCGCGCCCCAAAGCACGTTGCCCTGCGGTGAGACGTCGGACTCGACCGTGTCGCCGGGCCAAGGGACTTCGGTTCCCTTGGAGTCACGCGTAAGGTTGGCGTTCGATCCGCGGAGCTGGTTCTGGAAGAAACACGTTTTTCCCGTGAACGGGTTGTGCCCGATCATCGCGATGTCGTTGTAGCGGCCCTCTTCCTCCAACGACTTGCGGCAAAGCAGGACCCATGAGGTTCCCTCGTCGTTGCGCGCGCTCTGAACACG
Organism: Nannocystales bacterium; assembly: GCA_050633305.1. Lineage (GTDB taxonomy): Bacteria > Myxococcota_A > Polyangia > Nannocystales > Nannocystaceae > CAJXVA01. The sequence goes on from JBOEGF010000006.1 coordinate 169,755, forward strand.
TGGACCGTTCGCACCGGTCCGGGCGTCGGGCTCGCAATGGCTATAGATGTACTGCGGCTCGTCGCACTGGTCGACGTAGCTGTCGGACGGCTCACCGTCGACGTTCGTCTGAATCGGCGTGCCGTTGAGACAGCTTGCCATCTCGTAGTCCCCAGGACTGCCTTCGACCGCCGGGAACAGCGGGTTGGGGCCGAGTTCCTCTTCGCACGCCTGGGCATACGCGCTGTTCGACTCGATGCGGACACCATCGTCATCCGCGTCGAACTTGCCATTCTCCCCGATCAGGTCGAGCGCCTGGTTGAGGGAATACCGAGCCTGGTGCAGAAGCTCGCCGCCGTTGGAGATGCACACCTCGGCGTAGAAGGTCGCCTCGAGCCGCGACTGCAGCTCCTCGGGAGTCTCGCCGCGCAACGCGGCCGGGGAGCTGGGGACCTCGAACATGTCCTCCGTGATGCTCTGCCCGCCGTAGATCAAGCTGCCGCGGGACCCGTAGGTCGGGATCCCGGACATCTCGCTGGCACAATCCAGGGCGTCTCCTTCAGCCAGGCTGCGAATCCGGACGTGCAGCTTCTCGCCGCCGCCGAGCTCGCGGTTGAGCTGAACGACCAGCTCGCTGCGCGCTTCGTCGAAGCCGAGCTGGCTTTCGAGCGGGCCGCCGCCTCCGCCGTTGTCGTTTCCGCAGGCAGCCGCGGTGCTCAGCAGGCTGAGGCCTGCGATCACCTTCA
>JBOEGF010000006.1:170484-218158 GCA_050633305.1 Nannocystales bacterium
GTAGGATACGGTCGTACAGCGGATACCGTCAACCTACGTTGGTCCACGTCAAGACCCTGGCCGATCACGTAGCGTAGAATCCCCCGAAAAGGGCTGGATTCCACGGTATTGCAGCCAAAACGGTGCCGGATAGCCGACATTCCGGTCGACCAGCACGTGAGTCAACGCAAGGTCTGATTTGGTGGGAACCGCGCTGATCTGCCACCGGCCCAAGAGACCGTGCGGTTGGCGCCAACGATTCGACCCGTTCAGCAGAACGGGCGCTCGATGTCGAGCTCGGGCTCGCCGCTGGGCAGGATCCGCCGAAGGTACTCGTAGGCGGAGTCGCAGAACACCGACGGTCCCTGCCCCATCAGCTCGGCCCGCTCCTCGAACGGACGCACACCGCCGGAGTCCATCAGCCGCTGCTCACCATCGCCGAGGTTGTGGAAGCGCGTCAGGTTGGACGGGTCGGCCAAGCCGAGCGCATGTCCAAGCTCGTGGCTCGCGGTGGTGCCCACCAACGAGCCGAGCGTCCACACGGCACACGCCGCCTGCAGTTTTCGGTCTTGGGTCGGACAGTTCGCGCCGCTGGTGATCGTCGGGATGCCGCCCCCGAGCTCGTCGTCGGAGTTCACGGGGCGCCCGCGGTCGGGCCTGAACTCATCGAAGATGTCGTCGAACAATGGGTTGCCGATGTCCGAGGGGGGCGTGCCCTCGGGAGGATGCTCGGAGAACGCCATGAGCGACTCGATAAAGACACCGCCGTATCCGGGGTAGCCGTCCACCTCCTGGGTGACCGCGTTGACGCCTCCGATTCTGTCACTCAGACGCTGGTTGTCGACGTCTTTCCCCGAGGTGTTGTCGTAGCCGAGCAAACCCAAGCCGTTGACGTCCGGGCCGTTGATCTCGAGGATCGTGAACTCCGCGAAGTCCTCGGGCTCGCTCTCCCGCAGTTCGACGTTGATGCTCTGGTAGTCGCGGCGCATCACGTCCAGGACCCGTTCCCGCAGACGCTGGTCGAGCGCCCGAATGCCGAAGGCGCGCAGGCTCTCCACGTACGCGGGCGTGAACTGCACCCACACAACCTGCTTGACCGGCCGGATCTCGAACGAGACGGGAGTGGCCGCCCCGGTCACGTTCTCGTTGTTGAAGCTGACGACCGGCTGCATCGTGCCTTCGAACGTACCCTCGGCGTACCGAATGCCGCCGAGGTCTTCGAGGCCGACCGCGAGCGCATCCTGCTCGTTGACGATGAATCGCATCGTGCTCCCATCGACGTACTCGGGGATGAACGACAGACCGGTGACAGGCACGCCTCCGACGGAGTTCTTCGGGAAGAACTCCCCTTCGAGCTCCATCAGGGTGATGCCGTCGTCCGCGCCGACAAACCCTCCACCTTCGATTCCGATGTACTGACCCACGCTCCCACCATCACCGAGCGCAGTCACAGTCGTTTGCAGCAGATCGTAGGCGACAGGAAGCTCGTCGCTGGAGATCCGGGACCCATCGGGCATGACGTTCTCCAAGTGCAGACGGCCTTCGAATCGACCGCCCGAGATCCCGGAGATGTGCGGGGAAAACGGGAAGGTTGCCCGGGTCCGGCTGAACGCCGATGCCGATTCGATGGGGATTTCCGTACGACTGCTGGGACCACAAGCGTTCCCGCCCACAGGGACGGTGCACCCCTCGACGACCGCGAAGGTGGTCCCTTCCCCGCCCCCGAGCAGAAACCCGGACCCCTCCAATTCGATGTCGGAGTTGACGTAGATCGCCCCCTGTTGCGTCGCATCAGACAGCACGGGGTCGAGCGTGCGGCGAAACTCGATCGAGCCGTCCAACGGGGGCGTGAAGAAGCTCGTCCCTTCGGGGACGTAGTTGACCATCACACTCAGCAGGCCGGTGAACGTGCCCTCATCGGCGCCCAGGATCGCGAAGGTGTCGCTGGTGACCTCGACCGTCATCGACTCGAAATCAACGAACTTGGCCGGGAGGTCGACCGTCGCAGCGCGGCCCTCGATCTGGCCGCTGAGGCGCAGCGAGGAGATGCCCAACGGGGCATCGAGGAAGGACGAGCCCTCGATCTGAATCACGGTCCCGGGCAAGACGATGTTGGGTTCGACGGAGCGCAGCGACAGGGTCTCGAGCCCGGTCGGATCGCGGCCGGTCTCGGGCTCGGCGCACGACCCCAGGGCCATGATCGAGATCATCGGGAGGACAGCGAGTCGAAGGTCCACGCGCGCAGCCTACCCAACGCCGTCGTCTCCGCCCACCCTTCGCGGACTCCGCGCAGCCGTACCCGCAGTTGGACCCAGGGCACGACCGCACGTCGCCGAGAGCGCCTTGTGATCCAAGTGAACCACGCGTGCGTCTTCGACGTCGAAGGACCGACACGCGGCCCCTGCCCGCGTTAGTCTGGAGGCCTCGCGACATGCTTAACGTAATGATGCGCTCGAACGCGGTGCTGCTCGGCGGCACCGCGATGATGGTTTTGGCCGGCTGCAAGGAGGGTTCGCCCCCGCTGCTGTCCGACCCCGGCAACCAGGTCGCGGTGGTCGGCCAGGAGTTGCGGGTCACACTCACCGCCTCCGATCCCGACGGTGGGTCCCTGGACTTCAGCTTCCGCTCCAGCATCGCGGGCATCGAGGCGCACGCTCAGGTCACGCGAACCCCAAACGGCCAGGGACTGTTCACGTACACGCCGGTCTCTGGGCACGAAGGCGACCACATCTTCGATTTCGTCGTCTCGGACGGCGAGTTCGACACCACCGTCCCGATCACCGTCGAGGTCCGAGGAGCCTCGGGCATTGACAGCGCACCAACGTTCCGAGAGCCCAAGGCTGGCCTCATCCTCGAAGCGGGGGCGGACTGCGCCACCATTCCCTCGCTCGAGGTGATCGTTGAAGACCTCGATACGGTGGAACTCGAGCTGACCCAGGCGCCGCCTGTGCTGCCCGGCGCGACCTTGACCATCGACCCCAGTTCGTTCGGCAAGGAGGCGGTGTGGAAGTGGTGCCCACGTCCCGAGGACGCGTCGGTGTTCCAACACCAGCTCACGCTCTCGGCGGACGACGGCGAGAACCCGCCCACGCTGAAGAACGTGCCCATCGTGATTCGACCGGGCACCGGCGCTGACTGTCCCGGAGAGGCACCGCAGATCACCCACTCGCCCCAGGACATCTCGACGCTCCAGGACATCCCGATCGTCGCCGAGTTCACCGACGACGTCGGCATCTCCGCGCCGGTCGTGTACTACGCGCTCGAGGACCCCGTCACGGCGGGCGAGGTGGACTTCAGCAAGCTGAGCCTCGCCAACATGACCCTCGACGACGGGGGCGCCACCTCGGGCACTTGGCGCGCGATCGTGCCCAACCCGGTCGCCGAAGGTGTGGAAGGCGACGAAGCCACGCTCTACTACGTCATCGAGGTTGTCGATACCGACGACCCGGAGGGCACGTGCAATCACCGCTCGAACTCCCCCTCCAGCGGCGTGCATTCGTTCACAATCTCCCACCCCGGCGAGGCCGGCGATGGCGCGGGCATCTGCGAGATGTGTTCGTTCGACGTCCAGTGCGGCGGGGACAACGACCTGTGCCTGCAGCTGGCGAAGGGCACCTTCTGCGGCACCGACTGCGATGAGGGGTGTGGCGAAGGGTTCGCATGCAGCGAGAACCCGCTGACCTCGGTCGAAGGTGCAGCCGCCCGCCAGTGTGTTCCCACCGACGATGTCTGTGGCGGGGGCGGAGACAGCTGCGAGGGCGACCAGTTCGACCCCGACGATGACACGCCCAAGAGCGCCAAAGGTGTCGCGCTCAACGGCGACTACAACGACGACCTCATCATCTGTCCCAACAACGACGACTGGTTCGCGATGAACGTGGCCACGACGTTGCGACTGACCATCAGCGTCGATGGCGACAGCCCCCCGGACATCGACCTCGCCCTGCTCGACTCCGAGCTGTCCAGCATCGACAGCTCCACCCTGGCGGGATCGACCGAGGAGATCATCTCTCCGTGCCTCGAACCGGGCACCTACTACGCGCTCGTGGACATCTACCAGGGCGGCGAAGTGCCGGGGAACTACACGATCGACATCGACTACGACGAGAGCGCTTGCAAGTGAGAACGCAGCTGTCATCGCAACCAGGGCGCGAGGCCATGCGACGTGGGGCGCCAACCGCCACGCTGGCCACCGCGGTTGGCCTGGGTCTCCTGCTCGTGGGCTGCAAGGACGAGAACCAGGCGCCGATCGTGGCGCCGGTCGCCTCACAAGCGGTTGCTGTGGGCGAAACGCTGACGCTCAGCGTGTTCGCCACGGACAAGGACGGGGACGAGCTCACCTACACGTTCGCCGCGCCCGCCGTCCCAAACGTCCAAGCCAGCGCCACCTTCCTCGCCTCCGAGGATGGCTCCGGGGGCGTCTTCTCCTACATGCCAGCCGCGGACCACGTCGGCACCCACATCTTCGACTTCATCGTCAACGACGGCTCGCACGAGGTGTCCGTCTCGACGACCGTCGCGGTCACCGGAGGCGCAGGCTCTGGCAGCGCGCCACAGTTCGTCCGGCCGCTGTCCCAAGGAACTGTGCTCGACCTCGTCGAGTCGAGCTGCGCCCGCTTCGACGTCGTGGTGGAAGACCCGGACTCCGAGTCGATCGCCCTGACCCAAAGCGCCCCGACGATCGCCGGTTCTGTCCTCGAGCCTGACCCTGGCGGGTTCACCGGAGCATGGGAGTGGTGCCCAAGCCGCGAACAGAAGGACGTCGCGGATCAGTGGAGCCTGACCCTGTCTGCAGACGACGGGGACAACGAGCCCACGCTCAAGGAGTTCGTCGTCATCCTGCGCAAGCCCTCCGGCGAAGGCTGCCCCGGCGAGTTCCCTGACATCGCCCACGACGTCGTCGACTTCAACACGGTCCTCGATCTCGAGATCGTCGCCACGATCACCGACGACCAAGGACTGCGGGGTCAACCCGCCGTGCTCTACGCCTTCGAGGATCCGGGCAACCCGGTCCAGTTCGACAAGCTCAACAACGTCGCCACGATGGAGCTGAGCGACGGCGATGAGCGGGACGGGACATGGCGCGCGACGATTCCCAACCCCGTCGCCAACGAGCCAGAGGGGAGCACCGCGACGCTTTGGTACCTGGTCCAAGCCAGCGACAACGACGACGTCGATGGGGACTGCGACCACCGCACCGACGCCCCGCCTGTGGGTGCGTACCAGGTCGCGATCACGAACAGTGGTGGCAGCGGCGGCGCAGGGCTCTGCGAGGGCTGCTCCGCCGACGTGCAGTGTGGCGAGCCCGGCGACCTGTGCGTTCCCAACTCCGACGGCGAAGCCACGTGCGGCCGGGCCTGCGAAGACGACTGCGGCGAGGGCTACGTATGCTCCCCAGCCAGCACCACCTCAGTCGACGGCGCGATGGGACGTCAGTGCCTCCCCGTCAGCGGAAGCTGCGAAGGAGGCAGCGGAGGCTCGTGTGAGGACGACGCTGCGGAGGACGACGACAACCCCAAACAAGGGGGAGCGCTGCCTCCGATCGACGATGGCGAGTACTCGGCGATCCTCTGCCCCGATGACGAGGACTGGTGGCTGTTCCAGCTCACCGAGGATGCCGTCATCACAGGAACGCTCGCTGGCCCCGCCGACGAAGACCTCGACCTGGCCCTGACCAATGGTGATGGCGAGCTCATCGCCAGCTCGCTAGGGGGAACCTCAGACGAGTCGATCGTCTCGGCCTGCCAACCAGCAGGCGCGTACTTCCTGCGGGTCTACGAAGGCATCGATGTGGCGGACGGGACCGACTACGACCTGACGCTCGCCCTCGACGCCAGCGCGTGCATGGTCTCCAGCGGCAACAGCTGCTGCGAAGCCAACACGAGCCCAGGCTGCAACGACCCCGAGATCGAGATGTGCGTCTGTGACAACGACCCTTGGTGTTGCGGCATGGACGACAACGGTGAGGGCGTCTGGGACCAGTTCTGTGTCGACGATGTCGGCGACCAAAGCTGCGGCCCCGCGTGCCCTTGAGGGCTCCGTCGTGAAGGGGGCCAAGCGGTCCCCTTCACCGCGGCCGGCTCTACAGGTCGAGTTCGCCTTGCCGCGTGTCGCCCCGAGGCGTCTTGACCGCGCGACCCAGGTGCTGGGACGCCTTACGGGTCACTTGTCGGCCACGAGGCGTCCGCACGAGAAAGCCTCGCTGGAGTAGGAAGGGCTCGTAGACGTCCTCGAGGGTGTCTCGGGGTTCGCTGATCGTGGCCGCGAGAGCGTCAATGCCCACGGGGCCTCCGTCAAACGCGTCGATGATCGTCACGAGGATCTTGCGGTCGACACCATCGAGGCCCTCCAGGTCGATGCCAAGCTGCTCGAGCGCGTACTCAGCGTCCTCGATGTCGATGGTCTGGCGGCCCCGAACCTGGGCGAAATCGCGGACGCGCCGGGTGAGGCGGTTGGCGATTCGCGGCGTCCCGCGGGAGCGCCGTCCCACGAGCTTCGCCCCCGCTTCCGTGGCCGGGCATTCGAGCAGCGCGGCTGTCCGGCTGACGATCTGGCTGAGCTCTTCGTCCGAGTAGAACTCGAGCCCTTCGACGATCTGGAACCGCTCCCGTAGTGGGGCGGACAGCAGCGCGGTGCGAGTCGTCGCGCCCACAAGCGTGAACGGGGCCAACTCGAACGGCATGGTTCGAGCACGAGAGCCCTCCCCCACCGCGAGGTCGATCCGGCCGTCCTCCATGGCGGAATACAGGCTCTCCTCGACGGTCGGACTCAGCCGATGGATCTCGTCGATGAAGAGGACGTCACCGGACTCGAGCGCGGTCAGATGCCCGGCAAGGACCCCCTTGTGCTCCACCGCGGGGCCCGAGGTGATGTGAATCCTGACCCCGAGCTCGTTGGCGAGGATCTGCGCCATGGTGGTCTTGCCCAGCCCTGGAGGACCGTGCAGCAGCGTGTGGTCCAGGGCTTCCTTGCGCTGCCGAGCGGCCTCGACGAACACAGACAGTTTGTTCTTCAGCGCGGTCTGACCGATGTACTCGGCCATCCGCTGGGGGCGCAACGAGAGGCGCTCGGTGGAGTCCTCCTCGCGAGCGTCGGCGGAGACGATTCTGTCCGCCTCGTTGCCATCGTCGTGTCGCACCCGAGCCATCGAATCACTCCCACTCGATGGTTGCGGGGGGCTTGCTACTGATGTCGTAACAAACGCGGTTGATCCCCCGGACCTCGTTGATGATCCGATTGCTCATGATGCCCAGCACTTCGTATGGGAGCTTGGCCCAGTCCGCGGTCATGGCGTCGGTACTGGAGACCGCCCGTATGGCGAGCGCGTTCTCGTAGGTCCGGCCGTCTCCCATCACGCCGACGGAGTTGACGGGCAACAGCACGCCGAAGACCTGCCACAAGTCCCGGTACAGCCCAGCCTTGCGAATCTCTTCGATGATGATCGCATCGGCTTCGCGCAGCTTGTCGCAGCGTTCCTTGGTGACTTCCCCCAGGACACGCACGGCCAATCCTGGACCGGGGAACGGATGGCGCCAGACCATGTCTTCGGCCATCCCCAGCTCGAGGCCGAGCTTGCGGACCTCGTCCTTGAACAGGGAGCGCAGCGGTTCGACCACACTCATGTGCATGCGCTCGGGCAGACCGCCAACATTGTGGTGAGTCTTGATCGTGGAGGATGGACCACCCACGCTGACGCTCTCGATGACGTCGGGGTACAGCGTCCCTTGGACCAGGTACTTCGCCCCGCCGATGGTCCCAGCCTCACCATCGAACGCGTCGATGAACGTGGCTCCGATCCGCTTGCGCTTGACCTCAGGGTCGGTCACCCCGGCGAGCTCACCGAGGAATGCGTCCGCCGCATCGACCACCCGGAGCGGGTTGTGCAGCTTGCCCTCGAACATGCGCTCGACCTCCTGGCGCTCGTTCTTGCGAAGCAGGCCGTTGTCCACAAACACGCAGTGCAGTCGGTCCCCAATGGCTTTCTCCACCAACATGGCGGCGACTGACGAGTCGACGCCTCCGGAGAGACCGCAGATGACGTGGCCGCTGTCTCCGACGGCGCCGCGAATCTTCTCGACCGCCTCGTCGACGAACGCCGCCATGGTCCAGTCGCCATCGAAGCCGCACAACGTCGTGAACGCTGCGAGGATTTCGCGACCGCGAGGGGTGTGAAACACCTCGGGGTGAAACTGAACGCCCCACATCCGCCGTTGTGGGTCCTCGATCGCCGCGAAGGCGCAGTTCGGGGTTCGGCCGAGTCGGTCGAACCCTTCCGGCAACACCTCGACGTGGTCCCCGTGGCTCATCCACACCGTCTGCTCGGATCCCGCCTCGAACGGCGAGAGCGGGCCGCTGGAGGACTCGACACTCAACGTCGCGCCTCCGTACTCCCGGTCGGTCGCCGCCACGACGCTCCCGCCCAGGCCGTCGACCATCACGTACAGGCCGTAGCAGATCCCCAACACCGGGACGCCCGTCTCGAAGACAGCAGGGTCCAGCTTGGGAGAGTGCTCCTCGTAGATGGAGGATGGGCCCCCGCTGAGTACGATGCCCAGCGGTTTGACAGCCTGGATCCGCTCGAGTGCTTTGTGGAACGGAACGATTTCGGCGTAGACGCCTTGCTCGCGAACGCACCGGGCGATGAGCTGAGTGACCTGCGAACCGAAGTCGACGACGATGAGCGTTTGATGATGGGCCACGGAGGCTCTGTCCTGTTGCCGCGCCGACTATCCGACGCGGTAGTTGGGGGCTTCTTTGGTGATGATGACGTCGTGGACGTGGCTCTCGCGCAGCCCAGCCGACGAGATCCGGCGGAAGGTGGACTTGGTGCGGAGCTCCTCGAGCGTTCCTGCGCCCACGTAGCCCATGCCCGAGCGGAGCCCGCCCATGAGCTGGAAGAGACTCTCGGCGAGCGCACCGCGGTACGGGACTCGACCTTCGATGCCCTCGGGCACGAGCTTGCGATCCGATGCCCCGGCTTGAAAGTAGCGGTCCTTGCTGCCCGCACGCATCGCTCCGATGGAGCCCATGCCGCGGTACGTCTTGTAGCTTCGGCCTTGGTAGAGCACCAGTTCCCCCGGCGCTTCGTCGGTGCCAGCGAACAAGCTCCCCATCATCACCGAATCGGCTCCAGCCGCGAGCGCTTTGACCATGTCGCCGGAGTACTTCACGCCGCCATCGGCGATGACCGGGACACCGTGTTTCCGCGCCGCCACCGAGCACTCCATGATCGCGCTGATCTGAGGCACCCCGACGCCTGCAACAACCCGCGTCGTACAGATCGAACCGGGCCCGATGCCGACCTTGACCCCATCGACGCCCGCTTCGACCAGCGCGTCGACGGCTCCGGGGGTCGCGATGTTGCCTCCGATGATCTGTAGGCTGGGATACGCGGATCGAATCGCCCGCACGCTGTCCAGGACGCCCTTGCTGTGGCCGTGCGCGGTGTCGACGACGATGACGTCAACCGCCTGTTCGACCAACGCCTGCACGCGCTCCATCGTGTCCGCCGACGTCCCGACGGCCGCACCGACCCGAAGGCGGCCCTTGTCGTCGCGAAGCGCATCTGGCTGGGACGCGGCCTGCACGATGTCCTTGACGGTGATCAGACCGAGCAGCCCGCCGTCCGCCCCGGTGACCAAGAGCTTCTCGATGCGGTGCTTGTGAAGCAGCCGGCGCGAGTCCTCCAACGAAGTGCCCTCGGGGACCGAGATCGGGTCCTTGGTCATGACATCGCGGACCAGCCGACCCGTGTTCGTCTCGAAACGAACGTCGCGGCTGGTGAGGATGCCGATCGGACGGTTGCCCTCGACCACGGGCAGGCCCGAGAAGCCGAACTTGCGCATGAGTTCCAAGGCGTCCTCGAGCTTCGCGTCGGGACCCACGGTCACGGGATCGGCAACCATCCCGCTCTGCGCCTTCTTCACGAGACGAACCTCGCCGGCCTGCTCGGCGGGGGTGAGGTTCTTGTGCACGATGCCCAGGCCCCCGTGGCGCGCCATGCAGATCGCGGTCGCGGCCTCGGTCACGGTGTCCATCGCCGCGGACAGCACCGGCATGCGCAGCGTGATGTCTCGAGTCAGGCGACTGTGCAGCGTGACATCCGAGGGCAGGACTTCGGAGAAGCCAGGCTCGAGGAGCACGTCGTCGAAGGTGAGTGCTTCGCGGATGTCGGGCACGCTTCGCTCGGCCATGCGGGATGATAGGGAAATGGCCGCGGGCGCAACAGGGGTCCCGGCGCCACAACGCTCACGCGTGGTGGCGGCGCCGGCCTCAGCGCTTGCAGCGGGAGACAGCCCCCTGAGCCACCTTGAGAGCCCCGGGAGCATCTGTCGCTTCTCGCAGCGTGCGCATTGCGGCCTTCGCGTCCTTGCACTGCCCGAGATCCGACAGCAGCCCGATGCGACGGACCTGAGCCGAGATCAGGTGGGGCCCTCGCCGCAACGCCTCGTCCATCTTCTCTAGAGCGGGCTTGAACTTGCCCTGCTTCGCGAGCGCGGTCCCCCACTCCAGCCAGACCACCGCCGAGTCAGGCGCGCGTTCCGACAGCGCTGCGAGCTTGGCTTCAGCCTCCTCCGAGCGGTTCAAGCGCAGCAGGGCCTGCGCTTGTCCGAGTTGGTAGCCGACGTCCTCGGCACTCACCGCGAGCGCCTTGTCGAACGCCGCCAGCGCTGCGGCGCCATCCCCCGCCTTGAGCTCGAGCCGACCCAGCGACGCCTGGAAGCGCGCGTCCTGGGGCATGTGCCCGGCCGCCCCCTCGAGGACCGGTCGGGCCTCATCCAATCGGTTCTGCTTGACGTACAGGTCCGCGAGCAGCAACGCGGCATCGAGGTCCTCACCGTCGAGCGAGTTCGCGGTCTCCAAGGCCTTGAGCGCTTGCGCAACCGAGTCCGGACCGCCGCGGCCCAGGATCGCCAGCGCGAGGTTGTAGTGCGCGTCGGCGTAGTCGGGCTTGGCGGACGCCGCGGCTTGCAGGGCGACGATCGCCTCATCCCAGGCTTCGCGTTCGACGTAGACCGCTCCCTTGGCGTGCAACGCCCCGAAAAAGTCCGGTTCCTTGTCCAGGGTAGCGTCCCAGGCCACGAGCGCCTCGTCGGTCCGGCCCAGGTTCCGCAGGGCGACCCCTTTGGAGAACATCAGCTCATGGTCGTCCGGGGTCTTGGCGAGCGCCTCCTCGAGCAGTGCCAGAGCGCCTTGGGAGTCGCCCTCGGCCATCTTCTGGGCCGCGGCCTCGATGGGGTCGGATGGTTCGAGGCTCTCCGCGCCATCCAGGTCTTCGGGCGGCGTTGTGCTCTTGGGCTCACACCCACCAAGCACCCAGAGCAGCACCGTCCCGCACATCAAGGTCTGACGCATCGCGACATGGTAGCGGATGCGCGCGCCTCAGCGCGGATGCTCGAACAGGAGGGCACTGAGCATGAGGTTGCCGTGCGAGGTCTTGCCCGGGAGGATGTTCCCAAACTCCCCGAACGTGAACGGCATCGCGTACGGCACGTTCGGCAGCTTCTCGGAGGTTGCCTTCAGCATGGTTTCGGCCTCGTCGCCGATCGCGATGCGGCATCCGCCACAGTTGACGATCACCGCCGCGGCGAGGTCCTCGGGTCGAAGCCCGCCACGGTCCAACGCGTGATCCAGGATCTGGGCCCCCCGGCGAAGCAACGAGCGGCGGGTGGTGTGCATCATCGTGACGGTCTCTCCCTCGTTCACCTCGGCGAAGAGTGCGAGCGCACCGTCGTGACGACGGACGCGTTCGGGGTGCAGGAGCGTGTACGCAGGCACCGAGCCCACCCGAACGCGTGTGACCCCCAGGGGCCGCAGTGTCGTCTTGTCGAGCACGACACCGCCTTCCCGAAGAGCTTCGCCCAGCAACCCGCCCGTCCACTCGTCGTACACCTCGGCCGCGGGGCGCCCATCGAGCTGCACCAAGACTTGGCCCTCGACCTGGGTCGCGGCGGCGGTCTTCGACGACGGCAGGTACCCGCTGTTGAACGTCGGCAAGATGCGGCCAGGCCACAGGGCAGCAAGCGCGACACAGCCCTCCCCGACCGCGCGCGAGCGATCGAACACCCTCCACCTGCCCGACACGTCGGTGTCGGCAGCGCCGCCCCCGGTGATCATCGTTGCCTCCCCGAATGAGCCTTTGAGGGCCGAGAGCAACGTCGGGTCCTGCCCAGGCGTGCAGAACGCGAAGCAGGCGTTGACGTCTGGCCCGTCCAGCCTCGATTCGAGTTCGCCGACCAACGCCGCGGGAGTGCTGGCCAACGCGCATTCGAGCACGTCCACCCCGTCGCAGAACCACAAGCCCACCGCACGACTCAGACCAAGGTCCGAACCGACCCCCCGACACGAGGTCACACCGACAAAGGGTTGCGAGACTCGCTGGGCCAACTCGGCCCGAACCCGGTCCACGTCGAGTTCGGCGTCGACGAAGATGACCCCGCCCGCGACGCTGGATGGAAGATCCGCGACCAGGTCTCGTGCCACGGCGGCGGGGTCGGTGGACGCGGAGACCTTACGGGAGAGCGAGGGCTCGGGCATGCCCAACGTGCTTCGTACAGCGGCGAGCAAAGCGCAAGTGCCCCGGCATCCGCCTCCGCGCACGCTCTTGATTCGGGACCTTACGGGCCCTCGAACAGCGTTCTGCACAATCGCGCGAGACCGACCCCTTGGGGCTGCGCGCGTCGGCCACAGCCACCACGAACCCATCCCATCCCCCCTGGGAACGAGATCATGTGGGGCAGAGTCGGGTCCGGGGTTCCCGCGGCCCGCTAGAGAGACGATCCGCTAAACCACGCGTGTCAGAGGGCGTCTGGGGGGAGCTGTGGCTAGGAGAGAGGCCGAAGCCATGTCGGGAACACGGTGAGCGGTGAACGACACCACCACAGCTCGCCCCAGGCGTGCACTGGGGCGCGTGTTTTAGCGGTTCGTCTCTCTAGTCCCCAGGATCCAGGTAGGCACCGAGGCGTTCGGCGAGGCGGGTCTGCTGCGCGTCGCTGAGTCGCTCGACGTAAAATGTATCCACCGCGCGCTCAGCTTCCACGTTGATCCGCGCCAAGATGATCGCGATCCCTTCGGTGGCCAGCGCCAATGTGATGCGCTCCAGCGTGTCGACCTCCGCCTCGGTCTCGATCTCGATGATCGTCCGGGTGCCCGACGGGTCGTTCTCGAAGGTGACCGTCGTCTGCGTCCGAGGCCGCGGTGACCACGGCCGGACCGTGCGGGGCTCGGGCGCGCGCTGAAGCTCGGTCGGCCCCCATGGCTCGTCCAAGCGCGAGCGCATCACGTCGATCAGCTCCGGAGAGACACCGCGCTCCTCCTCCCCGCGAGCCCGGACCCGGAACACGTCCAGTGCGACAGGCGGGACGTCGTTGCTCGAGAACACATCCGCCGCCATGACCTCGATGCCCAGTTCGCACAGAACCGATGCGGTCTGGGCGAGCAGACCCGGCCGGTCCGCCGCGGCGAGGGTCAGCCGCAACCCGCCCGCACCCACGCTCAGCTCCAGGGCAACGCTCTCCCCCTCGGCCAACATGCGCTGCACCAGTGCGCCGTGCTGGTTGCGAAGGTCCGCGTCGAACAGCGTCCGGTAGCGCTCAGGCATGCCGATCGGCTCATCTGGGGCGGGCTCTTGGTGCCGGGCTCGCGTCGTGCCCCGCCGCAGGTGTGCCCGGGCGAGCAGGTACAGCTCATCGAGCAGCGCGAGCTTCCACCCGGTGAGGTTTCCTGGGCGCACGGACGCGGTGTCGACGAGCGACAGCAAGTAGAGCTCGGCGAGCCCCTGCGGCGTTCCCACCCCGCGGGCGAAGTCGGCGATCAGCTGCGGGTCGGAGAGGTCCCGTTTTTGGCTGAGCATCGGCATCGACAGATGCTCGGCCACCAGCATGCTGCAGCGTTGCACATCGGCATCGCTCAACCCCAGTCGGCGCGCCGTGGCCCACGCCACCTCGGCCCCGCTCTCACACTGGTCCCGACCCGACGCCTTCCCCGTGTCGTGCACGAGTGTGGCGAGGTAGAGCACCCGGTCGTCTTCCAGCTCAAGATGCAACGAGGTCGCGAGCGGGTAGTCCTTGTTGTGATCGCCTCGAGCGATGCGTTTGAGCATCGTCAACGCTGCCAGCGTGTGCTGATCGACCGTGTACACGTGGTAGGTGTCGTGCTGCATCCGGCCGCGGATGTCGCCGAACTCGGGCACGACGGCCTCCAGCAACCCCAACTCCGAGGCGAGCTCGAGCGCCGAGGGGTGCTCGACATCATCGGTGTTGGTCAGGAGCTCGAAGAACGCCGAGTGGGCCTGGGCATCCTCGGCGACCCCGGCGATCGCCGGAACCGCGAAGACCTCGGTGATCGCATCAAACGTGGTGCCTCCCAGCGGCACATGGTGGTCCCGCGCGCGGGCCAACGCTCGGAAACACAGCGATGGCAGCTCCGCCAACGGCTCGCTTCCGGTGTACACGAGGCGGCCCCGCTCGATCGAGAACCGCTCGTCGAGCCGACGGACCATGAACACCGTGGCACGACGGGGTCGACAGCGGTCGCGCAGGCGCTTGCCGTATCGCAGCATCGCTCGCGCCGAGCGGTAGTACTCCTGCATCGTGACCTCCACCGCCTCGATGAGGGTCTCGTCATCACAGCCCTCCAGCGCAGGCGCCATCAACGGGGGCAGCAACTCTTGGTACGCGAAGCCGAGCCGCTCCTGCGGACGCTTGGCGGCCAGGTGCAGCGCGATGCGAAGCCGCAGCACGACATCGCGGGCTTCTTGGAGCAGCGCCGCCATGCTCGGCGGAACGTGCCCGTCGAGCGCGAGTTGGCCAAGGTCCGCGGTGTGGTGCGTGGCTCGCAACACCCACTCGAGTGCAGCCAAGTCGCGGAGTCCACCCGGACCGTGCTTGAGGTCGGGCTCCACGAGATACACCGTGCCGCCGTAGCGCTCGTGTCGTTCCTGCGCTTCGGAATCGAGCCGGTCGAGGAACTCCGCCCGACGAGGCCCCAAGAACTCCTCGAACGCCCGCTCGCGCAGGTCGTCCACCAGCTTCGGGTCGCCGAGCAGCGGTCGTAGGTCGAGGAGCCCGGTGCAGGAGGTAATGTCCGAGGCCGCATCCGCCAGCCACGCAGAGGGGTCATCGGCGCGGACGTTGGCCCGCATGCCTGCGTCCCACAGCGGGTGCACGATGTTCCGGACCAGCGCCTCAATCTCGGGGTCCCCCGCCGTGCTGTCCGGAGCGAGCAGGACGAGGTCGAGGTCGGAGTACGGGGCCAGTTCCCGCCGCCCCAGACCGCCGACCGCCGCCAGGCACACGCTGGAAACCTCGCGGTTCGCCTCTGCAAGGGCCTCCGCCGCGGTCTCGCGCACCACCGCGTCGACGACCTCGGCGAACTGTACAGCCAGCGCCGTGCCGCCGGCACCCGCTCGCAGCGCGCTACGGAGGGAGTCTCGTGCGTCTTCGAGCCTCGAAGCGGGTTCGGCAACCATGCGCGCTGACCCTATCAGGGCATGTCACGCCTCGGTGACTCGGACTTCACGGGCCCCCACCGCGCGCGCGCGACGTCCACCCGAGACCCTGGGAATGCCCCGAGGCCGCCTCCGCAAGCGCCCTACCCCTCGGACACGTCCACCACCGCTTCGATTTCGACGCAGCGCTGCCAATCCGCACGCGCCATGATCACCGAGTCGGTGAGGGACCCAGGATTGAACGCAATCCGCTCGTTGGCCAGGATCGACGCATCGACCCACAGGGGAAGCGCAATGATGGGACGCCCGAATGGGGGCACGCACCCGGGAACACACCCGGTCAGCTCGAGCAGCTCGTCCGTGGTCGCAAACCGAAGTCGGCGCACGCCGAGCGCCGTGCGCAGGCTCTTCGAGTGGGCTCGACGCGCTGCGCTGATCACCAGCACGACAAACCGGTCCGCGGCCTTGAGCACCAGCGACTTGCCACCGATCTCCATGGGCTCGCCCCGGACCCGGGCACTGTCCTGCGAGGTCCGCGTGGGCTCGTGTTGCAGGCTGCGGTACGGCGCGCCGCAGGCGTCGAGATGGGCGAGAATTGCGTCGTGAACCGGCATCACACGGGGTGGAAGCAGAGCGCAGGCTTACTCCAAGCTCTGCAACGCGTGCCGCACCGTATCGTTATCCCGCAGTGCGAGCGACGCCTCGTAGGAGGCTCGGGCTTGTGCCGTATTCCCCTCTCGTACGGAGAGGGTCCCTAGATTGTAGTGGACCGACGCGGCGAAACGATCGCCCGGATGAAGCGTGAGCGCCTTGTCGCAGTCCGCTCGGGCCGACTTGTACGTCTCCGCGAGCAATCGGGCATAACACCGCGCGGCGTACGGACGGGCCGCCTCGGGGTCCAACTTGATCGCTTGGCTCAGCGCTTTGTCAGCCCCGGCGTAGTCCTTCGCCTTGGTGAGCTTGCGACCCTTCGCCAACAGAGCCCTGGACGCCTTGGTGTCCTCCTGCGGTGCTTTGGCGCTGTCGACCTGGTTTGTCTTGCCCGGCGCCCACGGGGTCTCGTCGAGACCGGCGAACCACGCCAAGGCTTCGTCGCGGGCGCTCCCGGTGCGCTCGAGCTTGGACCAGCCCACCACGCTGGCATCTCCGACATCTTGGAGCGCAGCCTGCAATCCGGCGGAGAGCGGCGGCGCCAAGCCGAGCTTGGACGCTGGCGGAAGCAAGGTCGTCTCGACGTACCCGTGGAACGCATAGTCCCCGGTGCACACATAGGGGCCCTCGGCTTCCGCATGCCAACGCAGCCGGACCATGCCCGCCTCGAGCGACATCTTGACCGCCACAACGTCCATCTGATCGCGAATGAAGCCGTCCATCGTGACCGAGGGCTCGTCCCAGCACTCCTTGTAGTTCTTCAACATGCCCTCGGAGAGGGCCGCCTCCTTCATCATCACCTCGGGAAGCTTGACCTCGGGCCACTTCAAGCGGGCGCCGGCCGACACATCGTGCAAGTGGGTCGCGCCGCCGTAGGATCCGTGCGCGCCGCAGTAGTACCCAGCGTCCGAGGTTGCAACCATCAGCCATGCGCCCACCCCACCTTCGAGCGACAGCGTGAGCGCATCCACCTCCCCGTAGATCCGCTCGGCTTCGGCGGTCTCGAGCGACACAGGTGTCCCCCCGCCCATCGGCGCGGCCTCGAGACCCAGCGTGTTCACCGAACCCGTCTTGCGGCATGCGGGGTCCTGTTCGGACTCGAAACACTCGCACCCGAAGACCTCCGCCTTGGCGTCCTTGCGCCGCACATGCCACAGCGTCTCCCCGTCCGCCACGACGACCGCGGAACGGCTGGCGGTGGCCTTCGTCCCCGCCTGGGTGGTCGTGTACCACCGAGACTGCAGTCCGCTGCCAGAGTCGAACCACACCAGCCACTCCTCTTCGACCGCCGGCGGAGCCACCGGAGCCTTGGTGGTCGGTTCCATGGCAGCGTCCGCAGAATCCCTGGTTGCCGCGGACGCTGCTGGCTCGGCGTCTTTCTTCGGCGGTTGAGGTGCCGCACCGCCGTCGCAGGCGAGCGTCAGCGACAAGGGGATCAACCAGCGCAACTCGGAGATCACGGACGGCAGCGTACCAAGGCCGTGCGCTCTAGTAGACCCCGTGCAGCGATCCTCCGGGTGCGGCGAGAGCATCGACTTGGCGCTCCACCTGTGGGTCCTCGATCAACGCAGGGGCATGATGCGGCTTGAGCCGGGCGTCGATCACAAGTGCCCCGCGGGATCCCCAGTGCTTGTGCTCGGTGAACGCACCCACGCCGGTGAGGTCGTGCGAGGGGTTGCTGCGCGTGAACGTGACCCACAAGAAGTTGTGGAAGCTCTGCGCCACGAACTCCGCGTCGTCGACGAGTACCACCAGCGCAAAACCGGTATCGGGGCGGTCGAACAGCCCGCGAGACGCGAAGTCGCGGGCGAGAGCCTCGGCAGCCCCAGGCATCTGCGCGTGCGAGGGCCCTTCGATGGCGACGATACCTGGACGAACAACCCGCGCGGGACCGAACCCCTCAGGCAATCCAAAGTCGGTCGGCAGCGTGGCCTGAAGAGACCGGATCGGCTCGCCCGCGGCGGCCAGGACGAGCTTGGACCCGCTGTTGAACCCGGTGCCCGAGTAGTCGAGGGTGTCGATCGTGGTCTTGGTCTGAAAGTGTAGATCGCGGGTGAAGTCCAGCCGAGAGAGCACGTGCTCGAAGAACGTCCCTTCGTCATCGACCCGAAGACTCGTGTCGTCCTCGTGAGCGGCAATGATCAGGTACTTCGCCAGCGAGGCCTGTCCGAACCCCAAGACCGCGTTGGCGATGGTCAGCAGCTCTTGTGGTTGTCGTGGCCCGTACGGCACATATCGCTCGCTTCCGAGTGCGAGCAGGAGCGGATGCACACCCGCCGAGTCGACCGCATGCATCGCTCTGAGGCCTGGGATGGAGACCGGCACCATGGGCTCGGTCAGCTCGTGAATCAGGGCACCAAACGTCGTGTCTTCTTGCGGAGGACGGCCCACGACCGTGAACGGCCAGATCGCGTCTTTGCGGTGGTACACGCCCTCGACCCGCATCACGGGGAACTCGTGCTGAAGGCTGTAGTAGCCCAGATGGTCGCCGAACGGACCCTCCGGCTTGGTTGCGCCAGGCTCAATGGTGCCCACGATGCAGAAGTCGGCCTCCGCCGAGAGCGTGTGACCGCGGTGCTCGCAAACGCGAAAACGGCGACCGGCAAGCATGCCCGCAAAGACCAGCTCACTGAGTCCTTCGGGCAGCGGCATGACAGCGGCGAAGGTGTGCGCAGGCGGGCCCCCGACGAAGACGCTGACCCGCAGCGGTTCGCCCTTGGCCAAGGCGGCCGCATGGTGCACGCCGATGCCGCGGTGAATCTGGTAGTGGACGCCGACTTCGTTGTCGGGTTCGTAGGCATTGCCGCCGAGCTGAACTCGGTACATGCCCATGTTGCTCTTCATCGGCCCTGGATGCTCAGGGTGCTCGGTGTAGACCTGCGGCAGGGTGACGAACGGACCGCCATCGTCCGGCCAACTCTTGATCTGGGGAAGGTTGGAAAGCGTCGTTTGCCCCTGGAGGACAGGTGCCGACCCGACCCGTTTCGGGAGCGCACGAAGACCGACCATGGGCGCCCAAAGGTACTGCCAAGGTTTCCGCAGTGCCGCTTCGGGGTTGGCCTTGAGTCTGATTGCGTCCGCGGTCCGTCGCAGGGTGTCGCGAAAGATGAACCGCCCCCGATCCAGCGTGCCGAACAGGTTGCTGACCGCCCCAAACGGCGAGCCCTTGACACGATCGAACATCACCGCCGGCCCGCCCGCGGCGTACACCCGGCGCTGCACAGCGGCCATGACCAGGTTGGGGTCGACCTCCTCGGTCACGCGGACGAGGTGGCCATGCGCTTCGAGATCGTGCACGCAGTCGCGCATGCTGGCGTGGGACATCGGCCGGGGCATAGCATGGTCCACCCCGCAGGCCATCTTGCGCGGCCTCTCCCGTCTCCGCGAAGGGCTAGCGGCGGGAGGCCAGCACCCAGGCGAGCCACTCCACGCCCAGACGCTGCCCGAGGTTCTTCGTGTGTTCGTCCGAGGGGAGCGATCGCATCAGGTGGATCGGGTGGGTACCGAACACATTTCGACAGCGTTGGGCGGTCCCCTCATCGACGCCGGAGGTCCGGATCTGAGCATGACCCGTGGTCTTCACCGCCCGGACCGTCGCTCGTACGACCCCGGCACGGTCCAACACATCCCCGAGGTCTTGGAGCAGCGGCGTGGGGACGTTGCCACGCACAACCAACATGCGCCCACCACGCACGCTGATACAGAAGATTTCCTGCCGTCGAATGATGATCAGCGCGCCGAGCACTCCGACCACAAGAAGAAAAAACAACGGCACCGCGTGGGTCTACCACGCGCGGGTGCACCCGACGGGACTTCGGGTCACGCTGGGCTGCGCAGGTCGACCCGAGCACCGCCCCGGGTCTTCACGATGCCCCGCAACGACCACCCCGGGTCGAGCGTGAGCGTGACGAACACGGATGCTCCGGTCCGCCGGATTCCGGTCACCCGAGCGCCCGCGATCCTCGGCCGGGCGCGAAGCGCCGCTGTGGAGGCTTCAGCGTCCATGACCAGTCGAACAATGCCCGAGGCCGGTTGGGAGGCCACACCGACGACAAGCCCCCCAGACCCCTTGAGCGACAACGAAGCGCCGTCTCGTCGAGACGCAAGCCGCACCCCCTCGAGCTTCGCCCGCGACCGCACCGCAGGAGGGGGCGGAGCCGACGTGGTGGTCTTCGTCTTGGCTGTGACGGCCGCGGGAGGTGTCGCCGCACGGACGGGTCGAGCGCGCGGTGCCGCTTCGGGGGGCGCGGTCCCCATCTTGATTCGGGGCGCGTCACTCAGGTCCCCGGGTGTTTCCGGCGCGTCTTGAGGCGCTGGTGATGGCGCATCCAAGGCGGCCAGAAGACGAGCGGCCTGCTGGTCACGCGGCAGTGCGCTTGCTGCCAGCGCGTCCCGCATCACCGAATCGATAGACCCGTCTCGCACGCTGGCCCGAGCTCGCGCCAGCAGGGCCGACGCCGTCGTCTCGGGTGCCGCCGTAACAAGGCCCCGCATCATCGGCTGGACCGGTGCGCTCGCGCTCACGCATCCAGACACGAGGAGCGTCAGCATCCCGGCAAGCGTCACAACACGCATGGATTCACCGTAGCAGCCCCGACGCACGTGCCCAAAAGACCCCCTCAAACGACCGCGCATGAGCGTCGGGTGCGGCGCTCAAGGCAATTGCAGCAACGCGGCGCTTGGCTTCCCGTTGGCCAGCTCGACGCCCAAGAAGACGCGCGGAGCTGCACCCCGGTCTTGCCGAAGTCGACGCACCTCGGAGATCCGGCCCGCCAGGTCCTCGTACGAGTCGATGTCGGTCCCCATCATCGAGCGGATCCGGGACCCCACCAACGCGTCGGGGTCCCCCCACATCCGGGTCCCGGGGAGCACCGCGCGCACGGTGGGATGCTCCGCCTCACTGTCGAGCCGCAGCCCGAGCTGTTCCTCAGCGTCGATGCCCACCTGGTCACGGGCACTGGCGGCGGCGATCTCGACCTGAAGGTCGAGAGTCTCGGTGCCACGGACCGCCATCACCGCGAGCACCTCCCCTTCGAACATGCCGCGCACGGTCCGTTGCAGGTGCGCACTCAACGACTCAATCCTGGTGTCTTCGAGCCCGTCCAGTCGCTTGCCACGAAGGGCCACGATCACATCGCCGCGGCGGAGTCCCGCCAGATCCGCGGGCCCATCCGCCTCGACGTTTCCAACCACAAGCCCGGCTCCATACCCCTGCGCTTGTGCGAGCGCCGGATTGGCATCTTTGGAGCCCAGCGTGATGCCGATAACCCCGGAGCGCGCCCCCTCCGGCGCGGTGAGAGCCTCGAGAAACCCCCGAACGTGATCCATCGGCAGCGCGAACGCGATGCCTTGCGCCTGTTCGGGCCGGGCGACAACGATACCGACGAGCTCCCCGTCGAGGTTGAAAAGGGGTCCGCCCGAGTTCCCCACGTTGATCGACGCGTCGAGCTGAAGCACCGCGCGCTGCGGGTCGCTGAGGATTCCGGTGCGGTCGATCGCAGAAACGATGCCGCGGCTGACACTGTTGCGAAGCCCCAACGGATTGCCGATCGCGAACACCTCCTGGCCGACCACCAACTCCGACGAGCGACCGATCGCCGCCGCTTCAAACTCGGCCGGCTCGCCCTCGGCCGGCTCAAGACGAACGATGGCCAGGTCCTCCTCGGGGTCCGCGACGAGCACCGTCGCCCCCACTCGACGGTCGTTGGAGAACCGAGCCGTCAGCTCTGGCACCGCACCGAGGCGGGCGCCGAACAGCGTCGGCGGTGGACGCAACGCTTCGGCCAGCACGTGGTAGTTCGTGAGCACGATGCCCGAGGGGTCCACGATGACCCCAGCGCCCAACCCCGCGGATGACTCGAGGTTGACGACGCTGCTCATCGTTCCCGCCACCGCTTCCGCAAGCGTCGGACGGAGTTGTGCGGGCTCGGCGGCGGCCCGAGGCGCGACGTCGGGGGACGGGAGCACGACTGAAGGGGGCTGTGGCGGCGGTACCTGTTGCTTGCCCAGGTACACGGCCGCGCCTCCAAGCAAGACGCCGGTCAAGCCGGCGCCGGCGGCGAGCCACAAGGAACTGGATGCACGCGGGGGCGACACCGAGGGTCAACGTAGCAGCTCTGGCTGCTCGAGTCGCAGCACCCACACATCCCAATGGCTTCGAGGGTCCGCGGGGGTTCGTCCGGATCCGGTGCCAACACCCAGACTGCATCCGCGCTATCGCCCGAATGCCTCGACCAGCGCGGCGATGGTGGGCTCGTCGAGTTGGGATGTGGGTTCGATCCCGTTGGCGAGCTGGAAGGTTTCGAGGACAACCGCGAGATTCGCTCCGGGACTGGCGAATCCCAGGCTCATGAGCCGCGCCCCTGCTCCGCGGACCGTCTGCGGAGGGTCCAAGTCTCCCACTTGCAACACCGCCACGGCCCCATCGTCGAAGGTTATCGTCACCACCCGCAGCCGCGTGGAGATCCATTCTTCGAGATACCCGTCGCCGTCGGTCTCACCGCGCCGCCCATTCCCTCCTTCGTCGAACAGATAGCCCATGTTGGCCTTGGGCCCCTCGTCGGCGTGCACGAAGCGCATACGAAGGCGTTCGGGGATCCCGCGCCGCTTGAAGCGATGGAGCAACCCGGTGTGGCAGTTCGGCTGTTCCTTCTGCCGGATCTCCGGCACAGACACACGGTCTCCGGGAAGGAGAACATTCGGGTCTCCCCGCGTCTCGCGGAGCGTGCGATTCTCGGGAGCATCCCACAGGGTCTGCCAAAAGAAGCCGTGCTTCTCCGCGATGGAGCTGATGCATTCCCCGCGGCGTACGACGTGACTGCCTTCGCCGACAGGCTCCAGGGGGTCGGTGCTGACGTGATCCGACGAGGGCACATCATCCTCGATACGGGCGCGTCGCCCCGCATCCGTTGCAGCGATGTTCCACCTCTTGCGGGGAAGAAGGGCCCCGCCCTGTCGCATCCCAGCGCAACGCCACGGCCCCTCGAGGGTGCCCTGGATCGGTGTCGCCCTGCATGCCGACATAGCGCGCCCGTGCGCTTGCGTTGTAGCGGCGGCTCCAGCCGAGTGCTTCGTACTTCAGGATCGCGGCGCTGTGCGGGTGCCCGAGCCCCCCGGCATCGACCGCATACTCGTGGCTGTTGTCCGTCGGATCGACGCCGTAGGAATATGCGACTTGCCCCCCTTTCAGGTACCGATCCGCTCGGCGTCCAACCGCCAGCGCGGCCTCCCGTCGACGGGACGCCGAAGCAGCGCCGCGAATGACAGCCTCCACCGCTTCCGCGGAGACGCCCGCCGTGTACCCGGCTGCCCGAGCAGCCGCCCATCCGGCGGCGAGGATGGCAAAGTCCATCGCGCCTCCGGGTCGGTGGTGCGCAGCCGCGCTCTGTGCAGCCTGAACACGGGCAAGCATCGTCGGGATCCCTGCTCCGGCCGGCATCGCTCCCAGTGATGTGAATCCGCGGTGCACAGCGTTGTCGTTGTAGGCAGCCCGAGCCGCGTACGTACGGTTCTCAAGCAGGCACGCCGTCGCCACCGTGGCCACATCGTTGAGCACACCGTCCCGAGCGCCATAGATGCCCAACTGAACTCGGAAACCGCGTCGTTTCGAGGGCACCAGGCCCATGACGTAGTTCCCTGACATGTATGAATAGGCGAACGCGGCGATGTCTCCGGCGTGCGTTGGATTGAGCGCCGGTCCGTGGTGCGTGATCGCATCCGCCGCAAGGTTGGCGACATGACCGACCAGTTTCCTGGGAACGATCCCCTTCGCACACCGGGCAATGTCCTCGTTGCTCAGCGGTGTGCCGGCACGGGCCCCGGCAATGCTGGACCGAGCGAGTTCTACGACCGTCTCGACGGGTGACACCCCGATGCTACGGGCAATCGACTCGCAGAAGTGCGCCAGCGCTGCGGCAAGCCCCACGACTTGGCTGTCCTGGGTTCGCCAAGCCGCGAGCGCCGAGGCAGCAGCCGCCGCACTGAGTTTCTCGTCGTTGGCCTCCCCTGGATATGCCTCATCCACGCAGAGGATTGCCGCCGCCGCCGCCCGAGCCACCCGGGAGACGTGAGCCCGGATGTTTCGACGGGAGTGCTTCGTGCGGCCGCGCTTGAGGCTCAACGCGGCCAAGGACGCCTCGGCGACCAGGCTTCGACCCGCGCCTGCTCGCGAAGCGCGACGTACGACAGCCATCGCCGTCGACGAGTGCGGAGCCATGGGCATGTGCACCGCCGAGAGGACCTCACCGCACTCATAGATCGCACCATGGTGCATCGCGGTCATGGCCACGACCTCCGGCGTTTTTCGGGGCCGACGCAATGACGGAACGAAAGCGAAGTCTGCGTCCCCGGTGAGCAGCACGAATTTCTGCGACGTGCGGAACTTCCCCACATCTGCCGTCAGTGCAGGCAAGGGCGGCCGGGCTGGACCCAAAGCCCGCCGGACAAGTGCCGGATGCAAGCGAGCCGGAAGCTTGGCGTCCCAGGTGAAGTGGGGAGCGGCGCGCATGCACTGATGACGGCGAGAGCGGACATTGACCGCCACCACGGCGCCCGTCGCCGCGACAAGCTCTGCACGAATAGCGCCTGGTCCGATCCCTTGTGCCGCGAGGGAGGGGAACGTCGCAGGGAACGCGCCGAGGTGCACCAGGATACCGACCCCGGTGCGGTGGGCTCGGGCGGCTCGGAGTGCCGCGACTCCACATTCTTGAACCGGCAGATGCGGCTGTCGGGTCGTGAAGGACTGCGAAGCCGCCAACATGATGACCAACGGCTCGGCCAGGCGAGCGTCCGCGACCGTGTAGCCTTGCGCCGCGTAGTTCCCTCGCACCCACGCGACCGCCCCGCGAGACCGGCCGATCGCGGCGGCGGACACCGCTGCCACCGGCTGGTTGGGAACGGCCGGCGCAGCATTCACGAATGGACGCCGAAACCCATCCTGCACACAAATGAATGCGGCCAACCCCGACCCGTTGGCCTTGTTCGCCGCGTTCGCGTTGCCAAGACACCGCTCGACATACCCCCACGGGAACGTCATCGAGCGGGGCAGCGCACGGCCGGCATGACGCTCGCGCGGCCATTGCAACACCTCTCCGCCGGCGTTCCGGATGTCCCGCTTGAGACGCGTTCCCAGTGCGCTGTGGGCCTGATCGGGCATCAGCCACCGCATCGTGAGGGCCTCCGGGCAGTGGAAGACGTAGTTGTAGTGATCGCGATCCAGATGGCTGAGAATGATCAGCGGATCATCACATAGACATGGTTTGGTCGGAGGCGCGGGTTGCCTCGCCCGCGTCGTGCTGTACCCCAAGTCGTAGTACGCGAGGATACGCCCATCGGCGCCTACGATCGGGTTGCAGTTACCCTGCCCCACATCCAGGACCCCGACGAACGGTTCGGAGATCGAAGCCCCACACCCACAAACGACACCACCGTGGACCGGTGTGTTGCAGGCGTGGCACGTCAGCGACTGCGCGGGATTGTTCTGACCTTGTAGGTACGCCACGGGTCAGCCTTGGTCGTCGCCCGAGTTGAGCGCGTGAAGAACCGGCTGCGCCACCGGCGGGTCAAGCTCCAAGAAACGCGGGGGCAACTCGCGGATCCTCGACAGTGTATAGGCGCCTCGGTCCTCGAACTCAGTCTCTGCACCGCGCTGAAGCAACAGAGGTGCTGTCAGCGTCGCCCCCTCCCCCGCAGCGGGAGAGAACGACAGATGATACCAAGCACCGCTCTCGGGAGGACGCTCGATGCCATACCGGTGGACCCAGTCGTCCGCATCGACCACAACATCGAACAGCACGTTGTCTGGCGGATGGCCGTCGAAATACCGGTTGTAGCCGGCCCGGATTGCACGAAGCACGACGCGGTGTGCCGGAGCGAAGCTCTCCCATGCGTCCGCGAACGTGGCTCCCTGCAACAGGTGACGGAGCCGCCCAAAGTCATCGCCGAGGGCCTCGAGCGCATCGTGCAACCACGACGCGAGCACGCATTCGAAGTCCAGTGTCCAAGGCCCGTGCGCCTCTCCCTCCACAGATCCGAGGAATCCATACGTCTCGATGAGCTGTTCAACGTGGTTGGCCTGCTCAGCGTTGCGGGCCACGTGATGGGCATCCGCGTGTTCGGGCGCAATGACGGCCTGGCCCAGCACGGGATCGGGAGCCGGGTTTGCTGGCGGCGCGGTCTGTGTCGTACGCGGCATAAAAAATAGGGAGAGGCTCTTACACCCACACCGGACCCTGGGAACGGATCCACCCCGAAGGGTGGGTCGGCCCATGCCAGCCGCCTCACATCAAGTGCAAGGTCGGCCCGTCTCCCCTCACCCTGGCACTCCCGCGTCTGCACTTTTTGGCATTGGGAATACCTGGCGGGCGGTCTTGGACTCCCGCCTATGAATGTACAGATTCTAGAATGCGATGCAAGAGACCTTCGAGCAGCTGAAATCGATCTGAGATAGCCGGCGTCGGCCTCGACGGTTGAAATCGCCGTGGGCTCGACCCCGGGCCTCCTTGCCAACGACGACACGCCGAGGACCAGGAACAAGAACGCCGCGTCAACTCCCGGGACTCGACCTCCCCCTCCCTGGAACAAGCCCACCTGAAGCGGCTGCAACACGGGTGGGACATACGGTGGCCCGCCTCGGCTTCACTGGCCTGCGGGGGGACTGAGCCACCGTGGTGGGTCCTCGGCCCTCGCCTGCGCCAGCGCTTGCGCGGCGGACATCATCTCCGGCGGCCAAGGCTCACGAACGATCTCAAACGTGCCGTGGTCGAAGGGCTGGTTGGGAGCGGCCGTCTTCGGCGCAAGCCGCTCTCGGTCGCCCTCACGCAGCAGCTCCAACGCGCGGTGGTGGCAGTACGGATTGTTGCCACGCTTGCCGGTGAGTACGTGTCCGGTCCACGTACAGCCCGACATGCACTCCTGCTTGTAGTAGCAGGTGCCGCAATACCCCCACAGCTCGGTCACAGGGCGCTCACGGGTGAAGCGAAGCGCGGAGCTTCGCTCCCAGATGTCGAGCAGCGCATGGTCGCGAATGTTGCCACCAGTGTACGCGGCGGTCGGCAAAGAGGGGCAGCCTTTGATGTCGCCGTTGGCCTCGACGCCCAGGGTGTCGCGGCCGGCTCCGCACGACGCCGTATGCATGCCCTGCTCGTCTCGCCTTAGCATCGACTCGTAGGGCCCGAAGTAACCGATGTTGGTGCCCGGCCAGAAGACAACCCCGGCTTCGTCACATCGCCGTTGCATGCGGGCGACCATCGGCATGACCTCGATCATCTGCCATGGTTGCAACAGCAGGTCGGGATCGTCGGCCGCCCGCCCCATCGCCACGGTCAGCTGGACCTGCCAGCTATGGACACCCAGCGGCTTGATCACGTCGAAGAGCGGCACGACCTCGCGGAGGTTGGTCGCACAGATCTGAGTGTTGACCGAGACCGGCACCCCTACCTCTGTCAGCGCTTCGAGGGCTCCCAGGGCTGCCGCATGAGAGCCGCGGACGGCCCGGAGATGATCATGGGTCGCCTGCAGCCCGTCGACCGACACCGACACCGTCGAGATCCCCACGTCTGCCATCGCCTGGGCGCGCGCCCGGTCGATTCCGCGTCCCCCGGTGGTCACGGAGGTGTCCACGCCGCGCTCGATGAGTGTTGCGGCGATCTCCAGCCAGTCCTCCCGGAGGTAGGCCTCACCACCGATGAGGGTGATCGAGTCCAACCCGAGGTCCGCGATCTGGTGCGCGAGGTCCAGCGCCTCGGCGGTCGAGAGCTCATCGGGACGCGCGTGCCCTGCTCGTGACCCGCAGTGTCGACAGGCGAGGTCACACTTGAGCGTGACCTCCCAGACCGCATACGACGGCCGGACCGCATCGACCGCGCGCACGGTCGAGTCCAACGGCCGATCGCGCACCGCAGGAGGGCCAGGGGGAGCGATCGGCAGAGAGCGACGGCGCATCACGGCTTCTTCGGAGCTGGCTTGGGCTTCGCAGGCCGAGGCGGCGCCCCGTACTTGGTCTTGTGCTTGCGAGGCGGCGGCGTGGGTGCCGGTGGTTTCTCGATCCCTGGGTTGTCCGGTCGTGGCGGCGCTCCGTACTTCCGCGCAGGCCTCGTGTCGGGAACGATGGGAGTCTGCGTCCCATCGGGGTCGGTGTTCTCGCCACCTTCCGCCTCCGAAGGCGCCGAGTCCTGCGCCTCGGGCTCGGGCTCAGGCTTGTTCGGCTCAGGCTCAGGCTTGTCCGGCTCGGGCTCGGGCTCGCCGGGGTCGTGACCGCTTGGGTCTGGAATCGCGGAGTCGAGTTCGACCGGCTCCCCTTTCGTCGGGTCGCTCGGGGTTGCGCCGAAATCGGCGGCGCCGGGCGTTTGCGGCACCCCATAACAGGCGGCCAGCCCCAGCGGCATCATCGCGGTGAGTACCGCCGCCTTCCAGATGTGCGCCGTCGTCTTCGGACGCTTCCCGCAAAACGGACACTCCTCGCCATCGCGAACGTGCCTTTGGCAACCCGCACAAACCGTCAGAGCCATGCCGACATCATACATCCACCCAAGCGACAACGGGACGCAAAGCGAGTCCGGCGCTCCGCGTCGGGGTAGACGCAGGGCCACCGGGTCGGATCAATCCCCGGGGGTCGGTTTCGGCGGGCTCGGGACCGGCTTGGGGCGCGGCGGCGCGCCATACTTGGGCTTGGGCCGCGGCGGCGCACCATACTTCGTCGCGCGCCGCGGTTCTTTGACGAGCGGAGACTCGGTCCCGTCGGGCTCGGTGTTCTCGCCCCCCGCAGCGTCGGCCTCGCCGGGATCATGTCCGCTGGGGTCAGGCTCGGCCGAATCGAGTTCTGGCGTCGTGGGCTTTGGAGTTTCTGGTTTCGTCGGGGGTTTCGTCGGCACGGTTTCGGGCTCGGCGTCGCGGACCGACGGCTTCGCATCCACGGCTCCCTCGGTCGCCGGCTCGCCGCTGCAGCCCGCCAATCCCAGCGGGAGCATCGCAGCGAGCATCGCGGCTCTCCAGTCGTGAACGACCGTGCGCGGTCGAGTGCCACAAAACGGGCACACGTCTGAACCGCGAACGTGTCGGCGACAGCCACCGCAAACCGTGAGACTCATGCGCCGATCATACGGGCCCACAGCGGCAGTTTCAGCACCGGCAGCGTTGACACCCCCGCGACCTCGCGGTAGGTCCCCGGCGCAACCGAGTTCACTTCAAAATGAAATGAACCCCGCGCGAAATTGCACAGCCCATGACCCCGCAACTTCACGACGCCGACAGCGCGCTCGCGTTCGCCCAGGACGAACTGGCGGACGTATTCGGCAATATCGCGGCGTTTTGGGGCTTCACCAAGACCCAGGGCCGCATCTACGGCCTGCTGTTCCTGTCTGAGTCGCCGATGAGCCACGGCGACATCCAGCGGCGCCTCAGCATCAGCGCGGGCTCCACCAGCATGACGCTCTCCTCGCTGGTCCAGTGGGGCGTGCTTCGACGCGACGGTCGGCTGTACGTCGCCGAGACCGACATGTGGAAGGTGATCACCGGCGTGTTCCGTCGGCGCGAGCGCGATCAGATCGACACGGCGATCGTGCGGGTCGACCGGATCGCTGCCGCGCTCTCCTCCCTTGAGGCCCCCTCGAAGGCCTCGGCATTCGCGCTCACGCGTGTCCGGCAGCTGTCCGAGTTTTTCAGCCTCGGTCGGCGCTTCATCGACGCGTTCATCTCCCGCGGGCCAGTCCGCGATCTGCTCACCAACATCGCGACCCGGGCCGCCACCTTCGGCACCCGAAACCCAACATCCGCCACTTTGGAGCCCGATGCCCCGCTCGGCCACTGAACTCTCGACCCCGCCCCGTCCCGCGGTCCCCTCGAACACGCAGGCTGCGTTTCTCGCGGGGTGCATCGGCATGGTCGCCGAAGACTTGGCCGCCGCCGAGACGCGGCTACAGACGTTGATGCACTCGGACATCACCGTGATCCCCGACGCCGCCGGGCACCTCGCCTTCGCCGGTGGAAAGCGACTGCGCCCGCTGCTGGCCTTGTTGTGTGCGCAGGCCGCAGGTGTCACTGACCCCGATCGCATCACCGTCGCCGCCGTGGGCGAGCTCCTGCACACCGCCACATTGCTGCACGACGACGTCATCGACGAAGGCGAGTTCCGGCGCGGGCGCCCCTGCCCTCGCATCGTGCATGGCAATGGCATCTCGGTCCTCACCGGCGACTTCTGCCTGTCTCGCTCTCTGCAAGCCGTGGCCAACACCGGCCACATCGACGCGGTGCAGTCGATGGCCAACACCGTCATG
This sequence comes from Nannocystales bacterium, assembly GCA_050633305.1. Lineage (GTDB taxonomy): Bacteria > Myxococcota_A > Polyangia > Nannocystales > Nannocystaceae > CAJXVA01. The sequence goes on from JBOEGF010000006.1 coordinate 200,833, forward strand.
CGCATGGCCGAGGGAGAGGTCGCACAGCTGTACGGAGCCGGCGGCGCGGCGCTGGATCGCGACCACTACAACATGATCATCGAGCGCAAGACGGCCACGCTCATCGCGTGGTGCTCGCAGGTTGGGTGCTTGGCGCGGCCCGAAGACCGCGAGCCCCTTCGGCGCTTCGGCATGGAGCTCGGCTACGCGTTTCAGATCGCCGACGACCTGCTCGACTACGGCATTCGCAACGCTTCGGGTCCTGGCGAGACGGGCAAAAACCCTGGCCAAGACCTCCGAGAAGGCAAGTGGACGCTTCCCTTGCTGCTCGCGTGTGAGGCCGACCCACAGCTGCACGCCGACGTGCTCGAAGCGTTCGATGCCGGGCCGCCCATGGCCGAGGCCACCGCGACCGACATCGTCCAGCGGGTCCTGGCCAGCGATGGTGTCGCGGCCGCGCGCACCATCGCCGACCAACATGCCGACGCTGCCGCCGAGGCGCTCAGCGCCCTTCCGCCCAGCGCGGCCCGCGAGGCCCTGCAGCAGATCCCCAGCTACGTCGTTCGGAGAACCAACTAGATGACCAGCACGACCCCCTCCGTCCGAACCGTCGACGAGCACGGCGACCGCGTCCAAGGCATGTTCGATCGGATCGCGCACGGCTACGACCGCGCGAACCGCCTGATGAGCCTGGGCATCGACGTCCGTTGGCGCAACGATGCCGTCCGGGACCTGTTGCCCAAGGACATGCCGGCAGACCGCCGTGCCCAGGTTCTGGATCTTTGCGCGGGCACCATGGACAGCAGCGTCGAGATCCATCGGCAGTACCCGCAGGCCGACATTGTCGCCGGCGACTTCGCCGAGGAGATGCTGGCCAAAGGCGCTCACAAGCTCACCGGTGCGGTCGGCGAACGCATCACCGCGCAGCCGATGGATGCCCACGAGCTGCCGTTCGAGGACGACAGCCTCGACGCGATCTTCTGCGCGTTTGGTGTACGCAACGTGTCCGACCTCCCGCGAGCCACGGCCCAACAGGCCCGCGCGCTTCGCCCGGGCGGCCGCCTCACCATTCTCGAGTTCTTCCGCCCCACCTCGGGCCTCTCTCGGTTCCTGCACACCGCCTACAACCGCACCGTGCTGCCGGTCGTTGGTTGGGCCGCGACGGGGGACCTCGACGCCTACACATACCTGCCCAAGAGCATCGGCAAGTTCGAGACCGTGGGCGCCTACGAGACCCTGCTAACCGAGCAAGGCTTCACGAACGTTTCGATCACCAAGCTCACGATGGGCATGGCCTGGATCGTCCGTGCCGAGTTGCCCACCGCTTCGCCGGAGACGACGTGACCCCCCCGCCGGCCATGCCCAGCCGCATCGTCGTGTGCGTCGCCGGGGCTTCGGGATCAACGTACGCCAAGAGGCTGCTCGAGCTGCTCGCCGACGTGCAGCAAGGCCGCATCGAGGGCATGGACGCCCTGCCTGACCTGCAGGTCTCCTGGACCGCCTCAGCCAATGCGGCGGTGTGCTGGAAGGGCGAACTGGGCGAGCCCATGCCCGAGAGCATCCACGGCTTCCGACGGTACGGACACAAGGATTTCGGCGCTCCGTTTGCCTCGGGCAGCAACGCGCCCGATGCCGTCATCGTCGCGCCCTGCTCCATGAGCACCCTCGCTCGGCTGGCCCACGGGGGCGGCGGAGACCTGCTCTCGCGGGCCGGCGAGGTCGCGCTCAAAGAGCGCAAGAAGCTGATCCTCTTGGCTCGCGAGACGCCGCTGTCGCTGGTGCACCTGCGCAACATGGTGGCCGTGACCGAAGCCGGCGCCGTCGTGCTACCCGCCATTCCTTCTTTCTACGCCGGCGTGCAGACGCTCGAGCAGGCCATCGATTCGGTCGTGCTTCGAGCCTTGGACCAAGCCGGCCTCCGACTTCCTCTGCTTCCTCGATGGGGAGACGACACATGAGCATCACCGCCCAAGAGCTGCTCTCACTTCACCTTTCCCCGGCCTCCGCAGGTCGGCGAGCGTCCGCCCGCCGGGCCGCAATGTTCGGCGACGACATCTGGATTCGGGGCTGCGATGCCGCCTCCGCCGAGCCTGCCTCCTGGCCCATGTCCGCCACCGCCGGCGACAACCTGGTGCTCCACGTCGAGCCGACCTCCGAGGGGCGCCGCGCGTACGTCTCGTGGCTGCTCGAGGTGGGCGCCGTCCTACCCACTGGCGTCGCCGTGAGCGCCTACTCCACCGAGGCCGCCGGTTTGCACCGCCTGTGGTGCCTCGCAGCCGCCCGTATGGCCTTGCCCGCCGGCGTGCGCGTCGAGGTCCGCCACGACCTGGTCAGCATTCGCCTCGCCCAGATCGCCCTGGGCTTCGGCGTGGACACCTTTGCCGGAACGCTGGAGTCCGACCGCAAGCTCCCGCTCGCCGGCGTCACCCGCCCCGACGAGGCCACCCGCGAGGGCATCGCCACCCTCATCCGCTCCGCCGGCCTGCGCCCGGTGTTCGAGCCTTCCAAAACGACCGCCAACGATCGAGCCGCGTCATGACCGTCTCCAAAGCCGACCGCCAACGCTTCAGCACCATCACCAGCAAGGTCCGCGACCGCGTGCCGCTGGATCTCGATGACGGGGTGTTTCTCTACCACTACCCCGACCTGCTTGCGCTGGGCTCCCTGGCCAACGAAGTCCGCGAGGACCGCCACGGCGACCGCACGTACTTCAACATCAACTTTCACATCAACCCCACCAACGTGTGCGTGGCCAACTGCCGGTTCTGCAGCTTCGCCCGCCTCGAACCGGGGATGCCCAACGCCTACACGATGAGCCTCGATGAGATCCGCGGCAAACTCGTGGAGCGCAAGGACCAGCCGGTCACCGAGATTCACATCGTCTCGGGCCTGCACCACGACCAGCCCTTCGAGTGGTACCTCGACACGCTTCGCGTGCTGAAGGACGAGAAGCCTTCAATTCACCTCAAGGCGTTCACCGCGGTCGAGATTCACTACTTCCACGAACGCTTTGGCATGAGCTACGAGGAGGTGCTCACCAAGCTGATGGACGCCGGACTGGGCAGCATGCCCGGCGGGGGGGCGGAGATCTTCCATCCGCGGGCCCGCAAGAAGCTGTGCGACGACAAGGCCACCGCCGAGCAGTGGCTGCAGGTGCACCGCACCGCCCACAAGCTGGGCCTGCGCACCAACTCGACCATGCTCTACGGCACCATCGAGACCATCGAAGAGCGGGTCGACCACATGCTGCGGCTACGGGACCTCCAGGACGAGACCGGCGGATTTCAGACATTCATCCCGCTGTCGTTCCACCCCGACGGCAACAAAATGGCCAAGCTGCCCTCGCCCACGGGCGTGGACGACTTGCGGACGTATGCGGTCAGCCGCCTGATGCTGAACAACTTCGACCACATCAAGGCGTACTGGATCATGATCGGGGTCAAGACCGCCCAAATCGCCCAAAGTTTCGGCGTGGACGACATCGACGGGACCGTCCAGGAAGAGAAGATTTACCACATGGCCGGAGCGGACACCCCTCAGGTCATGACCCGCAACCAGCTGATCCGGCTGATCCGCGAGGCGGGCCGGACCGCGGTGGAGCGGGACACGCTCTACAAGGTGTTGTGGGAAGACGACGGCGCAAAGCTGCCCGGCATTCGGGTGGACGCGAGCGTGCCGTTTAGCGCGAATCGCCTTCCCGTCATTCAGTAGCGCCCCCGAAAGGACCCTGCCATGACCACTCTCAAGCTTTGGGCCGTTCAATTTCTCAACGCGCGGCCGTTGTACGCACCGCTGCAGACGATGAAGGCCACCGGATCCGACGGTTTGCCGTTGTTCGAGATCCACGAGGCCCTGCCGGCCGAGTGTGCACGCAAGCTCGCTTCGGGCGAGGCTGACTTGGCGCTGCTGCCGGTGGGCGCGTACGCGGAGATGCCGGAACTGGAGGTCGTCCCGGGCTTGGCGATCGCGGCGCGCGGCAAGGTGGACACGGTGGTGGTCGTGGGCCACTGCCCGTTGGAGGAGGCCACCGAGGTGCTGCTCGACGGCGCGAGCCGGACGTCCATCGCGCTGCTCAAGGTGCTGCTGCACGCGAAGGGACTGACGCCCACGCTGACCCCGGTCGCGCATGGCGAGGGTGCTCCGGCAGCGACGGGCACGACGTGTGCGTTGGTGATCGGGGACGCGGCGTTTGGGCTGCCCGAGACGTTCCCGCATGTCACAGACATGGCCGCGGCCTGGTTCGAGCTGACCGGTCTGCCGATGGTGTTCGCGTTTTGGGCAGCGAAACCGGGCGTGTTGACCGATGAGCACGTCAAGGCGTTGCAAGCTGCCAAGGAGCGCGGCCTGAAGTTCGCCGAGCAGCATGCGGAGAAGTACCGCAAGAGCGTGCTTGCCGAGGGTCGCGAGGCGCTGAGCACCAACGCCTACGCGAACTACCTGCGCAAGACGATCCGGTTCAACTTCGACAGCTACGAGCGCGAGGGCCTGGTCGAGTTTCTCTCGCGCGCGAACGCCTGCGGGGCGGTCACGATCCCTGGCCTGGCCGAAGGGGACACGGTGCATGTGCACTTCAAGGGCGCGACGTACGATGTGGCGGAGCGGGCTCGAAGCGCCCACAAGCCGCTGAGCGCCGATGCGATTCTGGCCAAAGGAGCGGCGGGCGAGCGGCTGAGCTTTGCCGAAGGCCTTTATCTGTACGACAACGCGGACCTATTCGCGCTGGGCGAGGCCGCAGACGCCCGTCGCAAGGCGCTGCACCCCGAAGAAGTCGTCACGTACATCATCGACCGCAACGTCAACTACACGAACGTGTGCACGGCTCGCTGCCAGTTCTGCAACTTCTACCGACCGCCAGGCAAAGAGGACGGCTACGTGCTCAGCCGCGAAGTGCTGGCGCAGAAGTTCAAGGAGACGGAAGCGCTCGGCGGGGTTCAGATTCTGCTTCAAGGGGGGCTCAACCCGGACCTGCGCATCGAATGGTACGAGGACTTCTTCCGCTGGACGAAGGCCAACTTCAACCTGCGGATGCACGCGCTCTCGCCTACCGAGATCATCCACATCGCGCACCTCGAGGACCTGCCGGTCCGCACGGTGCTGGAGCGGCTGCACGCGGCGGGGCTGGACTCGCTGCCCGGCGGTGGGGCGGAGATGTTGCACGACGACATTCGCAACCGCATCTCGCCGTTCAAGAACAGCACCGACGAGTGGATCGACGTGATGAAGGTCGCCCACGAGCTGGGGCTGAAGACCACCTGCACCATGGTGTTCGGCTTTCAGGAGACGGCCGAGCACGCCCTCGTGCACATGGACAGGCTCCGAGAGACCCAAGACCTGGCGCTATCACGCGGAGTCGACGGTGCCGTCCCGGACGGGCGATTCACCGCGTTCATCGTCTGGCCGTTTCAGGCGGCGGGCACGAGTTTGCGGTTGCGCGATGACACCAGCGCGTGGCGGTACCTGCGAATGCAGGCACTGGCGCGGCTGTACTTGGACAACATCCCGAACATCCAGGTCAGCTGGCCCACGCTGGGGCCTGAGATCGGCGAGGTCGCGCTGCGCTTTGGCGCCAACGACTTTGGCTCGGTGATGATCGAGGAAAACGTGGTCTCGCAGGCGGGCGCGCACTTCATGCTCACCGCCGAGCAGATCGAGCACCACATTCGGCACGCTGGGTTCACCCCCAGCCGCCGCAACATGCAATACGACCGGCTCACGGCATGAACGCAGTCTCGCGCACCTCGCTTTGGGAGACCTTTGCCGCCTTCGGGCGCATGGTCCGGCTCTCGCACACGATCTTCGGGCTGCCGTTCGCGTTGGCCTCGGCCGCGCTGGCGCATGTGTGGTCGGTGGAACACGGCGGCGAAGGGATGACGCTGCTGCGGCTTCTGTGGATCCTGTTGGCGTTCACGGGCGCTCGAACGGCTGCGATGGGGTTCAACCGGATCGTGGATCGCAAGTGGGACGCGATGAACCCTCGGACGGCGGACCGGGAGATTCCAGCGGGAGTGATCGGGGTGAAGACGGCGTGGGCGCTGACGCTGGGGTCGGCTGGCGTGTTCGTGCTGAGCTCGGCGATGCTCGGGCGGCTGGCGCTGATGCTGTCACCGCTTTGTTTGGCGGTGGTCGGCGGGTACAGCCTGTTCAAGCGGTTCTCGTGGTCGTCTCACCTGATGCTGGGGCTGGCGCTTGCGCTTGCGCCGGCAGGGGCTTGGGTCGCGGTGACGGGTTCGCTGGATGGCTGGGCGACGCCGGGGATGCTGATGATCGCGGTAGCCAGCTGGGTCGCGGGGTTTGATGTGCTGTACAGCCTGGGGGACATGGAGTTCGACAAGAAGGTCGGGCTGCATTCGATCCCGGCGCGGTTTGGGGTTGTGGGGGCGCTTTGGATCTCGGGCGGGCTGCATGTGGTGACGGTTGGGATGCTGATCGGGCTGCATGTGATCGCAGGGCTTGGGTGGCCGCATGCGGTTGGGGTTGCGTTGATCGGCGGGTTGCTTGGGGTCGAGCACTGGTTGGTGCGGCCGCGGGATCTGTCGAAGCTTGGGAAAGCGTTCTTTGATGTGAACGGCTACATCTCGCTGGCGTACCTTGGGTGCACGCTGGTGGATGTTTGGCTGGGGTAGTCGCTGCTTGCGGGGGGCGGCGCTTCGACTGCGGTGCAAGCTTGCCTTCGATACCAGCCCGGCTGTCCGGTCCTCCGCAGTCCACGGCCATGCTCGGAATGCCTCGCGCTGGGATGTGCGAGAGCCAGCCCCACGTCTGGGCCACTTGCCCATCACGCAGCTGAGCCTCGAGTAAGTGCATCGAACGAATCACCCGCCGCCGGCCAGGACCCGGCGGTCTCGCTCCTCGTGAATGCGACCGAGGTTCCCCCCCGGAACCGTGGGCTCGGAGGCCGCCTGCCCTACCCTCGTGAGAGCCACGCCCAGCGAAATGTGGCGTGGGCCCTACCTTGGCGACCCCACACACACCTCTTCGCCCGTCGACGGACTTCTGAACGTCGTCGCCGAACCTCGCCTTTGTCGGTGCCGCAGTACCGCACTGCAGGACTTGGGTTTGGTGGCGCGGTTTATGTCGCTCGACACGCCCTTTGAACTCGACGGTACAGACAGCGCGCGGGAGCTTCGACTCAGTCAAGATATGCAGGAGGGCCACGCCGAGGTTCTCTGGGATGCGATCGCAGTGCACACCACCGTATGGCTGGCTGCGGGCAAGCGCCCTGAGATCTCGATCGTATCGAGTGGTCCGTTCATCGACGTCGCGGGTTTCGGATTGGGCGCACTCGACCCTGTGCAAGCTGCCGACGTGCTCGAGGCATTCCCGCGGCTGGCGTTCAAGCAAAGAGTCATGGATACGATGAGCGAGCCGTGTCGAGTCAAACCGGCGGCCGTGATGTTGTCGCAGTTCGCCGAGAGCGGACGACGCCACCTTGAGGACTTTGACCCGCCAATTCCTAGAGGACCTGGCTCTGGCGGCCCCGTTCGAGAGTTAGGGGGCGCTCGCAAACGCGGCCTGGTCGGGTCCGACGAACGGCGGGGCCCCCCGTCCGAGGCGAAGGGTGTCCAGCAGGACGTCGAGCATGTCGGGCGCCGGAGCGAGATGAGCACTGAGCACAGTTTGTGGACGGAGTTCCGACACCCGACGCAAGGCTTGGTCCATCGCGGCGGGATCCACCGACCGTACCCAAGGAGACTCGGCCATCAACCATGTCAACATCCCGTCCCGAAGAGCGTCGGCTGGTACAGAGCTGGCCCGCTCCACAGGCTCGAGGACCAGGCCACCGAAGCAGTCAGAGCTGAACAACGCTCGCGAGACCGGATCCCACAACATCGTGGTCTCTGGTGCATCATAGACCGGCGGCGCGACGGCGGTGACCTGACGGTCGCCCAACTCGAGCGTCTGCCCGGGGTTGAGCAAGAACACCCGCTGCGGGGCGATCGGCTGGACTTGCGAGAGCTTTGCCATGCCCATATACGTCGTGACGACTCGGGCGAGTGGCGCCCGCATGAGCAGTTCATGAAGAGGGCCCACATGATCGTTGTCGGCGTGGGTGATGTAGATCCAGCGCAGTGATTCTAAATCGAGGACCGACGAGAGCCGCTCGATCATCGCGTCTCCATACGCAGTGATCCCCGCATCCACCAGCATGGGCTCCGTGGCACGCAGAACAAAGGCATTCGTCACCATGGTTCCCATGCCTGGCACGGACATCGACGTTGAGAGTTGGTCAATGTTTGTAGCGACGTTGGGGTGGAACTCGATGTCAGGGGTTTCCATGTGACTGTCCTCGAGCCTGAGCCCGGCATGCGTTGTGCACCACCTCGTTGTCCCGTACACACCGTTCGTCCTCACGAACAGTCGGGCCCCGGTCCCACGCAGCACAGGCGCGTCGACCTCAGTCGAGTTCACCTTCGCCAGGAGGGACATAGAGGGGAGTCCGAAGGCGGTCGCGGATTCGCTCGGCGAAAGCGACCACGCGCGAGGGCGTGTGTCGTCGAGAGGGCCGCAGCGCCCAGAGCGAGTAGTGCTCCGCGGTGTACGAGGGCAGGACCACTCTCACATCCGCGCCACCCGCGTGCATCATCGAGTCCGGCAGCACTGCTGCTCCCGCCCCCTGCCGAACCAAGCTGAGCAGACCAGGGCTGCTCTGTGTCCAGGCCCGATGATGAACCTGGAGTTCCCGTGCATCTCCACCATCCCGTGGGGTCAGGGTGAGGTTCCGACGGCGTCCCGCGCTACCAACCCAAGGGATCTCGAGCAGCTGCTGAAGCTGTTCCTCTGGAGGACCCTGGAGCGCGTCATCCCACCGACTCCCTCGCCCCACTGCGACCCAGCCATGCTCCTCCCCAACGCGTTGGCCGACCCACGACGAATCGGCAAGCTCTCCGACGCGAATGGCCAAGTCGATGTTGTCGCGCACCAAGTCGAGATTTCGGTCATCGGGGATGAGTTCGATCGCGAGTCGAGGAAAGGTCGCCAACATTTCGCACAGCACCGGGGACACGAGCACCTCACAGAGGGTGACCGGCGCTGTTACCCGCAACACCCCACTGGGCTCGTCACCCCGGGTCGCCAGCCACGCCACCGCGTCCACCCAGTGCTCTCGCATCCGCAGCACGGACTCCAAGAACGCAGCCCCCTCATCGGTGAGGCGAACCGCCCGCGTCGTTCGGGTCAGCAGCTGCGTTTCCAGCCGCGACTCCAGCTCTCGGACGCGGGCACTGACCGTGCTCTTGGACAAGCGGAGATGGACCGCGGCCGCCGTGAACGACCCGCACTCCGCCACCTCCGCAAAGATCAGCGCTCGGGATGCCAAGTCAGGATCGATGTTCGCCATTGATTGTCCAGGAGGAGGAACAATGAATCCCTGACTACACCATTGTCCCGAAAAGCGAGCGAATCAAGCTGAAAAGGACATGCTTCAGCTCATGACCGGCGCCACTGGACACCTCGGCGCAAACATTCTGTCCCACCTTCGAACCCGCAATGCTCTCAAACACCTCGTGTTGGGTGCGCGTGACCCCTCCCAATTGGCGCCGGGGGCTCTCCCAGCGCGACGGGTCGACTACGACGATATCGGTTCGATGCGCGAGGCGTTCGCGGGTGTTTCGGACCTGCTCTTGATCTCGAGCAATGCCGCCCATCACGTCCGACGGCGACAACACGCCGCCGCAGTCGATATCGCCGCCGAGGCGGGGGTGAACCGTATTGTGTACACCAGCTTCGTCGGCGCCGATCGGCCGGGAACCAATGAACTCCTCGAAGTTCACCATGCAACCGAACGGAAGCTTCGGGAGTCCGGAGTGCCTTGGGTTGCGCTCCGCAACGGCGTCTACATGGACAGCCTCCCCAGGTTCCTAGGCCCGTTTCGAGAGACCGGGGTCGTCGCCCACCCCACCGGAGACGCGCCCGTGGCTTGGACGTCCCGAGCGGACATCGCCGCCCTCACGGCCGATATCTTGCTGGACGGATCGGTCCGTAACCAGGTCATCGACGTGGCTTCCTCGCAACCGCGGTCCTTCCCTTCGATCGTGCAGGAGGTTGCGACGAGCACGGGGCAGCGGGTCGCGCTCGTCCAACCGACCGAGGACGAGTACCGCGCCATGCTAGGCCGAGCCGGGCTGGACCAAGATACCGTGGAGATTTTCTCCGCAGTCTGCCGGGCCATGCGTGAAGGGCAGCTCAACGTGTCGAGCCACGTCTTCGAGTCCCGCTTGGGTCGGAGTCCCGAGTCGGTCTCTACATACCTCGCACGAGCGGAACTGTAGGCGCGCACACGCCGACATGCGCGGTCCCCATGGCTGGTCGGGAGTGAAGTCTGCGTGGACGACGGACGCGGGTGTACGAAATGCGCGTCGGTCGTCGATCGCTGCACCGCAAGCGACGACTGCGCGTGCATCGAGGACGTCCAGGCATTGGGCTGCGCCGACACGCCGGTCTGCGAGCCAAGCGAGAACGGGCTTCGGGTAGTCTGCGAGCCTCTCGACTCGGACTGCGACTAGGGCGCGCCGGAGCTTCCATGCGCACGCGCGCCGCGTCCGGAGGCGAGTCTGCCCCGATGTCTTGCGCCCGCCGTTTGCATTGGACGCCGTGCAGCGCACCGGCGTTCGAGGTGTCGACCGATTCCGCAAACCCGCGCCGTTGCGTATGGTTCCGAAGGCGATGCAATGGGCTCGGACTTCGTTGGGTATGCTCGTGCCGCTGGCGTGTGCGAAGCCGGTCGCGCCAGAACCGCCGGAAGAGGCAAGTGCGGAGGTCTCGGCGCCCGTCGACACGCCGGATGCAGAAGGCCCGAGAATCTGGCTCACGGAGGAACAGGCGCAGTTCCCAGGCATTGGTGGCTGCTCGTTCGGCGTGCGGTACAGCGGCTTTCCGGCGGTCGACCCGAGCGGGGAAGAGGTTGTGACCGCGGCCTGGGATGACCCCGGAGACAACCTCGGTGAAGAGGACCTCGGGCGTCTGCGAATCGCACGAAGCACGCTCGACGGCCGGCGCGACACCTTCATCGTCTACGACGCTGAGGCGGGCCCGTGCGAGGCGATTCGAGCCACAATCGAGACGCGGGTGGGAGAGCTCCGCACCGAGCTGGCGTCCTGGAAGCCCCTACCGCGGATCGTCGGTGCCGCGGCGCCCCAACCCGGCGGTTCCGAGACCCTGTCCGAGCCGCAGTTGTCGGCGTTCATCGAAGACGCGACACTGGTCTTCCAGGATGGGGATCGCGAGGTCCTGCGGCTGGAGCTGCCCGCCATCGAGAACTGGGACGCCGTAGACGCCATTCACGGTGACGCTGAGTTCGGGGGTATTGTCGTCGCTGTACGCGCCTACGGGCTGAAGGAGGCTGATCTCGTGGACCTCGTGATCGCCCGAGTTCCGCCGTCGTTCTTTGGCGATCTCGTCGAGCACCAACGTCAGCCGTGACATCGGGTTCGTGAAACCGGGGTCGCCGCCGCGATCGGCATCGCAGCAACCGCGACGAACAGCCCGCTGAACAACACGTGGGATAGCCCACCGTGGCCACTGGTCGGGGTCCCTCCGTACTCGAAGAGGCTCTTCCATCTCAGTCCAGTGCCTGCACAAGGTCTCACTGGGTTCTCGCCGGCCGCGAGGTCGAGGCACCCACAGGCCCTCACCGCGCACTCCTCCTGCTCTTTTTCGACCCCCATCATCATCCGTACCGGCCTCAAAAACGCGCCCACAATCGGCGGGCGCAAGCCCACCCAGCCCGCCGCCGGCGATGAGTCCGGCAAGCGGGGCCGCGAGAACTGCGGCGAGAGCGAGGACCTGACCGGAATCGGAGAAGATGGTGTTGGAGCCGGCCAAGTCGGCGGCGACCAGGCTTGCGGCGTAGTCGCTGACCAGCACGGTGGATGCGACGACGATGAGCCACGCCGAGGGGGAGCGACCCTTCCTCTCAGCCGCGGCGTACGCACCCATGCCGAGCGCCACCGCGAGAAGGACCGAGCCAAACACGCGGGACGTTCTACACGGCGAGTTGGCGACGGCGCACTGAACTGAGCCTGGATCCGACAGTTCGCCTCGCACGACGGCGAAGGTTCCCCGAGACAGACCTGATAGGTTCGGCGCATGCGAAAGATCGGTAGTTGGTGGCTAAAGAGCCACGACGCCCGTTCGGGTGAAGAGGTGCGTTGGTCGTGCTTCGCGAACCGCACTCAGAACAGCTCCCGCGCGGTCGGTGGAACGCTCTTCGTTACCAGTCACAGAATCCTCTTCAGTCCCCATTGGGTGGATGCTGTTTTGGGGGAGACGTCTGGTCGGTGAATCTCCACGAGGTCACGAGTGTCGGCGTGCAACCCAAGGGCGGCGACACTTTCGGTGGGGGCCTTCGCAATCGACTCAAGGTGCTCTCCGGAGGAGAAACGGATTTGTTCGTCGTCAACGAACTCGACGCCCTGGTCGAACGGCTGCAACGCGAGCTCGAGGAGGCGCGAGCTGCAGACGGAAAGCCGTGACGTGACCGCTGCGGCTTTCTGCTGAAACCTGAGTAGACGCAGCAACTCGTGAACGCCGGCCCCCTTGTAGAAGTCTCGGCTTCGAGCGTCGCTGACGTCGCGGGTCAGTCGTCGACTGGAAACAGTCGGTGCCAGGGCGAGCAAGAAATCTCGAACGACGCATCGCCGTCGGCCTGGAGCAGGACCGTGACCCCACCGTCCCCTCCGTCCGTCTCCTTGACGTAGTAGAGTGAGTGCCAAGCCTCGCCGCCCCATTGCAGAGGATCGACCCTGTGAAGCTCGAGAGAGCCCGACGGCAAGAGCGAGTCGAGGCTTTGCAGCGCCTGGCGCGGACTCCGAAGCTCGACTCGCCCGAGGTGGGAACCATCGCAGACGAAGTAGCCATGCTCGCCTACCGCGTCTTTGAGTTCGCACGACGCGGGAACTCCAAGGGCCCGGGATGACCGATCGCGCAAGTCGTGGACGGAGTACGCGGTCGGAGCTCCGGCGGGCGTCCGTCCCACGACCACCAGGTCTTCCTCTTCGGATACGCGAGACTGTACCTGCTCGTCTTTGAAGGACGCGATCTCTGCGAGACCTTCATCGAACGACGCCGTCCACAGAACGCGATCACCAGGGACCACCATACGCCCCGAATCCGTGATGATGGGTTCCCAAGCCATGCCGGGCTGAACGTCGACCGGATGCCGCTGGACCAGGACATCCTCTTCGACCCGGAGGAGGTCGAGCGATAAAAGACGCCAATCCTCGTCGTACTCCGCCACCGCAACCCCGCCTCCGGACGGAGAGAACCACGGCCACCGGTATGCCGAACCTGTCGTAGGTGCCTCAAAGAGCGGGATCGGATCTCGGCCGATATTGGTCCGAGGGAGTAGCTCAATCCGGTCGTCGTCGAGCCGAAGTGCGGTCCAGCCTGAGAGCTGCGAAGTCCCAACCAAGTCGTCGAATGTCCCCGCGATTTGGCGTATCGCGCCACCCAGGGTCCACAAGACCGTGTGCTCGACGTTCGACTCGATCACATAGACGCCAGCCGAGAACCAGCTCCCGCGCGCCTCCGGCACGGGATACAACGTGCCGTCCGGCAATGCGCGGTACGGCATCGCCCCCTCGAGCGTTTCGGCTGGAACGAGATTCACGAAGTACGCATCGGGCGTCCAGCCCATCGGACACCCCGTTGGATGGAACTCGGGAGAGAACGGCGAGGGACCGGCGGACTCGACCCAGTCTTCGCCGATCGCGAACGACTCGGTCCGGACGCCACCATGCTTCGGACAATCAGCGAACAGTGTGGACCGACTGTACCCCGGGTCCCGTCCCGCGGGCGGGCGGGCGGGCGGGCGAAATGGAGCAGGCTACAGCAGAGCTTGTCTCCGACTTCGGGCGGGCCCACGGTCGACCGCCGGACCCGACGCGGCGACGTCGTGGGTCAACCCGGCCTTCTGCATCGTTGCGGCTGAGGTCGTGTCGCCGGTACGACGGCGAGCTGTGCTGAGTGACCAGCTAGTTTCACTTAGGCGCGGGCGGTGTCGAGACTGTTGGCCAGCGTACCAACCGAGCGTTTACCGATTCGTGGGCAAAAAGAGTCACCCCGTTTCCGATCATGGCCCCTCGGCAGTGCGTGGGTAGCCGTGCTCGGTTCTTCATCGACAGCGTACTCCGGCTCGGTTCGAGTCGGCGAGCAGCAGCGGTTCGGACGACGAGGGGCCTCCGCTGGCTCGTTCCCCTGCTCGCGTGGTCCGTGACTGGCTGCTACGAAGGAAGCGGTGGCGTCGCGGGCCCTGACGACGGGTCCGGTGGCAGCGATTCCGGAGACGTCGACACCGACGACGGTGAAAGCGGGGGTGTCGAGACGGGCGGCGAGGAGCCCACGGGTCCCGGCTCGGTCGACGTCTCACCGGTTCCTCTCCAACACCTGACCGTCAACCAATACGAGGCGACGGTGCGCGATTTGTGGCCTGGCGCGCCTACCGGGATCTCGGGCGCGTTCAGCTACACCGACCCGCACACGGGCGAGACCCGCGAGCTCGGACCGCTCGATGACGACGAGTTCGCGTTTGGATTCGAGATGGGGACGTCGATGTCGACGTTCTTACCCGAGCGCTACTTCTATCGTGCCGAAGCCTTGGCCACGCTGCTCGTCGAGGATCTCGATGTGGTCCTCAGCTGCGAGCCCGGCCGCGAGTGTGCGCAGGACTTTGCGCGAACGTTCGGTCTTCGAGCGTACCGCCGCCCGCTCGACGACGAGCAGCTCGGCGAACTCATGGCCGTGTACGACGACATCGCAGCCGAGTACGACTTCACCGGCGGCATCGAGGCGATGGCGTTCGCGATGCTCAGCTCGCCGCACTTTTTGTATCGCATCGAGCGTGTGCCTGATGATGCTCCGTCGGGCACGGCCGTGTGGGCCGACGACTACGAGGTTGCGACTCGGCTCAGCTACTTCTTGACCGGGTCGATGCCCGACCTCGAGCTGTTCGCGGCCGCCGAAGCCGGCGAGCTGTCGAGCCAGGAGCAAGTTCGTGCGCAGGCTGAGCGTCTGCTCGGCTCTGAACGTGGTCACGTCGCGGTCACAGGCTTCTTGCGTCAATGGGCCAACCTCCAGGCTGTGGGCGCACTCGAGAAGAATCGCGACGAGTTCCCCGACTTCGATCCTTCGCTCGGTCCAGCCTTGAGGCGGTCGCTCGAAGCCTCGTTTGCCGCCTTGGCCGCGGATTCCGAAGCCTCGATTGGCGATCTGTTCACCGACCCACGGATGTTCGTCGACGACCAGCTCGCGAGCTTCTATGGCGTCAGCGGGGTGTTCTCGGACGAGCTGCAGCCGGCGCCGCAGACTCAACGGTCCGGCGTCATCGGCCACCCCGGAGTGCTTGCGGTGAACTCGGTCAATGAGGAAACCCAGCTCGTCAAACGCGGGCTGTTCGTCCGCAAGCGCCTGCTGTGCGGCGAAATTCCGCTCCCCCCCGAGGACGCCATGCTCGACTTGCCTCCGGTCGACGAACAAGACCCGCCCGAAAACATGCGCGAACGGTTCGAACGTCACGTCGAGAATCCCAGCTGCGCGGCATGCCACGCGTTCATCGACCCACTGGGGTTCGCATTCGAGAGTTTCGATGGCCTCGGCCGCTACCGCACCGACGACGTCTATGGCCCCGTCGACCCCAGCGGTGAACTGCTCGGTACAGGTGAGGCCGACGGGCCCTACGCCGACTTCAATGCGTTCATGGAGCGCTTGTCCGGCAGCGAGCTTGCTCGAGGCTGCGTCGCCGAAAAAATGCTCGAGGTTGCGCTGTCGCGTCCGGTCATCCGCGACAGCGACATCGCCGAACTCGAGTCGATCTGGACACGCGCGGCCGAGGCGGGCTGGAACCTACGCGCCCTCGCGCTCGACCTGACCACCACGGAATCGTTCCGCAGCAAGTACGTGCCCTGAGCAAAGAAATCCAGGACCAGACGATGCACTATCTCAAGCTTTCACGACGCTCGATCTTGGCCGGCATGGGCGCCAGCGTAGCCTTGCTACCGTTCACCGTCCGTGGTGGGGGAGAGCCTGGCGCCATCCGCCGATTCGTCTCGATGTACTCGAGCAACGGAGTTCACCCGAGTTGGGGCGCCAGTGGCTCGGGCAACGCCATGGTGCTCAGCGAGAGCCTCTCTCCACTCGAAGCACATCGAGATCGCATTGCGGTCGTGGAGGGCATTCAGTTCCGCGCCTTCACAGCACCCGAACACTACGACGGCACCGTGGGATCGCTCAGCGGCGTCGCCTCTTCGAACCCGCAGGAGTCCTACGGCCAGTCGATCTCGATCGACCAGGTCATCGCAGACCTCAACACCCCACTTGGCGGCTACCGCTCGCTCAACGGCTGTCTGTTCTTCGACGGCGAGAATCGCTATTCCTTCACCGAAGCGGGCGGGAATGTCCCCCATGAACAGGATCCTGCTCAGATCTTCAACGCCATGTTCTCGGGGTTCATCCCTCCCGAACCCGGAGGTCCGGCCGAGCCCGATCCCAACACGGTCCGCCGACTTGCCCTGCAGCAGCGCGTCGTCGACACTGTACACAGTGACTTCTCCCGGGTGCGCGACCGACTTGGCGGCGACGACCGGCTCCTGATCGAGCGCCACATCGACAGCCTCAATGAGCTGGCAGTTCGGCTCGACAACCAGGACCTGGGCTCGGGGGCGGGCGCAGGCTGTGACCCCATAGACCCGGGCGACATTTCGATGGGCACGAGCAGCGACGAGCTGATTGCGCGCGCTCGGGCCCACATCGATGTGGCGGCGATGGCCCTAGCCTGCGACCGTACGCGGGTCGCGAGCCTTGCGATGGGCTACATCTCCGGCGGGATCAGCGGGCATCACGAAGCGTCGCACTCGTCCGACTACGACGCAGGCATCCAGTACGACCAATTCTACGCTGCTCGCTTCGCCGAGCTCATCGACGCGCTCGAAGCAGTCGGCGTGCTCGACGGCACACTCGTGTACTGGTTCAACGAACTGGGCAAGTACGAGATGGAAGGCAACGTCGCTGACCACGGCGTCAACGACATGCCCTACGTCTTCGCGGGAGGCTTGGCCAGTGTCGGCCGGAGTTTCCAGATCGGCGGTAGCCCCAACCACAACTACCTGCTTGCCGGCATCCTGCAGCAGTTCGATATCGACTCGGACTTCTTCGGCGATGACGACCTTCGGCAGTCAGGGCAATCCGCCATCACCGAAGTCTTCGCGTCCTAGTGTCCTGAGTCCGTAACGTCGATAAAAAGTGGCAATTAGGGGAATTTCGACGTTTTCGAGCTGTTGCACTGGTGTGGCAGCATCAACGCGAAAGATGGGGCGTCCTCTCACACCGGTCACTATCAATGCGAGCGACCGTGCGG
>JBOEGF010000007.1:0-350427 GCA_050633305.1 Nannocystales bacterium
CGCGATGCTGTTGTTTGGACGCTCGATCTCCGAGAGCGCCACCGCCAGCATCGGCTTCGCCGTGTCGAGATCTGTGATGTTCTCGATCTCCTGCACCCCCTGGCGATACTCGCCTACGATCGGACTTCAAGGTCTTTGTCGGTCATCGGTTGCGGCGCGAGCTGGAAGCGACCGATGAGGTGGCTGCCTTGCAAGAACAGCTCGAGTTCGTTCTTCAGCGGGATTCGGTCGCGGTCCGTCACGGCCCACAGCGCGACGAACCGTGCACGTTCGAGGCGTTTCGCGAAGACCCAGAGTCCAGAACCATCGAAGCTCAGCACCTTCGCCCGCGTACGTCGGCGATTCGTGAACAAGTACATCGCGCCGTCGAGCGGGTCGCGGCCGAGGTCTTCGCGTACCAGCGCCGCCAGCCCCTCGAATCCCTTGCGCATGTCGACCGGCTGGCAGTACGCGAAGACTCGCGTCTTGCCCGTCGCACCGATCACCGCAGTCCTTTCACCAACACGAGCACGTCGTCAAGCGTCAGTCCTTCCACGCGCGCGGATCCCAGAACCAAGACCGGGCCACTCTTCTTCGCCGGTTCGACAAGCTCGATCGGTCGAACTCTCTTCGTCGCCTTTGTCGCCTTCGCATTTCGCTTCTTGCCGCCGCGCCAGCCGGTGATCGTCGCCTGGTGAATCCCGACCTCCACGCTCGCCTTCGACTCCGAGCCGCCAGCCGCGATCCGCTTCTCAACAAACGCGATCACACGCCGCCGCAGGTCCGCCGTGTACAGCCGACGCCGGCCTTGCTTCGGTAGAGCCTCGATCTCGCGGAACAACGCCTGGCCTTCTTCTTCCATCTCACCGAGCGTCCCGCTCCGCGAGCTGCACGTCACGACGTGCTACGGCGAGGACTTACCGCTTAGGCGCTGGGTCGGACCGCTTCTTTGGATACGGGGCGGCTGGCGCGGGTGTCGGCTTGTTGGCTGTCGGCGTTCCGGACGCCCTCGCGGACGAAGAGCGGATTGGATTGGACCTCAAGCTCGTGAGCGGCGCCCAGATGGTGGTCTGGCGCGATCTGTTTCTCGGGGCCGCAGCAAGCTTCGACCTCGCATTTTATGGAGGCAGGCGCGGAGCAGCGGCACTTCCAGGAGAGCCAACCCACTTCCGTACGGAGCGCTTGCGGTTTCGGCTGATCGGCCGCCGGCACTCCTACGCTCTCTGGAATCCTCGTGCGCGCCGGTCCTCATCGCTCATCTCCTGCATGAGTCGGTCGAGGAACTTGTCGGCAGCCACGATTGCTCCGGAGACCCACAGTCAAGGGCTGCCGGCGACGGTTCGACTCGGTCCGTTCGGCGGCGAATCGCTGTCGTTCGATTCTACGCCGATTTTCTGACAGCTGACCAGCGAACGAATCGAAGGCTGCTTCGCAGCGAGTCGTCTGGCGATCGTCGACTATCTGGCGCTCAGCGAGCAGCGGAAGCCGACTCGCCAATCCGGGACGTTCGGATCCTGCTCTACCCGGTTCCGGATGCGCAGGCTCGCGACCACGCCGTTGACCAACGACGCCCCTCGCGTCACCTTCTGCTCGCCGGTGCCGGGGCCCAGCGGGTCCAGCGGGTCGTGGTCCTCGTAGCCGGTGGGGGACCACCAATCCGCGACCCACTCGGCGACATTGCCGGTCATGTCGAGGGCGCCGGTGGAAGATGCTCCATCGGGTTTCGACCCCACGGAGAGGGTCCGTCCGGCGTCGCACCCAACGTCCCTTGGACCGACGATCACAGCGAGGTCGCAGTTGGGGTTGGGCTCGTCCCCCCAGGGCCACCGGTTGTTCTCGGGGCCCTCGGCTGCGTACTCCCACTCAGCCTCAGTCGGGAGCCGCTTGCCTCTCCATTCACAGAAGTCCGCGGCCTGTTGCCACGTCACGCAGTTGGCAGGCTGCTCGTCGTCACCGGTCTGCCGGAGGTTACAGCCCTCGGCGTCGCCCCGTGGCGTGCAGCCCCCGTCGCCAAGACACGCATCATATGCGCCGACCGTGACTTCGAACATGTCGATGGCGAACGTGGTCAGCTGTACCTGGTGAACCGGAAATTCGTCGTCATCGCACGCGCCGACTTCGACCTTCTGATCGCACCCCATCTCAAAGTCGCCGTTTGCGACGACAGCCATCCCTGCGGGCTCGTCCGTGCACTCGTCCAGGAACTCGAACAACGCGTCGCAGGCCGGCGCTTCGCTGGAGTCGCCCGTCGCCGCATCCGTGCCCTCGCTCGCGCCGGCGGAGGTCGCGGTTGTGGACCCTCGCGTGCTTGCCGTTTGTGGCGATGAGTGCTCGGTCGCGTGGGTCGTCGAAGTGCTCCCCGAAGTGTCCCCCAGGTTGCCGGAGCTCTCTGTGGGCTCCGAGAAACAGCCGACTGCGAGAGCAGCAACGACCCAGGTGGCGTTTTGAGACCTTAGGCGCACCGTCGAACGCACGAAGGGCGCGGCCCAGGCTGGCAGGTTGAGGCCGGTTTGAGGGGGTGTCGTCGTTGTTTCGCTCATCCGCTTGTCCAACGCGCCTTAGAACGCGATACTTTCAGAATCTACTTTAGAATGCAGTCGCTCGCTACGACCACTGGGTGGCGGAGGTCGATATTGAGCGCGCGCGGCGATGCGTGGGCGCCAACATTCGCGAGCACCGTCTCCGCCGCGGCTGGACACAGGGGGAGCTGGCCGAGAGAGTCGGCGTGGAGCCGCTGTTCATCCGGGTTCTTGAAGGCGCGAGGCGAGCCCCAAGCTTCGCGACGCTGGTTC
The DNA here is from genome assembly GCA_050633305.1 of Nannocystales bacterium. GTDB lineage: Bacteria > Myxococcota_A > Polyangia > Nannocystales > Nannocystaceae > CAJXVA01. The sequence continues at coordinate 2,772 of JBOEGF010000007.1, forward strand.
GCCTCCTCGCGGCGCTCGACATCGAGCCCAACCAGCTATTCGAGCCGCGGGAACTCCAGCGCAACCCGGTCGGACGCCCCCCGAAGAAACCTCTGTAGATGGCGTAGATCGGGGGTCCGCGGGTCGTGCTCTTCTCGCCGGTGCGGGTCGGAGCGGCCCGAGCGGAGCGCCGCGTTCACAACCGGCGGGCATCTGGGCGCTACACAACTGCGGAGACGTCGATCCCTGTTCTCCGGGCCGCGGGTCAACAAGAACTCAACACCTACATCAACAAGAACTCAACACCTACATCAACAACCGCGCGTTGTTGAGTTTGTGCGCCAAAGGGCAGTGGTCGTGAATTCGCTCGACAAAGGCCCGTGGGAGGCATTGTCGACTACCCCGTCGAGGAGCAAGAGCGCTACGTTTGGGACGCGTGTTGACTTCGGGGTGTTGAGTTATTGACCCACTCCACAAGGAAGGCCCGACGCGTGCCGAGCTCTCCCGCTACCTGGTCTTGGAGAACGTTCCACGCTGCTGTCGCAGGTGGCAGCGGCAGCGATTCTCGCTCGGGAAGAACGTCAACACGCCCGCTCTTGCGAACCCACGCTGGAGCAATGTGAGCGGGCGGGAAGTCGCCAGGTAGGAAGCGCGTCGTTGTTGACGAAGGACGCGACGGAAGAGTGCCCAACTGCCCACCAGATCTCGAGTTCTCGAGCCAAGACCTCGCGGCGTTTCTCTGCGAGCTCGAAGACCCTTGCCGGGTGTTCCCAGATTGGCCCGATTTTGCGACTCACGTGGAGCTCTTGGTCGGGCGGACTGCGCGAGCAGAGCACTACCTCGAAACCTCTGACCCGCTGGCAGGTAGGGCGGTCTGCTCCGTGAACGCGATGCTCAACGCACCCATTGGAGAAATCGTGAGCCGATCGACGCTCACCGCAGACGTCTCCGCACAGGACCACCGATCCCGATCTCAGCGCGAAGCGGCTGGCGGGCTTTCGTTGGGGCCGGTCGAGCGAGCGCTGGTCGATGCCACGAGGCAAGGGCTTCGCCAAGAAGAGGGATTCCTGAGGACGCTGCTGCGATCCGAACTCCAACGTCAGAGCTGCGATCCTCAGTCGGTAACGGTCTTGACCACCAAGCAAGCGGCCGCCCTCTGCGGGGTCAGTCCGAAGACGATCCGGGCCTGGACGAAGTCCGGCCGTTTGAAGGCTCTGGGCGCAGCGCCGTTCAAGTTCGAGAAAGCGGCGGTCGAAGCCGCACGCGATCGCAAGCCGCATGAGGAGAACGTTCTCGACTACGGGGAAAGGGCCGAACAGCTACTCAACCGGACGCGTGGGCGATGAAGGCAGAGAACTTGCCGCGCGGCCGCTATTTGCGCGTCGACGCGATCAATATTTCGTACATGGCCGAAGCCGAGAGGTCGCTCGCCGACAAGGTTGCTGCTTGCGGGCGTCCGTGGTCGGGAAACCTCTAGGCTGCAGGCATCCCCTTGGGGTCGCTGACACCGCGGCGACCGCGAACGCATCGAGAGGGACAGCGACCGCCCATCCGAACCAGAGCGGTGGAGCGTCGGTGTTGTTAAAGCGGGTGCGGAGCGACCCCAGGACCGTTTCTTGCGTCGAGCAGGGTGCGGATCGTCGCTATGTAGTGCGCTTCGGACGGCCGGGGCGGCGCGGGGCAGGGTTCGGTTCGCGGCCGGGCTTGCAAAGCTTCCAGACGTCGGTCTCGAACTCGTTCGCAAGGCGCTGCAGGAGGCGGAGCGACGGGGCCGTGGTTCCGTACTCGACGCGTTGGAGGTGCGCCGGCTCCACGCCACACGCCTCCGCCAATTGCGCCTGCGTTGCTCCGCTGTCCTCGCGTAGACGCCGGACGTTGGAGCCTATCGAGACCGCGAGCGCACGCAGGCCGGCCGGATCCACAACACCCGCGTACCGCGCCTTGGGAAGTGCTAATACAACATGTTATGTTGTATTAGTGGTTTCAAGAAGCACCGCTCAAGCACGCTATGTTGGGCCCATGGCGGCCGCGCTCGCCATCCTCGGCGCCACCGCGCCACCTGCACATGCGAGGCGTGGCACGGATCCCGAGAGAACTTCCCGCGCTCCGCTTCGCTCTGGGGCGTACGTCCTCGTTGCACCTGGGACCGCACAGCTCCGACTTCAGAATCGCGGCTATCCGCGGATGGGGGCGGCTTGGGCTTGGGGTGTTGCTGGCGGATACGTCTGGCGGCCGGACCGCTTGCTCCGCATGTCCGTTGGAGCGTCGTTCGAGCATGCGCCGCTCCGCTTCGCGGACCGCTCTTACAGCGGCCAGGAGTTTCGGTTCCTCCCGATCCTCCGCGTCGGGGCCGGGTCCGACCGTTTCTTCGGATATGGGGCGGTTGGCACCGGTGTTGGCTTGTTGGTTGTCGACGTCCCAGACGCTCTCGCGGACGAAGAGCGGATTGGCTTGGACCTCAAGCTCGCGGCCGGCGCCCAGATGGTGGTCTGGCGCGGTCTCTTTTTCGGGGCCGAAGCAAGCTTCGACCTAGCATTCTACGGCGGCATGCTCGGAGCAGCGACGTTGCCAGGAGAGCGAAACGACTTTCGTACCGACGGCTTGTGGCTTCGGCTGGTCGGCGGCTGGTACTTCTAGCCGAATCGGGAAGAAGGGGCCGCCTCGGTGAGTCGACGCCCGAATCCGTTCGTACGCCAGCGCAACATCTCCGCCTCATCCAGACCCATCGTGAACAATGTGCATTGTTGGGGCAGCGCCAGGGAACGCGGCCGTCGGCGGCCTGCGGAGGTCGGAGCGGGGCGCCCAACCGGCGGAGCTAGGTCAATCAACGAGCTGCCCGCGACGACTGGAATCTGCGGGGGTTCGCTACGCGTCGTAGTACGGGAAACGACTGCTCCGATGAAGCCGACCACGCATCAGCTCGAATTCACCAGCCAGGAGCTTGCCGAGATGCTCTGCGAGTACGAAGACGCGGCACGCATCTTCTCGGGCTGGCCCGTATTTGAGCGCCTGGCGGACCGCCTCGTGGGATTGCACGTTCGCGCTGAATTGCAGCTTGCCGAGGGCGATGCCGCCGCGGCGAGGACCATCGCCCGTATCGATGTGCTGATGTCGGTCCCGTTCCATCAACTGGCGCGAGAAGCGGATCCGCCACGGCGCCGGGAGATGTCGCAGGTATGCAACTCCACCGCAGCGCTGGGACCCATGGAGCGTCTTCTCGTGAACGCGACCCGGGAGGGGTTCCGCAGCGAGGAGAGCTTCTTTCGCGGAGTGGTGCGCTCCGAGGTCGCACGGCTAGGTTCTCACGGAGGAGCAAGAACGGATGTTCTCAGCACCGCGGAGGCTGCGATCGTCGCACGCGTCACGGCAAAGACGATCCGGGCGTGGGTCGCATCCGGGCGGTTGGAACCACTGGGGGGCCGGCCGTATAAGTTCCGAAGAGAGACCGTTGAGACGGCCCGCGATCGGATGCCGTGTGAGCGAAGCGTGGTCGACTACGATGCCCGGGCGGAAGAAATTCTCGGTGGGAAGCGACGCCGATGACCCGCAGCTCGAACAGCGACGGACTCCCACGCGGCCTCTACCTGCGGGGCGCGAAAATCTCGATCTCCTACACCGATGAGCACGGCAAGGCACGAGCCCGAACGAGCGGTTTCGGGCCAGAAGACGCCGACAAGGCCGTCCTTCTTCGCAACGCTATCCTTCGCAAGATCGAAGCGCGGAAGGCTGGTGCGGGACCGGGGACACACGATCGAAACTCGCTGAAGGCCGTCGCCGCGTGGTGGATTGACCTGCGCGAACGCAGAGGTCGGGAGACCTGGAAGGACGACGAAACCAGACTGCGGCTTCATGTGCTGCCCACCCTTGGACACCGCGGTATCGAGTCGATCAGTCCTTCGGATCTCGAAGAGGTCTTTCTCTCGCTGCGGGTAACGCCGCTCGAATCCACCGGAAAACCCCCCGCACCGAAGACGGTTTGGAACACGTACACGGCCCTGAAAGCGCTGTACCGAGACGCCAGAAAGAAAGGCCGTGCGAAGAACGACCCCTGCATCCTCACCGAAGAGGAACTCGGGCCGATAGAAGACGCCGATCCCGACTGGCGCGCGGGCGCAATCTTCTCTCGATCTGAGTGCGCGGCACTGATGTTCGATCCGCGGCTGCCCGATGAGCGCCGGCCGGTCTACGCGACGATGTACCTCACCGGGGTCCGCATCGGCGAACTCTGCGGACTGCGTGTCTCCGACTTCGACCGGAAGCGTCGACCGCTCGCTGCCCTTGGCATCGCGCGGCAATACAGTGGACGCCGCACCAAGACGAGAACGACCAAGGAGATGCCCGTTCACGCCGTGTTGTTCGAGGCGCTGTCTGCATGGCTCGACGAGACTTGGCCTGCGCTGTACGGCCGCAAGCCTGAGCCCGCGGACCTCATCTTCCCCCGTCTTCCAAGCGATGCGCCAAGCAAGAAGGGACCCGTCCGCGACAAGAACTACGAGCGTCGGCGCCGAGACGCAGACCTGAAGACGCTTGGCCTGGCCGCTCGCCGCGGTCACGACTTCCGCGCCAGCTTCATCACGCACGCCCTCGACGACGGCGCGGACCGGGCGGTCTTGGAACGCCTCACGCATCCGTCATCGGCGAAGGGCAGCGCGTTCGAGGGCTACCGACGCTTGCAGTGGGACGAGGCATGCCGGGCCGTGACCTCGCTCGAGGTTGAAGTCCCCGTGGACTCGACCGTCACCCTCGCGGCGGGCGATGACACCGACCCAGGCGACGAAGGCGGGGGCACATCGACACCGTCCTCAGGCCACAGCAGCTCGACACCGACAGGTCAAACCGGGGCCCGCCTCTCGAACCACGACAGTAACCACGACACAAAAAGAAAACCCCTGGAGATTCCAGGGGTTTTGGAGTGGAGGCGCCGGGAGTCGAACCCGGGTCCGGAAGCCCTCAAACAGGACATCTACGTGTGTAGTCATCAGTATTTTCCGCTTAAGACTTGAGCACGCCCGACGACCGGCGATCTCAAACCCGAGCCCCTTTGTTTCGCCGCAGCGTCGAGACACTCGTTGCAGCTAGCCCGTGTGTTGACGACCCTTGCCCTACTCAGGCCCCTCAGGAAGGGTCGTGACGCCTAATTAGGCGACAGCGGCCAGTTGGCCGTAGTTGCTGTTGTTTGCAACTGTGTTTTCCATTCCGTTTTTGACACGGCGGATTGGCCCCGCGACACGCAGTCTCTGCTCTCGTAAACCCCCGTCGAAACCGTTGCACCCCCAGATGGGTGGGGTTGACCCGCGGCCGAAGGACTCGGATGCGGGAAGCGAACCACCGGGGAGGTGGGCCGCGCTGCCAGGCAGTATGTGTCGCAGGTGGCAGGGGCGCAACCCCCTGGGAGGGGGAAACGTCTGGGGTATCTCGGGGCACGGAGGGGCGGCTGGGGTTGCAGGAAGGGGTCGTGTGCGGTCGCCGGCGAGGTCTCGGGGAGGGACTGCCCCGGCGCTACAGCGCGGGGAAGATCGCGATGAAGAAGACGATCAGCGCCAGCAGGCCTGCGCCGGAGATCGCGATGCTCGTGCTCACGGGATGCTTCGAGCCGGACTGCAGGGAGACCCTCAGCGCGATGCCGAAGACGAGCGGAGCGATCCACAGACCGCTGACGGTCACGAGCAGGGTCTCGGACAAGCTGTTGAAGAAGACGAAGTAGAGCAGGGCGGCACCGACACCTGCGGTGCCGATGCACAGGTTCGCCAAGCGCTGCAGGCCGACGACGTTCGGGACGACCAGGGCGGTGCTGGCCGGAGTTGCCAGGGCGGTGCTGGGGTTGTGAAGCAGGGCCCGCGCGGCGGCTGCGGTTTGGACCCGTCGACCGACGATGGGCTCGAGCATGGACTCGAGCGCCGCCCTGACCCCAGGGGGCAGACCGGGGGCGAGCTTGCTGAGCTCGACCTTTCCGGTGTTGGTGTCGGTGGGCATCTGCTCGGGCCGGACACCGGTTGCGACGACGAGGGTGGTCATCCCGGCGGCGTACAAGTCACTGGCGGGCTGGGACTGCCCCATCATCTGCTCCATGGGGAAGTAGCCGAAGGTGCCCACCGAGGTGGAGCCCTCTCGTAGATGGTTCTTGATCGCACCAAAGTCGACGAGGTGCGGGACACCGCTCGGGTCCAGGATGACGTTGGCGGGCTTGAGGTCTCGGTGAATGACGGGCGGCTGCAGACCGTGCAGGTACTCGAGCACGGCGAGCAGCTGGTCCAACATGCCTGCGAGCTGTGGCCCGGTCATGACGTGGCCCCTGGCGAGGTGTTGTTCGAGCGACTGCCCCTCGACACGGACGTAGACGGAGACGAGGGAGGCGTTTTCGATCTGCCCAAGGGCGGAGACGGGATGCGGCTGCGCGCCGTCGTGGGCGAAGAGTTCGATGTGGCGTGGGATGTTGGGATGGCTGAGGGCGGCGAGGACCCGAGCTTCGCGCTCGAAGAGTTCGAGCGACTTCCAGTCGCCCATACGTCCGAGCTTGAGCTGCTTGAGCACGACGGGGGTGCCGTCGGCGCTCGTCGCGGCCCACGCGTGGCTGAAACCGCCTTCTCCCAGGGGGCCTTCGAGGAGGTAGGTTCCAAGCGCGCCCTGGACTTGCAGGCCCGACTGAAGCTCCAAAACACGCACCGCGACCCAGTGTCTCACTGCGGGCCTACTACTTGTGTGGGTCTTGGAAACCTGACATAGCCTACCTGTGACTGGTTGGCTGTCCGCAATCGCGCTCCTCACGCCCTTGATGGTCGGCTCGGTCTCGCAACCGATCGATCCCCAGCACATCTACGGCGGCGACTTCGTGGACGGTTGTGGGTGGCCGTCGGTGGTCTATCTGTCGAGTGGGGGAGGCGCGTGTACGGGTACGCTGATCCATCCGCGGGTGGTGCTGACGGCGGCGCATTGTGTGGTGGACGGGGTCCCCAGCGCGGTCCGGTTCGGCGAGGATGCTCAGAGCGCGCAGCAGTTGGTCACGACGACGACCTGTCGCCAAGGGCCAGGGTGGAACGGAGCGACGGCACAGGGGCAAGACTATGCCTATTGCCTGCTGGACTCGCCGGTCACATCGGTTCCGATCATCCCTGTGGTCAATGGCTGTGAGGCCTCTGCGGTCTACCAGGGCGCTCGCATCATGCATGTGGGCTTTGGGCGGGACCAAGATGGCGCGAGCGGTCGCAAGAAGATGCTCGAGCTGACGATCAACAACATCACCAACAACGGCGAAATCATCTCCGGTACGCCCAATGAGATCATCTGCAACGGGGACTCGGGCGGTCCGACGTTCGTCTACTTGGACCCAGCGCAGGGCGGTGACGGGACCTGGCGCGTGGCGGCGATTCACTCGTGGGCCCAAGGCGCCGACCCGGTAGACCCCAACTGCATGAACGCGGCGGGCAGCGTGCTGGCCACCAACGCCATCGATTGGATCGAGCAAGACTCGGGGATCGACATCACGCCGTGTGCGGACGGCGACACGTGGAGCCCGACCGCGCATTGTGGCGGGGTACCTACGTCTCCTTGGCTGGGGGAGGGAACGTTTACGACGGAGTGCACGTCACCGGAAACGGTGGAGTGGGCGACGACGTGCGGAGAGGGTCTCGACGCGACACCGGACGGTGTCGCTCCGGTGGTCTCGGTGGTCTCGCCGACGATGGACCAGGAGTTCGATGCCGACGGAACGACGCAGGTCGAAGTGGTGGCAGAGGCCTCCGACGAGGGCTGGGGGGTGGCGTCGGTGGCGATGACGATTCGAGCGGTCGACGTGGACAACGAGCAGGTCGATGTCCGCAACGAGTGGCAATCGTGGTCCTGGGACCTGACGCTTCCGCCTGGGTCCTACGAAGTCACGCTGGTCGCCACGGATCACGCGGGCAATACGTCCGAGGCGCAGACGGTGTGCTTTGGCGTTGGGGGCCCCGGGTGCGAGCCCGGCGGTGAGTCCGAAGGTGGAGCCGACTCCTCCTCGGGGGGGCTGTCCAGTGGCACGGCAGGTTCCGACTCCGACTCCGACTCGGGCGATACGATGAGTCAGGGAACGACATCGGGCGGGGCGACAGGGCCTGGCAGCGAGGAGAGCGGGGGCAGCGGAGGCTCGGCCGCTGGAGGCTCGGAAGGCGGATCCAGCGGATGCCGCGTCGGCTCAACGCCCTGTGGGTGGGGGCTGCTGTTGTTGGCTTTCGGGGCGTTTTACCGCCGTCGGCGTCAGGCCTAGCTGCTGCTCCACCTTGACGAGCTTGCGTTCGAGCATCCGCTCGTAGGGCACCTGTTCGAGGAACTCTCGGGCTTGAGCGATGTGGCGACGAGCCGTGTCCGGCTGACCACGGCGAGCCTCGCCGAGTGCGAGCCCCCACGCCGCGCGCGCGCGGTCGATCGAGTTCGTCTCGGGGTGCTCCAAGGCCGATTCGAGCGTGGCCTGAGCTTCGGGAGCATCGTCTGAGCGGAGGGCGGCGATGCTGAGGCCCACATCCGCAGTCCACCGGTCGGCCTCCGTTTCCGCTGCCCGCGAGCCACGCAGGAAGATGCTGCGTGCTTGTTGAAACTCGCCACGGGCCTCGGCGATTCGCCCCCGCGCCGACGTCCTCCAGTGGATACCGCCCGCGCTTTTTCCTCCCAACCCCTCTCCCCAGCGGTCGGACTCATCCAGCGCGATGAGAGCGGCCTCGAGACTTCCGATGTTGAGTTCGACCCAGCCGAGGTTCTCGTAGATCGTGGAGAGCGAGGGGTCGGGGTGCCCGTCGTGGGAGGCGAGCAGGGCCTGGACAGCTTTGCGTGCGTACGCCCGCGATTCTTTCAGGCGGTTCGCGTAGCCCAAGGTCAGCGCGATGTCGCCGTGTCGGCCGGCTGTGTTGAGATGGTTGGGCCCGAGTAGCTTCTCGTAGCGTTCGTGGGCCTGGAGTTGGTCGGCCACGGCTCCATCGGTGTCACCTCTGCGTTCGCGCAGCCGCGCTCGGTAGACGTAGGCGCGTGCAATCGCCGGGTGACCCTGACCGATGGTCGGTGCGTCGAGGATCTTGGACAGGACCTCGTCGGCTTGTTCTCGTTTGCCCAGCGAGAGCCAGTACGAGGCCATGCGGGCACGCACTTCCACGCCGCGTGGGGCGTCGAGGTCTCCCGCGTCGCGGATGCGGTCGCGCAGGAGTTGGGCCTCCGAGAGCGCTTCTTCGTAGCGGCCGGCGGCGTTGTAGATCTCCATGCGCACCAGGAGTCCCTGCTCGATGTCGAGTTCGCCGCCGGGGAAGGTCCGTGCGACGGCCTGTGCGACTCCGGCGAGGAAGAGGGCGTTCACGTCGTCGCGCTGACGCAGGCCCTTTTGCCGCGCGAGTTCGTACAGGGCTCCGACGGTGGCGGCGCGGGCGTTGACCCGCAGTCCCAACACCACGCCTTCTTCGATCAGCTCGATCCCCGCTCGGACCTCGCCCTTGAACGACAGCAGAGAGCCAAGGGTCTCCCGCGCGTGCACCCGCAGTGGCGCGTAGCCGAGTGTATCGGCCTCTGCCATGGCTGAGCGCAGGCTCGCCTCGGATGCGTGAATGTCGAGTAGGCGTCCATCGTGGGCTCGCTCGATCTCGAGTTCGAGTTGTCGAACGCGTACGCGGACCTCTGGGTCCTCGGGGGGCGGGTACTCGGCACGGAGCGCCTCGAGGTCGGAGCACTGCTCGAGGGATGGGATGTGTTCGAGGGTTGTGGCGAGTCCGAGTTGGGCTGCGACGCCCTCCTCGAGCAGTTTCGCGAGGCCCGATGCGACGGTGTCCAGCCGGGTGTCCAGACAGTGGTAGCGAAGCTCCATCGCGGTCTCGGTTTGGGTTTGCCGAACCTTCGCGGATTGGCAGGCGTCGGTGCGGGCGGCGACCCAGGCCTCGGCGAACGCATCGTGCTGGGAGAGAACTTCGGCGGCCAGCTCGTCCGAGACGACCTCGTCGTCGAACGTGGCCCCGAGTTGGCGCCTCACGTTGGGATTCCACACGTCCTCAATGGTGGTGGTGGCGTGCGCGCAGGGCTCGTCTCCGCTGGTGGCGACGACCGCAGCCGCGCCGATGAGCATCGACCCGCCGACGGCAAGTACCCCCCACTGCCTTCTCCGTGACGGTGCGAGGGGGTCGAGCGCCCGGAGCAGGTCCTCCATCGTGTCGAAGCGGTGCTTCGGGTCGATACTCAGCCCTCGTTCCACCGCGTCGCTCACCGGCCCGGGAACATCGCCTCCACCCGGAGGAGGACGCAGCGCACCGGCTTGCACGTTCAACGCGATCTCGAAGGCGGTCTCCCCTTCGAAAGGGTGTTGGTCGAACAAGGCCTCGTACAACGCGGCGCAGAACGAAAACTGATCACTGCGCGAGTCCACGACGCCGCGGGTGTGTTGCTCCGGAGCCATGTACCGCGGGGTTCCGACTCGTGTGCCGCGTCGACCTTCGCCGTCGTTCTTGGCGAGGCCGAAGTCCAGGACCTTGACCCGGCCGCTCTCGGTGACCATGACGTTGGCAGGCTTGAAGTCGCGGTGCACCAGTCCTGCATCGTGCGCCGCGGACAAGCCCGCCCCGGCGTGCATGTACAACTGCACGACCTCGGCCCACGCCGCGTCTGGGTGCTCGGTGCGCCAGCGGCCGAGGGTGACGCCGCGCAGGTACTCCATGGCGATGAACAACGCATCGCCAACGGTGCCGACGTCGTAGATGGTGACGACCCCGGGGTGCGAAAGCTTGGCGAGCGCCTTGGCTTCTCGGAACCGCTCGGTGGTGTCTGCCGTGGCGTAGGAGTCGGGCTGAACAAGCTTGAGCGCGACTCGGCGGTCGAGTTTCGGGTCCCAGGCTGAGAACACGACGCCCATCGCTCCCGCCCCCACCTTTTCGATGACGGTGTAGCGGCTGACCTTGGCCCCCGGTTCCAACGTGGGGATGGATGCGCTCGCCGCCCCGTCCGGAAGCAGCGTCGCATCGGGGTCGGGTCCGGAGATGGAAGTAGCGTCCTGTGGCGCGTCCGGCACGAGTCCGTTTCAGTGTACTCCGACGCCGTGGGGGCAAACCATGCGGGGGGCTGCTCGGGGGCTCTCCTCGCGCTATTGTGGCTCGGTGACCTCGATCGCGGCACCGCCTGCGCCGGTTCCAGATGCGGCCCTTTGGATCGATGGGGACGTCGAAACGCTGTTGGACCTGCTGCTGTGTGACCACGGGTTCGAGGAGCGGTCGATGATGGTCTCCGACGGGCTCAGCGTGCCGGATGGATTGTTTGTCCAGCGGGATGGCCGGGGCTTGCTGGTTTGGGTTCCGCCCGACCCTCAGCGCACCGGAATGGATCCGGTGGTGCTCCCCCGAGCGGTGCGCATCGATGCGGTTCCCAGCCACGGCGGCACCCGGATCACGTTGCATCGCGTCACCGCGCCCGCGACGGCGATCGCGATGACGTCTGCTGTGGTGTTGACCGGGCTGGTGGTCACCGCAGCCTTCGTCTTGGGCGGCACCTGGGTTTGGGGGCTGGTCGGGTTGCTCGGTGCGATCGTGTGGGGTTCGTTGGTGCAGCAGCTGCGCATCTCTGGGGCGCGAACCCAACTCGCTTGGGATGCGCTTCAGCCCGCACTGTCGCAGGTGGGGCTGCCCGAGCCTGTGCTGCCCGAGGGCGATCCCTATCGTTGAGGATCACAGCACGGGCAGTCTTGGCGTGACCGAACGTTGTCGACCCGGCCCTGGGCGTCGAGCTCTGCGTCGCAACAGCGAAAGAACGAGTCACGAAGCTTGGCCCGGCCTCGTTGGACCCGCGACTTGAGGGTGGAGGGCGGGAGCTGCAGGGCGGCGGCGACGTCGGCCTGCGACTGCCCAAGCACGTCGACGCGGTGTACGGCCTCGCGGTAGGGCTCAGGCAGGTCATCGACGGCCACGCGCAGCCAGATGCCCAGCAGGGTCCGCTGTTCCTCCGACTGTGCCTCGATCGTGAGTCCCTCGGCATCGACCGCGGGGTCGGGGGCGGGCGGGGAGGCGGTGCGCTTTCGGTGTCGATCGATGACCGCGTTCCGGGCGACGGCACGCACCCAGGGGGCGATTGGACGATCCTCGCTGAGGGAATCCTTCGAAGCGACGACCCGCAGCAACACATCCTGCACCACGTCTTCGACCTCGGACTCGGGCACCCTGCGCGCCACGTAGCGTCGCAGGTCACCCGTGATCGAGGTCCAAGGATGTTGCTCGAGGCTCATGTGCAGCACGTGGGCTCGCAGCAGGTCTTTTCCTGCTCTGGGTCGGATGCGACCTCGACCTCGACCTTGACCTTGGGCGGGGCTGCGGGGGCACTGTCGACGTCGGACTGGGTCACGGCGAACACCTCCCAGGCGTGGCCGTCGGGATCCTGCATCCAGATCCGGTCCATCACAGCATGGCAGCATGTCACGTTGTCCTCGGGACGGGACTCGAGTCCCGCGCTCTGCACGCGGCGTGCGAAGGCTTCGACGTCGCTCGTCGCAGGAACTTCGATTCCGTAGTGCGCCACGCCGCCTGGGGGACGCGCTTGGGCCGTTTCGTTGAGGGTGAAGTTCAAACCGGGCTCGCTCAGTTCAAACTTGGCATACCCGGGCCGTTTCTTGACCGCCTCCAGGCCAAACATGCGTTCGTAGAATGCGATCGAGCGGTCGAGGTCAGAAACCGCCACCGCGACATGGACGCGGGGTTGCGTGAGGGTCATGCCATCACCTACGTGCCCGGCCCGGGGCGGACGCAGGATTTCTTCGCCGCGGCGGCCCTGCTAGTCCTCGGGGGTCGGCGCGGCGGCTACGAAGCCGCACGCCATGGCGACCAGCAGGGCGATCAAGCCCAACCCGAGCTCCAGCCACGCGTCCTGAGGGCTGGGTATGGCCAGGGTGTCGAGCAGCACGCCGTGAAGTTGCGCGGGGTCGCCCTGGACCTGGACCAGTGTCGCGAGGATGTCGGGGTCCAGTGGCTCGGTCTTGCCGTCGAGGCTGCTGGGCTGACTTGGCACGAACGTGGCAGAGGGGGCGACGCGAGCCACAACGATGGCGACCCCCGGCTCGACCTTGTGGCCTTGGGTCTGGGCCTCGTCGCCTTCGGAAACTGCCGCGGGTGCCCCGACCACGGGCACCAAGACGGCGATCGGGGAGGCCGACTGGTCGGGGAGTTCGCCGCGCTCCACCGCGTACTCGTCGAGGGTCCAGCCCGACCGAACGAAGCCGCTGACCCGAGCATACGGAGGGACCGGTTCCGGGATCCCACCACTGCGAAGGTCGTAGAAGGGGAGTGCGCCCTCGGTTGCAGCGTCGCTCGCCACGTCTAGCATGGCGCGCGCCTTGGCACTTGTCTGGGCCCCAAGGGCCGCGAGTCCGCCTGCGACGACCAGGAGAATCACCGAGCGTCGCAGCGCGAGTAGCCACAGCAGCGCCACAGCGGCCGCACCGGCCGGGACCCACCACGCGCCCACCACAGCGCCAGGGGCGAAGCCGACCGCGATCCACGTCACCAGGGCAGGGAGCGCCAAGGACAGCGCCAGCGCGACTCTCATCCGCACGGACGTCGATCCTACCCCGAAACGCGCCTGGCCGTCCTCGGGCTGATACCCTGCGCCGGTGATGCGAGCCGAACGCGGCATCTGGGCGCTCACAGCGGTCGGGGCCCTGCTGATGGGGTGCGGAGCGGACTCGGGTCCTTCGGCCTGGATCGATGCCCGAGCCTCTGTGGTGCGTTGCACGTCGGCAGGGCGAGATCGCATGCCGCCGGTGCTGCTGGACGTCCCCGCGCCGGAACCCCCAACGGGGCTCTACGCCCGCATGCTCGACCCGATGGCCCTCGACGACCTGGGGTTCGAGCGTGATTCCGTCGCCTGCGCGATGTTGTTGCCCACCGAGCCCGACACCGAGGGCACGGTCGCGTCGTTGTTCTCGGTTCGTGCGAAGGCTGGACGCGCCGCGGTTGCGGCTGGAGGATTCTGTGCGTGTGAGGCTGCCTCCCAGCTCGACGCACGGCCACTTCTGCCCCAGTGTTTTGATCGTGCGACGCGGTCCAACTGCGAGGTTGACGAACTGGTCCCAGCCGTGGAGGAGGCGCTCGAGCCCGTCTACGCTGCGCTCGCGGCCACCAAGCCACCGTTGGTCCATTGGAGGCTCGTCGGAAAGTTCGACCGTCCCGGATGGTTCGTGCGCCAACAGTCCCTCCTCGCGGAACGGCACGACGGAGGGTCGTCGATCTTCGTCAAGGGCCAGGCGGTGCCCCGGCGCGGCAACGGTGCGTTGCTCAAGGCGTTGCTCGAGGAGGACGACGTGGTCGCGGTGGCTCGGCAGAACAGTGGGCTGGCAGTGTTGGTTGTTCGCGAGATCGGCAAGACGCTGGTGCTGGACCACTTCGCGTACCCGGCCGTCAGCGGTGAGGCTGTCCCGCTGCTGCCCTACATCGACAATGCGGCGATCGGCCGCTATCGCTCCCTTCTGGCCAAGCCCACCGAGACCCGGAAGCTTCGCGTGGAGCCGGGCAAGGGCAACATGGTCGAGGTGGACTTCTCCCATCTCGAGACGTTCGATGCGGCGCTGTCCAGCGGCGCCATGTTGGCCGGCGTCGAGCCCGTGGACCCCCGCAGTGTTCCGGACCGCCGAGTGGAGCTGGCCGTCGCCCAAGCTCCGTTCGGAAAGCAAGGGCGGCAGCTCGATGTTCGCATCGAGCTGACCAGCGCTGGGACGCAATGGGCCCAGCTGCTGACGTCCTCGGACTTGCTGCCGGGTCTCGATTCGCTGGAGCTCGCCCCGGTTGAAGCGCTGCCTCCGATGCAGAGCAAGCTTCCTTTCCTCGTTGCCGGGACTCCGCTGGAGGAGGACGTCGTCTACGGACTCGAGCAGGTGCCCGCGCTGATGAGCGACGTCGAGTCGCGCTACCCCGGAGCCATCGCTGGCGACGGGCGCGCGTGGAGTTTTGCGATGCCCCTGTCGGACCTCTCGGAGGTGCTCTCCGAGTCGGCCCGGTTCAACGGGCTGCGCAGCGCCTTTGCCGAGCGCGAATACTCGGTCGAGGTGACCGTCGCCAGTGAAGGCGATGCCCTCGTGGCGACGATCGCTCCCAAGTAGGACCTGCTTCGGGGTGCCGCCCGGTGATCAGGGCAGGACCGCGTCGACGACGTTCACTGGTCGATCGGCGGGACCCATCTTGTAGTCCAGGCCGAAGCCCTGCTGCACGATCGTATTGTAGACGTCGAGCGCCTCGGCGTTGGCATCGACGAGCTCCCCGGAACGCAGTCGTCCGCCTGCGGGGGAGAAGGCATGGAAGATGCCGCTGAGTTCTCGCTCGACATCGTTGTGGCGGCCATCGCCGGACTCGGTCGAGATCGAGACCAGCGCGTTGTGCAGGATGGTCTGGCCGTTGGCGTCGGCGTACGTGGGGTCGTCGAGCCGCTTCATGAAGTAGACCAACTCGCGCATCTTGAGGTGCACGTGCATCCGCAGCTGGAGGTTCTCCGCGCCCTCGTTGAACTGATGCCAGAACTCGTGGCTACAGCCGGCAGAGCCGCCGGTCCCATGGATCGCCTGGTCGTTGAACTGGTGGAGCAGCTCACCTTGGTACAGGTAGTCTCCGGTGAGTCGAATGCGCTCGCCCGCGGCGAGGTATGTCATCCCGCCAAAGCGGACGACGTCGCATTGCACTGCCAGCGCGTAGAGGTCCGACATCAGCCGCCACTCCGAGGTGAGATCCTCGATGGTGATGTCGATGCCGCTGCCGTCGGGGTCCGCCGCGCCCTCGTGCGGGAGCGTGGAGGGCTGGGGTTCGGGTGGAAGCTCGCACTCGGGCCCTTCGCCGAAGACGCGTTGCTCGTGCTCCCGAATGTTGTCGAGGTGATCTGCGATTCGAGCCCTGGATGCCTGCCCCAGGTTGCTGGCATCGCTCATCATGTGTTGGTACTGCGGCAGCACCGAGTCGAGGATGCTTCGCTTCTGCCGCAGGTTCTTCTCTTCGTCCGGGTCGTTGGAATCGGGAAGGCCGCTGCCGAAGATGCGCTCAAACAGAGCCGTGGGGCGCTCGATCGGAAGGTCGGCAGGCGAGCCGTCCTCGTTCCACGAGTGCAGGTAGCGCCCAGGGCGGCTGCGCCGGAACCAGGTCCCCGCGAGCAGCGTCGGGATGACACCCGGAGGTTGTCCATCGGGATGCAGCTGTCGACGGATGACCTGATCGATCGAAGGGCCTCCGGCTTGGACTTCTCCCTCGGAGGGGATCGCGTTGAACGAGACGGTGGCCCCGTCGTAGTGCGCGTTGGCCCCGGGAATGTCCCCGCGGACTTGGTCGACGCCCCGGACGATCAGGAGGTTGTCGATGACTTCACTGAGTGGCTCGAGGGGTCCCGCAAACCCTTCGGTCTGCAACGGCGTCGGACACCCAAGCCCAAAGAAGAGGTTGAACGCACGCGCGGGAGCTTCGTCCCCGCCGCCCCAAACAGAGTTGCTTTGCATCGCCCCCAGGAGCGGGAGTCCAATCGCAACGCCGCCGGCGCCTCGCAGGAACGTGCGCCGAGGCATGACCTTTCGATACCGCATGTCTACTCCTCCACCCTCACCGACCGGAAGCCGGGGCTAAGTGCGATGGCCACGACGAGGTCTCGCCAGGTGCCGTCGCTCTGTGCAAAGCGCGTCTGCAGTTGTTCCATCGTGCACTCGTCGGAGCCCGTCAGCGCCCGTCCGATCGCGAACTGCGTGGTCTTGCTGGCCATGCATTCACGTGTGGCGTCCGCCTCGGCCAACAGCGTCATCATCTCGCCGGCGTTGTCGTACGGGTACTCCTCCGCGGAGCCCGGCAAACGCAGGAAGCCGTCCTCACGCAGCGCGTTGCCCAGGTGGTCCTCGTCGGCGAACGTTCCGTCCGCCAGATATCGGCCCAGACCCCAGGAGATGGGCTCGAACTGTAGGTGGCAGCCGGCACAAGTCGCGTCGGTCGTGCGGACCTCGGAGATGTCTCTTTGGGAGCTTCCGGGCTCGATCTCCGGTGGTGTCGTGTCGACCCCCGGTGGTGGCGAAACCGGATGTTGGCAGAGCACGCTCTCGAACACGAACAGGCCGCGAGCCACCATCGAACTCTCGTTGCCGCCGATGGTGAGCATGCTGCCTTGGGTCAGCAGACCGCCGCGTTCGGGCTGGTTGCTCACGTCGTAGCGTTGGATGCCTTCGCCTTGCGGCTCCAGGCCGTAGTGCATCGCCAACTCGGGGGTGAGCCAAGCTTCTTGCGCGACGAAGAGATCCATCAACGGGCGGACGTCGTCCCAGACCAGCGCGCCAAAGAAGCTGTGGGTCTCATCGACCATCGCGTCGGCGATCGCCGTGGTCCAGTCGGGGAACCGTTCCGGGTCCCGGGGCAGGCCGTTGAGGCGCGCCAGGTTCAGCCAGTCATCGACAAACGCTTCGGATGCATCGCGGGCCTCGGGGGCGGCCAGCATGCGATCGACCTGTGCTTCGATCTCGGCGTCGGTCCGCAGTGCGTCGTTGCCCGCGGCGTCGAGGAGCGCGGTGTCGGGAGGGCCGGCCCAGATGAGGTAGCTCAGCCGGGTGGCGAGGGCGTAACCGCCGAGTTCTCGCGCCCCATCGCCAGAGCGTTCGTCCTCCAACCGGTACAAGAACGGTGGGCTTTGCATCATGGCTTGCATGACCAGACCTGCGCCCTCGGCGAACGACTCGTCTTCGTCTTGCGCTGCGGCGAAGACCGAGACGAGGGCATCGCGTTCGTCCTCGGTCAGGGGGCGGCGGAACGCCCGTAGCCCCAGCCGCTCGACGAACTCGCTTTCGCAGGCGGGAGTGAACTCTTGGCACGAGGTGTACTCGCCGACGAAACCGGCGAGGTCGGGGATGCGCTCGATGGCCACAGAGGCGAGCGCGTCATAGGCTTCGATGTGCCCGAGCGTGGTGATGAGGCCACTGGAGGTGTTGGTGAAACCGTCGGCCCGAAGCTCGGGAGGGAGTTGTTCGGTGGCTTCGGTGCGGACGTCGACGCCGAGGAGTGCCTGCACCGTATTGCCGTACTCGAGCACCGTGAGGCGCCGAGCGAGGTTTGGCCCGGGGTCGAAGACCATGCCGTCGCACTCGGCCATGGGCAGATCGGAGTCGTCGGTGTCCCCGGTGTCCTCGCTGTCCGCCGTGTCGCCGGATTCGCCGGAGGCCGTGGGCCCAGCGGTGGCGCCGTCGGTTCCGGCGTCGATTTGTGACCCGGCGTAGCAACCGGTCAGTGCGAGCCCGGCCATGATGCCGAGTGTGCGATCCCAAGCGTGTCCCATCAGTACTCCCCGGACTCCAGTATGTAGGAGCGGGGAGCTGATGGGTCTGGAGAGTGTGTGGGCGTGGTGACAGGTGCGACTGCCACCGTGGTCGTTTCGCTTACGCGTCCGTCTCGGCGGGTACGGGGGCGTCGTCTTCGGGAGCCTTGGTGGGGCCCTTGGGAGGGGTTGCGGGCGCGGTCTTGAGCGGTCGGGGCTGAGCGCTCTTGCAGAGCGAGTCGATCAGTTTGCACCCGCGGACCTTCGTCTTGCCCGCGATCCCGTCGAGTTGGGCGAGGTATCGGGCGCTCAGGTCGGCGTCCCCGGCGAGCTGAAGGACGACGCGATACTCGTCCGACGTGAACAACACGGCCGAGTAGAACTTCTCGACCCCGTCTGGCGCGGTGTAGTCGAAGTCGAACCGCGTGCCCGCGACACCGTTTTTCGACTTCACCGCCGACTGGCGGGTGAGCGTGTAGCCGCGCTCGCCGAGCTTGTTGACCATGTCCTCGCTCCAAAAACCGAGGGACCCGCCCTTGACGTTGGACCACACGCGCACGTTCAGGCCGACGTGGTCCGGGGCGATCATCGTCGTGGCGTAGTCGCTTTGGTCCACTTGAGCGAAACCTTGGGGCGGCTCGAGTTTGTGCGTTGCGCAGGCGGTGGTTGCAGAGGCGATGGCGAGAATCGTGAGCAAGCGTTTCATGTCATTTCCACTCCGTGTCTTCGACGCCGAGGCTGTCGACCCAAGGGAAGGGATCGTTGCTGCTGGGGGTGGGGTTGTGGGGACCCCGCTCGTAGAAGTCGAGGGTGAGGGTGGAGTAGGCGGTCATGTTGCTGAGTTGGCGCAGGCGGCCCTTGAGGACCTCGAGCTCAGAGGAGACGCGGTCGAGAGCCTCGCGGACCTTCAGCGCTTCTTCGACCGTGCGGGCCTTTCCCAACAACTCCAGGAGCTGCGCGTGGGTCTTCTCCAAGGCCTTGAGCCGCGATTCGATGTCGGTGAACTCCGCGGTGACATCCTGCGACTGTAGCCAGCGTCGCTCGACGTTGCCGTAGCCGGCCAGACCGCTCATCACCGGTCTGAGGTTCTTCGAGGGGATGCGAAGCACGACCTGGCTATCGGACATGGTCTGCACGTAGCCCCCGTAGCGCTCGGGGAGTGCTTCCGCGGTCTCGAGTGCGTCTTGCAGGTTGAAGACGGCGATGCGCATCCCGGCGGTGTAGATGATCTGGCGGCCCTCATCGGCTTCGGGAGGTTGCTCATCGGCGGGCTTGGTTTCGACCGAATCTGGGGCGGCGCTGTCCGATCCCCCGGGGGCAGCTGTGGGTTCGGCGGGGGGGCTCGAAGGTGCGCTTTCCGCCTGGCTCTTGTCGGCCCGCGAACCGAACAGGCGTCGTCGCTCTCGGCGTTTGAACACTGCCGAATCCGATGCAACGACGGGCTCGGGCTCCGCCTCCATCGCGCGCATGGGTGCGTAGTCGTCCTCGGCATAGCCGCCGCCGTCCATCGACTCTTCGGAATAGTCTCGTTCTGCCCCGGAGTATCCGGCGTCCATCGCGGGGGCCATGGACTTCTTGCAGGCGGGCAGACCGACCAACATGCAGGCCAGCACCATCCAGGCTGAAGGTCTCGTTATGGTCATCATGGGATTCGTCTCCCCGAACGCCTGCAATCGCAAAGCCCTTACAGCGCTCGGAAAAAACCTCGGGATTGCTCGAATCCCGGGTGTCCGGTACTTCATGCGGCGTGGACTTCCGCGCAATTGCTGGGATTTCTGTCGTCCTGACGCTCGGGTGCAAGCCGGGCCCTGCTCCGGAAACACCGGCTCCTCCCGAGCCGCCGACCGAGACCGCTCCGGCCGCGGCGGCGCAGACCGAGTCTCCCCCCGCCGCTTCGGTTGTGGCGGTGGAGCAGCCTCCGAGCTGGGCGGCGGATGCCGCAGAGAAGATCTTCGCTGCAGCGCACGGCAAGACCCGCGGTTGGGATCGGCTTGCCGAGATGACCGACCTCTATGGTCACCGGCTCAGTGGCTCTCAGGCGCTCGAGGACTCCATCGGCTGGACGCTCGACACGATGAGAGCCGACGGACAGGAGAACGTTCGCAAAGAGAAGGTCATGGTGCCGCACTGGGTGCGTGGCAAGGAGTCCTTGCGCATGGCCAGCCCCGTCCGCCGCGATCTCACGATGATCGGGCTGGGCATGAGCGTGGGTACCCGAGGAACCCTGACCCGCGAGGTCATTGTCGTGGATCACGTCGAGGCCATCGCCAAGCTCGACGACAACGCGGCCAAGGGCAAGATCGTCCTGATCAACCAAGTGATGCCCCCCTACGATCCGCAGACGGGCGACAGCCACTATGGCGACACCGTCCAGTCTCGGACCCGCGGCGCGTCCGAAGCCGCCAAGAAGGGGGCCGATGCGGTTCTCGTTCGGTCCGTGACGGCGCACTCGCTCGACACGCCGCATACCGGCACGTTGGTCTACGCGGATGGCGTCCGTAAGATCCCGGCTGCAGCGGTCACGGTCGAGGCCGCCGAGTTCCTGTCCCGGACGTCCAAGCGCGGCCCCGTGAAGGTCTCGTTGAAGATGGGGGCGAAGCTGCTGCCCGACGCCGCGAGCGGCAACGCCATCGCGGAGATCGTGGGGCGCGAGAAACCCGAGGAGGTCGTCGTGATCGGTGGCCATATCGACTCTTGGGACGTCGGGGATGGCAGCAGCGATGATGGAGCCGGTTGTATGGCTGCGATGGAGGCCGCGCTTCTGATTCGCGAGGCTGGTCTCCAACCCCGACGCACGATTCGGGTGGTGCTGTTCACCAACGAAGAGAACGGGCTCCGTGGCGGGCTGGGCTACTTCGACGCCCACGGGACCGAGCCGCATGTCGGTGCGATCGAGAGCGATTCGGGCATGGGGGCGCCAACCGGGTTCTCGCTCGCCGGGGACGATGCGGACGCCTTCGCCGCGCTACAGGTCTACCAGCCCCTGTTCTCTGCCTTGGGCGATCTCTCGGTCATTCAAGGGTGGGGCGGTGCGGACATCAGCCCGTTGACGAAGAACGGCGTGTTGTCGATGGCGCTGCGCCCCGACGCCAGCCACTACTTCGATCTGCACCACAGCCCCGCCGACACGATCGAGAAGATCGACCCCGCGCACATCGAGGGCAACGCGGCCGCGATGGCGTTGATGGCCTACATCTTGGCCGAGCGGGAGTAGGCCAGCGCGCTCCGCTACCGGATCTGGATGATCCGGTCCTCGTCTTGGCACCACGCGGTGAGCGGACCGCCGTAGACGCACCCCGAGTCGAGGCCGAGCGCGCGCTCGTTGCGGTAGTGTCCGCGTCGGGCCCAATGCCCGTGCACGATGAGGGTGTCCTGTGAGACCAGGTCGTCCCACGGCCAGTAGCCTTCGGGGCAGCCTTCGGGGCCGCGGTCGTACTTGACCCGGTTGCCCTGCGCGTCGCAACAACGCACGCGCGTCGCAAAGCTGACCTCTTCAGACTCGAGCCAATCATCGTCATGGGGGCCGGCGTTGACCCGGGCGGCCGCCGCGTGCAGGTCGGCCCACTGGGGATGGACCCCGCCGTGCACGAGCCACGCATCCGGCCCATCGCCGGCACTCGGGAGGTGCGCCAGCACCGGGAGTTCCCTCAGTCGCGCGAGGAGTTCGTCGGCGTTCGCGTCGTCGTAGAGGCCTTGCAACGTGTCGCGCTTGCGAGGCCAACGGCCGGAGCGTGCGCACAATGTGTAGACCTCGTGGTTTCCCAAGACGCCCTTTCCACCCACGTCACGCCAGAGCTTCGCTGTAGCTGCGCTGTCTGGGCCGCGGTTGACGAGATCGCCCGCGCTCCACAGTTGATCCTCGGCCGGATCGAAGCGAACGAACTGGAGCAGTCGCTCGAGTTCGCGGGCACAACCCTGCACGTCTCCGACGACGTAGCGCATCGCCTGCACGCTATCCCCTGCTACGCTCCGCGTCACGTGGAGGCACTCCTGCAATCTTTGCCTCCGGGGGCGACGTGGGCGCTGTTGGCCCTGGGCTCCGCACTCGCGGCGATCGTCAACACGATGGCGGGCGGGGGCTCTTTGTTGGTGCTGCCGCTCCTGTTGGCCGTGGGGTTGCCGCCGGGGGTGGCCAACGGAACCCTGCGCGCAGGCGTGTTGGTGCAGAGCTTCAGCGCCGTCGCGACATTTCACCGCAAGGGCGAGAGACCTTACCGGCTTGTCGCCAAGCTGGCGCTGCCGATCGTCGTCGGAGCCGGTGGCGGAACCTTCCTCGCGACGCGGCTGGATGATGCGTTGTTGTTGCCCATCATCGGCGTCCTGCTCGCCGGGTGGGCGATCGTGTTGCTGCTGCGCCCTGCACGGTTCCTCGAATCACAAGGGGAGCCTCGCGACCCGAGCCTGAAGACCTACCTCGCCGCGGTGGGTGTGGGGTTCTACGGCGGCTTTCTGCAGGTGGCGGTTGGGTTCCCGCTCCTGGCGTTGTTGACGATGGGAGTCGGGCTCTCGGCGGTCCAAGCCAATGCGGTCAAGGTCACCTTGGTGCTCGTCTACACGCTGGTCTCGCTCCCGATCTTTGCGATCGCCGGGCAGCTGGCGTGGGTCGAGGGTCTCGCGCTGGCGGGCGGCGGGCTGGTGGGGGGTTGGTTGGGTGCGCGTTGGCAGCTGCGGTCGGGCGCTGGCGTGGTGCGGTGGTTCGTCGTCATCACGGCGACGGTCAGCGGGCTCGGCATGGTGTGGCGCAGTCTCGTCTCCTGATCGTGCCTCGCCGACGAACCAATGAAAAACGTCGCCCCAGCGGCTGCTGAAGCGACGTTCGAGAGGCCCCGGGTGACTAGACGACGATGAGTCCGCGTTGGACGGCTCGGACGACGGCTTCAGTGCGGGTTGCAGCGTCCATCTTCGAGAGGATGGCGCCAATGTGGAACTTGGCGGTGTGGCTGCTGATGCCGAGCTTGGAGGCGATCTGCTTGTTGCTCAGGCCCACCGCGAGGAGCTCGAGGACGTCCTGTTCCCGCGGGGTGAGGGTGGCAGTTGCACGGGTGGCGGTGGGGGACCCGGTCCGCGATGGGGTGTCGAGGAGCTCGGGGTCGATGACCTTGAGGCCCTGCTTGACCGAGTCGATGGCGCTTCGCAGCGCGTCCCCGGAGACGTTGCGGCGCAGCACGCCAGCGGCTCCCGCGGAGACGAGCGGAAGAGCCTTGGCATCGGCCGGCGCGAGGGCGATGACCGGGGCGCCGACCGTGTCAAAGCGAAAGCCCGGTCCACCAGAGGTGGACGGTCCGAGGTCCCACAGGACCACTTCGGCACCCATTCGCGTCGCGGCCTCCGCGGCAGCGGCGGCCGAGGACTCGGAGGCTCGGCCCCGCACTCGGCGCACCACGGACTCGCGAACGAGGGGATCCTCGCCCACGACCAAGGTGCGTACTGTGGGAGCGCCAAGCTCCTGGAGGGGATCTGGATTCGAGTGCAGTTGCATCGGGGCCTTCTGGGCGGTCACTGTGGGTCGGATCGGCGACTCGTCAACCGCTGAGCCAACCAGAGCAGTGGCGAACCCCTCTGAGACGGCCGCTAGGGCCCGCCTAGAGGCCAGGAAAAAAGATGCACCGCCTCCCCGAACAGCCCGGTTCGGAGCCCTCCGAGCGCCCCACGATGTCGGTCCTTGGGAACGCACCGGTCCTGAAAACGGTCGGATTATGCGTCCTTTCCTAGGGTTGGCAGCGGCGAAAGCAGCCTCATGATAGGCCCATCGCAGCTCCGATCCGATGCGCGAGTCGCGTTCCGACTCGCCCCACTGCGTCAGAAGGCTACATGTGCCGTGTTACCGAACACATGCGGCACGTGCACCCGTAACCCTGGGACGGTCCTCGCCGTCCGATCGAAAGAGAGTCGCC
Source organism: Nannocystales bacterium (assembly GCA_050633305.1). Classification (GTDB taxonomy): domain Bacteria; phylum Myxococcota_A; class Polyangia; order Nannocystales; family Nannocystaceae; genus CAJXVA01. The sequence goes on from JBOEGF010000007.1 coordinate 26,876, forward strand.
ATGACCAACCTCAAATCGCTCCCCACGTCGTTCGCCCTGCTTCCCCTGCGCAGCGGCGTGCTCTTTCCGAGCACGACGATGAGCCTCCCCGTGGGCCGTTCTCGGTCCGTCAAACTGATCGAGGATGTGTCTGTGGGGGACATCATTGGTGTCGCCATTCAGCGTGACCCCAAGACCGACGAACCCGTCCAAGCCGACTTGCACCCTGTCGGCACACTGGCACGCGTCCGCAAGATTCACCAAGCTCGCGACGGACAGACCTACCGGGTCACGCTGGAGGGGGTCGCCCGCTTCGAACTCGACGAGCTGGAACAGAGCACACCGTACTGGCGCGCGGCCGGTCGAGCCGTGGAAGAGACCGACGCATTCTCGGCGGAGTCGCAGCTTCTCTTCGAAGAGCTTCGGCAGGCGTTGCGCCCGATGGCTCGTGGTGGAAACGACACGCTCAAGGAAATCTTGGCCGAAGCGGAGGAGCCCGGTGTGTTCGCGGACCGCATCGCTTCGGGACTCGACGTCGATCGAGGTCGCGAGATCGAGGTGTTGTTGACGCTCGATGTTCCTGCGCGGTTGCGGCTGTGTGCGCAGTTGTTGTCCGAGGCCAAGGCGCGCCACGAACTCAAGCAGCAGATCGGTGAAGAGGTCCGCCGCGAGCTGAGCAAGGACCAGCGAGAGGCGGTGCTTCGTCAGCAGCTTCGCGCGATTCAAAAGGAGTTGGGCGAGGGGAGAGGCGCCTCGGCCAACGACGAACTCGAGAAGCTCGAGGCGAAGCTCAAGGCTGCCGGTCTGCCAGAGGAAGCTCAGGAGACCGTCGACCGCGAGTTCCGAAAACTGCAATCCCTCAACCCTGCTGCCCCGGACGCCAACGTCACCCGCACCTACCTCGAGTGGATCGCCGACCTTCCCTGGTCCGAGCGGGCCGAGGTCAAAGAGGACATCGATGCGGTCGCGGCCAAACTCGACGAGGACCACTTCGGTCTCGACAAGGTGAAGGAACGCATCCTCCAGCACCTCGCGGTTCTGCAGCTCACGGGCAACCCCAGGGGCAACATCATGTGCCTGGTGGGACCGCCGGGGGTAGGGAAGACGTCGCTGGGACAGTCGATTGCCGATGCAACCGGTCGTCCGTTCATCCGTGTCGCTCTGGGCGGTGTCCGGGACGAAGCTGAGATTCGCGGCCACCGCCGCACCTACGTCGGCGCCCTTCCTGGCCGGTTGGTCTCGGCGCTGCGCAAGGTCAAGGTCAAGAACCCTGTCATCATGCTAGACGAGGTCGACAAGCTCGGCCAAGGCTGGATGGGTTCTCCTGAGCACGCGCTGCTCGAGGTCCTCGACCCCGAACAAAACGGCACCTTCACCGATCACTACCTCGAAGTGCCCTTCGATCTGAGCGAAGTGCTCTTCATCGCTACGGCCAACAGCCTGGAGCCGCTCTCGGCACCGTTGCGGGACCGCATGGAGATCGTCTCGCTGGGTGGCTACACCACCGAGGAGAAGAAGGAGATCGCCAAGGCTCACCTGCTGCCCAAGCAGCTGACCGACCACGCACTGGAGCCGTCGTCGCTGGAGTTGTCTGACGACATGCTGAACTTGGTCATTCGCGACTACACCCGCGAAGCTGGCGTCCGCCAACTCAACCGCGAGATCACGCGGCTGTGTCGAGCGCTCGCTCTCGAGTCGGTCCGCTCCAGTGGCACGAAGACGCCCTCGGTCGCACTCGACGAGACCCTGATTCGAAAACACCTCGGAAAAGCGCGGTTCTTCAACGACACAGCCGAGCGAACGGCGATCCCTGGGGTTGCGACGGGCATGGCGTACACATCCGTGGGTGGAGACATCCTCTTCATCGAGACCAGCAAAATGAAGGGGAAAGGCGGGGTTCAGATCACCGGACAGCTTGGTGACGTGATGACCGAGTCCGCCAAAGCTGCCCTGAGCTACGTGCGTAGCAACGCGGAGCTCCTTGGGGTCGACCCGGACGAGATCGCCGAGCACGACATCCACATCCACGTGCCCGCCGGAGGAACACCGAAGGACGGTCCCAGCGCGGGGGTGACGATGTTCACCGCGCTCACTTCACTGTTCACCGGGCGCCGGGTCCGGCCGGACACCGCCATGACCGGTGAGGCGTCGCTGCGTGGCAGGGTTCTTCCGGTCGGTGGCATCAAGGAGAAGGTCATCGCCGCACACCGGGCTGGGATTCGGCGCATCATCCTGCCGGCCAAGAACGAGCGGGATCTGGATGACCTTCCGGACACGGTGCGGGATGACCTCGAGTTCATCATCGCCCACGACATGACCGATGTGCTGCATGCGGCGCTCGAGCCAGCGGCGGCGGGGTTGACCCCGGACGACAGCGCCGTCGGAGCATCGGCGTAGGCTTCGGCCTCCCGACGAAGAAAGGACCGCCTGGGCAGTGCCCGGCGGTCCTTCTTCGTTCCGATTCAGCGGTTCAGGCGGAGGCGGGCACGGCGGCTGCGTATCCCTTGACGCCGGCCATCGAAGCGCCGACGAAGTCTGCTTCGTCCGTCACCGCCGCGCTGAGGTCCGCGTTGTCGAGCTTCGCTTCTCGGAAGTCCGCATCGGTGAGGTTTGACCCCGAGAGCTTGCTCGAACTCAAGTTGGCCCGCCACAGGTCGGCGCCTTCGAGGGATGCTCCCTCCAGCGAGGCGTCGGAGAGGTTGGCTTCCATGAGGTCGGCGCCCGAGAAGTCCACGCCCTCGGCCTTGGCCGCTTGCAGGGTCGCGCCCCGGAGATCGGCCCGGCGCAGGCACGCGCCGCTGAGGGTACTGGCCCGGGCAAGGATATCGGTCTGACGCAGTGACAGGCCACTGAGGTTGGCCCGGGCCAACTCGGCACCATCGAAGGCGGCGTCGGTCAGGTCCACCGCGTCCCGAAGGTCGGCGCCGATGAGTTTCGCGGTTTTGAAGCTCGCCCCCATCATGTGCGCGGCCGAGAGGTTCGCGCGCTCGAGATTGGCACCGTCGAACACGACCTGCTCGATTCGCGCCCGCGAGAGGTCGGCATCCACGAAGATCGCGCCGCGCATGTCCGCGGACGTGAGCGTGGCGCCGGCCAGGTTGCACCGACTGAAGTTCACCTTTCGCAGGGTCGCGGCAGGAAGGTCGAGGACGTGCCGGAGGTCGACCCCGGTGAGATTGGCGCCTTCGAGGTTGGCCCCGTGCAGGTTGGCGCCCATCAGGCGGGCGCCGGAGAGGTCCGCATCCCGAAGGTCTGCACCCTGCAGGTCTGCGTTCTCCAGGTTCGCGCCGGCGAGATGCGCCCCTCGCATGGAGACCCCCTGAAGGTCCGAGCCCTCGAGCGCGACGCTGTCGAGCCGGGCGCTTTGCAGGTTGGCGCTCTTGAGGTTCAGCGCCATCCGGATGCGAGCGCCCTCCAGGTTCGCCCCCTCCAGGTTTGCGCGGTACAGATTGGTTCGCCACAGATCTGCACCCTTGAAGTTCGCCTGGGACAATCGGGCACGGGACAGGTTGGCCCCCCCGAGTTCGGCGCCTTCGAACGACGCTCCGCCCGCGATGATTCGGGTGAGGTCGGCGTCGCGGAGGACCGCGCCCTTGAACTTGGCCATTTTGGCCTTGGCACGGAGCAGACTTGTCCCCTCGAGGGCGGACTCGGAGAAGTCCGCCTTGTCGAGGCAAGCGCCGCGCAGCGACGCGCCGATGAACTTGGCGCCTTTGCACACCGACTCCGTCATCTCCGCGTCGGTCAGGTCGGCGTTTTCAAAGTTCGCGCCGTCGCAGCTTGCCCGCTCCAGGGAAGCCTCGCGGAACTTGGTCCCGCGTGCCTGAAGGTTGGGCATCAAGGCGCCGTCGAACTTGGAACGGGTGAAGTTGGCGCCCGCGACCGTGGCTCGGGTGAGGTCAGCCTCGGTGAATTTCGCGTCCCCACCGTGTGCGTCATCGAGCACGGCACCGCTGAGGTTCGCACCTCCGAGGTCTGCCTTGGACAGGTTGCAGCTCCGCGCTTCGAGGTTGGCGAGTTCGGCCGAGCGGAGGTCGAGTCCCTGGAGATCGGCGCCGTGCAGCCGAGCGCTCGAGAGGCCCCGTGCGGCACCGAGGTCTGTCTGGCTGAGGTTCGCGCGCCACAGGTCGGCTCCACCGAGGTTCGCACCCGAGAGGCTCGTCGCCTGGAGGTTGGCGTAGCGGAGCGTGCACCGCTCGAGGTCAGCGCCGGTGAGGTCAGCGCCGGAGAGATCCGCTTGCTGGGCGTTGGCACCTTTGAAGTTGGCGCCGGAAAGCCGCGCCGTCGTGAGCCGTGCACCGCGTAGGGATGCGCCGGCGAAAGACATCCCGGTGAGATTCGCATCGGAGAGGTCCGCGCCGTCGAGGGTCGAACGCTCGGCGAGCAGGGCGGGGGCCGACATCATCGCGCGGGCGTTGGCGGCCGGCGTGGGGGTGGGTTTTGGGGCCACAGCCACCGGCGGGACCGTCGCGGCCGGGGCTGCCTTCGGAGCCGCGGCAGGGGGGGGCGTGGGTCGTTTGCGAGCGGAGGATTTGGCGGAGGATTTCGATTTCGCAGTGGTCACGGTGGCCTCGGGTTCCCGGCGGTACGAACGAACATTGGCTCTTTTTTATGTAGTTTTCAATACCAATCTTTCCTCGGTTAAAGAATGAGGGAGCCCCTGATGTGGAGCTGTACGATGTTCAGGCTCGTACGGAGCCGCGACTTCGGTCGGCCTCGCCGTCAACGGAAGAGTAGCTTTGGGTGTTTTTGGCACCCGGTGCTCGACCGTTCGAATGGTGGTGAGCTGAGGGACGGGGCAAGGTCCCCAAGGACACCTCAGGGACGGGACCAGCGTTGGGCGAGGAACGCCGCCGCGACCATCAGTCCGCCTCCGCCCAGCAGGCGCGGCAGGTCGGTCTGCTCTCCGAACACAAGCACTGACGCAGCGACCGCGAGCGGAATCTTGAGGTTGTTCATGACGGCCAGAGTGGCCGACGGAGTCGAGACCGCGCCCCGGTTCCAGGCGAAGAATCCGATGCCGCTCGCGACGATGCCGAGATAGATCAGAATCCCAAGTTGGGGGGCCGTCAACGCGGCGGCTGCGGACCAACCCTGCAGAGCGGAGGTCGAGAGCGCCGAGACGAGCGTCCCTCCGATGAACAACAAGCCGAAGACGTGCCGGTCTTGCACGGTCGAATATCGATGCCGGAAGTCTCGGTAGGCGAGCTGTCCCCACGCGAAGCAGGCGTTCGCCACCTGCATCAGGAGAACGCCGGCCAGGACGCCCGACCACGAGACACCGCGATACTGAATCACGGCCGCACCGACAACCGCCAGTCCTGCCAGTGCCATCGGAGTCCACGGGGCTCGCCGGGCACGCAGGGCATCGAGTCCTACGACGTACAGCGGGGTGAAGATCGTCAGCAAGGCGACGTGGTGACCTTCGAGGTACTGGAATGCGTACAGATACGTGCTGTAGGCGAGTCCGTACTGGATACCGCCGATGAGCAAGAGTTGCCCGATGTCCTTCGTTTCCAGACCTCGCAGCCGCAGGAACGGGAGGAAGACGGGGAGGGTGAGGGCGAGTCGAGCGAAGCCGACGAAGGCGGGATGGACACCGCCGAGGTGGCCCTTGATCAAGCCAAACGAGAACGACCAGAGCAGCGATGCCAGCAAGAGCTGGGCGATGCCCGTCATACGCGAAGAACCTTCGCAAGCGCGGCTGTGAATGCGGGGGTCGTTCCGCAGCAACCCCCGACGTAGGCCAGCTCGAACTCGCTCCGACAGCGCTCGATCGCGTCGACCACCTCCGCTTCGCTGGCACCAGAGGCGTCGAAGCCCTCCGCGATTGTCCGGGCGAGGCTGGGGCGTACCGCGAGGACAGGGTTGTGCGAAGCGAGGTTGTGCAGCGCGGGCAGGAGACCCCCATGCTCGGTGCAACCCACGAACACCACATCGGCCGCCAGCGGGACCTGCAGTGCGTCCCCGCCGAGGCTCTTTCCGTCTACGCCGCAAGCAAGTGCGACCCATACGGGGAGGCCGAACGGGCGCAGGGCGTCTACGGCGAGGTGTGCCCCGGCCACGGATGTTTGGGTCTCAGCAAACAATGCCGCCGCGCCTCCGGCCTTCAGGGCCTGTCCAAGGGCTGTGTAGTGCTCGCGTTGCTCGTCGAGACTGAGCGACGGATCCGCCGGGCCCAGGCAACCAACACACGGGAGCTCGGGCGCGGCATGTCGCGCCAGCTCGACTGCAGTGGTGGCCAGTGCAGCGTGTTGGGCATCCAGACCGAAACTCGCGCTCACGAGAAGTTCGGCCCCAGCCGCGGCATAGGCAGCGTGAATGGCAACGACGAGCGCTGGCGAATCTTCGATCGCGCGAGCGCCCCACAGCGGGGCGCGGAGTTCAAACCCTCGCTGGGCGAGCTGGGTGCCCATGGCACCGTCGAGGAGCTTGGTCAGCACGCGTCGCAAGAGTCTTGGCAGCAGTCCGGCATCAGGCAGTACGTCGGGTCGCCTTCTTCCGCGATGAGGGGGAAGTTGCGACAACCGTACTGGTCGCGGCTGCATTGCGAGTCGGACGTGCACTGCGGCGCGCAGACCTCGAACAGCGGTGCCTGGCCGATGCAGTCAACGCCACCGGCGGGGTCGCACTGAGCGTCGTTGAGCGAGTACTTGCTTCCCTCGGGCAGCGTGCAGGTCTTGCTGCAGTAGCCGCCGGGAAGCTCGAAGATGACAGCCTCGGTCAGACACACGCCGCCCTCACCCAGCAACGCAACACACTCGCTGTCTTCGGTGCACGGCGCACCCCAGGTGACTTGCAGGTCGTCCTCGCCGCCACTGCTGCCGTCGGCCATGGTCGTCGGGTCCGAAGTCGCCGGCTGGTCCGTGGTGGTCGGCGTGTCGCTCGTCGACGCCGCCGTGTTGCTCTCGCTGCTGGCGGTCTCTTCGCCGGCCGAATCATCCTCGTCCGAGGGGCAGCCCGCGACGAGGGGCAGGGCCAGACAAACCGCGGAGATCCAAGCGAGACTCTTCATTTGCGAAACGGTAGGCGCGGCGCTCGATCGGGTCAAGCGCTCCACGCCTCCTCGCGGCGTTCTATCCGAGGCGCTCCAGAACGACGGCGATGCCTTGGCCCACGCCGATGCACATCGTAGCGAGCCCGTAGCGGCCGCGTGAGCGAAGCAGCCCGTGCGCCAAGGTTGTGGTGATTCTCGCGCCAGAGCAGCCCAGCGGGTGTCCGAGGGCGATGGCTCCCCCCGCGGGGTTCACCTTCTCTGGGTCCAGGTCGAGGCGACGCATGGAGGCCACCGTCTGGCTCGCGAATGCCTCGTTGAGCTCGGCGACGTCGATGTCTGCGCTGGTGATACCTGCGCGGTCGAGTGCCTTGCGCGACGCCGGAACGGGCCCAATCCCCATGACCCCGGGATGTACGCCTGCATGTCCCCAGGAGACGATGCGCGCCATTGGGTCGAGGCCGAGGGTCTTCGCTTTGGCCAAGGAGGTGATGAGCAGCGCGCACGCGCCGTCGTTGAGGGGGGAGGCGTTACCCGCCGTGACCGTTCCGCCCTCCTTGAAGACCGGACGTAGCTTGGCGAGTTTTTCGATCGTTGTGTCACGCCGCACACCCTCGTCCTCGCGGACGCGGATCGGGTCTTTCTTGCGACCTTGCGGGACCTCGATCGAGGTGATCTCGTTGGCGAACCAGCCTTCGTCCTGCGCACGTGCGGCGCGCTGGTGTGACTGCAGGGCCCATGCGTCCTGATCTTCGCGGCTGATCTCGTAGCGCTCGGCCACGTTCTCCGCGGTCACGCCGAGCCCTTCCACCGGGTAGAGCTGCTGCATGCGTGGGTTGATCATCCGCCACCCGAGCTGGGTGTCGAACAGCTCGCCGCCTCGTCCAAACGGCATGTCGGACTTCGGCAGGACGAGGGGAGAGCGGGTCATGCTCTCGACGCCGCCGGCGATGTAGACTTGGCCCTCGCCGCTGATGACCGACTTGGCAGCCTGCAGAACCGCTTCCATGCCGGAGCCGCACAGGCGGTTGACGGTCACACCAGGGACTTCGACTGGGAGCCCTGCGAGCAGTGTCGCCATGCGGGCGACGTTGCGGTTGTCCTCGCCGGCCTGGTTCGCGGCGCCGAAGTAGACATCCTCGAGCTGCCCCATCACGGGCGAGAAGTGCTCGCTGATGTGGCGCACCACGTGCGCTGCGAGGTCATCCGGGCGGACCGGAGCGAGTTGTCCTCGGGCGCGACCCATGGGGGTGCGCACGGCGGCCGCGATCACGGGCGTGCGGGCGTCATCCATGATGATCGGGTATCACGCCCGAACCCTCGCTTCACGGATGACAACTCACGTCCGGCTCACATGCGCTTGGGCGAAGGGATGCCCAGTTGCCACAGGCCCCACCGCAACGCTTCGTTGGCCGCGGTGACCAGCAGCAGGCGGCCTTGTAAACGCGCGCCATCTTGGTCGATCACCTTGCACTGTTTGCTGGTGGAGAACCGGTTCACGGCTTTGGCAAGGCTGTGCAGGTAGGTACACAACAGCGAAGGCTTGAGGTGGCTCGCGGCATTGAAGACCGCGAGCCGAAGGCCGTCGAGTGCGCCGATCAGGTCTCGTTCCTCGGACTGAACGAGTTCGGCCCCCGCGGCACGAAGCGCGGCCGGGTCGTCCAGGATCGCCTCGTCGAGGTGCTTGCCTCCGTCGTTCGCCTTGCGAAGGATCGAGCCAAGTCGAGCCGCGGAATACTGAATGTACGGCCCCGTGTTGCCCTCGAGGTTCATCCACGCTTCGAGGTCGAAGACGATCTTCTGGTTCACGTCGCGGTTGAGCATCCCGTACTTGATGGCGCCCAACGCCAGGGCATGCGCGGTCTCATCGATCTCCTCGTCGCTCCACTCGCCGCGGTACTTGTCGAGATACGCCTCCTGGAGGTGACCCAACATGCGCTCTCGTAGCGCGCGGAACAAGATGACGGTGCCTTTGCGGGTCGACATGGCGCCTTCGGGGAGCTCGACCATCTCGTATGGCACGTGATGGCACTTGTCGGCCTGCTCGAAGCCCATCTTCTTGAGGGTCAAGAAGACGTGCTTGAAGTGGTCGCTCTGCCGCATGTCGACGACGTAGATCGAGCGGTCGATCGCAAAGTCCTTGAACTTCAGGTTGGCCAGCGCCAGGTCTTTGGTCGAGTACAGGCTCGTGCCGTCGCCCTTGCGGAGCATGAAGAACGGCATGTGCTTGATCTCCTCGTTGAAGATGCCAACCGCGCCTTCACTCTCCACGAACACGCCCTTGTCCAGGTAGTCCGCGACGAGCTTGAGCCCAGGCTCATCGACCTCGCTCTCGTAGAAGACGCGGTCGAAGACGACCTTGGACCAATCGTAGATCTCGTCGAACTCTTCGAGCGACCACTGCCGAGTCTTCTCCCACACCGCGATCAGTTCGGGATCGCGGGACTCGAGCTTGAGCAGGATGTCGGTGGTGCGAGCCTTGGCAGCATCGAGCTTGGCCTGCGCGTCGGAGTCGCCGGCTTTTGCAGCGGCCTCCCAATCCACGAGTTGGTTGTTGGCTTTGGCGTACAGCGAGCCGAGCCACTCGCCCTTGGCCTCAGCGGGCGGCTGCTGCTCGTGCTCGGTCAGCACGTCGAGGTACCACCACAGGCACTTCGCGATGTGGGCTCCTACATCGCCCAGATAGTTTGCCGCGACGACTTCGTGGCCGTGCGCGCGCAGCAACCGGACGAGCGCGTCCCCCAAGGACACGTTACGCATGTGCCCCACGTGGAACGCCTTGTGGGTGTTGGGCTGGCTGTACTCCACCATCACCTTCTCATCCCGCGTGACGACCGGCTCGCCCAGACCACGGGCAAGCGTCGGCAGAACCGCCGAGGCCATGGCGGCAGGATCCAAAGTGAGGTTGAGGAACGGCCCCGCGGCGACGGCCTGCGCGATGATGCCGTCGGTGGGGAGCACCCCCGCGAGCTCGGCTGCGATCTTGGGCGGCGGAGCGCCGTCGTACGCAGGTCGGAGCCGGAAACAACCGAACGCGAGGTCGCCCATTTTCTTGGCGCGAGGGGGCGCGAGCATGCCTGCGACGTCATCGAGGCTCAGGCCCGCTTCGCTCGGGAGTACGGGGTGGAGCACGGCGGCGACGGCCTGCGCGAGGGCGGAGGTGGACCGGCTGTGAGCTTCAGGCATGAGCGGCCGCCGAGGGTATCAGCCTGTGCTACAACGATCTTGCGATGTTGCAGGTGTGGGGAATCGTGTCGTTCGTGCTGCTCTGGCTGTTCATCGGCGGATCCGCGCTGGCGATGGCGGTGGCGATTCGCCGCCTGGAGCGAGGCGTCGCCGAACAGAAGGCGCGTCAGGGCCTCTAGCAGCCTGTGGTGCGCAAGACGCGACCCGGGGCCCGGCGGCACGCCTGGACGGTGGGCGCGTCGACGCGCCGAAGTGTGGTGAGCCGCAGGCAGTGTTGTTTCCATACAACGGTCGGTTGGCCTCCGAGCGACGCAACCGTCTGAAATCCCGATCGGAACGGCTCGTGCACTTCTCTGGGCCATGCGTGCGTGGTGGCAAGTGTTGGTGGTGGCGGCGGTCGTGGTGCTCGTCCCCGTGGGGGCCCAGGCCGGAGACCGTCTGAACGCGGCGCGGAAAGAAGCAGGGGCGTCCTCGCCCAGCCGCACCAGTTCGGGTTCGAGCTGGGGAACGGACTCGGACTCGGGGTTCGATGACGATGACGACGACGATGACGGGCTGTTGTCGGCGATCGTTGGGCTCATCGTCGGAGCGAGCGAAGACGACGACGAACTCGACTGCTGCGCGAGCACGGACAGCGTCGTGGACGAACGTCGCGGCTTCCTTCCGTTCCCCTATGCGAACCGCCGTCCCGGGTACATGGTTCGCGCGGCTCCGGACGCAGAGGTCGACGAGGACACCCGACACGTCGCCCTGCGGTTCGGTGCGGAGGGTGCCTTCCTCTACGATGACGTCTGGCGGACCTCCGCCCAGCTGCGGGTGATGATGCCGCGTTTCTACGTCGAGGGACGCTATGACCTCATGCTCGAGGGTCCCACTGCGAGGTTGGACGGGGACGTCGAAGTGCAGGGGAAGGTTCGCGATCGGCTGCACTTCGCGACGTTCGAGCTCGGGCCACAGTTCTCGCCCGGGGAGCGGCTCGCCGTGCGCTTCGGTGTGGTGGGCAATGTCATGTTCGATGACCAGCGCTCTCTTCCCGCCGACCCCACAGTCACGCCCGGCCTCGGGGCGGCGGCGGCTTTCGACCTGTATCCGATTCGACCGCTGATCGTCTCAGGACGCGGAGCCATCATGCGGTTGGGCGATACGGTGTTCATGGAGGCCCGGGGAACCCTTGGCGTCGCGCTCAACCGCGTGGAGGTGTTCGCGGGCTACGACCACCGCAAGGTCGGCGATGTCGCGTTGGGTGGACCCGTCGTTGGCGCCGCGATCCGGTTCTAGCAGGAGCTGCTGCATCGCTGCACGAGCATGCGATTCAGAGCCTGAGCGTCTCGAGTCCGTCGTCGTCGTCATCTTCGGTCAGGTGAAGGAGCCCGACGACGTCGCCGGCCTGCACGAGCACAGGGGTGTCGAAGATGGGGTCGCGGGCGGCCGCGTGCTGTGCCGCGATGAGGTCGATGAACCGGCGAAGGTCGTCTTCATCTTGGGCGCCCGCGGTGACGTAGGCGTGGCCACGACATGGAAGACCGACCACGAGCATGTCGCCTTCGAGGCGCGACTCGAGCTCGCGCATGAAGGCGGGGTCGAGCACAGACTCGCTCGCGTAGTACGAGCCGTGAACGTCCAGGACCGAGAGCGTGTCGTAGCTCAGCAGGGTGAGATCGAACGAGAGTGCGGTGAGACTCGCCCGTGCGGCGGCGCGGAGTTCGACAAGTCGTGCGGGATCATCGGCGAAGAAGTCGAACTGGTCACCTCTATCGATGCCATACGCGGCGTAGGGAAGCTCGACAGATTCGCTCCACTTCGTTGTGTCTCCGATCAGAGGCTCGCACAGCGCGGAGTCTGCACCGGGCCAGTGAGGCGGCTGCAGGCTCGGCAGGATGCGGCCGGGCGCTGTGATCTCGGTCATGACTTGGGACCGATAGCGTAGCAACGCTCACCGCGACGTGCCTACGCTGCGTCGGTGGAGCGGCGGGGACGGGGACGGGCGGGGGCGTGGCTTGCGTCGGTCGCAGCCCACGGACTGCTTGGGCTCGCACTGTTGTCGTTGCCGGAGCGCCCCGAGCCCAAGCCGTCGCCGCTGCCGGACGCGATCGAGTTGGTGTGGTTGGACGAGGTCTCGGGAGCCGCGCCGGGGTCGACGGCGGTGGAGGGGGGGCCAGGCTCCTCTTCCACCCCCTCGGAGGCGTTGGGACCCGCATCGGCGGAGCCGGCCTCGCCAAGTCCTGCGACGAAACCGCTGGCTCGCGGACCTCTGTCCGGGCCCTCGGAGTCGAAGTCGAAGTCGAAGTCGGAGTCGAATCCGGGCTCCGCGGGGCCGCCGGGATCCGATGGGCTCGCGCTTTCGGGGCTTCGGGGTTCGACGTCCTCGCGGAAGGCGGGCTCTGGCGGGGTCGTGGTGCCCCCAGCGGCGCTCGTCCAGCCGCTGCCGCCGCCCGCGGGACCCAAGACCCGAGCTGCTCCACTGGGGCCCGTTCCACTTCTTCCCGACGACACGGAGCCCCGCTCGCTGGAGGCCGCGGGGTTCCGCAAACGGAAGGACGGATCCTACAAATTCGGCGGCCTGAGCTCGCCATTCGTGGTCATCATTCGTCCGAACGGTGAGGTGCGTTTCCGGGACCGCCTGGCCGTCGTGAGCGGGATCGCAGTCCGCCCGAACCTGCTCCCCGCTCAGAAGTTGGCGGGCGAGGAGCAGTTTCGCGGGCTCAAGACCAAGATCCTGCGACAGACCGCGGAGCTGCGCATGCAGATGGCCCGGTCCTGGTCGAAGAAACAGATTCGGGCTCAGCTCGCCGCACTCTCCAGGCAGCTGAAGAGCACCTGGGAGAAGCCGAGTTGGACGCTCGAGCGTCGCCGCAAGCAACTCTTCTTGCTGTGGGATGAGTGCGATGAGCCGCCCGAGGACGAGCCGGGCGCGGGCAGCGTGGAGGACACGTTGGAGCACGCCCGGAGTGCGGCGGGCTCGAAAGCTCGCGCCATGATCGTTGGTTTCATCCGGGACGAACTCCCCGCCGGGTCCGAGGAAGCCTATCCCGCTGCGGAGCTGCGCGCCCTCAACGGCATTCGAGCCAGCCGGCAACGCTTTGCGCCGTACGGCGCTCAGTGAGTCAGGCCGCGTCGAGCGTGATGTCGACCGACGTCGCGCCGCGAACCTTCACCTCGACCGTGGCCGGGGCGAACCCGGGAGCGCTGGCTTCGAGGGTGTAGCGGCCCGGTCGGCTGAGCAGTCGGTCGAACCGGCCGTCCCGGGCACGTGATGTCCACCGCTCTGCCGCCCGGAGCTGGATCTCCTTGACGTGAACGGTGGCCTCGACCGGGGTGCCTTCGGCCGTCCGCACGTGGCCGGAGATTCGGGGTCCACTGTGAACACGGCTGAGCAACGTCCGCCACAGGGGACGGGTGGACTCGATCGCACGGGTCCGGACTTCGAGGGAGGGATTGTGATGCGAGCCCTCGACGATGTACGCGACCGTGCCGAAGGTGTGCATCAGCCAGTCTTGGTCGCTGCCTGAGACGGGGTAGCCGTTCGCCCGAACTTTGATGAAGCGGCCATTGGGTTGCTCGAGGCCGGCCTCTTCCATCTGCTTGGCGATGACGAATGGAACGTTGGGCGTCGGTGTCTGCGTGTCGCCAACGGTGTAGGGGACGAAGATCGCGTTGCCAACGGTGTGAAATGAAATCGAAGCCGCGAAGTGCTGGCGGTCGCTCAGCGATGCCATCGCCCAGGACTCCGGCTCCGAGAAGGGGTGGGGGCCGCGGTAGTACTTGCTCCCGATCACGCCGCTACTGCCCGGCGTGGTGCCCCAGCCAAGGCCATAGTTTCGGTTGAGGTCGATGCCTTCGAAGGGGTCGTGGAACCCGTCGAGGTTGGTGTCTCGACCGTTCTTCCGGCTGGCGAAGCGGGACTCTTCGAGGAACATCCAGTTGCCGTCGGGGTTGACCATGGGCACGACCCAGATCTCCATGCCGTCGACCCAGCGGGTCACCTCGCGGTCGCGCCCGTAGTTTTCGAGAAGCTGAGCCGCCGCGTCGAGGGGGTACTCCACCGAGAGCAACTCGCTGGCGTGGTGCGACCCGTTGAATAGGACGCTGGGTTCGGACTCCTGTGCGCTGGGGTTGTCGGAGATTTTGAGCCCCCAGATCGGGCGGCCTTGGTGGCTGCGCCCGAGTTCCACGAGGGTGCTGATGTCGGCGTACTTCTCGTGGTAGCCCCGGAGAATCGCTTCGACCATGTCCGCGTTCTTGTAGCTGAGATCCAGCTTGAACCCCCGCCGGGTCGCGACGGGGCCCTTGGCGGCTTGGACTCGGTAGTCCGGATCGAAGGTCTTCCATGGGACGTTCGAGTCTGCGGTGAGGACGGGGACCCCCGCTCGCTTGATGCGTTCAAACCCGACGGTGTCGGTGAACACGACCGCCTGGCGGGTGCCGTCGTCTCCGGTGAGTCGCGCCTTCACGTTCCGGCGAAGCTCTCGCGGGAGATCGCGGACCGAAGCCTCCGGAACGAACACGAAGCGGGTGTTGCCGAACGGTGTCGTCCCGGGGTCCGCATCGAGGCCGTAGCGCTTCGGGGCTCCTTGGCGACCCGAGCCCTTGGCCTTCGGAGCGGGAACTCGTGTGTCCATGACGGAGAGCAGGCCAAACTGCATGGCCTCTGCTCGTTTGCCGGCGCGAAACCCGACGCGCCCGTCGGTGTAGGTGGTCTCGTGCACCGCGAGCGAGCCGAGTCGGTCGAGGGACTCGCCGTCGTACACCGTCGCGATGATCTGCGGACCGACGAGGTAGACGATGACCTCGAGCGTGTGGGTCCGCTGGAGCCGAGGAATCTCGAGAGGGGGTCCCACGGGAAGGACGGTCCCCTTGTCCCACCGCATGAGCCGGGCCCCATCGGTGTCGAATGCCAACTCGTAGCCCGACAGCTCGCGCAGGTCGCTCCCGGCTTGGGCCCGAAAAATGACCGACCCGTCGATGCGCTTCCCGGGGCGGAGTCGGGCGCGAACGAGGCCATCGGCGACGTCCCGCACCCCCTTGCGAACCAGCCAGAAGCGGTTCCCGGTGCCCTCTTCGGCGCCGAGGTCCAGCTGCCCATCCTGCTCGGTCCAGGGCCCCGTGAGGTCTGCGTCCCCGGCGGTCGGGGCCTGCTTGGGCAGGGCTCTTCCGTGCAAGACCTGCTCCCGGTCGGGGTCGAAGTCAGGGAACCCGGAGGCGGATGCGACGCCGACCCACAGCCAACAGATCACTGCGGTCAGGGCAGCGACAGATCGGAGAGCACGCATGACCCTGTGAGCATGACACGGATCAGCACGAACCCCCCGCGAACTCGCCACAACCGAAAGGGCGGAGGAGAGGACGTGCGCGCCTCCAACCCCCTACGGCACGGCGAAGATCGGGCCAGGGGGTGAGACGCCTGGACTCACTCGTCGCCGGCGGGGAACCCAAGCAGGGTTACATCTCCGTGGTGCCCTGGGATGCGGTCTTCGAGCAGCTTGGGAATGCTGTCGTAGCCTTTGCGCGCGATCCGTTTTTGGTGGAACGGACCCCATGACACGCTGTGGTGCCAGTGCCCCGTCTGCTTGAAGCCGCCCCGGGAGTTGGTCTGTAGCACCACGCTTTGCCCGTCCATCGGCAGGCCGAGGACGTTGGCCCGGTAGGCGTCCGTGACGGTTCCTCCCCACGAGGAGGGGGCGTTGGATGTGTAGTAGACGCGCACGGGAATACCGAGCTTGTCCGCGGCTGCGCCGACCTTCGCCAACGCGCCGCCATCGCGGAGCAAGTCGCCACCGACGACGCGCAGTCGCCCCTGCTGGACCAGGGTACGGATGTACGCGTAGTTCTTGTCGTGCGCCAGCCACCCGTAGTCGCCGGCTTTGGGCTTGGCCTTTCGCTTCTCTTGGTAGTAGGGCGCGAGCTTGTCCGCGGTGGCCATGAATCCGGCCCGCTGCCGCTTCCGCATCGTGTCGTCGCTGAACGCGGCATCGATCACCTTGAGCGCCTTGGCCCGACCAGCGGGTGCGAAGAAGGCGATGAAGTCGTCTGCCGTCTCGGCCGCTTCGATCAGCGCGAAGACTCGGCGGTGGTTGTTCACGACCCGGGGGTCGTAGTCCATCACCCACGCCCACTGTGATCGCGCGGCGGCAATGGTGCTGTAGTTCTGGTCGGAACCAATGCCCACGTAGCCCCCAGCCAGGTTCTCCACGTAGTCGTTCCACAGGTAGGAGCGTGGCTCGTTGGTCATGATGTAGGGGAAGGGATCGCGACACGTGGTCTCGGACCGCCCCCCTTTGGCCTGCGCGTCGCCCCAGGTCTCGCGGACTTTGGCACCGCAGATTCGCTTGTCCTCGATCGGGTCGTCCTCGACAGCCTCAACGATCTCGAGCGAAGCTTTGGATGGGGGCTCGAGGGTGGCCGGCACGTGCCGCTGCGCGGTGAGTTGCGCGGGCGGGTAGGTGGTGAGGTAGGGATTCTCCGTGGCGCACCGCATCCCCAGCCGGTGACTTCCAGTCTTCAGCTTCTCCAGCCGTCGGTGCGAACCGCGGGTTCGATGCTTGGGCCAGTACCAGCTCCCTCCGCGAAGGATGCGCTGTCCCTTGCACGGAAACGCGCCGTCGCACAGTCCCTGGGGGTCGAGTCCGTTGCACGCCTCGCCGCACGCTTCGACGCTCTCGATCCCCGCGCTGGATGTCCACTCGTAGCCGTTGCCCGCCATCTCGTGCAGGCCATAATGCCCTGCGGGGAACGAGCCGACCGGTTGGGTCGCGTGTTCGTTGCAGTCCCAGCGGTGGGCCTTTCCCGCGTAGGGCTTGCAGCCGTAGGGCGCACATTCTCGGAAGACCGCTCGTTCGCAGGTCGGCTCCTCGTCGCCCCACGGGTAGAGTTCGCCGTCGGGTCCGCGGGCTGCTTTCTCCCACTCCCACTCGGTCGGCAGGCGCTTGCCCGCCCAGGCGCAGTAGCCCCGTGCACGGTGCCAGTCCATCGGCATCGCGGGCTGATCGTCGGCGACGAACGGCTTCATGATGTTCTGGGTCCGGTTGATCCGGACCTTGCACGCCCCCGCTTCGTGACACGCGTCGTACTGCGCGTTGGTCACTTCGTAGCGGTCGACGTAGACGGTGCTGACAATGAGCTCCCGCTGGGGCGCCTCTTCGGGAAGGCCGTCGTCGTACCCCACAATCGCCGGACCGCCCGGGATGCACACCATGTCCTTAGGGGCGGGGACACAGGGGGCGAACGCGAACGAGAGCACGGCCGTCGCGCCGGCTTTGGTCACCGCAGTCGATGCTTCGAGCAGAGTTTTCGCGGTTGCAGAGTCGAGCAGGTCGATCGCGACGGTGGGGCCGGCGCTCGAAAGGGCGCTCGCCATGGCCTCCAGGGTGTCGCCCGCGTCGGTGCGGGCGTCGTCGCGGTACAGGACCCACCCCGAGCCACGAGCACGGAGGATCGGCGAGGCGTCGTCGGCCGCGGGTCGGTTCACCACGACGGCGTAAGCATCGAGCTTGAGCTGGATGCCGGTGCCAGGTGCGATCGTGCTCGCCCACACCTGCCGAAGTGCGCCCACCGTGCTGTCCGCCTCGGCACTGAGGATTCGTTCACGCGCGCCCGCGAAGGCGGTCTGCAGGTCGGGATGGTCGTAGACCGCTTGGTACGCGTCGTCTACGCGACCGGGTGCCTCGATGGGGCGCAGGGGCACAGGGGGCTCCTCACCGATTCGAAGCTCGTTGCCCTGGAGTTTGAGCGTCACCACGTCCGGACGCACAATCGCGGGGGAGCTCTGAGAGTCCGCCTCTTGCGGGGTTGGGGCGGGGAGCTCGGGCTCGACCGCAGGCCGAGGCGCGGGCTCCTGGCAGGCGGCAGCGAGGGCGCAGAGCAGCAGCGAGGCGCGACGCATCGCGCTTCGATACCACGGAGGCCGGCTTGCCTACTCGAACTTGGAGAAATCGGGGGCGCGCTTCTGGAAGAAGGCCTGCATGGCCTCCGCGGCTTCAGGTGATCGCAGTCGCTCCAGGAAGAGCTCCCCCTCGCGGTCCATGGAGGCATGCAGCATGTCGCGGTGGGCCCGGCTGATCAGGGACTTGGTCAGGCGTACCGATGCTGGGGGCAGGGCGGCGACCTTGAGGGCGACACTTCGGACCCGCTCGTCGAGGTCGCCGGGGGAGAGGACCTCGTTGACCAGTCCGATGTTCAACGCCGTCGCGGCATCGAAGGCCTCCCCGAGCAGCAGTAGCTCGGTGGCTTTCACGCGCCCGGCAAGTCGAGGCAGCAGGTAGCTCGAGCCAGCTTCGGGACACAAGCCCAGGGGGACGAAGGGCATCTTGAACTTCGAGCGGTCCGAGCAGTAGACGAGGTCGCAGTGCATCAGCAGCGTGGTGCCGATGCCCACGGCGACGCCGTTGACGGCGGCGATCACCGGTGTGCTCAGCTGTGGGAGCAGACCGAGAACTCTGCCGACCGGAGAGTCCATGGTGCTGGGCGGATCTCGCATGAAGTCGCCGAGGTCATTCCCCGCGGTGAAGCTCCCACCCTCGCCTCGGATGACGACCGCCCGTACCGCGGAGTCTTTTTCGCCCTGCTGCAGCTGGCTGAACAGCGCGTCGTACATCGCCATCGTCAGCGCGTTCTTCTTCTCCGGGCGGTTGAACGAGATCGTGAGCACGTTCTCGGACAGCTCGTGGGTGAGCACTTCAGGCATGGCCACGCAGGCTACCTGGGTTTTGGCCTGCAAAAGCCCCTGGCGGGCCTGCGCCACCTTCTGGGCGTGGTAGGCGCGGTCTCGGCGGCCGAATCCAACGCGGGAGACCGACCGCGGTAGAGTTGTGGAAGTGACGCAAGGCGCCGAGTCCTCCGCATCGAAGCCCCCGATTGTCGTCGAGCCTCCTGCGGGTGGGTTCGACCGACCCGGCATGCGGACGCTGGTGAAAGAATCCGGTCTGGCCAAGGTGATGCACGCGTACGTGCGCGCGCCGTTCGGACACACGGTCACGACGCTCGGGGCACTCGAGGCCGCGACGGAGTCGTGCGACCTAGCCCTTGCGGTCGGCGAGGCGATGCACGCTGCCCTGCTCGAAGACATCGCCCGCAGCGGCAGCTTGGCGATCCCAGAGCCAACCCTCGACCAGCGCTTGTTCATCGGCGCCTTCGCATTGACGGCGCTCGCGGATGAACTCTGCCCGCGGCTCGCCGAGATCGCGCCTGTGCCCGACCCCTCGTCGGACCTCGAAGCGGAGGGTCTGGAGACGCTGCTCGAGCACGCTCCGCGCGCGTTGTTGGAGCGTGTGTTGAAGATGGCGGCGCGATACGTCGAGGTGCAGCAAAAACGTCACGCGGGCGCAGGTGGGTCGGATTTGCTCGAGCGCCAAGCCTGGGTGGTCACGACGATGCATGCGTTCGTTGTGCAGCTACGAGGGGCGGTGGAGCGCCTGACCCACGGCGGCCGACTTCGTCCTTTTGGTGTCGCCTTGGCACAGCGGATGGTGACCGTCGGCACTCGTCGATACGAGGGGTTTCGGGCCCGACCGGTCGGAGACCCCGTCACCGACCTCAAGCCGATCGCGGTCGAGGACATCGTGGGCAACACCGATTACGTGGAGGCGGCGCTCAAGTTGGCGCGCGATGTGGCCGCGTACGACCTTCAGGCGGGCAGCAGCGCGAAGCGCATCAACCCGGTGTTGTTTGCGTTGGGTCGGCCCGGCTGCGGGAAAACCATCACCGCCCACGCGATCGGCAACTACTTTCTCGACTACTGCCGTCAGCGGGACATCCCCGCCCGGTTCCGGGTCATTCGTCGCACCGACTGGGCCAGCTCGTACCAGAACGCGAGCGCGTCCTCGTTGATCAAGATCTTCAAGGAGGAGGTCTATGGCTTCGATGGTGTGTGCGGCGTGTACTGGGCCGACATCGATACCGCGTTCGCGAGTCGAAGCAGTGGCGACCTCCGCATGGAGGAGAAGAACAACCTCGGCGCGGTGTTCGGCATCTTTGATGGGACCCTCATCCCGAAGGATGGAAAGTGGTTCATGATGTGCGACGCCAACTTCATGCAGATGGACGAAGCGACCACCTCGCGGATCGCCCAGAACCCGTTTCGTGTACGCGGTCCCACGACGGCCGAGGACTACGTCCGCTTGCTGCGCGACGTCTTGCTGAGGGAGGAAACCGCCAACATCACGGCGAGCCCCGAGCAGTGGCTCGAGATCGGGGCGCAGTGTGTTCAGGCAGATCTCTCCGGGCGCGCGGTCGAGTCTGTGTCGGGGAACGTGCGGGCTGCGATCCAGGACTTCGAGTACCCGGACCACTACTTCGCCGCCGACTTCGAGACACGCCAGCGGTTGCTGAGCGAGTTGTCGGTCAAGGTCGATGCCGACGCCGTTCTCAAGGAGGTCAGTGACTACGTCGAGTTCCAGAAGGAGGCCGAAGAGTCGGCGGCCGCAAGTCGGTTCGAGCAAGAGGTGTCGCAGATGGTGGAGCGGCTCAACGCTGGCCGAGCGGCGGCGGAGCGCTTGGCCGCATCGGAGTCGACCTCGGATTGATTGCGCGACGAGCCGCGTGGCATGATCGACACATGGAGGAAGGGACGCTCGAGGGGATACCGCCGTCTGCAGCAAGTACGTTCTCCCGCTTGCTTTCCGTCGCGGCTCGCGATGCGGAGGTTCTACGTCGGTCCGTCGACCGCTACCTGGAGACGATCATCGAAGCGGCGCAAACCCGTACTCATCTCGACACCAAGCTGGCGGCAGCGATCGCCAGCAGCTGTCACGGGTTGATCGACGAGCTGCCCACCGCGTCCGCCGAAAACGGCCGAAGGATCGTCGCGGCTGTCGAGTACTTCCTGCTTCCACGGGACGGCGAGGACGACCTTGCCTACATCGATGGGCTGGACGACGACGCAATGGTCGTCACGGCGGTTGCTTCAACCCTCGGTCGCCCCGAACTCTCCGTTCCGATTCCTGTACGCTGACGCCGCGTCCTCTCGTGAACGCCCCGCTCAAGCCAGGAGACCGCTACGAAGACTTCGAGCTGCGCAAGCTGCTCGGCGTTGGCACATTTGCGTGGGTCTACGAAGCGACCTCGAGCAAGTTCCCCGATCCCGTTGCGCTGAAAATCTCGCGTTCGCCGGTGACCGATGAGGGCACCGCCCTGCGTGCCCTTCGGGAGATCAGGATCCTCAGCTCGCTGTCGAATGCCCACGTGGTGCATGTCTACGATCACGGGTTGGGCCAGGACGAACGCTGGTTTCTCGTGATGGAGCTGCTCCAGGGTCGAGACCTGGGAGCCCACCACGACTTCGATGCTCCTCTTCCGCCCGACGAAGCGGTGCGCATCATCTATCAGGCGTGCCTCGGACTCGACGAGGCACACCGCAGTGGAGTTGTTCATCGGGACGTGAAGCCGGGGAACATATGGATCCAAGAGGACGGCAACGTGAAGGTGCTGGACTTTGGCCTCGCCCGATCGTGGGAGGGCGACTCCATCATGGCTGCCAACGCGACGCAGTCCCACATGCTGGTCGGGACCCCGCACTACGCCCAGCCCGAGCAGGTGATCCACGGAAAACTGTCGCCAGCGAGCGACGTCTATAGCCTTGCGTTCGTTCTTTACGAGCTGCTGACCGGGTGCACGCCGCTGTGGGCGGAGCGTCCGGTCACCGCCATCCGGCGGGAGATGGAAGGAGAGCCGTTGACGTGGCTGGGTGCGCACACCGAACGCCCGGCGGTCGACCTGGCTCACTATCCTCAGGGGCGCGCGCTCACGCCCGAGCTGCGCGCGCTGATGGCCGCATGTCTCGACAAGGACCCCGCCAAGCGACCTGCCACTGCAGGGGAGTTTGCAAACCGCCTGTCCTGGGCTCTGCCGCCGGAGTACGGAGGGGTGCGGGGCACCCGTGGCGTGGTGCTCGAAGAACATCGAGGCGGGACGGCGTTTCCCAGGCGTCACCTGCTGGGTCCGGGCCTACACCGGATTGGCCTTGGCGCGTGCTGCAAGGTCGAGTTGGACGCCGATGCGGTCGGTTGGATCTTCGCGGCCCTTCGCTGGGACGGGGGCGACTCGACGCCGATTCTCGAGCCGCGGCGGAACGATGGCTTCGTTCAAGTCGATGGCAAGTCGATCACCAGCCCGACACGCCTACGCCCCGGAGCTACGCTGACCTTCGGCGAGTGGGCGCTATCGTGTCAGGGCGTCGCCTGAGTGCATCGGAGTCGAGCGCCGCGGGCTGCACCCGGATCGGTCGCGGCGACTCATGGATTCGCGCGACGGTTCGCCACCAACAGCAGCGCCAGCCCCAACGCCGTGCTTCCGAGAATCGCCCACGCGGCGGATACGGCCGGGTTCGGGAGCACTCCGCTCAGATGCAGGCTGAAGTGCAGCCCCAAGGCGAAGGAGGACGCGAGCGCGACGGGGACGACCGGGAGCGCGTCCCGTCGGAGCACGCCGAAGACCAAGGGCACGAACGAGGCCGCGGCGAGGCCATAGACGCCCTTCTGGGCGAAGAGGCCGATCAAGGCCGGCGGATCGATCGCGAGCATGAACGCGATGAGGCCGATGATGACCACAGCCCACCGCGACGCCGCGAGTGCCTTCTGGGGGTCGGCGTCACGTCTGCGTCCTCGGAGGTACAAGTCATGGGTCACCATGGCCGAGACCGCGACCAAGATGCCGTCGAGTGTCGACATGCCCGCGGCGAGCAACGCGACGAACACCGCTGAGGTCAGGCCCTCGGCCAGCATCCCGCTGCCGAAGGCCGTGCTCACGTATGCGGTCACAATGTGGTCCTGACCACCCTGCGGGACTTCGATCCCATCGAGCCGAGCGTAGAAGCCGACGAACAGGCACAGGCTAAACAGTGCTCCGACGCCAAACGTCGTGAGCAGGAACGTGCGCAAGTCCCTGTCCGAGCGCAGGTAGAGGACCTTGGTAAGGACATGGGGCTGGAGCATCAGCGCGAACGTGACCACGAAGCCGCTGACGAACACGGCGAACACGTCGCCATACAAGACGCTGTCGGGGTTGGCCACGGCGGCATAGCTGGGGTCGACGGCTCGCAGGCGGGAGAGGAAGCCGCCGTCCGAGATGTGCTCCCACCCAGTGGCAAACAGGGCCACCGCGACAGCCATCATGAGGAACGCCTGGGCCGCATTGGTATAAGCGTGGGCGTAGGTGCCGCCCAACAACACGTACCCGAACACGACGACCACCACGGCGATCAGCGCAGGTACATGGCCCAACCCGGTGAGCTGCGTGAGGAGGATGGCGCAGCCGAACAGAATCAGCACGATGAAGGCGATGCTCAGCAGGTTGATGATCGCGAAGAACAGTCCGAACGCATCGCTGCCGTATCGTTGGCGAATCCAGTCTGGAATCGTCAGGGCGCCGATCTCATCTCCGAACCGGCGGAAACCTCTGCTCACCGCGATCAAGCCGACGATCACCCCCGCTTGGGCAGCGACGCCATAGTGGAGGAACGCGGAGAGCCCGTCGGTGTAGACGAACCCCGGGTTGATGACGAAGGTCGCGGTGGAGGCGATCGATGAGGCCATGGCAACCCCGACGAGCACGGGGTTCATGTCGCGGTTGCCCACGGCGAAGCTCGACAAGGACGTTGTCTTCTTCATGCCCGCGACCCCAAGCCACGCGAGCAGTCCGAGGTACGCCACGAGGAGAACGGTGGTGACGAGGGTGCTCATGGTCAGGCTCCAATCGGCGCGGCGGTTGTGCTGGGCAGGACTCGGTCGATGAACTCCAACACCGTGGTGTTCCAGGCGTCCGCGGCCTCGAACTGGGCGATGTGCCCTGCGTTTCGCAACACGGCCAGCTCGGTGTCAGGCATGCGAGGTAGCTCTGCGCGCACCAGTTCGGCCGCGGTGCCTCGGTGAAGCACGGGGTTGGGGATCAGCTTGTCGTCGTCCCCGAACAGGATCAGGGTCGGCGCCCCGAGGCGGCCGAGGTCGGCATGAACGGGCTCGTTGAGCATGCCGCGAACGCTGTGCTTGATGACGTGGCAGTAGGCTCGGAACTTGCGAGCACTTCGAATCGCGATGCGGTCCGCCACGAGAAAACCCGCGTCGTCGGGCATGTTGTGAAAGTTCGCCTCCTGTCGGGCCCGGATCGTCGACTTCGTGGCGTAGCGTGTGAATCCAGGCGTGACCAGGGAGGCGATGAACGCGGACTCCGCAGGCCCGAACGTCTCGATCCCGGCGGGGGAGGAGAGGACCAGCGCCGAGACACGCTCGGGCGCCTGGAGGGCGAGGTGCATGCTCACCTGGGCGCCCATCGAATGTCCGACGAGGATGGCTTGGGGGACTTGAAGCTTGTCCAGCAGTCCGCGGACCGTGTCGGCGAAGAACCGCATCGAGTAGCTCGCGCGTGGCTTGTCCGACTTTCCGTACCCCGGAAGGTCGAGTGCGATCACGCGGTGTCGCTGTGCCAACACCTCGATGTTCTTGCCCCACATCGGGATGTAGCCGCTGAGCCCATGAATGAGCACCAGTGGCACATCGCCGCTGCCCTCGTCGGCGTACGCGATCCGTAGGCCGTGGACGTCGGCCCATGCGACGTCGAGAGGGTAGTGGAGGTCCAGGAACGATTGCATGGGTCAGATCCTCGGACTCAGATGCGGCGTTTCGTGACAGGGAGGACCGTGGGGGCTGTGTTCCAACGCCAGGCCGTGCAGCCCATCGAAAGCCCGCCTCCGGTGGCGCAGAACACGACGAGCGCATCATCGTCCAACGGCGTTTTCGCAATCGCGTCGTCGAAGGCCGCGGGGATACAGGCGCTGCCGAGGTACCCCCACTTGTCCATCACCATGTGCGTTCGATCCATCGGGACATGCAGACGGTCCATCACGGTTTCGATCGTACGCGCGTTGAGTTGTGTGAAGATGAACAGCGAGACGTCCTCGACCGCACTTCCGGACTTCGCGAGCGTGTCGGCGATCAGTGTGGGCCAGCGATCCGCGTTGAACGTCGCCGGAAATTTTCGGACGAAGCGGACAGTGGGTGGACCGGACTGGGCGACGTTGGTTGCGGTTGCGGGGCGTGCGGTGCCGCCGGTGTAGATGCCCAATGCGTCGTGGAACTGACCGTCGGCTTCGAGCTTGCCTCCGAGGTACCCGGGCTCCTGAGTCGCGCCCACCACGACGGCGCCCGCTCCATCGGCGAACAACGTCGCGGTCTTCTTGTCGTCCCAGTCGAGGTACCGCGTCATCCCGTATCCGCCGCACACGAGCACTCGGTTGATGTCGGTGTCGGTGGCGATGTAACGCGCGGCGATGTCGAGGGCGCTGACCCACCCCGCACAGGCGGCATTCACGTCGAAGACCCCAGCGTTCGGAGCTCCGAGTTTGTGCTGAACCACGGAGGCCGTCGAGGGGCTGAGGTAGTCCGGGGTGTCCGTCGCGACAATGATCAGATCGAGGTCGGTGGCGGAAACGTCGGCCCGTTCGAGCGCTTGCTTTGCAGCGTGGACAACTAAGTCTGAGGTCACCTCGTCGTGCGCCATCACGTGGCGGGACTCGATTCCGACGTTTTGGACGAGCCAGTCGCTGACGGGTTTTTCGAAACGAGCGTCGAAGTAGGCGTTGTCGATACGCCGGGCTGGGATGTACCGCCCACTGCTGAGGATCTGCGCGTTGCGTCCAAACATGACGAGTGGTTCATGTTTCATATATGTTGCATCGCAGCAAGCCATTTCCTCGAACTCCGCACATCAGCAGCCGGACCACGAGTTCTTTCGAGATCTGGATGCCCGCTGTGTTGCGCTGCAGCAGGTCTATTGCCGTGCTGCAGCGACGAGCAGTCGGTGGAAGTGGTGCACACCGCGCTCGTGCTCGGGGGCGTACCGACCGCTTCCGTAGGCCCGGCTGCGCACACCACGCGCACAGGCTTCGACCACGGCTTCGTCCTCGTACTCGACCTGGTCGAGTCCCGTGCCGACCCCTGTATCTGAAGCGTCCGGATCCCAGACGTATCGCCGGTACACCACCTTGGTTCGGTGCGGGCCTCGAGGAAGCACGACGTTGACGGAGAGTCCCCAGGGGTAGACGTTGAGCATCGTGCCGGGGAACAGCCAGACGTAGTACGCCGCCACGCGCAGTCCATGGTCGGGGTGAGACTTGGGCAGGTCGAAGCACGGCTCGCCAGGTTGGGCCGAGGCGAGCTGTACAGAACCGTGGGCGAAGAGGTCGGTGCGGTAGAGCTTCCAATCGAGCGCCGCGTTGAGTCCGGGGTGCACGTAGGGGATGTGAAAGCCCTCGAGGTAGTTGTCGCAGTACAGCGCCCAGTTGGCGTTCATCTCGTAGTGGGGGCTTCGGGCCGCATCGAGGGTCATGACGTTGGGGACGACCGCTTCGAGGCGGTCGCGAACGGGGCCGAACAAGGTATCGAAAGAGACGTTCGGGTCCAGGCTGGCGAACAGCAGGCTCCTCCACCGATGGACGGTCGCGGCGCGAAGGCTGTCCGTCGGTTCCGGGAAGCTCGGGCTGTTCTCGAAGCCGGGGGCTGAGTGCAGCGCGCCGTTGAGCTCGAAGCGGCGTCCATGATAACGACAGCGAATCCCGGTCGCCGTACACGGTCGGTCGACCATGACGAACCCCCGGTGCGTGCAGACGTTGGACACGCATCGCAGGGTGTCGCCGTCGTGGGTCAGCAGCAGCGGCTCATCCAGGGTTCCGGGCAAGAGCGTCCAGGGCACCTGCTCACCCTCCGCGGACGGGACGGTGTCCAGAGGGTACACGTGCCAGGTGCGCGGGAAGACGCGTTGCTGCAGTCGGGCGAACCAGTCTCCATCACCGTAGACCCAGCCTGGAAGTGTGCGCGCCCGCTCGATCTGGGCGTCGATCTTCAGCGCATCGAGGTCGTGGACCATGGACACGACGTACCACGGGTCGTCTGGCCGCGACGGCACCAGGCACCAGGGGTGCTGGATGCTGGCCGCCTTCGTCAGCGCGGGACGCTCTCGACGCTGGAGGCGTCGGGCCGTTCAGCGGGTTCGGGTCTCGCCGGGAAGCGGCTGCGAGAGCAGCAACTCCATCACCTCGTCGGACAGCGGCGTCACCGAGCCGCTGAACTTCCCCTCCGGAGGCGGCAGCAGGCGCAGGGGATAGCGCAGCCGGTAGATTTGACGATCTGCGACGCCCGCCGGCGCGTCCAGCCTCCACGCAGCGTCGGTGAGGCAGGTGTCGAGCTTGGGGTCTTTGCCGTCGAGCGTGCGCTCGGCAACCCGCGCCATCATGACCTCGCCTTTACCGACTTCGATCTCGAGGACGACGCGTCCGCTGAGCTCTGGCTCGCGGGTGAGGGCGTCATTGTAACAAGCCCGGGCGCGCGGGAGGACACGGGTGGTCAAGTAGTGTCGGAACACCTTCTGGTCCAGGAAACCGCGTTTCTTGTTTCGGCCGAATCGCCCCGCTTGAGCGATGCTGGCTCTTGCCTCCCGGTCCCACCGAGCGGTGTACCAAGGAGGTGCTGAGAATCCCTCGCGGACCGCTTCGTCCAGCGGGGACCGACTCGTGGCAACGAAGGCATCGGCAGGATGAGGGGTCTGCGTGGGCTTGATCTTTCGGGTGACCTGCTTGGGTCCGAGGGTGCCGTTGACCCGAATCGACTTGGGGGCTGCGTCGAGGTAACGGCCGCGCAGCATCACGAAGCTTCCGGCTACGAGTCCCTCGGGGACAGGGTCCTCGAGCGTGACGCCGGGTGGCAGCTCCACGGCCAGGTTCCCCAGGACTCTCGGTGTGTTCAGAAGCTCGCCGGCCTGAGACCCATCAAGCTGAGCGATGCTCTCCAAGGAAATTCGTGCCCCCATCTTCGCTGCGACGCGCGCGGCGGGGTGTGTGGGGTGGAGGCCCGAGCGCTGCAGCATCGGCTCGTCGACGACGAAGACGACCTCCGGTCGGTCCTTCCTGCCACCCAAGGCGACCTCGAACCCACGAGCGACCGCGTCGGGCGAAATGCTCGAGGGGAACATGCCGTCGGTCGCGACGACGACGAGCGTTTGCCCCCGGCCTTCTCGGGAGCGGCGCGCGGCCTCGGACATCGCAGCCTCGAGGTCGGTCCCCTGGTCGCGAGGGACCGCAAGGAGGGCATCGTGCAGCGCGGTACGGTCCTTGGGGGAGCCGGCACGGGGGAACGAGCTGCGCTCGGGGAACAGGGGGGTGACGGTTCGGTTGAATGCGAGCGCGTCGAACGTCGTGTTGGCCGGGAGCGTGTCGAGCAAGCCGTTGGCCATGCCCAGGACGTCTCGGTCGTGAGCCTTTGCGGTGCTCTTGGAGCGGTCCACGACGAAGAGCACATGCTTCGGCTGTGGAGCGGCGTCTTTTCCAAGCCGGAGGTACATCCGGATCGAGCCGTCATCGAATCCTGGTGCGCCAGGCTCGGTCTCGACGTTGACCTCGAGCGCATCGGTGGAGCGGAGCTGCGAGGGCCACGACACCGTGACCGTGTCCGCGGCTCGGCTCGAGATCGCCGGTCGGCCCTCGTTGGACTCTTCGTCGACGGTGAAGCCTTCTCCGCTCTTCAGGCCGCGGACGAGCACGCGTCGCTCGTCCGCCAACGAGAGTGACCCGACCCCGCGCGCGGGAAGGTCGAGCTCCCATGCGTCGCCGCGGAGTCGCGGGTAGACGCGGACGGAGATCTCCACTTGGAGGGTTTCGTCGGCTGCGAGGCCGTATGCGACGAGCTCCGCGCCCGGGTTGTCCCGGCGGTTGCGCGGGCTGATTCGGCGGACAAACACGCTGCCCGGCGCCCGTCGCGAGCGCTCCGCGGCCACGGTTGTGCCTGCGCCGTCCTGCCAGGCACCATCCTTCATCACCCGGACCCCTTCGACCTCGGAGACGAAGGGCAGCCCGATCGCGTGAACCACATCGCGCATGGACAGGCTGCTGTTGTGGAGCGCGGTGCGCAGCTTGAGGGTGGCGGAGTAGCCGCTGTCGGCCTCGACAATGGCCTCGAACGACAGCTCTTCCACGGCGACGTACCCACGCTCGCCCTCCCGCTGCTCTGCGCGCAGTTTGTCGGCGTGTGCTTGGGGCGCCGCGAACAGGGCCCAGACGCCCAGCGTCAATCCTGCCCATGCCCCACCCCGACCACCGAACACGGTTTCAAGCGTAGCAGGCTGTTGCCGCTGCAGCTTGCGCTGAGCGGGATCGGGACGGGTTCCAGCACTGCGGCGGCGGTCGCGGGCAAGCGGCACGATCGTTGGACGGCTGCGTCCCGAAAAAGTTCCCACCCTGGCGTCGGACACGCCTCGGTGGCGGATCGACGGCTCAGCCCGCGGCCCCGGAAGGCTTGGTGCAAACCACGGTTTGTGACTCGCTCGCGGCATCGAGCGCGCGGCCCCGGAAGTCACCTTCGTGGCGCGTCACCTCAAAGCCCGCGACGCCGGCCAGGGCGCGAATCTCCTCGGGGTAGATCTGTCGGTGCGCGAGACGGACGAGGCGCTTGGGCTTGGGCGGCGGCTGGAAACGCCGGCCTTTGGGTGGCGGCTCGTCGTAGTACAGGCAGATATGACAGATCTGCGTCGCGTGGTCGTACCGATGGTTGGTCGAGTAGATCTCGACCTCGCCGGTCTCTGGGTGCGTGAACCGGGTTGCCGCGTGACGTTCGTCGGGGTCCCACAACAGCCACTCGATGTCCGGAAGTTGAACATCGAACGCGAACTTGCCGCTTGGAGCGAGCACGCGGAACGCCTCCTCGAAACACGTCAAGAGGTCTCGCCACGTGTACAGGTGCATCAGCGCGTTGAAGGGCGCGATGACGAGTTCGACCGAACTGTCCTGTAAGGGCAGGTCGCGCATGTCAGCCTCGTGGACCGAGACGCGGTCCGCCAGGTCTGCTTCGTCCATCCGAGCCCGGAGCCCCTGAAGCATCGAGGGCATGAGGTCCACCGCTTCGAGCTGGTGACCGTCGCGCGCCAGCGGGCATGTAATGCGCCCCGTCCCCGCGCCGAGCTCCGCGATGTGCCCTCCCTCGCCGAGATGCTCCCGTGCGAGCTTGCGATACCAACGGATGTCGTCGGTTCGTTCGCCGTACTCGAAGTCGTACAGCGCCGCGTCGATGTAGTGGTCCGTCGTGCCGCGCTTCAGCAGCCGCTCGAGGGCTGCCTGGCGTTTTTCGGCCCGGGTCGTCATCCGTCGCTGGGCCGTGGGCGTCGGCCGTCTCCGCCGCCTCGTGGCTTTCGACGCTTGCGTCCGCCCCGTCGACGTCGACGTCGGTTGTTGTGCTCCGGCTCGGCACCGGCCTCAGGCTGCGCGGCGGCCATGCGTTTCCATCGCCCTAGCTCGCTCTTGCCGTCGCCGGTGGCCTGCACCGAGATGCCCAGGAAGATGAGCGCGTCGTGGAAGTAGTCTCGATCGGTGAGATCGGAGCGGCGCTTGCCGCTGGTCACGAGCATGCGACGCGTCGCCATCAGAATCTGCCGCGCCATCTCGCGGTCGCGTCGAGCGATCCCCAGGGCGCTTCCGGCAGGTGCCATCAGCTGCTCGATCCGGCGATCGAGTTGCTGCCGCGATTGAATCTCTTCGTCGGCGACAAGCAGAGGCGCGAACAACACGGCGAGCAACACCCCGTTGACCGGAACATGACCGGTGCCGCGGATGGTCATGTCGAGCGCGTCGAGGTAACGCCACAGCAGGCGCGCGGGCGTGGCCTGTTCGCCGGGCGGAAGGTCGTCTTCCGCTTCGATCATCGCGTCATGCAGGGAGGTTCGGGCTTCGTGCATCGACGGGCCGAACAGCTTCACGTACGAGGGCAGGATGCCCTTGAGCAGCTTGGTCTCGAGCAGAAGCTCGAAGCTTCGGCGGGACGAGCCGCCGCGCAGGAGTTTGTAGACCTCCTCGAGCAGTCGAGCGCGCGAGCACTTCTCGATGTCGGGTGCGACGTCGAGGAGCGACTTCCAGGTCTCGAGTTCGAAGTCGAAGTCGAGACGAGCGGCGAACTTCACCGCGCGAATCATGCGGACCGGGTCTTCGCGGAAGCGAACCTCGGGTGTTCCGATGGTGCGGATGAGACCTTCGTCCAGGTCTCGCATGCCGTCCACGAAGTCGACGACGTTGCGGGCGTCCACGTCGAAGAACAACCCGTTGACCGTGAAGTCGCGGCGCATCGCGTCGTCTTCGACGCTGCCCCACTCGTTGTCGGTGCGGATGAGTAGATCCTCGCCTTCGGCAGCTTCTCGTGGCGCGCTTCGGAAGGTGCTCGTCTCGATGATCTTCGGACCGAAGAACACGTGCGCGAGCTTGAAGCGTCGGCCGATGATTCGGCTGTTGCGGAAGAGTCGCCGGATCGACTCGGGCGTAGCGCTGGTGGCCACGTCGAAGTCCTTCGGTTGTCGACCTAGGTAGATGTCTCGAACGCAGCCACCGACGAGGTAGGCTTCGTGGCCGGCGCCGAGCAGTCGACGTACGACTTTGAGCGCATCCGTATCGACTCGGCGCAGGAACCCATCGAAACCTTTTCTGGCCGCTGCCTGGCTGTCGGGCATATCGCGAGGTCCGTCTACCACAAGCGGGGGACTCGTTGAAAGACGCGTGATTTCAGGAACCTATCCTTTCGGGCTTCGGATCGGGTTTGCGCCGACGTTTTGAGATGCTATTTCAATGTTCAGTGCACTGAACATGGGTGGAGCATCTAACCAGGGCCTCGTGCCCCTCGCGCTGTGTGTCGTTCGCGGGTTCGCAACCTGCGACGCCGAAGGCGTCGTGTTGGGCGTTCGGTCCTCAAGTCCTCGTTATTCGGGGTCTTTTTCTCCAGTGGGCACCGGATCCGCTCGGGTCGAAGAAGGCTCTGCAGCCCGTGGGCTCGCGGCGCTGCTTGGCGCGCGAGAGGCCGATGGCCATCGAGATGTCGCGGTCGTTCTCGAGCTGCATGGGGCGGGAGATCTTCATTGGGTCGCCGAGGCGATCTCCTGGTTGGCGCGTCATGGGCGAAAAACGGTCGTGCGGACCGACCGTGCGCTGCCGCGAGACGCCGTCGAGGCTGCTCGTGATGCGCGGGCGGTTGTGCAGCTTCGGGTCGCGAGCTTCGACCCTCGAATTCAGGCTGCGTTGCTCGGTCGTGACGCCGACACCGCGGCACGTCTACTCCTCGGGGCTCAGCACCTCCGCGCACAGTCGGTTCGCGTCGGCGTGTTGCTCGCCCCGCTGATGCCTGTGGTCCATCGCGACGAAGTTCTCGAGTCGCTGACCCGCAACATCTGTGCGGCCGACGTCGGCGAGTTGTCGTTGGCGGTGGGTGGCTGGTCCGCGGCTCGTCACCAAGCGCTCGCGCCATGGCTCCCCACCGGAGGGGCCACTGCACTGGCCCGCGCGTACGGTGTGTTCGAGCCCGAGGCGGCGGTGGGACGGATTCGTCTGGGCCTACGCGAAGCCACGCTTCTGCAACGCCAAGCCCGGCGTATCGCGGAACACGCCGGGCTTTCGGTGGGGGGATGCGGCTGCGATGCGCAGTGCGATCTGGCGTCCGAGCCGCACGAACCGTTTCGCTCGTTGCTCGCGCCCGAGTTGTTCGCCGCAGTCTGACTCGCCCGCAACGCTTGCCAGCGTGTTCGGCAGCCAGCCCCGGGCCGGTCGGCTTGGGCCGACGCGGGTAACCGAACTGGGTGACCGAGCTGAGGGACGGCCGAGGACAGGTCGGCCGCCGAGTTCAGGTCGCGCCGTCGGTCTCGTCGTCGCGATCGAGTTCGTTGGTCGTGTCGATGCAGGCCATGCCGCCGACTGCGATGGCCATACCGAACAGGACAAACAGGGCAAGGTACTTGCGAGTAATGCGGTTCATGGGCTTGGGGAGAAGCTAGGGTTGGTCTGATTGAAGCCTGCGGGCAGCGTCGATGCGACGCTGAAGTGCTTGAACTCTGCCCGTGGGTGCCTCGTCGAGCGCGGCGGTCGCCGCATTCCACTGCTGTGAGGCCGCGGCAGTGTGGCCGAGATCGAGCTGGAGTTCTACCCCAGCCATCACTACGTCCCAACGTTCCGGATGCAGATCGCTTGCACGTGCGTAATCGCTGGCCGCCCCCTGGGGCTCGCCGAGTCGGTGGCGCAGCCGCCCGGACACGGCGAAAACCTCGGCGACATAGGGGGCCTCGCGTCTTGCGCGCTCCAACCCCTCAAATGCGCGCCGAACCCGCTGTTCGTAGGGGACCCCTGGGAGGTCGAGTGCGGTCGATGCCAGGGCAAGACGGGCGCGTTCGGGGCGGGTCGACATCCGCTTCAGCGCGCGCTCGAACGAGGCATGGGAGCGGGGCCAGTCTCGCTCGGCGGCGGCGAGCCTGGCCTCGCATAGGTGAGGGAGGGGACTCTTCGGATCGTAGTGGAGGGCCAGCGCGCAGTGTGTGCGAGCCCGCACGAGCAGGAGCGGACGGTCGAGGGGATCGGGCTGGTCCCGGAGGGTCGCCACCAACAGCTCGCCGACGATGGCGTGTCCCCGGGCGGAGTGGGGAGCTCGGCGGAGTGCGATCTGCCAAAGACGGCTGTCGGAGCGATACGCCGCGGTCACGCCCTGCGCGACCGAGCCTTGCAGCACCACCATCGCGATCCACGGGGCCAAAGGATGAAGACCCCACCGACGCTTCAGCCACGCCCCGGTGCGCAGCAGCGCGACAGCCATGCCCACACAGACTGGAACGCTGGTGAGGTAGACGAACCGGTCCGCCCGCATGTTGGGCATGGGTGCGAGGTTGCTGGTGGGTGCGGCCAGGATGAAGGCGGCGATGATGACCCAGGCGAGCAGCGGCGCGCGGCGGCCTCGGGCTGCGGCCAAAGCGAGGAGCGTGAGACCTGAGAACGCCAGCAGCGCGAGGACGGTTGCGGGCTCGCCCCATGCTGCGCCGTAGTCGACGTACTCCGGGCTCAGAGCCCTGGGCAACCACAGCTGCTGCAGGTAGCCCAGGTGAATCTGAGCGCTGGCAGCCAACACCGGGCCGAGCCCGACCCGATGTGCAAACACGCGTTCGCTCGCACCATAGGGGTCCAAGCCGTCGAGAATGATAGCTCGGAAGGCCACGACGGCGGCCACGCCCGCCAACAACGTCGCGGCCGGGAACAGCAACCGTCGCGTCGGAACGGGTGTGGCCCAAGGGGACAGGACCTTCATCGCGACCCAGACCAAAGGGAGTCCTGCGACACTGAGCTTGGCGCCGCTCGCCAACGCCATCAGGACACCTGCGCCGCCGAGGTGAAGCCAACTCTTGGAGCGAAGAGATGCGCTCACAAGCACCGCCGCGCCCAAGCCCAAGGCGGCCGCGAGCAAGTCTTCGCGATACGAGACGACCGCGACGGCCTCTCCGTGAATCGCCAGGACGCCGAAGAGCGTGGTTGCCGTGATCACCACGCGTCGCGGTGCACCTTCGCGGGCGAGCCACAAACCAACGAGGCCGGTCACGAGCACGTGCAGTAGGACCGACGTGATGTGGTGCGCGACCGGGGAGAGTCCGAACAGCGCGTACGTGAGCGCGTCGAAAACGACGAGGGTCGGGCGGAATGCATCGGGCACGCCGGCCGCGGCTGCCTCGCGTCCGAGCAGCATCGGAAGGTTGCTCAGGTCCCTCAGGAACCCATTCCCCAGGAGCGTCCAGTGATCGTCGTAGACGAAGCCGAACGTCAGCGTGGAGCCGAAGACGAACGCGGTCAGCAGCAACACGCCGCCGTACAGCCATCGTTGGGGGACCCCGTCCCAGGGCTCCGCACGCTCACCCACGGTCGCGGACTGTAGCAGCCTGTGCAGCAGCCTGTGCAGTAGGGGCGGGGGAGCCCGGACCCGCGCCTAATGGGCTGCGGCTTCGAGGCACTCTTTGCGGCGGGACTTGATCAGCTCGCCACACTTGCGGTGGTCGATGCCGAGCACGATGGCGGTCAGGGCGAGTCCGGCCACAGCAAGCGCGGCGCCACCGATCGCGACGCCGTTGAAGGCCTTGCCGCGGTCTCGCAGATCGGACTCTTCATTTCGAGAGAGTCCTTCGTTGTACCCGTCGTCGAGCTGGTTTTCGGTGATCTGCCCGGCTGCGCCGAAGCCGATCGCCATGGCACCGCCGAGCGCCGAGGCCACGACGCCGCCGACGAATGCACCCTTCCGCCTGCGCTGGTCCCTGTCCGTGTCGCTACCGTCGCTGAGGTCGTCGGACGTATCGATACGCTCGCCGGATGCGTCGGTTTGCTCGAACGTGGTGCGCTCGGCGAGCCGACCGACTTGGAGATCGCTGGGGAGCGCGCGGGGGGTGGGTCGCTGCGTGTAGCTGAGTGCGGGGGTGCACCCGGTCAGCGTGGCGGCCGTGAGTGCGAGCGACGTGAGGAGCACTGACGAAGTGGAAAGCAGCGTCTTCATTCTGTGTCTCCTTCTGTGCCCCCGTCAGAGTCTCCGTCCGTGTCCCCGTCCGAGCCCGCGGTCGTCTCAGGAAGATCTTCGGGGATGCAGACACCTACGCCTGGGGGACAGATCTGGCCTTGACCGCACGCGCCGGCGTCGGTGGGATCGCACGTGGTCGCGCAAAACCCCGCGATGCAGAGCTCACCGTCGGGGCAGCTGTCCGCGGAGCATTCCTCCATGCACAGCCCCGCGCCGATCAGCTCGCTGACGGTTGGGATCTCCGTGCAGCTCTGCGATCCCGGACATGCATCGTCGTCCGGGCTGCAGGCGCTCACACAGACGCCGTTGATGCAGGCGAGGTGCTGGGGGGAGGTCCCGCAGTCCTCGTCGGCGGTCGCCATCGTGCACTCGACCTGACACAGCCCGGAGACGCACGAGGTGCCTTCGCCGCACTCGTTGTCGCTCCCGCAGGTGTTGCGGAAGTACGGCGGAGGAAGCCGCTCGGAGTAGCAACCGGTTCCCGTGCCGATTGCGCAAAGAGTGGCCAAGAGCGTGAGGGGGAGAAGTCGGGACATGGCGT
Source organism: Nannocystales bacterium (assembly GCA_050633305.1). Classification (GTDB taxonomy): domain Bacteria; phylum Myxococcota_A; class Polyangia; order Nannocystales; family Nannocystaceae; genus CAJXVA01. The sequence continues at coordinate 62,892 of JBOEGF010000007.1, forward strand.
CGCTTCGCATGAGCGTATGCCACGAATCCCCCACAGCGTCACCCGCAGCGGCCGAATTCGGCCGGGTTCACGGGGCGGCGGCAGCCGACAGCGTCGAGGGAGAATCGGGCCTTCGCATGGACCCCACGACGGCTCGGCGGGTTTCGCCATACTTCTCGTGCCATTGTGCCGGCGTTTCGAACGCGAGGACGGTGACCGAGTCTCGGTGTCCATCCCGCACGAAGTGAACGTGTCGGGCCATCTGGACCCCGTTGCGCTCCAGCGAATACACCACCGTCTGGACGTCCTCGCCATCGGAGCGGGATTCTTCTCGCAGATCGTTGGCGCGGCCGCCGGGGACGAGCGCCCGCAGCCTGTTGTTCTCGTACCAATGCTCGGCGTCCTGCGCATGCTCGCTCGGCACGGGATCGGCCGTGAGGACCACCATCCCCCCGGCGGTGGAGAATTCCCGTTCCCCAAGGGGGCCGTACCGAGGCCGCCAGCGGGATGGGACCTGGAGCGTGACCCCGTTGTCGAGGGCCACGGCCCGGCGCTTGTCTCCTCCGACGAGGTTCGGCGCCACAGCGATGGTTGCGATGCAGAACACGCCCGCGGCCACGAATCGCACCGGCCAATGCCGCTTGCGAGGCAGCCAGGGATAGTTGGGGAGGGCGATCGGGAGGAGCATGCCGCCGATGAGACCTGCGCAGAGCCCACCGAGGTGGCTCGCGTGGTCGACCCCGGGGTTCCGCATCCCAACGACAAAGAGGATGACCAAAAAAGGCAGTACCCAGATGCCGAAGTACCGCTGCACGCTCGCGGCCAGGCGATCGTGGTAGCGCAGGCCGAACGTGACGGCGGCGCCGAGCACCCCGAAGACGATCCCGCTGGAGCCGGCCGAGACTTGGGGTGTTCCCAGAAGGCTCGCTAGGGAGGATGCGACGGCGGAAAAGAGGATGAGGGCCGCGTAGTCGCTGCGGCGGGAAGCGTGTTCGAGCGCGCCGCCGACGGTAAAGAGGAACACGAGGTTGAACACCAAGTGCAGCACCGACGTGTGCACGAAGTGGCAGCTGAGCAGTCGCCACGACTCCCCCACATCTGCGACCAGCGGCGTGCTTCGGCCCCCGAGGGCGATGACGTACAGCGCACTCCCGGTGTCCACGGTGCTCGCGCCGTGCTGCAGGATGTCGAGCAGCCACGCGCTGGCGTAGGCCACGGTCGCAATCGCGCAGACGACGAACGTGAGCCACGGAAAGCCGCGACGGTCCTGAGAAACACGCACCACCTGTATAGGTTCGTAACGGGCGGACTTCGCGCGTCCAGACTGAAGTGATGCCGGATCTGAGCCGACTGGGCCGGTTGAGGGGTTGCTTTGACACGGCGCCGACTCGCGCGGATCCCGACCTGCGAGCACACACACGCACAGCAGGGCGCCTGAGCCGGTGGACGACGCTCAGGCCCCGTGATACCAACCGCGCCTCATCAACATGCGCCCCGAGGGATTCCCGGCGTGACCGCATTCGCGGTTTTGGGAAACCGACGACGGGCGCAAAAGCAAAACGCCGGAGACAACCAATATGGAAAACGAAAACCAGGGCGACGCAGAGTCCGACGCTCAGCGCATCATCACCATCCGTCAACTCCTCGAAGCAGGAGTCCACTTCGGTCACCGCACCGATCGCTGGAACCCACGGATGAAGCCCTACATCTACGGTGCCCGCAACGGCGTGCACATCATCGACCTGCAGCAGACGGCCATCATGTTCCGTCGCGCGTACGAGTTCATTCGTCGCACCGCCGCTGAAGGCAAGCCCATCCTCTTCGTGGGCACCAAGAAGCAGGCACAGGACGTCATGATCAACGCGGCGATCCGCGGCGGTCACTACTTCGTCGTCAGCCGCTGGCTCGGTGGAACACTCACCAACTGGAAGACCATTCGCCAGTCGGTGGACAAGCTTCGCAACCTCGAGCGCATGGCTGAGGACGGCACCCACGAAGTGCTGACGAAGAAAGAGGTCCTTCGTATGGAGCGGATGCGCCTCAAGCTCGAGCGCAACCTCGGCGGCATCAAGGACATGCCCAAGCTTCCCGGCGCTCTGTTCGTCGTCGACCCTGCGCGTGAACACATCGCCATCGCCGAGGCTCGCAAGCTTCAGATTCCGGTCGTTGCCGTCGCTGACACCAACGCCGACCCCAACGTCATCGACTACGTCATCCCGGGCAACGACGACGCCATCCGCTCGATCAAGCTGTTCTGCAGCAAGATCGCCGACGCGTGCATCGAAGGCTCGCGTCTGGGCAAGCAGCGCGCTGTCGCGACCAACAACACCTCCGAAGAGGCGCCCGAGACCATTCGTGTCATGACCGGCGGCGACGGACCCAAGGTCGAGATCGTCTCGCGCCGTGGTGCCATGCCCACCCCCGAAGCGGGTGCCAGCCCCGAAGTGCCCGAAGAGAAGAAGCCCGCCGCCGAGACCCCTCCGGCGACCTGAACGCGGACCCTCACCTCAGCCCAACCTTCACTTAGTCAGGGAAGCAAGCGATGACACAAGTCACCTCTGGAATGATCAAGGAGCTCCGTCAGGCAACGGGCGCGGGCCTCATGGACTGCAAGAAGGCCCTCAAAGAAGTTGATGGCGACATCGACAAGGCCATGGAGTTCCTTCGCAAGAAGGGCCTCGCCAAGGCCGCCAAGAAGGCCGGCCGCGCAGCGACCGAGGGCGCCGTGCTCTCGTACATCCACCCGAACAACCGCGTGGGTGTCCTGGTCGAGATCAACTGCGAGACCGACTTCGTCGCCAAGAACGAAGACTTCAAGGGCTTCTGTGCCGACGTCGCCATGCAGATCGCTGCCATGGGTCCCGATGCGGTTCGCCGCGAAGAGATGGACACCTCGGCTGTCGAGAAAGAGCGCGAGATCCTGCGGGAGAAAGCACTCGGCGAAGGCAAGCCCGAGAAGATCGTCGACAAGATCGTCGAAGGTCAGATCAACAAGTTCTACTCCGAGCGCGTACTTCTCGAGCAGGTGTTCGTGAAGAACGGTCCCGACAACAACAAGCGGACCGTCGAAGAACTCACCAAGGAGATCATCGCCAAGCTCGGTGAGAACATCTCCATCCGTCGCTTCGCTCGCTTCGAGCTCGGCGAGGGCATGGCCAAGAAGGAAGAAGACTTCGCGGCCGAGGTTGCTGCGCAAGTCGCCGGCACCGCCAACTGAGCCCGCGCCTCGCGCGGAACGTGGCCGCGAGCCACAGACGGGGAGTCCAAAGCGGGCTCCCCGTTTCTATTTGGGGGCTGGTAGGGTCCCGCTGCGCCAATGGCAGAAGGCAAACCGTTTCGTCGCATCTTGCTGAAACTCTCCGGCGAAGCGTTGTCCGAGGATGGACAGGGCATCACCCCGTCGGTCTTGGCCAACGTTGCGGAGGACGTTGCACCCGTCCTCGCGGCCGGCATCCAGGTTGGCATCGTCGTCGGCGCGGGGAACATCTTCCGAGGCATGAGCGACGCCGCTTCGACGATGCGTCGGCACGTGGCGGACTCGATGGGGATGTTGGGCACCGTCATCAATGCGCTCGCGTTGCAGGAGGCGTTTCTCGCCGCCGGGCTCAAGGCGAGCGCGATGTCTTCGGTGCCGATGCCGTCCGTGTGTGAGCCGTTCAACGCCGGCCGTGCACGCCGCCTGCTCGAGGGCGGGCACGTCGTGTTGTTCGGCGGAGGAACTGGAAACCCCTACTTCACCACCGACACGGCCGCTGTCCTGCGCGGACTCGAGATTGGCGCCGACGTGGTGATGAAGGCGACCAAGGTCGACGGCGTCTACGACAAAGACCCGATGCAGCACGATGACGCCGTCAAGTTCGACCGGCTCACCCATCTCGAAGTGGTCGCCAAGGGCCTCCAAGTGATGGATAGCACCGCGTCGACGATGTCTCAGGACGGCGGGCTTCCGATTCTGGTCTTCAACATGCGCACTCGCGGTAACATCCTGGCCGCGGCGCGTGGCGAGCCGGTGGGTACCGTGGTGGTGCCGTCCTAAGCCCCGCCGAACCTCTCGCATCCTCCACGAACTCAAGGCCGAGTACGGCCGGATCAAGGCAGACACCGACATGCTTGAAGACGCAAAAGAACTTGCAGCCGAAGGAATGGAAAAGGCGAAGGAGCGACTGCTCCGAGAGCTGGCCCGCATCCGCGCCGGTCGTGCAAACCCAGCGCTGCTCGATGACGTGAAGGTCGACAGCTACGGCTCGATGATGCCGCTCAAGCAGGTGGGCACCATCAGCGTGGGCGACGCTCGGCTGCTGGTCATCAAGCCCTTCGACCGCAACAACATTGCGGCGATCGAGAAGGCGATCAACAACTCTCAACTCGGTCTCAACCCGCAGAGCGACGGTGTGATCGTCCGGGTCCCCATTCCTCCTCTCACCGAGGAGCGCCGCAAGCAGCTGGTCAAGCAGGCGGGCTCGGCGGGTGAGGACGCCAAGATCTCCATGCGGCAAGTCCGGCGTGAAGCCAACGACATGCTCAAGCAGGCGGAGAAGGACAAGGACATCAGCGAGGATGACCTCAAGCGGGGCTTGGAGCAGATCCAAAAGCTCACCGAGGCCGAGACCAAGAAGGTCGACGCCGTCGTCTCGGCCAAAGAAGCCGAGATCATCGACGGCTGACCCGCGGGGCTCGATTGCTCGGCTCCACGGCGGAGCTGCCTCGTCTCCAACCTCCGTTTGAGGGCCCGCCAAACACGCGAGCGCGACACCGCTTCCCTCGTGCATCATCGCGATGCTCGGAAGGAGGCGGTGTTCTTCGTGGGGACGGTACGCCCCTACGCGACGTCGCTCAGGACTTGGCGACCCTGAGCTTGGCGCGCTTCATCTTCTTGGCCGGTGGCGGAAGCTCGGTCTCGAAGCGTTGGATGCTGAGGTCGGCGTACTCCGCCTCTCGCTCGATGCCGATGTACCGGTGACCGGCACGAATCGCCGCGACGCCCGTCGTTCCGCTCCCGTTGAAGGGGTCGAGAACCACGGAGTCTTCGTTGCAGGAGGACTGGAGCACGCGCTCGAGCAAGCTCAGCGGCTTCTGCGTGGGGTGCTTGCCGTGCTCTTTCTCGCGTTTGCCGGGCGCGGTCATGCGCCACACCGACTTCATCTGCTTGCCGCCGTTGATCTCTTTCATCAGCGGGTAGTTGAAGACGTGCTTGGATTTTCGGTCGCGCCCGGCCCACAGCACCGTCTCGGTCGAGTGGGTGAAGTAGCGGCACGAGAGGTTTGGCGGCGGGTTGGGCTTCTCCCAGACGATCTCGTTGAGCATCTTGAAGCCCAGTTGCTGCATCGCGAACCCAACACTGTGGATCACGTGGCTCGTCCCCGAGACCCAGATCGTCCCGTTGGGGGTGAGCACTTGCTGGCACAGGGCGAGCCACTTCCGGTTGAACTCGTGGTTCTCGTCCACGCCGAGGCTTTTGTCCCACTTGCCCTTGTTGACCGAGGTCCGCTTCCCGCCTCGGCAGGTCGTCCCGCCGTTGCTCAGGAAATAAGGAGGATCCGCGAAAATGCAGTCAACCGAGCCGGGTTCCAGGCGTGAGAGAGCCTCGAAACAGTCGTCGTTGATCAGGGCGGTCCGCCCATCCGGAGAGGTCCAGTAGGGGGAGGAGTCCGCTTGAAGCGCGAGCGTCGATGCCACGTGGCCAGGTTCCACACACCGACCGACCAAATGAAATTTTCGACGACCCGGATCGATCAACCCGTGCAGGCCTGATCAGGTGTCGGGGCTTCGTGCGTTGTTTGGTCGGTACGTACCGCCTCTGGTATGCAGGTCACCAGACCGGCCATGTTCGATCGTACGTGCACCATGCTGTTGGCGGGCCTCTTGGGGACCGTCGCGGGCTGTAAGGCCAAGGTCGAGATCAAGACCCTGTCCGACGAGTCTCCTTCGCGCCGCACAGCGGCCTCGTTCGTGCACTGCATCGAGGCGGGCACGGGTGCCTGTGTCAATCAGGAGAACATCTCCGGTGGCTGGGACGCGCTGTATCTGTTGCAGTGGATGGCCGACGGATCGCCGGTCTCGGTGATGTACGCGCTTCCCGGAGAGCTCGAGGCGCACGAAGACCCACGCCAAGTCGAGCAGCGGTTGGTCTCCGAGGTTGAGCGATACGCCAACGCCGTCCGCGGTGCGGAGTGCGACCCTGCGGACGCGCTGCAGATGACCCCGATGATCGATGAGGCAGCGAAACGTGCTTCGGACCGGCTCAGTCGGCTTGGCATGCTGGAGGGGAATCTCCGCGTGATCATCGATGGCCTCGCCGAAGAGGCTCATGAGGGCCTTGATGGCGGCGAGCTCGTGCGGCTCGATTGTCGCTTCGACCCCTACCGGTTGTACGTCGCCACGCGACGCTTCGATGATGGTGTTCAGCGCGTCCTGGGGTTGTCGACCATGTTTCCCGCTTCGCTTGGGGGAGATGTCCCGGGTCGTGACGTCGTGGACGAGCGTCTGCACTCGAGCTCGCTGGGCCTCGACTCCGTCCCTCCGCCTCTCGTTGAGGGCGGCATGAATGCCTGGCTTCCGTTCGAAGTGGAGTTGTTCTGATGCTCGCCAAACTCGCGCTCGCGCTCGTCACCCTGCTCCAACCCAGCACCGATCCCCCCGGCGGGGCTTCCGTGTCGCTGGAACGGATCACCAACTTCTCCAATGTGGTGGTCAACCACATCAACGGCAGCATCGGGACGGAGGCGCTTCCTCAGGGCAGCGGACTCGCGGTCGACCCCGGCGTCTTCGTGACGATCGGCAGGAACAAGCTGCAGGTCTTCGACCGTGAGGTGGCGGTGCTCCAGGACGGGCTTGTGACCGACGGCACCGTCGCGCAGGAGTGCAAGAGCGGTTGCCCCGCGGTGCTGTTCGACGCGTTCCAGTACGAGTGGCTGAAGATGGCGGTCGAGTCGTCGTATCTCGACATCGACATTGCAACGCGGGTGGCGTTTGCTGCGGCGACGGATGTTCCCGCGCAGACGCTGCTGATGAGCGCGTATGCGGCCGCGGAAACTCGGCCCGGCGCGGTCCCTACGGTCTCGATTCTGGTCAACATGGCCGGGCGTGGGTTGCGAGCGCAGCCTGTCTTTCTGCTCCCGCCCGAAGGTCTCAAGCTCCAGCAGGGCTCGGCCGCGCTCGGTCTGACCATCGAGTTTGATGCTGAGACGTTCATCGTCAGCGGGTCCGATGCCACGCTCGGTCGAGGCAAGCGCGGCAAGTCCCTGGCGGATGTTCGACGAATCCTCGCGGCGGTTAAAAAACGATTCCCGGGCAAGGAGTCGATCATCTTGGTGCCGCGAGCCGGGGTCTCCGTCGGCCAGCTCATGATGCTGGTTCAGACGATCCGGACCAGCTATCCCAGGATTGTCCTGAGTCTCGGCCAAGACGTCGTCATCTAAGGCCCTCGTTCTTGGGGCGACTCGCAGTACGAGCGCCGAGGGAGGTACTGTGTGTCGGTGCCCGCCCCGCGAGACGACGACGCGCTGCTTTTGCAGTGGCAGCAGGGGGATGATGCGGCGGGCACGTTGTTGTTCGAGCGGCATTTCGACGCCATCGCCCGCTTCTTCCGGAACAAGACGGACGGTCCGCTGGATGACCTCGTCCAGCGAACGTTCCTGGGCTGTCTCGAGGGCCGAGACCGAATTCGCGGTGACGCCGGATTTCGGGGGTACCTCTTTGGTGTCGCGCGGAACGTGCTGCGGACCTCGTGGCAAGCCCGGGCTCCGGATCGTTCGCTTGATGAGATCGATGATGCTTCGATCGTGGAGATGGGCGCATCGCCGGCCTCGGCCTATGCTCGGGACCGAACGCAGCTGGCGATGCTCAACGCATTGCGGCGGATTCCGTTGGAGGCCCAGCTCGTCCTGGAGCTCTGTTACTGGGAGCAGATGAGCGCGCGGGGGGTGGCGGCCGTGCTGCATGTGCCCCTGGGGACGGCCAAGACTCGGATTCGGCGCGCGCGGACGCTGTTGACGCGGGAGCTTGCAGCCGTGGCTGCCGGTTCAACGCCGCTACACTCCACGGCCACGCGATTGGACACTTGGGCCCGGGTTGTGCGAGCCCAAGCGCAAGACACGCATCCCCCGGAAAGAAATCCGACGCCGAACGCAATCCGTTCGGGCTCTCATCGTACGTCGTCATCGTGATGCACGAAGTGGAGGAGCCCGCGCTTCGGCCGGCCGTGAACCCGCCCGACGAGGCGGCGCTGGAGCTGACCCGCCTTCGACGGCATGTCCGAGCCCAGGTCTTTGGTGGTTCCGAAGAGGCCACTCGCATCGGCCGGTTTCGACTGCTCGAATGCATCGGCCGTGGTGGCATGGGGGTCGTGTGGTCAGCCCGGGACGAAGAGCTCGACCGAACGGTCGCCATCAAGCTGCTCCGGCCCGAGTTCTCGGGTCGCGATGTGACGGCGGAGGCTCGGGCGCTTGCCCGGCTGTCGCACCCGAACGTGGTGTCGGTGTTCGATATCGGGGTGCACGGCGAGCAGAGGTTCATCGCGATGGAATTCGTCCGCGGCCAGACGCTTCGTGCTTGGCAGCAGGCTTCCCGCGGCATCCCAGAGGTGGTCGCGCAGTTCATCCAGGCGGGCAGGGGGCTGGCCGCCGCGCATGCCGTGGGTCTGGTGCACCGCGACTTCAAGCCCGATAACGTGCTCGTGGGAGACGACGGACGCCCGCGTGTCCTCGACTTCGGACTCGCGCGGTCTCCGGATGTTCACGGCGGTCCGATGCCCGTCCTGGAGCCGGGGACCGACCCGTTCTCCACGACCATGACCCACGCCGGACTGCTGATCGGGACGCCCGCATACATGGCGCCGGAACAGCATCTTGGCGAGCCAGCAGGGGCGCAAAGCGACCAGTTCGCGTTCGGCGTTTCGCTGTTCGAGGCCATCGTGGGCCGGCTTCCGTTTCCGGCGGATGACCTCCGTACGTTGTCGCTCAGTGTCGTGCGCGGACGCTTCGACCCTCCGCCGCCGCACACCGTCCCGGCCGGAGTCATGGCCGTGATCGAGCGGGCGCTGCAGGTCGAGCCCGAAGCTCGCTACCCGTCGGTGGAGGACCTTTTGACCGCGCTCGAGAACACCGAGTCCGACGCGACGCGGTTCGACACCCGGGGCGCGGACGCCGTCCTCAGCCGTGCCGCATCCTTGGCGGCGGCCGATTCCGGTCGACGCGGTCTGAGCGTCACCGAGTTGGAAGAGGTGGCTGCCGAAGCGGGCATCGAGCCTCGGTTCGCCCGCCTTGCAGCCGCAGAGGCGATTGCCCGTCCGGAGGTTCGTCCCGCCGTGACTCCCCCAGCCGAGGCGACATCACCGCTCGACACGGCGGTCCCCACCGTGCGCGCCCGGCTGCCGCGTCTCCCACCCAGAGTGGTGGAGGTTCTCGTGGCGGAGATGGACCGGCGAGCAGGTCCGGGCAAGACGCGAGCATTGGGGGCCAGCACCGTGTGGGAGAGCCGCCGTGTGGAGATGCATCTCGATCCGACCGCCGAGGACACGCGGCTCGTGCTAACGCGGAAGCCGGGGTTGCTCACGTGGACCCGACCGGTTCGGTACGCCGCGGTCGCCCTGGCGGTCGTTGTTTCGACGGTCGCCCCGCTGACCATCGAGCTCTTCGAGGACTTCGAAGGGCTCGTCGCGACGATCATCCTGTGCTCGATGATCTGGGGCGTGTTGATGGGGCGGAAGTTTGCGCGGCGTAGGGATGGGGTGCTCCACGAACGCAAGGTCGCGGAGCTCCAGCGCTCGGCAGCGCGCCTGCAGGTGTTGGCGGAGTCGAACCTGACCGGGCCTCCGCTCGACGGTTGAGCCACGTGGCCCACACGCACGGCCGAGTGGCTCAGCTGCTGGCTTCGCCCGTGCCTGTGGACGGTCCCGCACCACGAGGGGCGCGCCGTCGTCGTCTGCGTCGCTTCTTCGCCGGGGCTTCCGAACCGGATCCGGCGGCGGCCTGCGGGTTTGGGTCTTTCACGGGGCCGCCTCCTGCAGGCTTGCGGCCTCGGCTGCGCCTACGCTTCTTGGCTGGGTTCGCCGGCTCGGGTGCGGGCGCCGCCGGTGCGGCGGCGTGCAGGAGTCGAGTGCGTCCATCCCCTGAGCGGACGAGGACTTCGACCTGGGGCTCAAACCCACGCTTGTCCTTGCGTTGGTCCTTGCGACCTCGGCGGCCGCGGGCCCTGGCAGGACGCGAAGCTTCGGTGCGGCGATCCGCGTCTCGCTTGGCGTCGCCGACGAGTTTCAGCACGCCTTTGGTGTCCGCCTTGCGTCGTCGGTCGCGGTACTGGCCGCGGAGAACCGTCTCGGGGGTGAGCTCGTTGCGCTCGAACAAGTCCCACATCTCTTGCGCGTACGGAGCGTTCGCGTGGGGAACCGAGCGGCTGAGAAAGCGATGCAGGTTGTCGACGTCGCGGATCAACAGCTTGCGCGCCGTCGAGCTGCTCACGGGGTCGACGGCTTGGGGGAAGTCGATCACGACGGGACCCTCTGCGCCCATCAACACGTTGAAATCCGAGAGGTCGCCATGCACGACCCCTGCGCACAGCATGCGCACGACCTCTTGGATCAGCTGGTCGTAGACCTCGCGCGCGACCTCCGGCGAGAAAGTTAGATCACCCAGGCGGGGCGCCGGAAGCTCGTCCTCGTCGATGACCAGGTCCATCACCAGGACCCCCTCCATGAAGTTGTACGGCGCCGGCACGCGGACACCTGCGTCGCGAAGCCGATAGATCACATCAACCTCGGCGTTGCGCCAGGCGGCCTCGTCTTCCGCACGACCGTGACGGGTGCGCTTGTTCATCGCGCGGCGGTCCCGACTGTTGCGGACGTTGCGACCGTCGGTGTAGTCGGTGCGCTTCTGGAAGCTGCGCAGCGTGGAGTCTTTGTAGACCTTCGCGACCCGTTCCTGGCCCCCGGCCACGACGATGTACACTTGGGCTTCCTTCCCACTCATCAACGGGCGCACCACCTCTTCGATGATGCCCATGTCCATGAGGGGTTCGAGGGCTGTTGGCACGCGCATTAGGGCTCGAACGACGTGGGTAACACGGAATTCGCCGTCTTGTATTGCCCTTTGATTCCAGCTGCTTATGGGGTGATGTGAATTGGGGGGCGGCGCCCTCGGACACGGATGCGGGCCGGCGTGAGGCGCGGAGGGGCCCCGTGAACACGCCGCCTCAGCAGACCGTCACCTCGGGATTCATCGAGCAGTCGTAGTCGTCGCAGTCGACGAAGCCGTCAGCGTCGTTGTCGAGGCCGTCGACGCAGGCCGAGTTCGTGGACTCGGCGTTGGGTGAGGTCCCGTTGCAGACGGTGACCCCCGGGGACGAACAGTCGAAGTCGTCGCAGTCGATGAAGCCGTCAGCGTCGTTGTCGCCACCGTCCGAACATGCCGCGTCGGTGTTCTCGGCCCCGGGCATCGGGGCTTCTGTGCACGCCGACACATCGCTGTTCATCGAACAGTCGAAGTCGTCACAGTCGGTGAACCCATTGCCATCATTGTCGATGCCGTCGCTGCACAGGGCGTCGGTGTTCTCCACCATGCCTTCGCAGACCGTCACGTTTTCAGCCCGTGTGCAGCTGAAGTCGTCGCAGTCGGTGAAGCCGTTGCCGTCGTTGTCGATCCCATCGCTGCATGCGAGGTCGTCGTCCTCGGTCGGGATACACAGTCCGGCCTCAATGAACACCTCCCGGAGTTCGCGGCATAGTGTCTCGCCTTGGGGATCGGTTTGGTACTCGGCGGCCGAGGTGAGGCATTCCGTGGGTTGAGCCATCTGCATGCAGCACGATCGGAGCGCCTGACACTGGGCAGTGCCGTCGGAAGCGTCTGCTCCGGAGGCGCTTGCCGGATCAGCGTCGGTCCCGTCTCCTCCACAAAAACCGAGGTCTTGCGCGCCCGAGACCGCCGCAGCACAGCCCTGTGCGGCGGCGTCATGGTCGTCGAGTTCGAGGGCGGCGTCGTAGGACCGCTCGCAGGCCTCGGCGTCGGCGAGTTCGGAGCAGCACTCCAGCAAGTCGGTGCAGGCCGCAGGAACTTGCGTTCCGTCGGGGCCGCAACCGAGCGCAGCGACAACGAGTCCGAGGGCGAACGCGGCACGGATTCGAAGCAGGGCGAGCGAGGGGAGGGGACGGCAATGCAGAGTCATGGTCCAGCCACCGCGAACGTATCCCCGCCGGTGGTGGGGGCGGTATTGGCAGGATGACGGATGCCGCGTTGTGCGAACGCACGACCGGGACGTCTCGCGCGTCTGTTACGGCGTTGGGGGCAGGGACAGCTCGAGCACCGCGTCGGCGCGCTCTGAGAACCCCTCAGGGTCCTTGATCGGGGGGGAGCACGCATTGGCGGTGCACAGGTAGACCGCGGGCACGCCGATATCCGGATAGCGCTCTCCGGGCAGCGAGCGCTCCACATGACCGCGAGGTTCCGGGTAGGCGAGCGCAGCGTGGTGGAGGGCATCGGTCGTTGGGTCCTCCGCGGGGCCGACGACGGTGATGTCGACGCTAGGCTGCGTCAGTTCCTCGAGCGCGAGGACATAGGTCCCGATGATGCGGCCTTCGTCCTCCCGCAGCGGGGCCACGGCTTGCACCGCGCCGCTCGCCGCTTCGAGATAGGGGGTCGCTCTTGTGCCATGCACGTTCAGCGCACGATGGAGTCGGAGCAGTCCGCGTGCTGCCAAGGCATTCTCCTCGAGGGGCATGCGTCGCTCGGCCAGGATGCCGACCGCAGCGGGGTCCGGAGTGTGGGCAAAGAACCCGCCCGTGTCGGGGTCTCGCAATGCAGCGAGCATGGCATCGGCCACCGCGGTGGCTTCCCGCACCCAAGCGTCGTCTGCGGTGGCCCGGTGCAGCGCCATCAAGGCCCACAACATCGCGGCCTGGTCGCGCAGATAACGGAGACTCTGCTCGTCGTCGGCCCCGTGGCGGAACAAGCCGCCCTCGTCCTGGTGTGTTTCGAGCAACCGGCGGGTGGTGGCCACCGCGTCGGCGAGGGCCTCGGGGTTGTTTGCGGCGATCGAGAACTCCACGAGCCCGCGAACCATCAGGCCGTTGAGGTCGGCGTAGACGTTCGTGTCGATCCGAGGTGTTCCCAGCGCCCGGCGCTTGTCGTCGGGCATGGCGTAGTACTCGATCCCCGGCACCGCGTCGCCGTGACCGGGCCGATAGTCCGCATCCTGGCTGGTCGCGTAGCCGCCCGCGGGCGAACGCATGAACGTGTTCATGTAGCCGCGGACTTGTTGCGCGGCATCGAGCCAGCGCGGGTCGGAGGTCACGCGGGCTCCGATGGAAAACGAAGCCAGCGCGCCCGCCTGAATCGCCGTGATCTTCTCGTAGTGTGGGTGGTCCCAGTCGCCCCGGAGCGAGTACTGGTACATCCCGCCCCAGATCGGGTCGAGCAGCCGAGCCTGCCCGGTGAGGGTCTGGTTGGCGCGGGAGCGCCACACGGTCTCCGAGTGCAACCGATCGCGCCACAGTGCGTGTTCGAGGGGCTCGGAGAACGGATACTTCTGCTTCTGTCCCCAGCCGCCCTGGGTGGCCTCGTAGTACCGGTCGAGCTGGGCGACTGCGTCGACCCTCAGCGCTTCGAGATCGGCGGAAGCGGTGGCAACGGGCGTGGCTCGGGGTCGTGAACGGCGGCGTAGACGGCCCGCGTCGCGCTCGGCCACCAACTCGCGAAGCATGGAGGCAAACGCTTCCGGCTTCTGGAAACCGCGCAGCTCGAGGACCGGTTGGGCGGTCGGCGTCAGCACGGCCGTCGCGGGCCATCCCCAGGCTCGGTAGCGCTCCGCGATGTCCGGTCGCGCGTCCGAGTCCACCCGGAGTGTCACGAAGTGCTCGCGCAGGAGCGTTGCGACCTCGGGGTCGGCGTAGGTCTCCTCGTCCATGACATGGCACCAGTGACACCACGACGCGACGACGTTGATCAGGATGATGCGCTCCTCGGCCTGGGCGCGCTCGAACGCCTCGGCGCTCCACGCAGTCCACTGCGTCGGTACGCGGTCAGCAGCCGCCGAAGGTGGGCTCGGGACCGGCGTGTTGGCCGTGGCGGCGCATCCGCCGAGCATCGCCGCCAAGGCGAGTGTCCTCCATCGAGCGGGTCCCATGTGCCAAGGATACGGGGCACTGACGCGATTGGATCGACTTCACAGCGGTCGGGGCTGTGGTGTTTCGTGCGCTCGCGCGGCTGCGCAGGTACCTTCGGCACGCACATGACCTGGGTGTTTCAGCTCGGCCTGGCCCTGTATGCGGTCAATCTCCTCGTGGGACTGGCCGCTCGCTTTGCGGGGGCCCGTTTTGGGCTGTGGCACCATGTGCTGTACGCGCTGGTTTTCGCGTCGGCGATCGCGGCTGCGATCTGGGCGTTTCACCCCGGGCTGCTGCTTACGCTCGTCGCACTCGCGGCGATCCCATGGCTTCCCACCCGGTCCGGTTGGCACCCCGCCCTCGCCACCTTTGGGTTCGCCGGCTACCTCGCTGCCGCCGCCCTTTGAGCTCCTATGGAATTTCGTGACGTCATCCTGCGCCGCCGAACCACCAACGGGCCCTTCGAGCCCACGCCGGTGACGCTCGAACATCAGCATCGGCTGATGGAGGCGGCGAGCCGCGCTCCGAGTCACTTCAACTCGCAGCCGTGGCGTTTCGTCTTGATCACCGACCCGACCCTGCGCGGCACCATCTCCGAGATTGCGGGGCGCACGATGGGCGACCTCATGGGAGGCGGGCGATTCTTCACGCGCTACAAGAAGTACTTCCGGTTCTCGAAATCGGAAATGGACGAAAAGCGGGACGGCATCTTCATCGACCAGCTTCCCGGTCCGCTCAAGCCGTTCATCAAGCAGGTCTTCACGCCACTGGGCGCAAAGTTGATGAACAAGCTTGGGGTGGCCAAGACCCTTGGCAAGGACAACGCCAAGCTCGTGGCCGGCTCTCCTTTGCTACTTGCGGCGATGCTCACCAAGGAGGAGTACAAGAAGGAAGAACTCAGCGGGTTCTACAGCCTGCTGGGGCTCGGCATGGCGATCGAGAACATCTGGCTGACCACGGTGGACTTGGGGATGGGCATTCAGTTCGTATCGACTCCGATGGAGTTCCCCGAGGCTTGGGCTGAGATCGGGGACCTGCTTCACGTGCCCGACGACCTCGAGCTGATCGCCGTCTATCGCCTCGGCTACGTCAAGGAGGACGCCAAGCGACCGTCGATCGACTGGACCAGCCGACACCGCAAGCGGTTGGACCAGTATGTGTTCCGCGACACGTGCCGCACGCCCGAACCAGACCCCGAGGCTTCCGAGTGAGTGCTCGGGTACTCTCGGTGGGGACCGCGTGCCCGTCCCATACCGTGACGCAGGAGGAGTCCAAGGCGTTTGCGGCCAACTTCTTCGCAGGGAGTTTGCCCGCACTCGCTCGGCTGTTGCCTGCGTTTGACAACACGCGCATCGAGCAGCGGCACCTCGTGCGACCCGTGTCCTGGTACGCGCAACCCCACACGTTTGCGGAGAAAAATGCCGTCTACTGCGAGGCTGCGCTCGAACTCTCCACACGGGCCGCCGAGAAGGCGTTGGACCGGGCCTGCGTTGCGCCGGGTGATGTGGACTCGGTCGTGTTTGTCTCGAGCACGGGCATTCGGACGCCTTCCCTCGATGGCGCCCTGATCGAGCGGCTCGGCTTGCCCAGGTCCGCGGTTCGATTGCCCGTGTGGGGCCTGGGATGCGCGGGCGGAGCCGCCGGTGTGGCTCGGGCGGCCGACCTCGTCGTCGCCCGCCGCAAGCCGGTGTTGCTGGTCGCGACGGAAGTCTGCTCCGCCACGTTCGTCCACGGCGACCGCACTCGCGCGAACCTGATCGCAACCGCGTTGTTCGGTGATGGGGCCGCGGCTGCTGTCTTGGGCCCACAGGAGGGCGGGCTTCAAGTTACGGGCAGTGTGTCGCGTCTGCTCGAAGACTCCGAAGACGTGATGGGGTGGAGCGTGGTGAACGAGGGTCTGCGCGTCCGCTTCGCGCGGAGCATTCCGGGGATCGTACGCGCCGTCGTGCCGCAGCTTCGCGAGCAGGCCGCGAGCACGGTGGGGTTGGGGCCCGAGGCATTCCATCGCTTCGTCCTGCACCCCGGGGGGGCGAAGGTGCTGGAGGCCTACGAAGAGGCGCTCTGCGTGGATACGCACGCGCTTCACGACGCGTACGACGTCCTGCGCACCTGCGGGAACATGTCCTCCCCGACGGTGCTCTTCGTCCTCGAGCGTCTCCTTCACAACCTTCCGAACACCGCGGGGACCGGCCTCATGTTGGGACTCGGTCCCGGATTCTCTGCGGAGGGCGTGGTGCTGCAGTGGACTCCGTAGAGGTCCTCCTTCTCGTGTTGCTTGCGGTGTTGCTCGTGCAACGCATGCTCGAGCTACGGGTCGCGAAGCGAAACGAGGCGTGGGCGCGGGACCAGGGAGCGACGGAGTTTGGCGCTGGCCACTACCCGTTGTTTTTCGTGCTGCACGGCGGGTGGATGGTGGGCTGGCTCATGGAGGGCTGGAGCTCAGCGACGCTCCCTGAGCTGTGGTGGGCGTGGGTGGGGGTCTTCGGCCTGGCACAGGGCCTCCGGTATTGGGCCATCGGGACCTTGGGTCGGAGGTGGAACACGCGGGTGTTGGTGCTCGCCGGGCGCGCACCGATCGCTCGCGGTCCCTACAGGTTCTTGCCACACCCCAACTACCTCGCGGTCGCGCTCGAGTTGGCTGCAGTTCCGCTGGCCGTCGGGGCATCTTGGACGGCCGTCGTAGCCACGTTTCTCAATGCGGCCCTGTTGCTTGGGATCCGGATCCCGTGTGAGGTGCGGGCGCTTCGCTGGGCCACCGAGGCCACACCAGCAGCGCCGGAAGAAGCGTGACGTCGGCGAGCAGGGCCAGCGCGATCACGGTGCTCCCCAAGCTGCCCAGAACGGCCAACGGAGGGAAGGCGCTGAGGGTGTTCACGGCGAGTCCGGTGGTCAGCACCGCAGAGGTCACGGCGATCGCCAGGCCCCGGGTCGCGACCGCATGTGTTGCCGCGGCTGCAGGGTCGGCGCCTGCGGAGCGAGCTCGAACGAAGCCGGCCAAGATATGCAGCGTGTCGTCGACCGCGATGCCAAGGGCGACGGTGAGAATGACGGCCCCGATCGGGTCGAGCTCCAACGCGGCGAGACCGACCAGTGCGTAGCCGAGCAGGAGTGGCAGAATGTTGGGCAAGAGGCTACGCAGCGCGAGGCCTGCCGAACGCAGAAGGCCGCCGATCAGGATCACCACCACGAGCAAGACACCCCCGAGGCTGACGCGCAACGCGTCGGTGATGCGGTTGACCCCGCGGTACGCGACCGATGCCGTCCCGGTGGTGCGTGCGTCCAGGCCAAGCTCGAGCAGCGCAGCGTCGGCATCTTCCTCGAGTCGCGCGAAGGCTCGCCCGCCCAGATCCGGGACGTGGACGACCAGGCGTGCCCACCGATCGAGGGTATCCGGCGGTCGGACCGCTCGAACATTGGGCAGGGCGCTGAGCGCACGATGGGCCGTGGAGAGTTCGGGAGCATTCGCGGACCACGGGGTCGCGGACTCGAGTTCGACTTCGAGGGTGAGCGTTCCTCCCAGTTCGTCGTCGAGGAGGTCGGCCGCCTCGCGCACCGGGTGGTCCCCTCGCAACAACGCGCCAAGGTGGTTGTCGACCACGACGCTCCGTGCCGCGGGGATGCTCCCGAGGCTGAGGCCCAGCGCGACGGCGAGCACCCAGGTTGGCCGCCGGGTGCAGGCCTGGGCGAGGCGGCGCAGACGAGCGGAACCCTCAGGATCACCCGCTCCGACATCGACATGGGAAAGCACCACCGGGAGGAGGGTCAGGACGACCGCGTAGCTTCCCGCAACCCCGAGCGCTGCCCACAGGCCGAAGGCCCGCAGAAGCGGCAGTTCGGCGACGAGCATGGAGGCGAAGCCGACCGCGGTGGTGACGGTGGTCAGCAGGCACGCAAACCCGACGTCGTCAAAGGCCTCCTCCAGGACGGCTCGACTCGTGGCGGGCAGGTTCAGCGCGGATGCGACCGCGCGCACACGAAACACGACGTGCACGGTGTCGGCGACCGCGATGATCGGAAGCAGCGTGAACAGGGCCTGGGTCAGGAGCCCGACGGGCGAGTCGGTGGCGCCCATCAGCCCGGCGAGGAGCAGGGGCGGAATGCCAGCGCCCACGGCTGCGACCCACGCGACCTGGGCCCTTCGGGTTGCGAGCCACAGCCCCGCGACCGCGATCAGCAGCGCGAGTGGGCCGAGGCGGGACTGGTCCTGGACGGTGAGCTCGAAGAACGCCGCTCGAATCGCAGGCACGCCGGCCAGCTCCAACGTGACGCCATCGTGCGGGGCCCGGAGGGCTTCTCGGACCTGGCCGACCACGTCCACAGCTGCGGCCAAGTCGTCGGTGCTGTCGTGGAGGGTGACCGAGACGACCGCGTTGCGATGATCACGGCTCAGCAGGAGCGGCACCGCATCACTGGCATCGAGCGCGAGCCGAGCCAGGGCGCGCTCCGGCTCGTCGGCGTCGTCCCAGCGTTGCGCGAATCCTTCGTGTGAACCGGGGGAGTGAAGCGAAGCGAGGGACGTGGTCGAGGCGACGGCGTCGGTTGCCAACAGCTGCTCCTCGATGTCAGAGAGCGTGGCCAGGCCGGGTGAGGTGAGCAGGTCGGCCTGCGAGCGTACGACCACGGCGAGCGTGCGGTCATCGGGGCCCCAACGGTCGGTGAACGCCTCGAGTTCCGACACCGGTTCGGCATCGTCGCCGTAGAACGCCGTCGACGAGAAATCGACCCGGAGTTGAAGGATGCCCAGCGCTGCGGTGGCGACGACGCATGCCCACACAACCCCCGCGACGCGCGGGTGTTGGAGCACAGTTCGGACGACCCGCGAGATCACATCGCGATGGTAGAGCGCATCCATTCTCGACGCCATGCGGCGCCGAGATGGATGCAAGGGGACTTGATTGTGAGTCTGGTGAGGTCCGGGCTAGACGATCTCGATCTCGTGCGTGATCGGTTTCCCCTTTCGCGACAGGGTGACATGCACGTTGGAGGCGCTGCGCAGCAGCGGAAGCAGAGCCAGGGCGTCGTCGATCGAGTCCAGCGGTTTTCCCCCAACCTCGGTCAGGACGTCGCCGTTCCGTAGCCCAAGCTCGTGGGCGAGCGTGCCCCGCCGGACTCCGGCGAGCTTGAAGCCGCCGCTCGAGGGAAAGGCCCGAAGGCCCCCGAGTTTGCTCGGATTGGACAAGACCTCCTGGATGACCGAGCGCTCGATGGTGCAGTGAGAGCCGGCGTCACACTTGACCCGGCCGGCGAGGGCCGAGGGGGGGTTGGAGCTGCTCGCGCCTGTTGGTTTTCGAGGTCGGGCCTTGGGGGGGGCCGGTGCCTCGGCCGGAGCGCCGACCTGCAGGACTCCGGTCGCGGCTCCCCTGGCATACGTGATGTGTCCAGGACCGATCGCCGCCAAGACGACTCCCGGCCCCAGCGCGTCGCCAAGCCCTGCGGCCCAAGTTCCGCGCAGTGGGTCGTAGACAGTGGCCAACGAGTGCTCCGGGTTGGTCGACTCCATCGTGGCGAGGATCTGCACGGCGGGCGGTGTTGTCGTCGCAAGTGCGGCAGGTGGAGGCGCACCCGGCGTGGTCTCTGTAGGAGGCGGCGGGCAGTCGTCGCAGAACGGGTTGTGCCCGAGAATCGTCGTGACCGCCGCCTCTCGGGCCCGTCTCCGCCGCTGTAGCTCGCCGTCCTCGTGGTCGGCGACGCTGGGGCTCTCCTCGTCCTCTTCGGCCAGCGCCCGGGCGGCGAGAGGGTTCGCGGGCTCAACCTGGTACAGGGCGCCGGTCCCTGCCGCAGTTGCGGTTGCGGACGCAAACAACCCAAGTGCGAGGGCGACTCCGCCAAGTCGGGCCAACAACATCCACGTTCGCATGGTCCGGTACCAGTGCACGGGTGGACCCAAGCGCGGTCTCAATGTGATCCTGCAGACTTGGCGTCTCGATGCCGGTCGGTCCCCGACAGCCTGTCTCGTCGTCTCGAGGCCTGTGCCGATTCGTCACCCGTGTTGAATCGCGAGGGCGGCCTTCCGCCATAGGAAGGTGTCTGGTGGTGGCAGTCGCCCTCGACGTTGGACTTCGGCGGTCGACTGCTAGGGTCTGGGCGATGGAGTTCGTGCACGCGAGCGTCTTTGAAGCGTCTGTCGAGGCCCTGTTCGCGTTTCACGAACGCGCGGACGTCTTCGAGTTGCTGATGCCGCCGTGGGAGCCGGTGCGCAACGTGCAGCCGGCGCCCTCTCTCGAAGTGGGGGCGGTGGCGCGGCTCGAGCAACGACTCGGTCCGATCTGGATCGAGGTCGTCGCGGAGCATGTTGCCTACGAGAAAAACGCGCTGTTCGTGGATGAGATGCGCAAGGGCCCGTTCGCATTGTGGCGGCATGAGCACCGCTTTGAACGCCACCGCGACGGCTCGCGGTTGGTCGACGCGATCACCTACGCCCCACCGCTGGGGGTTCTGGGTCGCATGGCGGCGCCATGGGTCGTGGTCCCACGGCTGCGGAAGATGTTCGAACACCGCCACCGCGTGACTGCAAACGCTCTCGCGTCCTAGAACGCTTGCGGATCGGACGCGCGCGGGCCATACCCGACCCATGAACCGTGCGCTCATGCTCTTGGTGCTTCTGTCCGCCTGTGACTCCGGCACGGAGGGGCCCGAGAAAAAGGCGGGCGCGGCCAAGGTTGTGGCGGCCAAAGCCGATGACCCGAAGGCGGCGGCGAAACCCGAGGCCCAGGCCAACTCCAACGCCCCGAAGGCCGCCCAAGCGGAGGGCCCGGTCCTCGACCATACGGTCAAGACGATCAAAGGGGAGGACAAGAGCCTGGCCGACTTCCGTGGCAAGGCCTTGTTGGTGGTCAACACCGCATCCCAGTGCGGCTACACGCCTCAGTACGAAGGCCTTCAGGAACTCTATGCCAAGTACAAGGCTCGAGGCTTTGAGGTCCTTGCGTTTCCGAGCAACGACTTTGGCGGGCAAGAGCCGGGATCCGAGGACGAGATCGCCGGTTTCGTCGACGAAAAGTACGGCGTGCAGTTCCCGATGTTTGCCAAGGTTGCGACCAAGGGCGAAAGCAAAGCGCCGCTGTTCACCACGATTACAGAGCAGACTCCCGAGGGCATCAAGGGGGAGATCAAGTGGAACTTCACCAAGTTCCTCGTGGACCCCTCAGGCCGCGTGATCGCGCGTTACGAGTCCAACGTCGACCCGATGGACACCGACCTCACGGCGCAGCTCGAGGCTATTCTTCCCTCGGCCTAGCGGAACCCCGCTTCAACCGAGGGCGACCGCTGGCCAAGACGCCTGCGACCCTGACAACCACAAGCGTCCCTTCATCATCGAGTGGGACGCCACAGACATGTCGAGCTTCGCTGCAAGCTGTCCGTCGTGGAGGAGGGCCGCAGCGAGAGCTTCCGAGGGGCGCAGGGCTCGTATCTGCCCCCGGAGTGGACCTCCGGATCGCTCGAAACCATCGACATCAGCTACGAGGGCGAGTTGTACGCGAAGCTTCCCCTGGGCAGCGCTTCGCTCGGTGGGCGCGTCAGCGGGGGAGAGAATACTTCGCCGCACAAGGGGCGGTGGATGCCAAAACGATCGATACCGTCGTGAAGGTGGACTTGGACAAGTACTGCGGCGGGCAGCGCTCAGGTGCGCCGTCTCGCGGCGAGCAGCACCAAGAACAGCCACAAAGCGGAGGGGGTCGGTGCATCGGCTCTGCAGTCGCAGTCTCCCCCGAACGGGTCGAAGGGATCTTCGCCCGGAGGGATCGTTTGCCGATCGAGTACGGCGTCCGGAGGAAGGTCGCCGTCCTCGTCGTCCCCGGTGCTTCCGAAGGCTAGGGTTTCTCCTTCGGTTTCCCACCCTTCGGTGTCGGTTTCTGTCCCTCCGTCGGTCTCCTCGGTCGAGTAGACGATCAGTTCCAGGATGTCGGTCGTGGTCGTGTTTCCGGCGGCATCGTAGGCGACGGCCTCAAAGTGGTAGGTCCCCGGCGGGGCTCCGGTCACCTCCCACGAAAACGGGGCAGCATCGTCGGCAGCGACGAGTTCTCCGGCTGCGAGGAGCTCGACCGCGACGACACCATCGTCATCATTGGCATCGACGGCGAGGACAAACGGTTCGCCCGCCGCGAACTCGTCACCGGACTGGGGTGCTGTGAATCGCACGGACGGTGGGCTCATGTCCGCCGGCCGGGGACCGACGAATCGCATCAGCTCGGCATGGCCATTTTGCTGGTCGGCATAGCCGCAGGAACCCTCGTGTTGTTCCGTGCAGAGGATGCCGATTCCGGCCGCCTCGACGACCGGGTGGCACGTGTTCGTGAAGCCTGGGTCTCCGCCGTTGTTGTACGGGTACATCAGGTCGGCATCGTCGTCGACGTGCTCCAGACCATACGAGTGCGCGATCTCTTGGCTGACCGTCGTCGCGGTGGCGGCCGCCGTGAAACCGTCGTCGGCGTGATGGAACGCGAACACGATATTGTTCGACGTCCAACTGTTGGCGCAGTCGAGCAGTGCAATCCCGAGCGACCCGTCGGTGAAGTTCGTGGGACCCACCATGACCATCGTGTAGTCACCGGTGGTCGGTCTCGTGTCGGTGATCGTGGCGTTGAACGGGAGCCAGTCCTGACGCACAGCCTGCATGATCGCCGTCTGCTTCGGGCCGTCTCCGTACGCGTCGAAGGTTCCTTTCCAACCGATCAGGGTCCCGTTGTTGCGGGCGTCCTCCGCGTTGTCGTTGAGCACCGCGCCATCGAAGTTGAGGAACAGCGTGGCTGGGACCGGGCCAGCCAGCTGGGGCCGGTTGATCTGTCCGAGGGCGGAAGCGGGCGGGAGACGGGGAGCTGCGCGGTACGGACGATCCGCGAGAGGCGGAGTCGTCGAGAGCGCGAGCGCGAGCACCAGCATGACTCGGACTTCGTCCGTCTGGGCCGCTTCTGCAGCCCGCAGCGTCGACCACGGCGCGCGGATGGGCGACGCGGCCCACATCGTGCCACCGGCTCGTCCGAACCCGAGCAGGGAAGCGCTCCGCGACGAAACCATCCTGCTACTGTGGATCCATGGATCGGGTGCAGTTTCAGGAGGCGTTGCTCGATGTGATGGAGCGAAAGGTGCACTGGGCGTGGCCGAGCTTTACCTCCGGGAAGGTTGCCGCCAGCCGTCTGCACATCCACCTCGAGCAGGAGTACGCCGTCTACATTCGGGACTTTGCACAGCTGCTTGGACGCGCGTACGTGCG
The DNA here is from genome assembly GCA_050633305.1 of Nannocystales bacterium. GTDB lineage: Bacteria > Myxococcota_A > Polyangia > Nannocystales > Nannocystaceae > CAJXVA01. The sequence continues at coordinate 86,174 of JBOEGF010000007.1, forward strand.
ATGCCCGGTTGGCGCGGTCCGTCGGGAGTTGGCCGAGAACCTGTACGAAGAGGAGACCGGGCGCCTCACACGAGGAAGGCCGCATGCCGAGTTGTTCTTGGAGTACCCGCGCGGGTTGGGTATGGATCTCGCCCGCTTTGAAGCGGTCGAACTCCTCCCCGAGGCTGCGAGCTACCGCGCGACGCTGGACGAACTGACGAACGAGCACGGCTGGGAGACGGCGACCGCAGTCACGACGATCTTCGTCGAGGGGACTCCGTTTGAACGCGGGGAACTCGATGCCTCGAAGCCCAAGCGCCCCGAGCCTCCGCTCGAGGACCACCCGCTGGTGAAGCACTATGGCCTCCCGCTCGAGGCGTTGGAGCTGACCAAGGTCCATCGGGAGGTCGAGGGCGAGCATCGCGCCTCGGCGTGGCACATCATTTTGGATCATGTAGGGGCGGACGCGCGCGCCGCTGCTGTGGCCGGGATGGAACGCGCCCTCGCGGATTGGTCACGATACCGGGACGCCGTGGCCGTGGCGTGCGGCCTGAGCCGCGCGGCGTGAGGTCGTACGATGCGCTCTCGCCAGGCCGGTTGCCGCCGTGTCTGTGGATGTCGTAGGGTCGTTGCAGGAGTCCTTGTCCATGATGCGATGGTGGTTGATGGGGTGTGCGGGCCTGCTTTGCGTGGCTTGCGATGATGGCGCGGCAACGAGTTCGGGCGGTGGGTCGTCCTCCGCAGGCGAAGCAGAGGCGGGGACCAGTGACCCGCAGCCGACGACGGCGCCGACGGGCGTCGACACGCAGGACTCCAACTCGGGCAACTCGGACCCGACGGACCCGACAGACCCGACGGACCCGACGGACCCCACCGCGGACGACTCGGGCAGCGAGAGCTCCTCGTCCACGACCGGAGAGCCGGGCGATACGGTGGTTCGGTTTATCGCGCTGGGCGATGGCGGCGAGGGGAACGACGGCCAATACGGGGTGGCCGATGTTGTCGAGCAGGTCTGCGCGGAGCGCGGTTGCGAGTTCGCGCTGTACTTGGGGGACAACTTCTATGACGTCGGCGTCGACTCCTCGATGGACGTCCAGTTCCAGGACAAGTTCGAGCTGCCGTATGCCGATCTCGACCTCCCGTTCTACATCACGCTTGGCAACCACGACTACGGCACGCTGGGCAACGAGTGGTTCAAGAGTCAGGCGCAGATCGACTACTCGCAGTTCAGCGACAAATGGACGCTGCCCAACGAGTGGTACGCGTTCGAGGCGGCGCACGTCACGTTCGTCTCGATCGACTCCGCACAGCTCTTCTGGAACCACAACGTCGGCGACCAGAGCGAGTTTCTGCAGGGCGTTTTGGCCGCGAGTGACAGCCAACACACCGTTGTGTTCGCGCACCATCCGTACATCTCCAACGGCCGGCACGGCAACGCCGGGAACTACGAGGGCGTGTCCTTTGTCCCGATCGTCAACGGCGAGAACATCGAGGACTTCGTCAACGACGAGGTTTGCGGCAACGTCGATGTGTACTTCAGCGGTCACGACCACAACATGCAGTGGCACCCCACGACCTGCGGGACGAACTTCATCGTCAGCGGTTCGGCGGCCAAGAACACCGACTTCGAGAATCGGGACAACAACCCGCCGGTGCTGTACCAAGACGATCAAACGCCCGGCTTTGCTTGGGTTGAGATCGACGGCTCCACGATGACCATGGCCTGGTACGACATGAACAACGCGGAGACGCCCAACTACGAGAACTCGATCGAGCTCGGTGGCGGCTGAGCCGCTTGCACGGGAATTCTTCGCGCGCGATGTCGTTGACGTCGCGCGCGATTTGATTGGGCGGACCCTGCACCACGAGTCGGTGGTTCTTCGGATCACCGAGACCGAGGCATACAAGTGGCCTCCCGACACGGCTTGTCATGCGAAGACGGGCCCAACCGCGCGCAACCAGCCGCTGTTCGGTCCACCCGGCCGTGCGTACGTCTACCTTTGCTACGGCATCCACAATCTGCTCAACCTGGTGACGGGCGAAGACGGCCAAGCGCAGGCGGTCTTGATTCGGGCGTGCGAACCCGTGGATGGACTGGACGTGGTGACGACGCGTCGGGGCGGGCGCCGTGGCTCGACGCTGCTCGATGGGCCCGGAAAGGTCGGCCAAGCGTTGGCGCTCGACACGAGCTGGTCCGATCACGACGTCACCACGAGGTCGGGGCTCGAGGTCGGCCCCGGATCGCCGCCTGCCGCACTGCTGGTGGGGCCGCGAATCGGTATCGACTACGCGTTGCCCGAGCACCGCGAGCTGCCCTGGCGGTTTGCGGAGGCTGACTCACGTTGGGTCGGCCACCGCCGGAGCTTGCGTCCGCTGGGCGCAGCCGCGACGATGCCGCCATGACGCTCGACCTCCGCGAACGACCTCGTCGCAACCGCAAGTCTGCCGCGATCCGAGCGGCGTGTCGCGAGACCCACCTGGGCCCGGAGAACTTCATCTACCCGTTGTTTGTCCACGGAGGCGACGACGACCAGCCCATCACGTCGATGCCTGGCTGCAGTCGGTTGAGTATCGCCGGACTGATGAGCGAGCTGGAGCAGGCCGTCGACGTGGGGGTCGGCATGGTCGCGTTGTTCCCGAAGATCCCCGATGAGCTCAAGACCAGTACCGGAGACGAGTCGTACAACCCCGCGGGGCTGATCCCCGACGTTCTCAAGCGCGTCAAAGATCGCTGGCCCGAGTTGATGCTCGTCACCGACGTCGCGCTGGATCCCTACTCCTCCGATGGACACGACGGCATTGTGGCGCCCGACGGTCGGATCCTGAACGACGAGACGATCGAAGTTCTGTGCAAGCAGGCGGTCTCGCAGGCACGCGCGGGCGCGGACATCATCGCTCCGAGCGACATGATGGACGGGCGTGTCGGGGCCATTCGCGATGCGCTCGATGACGAGGGCTTCACCGAGGTCTCCATCCTCGCGTACACGGCGAAGTACGCGTCCGCCTTCTATGGTCCGTTCCGAGAGGCGCTCGATTCTGCTCCGCGCGGCGGTGACAAGAAGACCTACCAGATGGACCCCGCGAACGTGCGGGAGGCCGTCCGAGAGGCTGGCCTCGACGAGGACGAGGGCGCCGACATGCTGATGGTCAAACCGGCGATGGCGTATCTCGACGTCATCACCGCGCTGCGCGAGGCAAGCACGCTTCCCATCGCCGCCTACCAGGTCAGCGGTGAGTACGCGATGTTCAAGGCCGCAGCCGAGCGCGGCTGGCTGGATGAACAAGCGGTGGTCCTCGAGATGCTGACCTCGATTCGTCGCGCGGGAGCGGACGTAATCCTCAGCTACTACGCCAAAGAAGCCAGCCGTTGGATGTCCGGGAGCTGAGCGCGATGCCACAACCCCCTGTAGCCACCAAGCGCGCCCACTCGGTCACCACTCACGGCATCACCCGCGAAGACCCCTATGCGTGGATGCGCGACCGAGAGGACCCGGAGGTCCGGGCCTATCTCGAGGCCGAGAACGCGTACACCGACGAAATGGTCGCGGGCTCGGCCTCGCTGCAGCGCGAGCTGTACGACGAGATGCTGGCGCGTATCGATCAGAACGACCAATCGGTTCCCGTTCGAGACGGGGCGTGGCTGTACTACTCGCGCATGGTCGAGGGGCAAGACTACGCCGTGCATTGCCGCCGGCCCTTGGCACTGGGGCGTCCGGAGGAGGAAGCTGGCGAGGAGGAGGTCTACCTCGACGAGAACGAGCTGGCGGAAGGCACCGAGTTCTTCTCGCTGGGAGACCTCGACATTCGCACGACCCATGATCTCGCCGCCTACACGGTCGACCTCTCCGGCGATGAGCGCTACACGCTGTTCGTCCGGGACCTCGGAACGGGGACGACACATGCGACACGAATCGAGGACGTCGCGGATGAGGTGTTGTGGGCGATGGATGGCACCTCCTTGCTATACCTGCGCATGGACGACGCGCACCGCCCCTACCAGGTGTGGCGGCACGTGCTGGGAACCGATACCAGCGCGGACACGCTGATCTACGAGGACCTCGACGAGTCGTACTTCGTGGGGATCCGGCTGACGCGGAGTGAGCGCTTCATCGTCATCGCATCCCACAGTCAGGTGACGTCGGAGGAACACCTGCTGGAGGCTCGGGAGCCCGCCAGCGCGCCGCGATGCGTCGCCCCTCGCCGTCAGAATGTCGAGTATGCCGTCGAGCACCACGGCGATTCGTTGTTGGTCCTCACCAACCTCGACGCCCCCACGTTCGCGATCCAGCGCGCCAGCGTCGACACACCGGGGGTCTGGACACCGATGCTCGAGTGCCGGGAGGATGTCACGCTCGAGGATGTCGAGGCGTTCGAAGACTGGCTTGTGATCGTCCAGCGTCGCAATGCGCTGCGCGAGCTCGTCATTCGCCGGGTTTCGGACGGCTCGGAGCATGTCCTGGAGATGCCCGACCCCGTGTATGCCGCCTGGGTCGGCACCAACCCGAGCTACCGCACCCAAACCCTGCGGTTCGGTTACACCTCGATGGGGGTCCCCAGTTCGGTCTTTGACTACGACCTCCAGGCACGGACTCGAACCCTGCGCAAGCAGCAACCGGTGCACGGCTTCGACCCCGACACCGTGGTGACCGAGCGGCTGTGGGTGACCGCGCCGGATGGTGAACAGGTACCTGTCTCGATGGTCCGCCGTCGCGAAGACCTCGGCAAAGCGATTCCGGTGTGGGTCACGGGCTACGGAGCCTACGGTTCGAACAACGCCGCCTCGTTTAGCAGTACGCGCGTCAGCCTGCTCCGTCGCGGGATCGGGGTGGCCATCGCCCACGTCCGAGGCGGCGCCGACAAGGGCCGCGCCTGGTACGAGAACGGCAAGCTCCTCCACAAGACCAACACGTTCTCAGACTTCATCGCGGTCGCAGAAACGCTGCGCGAGCAAGGGATCGCGTCGAAAATCGCCATCTACGGCGGGAGCGCGGGAGGCCTGCTGATCGGGGCTGTGGTCAACGAGCGGCCCGAGTTGTTCGACGTTGCCGTCGCCGACGTGCCCTTTGTCGACGTGCTCAACACCATGCTCGACGAGACGCTCCCGCTGACGGTAGTCGAGTGGGAAGAGTGGGGGAACCCCAACGAACGCGAGGCGTTCGATCTTATCGCTTCGTATGCGCCGTACGAGAACGTGAAGGCACAGGCCTATCCGTCGATGCTGCTACTCGCAGGGTGGTCCGACCCCCGAGTGTCGTACTGGGAGCCCGCCAAGCTTGCCGCTCGGCTCCGGGCGGTGGGGACCGGGACGAACCCTCTGCTGCTGCGCACCCACTTCGAGGCTGGTCACGGCGGACCCTCGGGGCGCTACGCAGCGTACGAAGAGACCGCCTTCATCTACGCGTTCGTCCTGAACGCTCTGGACGCTTGAGCCGTACCGGTTGGGGCCTCGGTTCGCGGGGCCCCTAGCGGGCCGGGAGCAGGCCCGGTCTCGACTTGCGCGACTTTCGAGACTCGTCGCGGTCGGCAGACAGGAACACGGAGTCTCGGCCCGCCTTGCGCGCAGGGGGCTCAGGTGGCGGCGCGGCGGCGGGGAGGGGGGCCGGCTTCGGTGCCTCGGCTTTTGGAACCTCGGGGGCCGGCGTTGCGACGGGCTCGGGCGAGGCGGGGGGCGGCGTTGCATCGGGCGTTTGGGCGCGTCGACGACGACGACTGGACCTCGACTTGCTGCGTTGCGGAGACCTCTCGGCGGTCGCCACCGGCGTGGGTGCATCTTCTTCGTCTGGGACTTGCGCCGATGGTGCTGGTGTTCGAGCCGGCGGTTCCGCGGCGGGAATCGTCCGTGAGCTCAGCTGAGGAGCCTCGGAGCCAACGACCGAGTCCTTCGTGGGGTGCTCCTGTGCAAGTGGAACGACCGAGGACGGCGAGACGCTCGCAGCTGTCTCTTCCGCCGCTGTCGAGGGCTTCTCCAGGAAGGCGATCGCGGACGCGGTGACCAGCGGAACGAGTACCGCAAGGCCGATGATCGCGAGCCGTCGCATCGTGCGTGGCGGCGGTGCGTTCTCCCGCGTCGGCGCTTCTTCGGTCAGGGCACCCGACGGGAAACGAGAACTCGGGTTGACCCGGACCAACTCCATCAACCCGCTGTTTCCATAGCCTGGAGACCGGGAGGACAGCTCGGCGGTGGGGAGCCGGAACAGGGAAGCGGGCACCGAGTCGATCAATCGCTCCACAATGATGTTGGCGTCGAGGGGACGCCGCGACCGGTCCTTCTCCAGGCAGTCCGAGACCAGGGACAGCAGTGCCTCCGGAATCTCGCGGCCCTGTGGGATGACCTTTTCGAGCGCGGTCGGGACCTCGTCCAGCGTCTTGTACAGAAGCGTGGTGCTCTCTGAATCTGCGAACGGAAGCACGCCGCTGAGCATCTTGTAGAAGACGACGCCGATGGCGTAGACGTCGACACGGAGGTCGAGTTCCTCCCCCCGAATCGCCTCCGGGGCCAAGTAGCCTGCAGTTCCCAGCACGTGGCCCTGGGTGAGCTGAGGCTCTTTGCTGGTGAACTTGGCGAGGCCGAAGTCGAGCAACTTCACGAAGTTGGCGCGGCCCTTGCGGCAGCACAACATGATGTTCGACGGTTTGACGTCGCGGATCATCATCTCTCGAAGGTGGGCGTGCCCCATGCCTTTGAGAATCTGCGCAGCGATGGGGACGAACTCGCGTAGCGTCAACGCCCCCTTGCGCTCCAGGTAGTCGCTCAGGGACTCGCCATCCACGTACTCCATGACGAGGTAGGGACGTCCGCGGTCGACCCCGCTGCCGTGCAAGCGGACGACGTTGGGGTGCTCGACCGAGCTGAGACGGGTTGCCTCTCGCTCGAAGCGGGCCACCGCGTCCGGTTGGTCGACCCATCGGTCCGACAGCATCTTGAGCGCGACGTTGGGTCGGTCGTCGTCGGTCGAGGCGAGGTAGACATCTCCCATGCCTCCTCGTCCGATGCGTCTCAACACGGTGTACCGATCTGCGATGACCTCGCCGGCTTGCGGCGCTCCGGCGCGAGCCTCCGGCCGCAAGGGAATGGGCTCCGCCGACTGGCTTCCGGGCTTGGTCATTGAAACTACTCGCTCTTTCCGAATCCTACGACGAAGTCACTGTTGACCGCTGCGGCGTGGCAGTCCTGGCAAAACTCGACCCGACCAAAGTGTGACGCCTCGTCTCCGCGGACACGGAGCCAGACCCAGTCCCCATACTCGGGGTCGTAGCCTTCGGGCCCCTTGAACATGATGTTGACGCCAAAAAGTTCGCCCTCCTCGTTGAAGTGTTCTTTGACGAACGTCGTACCGGGCTCGAACTGCACTGACTGGCTGGGGTCCATCGCGTCGATGGAATGGAACAAGTCTTCGACGTCTGCCGTCCCCCAGATCAGCACGCTCGCCGCGTCTGCATGGGTTTCGGCGTGTTCCGGTTCGCCCTCGTACGGGACGAGGTTGGTCCGATAGCCCATCAATTCGTCCGTGACTTCCTCCTCGTCGACCTCGACCTCAAACTCGTCGTCCGAGCTCTGCTCGATCTCGCCGTTGGCTCGCATCGCCCGATCGGGCTCGGAGCAGCCCAGGCAGAGAATCGACGCGAACAGGACCATAGGGCCGTGTCCCGGGGCGTCCTGCTGCCCCCGGGGCGTGTCGGGTTCGGCACCCTTCACTGGCCACCCCCGAGCACCGACTGGACAGGCACCTCGTCGTAGACCAGTTTGACTGGATCCTCGGATTGGTAATAGGGGAGGTTCGCCGTCGTTTGCGCCACGATCTGGAGCTTCACGGTCCCGACGCCGTCGGGGAGAATGAGCCCCTGCTCTGCAGTAAGTCGATTGACGCGAGAGAGGCCCTGCGGAATGATGGATGTCTGATAGTCGAAGTTGCACTCAGGAAGACACCCTGGGACGTCAGAGTCGACGAAGAGGTGCACATATCCTTCGTGGTCCCCCGGGGTGGCCGAAGGCGCCATGAATCCCGGGTTGACGAAGGTGAAGTTCAACGCGGCGATCTCGATCTCCATCTCGTCTTCACCGAGCTGCACCCTAGACGCCGGGGCGGGAGACAGGATCCCCACGTGCTCCTCTCCATCGTCCACCCAGAACGCGACGTGTGCCTCGGATTCGGGGGATTCGAACCGTTCACCGGAGAGTCGGCGGGCCGACAGCACGAGGTGGTGCAGCCCTGGCGCTGTCGGGGCGGCCATGCCCGGCAGGTCGATCCCGCTCTCGAGCGTCCCTCCGGTAATCGCGTCGACGAGTTCTCCGTCCAGGTAGACTTCGATGTAGCCCGCATTTTGCGACTCGCCCTCCACCGACGTGAGTTCGAAGTTGCTCCCCCGGACGGTCAGGGGCACCGTGGTGCTCCCGATGTCGAAGATTTCGAGCATCGGAGGGTCGAGAATCTCGATACTGGGCCCGGTCAGGTCCTCCGTTGAGCGACATAAGCCTCCTGCGCACGAAAGACCGACGGGACACTCGATGTCCTCCTCGCAGACAAAGACCGAGGACACATCTGTGTCCAAATCGGCAGAGAAGCAACCCCCGACGAGGCAAGCTGCGATTGTGATGGCATGTACTCGCGAATACATTCAGAAGCTCCAACGGGCCTGGAGGGCGAGGGTCTGGGAAGAGAAGACGGGGGAAATACTGCGTAGTTGGGCGTAGTTGCGTTCGGTCCGGTCGAGCCGCCGACGGGCGATGACGGCCATGATGGCGCCGACTCCGGCAAGTACGCCACCGGTCGCGATCGCGGCGACCTGCATGGCTTCGAAGTCCCGGCCTCGGGCTTCAAGATCTTCGGCCTCTCGGAGCGTGAGGCGGCCTGGGTTTTGGCCGGCCGACAGGTCATCAATTCGGTCGCTGTTCCGTCGCGCGACGATGCCGAATCCCACGCCACCGCCGACGGCGAGCGCGCCTCCCAGTCCTGCGAGCGTGACTCCAGCTGCGAACAGACGGGTTTGGCCGCGACGTTGGGCCTCGTAGTCTCGGTCAGCACGCGTGTCCATGCCGTCGGGGCGGGCCGAGGCCGTTGGCGAGTCGGGCGCGTCCTCCTGGACCAGTTTCCGGAGGACTTCGATGCGGTCTGCCGCCGCCGCCCGTTCCTCGAGCGGGATCCTCGGCTGCGTCACGAACTGCTCGTAGCGGAGGAGCGCCTCGGGCAGTTCCCCCATCTCTTCGTGAATCCGACCCATGTTGAAGAGGTCGGTCGAGTGAGGAGACAGCTCCATGGCGGCGGAAAACGCCTCCAGTGCACCTTCGTAGTCTTCCTCGAAGAAGCACTCCTCCGCGGTGGCGCGAAGCTCCTTGGCTTTGTCTGCATCGCTCTGGGCCTGGCTCGACGAATCCTGAGTGACGCCCACGGGGTCGGTGACCTCCCTGCTGAGCTGGGTGTCGTCCTCACCGCTGGTGGGCGATGCCGCGGCCTCGCCTGCTGTCAGACACGCGGTGATGTGAAGCGTGACCACCGCAAAACTGACCGAGACCCGTCGACCCCACGCGGATGGATTGAACTTCCTGTCTCTCCAATGACTCATTGTGGCCCCATCAGTGATTCGTCCAACGGGGCGCCCTCCAGGGTCCCCAAGAAGGCAACGAGCGCCTGCCGTTCGTGTGCGTCGAGCGACAATGGCCGGATCAACTCGTCTCGGGCGCCATCGAAGCTTCCGTTTGCTGAGCCCCCAAGGTCGTATTGTTGAATGACGGCCTCCAGGCTGGCGAAATTCCCGGTATGCATGTACGGGGGCGTGAGGTTCACACTGCGTAGTGTGGGGGTCTTGAATGCACCCAGTTCTCCGCCCTCGAGGGTCTGCACCGCGCATTGGCTGGGATCGGGGTGGTCGCTCCACTCACTGGCACAGTTGAAGCCGTTGCCGACGAGCTTTCCGACTCCAGCTGCACGACCTTCGTCGTTCTCGGGGATGTTCTCCCCGTTTTGCGCGATACCGATGTTGTGAAACTGGTTGTCCGTGAAGTTCGGCCCGCTGTGACATCCGAGGCACCGGCCCTTCCCAATGAACACACGTAGGCCGTGACGTTCCTGCTCGGTCAGCACATCGTTCTCGGTATCCCCGTTCGACAAGGCGAGCCAGAACTCATCAAACCGTGAGTCGCGGCTCACCAGCAGACGCTCGTAGGCAGCGAGCGCCTTGCCGAAGTTGACGTACACCTCGGTCACCGAGTCACGCACGTCCTCGGGCAGCGCATCCCATTCTTTTTCGCCCGGCTTGAGCGCGGGGTCGACGATGGGGTCCCCGGCAGCGTCGCGGAGTTCCGGGAGCGGCCCGAAGACCGACTCGTACTCCTCTGCATACTCGTCGAGTATCAGCAGCGCGATGCCAGATCGGGTGCCACCCATCACCACGGCGCTCTCGGGCGGCCCAAGAGCTTGGCCCCATTGGCTATCGGCTCGACCGTCCCACAGCTGCCAGTTCGTCTCGTTCTCGGCTGCCGCACCGTATGCGCCATTGAAGAGCGCGATGGATGCCCGTCCCGTGACCGACATCCCCAGGGAGGTGTTGGCACGTGAGTCTCCGAACCCATCTGTGGGCTCATGGCACGTCGCGCAGGAGATTTCCCCGTTTCCAGAGTACCGCGTATCAAAGAACAGCTTCAATCCGAGCGCGGCGGCGGCGGGGTCATCGGCGTAAGCGTTGCTCAGATCTGGTGGTGGGGCGTCCGGCATCGGGCCCAACCACGCCAGGATGATCTCGACTTCCTTGTCTGAGAAAACGCTGGGATCGACTTCAACCTCGGGGTCGGTGTCGCCGGTCTCTGTGCCCTCGGTGTCGGTCATGTCTTGCTCGGGAGGAGCGTCTGCATCCGAGCAGCCAGCCACCGGTGCTGAAACCAGTGCCCCCAATAGTGCGAAGCGGGTCGCGCGGGGGAATGTGAGAGGTGTCGACTGGGACAATCGGAGGTCCATCGGGTGGTGCTGCCTTGTCTGCGAATGCCAGCTCGGAGGCCGAACTCCTGGCTTGGTTGGACTCAAGTGAACAACGGCCGGCCGAACGGTGTGCGGCTTTCGCTGAGTTGAATTAATGTACATAAGGGTAACCCCGGTTATGGTCAACTCCTCATGTGTCCGCATCTGGGCCGGGTGGCATTCATCATTCTTGACCCGCTTCTCCTCAGGGATCGGCCAGCCAGCCCCCCGGAGATGCCCCTGTAGGGGGTGTTGTAGACAAAATGGTTAGAGCTGAGTGCTTCTATTCGTTCGGTCGACGATGGACCTCGGTGGACGGAATGGTAGGAATGCGTCGGCGCGGAGCCGATGGGTGCGTGGGGGCGACACGCGGGGGCAACGCTCCGGGGGCCTGCAGCAGGCACGGAGCAAACGAGGCGCAGGGGCACGGCCGGAGGCTCCGAAGGGGGGCAGACTGCTCCTCGTGGCTGTTCGCTGCGTTGCGCAGGGGAGGGTGAGGGCGGGGCCGGAGGTGTGGGCTGAAGGTCTGCCCAGAGCGTAGGGCTGCTCGAATTGGTGCTCTTTTCCGTGACGCTGGCGGACGCTGAACTGCGCACCCCCCGAGTCGCGAGCGACGGCGGTCGCTCGCGAAGACACTTCTATAATGTCTCGAGAGATCGACATTCCGGACACCCGGATTGTCGTGAGCGTTCATCTCTATTCTCTCGGATCGTCGTTGCGCAACCGGTGAGTTTTCTGCGGACCCCGGCCTCTCGCGTCCCGCGTTGAGGCGCCCGAGTCAGGTGCGTCCGATGCACGCGATCGTTCGCGGACGAACTGTTGACCCGCGGTCGCTGTGGCGATTCGTGCTGGCCTGACTGACGCTCCGGTTGACGGGCTCCGATTCGTCGGCGAGGCGCGGCTGTCAAAAACATGACCCCCGGCGGTCCCACTCTTCGCAGACAGGGGAACACCTCCGATACGGTTGTCCAGGCTCACGTACGGACAGGTCGCAGAGCTGGAAGCCAGGGGCAAAGATCCCCGAACCGTCATAGAACGGTGATTTCGCCAAAAGAACTGTGTTCTAGATTGCAGCGTTCGACTTCAGCGTCAACGGTTCGACTATCCGACGTCCGGCATCGGTATCTCGTCGTCACTTCCAGCTGTCGAGCCGTCGGACCATATGGGGACGCGTTCTGTCGCGGATTAGGGACGGGGATATTGCTTGCAGAGCCCGTGGGCCGAACTCCGAAACTGGGTGTAGCCGGCGGAATACGCAAACAACGCGGAGGCCCGGCGGCAGGTCGACTGTCGGTTTGATCGGCGTGCGCGCAGGTCCGGGGGGCAGCCCCGGGGCCGTATTCGAGCGATAATGCCACCGGGACTTGGGCCGGCTCGACTGCCCACAATGTTGGGACCGCTTTTTGCACAGGTGGTCGGTTGCTCACCGAGCTCGTTCGTAGGGACGACAGACGCGGCGGGCGGGAACACCACAATGGAAGCGCACAAACTCACCTCCACCCAACGTTCAATCCCTCTGCTCGCTCAAATGCTTGTTGTGATCATCCCGGTTGCCGGCTGTGAGGGCGATTCGGCGGCTCGCAACGACGCGATCTATCTCAGTGAGCCACCGGCACCCATCGATGATGGCAACAAACTCTCGCAGTACGTCGCGCAATGCGAGGCGGTCCTTGGCACGATCCCGGAGATCAGCTGCGACCCAGCCAACCCGAGCCCAGGCACCAACGTCACCAGGATCCCGGTGTTTGTGGACGGATACCTGCTTGGATTTGGCGGAGGCCGCGATGAGGAGGAGTTCGCACGCAGGGCTGCCGAGGATGACTACAGCTGCGATTTCCCCAGCATTGGTGGTGACTTCGCCTGCTCCGTGGGGTCGACGCTCGTCCAGTATCAGAGCGAGGACAACCCCAACGTGCAATGGGTGGGGCTGTGCCGGGGGGCGCCAGGCGATCGCCCGGACTACAACCGATTCATCGGCAATGGACTCATCGGGGCAAACACCGTCACCGGTGAGATGTGCTTCTTCTTCGGGGCGAACGATGATGTCGACGAACCCTACGTTTTGCCCAAGCTTTCGAGTGAGGTGGCGTCGGAGGAGGAGTTGTCACCCTGGTTACCACCGCAGGAGATGCCGGGCTCGTGTCTATCCTGCCACCCCAACAACGACCCCTGGGTGATGACACCGTGGCTGCAGCCGAGCTACATGGGGCAGGTCCTCACCAGCGACGATTACCCGCTGGAGCTGCCCGACGGTGTGGGCTTGGAGGATGTCATGGCGGCTCGGTTCATCCAGCAGACGGACCCCCGGTACAAATCACTTCTGCCTGACCCGCTGCCCGAGGGACGGACGGCATGGACCGAGGAGGAGATCTTTGGGGAGGGTGGTGAGCTGGTCCACCGTCAATACCGTGCCGTCGGCTCGAGCTACGTGGCGAACGAGGCGGCGGGGACGGTCGCGAACCGGTCCGGGGTGAAGGACCCGGCGTGGGAGATCAACTTCCGGGAGCGACTGCGTCTGCAGCCTGCGGAGTCCAGCTGCGCCCAGGGATGTCATGCCTTGGCCAACTCCCACTTCGCGAAGATGGCGATGGACTCGTTCGGGGACAAGTACGCGAGCAAGTACCTCTCCGAGAGCATGCGTGAGGACGGGTTCCCGGGCGGGACATGGATGCCTCCCGGAGGTGGGTCGGCTGAGCCTTGGCTGACGATGTTCGAAGAGGGGGAGGCCTCGGTCCCGGCGATCACGGAGTGTCCGATCCCCAAGCGTGTGGACGAGGCTGTCACGGTTGTGGCGCGATGTGAGCCGGATGAGGATGGCGGATTCGTCGGCGTCGTCGACGTCCAATGGAACTACGTCAACGACTACGGGGATGTACCAGGCCGCGACGACATTCGATTCGATATCGCGGTGAGCTCGGGTGACGAGGCCGAGTTCCACGGCCGGGCCCCCAACGGTGGGCCCGAGGGGGTCCGGATGGAAGCGACGACCGCCAACACCTCCGTCGCGCGGGATTTTGCACCCCGGACGAAAGGCGGGTCCGAGTATCGCGTGCAGTTGCCCGTGGCGGGTGACGGGGTCGTTCGTGTTGAGCTTCAGCCCAAGCGCTACTGCTTCGAGGAGCCCGACCGTCGTCCGTTTGCGTACGCTCAGCCCAATGTCACCGAAGTCGAACTCGACTGCGAGTAGCGCACGGTGGCGGAGCTCGAACAACCGAAGGCGTGGTCAGGGACGCCACGCCTTCGACGAGTCGATACAGCCCTGCGATGCTTTCTTTCGCACCGCGCGGGGGCCTCTGGTCGCTCGACTACCCGGCGATTGCTCCGAGCATCGGGTCATTGCGGGCAACGTCTGCTGCACCAGCGAGCGCGGCCACGTGCGCCTCGGATAGGCCAGGCCCATGGGGGCACGGGTTCTCAGACAGTCGTTCAGCCCGCTCGCTCTCCGAGCTCCCACCCAGCCTATCCACATGGTCCGCCATTGCGACGACTGTCGCGAGGGGTTCGTCGCTCTGTCCTGGCTTGTGGTGATGACGTGCGCACTCCCTCACCGTTGCTCCCAGGCCCCAGCGCTCCAGGAGCAGCGTGCCCAAGGCCCCGTGGGCCCCGTTCCCCACACGACGTGCCACCTCGGGATCCCACAGCCGCGAGTCCTTTCGACCATACTCCGCCAGGGCATTCAGCACGACGAGTCGGCCCGCGTCGTGAAAAAGACCGGCGAGGAACCCTTCGCTCGCATCGATCTTCATCATTCGGCAGATGTAGCTGCTCAGCACCGCGACCACGAACCCGTGCTTCACTTCTTCTTGGGCAGGCTCGTCGAGTGGCGGACATCGAAACACGCCCGCGAGCGAGACGGCGAAGGCAAGGTCCCGCATGCCTCTGACCCCCAGCCGCATCGATGCCTGGGCGAGGTCTTGCGGTGCACGATTGCCGAACGCCGCAGACCCGGCCGCCTTGAGTACCCGCCCCGCGAGCTCAGGCTCTCGCTGAACCAACGCCAGCGCCGCGCCGATATCGGGGTCGGTGGATGACGCGAGGCGCCCGAGTTCCACTGCGACCCGAGGGAGCGGTTTGATCTTGAGCCTGTCGGCTCGAAAGTCCTCGACGATCCGGCAGGCGGTTGCCTTCGCGAGCTCCGCCTCATCGCTTGCCGCGCTGATCGAGTACACCCGTTGCTTGATGACTTTTCCCCGCAGTTGTTGCCGCACGAGGACTGTCATCGACAACGTGGCCGAGTCGGTTGAGCGCAATCGGTGCGCCCTCCGAATTGAGCGCTCGGGGCGAGGTCCCTCCTATCCGGGGCTGCGATGCTCGATTAGCTGCCAATCCCGGCTCCGATGACGCAAAAACTGCGGATTCCGGATGTACGTAGCTTCGCACGATCAGCGAACCCCTGAAGCGCAGCGGAGCCGCTGCGAGCGCGAGCGTTCGCCCCGCGGCCTGCTACGAGAACAGATCTCGGACCCGCCGGATTGAGGGGTGGTGGTCGAACTCCGGTGGAACGATGTCCCCGGACCGGGAACACCGTGTGTACGGGCGCGGCCGACATCCGCGTCTGACCCGCGGTGGCCGAGATTAGGACGGCCCGTAGGGAGCGTCCCTAGATTCAGCTCGCCTGCATGACACCGCCCCCGAACGACATTGCGTCGCTCCTCGCCGGTCGCTTGTGCTACGGGAGCGCGACCGGGATTTCGACGAGGGCTTCGATGCGCTTGTGAACGGCCTCGATCGCGCCTTGGGGGCTCATGGTCACGTAGTACTCGACGCCGCCGCTTTCGACCTCCGCCGTCACGATATCCAGACTCGGGCCTTTCTTGGTTTCGACCTCGAGGAGCTTGCCGTCGGGGTAGGCGGACTTCACCGCCGCGGTGATCTGCGGGGGAACGTCCGCCATCTCGAGCTCGCACTCCTGGTAGCGCAGCGTTCTATCCGGCGTCGCGGAGACTTCGCATTCTTGGCCATCGGCGGTCTTGACCTCGACCTCGTGGACGATGCCGGCGTCGGCGTAAAACTCGGTCTCGTAGGCGACGATGGTGGCGCCCGGGTACAGCTCCATGGCCTTGGCCTTGACGACCTCGGAAACCGCGGAGGCGTCGTCGTGGTAGATGGCCTGCTTGATCAGCGCGCCCTGCTCGTCGAGTCGGAACTCGAACTCCTCGACGGTGTGCGCCGTGACGGCGATCCGGGCGACGGTCTCATGCAGGCCAGTGCTGGGGGTCGCCACTGCGGGACTCATCGATGGCGATGGGGGCTGGGCATCCACCGGGCTCGCGGTCTCCGACGGGGTGACGCAGCCGGGCGACAAAGCCGAGAGCAAGAGGGTGGTGCACAGAGCTCGCATGCCCCGACTCTGAGGCACGTCGGCGCCTCGCACAAGTTCAGCGGACGGCCTTAGAAAGGCCGGTCGGCGAAGCTGTCGGTGGCCTTGACGAGCGCGCGAAGAATCCCCGGCTCATTGGCCGAGTGCCCTGCATCGTCCACCAGGGTCAGGCTGGACTCGGGCCACGCTTGGTGTAGCCGCCAGGCATTGCGCGGCGGACAGATGACGTCGTAGCGGCCGTGCACGATCACGCCTGGGATGTCCCGCATGACATCGATGTTGTCGAGCAACTGTGTGTTCGATTCGAGGAAGCCGTTGTTGACGAAGTAGTGGCACTCGATCCGAGCGAACGCGAGTGTGAACGAGGACTCATCGCAGTGACGGACGAGATCGGGGTCGGGCATCAAGGTCGCGACTCGGCACTCCCACAAGCTCCACGCACGGGCTGCGGCGGCGCGTGCCTTGGGGTCATCTCCGGTCAGCCGCTTGTGGTACGCGCCAACGATGTCGTCGTGTTCCTCGGGGGGAATCGCCGCGAGAAAGTCCGCGTACGCGTCGGGGAAGAGCATCCGAGTTCCGTCGCGGTAGAACCAATCCATCTCGTCCTTGGCGAAGGTGAAGATGCCTCGCAGGACGAGTTCGGTGACGCGCTTGGGGTGCTTCTGCGCGTAGGCGAGCGCGAGCGTGCTGCCCCAGGAGCCACCGAAAACTTGCCAGCGTTCGATCTCGAGGTGCTCTCGGAGCGCCTCGATGTCCTGGACGATGTGCCAGGTCGTGTTGTCGGTCAGGGACGCATGTGGGCGGCTCTTGCCGCAACCACGCTGGTCGAGCAGCACGATCCGGTATTTCTTCGGATCGAAGAACCGGCGATGCTTGGGCTCTGTACCCCCGCCGGGACCGCCGTGGAGAAACACGACGGGCTTGCCGTCGGGGTTGCCCGAGACCTCCCAGTAGATCTCGTGGACCTCGTCGACACGTAGAAGCCCCGACGCATGGGGTTCGATCTCGGGGTACAGCGTCGTCACCGGCAGAGCTTTGCAGGTTTGCGCCGCGCTGACCACTCAGTCTTCGACGATCACCGCGGCGCCTGAGCTGCCACGTCGACCTTCCGAGCTGTCGATCCGCCCGACCACGACGGCGACGTCCTCCCCGGAGGTGGAGTTCGCGATCTCGCGAGCACAGACTTCGGGTTCCAGCGCTTCCTGCAACATGATCTCGGCCAGCAGCGACTTGTGGATCGACCGGTAGGTCTGCGCTGTACACAGAAGGAGCTGGTCGCCGTGCTGCGGGGTGAACCGAACGAGATCGAGCTGCAGCGCGAGATTGCCTCCCGCAGCCCCGGAGAAGTCATCGACGGGGTCCTTGGTGAGCTGGCTGATCGTCGTGCCCCGGACTCGATACACGCGGTTGGGTCCGACGTTGCCCACGACGATCTGGTGGCCGTCGAAGTGCGCGGCCGCAAAGGCGGCCTCCATCCCCCGGTAGAAAGGGTCGATCGAAGAGGTGCGACGGATCGCGTCGTGGACTCGGGTGCCTGCGAGATTCCAGCGCTCGGCGGGATCGGTGGGGCCGGGTCCGGACAGGGCGAGGGGAAGCAGGTCGACGGCGACCTCGGCGGCGAGGCCCCCGCCGGAGAACCCACCGCGTCCGACGGCGAGCACGCCGAGTTGTGATCCGGCGCGGTAGCGGTTGAGCGACTCCGGGCCTCCGCGGGCGAAGCCGGTAAAAGTGACGGCGGTAAATTCCATGTGCCGTGGGTGCGGTGAAAGCCTACCGCGAAGCGGCGGCGAAGGCGTCGATGAGGGCCGCGGGGGCTTGCACGAGCTCGATGAGAACCCCGCATCCTCCCTGTGGTGTGGCCTCGTTCCCTTTGGGGTGGATGAAGCAGACGTCGAACCCGGACGCGCCCTTGCGAACGCCGCCGGGCGTGAAGCGGACACCACGCTCGCCCAGCCAAGCGACCGCGGCTTGCAGGTTGTCGATCCAAAGCCCCACGTGATTGAGGGCGGGGTCGGCGACGCGGGGTCGCTTGTCTGGATCGAGCGGCATCATCAAATCGATCTCACAAACACCCAGTCCGGCGCCAATCTCCGCGATGTCTTCGTCGACGTTCTCGTTCTCGGACGTGTAGTTGCCCTTGGGCGTGGCACCGAGCAGGTCGACCCACAGCGTGCGCAGGGGGGCCTTGTCGAGCGCGCCGACGGCGATCTGCTGAATGCCCAACACGCGAAATGGCCGGGCTACGGCTGTTTCCATGCGTTGGAAGCTACCACGCGCTCCGTTGACAGGAGGCCGTGGGGTCTTCACCTTAAAGAAGTGATTTGGGCGGTGCTGTGGTCGGGGCTTGCGGGGCTTGCTGTGGTCGGCGTGGTCATGACAGCGGCCGAGATTCAGGCCGCGGGGACGGACGACGCGTACTTTCGGGGATCGACCCGTCTGTGGCTGTTCGTCGCCACCGTGATCGCCGCGATGAGTCTTGCGATTGCGCCCTCGATCCTGGGGATGGGGACGCCCGCATCCGTGCAAGCCACCGTCCTGGGGTTCGCGTCTCTACCCGCGGTGATCGCAGTCCTGGCGTGCCTGCACAACGCGCTGGCCCTGGTCCGGGTTCGAAATCGGCGCTCGGACGCGCTGGTCCATGGCTCCGAGTTCGACGCCGTGGTGGTCGAGCGTGAGCACAAGCCATTCGCGCACGACATCCTCTCGATTACGATCGAGACGACGTTGCCCGCTGCTGGGATGATGCCCCACCAGGGCGGGTACCGTACCGAGGCCGACAACGGCATGCGGGCGCTCCGTCTGGTGGAGACCTGTCCCGGCGATCAGTGGGGCCGGCTGGCACCGGGTCGTCGGGTCCGGGTCCGAGTCGATCCGCGCGACCCTTCGCGCTATGCGCTGGTGTTGTTCGAGGCTGCGTGACCCGCGTGCATGCGGGCCTGCGCCGGGGCATCCGCGATCACGGACGCCTCGTGGCGGGCGATCTCCGTCAGCCGCAGCTCGAGGGCGTTGGCGTCGGCGAGGCCCAGTTCTCGGATGAGCTCGAGGTACGAGGCGTGATGCCGAGCCTCGCTGGCCAGAAGCCCCCGGTAAAGATCAGAGAGTTCCGGATCTCGGTCGACGAGCGCCTCCGCCAGCAACCGCATCCGTTCGCAACTGCGCGCTTCGATCATCGCGCAGCACAGAAGCGTATCGAGCAGTCGAAGGGGCTCCTGCGGGCGTACGACCTTCATCAGCTCGGAGGCGTACGTGCTGGGTGCCTGACGACCGAACTCGATGCCGCGCTGTCGGAGGTGTCCCAGGACCAACTCAAAATGGGCGAGTTCCTCCCGCGCCAGGCGGGACAGCGGGACCATGAGCGGGAGTTTGTCCTGGTAGCGGAAGATCAGGTTCATCGCAGTGGATGCGGCCTTCTTCTCGCAGTGGGCATGGTCCAACAGGACGTCATCCATGTGCTCCACAGCCCAGGGCGCCCATTGCGGCGCAGTGGCTTCGGCCAAGTGCAGCATGGGCGTGACCGTACGCGCCCAGGGGGCAACCCGCGACGGGTCGCGGTACCCTGCGGCCGTGAGGCTCCTCGTGCCCAGCGACCAGTCCCCACCCTGTCTCGGGATTCGATGGGGTGGAGCATGGCTGCTCACAGCCCTCGTGTTGGGGAGCGCATGCGCGGGGCGACCCACAGCGTCGGTCCAGTTCTCGCCGCCGCCGCGTGTCCCTCCGACGCCTGAGACACGCGCCCGCCCGACCATGCTCTCGGCCCACTTCGCTGTGGACGACGATCCATCGCGTGGTGGTCTCGATGGCATCACGGTTGTGTTTTCCGAGGACGTCGACGCGGCAAGCCTTCGTCCTGGCGTCTTCTTGGTGCTGCTCGCGGACGGCGGACGCACCCTCGCCAAGGAAGCCGTCCTCGCGCCGGCGAGCGAGGCGGACGAGAATCGGACCGTGTGGTTGCACGGTGACTTCGGGGATCCGCGTCGACGACCGCCGACCGATGTCATCGTGATTGCCCCGCTGCATACCGAGACCGGGAGTTCCCTGGAGGGCGCGTTGGCGCCGGTGCGTGGATTCGATGAGGGCGGGCACATCGTGCACGCCCAAGCCCAGGTCCAGCCTTGTGCGTCCGGGCAACCACGGGTCCGCACCTTCTGGACCGATGCCCTGCGCGACGTGACGCAGGAAGACCTCGAGGCGATCACGCTCGAACTGGTGGGCGGGCGGACGGTGCCGCCTGCGAGCTTCGAGGACCACGCTGAGGCTGGGTCATTCATCGGGGAGTCCCGTGATGACAACGTGTTGGACCTCTGCGTTCCTGTCTCCGAGCGCGTTGTCACGGTTCGAGTCCAAGCCGGCACGTTCACCGACGTCCCGGGGCACCGAACCGCGGCCAGCAAAGCGACGGTCGCGCGGGCACCCGCAGCCGAATAGACCACCGGGGGTCGTGTTTTCGGGCCCGTGCGGGGCGACGTGGTGAGGTCCGGAGATGTGCTCTAAACTTCGCGAGCTGATGACGACACGTGGCCGACCGATCCGAAAGCTGATGTGCGCCAACCGGGGGGAGATCGCGATTCGCGTCTTCCGAGCCGCAACCGAGCTGGGGATCCGGACCGTCGCCATCTTCAGCAACGAAGACCGCGTTCACCTTCACCGCTACAAAGCGGATGAGGCCTACCTCGTGGGCAAAGGGGGGTCGCCCGTCGGGGCGTACCTCGCGATCGACGACATCATTCGGGTCGCGCTGGAGAACGACGTCGATGCGATTCACCCCGGCTACGGGTTCCTCTCCGAGCGCGCCGACTTTGCTCGTGCATGCGAGGAGGCTGGCATCGCGTTCGTGGGTCCTCCTGCGGAGATCCTCGAGCGACTCGGCGACAAGACGGCGGGTCGCGCACTCGCGATCGAGAACGGGGTCCCGGTCATCCCCGGTACCGCCGACCCCGTCGCGGACTTCGACGAAGCGAAGGCGTTTGCGGAGCAGGCCGGCTATCCGCTGATGATCAAGGCCGCCAAAGGCGGAGGCGGTCGCGGCATGCGGGTGGTTCGCAAGGAGAGCGAACTCGCCGACGCTCTGGAGCGTGCGAGCTCCGAAGCTGCCAGCGCGTTTGGGGACGGGACCTGCTTCATCGAGAAGTACGTCGAGCGTCCCAGGCATATCGAGGTGCAGATTCTCGGCGACGCGAGAGGCGAGATTCTCCACTTGTTCGAGCGGGACTGTTCGGTCCAGCGCCGCCATCAAAAGGTCGTCGAGATCGCACCCAGTGTGGGGATCGGCGATGCGTTGCGGGACCGAATCACCGCCGACGCGGTCAAGCTGGCCAAGGCCGTTGGGTACCGCAACGCGGGCACCTTCGAGTTCCTCGTCGGTCCCGATGATGCTCATTACTTCATCGAGGCCAACCCCCGGGTTCAGGTCGAGCACACCGTGACCGAGCAGGTCACCATGGTCGACATCGTTCAGTCTCAGATCCGCATCGCGGGTGGGGCCAGCTTCGAAGACCTCGGTTTGCGGCAAGAGGACATCACCGTCCGCGGGTTTGCGATCCAGGCTCGGATTACCACCGAGGACCCACTGTTGCAGTTTCAGCCCGACACCGGGCGCATCGAGGTGTTCCGCCCCGGGAGCGGCTTCGGCATCCGACTCGATGCCGGCAACGGGTACGACGGGGCCACGATCTCGCCGCACTACGACTCGCTGCTCGTGAAGGTGACCAGTACCGCTTCCACCTTCGAAGGCGCGGCGCAGAAGTTGTTCCGCTCGCTGGCCGAGTTCCGCGTCCGCGGGGTGAAGACCAACATCCCGTTCATCCAAAACGTCCTCACCCATCCGCGCTTTCTCGCGGGCAACGTCGACACCGAGTTCATCGCCTCCACGCCCAAGTTGTTCCGCTTTCCGCGCCGCAGGAACCGGGCGCAGCGACTGCTTTCGTACCTGGGCAATGTGATCGTCAACGGGCCGTCCACGCCCTGGGTCTCCGGTGTCGCGCCGGCCAAGGTCGAGCCCGAGGTTCCGCCTGCTCCACTCGAGCCTCCCACGAAAGGCTGGCGGCAGGTCTTCTTGGATGACGGCCCCGAGGCGTTCGCGAAGGCGATTCGCGGCCACCAAGGGCTGCTCATCATGGACACCACGTGGCGGGACGCGCACCAGTCCTTGCTGGCGACGCGGGTCCGAACCATGGACATCGCCAAGGTCGCGCCGTTGACCAGCCACGTGCTGTCCTCCGCGTACAGCCTGGAGATGTGGGGGGGGGCCACGTTTGATGTGGCGCTGAGGTTCTTGCGTGAGTGTCCGTGGGACCGACTCGAGCACCTTCGTGAGCTCGTTCCAAACATCCCGTTCCAGATGCTGCTCCGCGGAGCAAACGCAGTCGGATACACGAACTATCCGGACAACGTCGTTCGGCGATTCGTGCAGACCGCCCGCGACCTGGGAATCGACGTCTTCCGAATCTTCGACTGCCTCAACTACATCGAGAACCTCAAGCTGGGCATCGACGCCGTTGGGGAAGCGGGTGGCATCATCGAGGCGTCCGTCTGCTACACGGGCGACGTCAGCAACGCCGATCGCACGAAGTACAGCCTTCAGTACTACGTCGACGTGGCCGGCCAACTCGTCGAGCGCGGGACCCACGTGCTCTCGATCAAGGACATGGCCGGGCTGCTCAAGCCCAAAGCCGCGAAGCAGCTGGTCGGGGCCCTGCGCGACGCCTTCCCCGAGGTGCCGATTCACGTGCACACCCACGATACCGCGGCCGCCGGGGTGGCCTCGATGCTCGCCTGCGCGGAGGCGGGGGCGGATGTCGTCGACACGGCACTGGAAGCGATGGCCGGGCTGACGTCCCAACCCGCGGTGGGCGCCATCGTTGCCGCCCTTCAAGGGACGCCGCTCGACACCAACCTCGAGCTGACCGAGCTGCAGGTGCTCTCCGACTACTGGGAGCAGGCTCGCCGCATGTACGCCCCGTTCGAGTCTGGACTCAAGAGCGGGAGCGCCGACGTCTACCTTCACGAGATGCCCGGCGGCCAATACACGAACCTCCAGTTCCAGGCCAACCAGCTCGGTTTGGCGGAGCGTTGGCCGGCCATCAAGCGTGCCTACGCTTCCGCCAACCGGTTGCTCGGCGACATCATCAAGGTGACGCCCTCGTCCAAGGTCGTCGGTGACCTCGCCCAGTTCATGGTCCAAAACGACCTCACCGAAGAGGATGTGCTCGAGCAGGCCGACACGCTGAGCTTTCCGTCCTCGCTGGTCGAGTTCTTCCAGGGCATGCTTGGCCAACCGTTTGGTGGCTTCCCCGAGATCTTGCGGGAGAAGGTTGTCCGCGGCGCGCAGACCTTCGACGGACGGCCCGGGGCCAGCCTCCCGGCACTCGATTTCGACGCGCTTCGCAAAGAACTGCGAGAGGAGCATGGCCCGCACATCCGCGAGGTGGACGTGATCAGTGCCGCGCTCTACCCGAAGGTCTGGCGGGAATACCAAGGCTTTCGGGAGCGCTTCGCAGACGTCGCTGTGTTGCCCACGCGGGCTTTCCTGGCACCGCTCGAGGTCGGTGAGGAAATCTCGGTGGAGATCGAGCGCGGCAAGACGCTGGTGATCGAGCTCGATGCGGTCGGGGAACTCGACGACGATGGCAACCGGACGGTCTACTTTCAGCTCAACGGTCGCCCTCGCTCGATTCACGTCCCCGACGAGGCCGCCAAGACCGAGGTGGTCGTCCGAAACCGGGCCGACCCCAGCGACCCTGGCTCGGTCGGGGCACCCATGCCTGGGGTGGTGCTCGAAGTTCGCACCGAGTCCGGCGCGAAGGTGGACGTCGGTGCGCCGCTGGTCGTCCTCAGCGCGATGAAGATGGAGACGGTCGTGGCCTCACCCGTCGCAGGTACGATCAAGCGCATCGAGGTTGTCGAGGGAGATTCGCTCGCGGCCGGGGACCTGCTGGTCCACATCGAGACCGCGAAGCAGGCAGAGGCCTAGGCCTCTGCGCCCAGGAGGACGCCGCGCTCGGCCAGGTCCGCGAGCAGGGTGGCGGCCGTCCCCAGGCGTTCATCATCCAGGGGCTCGCCCAGGGTGCCGCACGCTGCTCGCAGTCCCTCTGCGACCGGCTGCTGGCGTTCAATCAGCTGTTCGAGGACGGCGTGGGCAAGCGGCGTGAGCTCCAGGTAGCGGACCTTGTTGCTCGAGTCGCGATACACGAGCAACCGGGTGGGGGCGCATTCGGGCTCGTCGCGGTTGTCGGTGTCCTGGGATATCTTGTGCACCGCGTAGGCGTAGGACATCAGCCGAGCCGCACCGTCGAAACGCAAGGGCTTGTCGAGTGCGAGCTCGCGGCCGGTCGGGGATTCGCCCCCGCGGTGGTCGTTGAGAATGTCGTACTCGAGCAGCTCGTGGCGGGCCAAGTCGATGAGGTAGTCGGGGACGCTTGGGTCTGCGGCCCAGCGGGGAGCAGCCCACGCGACGAACTCTGCGGGCACGTCTCGGAGGTACGGAGAGTGGGCTGCGACCTCTTCCATCCAGTCCCCGAAGTCGGCCTTGAGGCGGTGCATGCCAAGACGGGCCGCGGCGCGCTGGATGAAGTCGCGGATCGTGTTCCGCATCCGGTTGTGCACCAGGGTGCGGTAGACGAGGAACCGCTCCGCGCCGACCGCTTCGATCGCGTCGAGGTCGTCGCCCTCGATGCCGTGTGCGGCGGCGAAGGCTCGCAGGTCCTCCCGGCTGGCCTCGGCGGCACCCTTCTTTCGCAGGAGTGCGTTCATCCAATCAAGTCGAAGGTCGTTCACGCACTTGCCTCCTGAGCGTGTTTGTCGAGGGCCTTGTCGTAGACGACCTGCAAGGACGCCGCCTCGGCCAAGAGGTCGGCCAACGGGGGAATGTTGGAGTCTCGTTCGAGCAACACGGGCTTGGGGCCGGTGCGTTCGATGACGTAGGACATCAGATCCCGGACCTCGTCGCGGACGTCGGCACCGTGGGTATCAACCAGCAACGATTCGTCCCATGGCTCGTGTCCCGCGATGTGGAGCTGAACCACGCGCTCCAGGGGGATTGTGTCAATCCACGCGTGCGCCTCGAATCCGTGGTTGCTCGCGTTGACGAACACATTGTTGACATCGAGCAGGAGCCCACAGTCGGCGCGCTCGACCACCTCGGTGATGAACTCAGCCTCGTCCAGGTTGCTCTTGCCCAGCTGCAGGTACCAGCTGATGTTCTCGACCGCCATGCGTCGCTCGAGCCTGTCGCTGGCCTCGCGAACGCGGGCTGCGACACGCTTGGCGGTCTGCGTGGTGAACGGGATCGGAAGAAGGTCGTGCAGCATCGCACCGTCCATCCCGCTCCAGCAGATGTGGTCCGAGTGCCACGGCGCTCCGTATCGATCGAGGAACGACTTGAGCTCGTCGAAGTACTCGTCGCGAAACGGATCCGTGCCGCCCAGCGACATCATGAGACCGTGGGTGATGATCGGGAAGCGCTCAGCCAGCGTGGCGAGGCGCTTGGGCGAGCGCCCACCGCGGTGCATGTAGTTCTCGGGCGCGACCTCGAGGAACGCGACCTTGCCGTCGGCGTCACCACGCACGATGTCGCGGAGGAAGGCGCCGCGAAGACCAAGACCGACGCCGGTGGGGGGTTGGGGCTGCATGCGAAGACTCTCGAACCGTACAAAGAAAAACCCGCGGCGACCGTGAAGGCCAGCCGCGGGTCGGTCGCTCAAATGAGCTTACTTGGCGCCGCCGCAGGAGGCTTCGCCGCCTTCTTCGGCAGCTTCGCCGCCTTCGGCTTTCTCAGCGCCGCAGGAGCCTTCAGCTTTGTCGGCGCCACAGGAGCCTTCGGCCGCATCACCAGCAGCGGGAGCTGCGGGGGTCTCGACGGCGGGCTTGTCCTTGTCGCAGCCGGTCGTGGCGAGAGCGCCGGTGCCGAGGAATGCGAGCGTTGTGGCAATGCTTTTGAGATCCATGTCGTTTTCCCTTTTCGAGTTCTCTTGGAGAGGTTTTGGGTCCGTCCGTGGGCCCCGACGTGGGGCTCGAAGGTCAATCGCAGACCCGCCGCAGATGTTACGGCCACTTCGGGGGGCCGGATCGACAGAAATCTCCACAATTTGGTCATCGATTGCCTGGGCGGACCGTGAACCGCCCGAAAAGGCTGCTGAACCGGGATTCCTGGACATTCGTCGCCCGTCGCGCTGCTATGCCTGCGATGGGGTCCAAGAGTCGGTCCGCCGGTAGCCGCTTCGCACTTTCGTTGCTGCTGGTCCTGACGATCATCAACTTCCTGAACTACCTCGACCGGTACGTGCTGAGCGCCGTCCTCGAGGGAATCCGGACCGATCTGGGGTTCGACGACTCTCAGGGAGGATTGCTGGGCAGTGTCTTCATGGTCGTCTACACGATCGCGGCACCGGTTGGCGGCATCCTCGGAGACCGCTGGAACCGGAACCGGATGGTCGCGATCGGGGTCGGGCTGTGGAGCCTGGCGACGATCGGCAGCGGGATGGCGGAGAGCTACGGAGGCCTACTGACGATGCGCGCCCTGATCGGGGTGGGGGAGGCGGGCTACGCTACCGTCGCGCCGGCGATCATCGCGGATGTCTTCAGGCCTTCCGAACGCGGCCGCAAGCTCTCCATCTTCTACCTCGCCATCCCGATGGGGAGCGCGTTGGGCTACTTGCTCGGAGGCGCGGTCGGGGAGGCCTACGGCTGGCGTGCAGCGTTCTTCGTTGCGGGAACGCCTGGCCTGTTCTTCGCTGTGGTGGCGTTCTTCCTCCCGCATCCCAAGCGGGGGGCGATGGATGAAGGCGAAGTCGCGGCTGAGCTGCCGCTCGTCGAGGGCGTGAAACGTTTGTTCCGGACCCCGGCGTGGCGCATCAACACGATCGGCATGACGCTGATGACGTTCTCCATGGGCGGAATCGCCTTCTGGATGCCGACGTACCTCATCCGTGAGCAGGGGATGGATGAGGCCACGGGGAACATGATCTTCGGTGGCATCACGGTCGTGGCGGGATTGCTCGCGACGATCATCGGCGGAACGCTGGGGGACCGCGCCTTCGCCAAGCGGCAAGGAGGCTACTTCTCCGTCAGTGGCATGGGGTTGCTGCTGGGGGCACCGTTCGCGCTTGCCATGCCGCTGATGCCCAACACGACCGGCGTGTTCGTCTGCGCCTTCTGTGCGGAGTTTCTGTTGTTCTTGAACACCGGACCACTCAACGCAGCCTTGGTCGCCTGCGTGCCGTCGTCTCTGCGGGCCCGCTCGATGGCGATCAACGTGTTCTTCATTCACATGCTTGGAGACGCGCTCTCCCCGACGCTCATCGGGGTGGTGAGTGAAAATCGGGGGCTGTCGTTTGCCGTCGCACTGACTAGCATTCCGATCGCGATCGGAGGGTTCGTCTTGATCCGCGGTGCACGCAAGGTCGATGCCCTCGCGGATGGCATCGGGACGGTCGATCCCGAACCCGCTAACCGGTAAGCGCCGGGTTGTGGGGTGTGGCGGGGACCGACTCCCCCTTGCGCGGGAACTTGGAGACAGCCCGCTCGGCCAGTGCCGTGATCGTCAGGGAGGGGTTCACGCCAGGGTTGGCGGAGATCGATGCCCCGTCCATGACATACAGCCCCGGGTAGCCGTGGACCTCGTGGTCCGCGTCGATGACCCCCGTCTCGATGCTGTCGCCCATGCAGCATCCTCCGAGGATGTGTGCCGTGGTAGGGATGTTGAACAGTGTCTCGGTGAACATCGAGAACGGCATCCCATCGGTCTCCTGGCTAAACTGCTTGGCGAGTGCGGTGGCCTCGGGGATCGATGCGGTCGGCAACTCTCCCTCACCCGGTGCGGTTCCAAGTCCGCCCCACCAGCGACGCTTGAGCCTCAGGGTGCCTTCGGTACTCCGCATGTACAGCAGAATTGCCGTCTGCTCCGCGAAGCTGCGAACCGTCACTGCCTTGAGAATCTGTAGCGGGTGACGGACACAGATCCCTGCGAGCTTGGCGATGCGAATGAAGGGATTGTCGCCCCCCACGTGCGGAGCCACGAGCAATCGGAACAGGCCCGAGCCCTTGGAGTACCGGACGGGTTCGAGGTGCGAGACGGCGTCGGTCTCGTAGATCGAGCCGATCGCGATGCCTTCGGACATGTCGACGTCCTTGTTGCGCGACACGATACCGATGAGTGCCTCGGAGTTGGTACGAACGCTGTGTCCCAGTCGCTCCGAGAGCTTGGGCAGGCAGCTCGCATCCCGCTTCTGGTCGAGCAACAGCCCGACGCTTCCCAGGACGCCCCCCGCGACGATGACCCGAGCCCCCGCGAACGAGACGGACTTCCGGAACCATCCGCGGCCTTGTTTGGCGTCGAGCTCGTAGCCGCCGCCGTCGCGAGGACGGATCTTGGTCACTTCGGTATCGGCCTGCAGCTCGAGCCCATGCTTGCGCGCGAGGTAGAGGTAGTTCTTGTCGAGTGTGTTCTTGGCGTTGTGCCGACACCCGAGCATGCAGCCGCCGCACTGGATGCATCCCGTGCGGCTGGGTCCTTCGCCATCGAAGAAGGGGTCCGCGGTGACCTTGCCGGGTTCGTCTCCGAAGTAGATGGCGACGTCTGTGCTGTGGAACGCATCAGGGTGGCCGTTGTCGGCCGCCATCTTCTTCAGGATCTTGTCCGGCGGCGTGAGCATCGGCGTCTGGGTGACGCCGAGCATGCGCTTGGCCTCGTCGTAGTGCTCGACGAGCTCGGTCTTCCAGTCCGCGAGGTGGGACCAACTGGGCGCCGCGAAGAAGGGATCCTTGGGCACGGGGTGTGTGCTCGCGTAGCCGAGCGAACCTCCGCCGACGCCGACCCCGGACAAGATGGTCACGTGCCGAAAGAACGACATCTTGAACAGGCCGCGGAAGCCCACCAGGGGCGCCCACATGTATCGCCGAAGGTCCCAGTTGGTCTTGGGGAAGTCCTTGGCTTTCAGCTCGCTGCCCTTCTCGACCATGAGCACGCGGTAGCCCTTCTCGACCAGGCGCAGCGCCGCTGTGCTGCCGCCGAAGCCGGATCCGATGATGATGAAGTCGTACGTTTCGTCGGCCATCGTCCCGCGAACGGACCGTATCACGCGGCCGCGAGCATCTCGGCGATGAGGGGCAGGGCGACTCCCGCCGGCGCGCGTAGCGTGAGCCCAACCCCCGAGGCCTCGGCAAGCTGGCCGAAGGGATTGTCGTCCGGGTTGATGTCGATCATCGGAACCCCGGCTCGGGCACAGCGTGTGCCGATCTGCATCGGTAGGTTTGTGGAGCCCGAGGTCCCAGCCACGATGAGGAGGTCAGCCTTCGCAGCCTGGGCGTACGCACTCCCGGAGCGGAACAGGGCCTCCTCGTAGCATTCGTCGAACCACAGGACGTGCGGACGCGCTTGCCCACCGCAGGCCGGGCACGACAGCGCGTCGTACGTGTGGTCGGACAAGGGCGTGTCCCGGTCGATCGGGGGCAAGTCGTCAGGCAACAGATACGTCGCGTCCGTGCACCGTGAGGCGCATCGGTATCGGTCGATGTTTCCGTGGATCTCGAACGGGTCACGAGAGCCGGCCCGCGCGTGCAAGCCGTCGACATTCTGGGTGACGAGGACGAAGCGAGCGCCGAGTGCGGCTTCGATGCGGACGAGCGCTTCGTGGCCGGGGTTGGGGCTGGCACGGCGGCAGACGGTGCGGCGGTACAGATACCAGCGCCAGACCTCTCGCGGATGCTGGCCGAACGCTTCGAGGGTCGCGAGTTCTTGGGGGTGGTAGTTTCGCGAGCCGACCTGCCAATACCCCTGCGGCCCCCGAAACGTCGGGATTCCGCTCTCGGCGGAGATCCCGGCGCCGGTCAGCACGCACAGCCGGCCGCGGCCGGTCGAGAACGCGCCCAGCATCTCGCGCAGTGCCTCTTCGTCCATCGTTCGAGCATACGCTGATAGCCTCCGGCACATGAGCGAGCACCTCAACGCCGCGCAGCTCGAGCAACTCAAGGCCGACTTGCTGGGCCGTCGCGATCGTCTTCTGGAGCGGGGGGCCGTCGAGATTACTGAGGACGATCAGGCCGAGCCGATGGACAACCCCGAGAAGGTCGCCGGCGAGATGGCGCGGAGCGAGCAGTCGGCGCTGTCCGACATGGACCGTCGTCAGCTGGTCGAAGTGCAGTTTGCGCTCTCGCGGATGTCGGACGGTTCGTACGGCGAGTGCGAGGAGAGTGGAGAGCCGATTCCGTTCGGGCGGCTGCTCGCGGAGCCGACGACGCGATACACGGTGGAGGCGCAGGAGCAGGTCGAGGCGGACGCGTCCCGAGCCAAAGCCATCGGGCGCGACCCCGGCGGCAGCGCCTACTGAACCGGCTGAACTCGCCGTGTTGACTGCATGGTGGGGACAGCGCCTGCCTCAGCTGGGAGGCATCGTGTCTGTCTCGTCGGAGAGGCGCTTGCGAATCTCGAGCACCTCATCCATGGACCCGACGAACAGGTCGACGAGTTCGCCATCGAAGTGTTCGTTGCGTCCGTCGACGAGCAGCTTGAGCGCCCGCTCGAGCGGCCACGCCTTCTTGTAGGGTCGCTCGCTCGTCAGCGCATCGAAGACGTCGGCGACGGCAACGATGCGACCTTCGATCGGAATCTCGTCGCCCTTGAGGCCGCGGGGGTAGCCACTGCCGTTGTACTTCTCGTGGTGTGTGTGCGCGATGGAGGCGGCGAGCTGGAGCAGCTTGGACTCGGAGCCTCCGAGGATTCGGTAGCCGATTTCCGCGTGCTTCTTCATCACCTCGTACTCGTCCGGCGTCAGCCGGCCGGGCTTGAGCAGGATGCTGTCGGGGATGCCGATCTTGCCCACGTCGTGCATGGGGCTGGCCGTTCGGATCATCTCGGAGGTGTAGTCGTCGAGCCCGACTTTGCGCGCGAGGAGTCGGGAGTACTCACTCATGCGCTGAAGGTGAGCAGCAGTCTCATCGTCGCGGAACTCTGCAGCCTTGGTGAGCCGCTCGATCGTCTGCACCTGTGCCGCTTCGAGTTCGCGCCGGGCACGGTCGAGCGCCATGCGGGCTTCGTGGAGCGCGCGCGTCTGGCCATCGACCTCGATGCGTAGGCGTGCACTCTCCTGCGCCATGCCGGCGCTGTGCCGGTTATGCGAGACGGAGTTTCGAATCCGTGCGCGTAGCTCTGCCTCGTCGAATGGCTTGGCGAGGAAGTCGTCGGCTCCGGCTTCGCGTGCCTCGCGACGTACCGAACGTTCGGAGGCTCCGCTGAGAAACACGACGGGCGTGTGGGCGTGACGCCCGGTCGAGCGTATGCGTTTACACACCTCTATGCCCGTCATGTCCGGCATGCGCATGTCGAGGAGGACGGTGTCGACGTCGTTGTGAGCGAGGGTCTCGAGGGCTTCGGTGCCGCCGTTCGCTTCGAGCACGTCGTACCCCTCGGCGCTGAGCACCTTGCGAATGACGCGACGAATCTGAACCTCATCGTCGACGACGAGGATGCGTCCCCGATCGGGCGCGGCTAGGGAATGCTCCTGCACAGGACGACCATCGTATCGTTTTCAGTTCGCTCTCGGCAAAGGCTACGCAACGAGACTGGTAGCATGAGGCCCCTGATGTACGTCCGACTCGGCACTCTGGCTCCCGCGGTTGTCACTGTCTTGGCCCTCGGGTTGGGCTGTTGGTCTGAACCACCCGCTCGGGCACCGTCCACGCCAAAACCCGGCCCGGCGTCCCGCACTTCGGATGTACCACCACCGGCTACTCCCGCGCCTGTGGCCGCACATGAAACCCCAAGCAGGTCCGGCGCTCACCGGCCAACTCGCTTCGAGGCCGCGGAGCGGATCGTCGCGGTGGGTGACGTTCATGGAGATGTGGACGCGACTCGACGTGTGCTCCGGCTCGCCGGGTTGATCGACGAATCGGACCACTGGAGCGGAGGCAAGAGCGTGTTTGTGCAGACAGGCGACCAGCTCGATCGCGGCGATGACGAGCAGGAGATCCTCGACCTCCTGACGCAACTCGAGTCGGAAGCGGAGGCGGCGGGCGGCGCCGTGCACATCCTCAACGGAAATCACGAACTCATGAATGCCGCGGGTGACTTCCGGTACGTGACCCCAGGAGGCATGGCGGATTTTGCGGACGCTCCAGGGGTCGACGCAACGGCGGCACGCGTCCGCGAATTCCCCGAGTCGATGCGCTCGCGCGCCGCCGCGTTTCTCCCCGGCGGGGCGTACGCCAAGGTGCTTGCGACCCGGAATACCGCGGTCGTCGTGGGAGACAGTGTCTTCGTGCACGGCGGCGTCCTGCCCAAGTACGCGCCCAAGCTGAAGGCGCTCAACGAAGCGGGACGCTTGTGGCTGTCTCAGGGTGGACAACCTCCAGCCGAACTGCTCGCGCCCGACGGGCTCGTGTGGCTTCGGGACTATTCCGTTCCGGAGCCGACCTCCAAAGCCTGCGCCGATCTCGACGCCGCGTTGGCCGAACTCGAGGTTGCGCGCATGGTCGTTGGCCATACGGTGCAGGCTCGGGGCGTGACTTCGGCGTGTGACGACAAGGTTTGGCGCATCGACGTCGGGATGGCCAAACACTATGGCGGTATGCCGGCCGCCCTCGAGATCAAGGGAGACCAACTCACCGTGCTGACCGAGTGAGGTCCGCGGGCAGGAGCCCGTTCACAGGCACATCGAGCACTCGTTCTCGGCGCACTGGACGTAGTCGTAGAAAAGCCCGACGCCTCCGGGGTACACCGCCGCGCAGTCCTCGAAGCACAAGTCGTACTCCTCCTGCGAGGCGCTGAACTCCGCGCACGTGTTCGAACAGTCGATGAGCGCCGTGCACTCCATGTCGTCGGCGCACTGCTGGGCCTCGAACGCGCATCCTTGGACGGCCGCACACGCGTAACAAGTCTCGCAGTCGCTGGGGTCGTCGCACGCGAACCCGGTGCTCCCCCAGCCGGACGAGCCGAACGAGCCGGAAGAGGCATCGGCACCGGTCATGCCCGTGGAGCCCACGCTTGTGCCGCCGTCGGGCCCGGAGCCGTTGGAGGTCCCGGAGGTCGTGGACTGGGAGCCCGCGGAAGGGTCCGGGCTGGACGTCGCGCCGGAGCCCATCGGCGCAGACGTGGTGCTTCCCGCAGACTCGGAGTCGCCAGAGGTCGCGTTGTCGTCGTCGTCACCGACATCGATGTCGAGGTCGCATCCGGCGCCGACTCCAAGCAAAAGCGAAAGCAAGAGCGCGTAGTTCTTCACGGAGAGCAGACGTCACGACGCTCGGGACCGTCGCACACGTCGTCACACCTCCGCGCAGAACACCGCTCTAGGCGTCGTCCCACTTGATCTGTCCGGCGCGCGCGATGGCGAGGGCCTCGCATCGCAGCACCTCGACGAAGCCTTGGCTGCTCTTCGGGTCGAGTCCGTCGGATGCCTCCATGCTGGCGTCGGCGGGGTTGTACAGCGACGCGTCGCAGTCGGTGAGGCTCTGGAAGTAGAGGTTGCCCTTGTACATGCCCAGCTTGACGGTCGCAGAGGCATGGGACGCCAACACGTCGATGCCGGCCATCGCTGCCCGACCGCCGGGGTCGTACAGGCGAGCATCGTAGATCTGCTCCGCGACCAGCCGAGACATGCTGTGGAACAGGCCCGTGGAGCGCCGGTCCATCGTCGTTTGATAGACCGCTCGCAAGCCGAAGCCCAGCAGTTCGAGCCCCGGTGCCTCGTACACGCCGCGGCTCTTCGTGCCGATGATGCGATTCTCGAGTGCGTTGCTCAGGCCGATGCCGTTGCGGCCCGCGATCTGGTTGGCCCGCTGCATAATGTCGAGCGCGTCACCGTCTTCGCCGTTGATCGAAACACATCGACCGCCTTCGAACCGGAGGGTCACGTCCTCGGTGCGGTCGGGAGCGTCGTGCGGCCACACGCACATGATCGGGTCGACGATCAGGCAGCTCGTCGTGAGCTCCTCGAGGTCTTCAGCTTCGTGGCTGAGACCCGCGAGGTTGGCATCGGTGCTGTACCGCTTCTTGGTGAGCTTGGCCTCAATGCCCTTGTCCTGAAGATACTCAGCCATCTGCTTTCGGCCGGGGAACTGCTCGAGCAGTTCCGGGTCTCGCCAAGGGGCATACACGCCGAAGTCGGGCGCGAGCGTGTTGGTGTAGCGCTCGAACCGGATCTGGTCGTTGCCGCGTCCGGTCGCCCCGTGCACGAGGACATCGCAGCCGTGCTCACGCATGGCGCTCAGCAGACCCTTGACGGTGACCGCCCGGGCGATGCCGGTCGTGTTCCAGTAGCCCCCGTCGTACATCGCCTGGGCGCGCACCATCATGAAGCAGGCCTCAGCCATCTGGGACTTGAGGTCGACGATGAAGGTCTCGGCACCGGCGGGCTTCATGCGCTCGCGGATGTCTTCGATGTTGGACTCGTCGGGTTGCCCGAGGTCGGCAGTGAAGCACACGACGTCACAGCCGGCCTCTTTGAGCCGCAGCGTGACGGTTTTGGAGTCGAGTCCACCCGACACGCAGATGCCGAGCTTCTTTCCGTGGAGATCCGAGAGACGCACGATGACGGGAGCCTACGCGTCGGGGCCGGCTGATGCCACATAGTTATGCGTGAAAACTCTCATTTATGCGCATGTTTGCAATTAGTATGCGGTCGAGCAGGGCTCGGACACCAAAGCCAGCCCCCGCGAAGTACCCGTCGCTTCAGGGGCCGGCCTCCCGAGGTTGGGCAGGCTACGCGTCGAGGACGGTGAGTCGGCCGCGCGAGCTCGGGGCGACCCGCTCCACGCCGGGGTCGAGCAGGTGACTTGGCCGCACGTTCCGCAGCGCGTTGAGCATGACCGAGCGTACGTTCGGGTTGTCCGCTTCGAGCGCGGTGAGCATCTCGCCCATCTTTTCGCGGCGTAGCCCCGCCTGTGAGCCGCATAGGTTGCACGGTAAGATCGGGTAGCCGGCCTCTTGGGCATGCTCGATGATCTCGGACTCCGGGGACTCGATGAGCGGCCGGATCACCTCGAAGCGCCCGTCGTCGGTCGTGTAGATCGCCGGCATCGCTTGCAGCTTCCCCGAGTAGAAGAGGTTGAGCATCAGGGTCTCGAGCGCGTCGTCCCGGTGGTGCCCCAGCGCAAGCTTGTTGCAGCCGAGTCGCTCGGCCGTGTTGTAAAGGATGCCGCGGCGCAGTCGGGAACAGGGGCCGCAATAGCTCTTGCCCTCGTCCACGACCCGGATGACGGTGCTGTACGTGTCCTTCTCGACGATCTCGAAGGGCGCAGAGAAACGCTCGAGCCACCCGCGCAGCGGGGCGCCGTCGTAGCCGGGCTGGCCCTGGTCGAGGTGGACGGCTGTGATCTGAAAGTCGAACGGAGCTCGCTTCCGGGCCTCCCACAACAGGTCGAGCAGGGTGTAGCTGTCCTTGCCGCCAGAGACGCAGACCATGATGTGGTCGCCGGCCTTGACCAGTCCGTACGCGGCGATGGTCTTGGTCATCGACCGAGCGAGGCGTTTTCGTGCAGCGAACATGGCGGGCTTACGAGGCGGGAGCTCCGAGGACGGAGACGGTCACGACACGCTGGTGTGGCTCGGCGCGATGTTCCCACAGGTACAGGCCCTGCCATGTGCCCAACGCGGCTCTGCCATTCGCGACCGGGATGTTCAGCGAGCTCTGCGTGAGCACGGTTCGCACATGGGCGGGCATGTCGTCCGGGCCTTCGGCGGTGTGGCGAAACAGCGGATCACCGTCGGGGACGAGGCGTGACGCGAAGGCCTCGAGGTCGCGACGAACCTGGGGATCGGCGTTCTCACAGAGGATCACCGAGGCGCTGGTGTGGTGCACGAAGACGTTGCACAGCCCCGTGTCGGCGTTTGCGCGCCCCACGATCGCTTGAACGTCTGCGGTGATGTCTTGGGTGCTCCGACCCGACGTTCGCAGCTCGAGCCGCTCGGCGTGGTGATGCATGCTCGGCCTACTTCTGGAACTTGGTCTTCCACTCGGCGTAGGGCATGCCGTAGAGCCACTCGCGTGTGTCTTCGAGTTCGACCTGTGCACCGCGCTCCACGGCGGCGGCGGTGTACCACTTGCTGAGGCAGTTTCGGCAGAACCCCGCCAGGTTCATCACGTCGATGTTCTGCACGTCGGTCCGCGACTGCAGGTGTTCGACGAGCTGCCGGAACGCGGCGGCTTCGACCTGGGTGCGAAGCGCCTCGTCTTCGATCGGAGTCTTGCTCGACATCGGTCCCAGCGTATCGCACAAGCCCGCCCTCGATGCGAGGCCGCCGGGCGCGGGGCAGTCCTAGAAGAAGACGCCGCGGACCAGGGTTAGGGGTTCGCGCTTGAGCGTGCGCCAGGTGAAGTCGACGAGCACGCGGTCGAAGTTCTCCCGTGGGAACTCCTCGAACTTCGCGTTGACCGCCGCCTTGGACAAGCCGAACCGAAGCAATCCCCGGGCGTGCTCAATCTTCACCGCTTGCCGGAAGCAGTCCGCCGCCTGACCGAGACCGGGCACCGCCAGCAAGCGGTGGTTGTAGACGAGGCACTCGCGCAGCGTAGTGGGGTCGACTTCTCCGAGGTCGATGCCTTGGGTCTCGCGCTCGAACAGGGCGAGCGAGCGTTGCAGGTAGTTGTGTCCCTGGTCTTGCTCGCTGACGATTCCCAGGTCGTGCCACATTGCGACCGTGTAGGCCACGTCCGCGGGCATCTCGACGCCGCGCTGCGCCATCAGCATCGAGGCGAAGTGGAACAGACGTTTGCAGTGGTTTCGGAAACCGTCGCCCTCATAGGGGCTCACGGCGTCGAACACCGCGTCCGCGTGCGCGCGAAGATCCAACGCCGGCGCTGGATCTACGTGCGGCGTTTCCACAACTGCGGCGGTCGCACTCATCGGTACGGTGTACCGCTGCCCGATCGTGGACGCAAACCCGGGGGCCGGCGCCTTTTGCCGGCGCCAGGTCACGTTGTGCCTCTCCTTGCGCCCCTGTGCTCTAGAAGCGGCCGCTGATGGCGACGCCGGTCCCGTGACGGTCGAACGTCGGGACCACCGAGTACTTGTCGTTCTTGCGCTTCTCTTTACGCTTCTTCGAGGTGAGCACCAGCACGGCGACACCCACTCCTGCGAGGACGAGTCCGGTCGGGACACCCACGAACGCGAGCATGTTCGCGCGTTCGCCCTTCTTCGCGACTTGGTCGTATTCCGCGCCGTAGACGGTCGAGTGCTCGGCGGTCTGTTGGTGGCGAACGCCCAGCGCGATGCCGGCCGCTCCGATGCCGATTGCGACCGCACCCGCACCGATGAGGATGCCGCCGGTGATCTTCGCTGCGCGCCCGTCCGTTGATTTCGAGGGCGGTGCATCTTCCTCCTCCGGCTCGGCGGCGGCAGCAGCCTCCTCGGCTTCGATCTCTTCGACCAGCGCCTCGGAGGCCTTGATCAGGTCCTGGGCCCGAACGATCAGAGCCGGGATCTCCGTGGCCTCGACCAGCCGGAAGTTCTTGTCGGCAGACTTGTCGAGGTGGAAGTAGAGGATGTCGAGCGAGATGCGCGCACGCTCGATCGACGCTTCGGCGAGCTCTTTGTTTCGCGACTCCTCGCATCCGGTCAGGTACGCCTCACCGGCCTCGAGGTAGAGGATCGGGTCGCCAAGCTCGGCGGCCGCATTGTCGAACTCGATGCCTGCAGCGATCGAATCGCCCGAATCCACCAGGGCGTTTCCGCGGACCTCGGCCTCCGCGCGTTTCGCCGCGGCGTCCGCTGGTTTCACTTTGGGTCGCTTGACCCGGTACAGACCCACAGCCGGAGTTCCCGCAAGCGCCGGGACCGACGTCGCAACCAGGGCAATGGCGATCGCAGTCGACGAAAGCATGTCGCGCAGGGGTCGGCCTCGAAAGGGCATGGCGAGCGTCAGCTTACCGTAGGTGCCTGTGCACCGCCCGATGTTGTCCGTCCCCCGGCTCTGCCGCCCGCTTTGCGGATCCTGTAGCGGGGATTGCTGCTCCTCCTCAACACGAGGAGCGTGCGCCACCGATGGACCCTGATAGGATGTATATCGATGGAGCGGGTGTTGGCAGCCTTGGTGGAAGTGTCCGAGCGCCTCGGCGTCCCCGGGCCGCTCGACCAAGCCCTGCAGGTTGTCACCGATCTCTCCCTCGATCTGTTCGGCGCGACGCATGCCTCGATCCGGGTGGTCGACGCCGAAGCCCTGTTGCGCTCGGTCGCTCGTAGTGGCGCGGGGAGCAATGACCCTGCGCAGATTTTCAAGAAGGGCGAGGGCTTGATCGGTTGGGCTGTCCAGCACGCGCAGCCCGTCCGGGTACCCGATAGCTCGGTCGACGCACGCTTCGCATTTCGCCCCGATCGTAGCTTCGAGGCGTGCTCGGTGATGTCGGTGCCGTTGGTCGCGGGGGAGCGCGTACTCGGTGCGTTCTCCGTGTCCTCGCCCGAGCGGGATGCCTTCTCCGCCGCGCATGAGCAGGCGGGGGTCGTTCTTGCGCACGTCGTCGGCCAAGCCCTCCGCTGTGCCGAACTGGAACGGTTGGCCACGACCGATGCTCTGACGCGCGCCTACAACCACCGTTACCTCGTCCCCGCGCTCTCCAACGAGATGAACCGGGCGCGCCGGACCGAAGGCTCAATGTCGGTGCTGTTGATGGACCTCGATGAGTTCAAGGCGGTCAACGACGAACACGGACACGCGGTTGGCGACCAGGTGTTGTGCCGTTTCGTCGATGCCGTCCGAGGCTGTGTTCGCTCCATGGACCTCATCGTCCGCCGAGGCGGTGAGGAGTTTGAGTTGATCATGCCCGACACGGGCGCGGTCGAGGGGTATCGCGTCGCCGAGCGCATCCGCGAACATCTCGCCTCGCACCCACTCGTCGTACGGGACAACCTGGTCGTGCGGCAGACGGTCTCCGTCGGGTTGGCCACGTGGGATGGCCAAGAAACACCTGCCGCGTTGGACCAACGGGCGGACAAGGCGATGTACGAGGCGAAGCGGCGCGGTCGCAATCGAACCGTGATCGCGCCGACGCCTCGTGCCAAGAACAACGCGATGATCGAGCTCTCCGAGACGCCCCCGGGCTAGAGCTTGCGAACGCCGACGTCGTCGAGGAGGTAGTCGACAACGGCTCGCTGCATCTCGACGCGGCGGGCCTCATCGAACTCCATCCACGTCTCGATGCACAGACCGACACATCCGCAAGCCTCGACGATGATCTCCGTGGACGACGTCGCGACTGGGAAGTACTGCGGGTCGAAGTGCTCTTGCTCGCCCGTGAAGCGAGTGTTGAGTCGCGCCAGCACGCGATCGATGATCGGTGGCCGTGGTTCGACGCCATAGACGATGGTCTGGCCGAAGGACGGGTTCACCTCGGGGTCGTAGCGCTTCCAACTCTCGTGCAACGTGGTCACGAGGGCGGGTTTTTCGTCCAGCATCAGGTCGAGGAAACGCCGAGCGAGTCGGTACTCGGGCTCGGGGGCATCCGCGTTCCCTGGAAAACACCGGTTGAGGTCGAGGCCGCCCTCGGGCATGCGCTTGCGGGCCCGATACGCCGGTGGGTTCATCACCGGGACGACGATCAGCCGACCGTGGGTGGGACGAATCTCCTCCTCGAGCATCTCTTGGAGCGCGTGGACACCCGCGACTTCGTTTCCGTGGATGCCTGCCTGGATCACCGCGGTGGGTCCCGGCGCATCCGCATCGAAGACGTGGACGGGGAGGGTGGGCGTGAACCAGTGGACTCCGGGGGTCAGTGGCACCGCCGGACTACAGCACATTCGTGGGGCCTGTGCGAGGCGACCTCGCGCCCCGGCGGCGCTCGGTCACGAAGGGTCGCTGGATCTGCGCGTCTTCTTGGAGAAGTACAGACCACTGAGGAGGAATGCCCCGGTGCATGCGACCGCCGTGGCGTAGGAGAACCCGCGGAAGAAGTCGAGCCAGCTCAACTGGGCGCCGCCAAAGTTTTTAAACAGCAACAGCCCCACCGAGCCTGCGTACCCGAACGCGTCGGTCACGTAGATCATGAACACCGCCGTTCCGACCGCGCCTGTGGCAGCGATGAGGCGGTCGAACAGGACGCAGCCGTACGGGACGTAGGCGAGGTACAAACCCACGCCGAGCGCGACCATCCAAACCGCGCCCGAGATGAGGCCGAGATCGAAGAGCAGCGTGGCGCCGCCGATGAGCACCGTGCCCGCGGCCATCAGCCCATGGATTGCGAGTAGGGCGGTGCGGTTGCCTCTGATCTTGTAGATGGATGCGAGCGCGGCCATCACCAGCAGCGCCACGGGAAGCTCGGAGGCGGTGAACACCGCGGGCTTGTCTCCCCAGCCCAGTGCGGACCAGATCTCCGCGGCGAAGTTGTCGCGAAAGTCCCGGTACGCGGTGAGGAACATGTACAGGCCCGTGAGCGTGACGAGCCCGAACGTGAATCGCCCGACGAACGCCCGTCGCTCCGGTCCTCGCATCGGTCGCCGGATCGTGCGGGCCGCTTCATCATCTGCAGAGGGCGGCGGAAGCTGGCGCAGAAGCCAGACCGAGAGAACGAACTGCGGCGCAAAGCACAGGCCGGTCACGAACGGCATCCACGACTCCGAGACGCCCGCGTGGAGCCAGGCCCCACCGACCGTTTTCACCACGCCAGAGGCGACGATGTACGAGGTCGACAGACCCGCACCCAACAGCTCCGAGGTTCGGCGCCCCTCGAGGAATCCGTAGACCAGTCCCCACACCGCGCCCAGGGGCAGGCCGTTGATGAAGATCGCGACCACCTTGCCGCCCGGTGGCAGGACCGCGAACAGAAGCAGAGCGGCTTCGGCCGCCGCGATGAGTGCGAGCAGCGTGACCGCTCGCTTCGACGCAGAGATCTCCGAGACGAACTTGATGCTGACGAACTTCGACAGCGCGTACCCGACCACCTGAGCGATCACGAGCGCGATCTTGAGCGCGATGACCCCGCCGAGCATCCCTTCGAAGCCGGCGGCTGCGAACGGCTTGCGGAACGCGTACATGCAAAAGTACGCGGTGAAGGCCGCCCCGATCGCGTACGCG
Organism: Nannocystales bacterium; assembly: GCA_050633305.1. Taxonomy (GTDB): domain Bacteria; phylum Myxococcota_A; class Polyangia; order Nannocystales; family Nannocystaceae; genus CAJXVA01. Next base: position 127,410 of record JBOEGF010000007.1, read on the forward strand.
GAGAACGTCGTCGCCGATGCCGTCTCCAGTTTGCGCCGCAGGCCGGACATCTCAGGGAGGTTCGCGGGCTGGTCCGCCGACTGCAAGCACAAGCGGCTCTGCGTCTCCTCGTTGACGCGCGGTGTCCACGCGGTGTAGGTCTTGGCGCGAGGCACACGTACGATGAAGAAGACTCTGATCCTCGTTGCAGTTTCGATGGCTCTTTCCGCTTGCTCTGGTCGCAAGGCGGTCTGGGATGGCGGCTCGACCGAACCGCCCGCTGCTGGCGACACCGCCGCAGCTGCTGCGGCTGGCGACACCGTCTCCGCCGGGGATGCGAAGTGGGCCGAGCGTACTGACGCCGCCAACATCCGGGCCGCGATCGCCGAGTGGGAGAAGGTCGCCGCGGCCACCCCCGGCGATGCCGAGGTCCTCGTCAAGCTGACCCGCGCCCACTACTTCCTTGCCGACGGCTACCTCCGGGCCGAGGACGACGAAAAGGAGTACCTGAAGATGATGGACAAGGGTGTGAAGTGGGGCGAGAAGGCCATGGTCGCCGCCTCGCCCGAGTTCGCCGCCGCCATGAAGGACGGCAAGAAGTTCCCCGAAGCCGTCAAACTCGTCGGCAAAGACGGCGTGCCCGCCTTGTACTGGTACGCCTCTTCGCTCGGCAAGTGGGCCAAGAAGAAGGGCTTCGCCGTGCTGCTCGGGCAGAAGGACAACGTCAAAGCGACGATGGACCGCTGCCTCGAGCTGGATCCCACCTTCTACTACGGCGGACCGCACCGTTACTTCGGAGCCTTCTATGCGATCGCACCTGCGTTCGCGGGCGGGGACCTCGAGAAGTCGAAGGTTCACTTCAAGAAGTCGCTGGAGATCGCTCCCAACTTCGTCGGCACCAAGGTGCTCTGGGCTGCTGAGCTCGCGACGAAGACCCAGGACGAGGCAACGTTCGACACCCTCATCGCCGAGATCGAAGCGTCCAAAGAGGATGCGATCCCCGAGGTTCTCCCCGAGCTGCGGATCGAGATGCAGAAGGGCGCCGAGCTCAAAGCCAACCGCGACGACCTGTTCTAAGAGGTCGCACCGCAGCGAGAACGCCCAGCTGGTTTTCCCCGGCTGGGCGTTTTTCGTTGGCGTCGGTACGGCGAACGCGGTTTAGGCGACCGTTTCCGGATCTCGTTTGACTTGTAGGATTTGCTCCCACATAGTGGGAACCAGGCGGCGTTGATGCAACCGCCCGACATAGCTAGGTAAAACGTCGATTCGGGCTTGATCCCAAGGGGGGGACTCCGGTTCAATCGCCCCCCACGTTCCATCGCCGCCGGGAACAGGAGTGAAGATCGGCGCCAGCGCATACGTCCCAGGCCAGGACCACGCGGACCCCCGTTTTTGATTTGGCCTCAACCCGGCGCGCGCGCGCCGTAGCCCCGCGAACGACCCAAAGGAAGATCTCCAATGTCGACCAAGAAGCTCCCGACCTCCCGCCGCACCTTCGTCAAAGGCACCGCCGCCTCGGCCGCGATCGCTCCGTTCTTCATCGGGCGTTCCGCGAAGGCGGCTGAGCCGGATTGGACGCTCACGCTTGGGACGGTCGCTCCAAGGGACACCCCTTGGGGAGGCATGGCCACCAGGATCAGCAAGCTCATGACGGAGAAGACCGGCGGCAAGGTCAAGTTGAAGACCTTCTTTGGCGGATCCCGCGGGACTGAGCAAACAGTGGCTGCGAGTACTGCGGCCGGCACCATGGCCATCTTCGCCGGATCGTTCGGGGGACTGGGGAAGATCATCCCGGAACTGGGCGTGTTTGAGCTCCCGTTCATCATGTCGAGTGCGAAGCAGGGCCGAAAGGTCGTGGATGCAAATCGAACCCTCATCCATGACCTTCTGTGGGAGCGGGGATTCAAGCTCATGATGTTCTCCGAGAACGGGAGTCAGGACATTGGGACGACGAGGCCGGTGGAAAAGCCCTCCGACATGAAGGGGCTCAAGATTCGCACGCTTGAGTCGCAGGTCCACATCGATACGGTCGAGGCAACCGGTGCCACAGCCGTTCCGATGGGCGTGACCGAGGTTCTTCCCTCGCTCCAGACCGGGGTGATCGATGGTTTGACCAATACGGCTCTGTTTGCGACGGCCGCGAACTGGACTTCCGGTTTGGCGGACTGGACGGTCACCCATCACTGCTGGCAACCCGCGGTTGTAGCGATGTCACGGCTAGTCTGGGAGAAGCTGCCAGCCGAGATCCAGGAGGCCATGGGGTTGGAGTCGGCGGAACTCGCGAAGATCAAGACTCGTACGGACCGAAAGCTCGACGCCATGGCGCCCCAGCTCCTGCAGAACATCGCCGACCTGGGGATTACCGTCCACAAGCCGGACCTCGCTCCTTGGAAGACGATCGCCGGCAAGGTGCAGGCGAAGTTCGACAAGCGAACCACCAAGTACGGACGGGCACTGCTCAAGGGGATCAAAAAGGCAACGTAGTCCCCGGGGGCGACGGCCGCTACCGCATAGAAAAAGGAGAAAGCCCGGGACACCCGGGCTTTCTCCTTTTTCTATGCGGTAGCATGCCCGCCACGGTGAAGGACCTTTTCAAGAAGATTGACCGGATGGTGTTCCGGGGGGAGCGCGGGCTCGTCGTCGCATCGCTCATCGTGATGAGCGTCGTCGTCTTCCTCGACGTCGTCTACCGGACGTTCGCCAGTGAGGAAAACAAGGGCGTCACCGCGTTCGTCAAGCTCCTCAGCTATTTCGGCGTGACCATCGAACGGGGAGACCCGACGTACTTGAGCCTCGAGAGTTGGTTCCCATACGTGCTGTGGGTCGCGTTCGTTGGACTCGGGGTGTTGGGCATTCGTACCGCTGGTCGAAGCGAGAAGATGGCGTTGCCCAAGGCATTGCTGTTCTCGACGGTGGGTGTCGCCGCTGCCTATGGACTCGTTCGGCTCTTCCTGGTGCTGGCCCCCAACGGTCTCGTCTGGGCCCCGAACTTGGCTCTGGTCCTGACCCTGTGGGTCGGCTTCGTCGCCGCATCGATGTGCACCCACGAGAACAAGCACCTCAAGGTAGAGGCCGCGCAGCGGGCAATCCCCGAGAAGTTCAAGCCGTACGTCGTGTTCTTGTCTTCGTTGTTTAGCGCGGCCGTCTGTTTCGCGCTCATGTGGCTGTCCATCCGCTACGTGCTCCATCGTCACCACGAGTTCATCCAATCCGAAGGGCGCGGTGGGATCGTCGACGGGCTGGGGCTGCCCCTCTACCAAGCGATGGCGGTTCTCCCTCTTTCGTTCCTCACGATGACGATGCGGTTCACCGCCCGTGGCGTATTTGCGTTGGGTGGCGAGCTGCCGGAGACACCGTCCATCGAGGGGCTGGATCAACTCGACAAGTACGTGGGCGACGCACAGGCGCCGAGTGACGTTCCTACTGAAGTTGGGTCGGTTTCCGACGACCTACCTCGTCCCCAAAGCCAAGTCCGGACAGATGCGCACGACTCGCCCGGAAACGAGAGCGAAGAAGGAGAGTCAGGCGAGGCCACGGATGGAGCCGACGAGGAAGAGGAGGCTCAACGATGACTCACCGTTTTTCCACAACCACCAAAATCCTGTCGTTGGCCGTGTTGCTCGGTGTCTTCGTCCTTGCTTCGACAGGCCATGCAGCGCCTGAGGCCGCACAAGAAGCGTCTTCAAGCGGCGGAGCGCTGATGCTACTGCTCGCTCTCGCCGCTATGATTGGGCTCGGTTCTCCGTTGTTCGTGATCATCGGGGTGCTCGCGGCACTGTGTTTCTTGATCTACGGCGACGGGTACACGGTCGAGTCCTGCGCGACGCTACGTCGGGATTCGATCTGCGGGTTCGAGACATTCCCGTCGAAGATGGCGGACCTCTCCACGAAACCCGTCCTGCTGGCGATTCCGTTTTTCGTCGTATCGGGCGCGATCATGAGCGCAGGCGATATCGCGAACCGTCTGGTGATGTTTGCCAAGGCTCTAGTGGGGTGGCTACCGGGCGGCCTCGCCATCGCCACCGTGGGAGGCTGTGTCTTCTTCGCCGCAATCTCGGGTTCGAGTCCGGTTACGGTCATCGCAATCGGTTCGATGATGTATCCCGCCCTGACCAAGGCGGGATACAGCGACGCCTTCTCCATGGGCCTCGTGACCTCCGCTGGATCACTTGGGATCCTCATCCCACCGTCGATCCCGATGCTGGTGTTTGCGATCGTCGGCGGGTCCACCGCGGCGATCGACATCGGTGAGTTGTTCATGGCCGGCATCCTGCCGGGGGTGCTCATCGCCGGATTGCTCTCGCTCTACGCGGTCTTTGTCGCCGGCCGTGCGGGAGGCGAACGCGAGAGATTCGACTTCAAGGAGGTGTTCCAGGCATTTCTCGACGGTTTCTGGGCCATCTCCCTCCCTGCGCTCATCCTCGGCGGCATCTACACCGGCTTGTTCACGGCAACCGAAGCCGCGGCTGTCTCGGTGGTCTACGCGCTCGTCGTTGAACTCTACATCCACCGCACGCTGACATGGTCCCAGCTCCCGAAGGTGCTTTCGGAGGCAGGTGTGTTGATGGGAACGCTGCTGATCATCATGGCATTGGCGTTTGGGCTCAATGACTTTCTCGTTGAACAGCAGGTGCCGGAACTGGCTGTTGAGTGGATCGTCAGCAAGAACTTCACGCCAGTGCAGTTCCTCTTGATGGTGAACGTGTTCCTCCTCGTGGTCGGTGCACTGATGGACTCCATCTCCGCCATCCTGGTCATCGCGCCGTTGCTGACTCCTATTGCTGCGACTCTGGGAATCGACCCCATCCACATGGGGGTCATCTTCATCGTGAACTTGGAGATCGGGTACCTGACGCCTCCGATCGGTATCAACCTGTTCGTCGCGTCCGCCGCCTTCAAGAAGCCGATGGGGTTGGTGATGAAGTCGGTCGTGCCGTTCATCGGCTTGATGTTCGTCGGGCTGATGGTCGTCACGTACGTGCCGACGGTCTCGGTCGGTCCCGTGAACGTTCTGATGCGTGACAAGCCGTTCTACGAGCCATTCCCGGAGGCAAAGCCCACGGGAAGCGCGGGAGGGGCGAATGACCTGGCCTCTCTTGCTGACGCTGGAAAGACGGCCAAGTTGCCGACCGAAGAAGGGAAGCCCAGGACGGCCGGTGAAATCAGTGTCATCACAGACCAGCTCATGAACCTCTGTTTTGCCGGGGAGGACGTCGTTGCGGACGAGGGGGTCAAGCCTGCTGACCGGGTCCAGGCGTGGCAAGGCCTTTTCGAGGAAGAAGGGGTGACAAGCCCCGACGTGCTCGAACTCGCCGCCCACGCAATCGAAAAGGCCGGAACGCCTGACGCCTACGCCACCCTTCGCAAGGAAGTAGACGCTGTTCTGAAGAACGACTGGGAGTGCGAGGCGCTCGAGACCCTGCTCGGCCCGGCCAAACCGGCCAAGCCCGAGGGCGACGATGCGGACGCGAAGGGCGACGACGCGGATCCGGATCCGGACAAGAAGCCTGTGGAGCCGGAAGGGGCGGGCGACGAGCCGCAAGCTGCCGACGAATCGGGCGGCGATCCCGAGTGAGTTTGAACGCTCGCGCGGGATCGTACGGTGGCCTATAGTCCCAACGCGTGGATCGACCTACGGATGCGATAGGCCGCGTAGGTGCGCGTCTCCAGCGGCTCTTGAGCGGCGGCGCCGAGCTCTCCGAGGATGACCTTCGAGGAGAGCCCGACCTGCGAGCTCGGGCGGCGCTGCGCTTACTCAACCAGCTCGCACGTGAGCGGCGCGGCGAAGGGTCGCAGGAGCCAGGCGGACTGGCGGCGGAGCGTGCGGTTGCAGAGGCCGAACGGGCCGAGCACCGCCGGGCTCGTGAGGAACTCAGCGTGCTCATGCGGCACTTCCCGGGCGCGGTCTGGACGACCGACGATGACCTGCGGGTTGTGTCGGCGGCGGGGGAGCGCGCGGAGGTTCTCGGGCTGACCGAGGCTTCGATCGGCGAGCCGCTCACACGACATGTCCCCGCGGGCGGGCTGGCCATCGGTGCGTTGCATGCGGTGGCGGACCTGGGTCGTGGCAACTACGAGTTCCGCCACGAGGGGCGGACGTTCCAGGTCACGGTGTCGCCGCTCGAGCAGCACCAGCGCGCCAGCCTGATCTGGGTGGCGGCCGACGTCACGGAGCGCAGGCAGGTCGACGCGGAGATGATTCGGGCTCGCCTCGAACGCGGTCAGAAGCTGGAGCAGATCGGTCTGCTCGCGGGCGGCATCGCGCTGGACTTCAACAACCTGCTCACCTCGATCATCGGAAACGCGAGCCTGGCCCGGACGGCCCTGCGTGCGGGGGAGTCCGCCGACGACTACCTCGACGGTCTCGAAGCCCAGGCCGACGTCGCGGCCGAGCTTTCACGGCAGCTGCTCGCCTACTCGGGGCAGGGAAAGATCGTGATCGAGTCGGTCAATCTGTCCGACACGGTTCGCGAAATGGCCGCGCTGCTCCGAAGCTCGGTCTCCAAGGGCGCGACGTTCGATTTTCGGCTCGCGACGGGGCTGCCCCTGGTGCGCGCAGACAGTGCCCAGATTCGTCAGCTAACGATGAACCTGATCACCAACGCCTCCGACGCGCTGTCGGGCCGCGACGGTGTCATCACGCTCACCACGTCGGTGGTGGAGGTCGACCGGGACTTTCTGGCGGGGCTCGAAGGCGCCGAGGATGTTCCGGCGGGGCGATACATCTGCCTCGAGGTCCGGGATGAGGGCCACGGGATGGACGAGGAGACGCAGGGACGGATGTTTGATCCGTTCTTCTCCACGAAGCCGGACGGACACGGGCTGGGTTTGGCCGCGACGCTGGGCATCCTTCGTGGCCACCGCGGCAAGGTTCGGGTGACGAGCAAACCCGGAGGAGGCACATCGGTGCGTATCTTCCTCCCGGTCAGCGGTCGGAAGCTCGAGCAAAGCGGCCCCCAACTCGCAGCCGTCTACGACCGGCCCGTCGGCGATGCGGTCGTGTTGGTGGTCGACGACGAGGAGGCGGTACGCCGGATGGTCACCGCGGCGCTGAGCGAGGCCGGCTACGAGGTCGTCACCGCGACCAACGGTGTCGAAGCCCTCAAGCGACTCGGCGAGCGGCCCGACATCGACCTTGTGCTCCTCGACGTGATGATGCCGCAGATGGACGGCGCCCAGGCCCTTCGCTTGCTCCGGGGTAGGGCCCCAAAGATTCGCGTCATCCTCACCAGTGGGTATGGGGAGCGTCCCGTGTTGGACTGGCTGCGCATGTCCGACGAGGTGGAGTTCCTCAAGAAGCCCTACCGGGTCGAGGATGTCGTCGCCAAGGTCGGTGAAGTCCTCGACCCGTCGCGGGACTGAGCGCGGGCGACGACTCGTGGCCGCCGCGCCCAGGTCAGGCATCGCTAGATCCGGCCGATGAAGTGTGTGCCGGCCTGACCGTCGAGGGCGTCGCGCAGACTCTCAGCATCGGTGATCAGTCCACGCTGCCCACCGCGTCGGAGAAATCCGTAGATCGCTTCGACCTTGGGGCCCATGGAGCCCGGTGGAAAGTGTCCGGCGTCGATGTGCCGGCGACACTCCGCCATGGTAACGGCACCCAAGACACTCGCGTTTTCTTCGCCAAAGTTGATGTAGACGCCATCGACAGCGGTGAGGATGACAAGGAGGTCTGCGTCGACTTCGGTCGCCAGGACACCCGAGGTGAGGTCCTTGTCGATCACAGCCTCGATGCCGCGAAACTCCCCGGTCTCCGCGTTGATGGTGACCGGGACTCCACCACCTCCCGCAGCCACGACGATGTTGCCGGAGACCACCGCCTCGCGAATCATCGCGGCCTGCACGATTTTCTGCGGTTTGGGACTGGGCACGACCCGTCGCCAACCACGGTTGAGGTCCTTCGCAATCTCCCACCCGGACTCGTCACGTTTCTTTTCGGCGGTTTCTTGGTCCATGAACGGCCCGACCGGCTTGGTCGGATTGCCGAACGCGGGGTCATCCGGAGAGACCATGACCTGGGTGACCATGGTGGTGACGAAACGGGCGATGTTCCGTGAGTGCAGCTCCTGCAGCAGCACCCGCTGGAGGTAGTAGCCGAGGCTGCCCTGGGTCTGCGCGACAAGAACATCGAGCGGAAGGCGGGGGACCTCGGACACGCTCATCTCGGTGCGGGTCATCAGGTCGCCGACCTGGGGACCGTTGCCGTGGGTGATCACGATCCGGTAGCCACGCTCGATCAGCACCATCAACGCCTGCGATATCTCGGCGGCGTTGTTGATGTGCTCCTCGTAGGTGCCGCGTTGGCCGGGCTTGAGGAACGCATGGCCCCCCATCGCGACGACGGCGGTAGGAGGAGGCTGGGTGGCTGTCCGTGGACCGGGCTCGGATCTCGGCATCATAGTTTCGTTCTCCTCAGTGGCATGGAGAGGCATCGGCCTCCACCCCTCGCCCGCGACAGCTCGCTTCCGGTGAAGGTGAAAACTGTCGGTTGGCTCTCGAGGTTGGCCATGGCTTCTGCGACGCGTTCGTTTCTCTCGTTCTCAGGTTCGACGAGGGGGAGGTGGAGTTCGCGGAATCCTCGCTCTTGCAGCGCGGCCACCGTCTTGCGGTTCCGCGAGTAGAGGATGATGCCGCCGGGACCAAGGGCGATCGCGTTGGCGCCGTCGGTCCACTGCTCTCGCTCTTGGTGCAGAGGGTCGTCGCCGCCGCACGGGACGAGCTTGGTCTGTCGCCCGAACTCATCGCGGAGCACATCGAACGCGGAGGCTTTGGCCATGATGGCTGCGGGTCCATCCCGGTCGACGCGAACGACGGGCAAGCCGGGCTTGCGGGGCGAGCCTGAGATCAGCGGGGCGTGCCCGAGGAAGAGGCTTCGATCGACTTGGGTGAGGATGGTGTCGAGGTGCATGACCGATCGGGCCGTCGGCATGACGACCGCGTACACCCGCTGCAACTCGGGGTGCGACGGGAACAGCGCCTCGCGGCTGAGGCGCTCGATCGTGGTCGGGAGCGTTCGCTCGGAACAGCCGATCATCAAGACGTCGCCCTTGAGCACCAGGACATCGCCGCCCTCGATGCAGTCGTAGGCCTCGACGAGCGAGTCGGCGGTCTCGAACGAAAGCGGCGCTCCAACCTTCGGGGAGTGCTGGAGCGCGAAAGCGACAAGCTCGGGCTCACGAGCACGAGCGGGGGTCGCCATCCGTCCTTGGACCACGCGGTCGAACACCGTGATGCACGGGTCGCGCAGGAACATCAGGTTGGGCAGGGGTCGCAGCGCCATCGGGTCGGCCTCACGCAGAAGTGCGGCGACATGAGCCAAGCTCGACTGCTGGGCCTCGAGGTCACGCCAGTACACCCCTTCGATGAGCGCTTGGGCGAGCTTGTCGGCGGGCCAGGCGGAAAGCACAGCCGCCGCACTTGGACAGCCGGCGCTGGCGCAACATCGGGCGACGAGGGCCTCGACGTCCGCGGTTGGTGCGGCAGCTAGACCGGCGATGAGAAGATCCTCGAGTTCGAGAACCTCGGCTCCCGTCGCGGCGATGATATTCGCCATCACCTCATGCTCGCGCGCCGCCTCGGCTGCCGAGAGGATGTCGTCGAACAACATCCGGTCGAGGTCGTGCTGGGTCATCCGCACGATCTCGTCTCCGGGTCGGTGCAGAAGGACGGACTCGAGCCGACCCACCTCGCTGTGCACGTCGATCTTCATCACGCCGCTCGATGCTCACACGGGAAGGGGGGCCAGGCCAGCGCGCATCTCGTGTCCTGAGCGGCCAGTCCTCGGCTGGGCCGCTTCCGAGGTCTACGAGTTGTCGCGGTCGAATGTCGTCCATTGGCCCGCGATTCGGCGCTGGTGCGGGAGGAAGCGGGCCTTGTAGGACATCGAGGCGCAGTCGCGAATGTAGAGCCCGAGATAGACGTGCCGCAGGCCCCATTGGCGGGCGAGCTCCACCTGGGTCAGGATCGAGAACGTGCCCAACCCAAGGTCTGGGAGGTCGGGGTCGAAGTAGCAATACACCGCGGAGAGGGCGTCGTCGCTTCGGTCGGTGATCGCCACCCCGACGAGTCGCCCTTGGTGTGTGTACCGAACCTCGAACGTGTCACAGCACGACTCTCCCAGAAAAGCTCGATAGCCATCGAGGTCGATCTCCGACTCGCCAACGGCCAAGTCGCGGCCGTGCTTGTGCTGGTTGTACAGCTCGACCTTCTCTTGCGTGGGTTCGAGGGGGCCGACCGAGGCTTGTACGACACTGCTCGTCTTTCGGAAGGTCTTTCGCTGGGTACGGCCGGGACGGAACGCGTCTACGCGGATACGAATCGGCTCGCATGCTTGGCAGTCCGGGCACGCGGTCCGGTACAGAAGCAGGCCTTGCCGTCGGTCGCCTTCGTTGAGCCGCAGGTCGAACTCGCTGCGACGAAGAGCCCGGATCGGAAGCCGCAGAGGGAGTCGTGCTGTGGCGTCTTGGAGGTAGGGGCAGGGGGATGTTGCGTCGTGCACCAACAGCTCCGGCGGAGTGCCGGGCAGGAGGCGGTGTGGAGACGACGGTGCAGACACCCCATCAAGGATGACGCGGCGAAGCGGAGTCGTCCAACCCCGGGCAGCGCGAACGCGCAAAATCGGCGCGGACGAACGCGCGCTTTATTGCGTTTGTCATGACCAGCGTCACGTAGCGGTGCGTCAGAGCACGTGCAGGGGGTTGGGGTGCGCGGTAGGTTTCCGGGCCTTGGGTGCCCGCTGTGGGCGCCGAAACGAGGAAGAATCCGCATGAGCGCCACGACGTCCACGCCGCCCTCTGACAAGCCCCAGAAGAAAGCCAAGAAGAAAAAAGGAGCCGTCGCTGACCGTCGGTTGCCGCGTCCGCCGAGAGTCCCTGGCGGTCTGCCCCTTCTTGGACACGCCCTCGACATGCGCCGCAACCCCGTGGACCTGTTCCAACGGGGCCGCGACCTGTTCGGGGATGTCTTCTCGATCGGCCTTCCGGGGACGACCGGCGTCATGATGAGCGGCCCCAAAGCTCAGCAGAAGTTCTTCCGCATGAAGGACACCGACGTCGACCTGCGGGAGACCTACAAGCTGATGACGCCGATCTTCGGCAAGGGCATCGCCTACGACGCGGAGCCTGAGATCATGAAGGAGCAACTGGCGTTCTTTCATGACGCGCTGCGCGAACACCGGCTGAGGAGTTATGCGCAGGGCTTCGTCGAGGAAGCCGAGGACTTCTTCGGCAAGTGGGGTGACGAGGGGGAGGTCGATCTCTACGAGGTCGGCAACCAGCTGACGATCTACACGTCGAGTCGATCCTTGCTCGGCCCCAAGTTCCGCGCCGAGCTCTCTGATGAGTTCGCCAAGCTCTACTACGACATGGAAGGCGGTCTGAGCCTGCTGGCTTTCTTCGCGCCCAACATGCCGATGGTGCCCTCGTTCAAGAAGCGGGATGAGGCGCGAGCGCGGCTTGGCGAGCTCATCGCCAACATCGTCCGGGAGCGTCGAGCGAAGAACGACAACTCCTCGGAGGACTTCCTCCAGACACTGATGGATGCCCGCTACAAGGACGGGCGCGAGCTGACCGAGGATGAGATGACCGGTCTGCTGTTGGCCATCATGTTCGCCGGACACCACACCAGTGGCGTCACCGTGGCGTGGACGGGCATCCTGCTCAACCAGAACCCCGAGTGGATTGGCAAGCTCCGGGCGGAGCAGGACAGCGTCCTTGGTGGTCGTACCGACCTGACGCTCGACGACCTCAAGTCGATGACCCAACTCGAGTGGTGCATCAAGGAGACGCTCCGAATGTATCCGCCGATCATCGTCATGATGCGGCGGGTGCTCAAGGCGTTCGACCACGCCGGGTATCACATCGAGGAGGGGTCGATGATCATGACTTCGCCCGCGATGGCGCATCGCATTCCCGAGGTGTTCCCCAACCCCAACAAGTTCGACCCCGAGCGCTGGAGTCCGGAGCGGGACGCCGACAAGAAGGACCCGATGTCGTGGATCGCGTTCGGCGGTGGCCGGCATCGCTGCTTGGGCATCGTGTTCGCCCAACTCCAGCTCCGAGCCGTTTGGAGCCACTTGCTACGGAACTTTGATTTTGAGCTGGTCGAGTCCCGTTACGAGCCCGACTACTCGCGTCTGCTCGTCGGTCCGCGCCTTCCGTGCCGGGTCCGATACACGCGTCGGAAGTAGACTCCTACAACGACGAAGAAGCCCCGCAGTTGTGACTGCGGGGCTTTCTTCGTGGTTGCTGGACCCACAATGGGCCCAAAGAAAAAGGCCCGGGCGCTTGCGCGTCCGGGCCTTTCGCAGGGGGCTTCGAGAGCCCTCTGTTCAGGTGGCGTCAGCCGCCGGTCGTGCCACCCTCACCGCCGCCGGAGGAGGAGCCTCCCATGCCGTCGGTGTCGTCGCCGCCGCCGTTCATCTCGTCCAACTCGCAGATGTTGTCGGGGAGGAAGTCACCGTTGCAAGCGGCGCCATCGGTGGGCCACAGGCGGCCGTTGGCGTCGACGTACTCGGCGTCGGTCGGGTCGAAGGCGAAGGGGCACTTGTCGCATCGGTCGCCGATGCCGTCGTAGTCCTGGTCGACCTGCGGAAGGAAGCAGATGTTCTGCCACAAGGCGTCCAGTGGGTTGCTCTGGTCCGCAAAACTGAGATCCGTCAGCGGGTTGCGGAGGTTCTCGAGCGCCGACACGCCGGCGTCTTCCAGGGCGACGTCGCATCCCGGGGGCGGGACGAGGATGCCGGGTTGGGTTTCAAGCGCGACCGGAAGCGACCGACACTCGAATGCCTCTTCTTGTGCTTCGCTGCAGTTCTCGCGGGTCCGAATCGGAAGCGCGAGAATCAGGTTCCCGTCCGCATCGCGGGCGTTGGGAAGCTCGGGGTGCGGCGCCGTGAGCGGCTGGCACGTGGAGAGGTCGGCCGGGTCGGTGCAGGTTCCGGCGATGAGAAGGTCGCCGACCGAGAGCACGTCGCCCGAGGCGGCGGCCGTCGTGACGGCCGTTTCGTCCGCCGCGACGAGCTGCGTGGTGCAACAGTTGCCCAGCGCAGCGACCGGGTAGAACCCGAAGGGCCGCGCGTTCTTGCGATCTCCGCAGCCCTTGTCGGCACCGACTTCGCAAGCCTCGCCGACAAAGTCTCCGTCCGGGTCGTCGTCCTGCGAGCCACCTTCCATGGCCTGGTTCGGGTTCGGCTGGAATGCACAGGTGTCACACGCGTTGCCGATTCCGTCGTTGTCGCTGTCGAGGTGGTTGCAGAACCCGGTGTTGGAGCAGGGCCGGCCCTCGCCGCACACGGTCTCGGCGTTTTCGTCGGTGCATTCGACAGGTTCCCCTGCGAGCGGCTGACGCGGGCAACCGTCGACCAAGTTGCTCAGCCCGTCTTGGTCGAAGTCGTCGTCGTCGCCGAAGCCGATCGGGCCGGCTGCGAACGCGTTGACCATCTGGCCTTCACACGCATCGCCGATCATCGAGCTGTTGTCGTCTCCCTGACAGAGGTCGTTGTCGTCGTAGGCGATTGGGCCTGCGACCTCGTACTCGTTGTCCGGACCGAAGTCCTCGCAGTTCGGTGTGACGACGCAGTTGTCACAAACGTCGCCGATTCCGTCTTCGTCGACATCGTTTTGGTCCGGCACGTTCCGAACCATCATGTAGTCGGGAACGGACGCGGCGACTGCGTTCGCGTTGTACTGGTTCAGCGTCTGCCGACAGCTGTCGCACTCGTTGCCGACGCCGTCGTTGTCGGAGTCGGCGGTGTTGTTGGGGTCGCCGCCGGCTGCTGGACAAAGGTCGATCGCATCACCCACGCCGTCGCCATCGATGTCGGCCTGGTCGGGGTTGAACGTCTCGTCCGCGTTGTCGCAGGACAACGGGATACCGTCGTTGTCCTTGTCCTCTTTGCACTTCGGCGTGTCGATCCGGAAGTCGTAGACATACGAATCGGCGTTCTCAGCGACGAGCGGCATGCCGCAGGCGTCCCAGAACACTGCTTGGTACAGGTCGGGGTCGTTCTGGGTATCGGCAAGGCTGCCCGCGGTGGGGGCGAGCATCCGGTAGACCTCGTTCACCTCGAGGTACTGGCCGAACTCGACGGGGTCGATTTGGACGCTGACCTCACCAATGAACTGGTTCTCGATGTCGATGGTCAAGCACGGAGCAGCGCAAGCGTTGCTCTGCAGAGCGACCTCGAGCTCCGCCTCAGTCTCGTAGCAGGTGGCACCACCGGCGACGGGGGACGTGACACAGCAGGCGCCCGGAGGCGGGTTCGCGGAGTCACAGTCGGGGTCAGGCGAGGTGAGCTCGCAGACGCGGTCGTTGCCCTCGCCCGTACAGGACGTGCGGAACAACTGCAGCTTGGACATGTTCTCCGGGCTGGCGTCATACTTGTTGGAGAAGCGCAGCGAGAAGTCGTCGCAGGCTCCGATACGGAGGTTGTCCGTGGGGAAACCGGATTCCGGCTGCACGTGGAACTGCGCGGTCTCGAACCTGTAGACCGACTTGCCGACCAGCGTGTTGTCCGCCTTGTCGATGACGTAGGCGGGGTTGTCGGTGCCGGGCTCGTTGAACGTGACCGTGTACTCCTGACCGGAGCACATGGCGCGGTCGAAGTCCTCGAAGTTCTCCGGGGTGAAGGTGTCGGCCGAGCGCCATCCGTCGTGGCGGTTGAGCGGAGCCACCAGGCGGTCGGTGTTGTTCTCGGCGCAGTTCTCGATGTCGGCTCGGGGCACCCCGCCGACGTCGGCAGGCCGCCAGTCGAAGCCTTTGATCGCGGGGTCGTAGACGATGCCACCGACACGCGAGACGAACTTGACCGCGTACTCCCCGGCGCGGCCGTCGACGAGCTCTCCCTCGGAGTTGTAGCAACCGCTTCGCACTGCGTCCTCGCAAGCGGAGTCAACCGCGTTGACACCGTCTTCGACGTCGTCGTTGCTGGGGCAGATGCAGCCACGTGCGGGCGCGGGCAGGTTCTCGTCGCGCTCGTAGAGGGGCTTGGGAACGAGGTTGCCCTGGTAGTACGGGTCACAGGCGAACCCGTCTTGGCCGGCCTGGCTGGGCCCGTAGATCGACCCCTGGCAAGCTTCCTCGGCCGTCAAGCGCCCGTTTTCGTTCCAATCGGCGAAGGCGAGTTCCGAGCCCCCGCGGCGCTGGACACAGCCGGCTCCTTCTTCGTCGCAGTCCGTGAGGCCAGCACCGCCGACGCCGCCAGGACCGTATTCGCCGCTGGTGATTTCGTCGGTCGTGACCAGACATGCGGACGAGCCCAAAGTGCCGAACCGTCGGTCTTGGCAGTATGCCACATCGGCGCCCGTGGTGGTCTCGTCGAAGACACAGGTCGCCATCCACTGCGGGCGGCAGACGGCGTTGTCGCAGCTGTCGGCGTCACCTTCTGCGTACGCGTCGGCGAGGCAGGCGGCTCCGGTCCCAGAGTGGGTTCCGACACACTCGGTGCCGGTCAGGCCGTGGACGTCGCTGCACTGCGAAGTGGCCGTGCACTTGGAGGTGAGGTTCTCCAGGTTTGCGGGCCGCAGATCTGGGTGTGTCTCGCGGAGTTTGTCGAAGAGCGGGATGCTGTACTCGACGGGGTCTTGGGCCTGGCACTCGGGGGTGGTCGGGTCGCAGAACTTGTAGCTCCACTTCTGCTCTTCGTCGCTGCGGTCGGTCGAAGCGATGAAGCCGGAGCACGCGGCGTACTTGTCGATCGCCGAGCCAGCGTTCGTCTCATCGCCGCACTGGATGGCGTCGACGAAGCCGTCGACCCCTGGGTTCGCGTTGCGGGGGACGCCCGCTTCATCGACACCGTAGCGGTCGACCTTGGTCGAGAGCAGGTAGTCACAGTAGGAGCAACAGGTGTCGGGGCCTTCCTCGGGGGAGGAGCAGCTGTTGCCTGCTGCCGTCCAGATGCCTCGAGCGGCCTTGATCGTCCCACTCTCGGCCATCTTCATGGGCAAGTTGGTGGCCGGGTTGAAGGCGTTGCACGGGTTCGTGGACGGGTCCTGGTAGGACTCGTGGCTGAAGCTGCCGCCGTTGGCGTTGACGTTCTCAATGCACGACAGGTTGACCAGTCGGGTGATCGTGTCGGCCTCTTCGCGGCCGCCGCGGACGTAGTCGCCGTTGAACCGCGTGATCGGACCCTGGACCTGAAGAACGTCGGTCTTCCAGTCGTAGACCTCGAAGAGCTGAGGGTTGTCGGGTCGCTTGCGAACGAGCTCGATGGACGTCGGGTCGAGCAGGTTGTTGAAGATGAACTCGATGCCGAACGCGGTGACGAGCGGGGAGAGCCGGCAGTACTCCTGTGCGTTGGCGGACTCCTGGGCTTCCTCGGTCTCCTCGCAGGGGATGATCTCCTCAATGAAGTACGTCCCCGAGCTCAGAGGCGATGGACAAGCGTCGCCCTCGCAGGTCGGGTTGAGGATATGGACCTTGTTGGACTGGTAGTTGATGCCCGAGATGGACTCGAGGATCAGGTTGTCCGGGTCGCAGATTCCGCAGTCCGTGTCCTGGATGCAGCCGGTGGAGCCCAGCGCGAGCGTGGCGAGACCCGCGAGCGCGAGCGAACTCGCAGCTGTGGACGCGAGGCGGCGGAAGCCGGCGAGCTCGCTGCGATTTGGCGAAAGACGATGAGTAGTCATGAACCGTGTGCCCGTGTGTGCTTTTGGCCGTTACCCGATAGCCTAGGCGGGCCGTACCCTACATAGAACCCGCCGCTTTCGGAAGACCTTTTGGTCCCATAGGTAGGACACCCAGATTCGGCGCCTAGGGCGGCGAGACGGGTCTGCAGGGGGCTTTGTGGTTCATCGACCGGTCGCCGGGGAACCCCATCGGGGGCCCGGACGCGTGAAGCGACCGGGCCCGGGCGTGAGGAAGCCCTGGAGGCGAGATCATCCGCCGGTTGTGCCACTCCCTGTCGATCCCCCCATGCCGTCCGTGTCACCGGGGTCATCGGTCTCACCATCGTCGCTGTCCTCGCGGAGTTCGCAGACCTCGTCGGGCCGAAGTCCGCCGTTGCATGCGGCGCCGAAGCTGGGGTCCAGGACTCCGTTGGCGTCACGATAGGGGCGATCGAGAGGGTCGAAGGCAAACCGGCACTTGTCGCAGGAGTCGGCGATGCCGTCGTAGTCCTGGTCGACTTGAGGCAGGAAACACATGTTCCGCCACAGGGAATCGAGCGGGTTGTTGTCTGCCGCGAAGTCTCGGTCGGTGAGGGGCTGCGTCAGGTTCTCGAGCGCCGTGATTTCGGCGTCCGCGAGGGCGGCCTCGCATCCCGGAGGCGGGGTGAGGACGCCATGCGTGGTCTCGAGTTCAACCGGGAGCGAGAAGCACAGGAGTGCTTCTTCCTGTTCCTCTGTGCAGTTTGCTCGGGTTCGCACGGGGAGGTCCAGGAGCGGGTTGCCCTCGGCGTCCTCGAAAAACTGGCCCTGGTCATCGAAGGGGATCCCGGTCAACGGCGTGCAGGTTGTGAGGTCTGCCGGGTCCGAGCACGTGCCGGTGAGCAGAAGGTCTCCGACCGCCAAGGTCCCACCGTCTTCCGCCGACGCGGTTGCCGCCGCCTCATCGGCCTCGATCAGCTGCGTGGTGCAACAGCTTCCCCCAGCGCTCACGCGGTGAAAGCCGAACGGCCGCGCGTTGGCCCGGTCTCCACAGCCCTTCGCGGCACCGAGTTCGCAGAAGTCGCCCACGAAGTCGCCATCGGGGTCGTCTTCTTGGGAGCCCCCCTCCAGCAGCTGTTTGGGGTTGGGCCTGAACGCACACGTGTCGCATCGGTCTCCGACATCATCGTTGTCGGTGTCGAGGTGGTTGCAGAAACCGGCAGACGAACAAGGGCGATTCGGGCCGCAGTCGAGTTCCTCCGTCTCGGAGTCGCAGGCGATCAGGGCTTCGGAGAGCGGTTGCCTGGGGCAGAGGTCCTCGATGTTGGGGAGCCCGTCTTGGTCGAAGTCGTCCTGATCCTCGAAGCCGACCGGGCCAGCGGCGAACGCGTTGACCGTCATGCCTTCGCAGGCCTCGCCGACCATGCTGTTCTCCCGCGCGGCCTGACAAATGTCGGTGCTCTCGGGCAGCGCTTCACCGACCTCGTGGGGGTCCTCCTCACCGAAGTCCCCGCAGTTTGCGGTGACGACACAGTTGTCGCAGACGTCACCAATACCGTCGTGGTCGGTGTCCGTTTGGTCGGGAATGTTCCGGATCTGGAGGTAGTCCGGGACGGCCGCGGTGATGGCGTTGGTGTTGTAGAACGTCGTGGTTGAGCGACAGGTGTCGCATTCGTTGCCGACGCCGTCTCGGTCGGAGTCGGCCGTGTCGTCCGCGTGGCCGGGGACGACCGGGCATAGGTCGTTGAGGCCGAACCCGTCACGGTCGAAGTCCAGGTCGTCCTGGTTCGGGCTGAACCGGGTGTCTCCATCGTTGTCACACGACAGTGGAACGCCGTCGCGGTCTTGGTCTTCGACACATTTGGGTTGGTCGATGCGGAAGTCGTAGAAATAGGGATCGGCCATCTCGGAGACCAGCGGCATGCCGCATGCGTCCCAGAACACGGAGCTGTACACATCTGGGTCTTCGAGCGCCTGCTCCAGCGTCCCCGCCATCGGGGCAAGCATGCGGTAGGTCTCTCTCTCGACGAGGTAGCGGCCAAACTCGGTCGGGTCGACCTGCACCGCGACTTGTCCGATGTCTTGGTTGGCCACGTTGATCTCCAGGCACGGCGCGGCGCAGGCGTTGCCAGCGGCTCGCAGCGCAGTGAGCTCCGCGTTGGACTCGGCGCACGCTGGACCACCCGCGACCGGCATGATGTCGCAGCATGCCCCGGCGTCAGGGGTGCCCGTTGCACACGATGGGTTGGGGGCTGCGGGCTCGCATTCTCGATCGATTCCCTCGCCCACACACTCGACGCGGTAGAGCTGCAGCTTGGACAGGTTCTCGGGGCTTGCGTCGTACTTGTTGGAGAACCGGAGCGAGAAGTCGACGCATGCGCCGATACGCAGGTTGTCCTTGGGCGTCCCAGACCCCGGGACGACGTGGAACTGGGCGGTCTCGAACGTGTAGACCGACTTGCCCGCGAGGGTGTTGTCCGCCTTGTCGACGATGTGCGCAGGGTTGTCCTCGTTGCCCGGCTCGTTGAAGACGATGTCGTAGGTCTGACCCGAGCACATGGCTGTGTCGAAGTCGTCGAACGTCTCGATCAGACCCGTATCTCGAGCCCGCCAGCCGTCGTGGCGGTTGCGTGCGCCCAACTGTTGGATCCCTTCGGCGCAGGACTCGATGTCCGCTCTGGGAACCCCACCAAGGTCTGCGGGGCGCCATTCGAAGCCCTTGAGGGCTGGGTCATAGATGACGCCGCCTGCCCGGGTGCCTGGGGCGGGCGAGGCGAATTTCACCGCATAGCGCCCGGCCCGTTCCTCGACGAGTGACCCGTCCGGGTTGTAACAACCCCGCTCCACGGACTGCTCACAGCCGTCCGCTTCGAGGGCATCGCGGTTGAACTCGAGCGAGCCACTGTCGGGGCAGATGCAACGGCGCGCCTGGTCCGGAAGGTTCGTGTCGCGTTCGAAGAGGGGCAGCGGTTCCAGGTTGCTCTGGTAGTAGGGGTCGCAAGCAAAACCGTCTTCTCCGGCCCGCAACGGTCCGTACAGCGAGCCCTGGCACGCCTCCTCGGCGGTCAGGTTTCTGTTCTCGTTCCAGTCCGCGAACGCCAGCCGGGACCCCGCGCCACGTTGGCCGCAGCCGTCTCCATCCGCCGAGCAGTCGGACAAGCCGGCGCCCTGGGGTCCGACGGCACCGTAGGTGTTCTCATCTTCGACGGCGTCGGTCGTCGCCAGACAGGCTGCACCTCCGACAGCGTCGAACCGGCGGTCGACGCAGTAGCCGATGTCGGCTCCCGTCGTCCCTTCATCACGAACGCAGTCGACGACCCACTCAGGTCGACACACCGGGTTCTCGCAGCTTCCGTCCTCATAGGCTTCGGCGAGGCACGCAATGCCGGTGCCCGCGTGGGTTCCGATGCACTCGGTTCCCGTGAGGTCGTGAATGTTCCGGCAGTCTGCGGACTCTGAGCACTTCGACGTCAGATTCTCCATCCCCGATGGGCGGAGGTCGGGGTGGGTCTCGCGAAGCTTGTCGAACAGCGGGACCCGGAACGTTTGAACCTCCAAGGGGCAGTCGGGCCCGGATGTCCCCGGTTGGCACCAGCCGTACTTCCACCGCTGCTCTTCGTCGCCGCGATCGACCGAGGTCACGAAGCTCTGGCAGGAGGCGTAAGGGTCGATGAGGGTTCCCGCTTCGTCAGGCCCCGCGCAGGCGATCGCGTCCGCGTATGGGGCCCCGTTGGGCTGCGTCGTGTCGGGGTTGGGGCTGCGCGGACGCGGAGGGTCGGACGCGTCGAGGCCGTAGCGATCGATCTTGGTGGAGAGGATGAAGTTGCAGTACGAACAGCACGTGTCCGGTCCCTCTTCGGGGGTTGTGCAGCTGTTGCTGTTCGCGGTCGTGATTCCGCGGGCAGCCTTGACTGTGCCGGACTCGAAGAGCTTCATCGGCTTGCCGGTCGCGGGGTTCACCGCGTTGCAAGGGTTCGTTGCGGGGTCTTCGTAGTCGAGGTGCGTGAACGTCCCGCCGTTGGCGGCGATGTTGTCGATGCACGACAGGTTCACCAACCGACTCATGGTGTCGGGGTCGTTCTGCCCTGGCCCGGGCTTGTAGTCGCCGTTGAAGCGCGTGATCGGACCCTGAATCTGAAGGACGTCCGACTTCCAGTCATAGACCTCGAACAATTGGGGGTTGTCCGGACGTTTGCGGACGAGCTCGATGCTGGTGGGGTCGAGGAGGTTGTTGAAGATGAACTCGACCCCGGAGGACGTCACCAGGGGGGACAGCCGGCAGTACTCCTCCGCGTTCACCGACGCTTGGGCCTCGTCGGTTTCTTCGCACGGAATGACGTCTTCGATGAAGTACGACCCCTTGGAGATGGGGCCGGGGCATTGGTCGCCTTCGCAGTTTGGGTTGAGGATGTGGACCTTGTCGGCCGCGTAGTTGATGCCAACGATCGACTCGAGCAGCAGATTGTCCGGGTCGCAGATTCCGCAGTCTGTATCCTGGATACAGCCGCTCGTTCCGACGGCGAGAAGGGCGAGTCCGAGCAGGGCGAATCCGCGCCCTAGAGGTGTGCTCGCACACGGGTTGGGAGCAGCAGTTGCTCGTGGCGTATCGAATTCAGCCGTTTCGTTGCGCATGAATGGGGTCCCGGGCGCGGACCAAGCGCCCGTCCCTCCCCAACGCAGCCCTGGGGCGCCGCTGACACGAATCCATCCCAAACCTACCGAACCCGCCGGCCGGCCCGCGCCGCGGACCGCTGGCGCTGCACCCTTTGGGCCCGTCTTCCCGCGAGAGGAGCGAGTAAGACCCGACCGGGCTGGGGCTCTTGATCTGCGCCGCGTCAGCCCGCCAACCAACGGCCCGAAAGGGCCGGGCGACCGGGAGAGGGGCCCCCGACGGCTCCGCCGGCGGGGAGAGGGCGCGCGCAAGCGCCCTCTATCCAGTTAAAACAAACACTCGATGAGCATGGCGGTGATGTTGTCTTCACCGCCCTCGGCGTTGGCGCGGTCGATCAAGTCGGCCACGATCTCTTCCGGGTCATCATGCGCGGCGACGACCTGGTGCATCTCATCATCGGTCAACATGCCGCACAGGCCGTCGGAGCACAGAAGGAAGCGATCCCGGTTCTTGATCTGGAACCGGGTGACATCGACCTCGACCGTGTCGCGCATGCCCAGCGCCCGCGTGATCACGTTCTTGTGGGGGAAGTCGCGGATCTCTTCCTCGGTGAGGTCGGGGCGCGCGTCTTTCCAGTCTTCGAGGAGCGAGTGGTCTCGGGTGAGCGACACCATTTCGCCGTCACGAACCCGATACACCCGTGAGTCGCCGACGTGACCGACGTAGCCGTCGTGGCCGTTGAGGTGAAAGACCACGACCGTGGTGCCCATGCCTCGCTGGCTGCGGTTGCGCTGAGACGCATAGTGGATGCGCTCGTTGGCCAGCCGTACCGAGGCGATCATGCGGTTTTCAGCGAACGACCGGGTGGGGTCGTAGCGGAAAGGCCACGTCGCGTTGGCATTGCGGCTGTGCCGATAAAACTCGCCAACGACCTCAGTGGACATCTTGCTCGCGACGTCGCCGGAAGCATGACCGCCCATGCCGTCGGCAACCATGAAGAGACGGTCCTCTTCGATGAGCGCGAAATAGTCCTCATTGTGGGTCCGCTTGAGACCCACGTCGGTCCGCGCTGCGTACCGAATCCGCACCGGCGGAGAATATCCCACATTGGCATCGGCAACCAGCCCCCGTGCCGGTGAAACCGCAGCCGACCTCTCATGCGGAGGCTGAAACCAGCAGTCGCTCCGCTCTCAGTGGCCGCGCCAGGTGAAACGCGAGTTTTCGGGGCCCAGCCCATTCGCGTTGTCCGGTGTCTCGAATCGACTCGAACCCATGCCTCCGCACGCGACGGGCAGCGTCTTGTGGGGTCATCGCACCTCGAAGCGGTTCGCCGAGCCAGGCAAACCCCTGGCGGACGATTGCTTCGAGTCGCGGTGCGGACCGGCCGACCAGCTTCGGTACTGCGTAGGTCATCAGCAGTCGACTCGAGGGCGCGCTGCGTCGGGCGATCGCCCGAAGAGTGATCTCGGTCGCCTCCAGCGGGAGGTATGGCGTGACGCCCTCCCAGATCCAAACCGTCGGCACCGAAGCGTCATGCCCATGTTCCTCGAGGGCATCGTTGACCGACATTTCGTCGAAGTCCACCGCCACGTGTTGCAGGGAGCGAGCGACCGAGGGCAGCCCTGCTGCGCGTGCTTGCTTGGAGGATGACGTGTCGGGGTGATCGACTTCAAAAACATCGACCTCCCGGAGACAGGGCAGCCGGTACGCGCGGCCGTCAAAACCTGCGCCCAGGATCACCATCGTGCGGGCCCCAGAGCGAACAGCGTCCTCGAGCTCGCGATCGATCGCGCGGGTCCGCAGATCCAGATGGTCGACGAGACCTGCGCTTGCGACTCGGGGTGCAAGACGAACCGAGCGTGCCCAAGCGGGGAGCGCCTGCCAGTGGGAGAGGGCGGGGCCCAAAGGGAAGGGAAGAAGCGCGGCCGCGGTGGCGTCAGGCGTGAGCGCGAGGCCGCGCGCGGTGGCGACGGCGACGGCGGTCAAGCTGACCCGCCCTGGCCTCACTTCCGTCGCTCCTGCGCCATCCGCTTCTTGGTGGCGGCCCAGCCGCAGATCTGACACTCGCTGAGCTCATGCCCGCGCGCAGGGCAGAACTCGCGGCCAAAGAAGATGATCTGAAGGTGCCGGCGGTTCCATGTGTCCTCAGGGAACAGTCGCTTGAGATCGGCCTCAGTCTTTTCGACGGTGGTCCCTCCCGAGAGCTGCCAGCGCGCCGCCAGACGGTGAATGTGGGTGTCGACCGGAAATGCCGGGACACCGAAAGCTTGGGACATCACGACCGACGCGGTCTTGTGTCCGACGCCCGGTAGGGCTTCGAGGGCGTCCATGTCCGCGGGGATCACCCCGTCGTGTCGCTCGACCAGAAGCTGGCTGAGACGCTGGAGGTTCTTGGCCTTGGTGGGCGCGAGGCCGAGTTGACGGATGCACTCGAGGATCGCGGGCACCGGCTGTTTCGCCATCGCCTCGGGGGTGCCGGCGAGCGTGAACAGTGCAGGCGTGACCTCGTTGACCTTCTTGTCCGTGGTTTGGGCCGACAACATGACCGCCACCAGCAGCGTGTACGGGTCGGTGTGGTCGAGCGGAATCGGTGGCTTGGGGTAGAGCCGCTCAAGGATCTCGCCGATCTTGTCGGCTCTTTCGGCGCGCCGCATCGCGCGGAGAGTAGCAAGCGTATGCGGACATGCGTGCAGTGTTCGTATTCGAAAGATCGCTCCAGGAGCTGGGCCGCGATATCCTCGTGGAACGTGGACTGCGTACGCTGCGGCGCGGAGCTGCCAGATGGCGGGAACTTCTGCTCGAACTGCGGTGCGCCGCGCCCGGAGGACGTGCCCTCGGATGCGGTACGGACCCAACCGTGCCGTGACTGCGGCGAAGAGGTGGAGCTCGGGGCAGCCTTCTGCTGGAACTGTGGCGCTCGCTCGCCTCACGCTGCCCCGGCTGTCACGGGCAACACCGTCGTCCGGAAAGCGCCGCCGGATCCGAAGGGTCCCAACCCCGAGGAAGGATTCGAGTGGGACGCCGACGGTCGGACGATGCGGCGTGGCAGCGGGTCTCCACCCCTCGTCCCTGCGGAGCCGACGGTGCCCAAATCGGTACGCAGCGGGTTGCCATCCGCAGTGCCTGATCAGGCGCCCGAATCTCCGCAGCCGCCCACTCCCCGGAGTGGTACGGAAGAC
This sequence comes from Nannocystales bacterium, assembly GCA_050633305.1. Classification (GTDB taxonomy): domain Bacteria; phylum Myxococcota_A; class Polyangia; order Nannocystales; family Nannocystaceae; genus CAJXVA01. Next base: position 151,760 of record JBOEGF010000007.1, read on the forward strand.
GAGCCTGCGAAGAAACTGCCACGGCCCGTGGTCAGCATGATCGCGGAAGAGCTTGGGGAGGAGGCTTCCGATGATCCCGCGGCGGCTCCAGCTCCGGGCCTCGCCGAGGATGGCTCCGAACCGCTCTCGCTCGAGCCCGAAGTCGATGCCGCGGTTGCGCAGGCCAAGAATGCGAGCGAGCCCGTCAATGTCTCGGAAGAGGTCGCGGAGCTGCAGTTCTTGATGCTTCGCGGATTCCATTCCGAAGCGGAGGAGGCCCACCGCCTGCTGCTCGCCGCGAACCCCGGTCACCCCGACTTGCTCGCGCTGGGGGAGGAACTCCAGGCGAGTCAGGCCAGGGCTGCAGCCGCGGATCCTCGGGCGGAGGTTTCTGAGGCACCTGCGAATCCTCCTGCGGCGGACCCCTCCGCGCCCAAGGCTCCACTGGCAGCGACCAAGGACGCGGTTGCCAAAGAGAGTTCGCCCGACATCACCGTGGTGACGCGCGCGTCGGCCTCCTCGGCGCCCGGAGACGAAGGACACGTGCCGCCGATGGAGACGCCGACCAGTCCGACGTTCGTGGACGGGACCTCGCCCCCTGCGGGCGGGTTTGCGGCGACTCCCGCGGTGCCGGGGGCGGTGCAGCCGAAGGTGGCCCCACGGGTGGGACTTCAGCCTCCCGAGCGTCTGCACATGCCGTCCTCGGAGAGTCTGCCGACCAACCCTCGGATGACGCCGCCACCGGGCATCGATTCGACGGCCGTCTCCAAGCCGGCGGGTGTCCGCTTGGTGATGCTGGGAGGACGCGGCGAGGCCGTGTGGGAGCGTGTGCTTGGGGCAGGGGAGACGTTCGAGGTTGGGCGCGACCCTGCCAAACCTTGGGGCGACGACCCTCACATCGAACCCAGCCATGCTCGGCTCGTGGTCATCCCCGGGGGAGGGCTGCGGGTTGAGCCTGCCGGGCGCTCGGGCGTCTACCGCCAAGTCGACGAGCGGCTCTCCGTTCGCGACGGCGACGAGTTCCGCGTCGGCGAGTCGCTGCTGCGCTACAGCAGCAACGAGACGGGTTGGGGGGCGGTCACGTTCTACCCGATGTCCGGAACCGCGTGCGAGACCATCCAGATCGGTGGGTCGGGCTTGGTCGTTGGGCGAGAGAATGCAGACATCGAGCTGCCGGAGGACACCTTTGTCTCGGGTGCGCACTGCCGGTTCTCATGTCGCGATGAGGGACTCTTCATCGAAGACATGGGCAGTGCCAACGGCACGTACTCGAGGCTGCGTCCTTCGGAGGCGGTCCCCTACGGGTCGCTTCTGTTGCTCGGTCAGACCCAGTTCAAGGTCCGCCGCATCACGCAGTAGCCGAGCTCGGGTGCGGTTGGAGCGTGGCCTGCTCGCTGTCGTCACCACCGTCACCATCGTCACCACGGTGGCGCGGCGAGAAGCAACAACAGGCCAACGCCCGCACCCACGGCGAGGCTCGACTTGTCGGTCACCGCGAACACGACGGGGTCGTGGTCCAGCTCGCGGCGTTTGGCGAGAAACCAAAGTCGGCTGATCCAGTAAAGCAGCAAGGGGCACGTGAGCCACAGCAGCCACTTGTTGACGTAGAAGCCGGGCAGTCCGTTGTTGATGTACAGGGCGAAGACGAGCACCGCGAGGTAGCCCGACGTCGGGCCCACGCTGATGATCAGTTCCAGGTCTTCGACGCGGTAGCCGCGACCCTTGGCCTCGGTCTTCCCCTCGGCAGCGACGCGGTCCAACTCGACGTAGCGCTTGGCGAATGCCAGCGACGTGAAGAAGAAGATCGAGAACGCGAGCAGCCACTCGGAGACTCGAAGATCCGTGGCCACCCCACCGGCGAAGATTCGCAAGGTGTACAGGCTCGCCAAGATCATCACGTCGATGAGCATCTTGCTCTTGAGGACGGCGGAGTAGGCACTGTTCACCGCGAGGTAGAGCAGCAGCACACCGAGGTATCCGGAGGGCAAGAAGAGCAGAGACAAGGTGATCGCGACGGCGATGAGCGTCGCGACCATCGGGGGGCCGTACAGCAGGGGGAGGGCACCCGAGGCGAAGGGGCGGAACTTCTTCTTGGGGTGGACCCGGTCTGCCTCGACATCGAGCATGTCGTTGAAGAGGTAGACCGAGGACGCGGTGAGCGAGAACGCTGCGAACGCGACGAGGGCTGCGAACAGCTTGCTCGAGTCGTCGTAGGCATGGCCGAGCATCAAGGGAACCCACAGCAGCACGTTTTTGACGTACTGGTGTGGCCGCATCGCCTTGATCGCCGCTTTGAGCAGACTCGGCTTCTTGCCGAACACTCGCGTGGCGTCGGGGACCTGTTGCTTGAGGGCGGCGCTGGGCGCCACGACGAATACCTCGTCGGCCTTCTTCCAGATCGGAAGGTCGGCCTGGGCATCGCCGACGTAGCCCCAGGTCTTGTGGCCGCTGTCTTTGCAAACCCGTTCGATGGCGGCGAGCTTGTGCGCACCCTTGAGGTTGTTCTCGGCGTCGCTCGCCAAGACGTCATCGAACAGGTCGAGGTGTTCTGCGACGGCATCCGCCCACGGGCGTGCGCTGGCCGTCGCAAGGACCACGGTGTCGCCTTCGGCTCGGCGCTCCCGGACGAAGTCCAGAACGTCGTCGCGGTAGGGGAGCGCTTCGGGGTCGATGCTTACCCGCTTGGACAGTTCGTCCTTCAGCGTGGCTCGCCCACGCAGGAGCCAGCCCACGGCCAACAGCACCACCCAGGGCTGCGCCTTGGCGACCTTGAAGAAGGCTTCCCAAAGGACATCGGTCGACACCAAGGTGCCGTCCATGTCTACGAACAATGCGCGCTCCGCCTTGGAGGTCATCGGAGCGGCGGACGCTAGCACGCCGTGGGCTCGACACCCGCCTTTGTGGCGCGCATGGTCTGGGTATGTCGGGCCAGGAAGTGGTGGAAATCGTGGTGGATCAGCACGAGCAGCACGGGGGCTCAAAGGGATTCCTCCATGTCGAGCGGTACAGGCTGCGCAATCGTCGCGGCGACGGCTCCACATCGGAGCAGTACATCTGCGACTTTCTGGGGCGCCGCAAGGGGCCTGACGCGGTGGTTGTGGCGCTGTATCACCGTGAGCCTGGGGGACGGGTGGTGGTGCTGCTCCGGGAAGGACTTCGTCCGGCGTTGTGGTTGGGTCGTCCGCCGGAGGAGCTCCCGCTGGCCGAGCCGCGGCGGATCTCACTGACGGAGGTTGTCGCGGGCATCATCGAGCGGACGGACGTCGGGGAGGCCGGGATCCGAGCGAGGGCCGCCGCCGAGGCATACGAAGAGGCCGGGTTCCGCATCGACCCAGCCGCCGTTCAGTTCCTCGGCGCCGGGACCTTTCCCAGCCCGGGATCGATGCCCGAGAAGTTCTGGCTCACCGCGGCGCAGGTCGAGGACCCCACGGCGGCCGAGGTGGCGCCCACTGATGGCTCGCCGATGGAAGAGGGCGCGCGCTGTCGGTGGATGCTGCTCCCCGAGGCGATCGAGGCATGCGTCCGGGGCGACATCGAGGACTGCAAGACGGAACTCGTCCTGCGCCGTTTGCAGGACGCGCTCGGGGCTCAGCCGCCCGGCAACGTGATCGGGTAGCCCGAGAGTCCGATCTCGACCCGGTAGATGTTTCCGCCCTGGCCCGTGACGAACATGGCTTGATCGTTGGAGTCGCCGAACCCGTAGCCGAACTGGGCGTTCGCGCAACCGTTCCCAAGATCCCCGGCGCCGGCGATCTCAAACACCTCGCCGTTCTGCCCCGACGCATCGAGTGCGATGCGGTCGATGCGACACGGCATGTTGCCCTGAATCCCGCCTTGGTCGACGACGTAGAGGTTGCCGCACTCGTCCATCGTCATACCATCGGAGACGCCCTCCAGCTCGATGATGGGGATGGGTCCACCCGCCGTGCCGTCGGTGATGACCGCACCCCAGATCTGGCTCTGCGAGTAGTTCGCCCAGTAGAGCATCCCGCGTTGCTCGTCGAAGAACACACCGTTGGCGGTGTTGGCGTTGTTGCCGATGACTTCGACGACGGTCTGGGCGACCGGATCGATGCGGCTGATGCTGTCCCCGAAGTAGTCGGAGATCCAGATCTGGTCGTCGCTGTCGATGTGAATCGCATTCGGCAGCTCGAGGCCGGTGTCGAACTCGTTGTTGCTGCCGGCCATCGTGAACGACCACAGGTCCGTGCCGTTGAGGCCGACGGCGGCGTACAGCGTGCCCGCAGAGTCGAACCGGATCCCGAGGATGTCCTCGTCGTAGGGGAGCCCCACGAGCCAGTCGGTCGTGTTCCCCTCGCCGTCCATCTCGACCAGGGTCCCGCCATCGGCGAGGACGAAGGTGCCGTTGCCGGTCATGGCGAGGTCCTCGGGACCACCCGCGGTCAACGTCGCGATCTGCGTGATGTCGAACGGCCCCATCGGAAGGTTGTCGCAGCTGATCGGGTCTCCCGTTTCGGAGTCGGAGTCGGAGGTCTCTGTGCTGCCTTCGGTGTCACCGGTCGGGTTGGTGTCGGTGTTCGAGTCCGAGTCGGTCTCGCCCGTGGTGCTGTCGTCCGTGTCTGAGCCAAGCGTGTCTTCGCTGGTCCCTGTCGTCGCGGTCTCGGTGTCGCTGTCCGTGCCGTTGGTGGTGGTCCCCGAGTCCGCCGTGGTGTCGGTGCCAGTGGTGGTTGGGTCGACGGGACCGGAGCCGCCGTCGTCCAGCAGGCCGTAGAACATCGAGATGCGGGTGTCGGTCCCCGCGATCAGATCGTTGGAAGGTTCGAGCCGGGTGATGGGGAGCGCCAACCATTGGCCCGCACCTGCGTCGAAGTCCTCCCGCCGGATCACGCCGACGGCTGCTCTGCTGGTGTCCGGGGGGAGCGGGGCGCGGTAGGTGACGGAGATGTTCACGTCCACGGAAATGTCGGGTGTGACCCGGTAGGCCTGCCCGTAGACGTTGGGCGGTCCGTTGGGCGGCCGCTCCGCCTCCGTGATGCAAACCTCGGTCGACTCGGAAAGTGAGCCGGGTCGGAAACTCAGGCCGAGAATGCCGTCTGCTGAGCTGACGATCCCACCCGACTCATCGATGGTCTCGCAGGATGAACTCGCGGACCCGCCGTTGTTGCAGGCCGCCGCCCCAACCGTGCTCACGAGTGCCGCCAGCGTGAGGGATTTGCGCCCGAAGTTCATGCCGAGAATGTACACAACCCGGGGGCCCCGTGCGATGACACAGCGGTCTTGTACACAGGTCTAGGGGGCTGTTTGGGAGTTCTCACGGCCCGGACGTGCTAGTTTCAGCCGCATCGTGAAGACGCTTCGACTTGGTCTGTCGCTGCTGTGCGCAGCGTCCGTCACACCCGTGTTCGGATGTGCGCCTGATGACGACGAACGCACGGTTCGTGCTCGGATTGGACCCTCGGGCGGGCAGATCAGCTCGCACGACGGCGTCCTCACAGTCCTGATTCTACCGGGCGCGCTCGAACGCGAGCAGGAGTTCGTCGTCGCGCCAAGCGACACGCCCCCGCTGATCTTCGGGCCGGCCTACCGGGTCCAACCGGACATCGATCTGCTGATCAACGCGGAGGTCACGTATGCGCGCACACTGCCCAACGACCCGACCGGGACCGCGGTGGCAGCGATTCGGCGGGAGGACTTCGCCGCCGGCTCGGGGACCTGGATCAAACTTCCCACCGTGGCGCTCGACGTGAATGACGAACTCGTCACCGCCACCGACGCAGAGGTCTCGTTGTTCTATGGCTTGCTCGAGGGCGATGACATCTCGGGGACGACCAGCACCACGACCGCATCGCCCACCGACGACAGCTTCGGTGACACGGAGTCCGCAGAGTCCGGCAGCGAGAGCGGCGACACGGCGACGGGTCCGGTCGCCCATGGCTCTGACATCATGCCGATCTGGGTCTCGACCTGTCAGGGTGCAGGCTGCCATTCGGCGGGCCAGACTGTGCCCGACCTCGAGACCGACCCGTACGCGGCGATCGTCAACGTCATGCCGCTGAGCGCCGCCGTTCCGTACGTCACGCCGGGTGATCCGCAGGCCAGCTACCTCTGGCACAAGATCGCCGCGACCCACACGCTCAAGACGAACCTCGGCGGCTGTGGTTGCGGTGGGGCCGGGAACCCGATGCCTTCGGGTGGAGGGACGATCAGTGACCAAGACAAGGCGGCCATCCTCGCCTGGATCGAACAGGGCGCCGACCCGTGATCTTCACGGCGGACCTCTGCGACGAACATCCCGACGCGCAGGTCCTGGAACTCGAGTTCCGGGGCTACGGCGCACGCGCGGGTTTTGATGGCCATGTGGTGACGCTGTCGCTGCACGAGGACAACTCGTGGGTCGGGCAAACACTCCGAGAGCCCGGCGAGGGTCGCGTGTTGGTCGTCGATGGCGGTGGCTCTCGGCGGTGCGCACTGGTCGGGGACAACCTCGCTCAGCGTGCGGTCGACAACGGGTGGGCCGGCATCGTCGTCCACGGCTGCATCCGCGACGCCGACCAGATCTCGACCATCCCGATCGGAATCAAGGCTTTGGGGACTCATCCGCGCAAGACCGAGAAGCGCGGGGAGGGCCGTCGTGACCTCCCCGTCCGGTTGGGCGGGGTCACCATCGAGCCGGGCGACCACCTCTATGCGGACCCGGACGGGGTTGTCGTGCTTCGAGCCCGTTCCTGAGGGCTCCCGGGGTAGGCGGGGGTCGGAGAAGCGCGGACTCTCAGCCCGCACTCCGCCCTGACGAGTCAAACCTACGGGTTCGACAGGAGGATGGTGATGTCGCCGCTGCCCCGGTTGCAGACGATGATGTCGCCCACGCCATCATCGTTGAGGTCGGCGATCGCGACTCCCGAAGGCGCTGTGCCCACGGCGAAGGCGGTTCCGTCATCGAAGGTTGAGTCGCCGGCTCCGACGTACACGATGACCTCGTCGTCGCCCTCTGCGGTCACGATGAGGTCCTCATCGCCCTCGCCCGTGACGTCCGCAAGCACGGCCTCCGACACGTTGGTGTGTGGTCCGAACGCGTTGGTGTTGAAGCCGGGTCCACCGTTGTTCCCGTCTCCGAGGAAGAGGCGGGCGTTGTCGCCATCGGTGACGGCGACATCGAGTTCGCCGTCTCCATTGAAGTCACCCGGATTGAACCGAGCGAGCTCCGCGCCAGCGTTGTTTCCGACCGCGGTGCCATCGTTCATCGCGCCTCCTGCCCCTGTCCCGGGGGTTGCCGCGTAGGCATCGCCGCCTCCGAAGAATGCGTCCGGTGTCATCCCGTTGAGGGCGATGTTGCCGAGCTCGACCCCGGCGATCTCTGTGACATCTCCAACCGCCCATGGCCCAGCCAGTGTGAAGTTGCCGGCTCCATCGTTCACCGAGGTTTGGTAGTTGGTGTCGCCCGCGTTGGCGACGGCGAAGTCGAGGCCGTTCGCTCCGTCGAGGTCCGCGAGTGCAAGGTCGACCGGCTGGTCGCCCACGGCCACCGCGGTCTCAACGAACCCTCCGGCTCCGTCCGAGATCAGGACGCTGACCGTGTCGTCATCGGTGTTCGTGACCAGGGCATCCCAGTTGGCGTCTCCGGAGAACTCCGCCGCGATGACGCGAGAGGGGTTTGTGCCGACCGCCGTGTTTGCCGCAGCTGCGACGCCGCCCGCCCCATCCCCGAGGTGGACGGACACGCTGCCGCCTCCGACCGATGTGACGACAACGTCGAAGTTCCCGTCGCCATCGAAGTCACCCCCTGCGATGTCGCTGGGCGTTGCACCCGTTGCGACGGTGTCTCCGACGACGAAGCAGAGCTCGTTGTCATCAATGACGGTGTTGTCGCAGGCGGGAGGGGGACCCGTCGTTTCGTCCTCGGTGGGATCGATTGTCGGGTCGGTGGTCGGGTCGGTCGTGGTGCCGTCGGTCGGATCTGTGGTGGAGTCGTCGGTCGGATTCGTCGTGGACTCTTCGGTCGGATTGGTGGTCGACGGGTCCGTGGAGGCCGTTGTCGATGACTCGGTGTCCGTCCCCGTGGGCTCGAGCGTCGGGTCGGTGTTGGTCGCCGACGTTGGCGTTGTCGTGGGCCCCGTCGTGGAGTTGGAGGTCGTCGGGTTGGTGCTTTGTCCTCCGCTGGTCTGCTCTCCGGTTCCGAACCCGCCCTCGGGCAGGTTCTCGCCGGAATCGTCACTGCAAGAGATGACGCAGACGCACAAAGCAGGAAGGAGGAGACGCGGGAGCAAGCTAGGCATGATGGAGACCTCGGCAGAGGTGACGGTCTAAGGTAAGAGAAAAACGGGAGTTCGAGGGCGACGCTCTCAGTCGAGCGTCACGCCGGACCCGGAACACGTGTACCCGTAGGGGGTCCCATCGACGCCGTTGTCGAGCACGAATGGGGCCAGCGCCCCGCAAAGGTCCTCAACGGAGGTGCCGGGAACGACCAACGTCGGGTCATCTTCCGTATCGATGTCACGGCTGGGAACGCCGGCGAGCATGAACTGCGGCGTGTTGGTCAGCATGCCGGCAAGGCGACGGGCAGCTTGCTCGGCAGAACCCGCGCCAACGTCTCCGACCGTGTCCGAGAGCGACACGCCCATCAGAGTCTCCAGCGCGGAGACCTCGGCCTCGGTGCGAATCGAGGGGTCGGTGATCATCCGGTCCTTGACCGCCGAGGCCACGTCCCACATATCTGCCCCGGGCGTCTCCACAGCGGTGTCGATCAGCTGGGCGATCCAGTCATCGGTGGCGCACGCAGCTCCCTGTGGCCCAGTACAGGGGCCGTTCATGCCGGGGTCGACGCCCTGCCCAAACTCGTTTTCGAGTCGGAGCATGACCAGCAGGTCGGTCCCGCTGAAGCCGGAGTCGCTGTCGCTGAGGAACGCGCCGGTGTCACGAAGCACGGCGGCGTCCTCGGGGCCATCGACGCAAGGGACGTCAGGCATGTTCGCGCCGCAACCGAACGCCGTCCCGAAGGCGCCGGGGATCTCGTTGACCCCAGGCCCGAATACATCGGGTTTGTTCCACCACATCGCGTTCGCGATCGAATCGAGCAACACCCGCGAGCCGAGGCGGTGGACGGTGTCGCCCACGCCGTTGCCTCGCATGGATGGATCGTTGGCCTCACGCGAGAACGGGTCAAACACCGGCGGAAGGTGGTACGGCGACGATGCTCCGCAGGTGTCCGGAGGGGACTGGTTGAAGTACGGGTGTGTCGCGACGTCGGCGATGAGGTGGCGCAGGGAGAATTCGTTGGCCACGAAACTGTCGGTGAGTTCCTGGAGGATCTCGCGCTGCTGATCGTTGCGCGGGAAACCGTTGGCCACCTGCAATGGGAAGCCCATCGCGTGAGTCCACATGCGGTTCGACATGTGCATCGACATCAAGTACGCACCGGCCGGTGCTGAGTCGACGCCGTTGTCATCGGCGATCTGCAGGCCGTCGCCACCACGCAGCTCGTCGAACCCACTGCGCATGTCGGCGTCGAGGTTGACGAGGGTGTCGTCGGGTCCGTGGTCGCCAAAGAGGAATCCGTCCCAACCGAGCGTGGAGTCCTGCGGGGTGAGGTCGACCGCACCACAGGAGAAGCCGAAGCCGAACGGCGTGATGTTGCCGCCCGAAGGGCCCCCGTTGATGAGTGTGTCCACCTGGCCCTCCGCGAATCCGTCGTATCGGAAGATCGCGTAGGAGCGTTCCTGCGACGCCTCTGGGGCGTCCGGACCGTAGGCTCCCAGTTCGAGGTAGCCCGCGACGGGGTGGTGCCGGTCGAACGCCGGGATGTCGCTGTCGGTGGTGGCGTACTCCGCCCGGTGGCACTCCATGCAGTCCGTCGTGCGTCCCATCATGGTCGCCTCGAACAGGCGTCCATAGTGGGCGACCCGCATCTCCTCGAGCTCGGGATCGGTGACGTTGCCCGCGATGAAGGGTGCGGACAGGCGTGCGAAGGTCTCCGCGCGCAACAACGGTGACATGTCGTCGAGCCGCAGTGCGCTGAAGGTGACGTCGGGCATCCAGAACAGGTCTCCGCCGTACTGTGCGGTGACAGGGTTGTCGCGGATGAACTCTGCCAAGTCGGGGCTGTTGGCCTCGTTGCCGACGAGGTCGTAACAGGTCTCGTTGCGGCGGTCGCCCGAGAGGTTCACCCGCAGCTCCTCGAACATGTAGTCCTTGTAGCGGTTGAGGTAGGCGTCGCCCCGAAGCAGCCCAAGGGTGACTGCACGTCGGCCATCGTCGCCCTTCATGTCGATCTGCTCGATCATGCTGACGAGCAGGCGAACCTCGCGGATCGAGTCGGGTTTGCGCCCGTGCACGAGCGGGATGAGGCGCTTGACGAAGGCCTCATCGCCCGCGTCGCACAGCTCGGCTTCTTCGCCGGGTCCCACGGGCTCGCCGTCGTCGGTTCCGGGGTCATCGCCGTCGGTACCGTCGTTGTTGCCGGTGGGGTTGCCACCGGGGCCGCCGGAGGGACTGGAGTCGCTCGAGTCACCGGTGAAGCCCGAGTCGGTGTCCGGCAGATCGCCCGATCCGCCCGCTGTGTCGTCTCCGCACGCGGTCGCGGCGACCAACAGTGCTGCCGTGAGAACTCGGGAGAGAGTGTGTCCGTGCGTCGTCATCGTGGGCCCCTGGGATTGTGAAAACACGCTCATGCCTCGACTCCTTCGAGTCCGAGGAACTCGTCGCGAATCGCAGTCGCCGCCTCGACCTCGTCGATGTAGCCGCCGTCGGAGACGTTGTAGGACTGGGTGGAGAACGGGTAGATGCCCAGTGACTGCAGGACCATCATGCGGCTCTGCGCCGGGCTGACCGCGGTGGTGGCGAAGCCGTCCGTTTCGGACATTGCCCCATAGACCGAAGGCCCGATGAGGTTGTTCGGGAGGCTCGGATGCGACATGGGTCCGCCGATGAACATCTGCACGTAGCCGCCGGGGTGGTGGTTCGTTCCGGTACCGTTTCCTTGTTGGAAGGGCTGGCGGCCGAACTCGGTGTTGATGACGACCATCTGCCGGTCCAGGTCGATCCGGTTCTCGTCGCCGTCGCGCGGGTTCATCGGGTCGACGATCTGGTCCAGCAGGGATGAGAACGTGTTGGAGTAGTTGGTGGCGTTGTAGCGGACGCTGGCCGCGTGGACATCGTGTCCCCCGGTGGGGCGGGGCTGAATGCCCGCGTCGATCCACAACACGTATCGCGCGGCGTTCTGCTCGCGCGTGAGCAGGCTGGAGGCGAGGCGGGCCTGCATGGCCGGCATGTTGTCCGCGACGCCCATGTTCGTCTGACACAGCTGCGCCGGAGCGGCGATGCTGTTGAAGAGGTCCGAACTCAGGATGTCGGTGAGGACGGGCGCGTTCTCGCGGGCGAAGGCCGAGAAGTCGTAGTTCGCACGTTCGGCCGAGCGGGCTGCGGTGCTGTGACCGAAGCTCTTGAGCCGGCCGGTGTACTCGGCCCGGTAGTAGGCGACCGCATCGTCGAAGGCGTCGGGGTTGTCGATCGCGGTGCGGGCCAGCAGGTTGGTCAACTCGGAGTCCGGCTCCACCGAGACCACGAGCGGCCGGGCGGAGCCAGGGTGCGCACCCACGGACGAGGCCGCGACGGCATTGAACGGCGCGTAGCCGGCCGGAGACAGCACGTAGGAGTACGGCGCGGGTCGGATGCCGCCGCCGCCCTTGCCGTCCTCATTCTCGGTGAAGTAGCGCTGGATGGCCGTCCCCAGGCCTGCCATGCGCGGGTTTCCGAGGCCGAGTCCAGTGAACGACTTGGGGTTGGCACCCTCGTGCGCAACCTGGTCGTGCGCGGTCACGACGATGCGCATGCGGGCGATGACGTCCGGGCGGCTCCAGAACGGCCACGTCCAAGGGCCGAGGTGCAGCTCGTTGCCGTCGGCGTCGGTCGCCCCCAACGGTTGCGTCATCTCGGCGTACCCGGTCTGGCACGAGTCCCATCGTCCCTGGAGGGTATCGATCGCCTGCCGACCCTCCGAGGCTGGTGAGGCCTCGTCGAAGACGTGCATGAACCGGAAGTCGTCCTGGCCGAACTCCGGGATCGTGTAGAAGGTGTCGAAGCAGCTCATGCCGCCGTTGACGTGCAGCTCGAGCACGCCCTCGGGCTGGAGCTCGGTCGGCAAGAAGGCGGCCGCCTTCGCCTTGTCGTCCATCGGCCACGCCCCCCAGCCGGCTGCGCTGGCACCCCGGGGGTACTTGAGGATGGAGAACACACCCGCACCCGCGACGGCGGTCGCGGAGGCGGCGGACTTGATAAAGGATCTGCGCTTCATGGAGGGACTTCCTGAGGCCGGGACTAGAAAAGCTCGATGTAGCCCCACTGGGCGTAGCGAGAGAGGACGCGGACGGTGCCGTCGGTGAACGGCACTTCTTCGAAATGCTCGCGGGAGACGATGAGCGTGGCGGGTCCCGCGGTGAGGATGGAGAGGTCGGCGGAGGGGATGGTGTAGCTGCCGTCGTCGGCGGCATTGACGGTGAACATGCGGCCAAACATGTCGAACACGCGGATCACCAGTCGGGTGTCTTCACCGGCCTCGCCGGTCCACGAGACCTCGAGGTCTTCGTCCATCGCGACCTGTGTCCCAAACGTGACGACATCGGGGCTGGTGACCTCGAGGGCGTCGGGGGTGTGGACTTGTCCGGCGAGCGAGTTGGTCTCGAACAGGTCTCCGCCGTAGAGGACGATGTCGTATTCGGCGCTGGGTTCCCACGTCGCGGGGTCGGGTGCGCAGCCCTCGGGCTGGTTGGTGGAGGTCGTCGCGGCATAGACCGGGTAGTTCGGAACCATCGTGCCGCTGCTGGGCGGGAACTCAACCTCTGCGCTGCCCCCGTAGAAAAGCAGACACGCGGTTGCTTCCGCGTCATCGCGGCGCAGCTTCATCCCGTTGCCCGCGAGCAGCCATTGCGTTGGGCCGCCCCATTCGAACGTTCCGGGGACGGCGTTCTGATCGAGGGTGTCGAGGTCGGCCGGCGGGGTCGGCCATTGGGTTCCGAGTCCGAACACGCCGAAGAAATCCTCGACGTCGTCGATGTCGTCGTCCGCGGTCCGCCACGCACCTGCCATGCCCAGGAGTGGCTCGGGGTTGGCTGCGTCGGCTGCGAAGAAGGTGAAGCTCAACGTGCCGCGGAGGTCTCCCTCGCCCAGCGTGTCGTACTCCTGTCCGGAGCCGCCCGAACTGTCGGCGCCGCTTGGGTCGGTGGGGTTGTCGCTGTCCGAAGCGGTCGTTCCCTCGCTGTTCCCCGTGAAGCCGGAGTCGGAGTCGCCGACCATCGGATCGGAGCCGTCGGTGGAGTCACCGCAGGCCACAAGCAGGGCCAGAGGCAACATGGCCAAAGGGCCGAGCCGCAAAGGCCGGGAGACCGGGTGTGTTCGGCGCATACGCATCGGAGCTCGCAGGGCAGGTGTGCTCGGACATCGCCCCAGCCCCCACCACACAGCCCAGTCTGTAGGGGCAAAAGATGTATTTCAACCCGCACGCAAGGCATGCGCAGCTGGGGGCTAGGACGCCTCGCGGCGACCGAAGCGTGAGTAGCGCCATTGACCCGAGACTTCGTGCCGGAGTGCTCGAGCGCCGATCGGCGCCAACGCGCCGCCTCCGGGCATCCCCTCAAACACCACGGGCCCACGCAGCGCGTGAGGCAGGTCTGATTCGAGGAATTCTGAGAGCCAGAGCTCGTCCACCAGCACCGGGTCCGCGTAGAGGGCGCGGGCAGTACTGGGCCCCGCCTCGATGGAGATCGTCGTCGCGCCCAATGCGCGAGCCCATGCGATCGCCTCGCGGGGTGAGGGCAGCTTCAATCCAATGACATCGATGTGTCCGGGCACCCGGGGCCGGAGCGCGCGGGCTGCGTCCTGCGATGTGAGGACGACGGGTCGCGCCCACCCGTGGAACGCGGGGTGGTCGAGGTCCAGGTCGCGACCCGAGGTCAGCACCGCGACCTTCGGGGGATCGGCCCGCCGCATGGCGGCCTTGCGCCATGCCAACATCCCCGGCGCCCACGCGGCGGGGAGGGAGTAGTCGAGGTGTGGCTCCTCGCGGAGGATACGTCCGGTTGTGACGATGACGTCGGCGCGCGCTCGCGCGAGGTTGAGCAGGAAGAAGTCGGTGTCGCTCTTGGGACTCTGCTCCGTGATCCGGATGACGTGTCGTGCGTCGCCCCTCGGCCACGTTGAGACGACGTGCAGAACCCCTGCGTCGCGGGCGAGTGCCTCCTGTCCCCATAGGCCATGGAGCATCGACTCGACGTCGAACGGATCAGAGTCCACGGGCACGAAGGTAGCCGACGACGTTGCGGTAGAACACGAGATGATCGAAGGGATTGTCCCCTCCAGATCCGTCTCCAAAGAGGTGACCGATCTCGTCGATGTGATCGGCGGGAATGCAGCCGAGGAAGGTTCCCCACTTCGCATCCTCGACCCGTACAAGCCCGTCGTTGGGGATCGAGCTGAGAAGACCGCCGTCGACGATGGCCTCCGCGGCAGCAAACAGTGGGTCGATGGGATCTCCGACGCCCGCCCAGTTTGCGAGGAAGGGCGGCGCGTCTTCGGATGCGCACTCGGACGGCGCCAGTTCGTTGTCCGAGCGGCCCGCAATCGAGGCGTAGGCGACCCCTGGGGCGTCGGGGTAGGTCTTGTTGAACTCAGCGATGCCGTCGGTTGAGAACTGCTCCATGGACGCGACGAGGGATGTACTGCTGTCGATTGCGCCCCACAGGGGGCCGCCGAACAGCTGCACCAGCACGTCGATGACACCGCCGCCGGGGATCAGCAGCGCGTAGTCGGCGATGGGCGAGCCGTGGTGCGGCGTGGAGACGGTCGTCACCGACGCGACGATGTCGGGCCGCAGGTGTGCGACCACGCGGGCATCGAGTCCGCCTTGGGAGTGTCCGATCAGGTTGACCTTGTCCGCCCCGGTTTCTTCGATCGCGGCCTCGACCGCCGCGAGCAGTTGCATCCCACGCGTGGTCGAGTCGTTGAACGGATCGACAGCGGGCGTGTAGACATCGAGTTCGCCGAGTTCGATCAGATCCTCTCGGACGCCCCAGTAGTAGTCGACGAAACCGGCGCCGGCGAAGTCTTCGAAGCCGAAGAACCCATGCGCAAGCACGATGGGGTAGGGCCCGGCTTGGACGTCTCCGGTCGAGGTTGAATCATCCTCCGCCGAAGCGCTGCTCGAGCTGGTCTGTGCCGACGAGGAGGAGGACTCGAGGCGGCCGGATCCCTCCGCGGAGGCGGCGGTTGGGTTTCCAGTTGCGGTGGTCAGCGCGGATGCGGCTGTCGTCGAGCTGGAGGCTGTCCCTGTGCCTCCCTCGGTGTCCCCGCCGACCGAAGAAAAGCCGCCACAGCCGACCAGCCCCAGCACCAACCCTCCTGCGATCGAGCGCACCATCACGCCAAGGATAGGCCGACTCGGAGCCGCGGGGGGGCTGATGTATGCTCCCGCCGTGGATCGACAGCTGCCGCGCGCGACCTCCAACGCTATCGACCTCTACATCCGCACGTACTACTCGCTGCTGCGAAGTTCGGGCGATGTACGGGTTCGGGCCTTCGAAGAGGCACACATCTTCAGCGAGTCCAGCCTGCACTCAGGCGCCAAGGACGAGAAGCCCGACGTGGCGGCCTTTGCCTATGCGGCCGCTCGGCTTCCCGGATGCATGCCGTCGGTCAAGCGGCTGATCCTCGGCCAATCGTCCGAGCAGTTCGTGTCCTCTGGTTTCGATGTCAGCGACTGGCAGGTCGTGACGGCGCGTGGGCGCCGTCGGCCCAACCGTTGGAGCAACGAAGACTGCCTCGCCGTCTACATCACCAGCGCGACGGACATCGATGACCTGGTGCCGATCATCACCGCGTACCAGCTCGAGTGGAACAAGATGCACCGCGCGCTCTCGTTGAAGCCGCTGGGCGCCCAGATCGCGGCTGGCGAGGTGGTGGATGGTCCCGAGCTACACGCCGCTTTGGCCGAGGCTCTGGGGCTGAGCGAAGCGGACGCCGACATGTTGTGGCCGGCGCTGGGCCCCAAGCCGCTCGAGGTCCTCGCGTCGATTGCGAGCCGCGAAGTCGACCTGTCGATCCGGCTGATCGCCGGCACGCTTCTGGAGTACCGCCGCGCCACGCAGCGCTGGTGGTTTGGCGTCGAGTCGGCCTACCGCAAGCCCGATGCTCCGCCGCGCCCGGTGTACTTCGTGTCCTCGAACACGCACGTGCTGGTGAACCTGCTCGGCGGGTACGCGCGAACCCACCGCGACAAGATCTTCGACTTCGCCCGGGAGTCCAACCCTGAGGGGCTCGCCGACGATGTGACCCGCGTCGCTGCCGAGGGGGAAGAGAACGAGCTCAACAACCTGAGCTACTACCTCCTACGCCAGTACCTGCATGCGGACGAGAAGCAGGAGCGTATCGCGGAGGTTCAGGCGTGGGACGCCACATGCGGCTTGTCGACGTTGACCTCTCCGGGTGAGCTCGATGTCCACGCGCAGCTGGTGGAGCTGTGCAAGCTGCGACCCGAGCGTTTGGACCCTCGGGTGCGCGTGCCCGGGCTCGAAGCGCTGGCGGAGTCAGACGCGGTCATCATCAACATCGACTATCCGCTTGGGATGGCCGCCTACCATCACCTCACGCAGCTCGCGCAGGGCGTGGCGGACATTCGTGGCATCTACGTCATGGGCAAGGCCGCCACGCTCAACGGACGAGTTGGGGATGTGATGCTCTCGACGACGGCGTACGACGAGCACTCCGAGAACACCTACCTGTACCGCAACTGCTTCGAGGCCGAGGACATCGCCCCGTACGTCCAGCACGGCACCGTGCTCGACAACCAGAAGGCGTTGACGGTCCGAGGGGCGTTCCTGCAGAACGCGGACTACATGCGCACGTACTACGGCGAGGGGTACACCGTGCTGGAGATGGAGTCGGGACCCTACCTCTCGGCGGTCTACGAGATGGTCTATCCCAAGCGGCACCCGAAGAACGAGGTGGTGCACCTGAGCAACCTGCTCCCGTTCGAGTTCGGCATCATCCACTACGCCTCGGACACGCCGTACTCCAAGCGACAGAGCCTGCTGAGCAAGAGCCTTTCGTACTTCGGGATGGACAGCACCTACGGATGCGCGGTCGCGATCACCCGCCGGATCCTCGAGCAAGAGGTCGCGCGGCTGGCCAAACTCAAGGGCGCCTCGCGCAGCTGAGGACGCTCAGCGTGCCAGCAGTTGGTCGAGCAGCGGCCGATGGACGTCGGCCTCCGACTCGCCCATCTCGATGGTCTGGTCCAGGAGGTCCGGTCTCGTGTAGTCCCAGCGCTCGATGGGAACCGGGCGAGTCGGCGCCACGTAGGTCCGGCTGCCGCGGGCGCCGAGGCTCTGCTCGGGGTACGGACGCGTGAGCAGGACGAGGTTCCCGCGGACGCCGGACGCTTGCTCGGCGGCGTCAGCGGGAACGTTGTCCACCAACGAGCCGTCGAGCAGCCGCTGACCCCGGAACTTGCCCACCGGGGTGAAGGGCGGGGTGGACGAGCTGGCGATCACCAGGTCGGAAAGTTCCTCCGGTGAAGTGCAGTCGCGCGCGTCGACGAGCTTGGGTCGGAACCCCAACTTGCGCGCCATCTGCGGGTGAACACGAGCGGGCTCGAGACGTTTCTCGAGGTTGTACGTCCCGAAGCCCAGCATGGCTCCTGCGGCGGCGGGCACAGCCCGAGGGAACGCGGCGGTCAAGATCCAGATCGGAAACGGCGCCTCCTGAATCCGTTCGAGGCCGCCGTCGCTGTACGCACACAGCAGCGTGTCTCGATAGATCGGTCCATGCGGGGCGGGAGACTGACCGCGTAGAACTCGGGCCCAACTGAGGTTCTTCGAGACGCCGGCCCGGCGGGCGCGCCAGAAGTCCCGTGTGATGCGTTCTCGCCCGCTGAGCCAAAGCGTCGAGACGCATGCACCCGCGCTGACGGCTGCGATCGCGGCAACGCGGGGGCGGAGGCGGTGCTCCCAGCCGTGCAACAGCCCGAGCTGGTAGAACGCTCGGTTGCCACCGCCAGCGAAGGTGATCGCAATGTTGCGCCGTGCGCCCACACACCGCACTGTGGCGGGCTGGGCTCGGGTGCGCAAGGACGCTGCGGGCGCGAGGAGGACGCGGAAGACGTCCCACGCAGTGCATCACGGCACCCAAGCCACGCAGAGCTTCGTTTCTCGTCGCTCACGGGTCTAGGGGGAGCCTGCAGTACGGCGTCTTCGGGTTCCCATCCAGGCGGCCAGGCCGAGACCCGCCAGGAGGACTCCGATCCACGCTCGCCATCCGTACGTGCTTGGCGGAGCCTGCTCCGAGGCGGACGCGGTCGCTCGGCCGCCCGGAAACGGCACCAACGATCCGTCTCCGAGGACAACGGCCCCGGCCCAAACCGAGCTCGCGACCCCCTCCTCGGCGAGCGATGCCTGAGCACCTGCGAGTGCGGCCGCGACGGAACGTCCCTGGTCAAGCTCCCGATAGAACCGCTCGAACAACAGTGTCGCGTCATCGTCAGGGAGCGGCCACTGCGTGCCGACGACGGTCGTCGCGCCGCCCGAGAGAAGAGAATGCGCCAGTCCCAGCACACCTTCGCCGCTGAGGACCTGGCCACCGGCGCTTTGGCATGCAGAGAGCACGACGAGTTTGCCGTGGAGCGCGAGTTGGGCGACGTCCCGGGGTTGCAGGAGCCCGTCCGCATCGCCCGGCGCCAAGACGATCGCCGACCGGCCGGGGATGGTCTCGTCGACGACGGCGTGGGTTGCAAAGTGCAGCACCCCGAAAGCGTCGAGGTTGGCGGCCAGCAACGCGGTCTCGCTCGCATCGGCGCCAAACCACGCCTGGTCCCCCGGAGCATGCGTGGCGCGTTCGGCCTCCCGCCGAGCATGCGGCAGCGCACGAAGCGGGATTGCGCGAGCATCATCCAGCGCGAAGATCGATTGCGGTGTCTCGCTGGGTTCGAGCGGATCAGCGAGCGCGAGTACGGCAAGGGGTCGTGCTCGCTGCTCGGGCGCGTCCCGCCTCACGTCCCGCAGCACGGTCGCCGAGGGAGCGATCGCGAGGTCGTACGCCTCGACAAGCAACTGTCCGTTCTCGCCTCGCATCGCGGCAAACGGGACTTTGTGGAGCTGGTCGTCGAGCAGCAGGGTCAGTTGTTTCGGAGGATGGGGAAGGGAGCGCAGGGGGTCCTCGATGAGCTGCTGCCCAAGCGTCTGGGCTGCGGTCCTCACCTGGTCTTCGAGACCCTGCTCGATCGCGGGACCGAACATCTCCAGCGCAGCTCGGAGTTGAGAGCGGGATGGGAGGCGAGCTGCGTGGAGCTGCTCCCGCGTGACGACCAACAGCCATGAGCCGCGGCTTTGATCTCGTGCGAAGTCGAACTGGCCCCCGAGTTGGTAGGAGAGCAGGGCTTCGTCGGGACCGAGCGCTTTGGAGAGCGCGAGCACAGAGGCCAAGCCCTCCCGCGTCAGCAGGGAGGTTTGTCCGGCGAGATGCTCGAGCTCCTTGCGCTCCAACGTCACGAGCTCCTCGTGCGCCACTCGACGGCTGTCCTCCGTGAGCTCCGAGACCCGGAGGCGCCGCTGGGTCTGGGTGATCGCGTCCCGAATCACCTCGATGCCCGGTCCCGTGGCATGAGACGCGGCGGTCTCTCGAAGCACGCGAGCCCGGTAGCGCTCGCTCACCTCGAAGGCGGATGCGAGCCTGCCCGGGGCGGTGACGGAGGCTGGCCCCATCACCGCCCCGTCCGCATCCTCGAGGAGGTGGGCGACGTAACTCTTGAAGACCTCTCCTTGCCGACCGAGGAGCTCGGCCCGGCCTTGAGCGTTGGCTTGCAACGAACGGACGGTCTCGAACGCTCGGCAGCTGGCCTCGTGCGCTGCCGTGGCGAGGTCGAGTTCGCCACTGCGCCATGCGACTTCGGCTTCGAGAATCGCGGTGATGGTGATGAGGTCTGTTTGCCCGCTTTGCTCCGCCAGCCTACGCGCATCGTCGATCAGTGATCGCAACTCGGTCTGCGTTGCTTCGTCGAGCGCACCCGGTCGCCGCAGGAGTGCTCGCGCAAGGCCGAAACGTGCGCCCGTCTCGAGACGTGGGTCTCCGAACTCCTCGCCTTCGGCCATGCTCTTCCGCGCGAGCGACTCCGCCTCGGCGAGCTCCCCCACATCGACGAGGGCGTCCGCCAAGAGCTGCCACAAGCCCAGCCGCGCCCCGGGGTTTTGGGCAGAGACCGCAAGGGCGACCGCCGCCCGAACATCCTCGATGAACGCAGTACTCTCAGGTCGGCCGGCTTCGAAACGAAGGTCGCGCCGTTGAACGAGGACGTTGTACTGACCGGTGGCTTGAACGTAGGTGTCGCCGGCTTCGGTGGCGATCGCGACAAGTCGCTTGGCAAGATCGTGGGCTGCGTGAAGCTTTCCCAGGCGTCGTGCGACGGAGGCCGAGGCATTGAGCCAGGTGACCTTGGCTTGATAGGTTCCGTCGGGAAACAGGAGTGGTTCGACGTCTGCGAGCTTCCGCTCCGCGCGTCCGAGGTCGCCGTGGGTCCGCAGGTCATGACGAACGGACTCGACCCCCACCGTTGCGATCCACTTGGGCTCTCCGAGGGCCAGGGCGGCTTCGGTCGCTGCCTCGAGTGCCCCCGCAGCCTGTTCCGGCTCTCCGATGACCCGGAATCGGTGCGCCATGTTGAGCAGAGTGAGAACCACCGCCAGGTGGTCGCCCCCGGCGGTGAGGGACTCCAGCGCATCTCCGTACAGGACCAGCCCGGCGTTCGAGTCTGCCTGGGCGACGATGTTCCCCAAGGTGAGGAGCGCATAGCCTCGAGGTCTCGGTTCTTCGAGTACGGCGCCACCGCGAGCCATGCTGGCGCGCAGGCTGTCCTCTGCCTTGGACAGCTCGACCCCGCCGCGGGTTGCACGATAAAAGCACCCCCACGACTCGCGGCGGCTGGGCTGTGCTTCGACGTCTCGGCGGCACTGCGCCAGGGTTGGGGCTGCCCGCGCGCGCTCGGGTGCGAAGCTGAGTGCCAAGAACGCGGCAAGGCTCAACCCGCGCGGGCGCACGCTCACTCGACGGCGAACTCCCACACCTCGGAGGCATGGCGGCGTCCGTCCGATTCGATCGCTTCGACCCGCCACAGCAAGACCGTGCCGGGCGGGAGAGACGAGACCGCAGTGGCCGGGACCTGAACGCTGGTGGTGGCGAGGTCGTGCGCTTCGTAGACCGGCTGAAGATCCTGCGTTGTCACCCGGACGGTGAACGAGGAGGCTCGTTCAAGGTCCGAGGACCACTGGAGCACGACGTCCGTCCGGGGCAGGGGGTCGTCGGCCGCGAGTGTGGTACGGAGCAGCGGTTGCCCTTGCGGTGCTCGGAGGGAGGGCTCGGAGGGGGCCCCAAACGACTCTGGGGACGGGGCCGTGGCGACCCACAGCGCGAGCGCAGCGGCGGCAGCGAACGCGACACCAACGGCCGCCGAGAACGCGACCCTGCGAGGGCGAAGGGTTGTCGGCGCGGTTTCGAGTTGTGGTTGGGCGCACTCGTCGTCGGCCGGGATGGGGCCGAGCGCTGCGGCCAGACGCCATTCGAGCGCGAGCTGGGGGTCTTCGTGCAGACGGTCGATGAGAGCCTGGCGGTCCGGCGCGTGCTCGCCTTCGGCCGGCCCGTGCACGGCGGCCCAAATCTGATCTGGGTCGGTGGAGGGCAAGCCCGGCTCGGCGGGGATGTGGGCGAACCCTGCTCGCAGGTGGGCGAGTGTCTGTGGAGACGGAGGGGCGATGGGCTCACTCATGGCGAGAATCCTTTCCCGTGCAAACAGTTTCGAAGGTCGGCGAGTCCACGAAACACGAGGTTCTCCGTCCGCTTGCGAGTCCAGCCTAGCAGGGATCCTGTCTCGGGCACGGTGTGACCTTGAAGGTAGAGGTTAACGGCGCGGCGCCGGTTCTCGGCCAAGCCACACAGGCACGCCCGAATCGCGGTCCCGAGTTGCTGTGCTTCAGCCGAAGTGTCCGGAGCTGGGACGACCCGCGGCCCCGCCACGGAGGCTTCGGCCGCGCCGTCGACAGTACGCTGACGACTCTGCAACTTGCGGAGCTCGTCGATCGTCGTCGAGTAGGCCACCCGCCACAGATAGGAGGCGGGGAGCGGAGCGTTGCCCAACCCTTGGCTGCGCACCTTCGCGACACGAAGCATCGCCAGCTGCACGATGTCTTCGCTGTGCGCGTTCATGGCAGCCGGGCACACGCTCCCGATCGCTCGGGTCAACCGCTGCCGGATCTCCCGCAGCGTTGCATTCTCGTCGTGGGTCCCCGCCCGAACCGACAACGGCGTGGCCGGCTCCGCATATGCTTGTTTGGCGCCCAGGTCCGACATCCTGCCATCCGGTGACATGCGCCGTCACGTGGGTGCACGCGACGAAGCACGGATGCCTCGTCGTCCTCCAGGGCCGGTTCTTTGGGTGATTTCGCGCATGTGTAGAAACTCGAAGAAACCCTGAGGGGAATCGGTCGCGGCCCACGTCTGTGGCCCGACGATGACGACCTCGCGTCCCTCCCCCCACCGCTGTGCTCGTGGCCTTGTCCTGTTGGGACTCGTCTGCGGGTGTGTTCCGACCGACGAGGCGTCCGAGCCGATGGAGAATGACCTCCTGTTCGAGCTTCCGGGCGACCTCGTGCTGACCGCCGAGGATCTTCCGGACCCGGACGCGCCGGAGCGAGAGGCGGTAGACGAGCAGGAGAGCGAGGCCGAGGACCCCACAGCCTCACTCGAGCTCACGGACGCCTCGGGCCCCCTGTTGATCGCGGATGAGACGAGCTCCGCTTACCTCGGTGTCCGGCGGGTCACGGACTACTACCTCAATCCGCTCGTTGCGGAGACCAGCTATGCCACCCCGGATGTTCCGGGGTGCTCGGCGACCATGATCGGCCCCAACATGTTGGCCACGGCCGCCCACTGCGGGGTCGACGGAATGCTCACCATGACCGCGGAGGGGCGTGTCTATCGAGAACGGGACGTGACGCAGCCGCAGGTTGAGGGCTATGAGTGCAACCTGTTGTTCCACACCTTCCCGGAGAGCGATTTGGCGATCTATCACTGCCCGCCGCCCGCGTTCGGGCCGAGCTTGGGCGATCGCTTCGGCTGGGTGGACATCTCCCTCACGGAGCCGTCGCTGTACAGCTACATCTTCAGCGTGTTCTCCAACCCGATCGATGACGTTGGACCCGACGCGGTGAGCTTGTTGACCAGCGGGTACGTCTCCGAGACCAACGTGCCGAGTCACTGGGCCAATCCGAACAACCCGCCCGGCGTCGACTCTCCGGTCCAGCTTGCCGAGGTGATCAACACCCAGCTGTGGAGTGACTTCGGGTCCAGCGGCTCGGGACACTTCAACAGCGCCGGGGAGATGTCGGTGGGCCCGCAGTCGACAGGGATCGAGGACAGCCTGGGCCGCAGTGCCCTGAGTATGCAGGACTACCTGCTCCACGGTTGGATCTACGCGCCTCAGTCGGCAGCGTGCAACGACCCAAACAACCCCGATGATTGCAGCACGGACGAGACCGTCAACGGGTCCTACGTCTCCGGCCTGGGACTGGACCCGGATGACTACCGCGACACCTACGCAGACCTGGACCTCGACTGGTTCTTCGACCTGGTCTCGGACGTGGAGGACCTCGAAGGCGAGAACTACAAGACCCTGTATCACCAGAGCTTCGGCAGCCGTCGCCAAACGAGACAGTGGACGATGGGTCCGGGCTCGACCCACGAACTCACTGCGCGTCGAGTCAGCTTCGCGACGAACACCGGCGGCATGCTCAACGGGTGGACCGAACTCGCGCGGCACTCGAACCTCAACCTGAGCGCGAACGAGGACTACGAGGTCTCCTTCGGTCTCGACAGCACCTTCGGCTACTACCGCGTCTGCCTGGAGGGCAACACGACAACGTGCAGCCCATACTTCTACGACAACAGCGCCGACGGGGAGAGCGCGCACCGGGTCTCGCTCGTCTCTCCAGCGGGGGACCCTGAACTCGTGGTCCAGGCGTGGAACGGCGTCGGCGCCCTCTACGACGTCTCGCTGTCGTCCTCCGTGCTCTACAGCTACACCTATCTGCCACAGGGGTGGGTCGGTCTGTACCACCACGTGAACGACTTCGACCGGTTCGATGCCCGGGAAGCGTGGGGGAACCCCAATGGTCCGATTCGGCCAGTCATCCTACCGGACGGTGACGACTCTGGCGTGGACTGGGCTGCGCGGCTTTCGACGGTCAGCTCCGGGGTGGCGGGCTTCGACTACGACCTCGAGACGACGATGCTTCCCTTCCCCGAAGACGGAGGTGGAACGCTCTGCTTCAAGCATCGCCGGGACGACAGCGAGCAGTGGCGAGGCGCAACCCTCGGACGGGTTCGCGTCGAGCGGCTCGATGGCACGGCGGTGGACGGCTCGTACTTCATCCCCTTGGAGACATGGGGCGAGGCTTGCGTCACTGTGGACGCTGGCTTGAGCAACGGTGAGGCGTTGCGCGTGCAGTTCGGGTTCTTCACGACCGGACCTGGGGTCCGCGGTGGCGCCTACTTCGTGGATGATGTTGCAGTTCGCCTGCCGGTCGATTGAACCAATGCGGCGGGCCTCGATGTCGAGGCCCGCGTGTTCGCCGGTTCTGGGCGCTAGGACAGAAGGTCGCCGCACAACCGCAGCGCATCCGTCGTGGTGAAGATCCCCACCGGACGCCCCTCCTCCTCGATGAGCGCACTGCCGAGTCGGTCGGCGTGCATCTTCTGAACGACCGTCCGGGCGGCGGTTGTCGCCGGGACGAGGTAGGGGATGTCGCTCATGGCCTCGGAGACTGCGACCTTGGAGGTGTCCGTGCCCAACGACGCGAGCCAGTGCACATCTCGCTCGCTCAGCACACCGACGAGGCGACCGCCCTCGAGGACGGGAAGGTGGCGGACTGTGTGTTCCGCCATCTTCGCGGCGGCTGTCTTGAGGCACTGCTCCACGCCGATCGAGATCGTCAGCGGGCTCATGTACTTGCCGATTTCGAGGTCGGTCATGATGGCTGTCTCCTGAACTAGAACTGGTCCGCGAGATAGCGGATGAGGTCCGTGCTGGTCACGAGGCCCACGAGGTTTTGCTCGGCGTCGACGACGGGAACGGAGTGGAATTTCCCCGAGGCGAGGACCGCAGCAGCGTCGCGAACCTTTTGGGTGTTGGAGAGTGTGGTCAGCTCGGTGGACATGACCTTCTCGACGGAGAACTCGTGGTCGAGCATCGCGTCGACAGCCCGGGCGTCGGCGCCGTAGGCGGAGAAGCTCACCCGGATCATGTCGGTCGCGCTGATCAGCCCGACAAGCTTGGTGCCGCTCACCACGGGCACGTGGTGGATCCCCTGCTCGGCAAGGAGTTTGCGGACCTCACTCAGCTTGTGGGTGACGTTGACCGTCGTCAGCTCGGTGCTCATCACCGTGGACAGAGGCTCGTTGCGCTTCATGCTCTGTCCATACCGTCCCCCGCCGGGACACCGCCGGCAAACGTTGCCGGGCCCCCCGAGCGCCGTGGTCAGTTCTTTCGCGGCGCCATCATTGCGCGCCGCTGCGCCGCCATCGGGTGGTCATCGTTCAGCAGGACCCTCCCCGAGAACGTGTCGACACCCAGGGCATCGAAGGTGGCTTCCACGTGTGGGAATCCCTCCTGCGAGAGCATCGACTCGGCGACTTCGGTGAACAGCGGCTTGCCGTACCAGACGTCGAGCTTCGCGAGCAGCTCGTTGGCGTCCCACTTGTGCCGAGCGCCTCCACAACACGAGCGCAGAAATCGCATGGCGTCGTCGAGGCTCTTCTCTCCGCCGGAGTCCTTGCGCACCGCGACGTCGAGGGCGAACGCTACCGCCGCGCCACCCCAGTAGACTCGCTGATAGCCGAATTTCTCGTGCATCTGGTCGCTGACCTCTTGCAGGGTGCCCGAGCGTTCGGTTCGTCGGCCTCGGCCAAAGGCTTCGTAGAGCTTCTGCCAGCCGTCACGCTCGCTGCGGTGTCCCAAACGCGTGCGCTGTAGCTCGGTGTAGTAGCTGACCCAGCCCTCAGCCATCCAGGCATCGTTGATGAAGGGCATCCCGTGGTGCAGCAGCTCGTGCGTTGTGGTCCAGCCTCCGGGGAGCTCGTGGTCGGCCACATGGTCATCCATCAGGATGTAGACGCCCGAGCCGCCGCCGCGTCCGGCCATCCCGAAGTAGACCGACCCAGAACCGCTCCCTTCGACGGGGAGCACCAACATCTGCAGGTGCTCCCGGGGGAACTGGCCGAACAGTTCAGCCGAGGCATCGACCGCATCGCTCGCCCACGTCTTGAGTCCGGGCTTCGTGGCACGCATCGGGTGGTCGAGCGTTGCGACCTCGACCTCGGTACCGCCGGTCTCGAACCGCTGTAGCCCCAGCTCCCCGAACGCGTTGTAGCCGATCCACCGAAAAACAGTGGAGTCCAGCTGGTAGCGGCACGTTCGGGCCGACCGGTCTTCGCCGGGCATCGTTGTCCACGGCACCGAGGCCTCCACGCCATCGGGCAGGTTCAGCGTCATGGTGACCTCGACCTCCTCCGGCAGGCCGCGTGGGTACCAAAGCCACATGCTCTGGCGAAGCAGTACGCTCTCGCCCTCCGTCCGCACGTGTCGGGAGAATCCTTCTGCGCGCGTCATGCCCGACACGTCGACCACGTACTCGACGCACTCGCCTGCGCTGACGTCGGTGAGGCTGAAGGTCCTTCCGGTCTTCGCGATCCGGCGATCTCCGACCCGGACGTGCTCGATGTAGTCCGCGGCCCGTCGGTTGGACGAGACGAGCCGGTCCCCGGGGGAGCCTTCAAAGCACAGTCGGACGTCGATTCTCGAGCGATCCGGAGCCACCGAGGCCGTGTAGTGCCACGCTTGCTGGGCTGCGCTGCCCTCGGGGATGGCGCGAGGCGAAGGGCTCGGGCGAGCGGAGCATCCGAGCAGCGTCAGTCCGAATGCGGCGAGCAACAGGCGGGGCACGGGTCGCAGTGTGGCATTGGGGGCGGCACCCCGCTGTGACGCGAGGCGCCGCGCGGAGGTGGAAACCGCGACGACCCCGGCCAGGAGGCCGCCGGGAATAGGACAGGCCAGGTCGTGTTACCCCCTCGTCCGACCCGTCCGAGCGAAGCGGCTCCCCTCGACGCCTTCTGCGATCTTGTGGCAGCCTCTCGAACGGATGCTGAAGGTTGGAACGGGTTCGATCTGCGTGCGCTCACGCGATCGGATCCGTCTCCGTGGACCTGCGCGCGCCCCGACCTCGAGACGCCCCCCCGATGACTGAGTTTCTCGCCACCACGTTCAGCTTTCCGACGGTGATCTTTACCGTCCTGCTCGCCGTTTGTTGTGCCTACTGGCTGATGGTCATCATCGGTGCGCTGGGCATTGACGCCCTCGATTTTGACTTCGACGGGTTCGACGGCGCGGCCGACGGAGCGGCCGAGGGCGTCGTGGAGGGCGCTGCAGAGGGCGCGGCCGAAGGGGCCGTCGAGGGCGCGGCCGAAGGGGCCCTCGAAGGCGCGGCGGAGGGTGCTGTGGAAGGTGCCGCCGAAGGTGTCGTCGAGGGCGCGGCGGAAGGCGCCAGCGAAGGGGCGGCGCATGGTGCTGCCAAGGCTGCCGCCGAGGGAGCCGCCGAAGGCGCGAGCTTCCTGGGCTCGCTACTGCTCACACTCAAGCTGCGCACCGTCCCGATGACGCTGGTGCTCTCGGTGTGGCTTCTGTTCTCCTGGACGGCCACCAGCCTGATGACCGCTTCGTTGTTGCCGAAAATGACGTCTTTCATGCCGGCTTGGCTGGCGGGAAGCGCCATCGCCCTGAGTGCTGTCGTCGCGTCGCTTCCGCTGTCCTCTCTTTTCGTACGACCGCTGGGACGCATGCTCAAGGTCGAGAAGGCCACGCACCGCAAAGGCCTGGTCGGCAAGGTCGTGCGCATCGACACCAGCCGCGTCGACGGCAAGTTCGGGTCCGCCAAGGCCGACGACGGCGGCGCCGGACTCATCATCTCGGTCCGTTGCGACTCCGAGAACAATCTCAGCCGAGGGAGCAAAGCTCTGGTCGTGTCGTACGACCGCGAGCGCGAAGTCTACGAGGTTACCCCCGTGGACGACATCCTGCCCTCGGAGGCCACCCGCAAGTGACACGTCACTTCGGGTTGCCGACTCTCTTCGTTCGTCTTTCCCCGCATCCTCCTCGCGTGCTGCGAGCCGAGATGTCCACTTCAACTCGCCCCCCGACTCGTTCGATCGGCAGCAGCAAAGGAGGCCCACGCCATGCCTGAGACCCAAACCCTGATCACAATCGCGATCGCCTTCGGCGGTCTAGTCTTCTTCGCACTGGGGACGATGGCCCTGTACGCCCAGCTCTATCGCAAGATCGACCAGGGCAAGGCGCTCATCGTCAACAAGATGTCCCAAGTTCAGGTGTTCTTCACCGGTGGTCTCGTGATCCCGGTAGTCCATCGGTACGAGGTCATGGACATCTCGGTGAAGACGATCGAGATCTCGCGGATGAGCAAGGAAGGCCTCATCTGCAAGGACAACATCCGCGCAGACATCAAGGTCACCTTCTTCGTCCGGGTCAACAAGACCCTGGAAGATGTCCTCAAGGTCGCGCAGTCGATCGGAACCACACGTGCGTCCGACCAGGAAACCCTCGAGCAGCTCTTCATCGCCAAGTTCGCCGAGGCTCTGAAGACCGTCGGTAAGCAGCTCGACTTCGAGGAGCTGTACACCAAGCGTCACGTGTTCAAGGAGCAGATCATGGAGGTCATCGGAGACGACCTCAACGGCTACGTCCTCGACGATGCCGCGATCGATTACCTCGAACAGACCCCGGTCGAATCGCTCGACCACGACAACATTCTCGACGCTCGCGGTATCCGGAAGATCACGGAGATCACCGCCAACCAGGCCGTGTTCACCAACGAGCTCCGCCGCGATGCCGAGAAAAACACCCGCAAGAAGGACGTCGAGACGCGCGAGGCCATCCTCGAACTCGACCGTCAGCAGGCGGACGCCGAGGCCAAGCAGTTCCGCGAGATCGCGACCGTGAAGGCCCGCGAAGAGGCCGAGACGGCCAAAGTCCAGTCCGAAGAGACGAAGAAGGCCGAGTTGGCCCGAATCAAGCTCGAGGAAGAGGTCGCGATCAACGAAGAGAACAAGCAGCGTCAGGTCCAGGTCGCGGGCAAAAACCGCGAGCGTGTTGTCGCTGTCGAGCAGGAGCGTGTGCTCAAGGACCAGCAACTCGAGGCCATCAGCCGCGAGCGTGAGACCGAGCTCAAGCGCATTGCCAAAGAGAAGGCGCTGGAGATCGAGAAGAAGGAGATCGAAGAGGTCATCCGGGCTCGCATCGTCGTGCACAAGACGCGGGTCGAAGAGGAAGAGCGCATCAAGGACGTGCAGGTCGTCGCGCTGGCCGACCGTACGAAGAAGGCCACCGTCATCGCGGCGGAAGCCAAGGCCGAGGAGGCGCTCGTCGCCGAAATCAAGAAGGCTCAGGCCAACGAAGAGGCTGCAAAGTTCGAGGCCAAGCGCACGCTGACCCTCGCCGAAGCCGCACTCGAGGCCAGCGACAAAGAAGCGCGCGCCAAGATCCGGCTCGCCGAGGGCGTCCAGGCCGAGCAGGCTGCATCCGGGTTGGCCGAGGTGAGGGTCAAAGAGGCCGACGCCGTCGCCATCGAGAAGCAGGGCGACGCCAAGGCACGAATCACCAAAGGCCAGATGGTCGCCGAAGCCGAGGGCCGCGAGGCGCAGGGCATCGCGCTGGTGCGCGTCAAGGAGGCTGAAGCCGAGGCTGTGCGCAAGCAGGGCGAAGCCGAAGCGTCGGCCCGTCAGGCGATGATGTTGGCCGAGGCCAGCGGCAAAGAAGCCGATGCGGTCGCGACCGAGAAGATGGGCGCAGCGCTGGCGGTGGAGCTCCGCGAACGCGCCCTGGCCGAGGCCCAAGGCCTCGAGAAGAAGGCCGAAGCCATGGCCAAGCTCGACGAGCGTACGCGCTCCCACGAAGAGTTCCGGATCAAACTCGACAAGGACGTCGAGGTGCGCGTCAAGCAGATCGAAGCGCGACAGAACATCGCCCGAGAGCAGGCCAAGGTCATGGCCGAAGCGATGGGGACCGCCAAGATCAACATCGTCGGAGGTGACGGAGAGTTCTTCGACCGCTTCATCAACGCGGTCTCGATGGGCCAAGCGCTCGACGGCGTGGTCAACAACTCCGACAGCGCTCGCACCATGTTGGGCGAGTACATCGACGGCGACCGCAGCCTGCCCGAGGACATTCGCGAGATTCTCTCGCGTCCCAGCCTCGACGCTGGCGCGTTGAAGGACCTGTCGGTGTCCGGTGCACTCGTGAAGCTGATGGGCAGCCTCGACGACGAGGGCAAGGCCAAGGTTCGCGGCCTGCTCGACCAAGTCTAGTCTGGGCAGGGGCCTTTCGAAAAGGCCCCTCACTGCGGCAGCAAAGCTGCCTTCGTTTCACCCCAAACGGGCGCCCGGTGGCGCCTGTTGTCTGGGAGGAGGCCTTCGGAAAGGCCTCTCGCTGCGGCAGCCAAGCTGCCTTCACCTAAACCCCAAACGGGCGCCCGGTGGCGCCTGTTCTCCCGGGACATCATGGCCGAAGAGAAGCAAGCAACAGTCGAAGGAACCGCCGAAGGCACCGAGGAGGTCGGTGGCAGCTACGACGTCATTCGTGAGCGGCTGGTGGCGCAAGCCAAGGACCTGTCTGAGCGGGCGAGCAAGCTCAACGACGCGCGGGTGGCCGAGTTTGGAGGGACGGAGTTGGCCGTGATCGGCAACGAGCGTGTCCGGACCGAGAATAACTGTCTTCCGCGGGACATCCTGCAGGTCGGTGGACGGCTGCTGTTTGGGTACAACGTGTTCTTGGGGCTCCGCTCGGAGACGAGTGCCTCGGACGTGTTCAGCCTGCACAACTTCACGCAGGACGGGGAGACGTTCGATGTCTCGGCTGTGCCGTTCGAGACCGGTGGGGACGGCTTCCTGGCGAATGCCGACTTCCAAGGGCAGTTCAAGGAGCTGTATTCGTTCTACAAAGAAGCGCGGCTGATCGCGCTGACCCGCAGCGAGACCAAGGCGTTGGCGGTCTTTCAGATTGGCGCAGCGGTCTCGGATGTACGGGTGTTTCGGTGGACGATGGATGCCCAGGGGCAGCCCTCGTACCGCGACAACCGCGGCGAGCGTGACTACGACTTTCCGCCCCAGCACGACTTCGAATGGACGGTGTGCACGCGGGACCACCAGGTCGCCGGGGCCTACCCTCACATCTCGATCGAAGATGAGGTGTTCGTCGAGACCACCGGCGGCGACCTGACGATCAAGGTCGAGAACAACACCGAGTCGGGGGAGGGCATCTACGCCGAGCCCGTCAACGAAGCAGACCAAACGCTCGATGACGCGGAGTTCGAGTACGCCCGTGTGGGGCCGCTCATCCTGCTGCGCATCCTCCCGTACCGCGAAGAGGTCCGGCGCCACCTCGTGTTCTCCACGCGGTCCCACTCCGTGGTGCGGGTCGACGCGATCGGACAGGCTTGCGTGAGCCTGCCCGAGGACCACGGTGTGATGTTCCCCGGCGGGTACTTCCTACAGGACGGGCAGTACAAGGTCTTCGACGGGGACTTCTCCGACTACGAGTTTCAGCGCGCGATTCGGTCGCCCAACGGAGAAGACGTCCTGTACGTGTTTCACAACCGCACGACCGGTACGTACACGCTCTTCCCGTACAACATGATCCGTCGCGAGGTGAGCAACCCGATCCGATGCTCGGGCTACTCGCTGTTCGACGATGGGCGCATGGTGGTGTTCCGCTTCACGGGGGACGAGCCGACACGTGTGCACCCGATGCAGGTGTGGCAGACCCCGTTCGTCAGCGACGAGTACGCGGCGGCAGCCCCCGCCTCCGACTCGCTGCTGGGCAAGATCGGCAATGCCGACCTGGTGCGTGGGATCTCCGACTGTCTCTCGATCAAGCGCTACGTCGACGAGCAGACCCCCTCGCGCAAGGTCTACGAAGACCTGATCGCCAACCTCACCCGGGCGATCGATGCTTACTACTGGCTCGGGGAAGCGGACACGTTCGACCTCAAGAGCGTCTTGGGCGAGATCCGCAGCACCGCGGAACTCATCGTGGACGAGTTCGAGAAGGTCGTCGCGATCCGTAAACAGGCGTCCGAGAGCCTGGCCGAGGCGGCAGACAAGCAAGAAACCCTGGTTCGCGATCTGCGACCGGAGAGCTGGACCCAGGTGGACCAGTTCATGGACGCGCTCACCCAGCTTCGCACCCAGCGTGGCCATCTCATCACGATGAAGGAGATGCGCTACATGGACACGGCTCGAGTCGACGAACTCGAAGCCGAGGTCGTGGAGCATTTCGATCGGCTCTCACGGGACACGGTCGGCTTCCTGCTCAAGGAAGACTCGCTCGCGCCTCTGACGACCGAGTTGGACCGTCTGCTCGAGCGCAGCCAAGCCGTCGAGAAGACCAACGAGTACGAACCCATCCAGGAAGAACTCGACCGCGTCTCCGATGGTCTCAACGTGCTCTCCGATGTCGCGTCGAACCTGCAGGTCGATGACCCCACCGCCCGAACCCGGATCCTCGAGCAGATCAGCGAGGTCTTTGCCCATCAAAACCGCGTCCGCGCAACGTTGGCGGGACGACGCAAAGAGCTGCTCTCGGCCGAGGGCAAGGCCGAGTTCGGAGCGCAGTTCAAGCTGTTCGGACAGTCGGTCCAGAGCGCGATCAGCCTCGCGGATAGCCCCGAGAAGTGCGACGAGCAGCTCTCGCGCCTCATGGTTCAGCTCGAGGAACTCGAGGGCAAGTTCTCCGAATTCGATGAGTTCATCGGGGAGCTCGCGCAGAAGCGAGAAGAGGTCTACGAGGCCCTCGGGCAGAAGAAACAACAGCTGCTCGACGAACGGCAGCGCCGGGTTCAGAACCTGTGGGGGGCGGCCGAGCGCATCCTTCAAGGCGTCACCAGGCGAGCCTCCGGTTTCAAGGAGGTGGACGAACTCAACGCCTACTTCGCCTCCGACGCGATGATCCTCAAGGTGCGCGACCTCGCGGAGCGCATCTTGGAGCTGGGCGACACGGTCAAGTCCGACGAGGTGCAAAGCCGGATCAAGTCGGCCAAGCAAGACGCGCTTCGAGGGCTCCGGGACCGCTCCGAGCTGTTCGAGGGCGGGGACAACCTCATCAAGTTCGGCACCCACCGCTTCACCGTCAACACCCAGCCGCTCGAGCTCACCGTGCTGCCCAAGGACGATGGCATGGCGATCTCGGTGTCCGGCACGGACTTCATGGAGGCGATCACCGACGAGGCGTTCCTCGCCACCAAGGACTACTGGTCGCAGACACTCATCTCCGAGACCCCGGCGGTGTACCGGGGGGAGTATCTTGCCGCATCGATCCTCTTCGACGCCGAGGCCGAGCGCGACGAGATGTCGATGGCCCAGCTTCACGCCGCGCAGCGAGAAGAGGGCGGGCTGCTCGCGTTGGTCCGCAAGGTCTCAGGCACGCGCTACCAGGAGGGCTACGAGCGGGGAGTGCACGACGCCGATGCCACCGCGATCCTCGAGAAACTGGTCACGCTGCACGACAGTGCCGGCCTGCTACGATTTGCACCGACCGCGCGGGCGGTGGGGTGCTTGTTCTGGGCGTACTCCAAGGATCCGCGTAAGGACGCGTGGCACCTTCGCTCCCGCAGTTTGGGTCGTCTTCGAGAGGCGTTTGGTGGGTCGACGGCGCAGGTGCAGCTCGGCGAAGAGTTGGCGCTGGCCGTCGAAGAGTTCCTCGAGACGACTGGGCTTCCCGAGCCGGCTTCCCATGCGCCCACGACGGGTCGCTATCTGGTGGAGGAGCTGACCGCACAGCGGCCGATGTTCACGACCAGCGCCGAAGCCAGCAAGCTGGTCGCAGGTCTGATGGAGTACCTCGAGCTTCACGGAGCAGGCCGGCGGGCGCTGGAGGATGACCTGCAGTCGCTCGAAGGGGACGTGGCTGCGCAGTACCGGCTGGCGCGGTCTTGGCTCGAAGCCTTCCTTCAGCAAGCCAAGGACGAAGAGGTCCGCGGTCTCGGGCATGTTGCATCGGAGGCGGCTGGCGTGCTGCTGACGCAACGCTCGCTCGAGCGCAACGCGAATGCATCGTTGACCCGCGCACAGGCGACGGGGCTGCTGGGGCAGCACGACCTGATTCAGAGCGGGGCGCTGAACCTTCGCATCGACGAGTTCCTCGAGCGTCTGGGGGCGTTCAAGCATGAGCGTGTTCCGGGCTACCAGAACTACCGGGAAGTGCGGACGTCGGTCATCGAGTCCGAGCGACGTCGGCTGCGTGTCGACGAGTACAAACCGCGGGTACTCAGCTCGTTCGTCCGCAACAAGCTGATCAACGAGGTCTACCTGCCGCTGATCGGGGACAACCTCGCCAAGCAGCTGGGCGCGGCGGGGGACAGCAAGCGAACCGACCTGATGGGCCTGTTGCTGCTCATCTCTCCCCCGGGCTACGGAAAAACGACCCTGATGGAGTACGTCGCGAGCCGGTTGGGCCTGGCGTTCGTCAAGATCAACGGGCCCGCGCTTGGCCACTCCGTGGTCTCGATCGACCCGAGCGAAGCGCCCAACGCGACGGCGCGGCAAGAGGTCGAGAAGATCAACCTGGCGTTGGAGATGGGCAACAATGTGATGCTGTATCTCGACGACATTCAGCACACCCACCCCGAGTTGCTGCAGAAGTTCATCTCGTTGTGTGATGCCCAGCGGCGCATCGAGGGCGTTTGGAATGGCCGGACCCGGACCTACGACCTTCGTGGCAAGAAGTTCTGCGTGGTCATGGCAGGCAACCCGTACACCGAGGCTGGAGAGAAGTTCCAGATTCCCGACATGCTCGCCAACCGGGCCGACACGTACAACCTCGGCGACATCCTCTCGGGGAAAGGGGACGCGTTTGCGCTGAGCTACATCGAGAACGCGATCACATCGAACCCCGTGCTCGCGCAGCTGGCCACCCGTGAACAGGCGGACATCTACAAGCTGGTGCGCATGGCCCAGGGCGAGGACGTGAACACCTCGGAGCTCTCCCATGGCTACTCAGCCGTCGAGATCGGAGAGATCGTCGCGGTGCTTCAGCACATGTTCAAGGCCCAAGATGTGTTGCTCAAGGTCAACATGCAGTACATCGAGTCGGCGTCGATGGACGACCAGTACCGCACAGAGCCGCGGTTTCAGCTTCAGGGCTCGTACCGCAACATGGCCAAGCTCGCGGAGAAGATTGTGCCCGCGATGAACGACGACGAGATGCGACGGCTCATCGACGACCACTACGTGGGAGAGGCGCAAACGCTGACCTCGGGCGCCGAGCACAACCTGCTCAAGTTGGCGGAGCTGCGCGGGACACTCACCGAGGAGCAGGCCGCGCGATGGGCCCAGATCAAGAAGGACTTCGGCCGGGTCAAGCTCATGGGCGGGAGCGACGACGACCCGATCGCTCGGGTCACGGGGCAGCTCACCGGGCTCTCGGAGAAGCTCGGCGGTATCCAGACGGCCATGCAGGAAAACTCCGCGGTCACCGACAAGCTCGATGGAATCGAGCGGGCGGTCACCGGGGCAGCTCAACTGATGCAGCAGGGTGCGTCCAAGAAGCACGAGGCTTCCGAACGGGATGCGGCGTTCATCGGCGCCATGCAGAATCTCTCTGCGGCGGTCTCCCAACTTCAAAACCCGCGGCTTCAGGTCAGCATCGAGAACAAGGCGCCTCCGGGGGTCGAGGAGTTGCTCGCGCAGCAGGTCGCGATCATCGAGCGTACGTTGGTCCCGCTGGTTCGCAGTACCAACGAGCACCTCGGCAACCCGACCAAGGTCGACGCGAAGGTTCAGGAGTTGCTGGGGATCGTGCGCTCGATGGATGCCCAGCTTCGGCAGCGTCGCGGCGCACAGACCTAGCAGCGGTCCGCCGTGTCATTCGAAGGCGCAGATGCCGACCCCGAGCGCGACCTCCTCGCAGAATTCCCCTTCTGGGCAGTCGCCGGCCGCGACCGAGCAGAAGGGGGTACAGCAGGGTCCTGAGTCCTCGCAATCCGCAGCCCCGTCACCTGCGCACGTGAGTCCGACGGCACACTCGTTGAGGAAGGCGCACGGGTCGCCCTGTTGGCCTGCGCCCGGGAGGGACGGCACGCAGATGAATCCGTCCTCCAGATCCCCGGTGACACACGTCTGGCCCTGGGGGCAGTCGGGCGGGTCGCTCAGCGGGTTGCAGTTGGGGTGGCACAATCCGAAGGTCTCGACCCCGGCCGTGTAGAGGAAGCAGTACGAGCCGGGCTCGCAGGGAAACACTTCGTCCGGGTCGCAGAACGAGACGCACGTAGGCAGGTCGGAGAAGGGGTCGCACAGGGACCGCTCCGGACAGGCGTCGGCTCCGAGAACACCGCCGCATCGGTGGACACATGGATCCCCTCGCTGCAACGGTTGGATCTCCGCCGGTTGCTCGACACACGCGACTCCCGTGAATTCCTCGTCTGCACCGTAGGGGCGGCAGTGCCCATCGAGGCATGTGCCCGCGGAATACAAGTCGCAGTCTCCGTCCGCGCCGTGCACCTTGAAGCATATCTCCGTCCCCGTGCTGCTCTCGCCGGGCCAGGTTGTGTCTGTTGAGTCTTCCGTTGCGGGCGCAGAGTCCGTTGTGGCGTCGAGTGTGGTCGCGCTGTCGCGGGTCGGATCGCCGGTGATGCTGCTCGTGGTCCCGCTGGCGTCCATGCTCTTGCTGGGGCGGTCAGTCTCCGCTGGCTCTTCGTCGAACGCCCCGTTGAGCCGCGTACAGCCCGCAGCACAGAGCGCCACGACGACCGAAAGGGCCCAACGACTCATCACACTCCAAGATGGCATGAGGTCCCTCGTTCCACCAGGGAACGACGATGCGGTGCGGTGAGCGCCTGCTACCTTCGGCGCCATGCGACGATCGATGTTCGGCCCTGCCGTGGCTCTATCCATCGCCTCCTGTGTTCCCAAGGCCGACTACGACGAAGCGAAGTCGCAACTGGCCGAGGCGCGGCAGGCCCTGCTCGATGCAGGGGCGGAAGAGGAACGGCAAGGCCGTGAACTGGGAGAGGTTCGCGCCACGCTTGCGCGGTACGAGGCGGAACTCGAGGCTGCACACCAAGAGGCCGCGACGCTCCGCCGCGAGCTGGAGATGACCGCCGTTCAGCGGGACGCGCGCGCAGCCGAGCTTGCGAACGCGATGAACGACCAGGACGCGCTGCAGGCCTCCATCGAGGCGATGACGCAGGCGCTGGCCGAAGCCAACGAGCGGGAGCTTGCTGCGGAGCGCCGGGTGTACGAGTTCAAGACCCTTCTCGCTCGGTTCCAGACGCTCATCGATGCGGGAAAGCTCCGGATCAAGATCGTCGATGGCCGGATGGTGCTCGAGCTGCCCACCGACATCTTGTTTGGCAGCGGCTCCGCTTCGCTCTCGGCCGAGGGGGAATCCGCGTTGCAGGAAGTTGGCGCAGTGCTCGCCGAGATGTCCGACCGCTCGTTCCAGGTCGAAGGGCACACCGACGACGTCCCGATCGACACCAAGCGGTTCGGCGACAACTGGGAGCTCGCAGCTGCCCGAGCCCTCGGCGTGCGCGCAACGCTCGAGGCGGCCGGCATGAAGCCCTCGCAGCTCAGCGCGGCGAGCTTTGCCGACACCCACCCGGTCGCCGGGAATGGCACGCCCGAGGGGAAAGGCGCCAATCGCAGGATCGAGATCGTGCTCCGTCCCGACCTCTCCGCGTTGCCGGGCGCCGAGGAGCTCGAGGCCCTCGAGACGCGCCGCTGACCCCGTTTTTTCTGGTGGGGTACGAGTCCACCCACATTGGCCCCGGGCTGGGACTGCCGTACCCTGGCCTCGTCGATTCTGGGCTGGGCTTCCCAGGCATAGAAAGGGCACACCTACATGAAAAAACTCGTCTACCTGTTTCCTGCAGTGATCGCACTTGGCTTCGCGGGCTGTACCGATGATGCCACCGGCACCGCCGACACCGACTCGGATACCGAAGACGGGACCACGGCTGCCACGGACCCTACGGATCCCACGGACCCCACCACCGGTGGTTCGACGACCACGGACCCGACGCTCGACCCCGAGACCGGCTCGGAGAGCGGGACCACGGATCCTCCCG
This sequence comes from Nannocystales bacterium, assembly GCA_050633305.1. Lineage (GTDB taxonomy): Bacteria > Myxococcota_A > Polyangia > Nannocystales > Nannocystaceae > CAJXVA01. The sequence goes on from JBOEGF010000007.1 coordinate 189,907, forward strand.
GCTGTGATGAAGATGACGCGTGCACGCCGGATACGGTCGAGGCCGACTGTGGTGCGAACTTCAACTGCGTGGCGTGCTTGTGCGTCCCGGACGGCGACGCGCCTCTGTGTCCCGATGGCTGGGGCGACGGGGCGTATGCGGACTGTGGAAACGGGGAGCCGTGCGGCGGCGAGCTGCAAAGCGCCTGCGTTGCCGGAACGGGCGACGCCTCGGTCTGTCTGTTCTTGGGCTGCGAGGAACTCTGTGATTGTCCCGCGCCCCCGGAGGGCTTCGAGGACCTCGGCAGGTGCGTGGACCAGTTCGGTCCCGGCGGCGTGCTCGATGATGTCAACGACTGCTTCCTCGATTGCAGCGGCGGCGAGGCCTGTCCCGGCGGCATGTTCTGCGACGGCGGCGTTTGTTTCGTTGGAGAGGGACCGCCTCCGGCGACAGGCTACGGCGACTGCGTGAACAACGAGGGCTGTGCAAACGCAAACGAGGGCTGCATCGCCGACAACGTCGCGGACCCGACGCTCGGCTTCTGCACTTCGGGTTGCGAGAGCGCTGACGATTGCAACGACGCGCCCGCAACCGGGGATGCGCCGGTCACATGCGATGACCTCACCGGGGACATGATGGGGAACTGCTTCCTCGACTGCGCCGGTGGCGAGACGTGTCCCGATGGGATGTCGTGCGCGTTCAACTCGTTCTGCGCGTGGGACGTCGTTCCCGACTCTGGCTATGCAGACTGCGCGAGCCAGCCCGACAGCGTCTGCCTCACGGGTGAGACGTGTGTCGAGAACGTCGACAAGGCAACCGGCACCACCGAGATCTGCGCTGCAGCTGACTGTGTCGACCCCGCGGCGGATTGCCCGGACCTGCCTGTGACCGGGGACGCGCCCGCCGCTTGTATGGACATTGATGGGGCCGCGGGCGACGAGTGCGTGCTCGACTGTAGCGCCGCCCAAACTTGCCCCGACGGAGCTGTCTGCACCGAGGCCGGCTTCTGCTCGTACGAGGTTCCAACGTTCACCTTCATGGAAGACTTCCAGGGTGGGGCGCTCCCCGCTGGGTGGACCGTGCAGAACGTCGATGGCCTGACGCCGGATGCGATGGTCTCGTTCGTGGACGATGCGTGGGTCGTCGCCGACAACCAGTCTCCACTCACTCCCGCCGGAGAGTTCTGGGCGATCAGCACGTCGTGGTACGCCCCCGTGGGAACCTCGGATGACTGGATCATCTCACCGGTGATCACGCTCGGCGCAACTGCGACGCTTCAATGGAGCGCGTTCACGGTGAACCCTGCGTTCGCCGACGGATACGAGGTGTACGTGGTCCCGACGACCGTGACCGAGTTCACGGACTTTGTCGGTGATGGCGACCCGACGGCGTTCCTGGCTCTGGACTCGATGGTCGTGCCTTCGGCCGAGCCCGTGTTCCAGATCGACGAGGAAGAGGGCTCCATTCAGAACCGCGGCGTCGACATCGGCGGATTGGCCGGGCAGGACGTGCATGTCGCGTTCCGGAACAACTCCGACGACGCGCTGTTGCTCTTCGTCGACAACATCGCCGTCATCGAGTAGCTCACGCTCAACATCGTCATGCGGTCGCAAAGGAGTCGGGCATTTTGCCCGGCTCCTTTTTTCGTGAGGCGTCGTTCGGGGGGGCCTGCCCGATCGGGCTCCGCGGTGGAGCTCTCCATCGCTCTCAACGGTGCCGCACAGGTCAGCGCGAGCTCGAAGCTTGTTGGGGAAGCGAAGAAGACGGGAGAAACCGACAGGCGTCGAACGAAACGCCTACGCCCGGCTTGGCTCGCGAAAGTCTCATCCCGGACACCGGGAAGAAGCCGACCTGTAGAAGGACTTCAGGCGCTTGCACGGGGCGGCGTGGTCGAAAGCCTCTCCGTAGACGTCGTGGAGCGGACGGTGCGAGGGCTGTTGGATGAAGGTGAGTTCGAAGGCGTGTTTTTCGAACTGCCTTGACGGGACCTTCCCTGAGCCGGCGAGGGCGGGACTCGCGTCGAGGAGTAGGCATCTTTCAGCCGGAGAAAAAATGGTCTGCTTCCGGCGTGCCGCCGATGCGCTCGTAGTCGCTCGCGCGAACTCGGGGCGGCTCTTGTTGGATCTACGGAGATACGGCTGAGTCCGTTCGTGTACGCGCTCAGGAGTTCCGCGACGCGGGTGAGTCGGTCGGACGCGTAGCACGGCTCCGACCGGTGGTGAGTCCTCATCCTGGCGGGCTGAAGCACCCCCGAAACCTCTGAACCTCGCGACGCTTGCAGTCGCGACGGAGGTCGCTACTCACCGGCCGGGTCGTCCGACGCATCCAGCCCCAGCGGTCCCATCACAAACCCCGGCGCCGCGGTCTTACCCGTGGCCTGGGTCTGCAGGTAGCTGGTGAGCGCGTCGTAGAGAATCTCCCGCGCTCTCTTCTGGGAGATGGCCAGCTTGGCGGCGAGCTCGAGCAGCAGGGCCTCCTCGCTCGGGTGGAGCTCACCGTCCAAGGCCGCAATGTGGCTCAGTTGCACGAAGGCGGTGTAGGCCTCCTCGCTCGCGTTCTCCGAGAGCCACGCCGCCGACCGATCGAACATCTCCAGCGCGGCATCGGCTGACTTTACCTCGCCGATCGATGCCTCCGGGTCGGCACACAGGTGCAGCAGGGCCAATAGGAGGATGGTGGTTTGTTGTTCGGTCGCAGGCTTGCCATCGACGTGCGTCACCAACAAACCACCGGCGATCAGCAAGTCACGCACGTGAATCTCGACCTCCTCGACCGCCTCGAACTCCATCAGCTGGGCAAGTTCGGCCACATCGGCATCGATGGTCCGCAGCTGCTCGGGCGAGCTTTCAAAGCCGCCGCGCTCACCAAACAAGGCCAACGCTCGCACCCGCACCGGAGTCACCGGGTGGCTGAACCGCGCCATCAGGTCGCGGCGCTCCAGGCGTTGCAGTGTTTCGAGTTGTGCCAAGAATGCGCCGATATCGTAACGCAAATGCTCAGGGCCCAGGCCGCTGGCCATCTTGAAGAAGGCACTGACAATTGCACTCAGGTCGCCGTCGACTGCCGCATAACCTGCTCGGTCGGCGGAGAGCTCGGCCAGACGGTCCCAGGTCTCGAGGCGCCGCTCAAGCAGCGGAGGCAGGCGATCGTCTTGTTCGGTGAGCACGGCCTTGGCCAGCCGCGATTGATAGTGGTTGTAGCGAAGGTGCCCAAGCTCGTGGCCGAACACGAAACTGATCTCGGGGTCGGTCATCCGCTCCACGAGGCCACTGGTCACGGAAATGATGTGCGGCTTGTTCGCCGAAACGCTGTGCAACGCAAACCCGTTGATCGCGGCGTTGGGCTCGACGAACAGCTCCACTGGTTCTTCGAAGTCGAGCTTGGTGCGTACCGTGTCGAGCAAGCCGGTCAGGCGCGGTGCGATCAAGGGGCTGAGCCGCATTTGGCGGGTGACCACCATCTCGTACCAAGGTGCCGCGGTCTGCTGCTCGAGGTATCGACGCAACACCTCGTCAAGTCCGTAGCGGTCGTAGAGGAGTTCGATGAGCTCCCGCTCGGTCGAAAAACGGACACAGTCCAAACGTTCGCAGGCCACGAGTGAGCCACGCTAGTCGCTGCGCGCGGCTGGTGCCAGCGAAGTCTCTGCGTTCACCGCTGTACGCAACGACGGCATCGAAGTCTCGGCCGTCGTGGCCCGCGCCGAGGCAGTCCAGCGGTCCAAGGGGAGTGGTCAGGAGGCTCTGCCCAGCCCCGAGCGGATCCGTGTCGTGTAGGGTCCGAGCGACCCATGCCCACCGCCCTCCCACGCCTGACGCGAACCGCTGTCCTCACGCTCGCGTGGCCAGTCGTCCTCGCCCAGGCCGCCACGGCGCTCACCGGCGTCGTGGACACCATCGTCATGGGCCGGGTCGGTGGCAAGTCAGACCTCGCGGCGGTCGGCGTGGCCGCAGTCATCTTCTCGTTCGTCTACTGGGCGTTCGGCTTCCTGCGGATGTCCACCACGGGTCTCGTCGCGCAGGCCCAAGGCGCGAACGACCACGCTCAAGCCCGCGCGCACTTGGTCCGCGCCCTCATCGTCGCCGCCACCATCGGGGCCCTCATCGTCCTCGGCGCACGACCGATCGAATGGGTCGCACTCGCCTCCTTCGACGCAGCCACTGACGTCGAGCTGCTCAGCGGCGAGTACTTCCGCGCCCGAGTCTGGGGAGCCCCAGCCGCCCTGATGGGCTACGCGGTCACGGGCTACCTGCTCGGCACGGGTCGCACCCGAGCGCTGCTGGCCTTCCAAGTCGTGCTCAACGTGACCAACGCGGGGCTGGACGCCTGGCTCGCGGGCGCGCGGGGCTGGGGACCCGCGGGCATCGGCGCGGGCACGGCGAGCGCGGAGTGGGTGTCGCTGGGCTTTGGAACGTGGTTGGTCCGCGATGCCTTACGGGCGCCCGCGAAGCTCTTCGACCGCGACAAACTCTGGGCGCTGCTCTCGGCAAACCGCGACATCTTGATCCGCACCCTCGCGCTTCTGTTTTGCTTCGCCTGGTTCGTCAACTCGGGTGCGGAAGTCGGCACCGCCGCACTCGCGGGCAACGAGGTCTTGCTGCAGTTCATCGCAGTGGCGGCGTTCGTCCTCGACGCGTTCGCATTCGTGGCCGAGAAGGAGATCGGTGAAGCGGTCGGCGCGGGCAGCCGTGACCGGGTGCGCCAAGCGATGCGCGTGACCAGCGAGCTCGCGCTCACACTGGGCGTGGTCATCTCGGTGCTCTTCTTCGCCATGGGCCCTCCGCTCATCACGTGGATGGTTGCCGACGCTCAGGCCCGATCCATGGCGCTGACCTACCTGCCCTACTGCGCGGTGGTCCCGGCGCTCGGTGTTCCAGCATGGCAGCTCGACGGGGCGTTCTTGGGCGCGACGCAGGGCCGCGCGCTGCGGACGTCCGCGGTGATCGCGACGGCGGTCTACCTCGGACTCGACCTTCTGCTCGCTCCGCGGTTCGAGAACGCGGGCGTCTGGCTCGCGTTCGTATCGATGTACGTTGTCCGCGCGCTGGCCCTTGGGGCACACTGGCCGGCGCTTCTCCGAGGCGTCGAAAAACCGACCGAGTCTTGACGCGGTCCTCGTCGCTGCTACACCTCCTGCTCCACGGCGACGCACGAGGGCAGGGGCCTCGGACCGTCATGGGTACGCAAGCATTCTGCTGCGTGCGAACCGGCGCGGCCCAAGCCAGCGCCCCATTCGAAACGCGGGGTCGGGCGACTTGTCGTCACCGACAGTTCCCCAGAGAAGCCGCTCGCCCGAGTCAGAACGAGGTCTCTATGCAACGCAACTCCAATCAAACCGACGTCAGCCCCCTGTACGGGGCTGGCTGAGACTTCTCGAAGGGAGGCGCAATCGCGTGGCTCCCTTCGGGTTTTGCACTCACAAGGACGGAGGGCAGTCCGCCTCTGAGGCACCGTTCGCGTCGTAGAACGGGTGGGTGGCCGGCAGTTCGTCACGCAGGTCCCAGCGACACGCGAGCTGGCCTTCGATGACCTGTCGCTGCGCTCCACTGGGGGACGGTGAGTACACGCGGAACTCGTACAGGACAGCGTCGTTGCCGTTGCCGACCGAGACCGCACTGGCGTTGGCCGTACGGGATTCAGCTTCGGATGCTTCCTCGGCGCCGTCGATGAAGATCAACCGCTGAGCACTCTCCGCAGAGTTCACGAAGCTGAACAGGTGTGTTTCGCCGACCTCGATGACGTTGAGCGCGGTGGCGATCCGTGCGGCGTTTCCACTGCCGCCGATGTCGAAGATGACGCGCCGGTCGGAGTTGCCCCACGGGATGTGGCTCGAGTACCGGCCGCCGCCCTGGCTGGGATGGTTGAGGTTGAAGTCGAAGGAGTTGCGACTGTCGACCTCTTCTTGGACCATGAAAATGGCGACGTCCGCGAGTGGTCCGTTGAACACGTCGCTGTCCGAGACCATGCTGTCGTTGCTGAACTCCACCCCGTCGCTGTCCTCGCGATAGTTCGGCTGGCCGCCCTCGTCGAGGAACATGCCCCCTGCGGAGCCCTTGTTGGTCCAGCAGTAGACCTGTTGCCCGTCGGTCGGGGGACTTTCGCTGCACTCGTCGTTGCGGAAGAGCGTTGCGTCGTCGAGGGCGTCGAGCCAGACTTGAGGCTGCTGGAGGCCGCAGGCCGAGGATGGGGTGCAGAAGCCGGTGGTGCAGTCGGTCCCGACCAGGCAGCTCTCCTCGAACTCGCACGGAGAACACGAGCCGCCGCAGTCGACGTCGGTTTCGTCGCCGTCCATGGTCTCGTTGTCGCAGCTCACCGGCGAGGCGGTCGACTCGGAGTCGGTGGTCTCCTCGCCGCCGGTGGTGTTCGAGGCGTCGGTTGTTTCGGTGCTCGGGCCTGCGGTCGTCGCGGAGTCTGTGGTGTCGGTCCCCGGGGTGCTTGTTGCTGTGGTGGGAGCGGTCGTCGATGTGCTTGCTTGCCCGCCGGTTGCAGTCATCGCTGTTGCGTTCGAGTCACCGCTGGTGGGGCCCCCGGTGGTTGGGGAGGGTGCGTTTGTCTCTCCAGACCCCGCGGTCTCTCCGTCGGTATCGTTCCCGACGAAGTCCGTGCAACCCATCGTCAGGCACAACGCGACCCATGGCCCCAAGCTCCAGCGCATACGGCCTACGCTAGCAGCTGCATACGCGCGGACGCCGTCGGTTCCCTTACGTTTCAGGACCGCGGGTCCGTGAAACCGGCTCTCGGCGGGCGGTTCTAGAAGCGGAGGTTCGCGGAGACGCCGCTGTAGTCCATGGAGAGCTGGGGGGCGAGCGTGAACTCGACCCTGGCAGCCTTCTCGACGCCGTAGTTGCGCTCGTAGTTGCGTCGCTCTTTCTTGTAGGTGACGCCATAGGTGAGCAGGCCCGCGCCGCCCGCGATGGCAGAGGACGTCAGCTGGTGCATGCCGTACAAGAGCGCGTTTCGGTTGGCGTAACAGTCGAAGAACTCGTCGGTCTGGGTGTCGGCACCGTCGAGGCAGTTGGCCGCGATCCCGTTGACCGGGTTGATCGAACGAATCCGGATCACTGCGACGATAGTGCGACCGATCGCACCCGCAGCGAGCAAGCCGGCGCCCGTTCCGATGAACACGCCCGGCTTGCGCTGAACCTCACCGGTCTTGACGGAGCGAGCAGCGTCGTACTTCGCCCGGACCGCTGCTGCGCCGGGTGCAAGGCCCCAGTTGGCCGCGTTCGGTAGGGCTTGAAGCACCCAGAGTCCCGCGTTCCCGCCTCGGGCCGACAAGAAGCACTCGGTTGCCGCGTCTGTCACGCTCTCGAGGTCGTCTTCAGACACGCTCGTCACGTCCACGCTGTCGGCGGTGCACAGCCGCTTGATTCTGGAGATCCGCAGCCCCATCACGCCCCACGCGAGCGCGCCGACGCCACCAGCCGTGGCCATGAGGCCGATGCCTTTCTTGTTTGGGATGACGATGTCGTCGATGGTCTTGGGCGCGGTGGGTCCAGGCGGGAGCGGTGCGGCTGCCTGAACCGGCGCGGCGGGTTGGACCTCCGATGGACTCGCTTCGGCGGCGGGCGTGTCGAGGGACTCGTCTTGCTGGCCGTCCACTGCGTCCGCGGGTTCCCCGGGAGCTTCAGCATCATCGCCCCAACTCGCGTCGGCCTCGGGCTGCGCGAGGATGCTCGCCAGGTGAGTCGGGGCGACCGAAGCGGTGGTCAGCAGAGCGGCGGTCATCAACGCAGTCGGCAGCACGCAACCAGAGTAGGGCTCCCAGGCTTCGACACGCAACGCTATCGCCAGCGTCTTCGACGGCCCCGTGCCCCCCGACACAGATGGCGGCGGCAATGTGAATACGTCCTTGGGGGGTCGTATGTGGCAACTTGCAACGTTGCTCCCGGTCGCCGGCCGTCGGGCTTCGCCTCGCCGGCCATAGGCCGGTACCCTCACCGCTCCATGGTTCGCTCGACGCGATTGGCATGCTTGTGCGCCTGTCTACTTGCTGCCGGTTGTACCGATCGTGTGATCGTGCAGAGCGGCTCGGCTGTGGACACGGAGCCACCGGAGGACGAGGAACCTCCGGCAGACGATGATGGGCCCTCGGACGACGAAGAGCCCGTTGATGACGAAGAGCCGAGCGAGGACGACGATGCGCCGGCGGTTGACTGTGTCGACCAGTTCATCGACGCCCGGGAGCTTCCGCTCTCGCTCGAGGGGGCCTTCGCTCCTGGGGGCAGCCGGTTTCAGCCATCGTGCGTGGGGGCGGTCAGCGGCGAGCTGACGTTCTCATTCACCGCGCCTCGGGGTGCGAACTATCTGTTCGACACCCAGGGCTCCAGCTTCGACACGGTTCTGTACGCGTTGGGTCCGACGTGCGAGCCCCCAGAGCTGGCGTGCAACGACGACTACGACGACCTGACCTCGCAGATCGGTCTGGGAATGTTGGCCGGGGAGACGGCGGTGATCGTCATCGACAGCTTCGGGGCCACGGGGGAGTGGAGCTTGCAGGTGAGGGAAGGCGGGATCTGCCCCACTGAGACGCTCGACCCGAATCCCGAGGTGTACGTTGAGGGGGTCCTCGATTCGACGCAGCTGGACTCCGTTGTCCCCAGCTGTGCGGGGGCTGGGCCGGACGTCGTCTACACGTGGACGCCCCCGTTTTCAGGTCGCTGGAGGATCTCGACGGCCGGCTCGAGCTTCGACACCGTCCTCGCGGTGTTCTCGGACGACTGCGTCACCGAACTCGCGTGCAACGATGACGGGCCGAATGACGTCTCCTCGATGCTCGATTTGGAGCTGGACGCGGGGGTGCCGGTGGCCATCGCCGTCGACTCCTTCGGTGACGAGAGCGGGAGCTTCCAGCTCTCGATCTTCCCCTCGTAGAGAGGCCCGCTAGGACGGCTCAGGGCGGTAGCGGTTGGTCACACCGAGCCCCGCGGGCGCTAGCTGGTCGGTGAATCGCTCGTACTCTCCTCCGGTCAGCACTCGGAGTAGGCCCGCCTCGTCCGTTGGTTCGTAGGCGCCCGAGAGGTTCCGGGCGCGCATGACCAGGTCTCGGGCGCGGGCTTGGTCGTTGCCGCTGATGTACAGCGCCTGGCCCAAGAGCAGAGAGGCCTCGGCCAGGTTCAGGTCGTCCTCCGCTTCGTCGGTCCGAAGCTCCAGCGCTCGTTCCAAGTGGGGGAGGGCATCCAGGGGGGTGCCTGTCTCGAGCATGGTCCGGCCGAGGCCGGTGAGCGCATAGGCGACCAAGGGGTGTTCTTCACCCATCGCGGCCTCCCAGACGCCCAACGCGAGCGCGTAGTGCTCGCGGGCAGACTCCGCTTGCCCGGTCGCCCACAGCGAGTTCGCCAGGTCGAGGTGCGCGTAGCCGAGGTCGGTGTGTCCCGGAGGCAGGGTCTTGGTCCACACCTCGAGCCCCCGGCGCAGGTGGGGGAGCGCTTCGGTGTGTCGTCGCTGGTCGGCAAGTGCGAGCCCGAGGTTCAAGCGGGCATAGCCAACGTCCCGATGCGTTGTCCCGAGCGCGCGCTCGAGCATGGCTACGGCACGCGCGTGCAGCCGCGCAGCGGCGTCGAACTCTTCTTGAGAGCGTTGCAACGTACCGAGCTGGTCGAGGCAGCGTGCGAGGTCGACGGGATGCTCGATGGCGTCGAACACCGCGGCGGGGACGGCCGGCTCACCTCCCGCAGCGGGAAGGTTGGCGAGGCTCATCGCGCCGTCGCGGTCGAGGAGCATTCGGGCGCGGACGAGCGTGCCCTCCACGGGCTCGGGACCGAGGTGTCCCTGCATGGACGACGCGAGGCGAAGCAGTGAGCGCGCCACCTCGGGGTGCGAGGTTCCAAGGACCTGCTCGCGAATGGATACGCTTTCGCGATGGTTGTTCGACGCGCGGGCATACTGACCCATGCCTTCGAGAGCCGCGCCGAGCCACGCGTGGGTGTCGGCACTCCGAACGTCTCCGGGCGGGAGGTGTGCGTTCTGGATCTCCAGCGCCTTGGCGAACTGCTGGAAGGCCATGTCGTAGGAGCCCTCCGCTTGGGCGATCTTGCCCAGCCCCGAGAGCAACTGCGCGCGGGCAAGCGGGTTGTCGCCCGCGCGGGCGATGGCGGCCTCCGCTCCCAGGGCGATGCGGTCTCCCTCTGCGTACAGACCCTGCCGAAGGGCGACGATGTCCATGGTGAGCGTCCATGCGGCGGCTTCGACATCCGCACGGCCGCTCTGTGCGGCGAGGAGGATGGACTCTCGGAGCTTCGCCTCGGCCTCGGTGGCCTCGCCGAGTTGCAACAGGGCCTTTGCGCTCAGCAGAGAAGCCTCGCTTTGCAGTCGCGTGGCGCCGATGTTGGATGCACGCCCGTAGGCGCGATCGACGGTCTCCTGCGCTTTGGGGTGTCCCAATGCGAGTTCGACACGACCGCGTCCAAGCAAGACATGCACATCGTTGAGCTTGCCGCGGCGGGCGGGCTCAGCGGTCAGGCGCTCGTCGGAGTCGTCGTTGCGCCCCACGCTCGTACAGGTTGCGGGAGCGGGGAGGGACTGCACAGCCTCGGCTGCGTGGAGCAGGGATGCCTCGACCCCGCCCTCGGATTCGAGTTGCCGCAGCAACAGGTCCAGATCGGCCTTGCGGTCTTCGAGGCATAGGAGGCCCGGGTCGTCGAAGCGGGGGGTTCGCCGGACGCGGGCGCGGGCATCGGCCGTGCACCGGACGTCGTACACCGTCGTCCACGCGCTGGCGTACTGGTCGAGGGCCCGTCCCATCGATTGCCAGGTCGCTCCTGCGAACGGGGCTGCCGCCGCGTCGAAGCGGGCGCCAAGGGAAGCCCGACGATCCGAGTTCCAGATGCCGTCAATGGTTTCGCTGGACGCCTTGCACGCCTCGAGCCGGTTGGACCGCGTGCCGAGATACACCGCGGTGATCAGCCCGCCGATCCCCACCGCGATGCCGGCGACGAGCCAAGGGTGTCGCGCCTGCGGAGGGTCCCGCTGGAGCTCCGCGAGCAGGGCGTCCATGGAGGGGTGCCGGTCTTGGGGAGAGACGGCCAGGCCTCGTACCACCACGGCGCGTAACCACGACGGCACCTTGTTGTCTCGCGGCGGGCTTCGAATCGTCCCGTCGAGGACGTTGATCGCCAGGGAAGCCATGCTCGCGCCTTCGAACGGACGCTCGCGGTACAGGGCCTCGTACAGCGCCACACAGAAGCTGAACTGGTCGGTTTGCGGTCCGATGTGCTCGCCGCGGTGTTGCTCGGGAGCCATGTACGCCGGCGTCCCCAGCATCGCGCCGGTGCGGGTGAGGCTGAGGTTGAGGTCCCGCGTCTCCCCAGCGCCAGAGCTGCTCGCCGCGCGGAGCTCTTGGAGCTGGTCGGCGATGGGACCGGTCCGCAGCGTCGTGCGGCGGGCGAGGCCGAAGTCCATCACCAGAACACGGCCGTCGAGTCCCATGAGGACGTTGTCCGGCTTGAAGTCGCGGTGGACCAGACCCGCTGCGTGTGCAGCTCCGAGACCCCGACCGGCGCGAACAAACGCATCGACCAGCTCTGGCCAGCTGCGCTCGCTGTCCATCCAATCGCGAAGCGTGGAGCCCTCGATGAACTCCATCGCCACGAACACCCGTTCGCCAAACGTCCCAACGTCGTGGACGGTGATGACGTTGAGATGGCTCAGCTTGGCCATCGCCTGGGCTTCGCGCAGGAGTCGGGTCCGGCCACCGGAGTCCGAGCTTCCGTCGGGACCGGCGTGCATGACCTTCAGCGCGACGCGGCGATCCAGCTGCGGATCGAAGGCTGCATACACGACCCCCATGCCACCCGCCCCGATGCGCTCGAGCACGGTGTAGCGCCCCACGCTGTCCCCGCGCCGCAACGGCTCGCCCTCTCGGTCAGGCGGCCCCACCTCGCCGAGACTCTCCGAGGACTCTCCTGCGAGCGTGGCAACGAGGCCATCGGCCAACGACGCGCCCGAGGGCGGTGCTTCAGAATCGGACATCCGCGCGAGTCCTGAGCATGCCGCACCGAGGCCCGAACCCACAACGTCAACCACCGCCGACGGACCCCAGATGGAGACCGGTCGCACCGGGATCGGTGCCGTCCGCACATTCTGGGCCGCATCGGTGGAGACAACGACGAGCGCTCGGGGCAAGATCAGCGGGCCTTGCCGCCCGAACGGTCTCTCCTGCGCAGCACGCTGCTCGCGCTGCTGGCTCCACGCCGTCTGCTGTCCATCTTGGTGGTGGCGGTTCCGCTGGTCCTGGCGCAAGACCACTACTCGGTCGAGCCCATGGCAGCGCCGCTGGGGGTGTTGATGTGTTTGGCGTTCTTCTTGTTCGCGCCGTTGTCGTGGCGGGCGCTGTTTCAAGGTGAAACGTCGAGGCGCCGGACGTTCACCGAGCCGTTCGGTCGATTGGTGGTCTACGGCGTCGCGGGGGCGGGCACCGTGGCGCTGGTCGGCTCGGTCGTTCCCGACCTCTTGGGGTTGCAGCCTACGCTGATGACATCCGAGAGCAGCCTGCTGGTGTCGATCGCGCTGTTTCTCGTGGGCGGCTACGGGCTCGGCCGAGACATCGACCTCGAGCGCAGTTTGCACGCGGAGCGAAAGCGAGCCGATGACATGACGGTGGCGGCCGAGCGGGCTCAGCTGCTCGCGCTTCGCAACCATCTCGACCCGCACTTCCTCTTCAACACGCTCAACGCGATCGCCGAGTGGTGCCGTGAAGATGGCGAGGTCGCGGAGCGAGCCACGCTCCAGCTCTCGGAGATGCTGCGCACGATCATGGCAGGGACGCACACGCCCGCGTGGTCGTTGGAGCAGGAGGTCGCCCTGCTCGACACGCTGTTCGCGCTGTACCAGATCCGCGACCCCGAAAAGTTCGTGTTGCAGCGGGAAATGGACGAGCCCCTCCCGCGCGTTGAGGTGCCGCCGATGCTCCTGCTCCCGGTCGTGGAGAATGCGATCAAACACGGGCCGGCGGCGTCCCATCGTGGGGCGGTCCATCTTCGTGTGCACGCGCAGCCCGGTGGGCTGTCCATCGAGGTCCAAAACCCCGGCGCGTTCGAGGGGCGCCGCCCCGGTGGCGAGGGACTTCGGCTGGTCGAGAAACGCTTAGAGCACGCCTACGGGACGGAGGCGACGTTCTCGATCGAAGCTCGCGACGACACCACACTCGTACGTCTCACCCTCCCGTCCCAGCCCAACCCCGAACCGGATCCCACATGAGCACCGCACTTCGCATCGCCCTCGCTGACGACGAGTCCACCGCCCGGCGCCGCATGACTCGGCTTCTCGAGGCCATTCCCGGGGTCGAGGTCGTGGGTGCTCACGAGGATGCGCGCGGCATCCTCGACCAGCTTCAGGATGAGGCGATCGACGTGTTGGTGCTCGATGTCCAGATGCCCGGGCTCTCTGGGATCGAGGCCCACGCGTTGCTTGGGGCCGACGCGCCGTACGTCATCTTCGCGACCGCGCACCCGCAGCATGCGATCGAGGCGTTTGAACTCGGCGCGGTGGACTACGTGCTCAAGCCGATCGAGGCCTCGCGCCTCGGCAAAGCGATCGAACGCGCTCGGGGGCACGTCTTGGCGGGCAGCCGAGACTCCGAGCCCAGCCCAGCAGACCCCTACGCTCGGGTCCCGGTTGTGACCCGGGATGGCATCGTGCTCTTGGACCCGCCGTCGATCTCCCACGCGGTCTTCGATGGCGCGCTGGTCACCGTGCACACGACCCAGGGCGAGTCCCATCTCACCGACGCGACGTTGGCCGACCTGCACGCGCGGCTCCCCGACGGCGGATTCGATCGAGTCCACCGCCGCGTGTTGCTCAACCTGCACGAGGTCAGCATGTTGCGCCCAACGCCCAGCGGGGGATTCGTGGCGCTGACGCGGGCGGGCGCGGAGGTCCCGATCTCGCGGCAGTCGGCCCGGCGCATGCGGAAGGCCCTGGGCCTTACCAAGACGCAGTGACGCTCAGCAACCCGCAGAGACTTCCGGCTCTACTGAACGTAGACTTCGCCGGAAGCGGCAGCGTGCCGCCGGTTTCTCGGAAGCGTCAGGGCTTGCGGCACTCGAATCGCACGTGGGGCATCCTCCGGAAGCGAGGCCAGTGGCGGGGGCGGTGGAGTCCCAGGAAGCACAGTCAGGGTGGCTCCGCCCAGGTCGAGTGAGGCGGCGGTGGGCGCTCCGAAACCGAGGTCGATCAGCTCGTACTGCCACACGGGGTCCTTGGGCATCCAAGATTGAGCACTGCTCAGCACGGCTTCGATCACCTCGGCGGCATCGCGTTGACCTGCAGAGGCCCGCACCCAGACGAACCGCTCCAGCGCGGCCAGTGCTTGGACGCGGTCTCCGAGGCCGGCGTGGATCCGCGCCAGTCGGAGCAGGGTGTCTGGGTTGCTCGGCTCGCGCCGCTGAAGCGCGAGCAGCAACGGCAGCGCGCGTTCGGATTCTCCCTTGGCGATCAGACCGTAGGCGAGGGTGTGCAGCGCGAAGAGGTTCCGCGGGAATCGGTCGAGCAGGAGTCGCGCCATGGCGAGCAGCTCGATGGTCCGGCCCCGGCGTTTCAAGGATTCCGCGGTGGCTTGCAGGCGAGCTTGAACCGCCGCTCGGTCTCCATGGCGCAGCTCGGCGTCGAGGAGCTGGCGCAACGTGCTGGTGTCCTCGGGCCGGACGTCGGCGGCCAGACGCAACAGTGCGAGTCCGGAGCGTTGGCGGCCGTGAATGCGATGAAGATGGGCCAGTGCGCACAGGCGGCGTTGTGCATGCTCATCTCCCAGGGCGCACGCCCAGGTGTGGCAGCGGGCGGCCGTCACCTGCAGGGGGTCGAGCTTGCACGCTCGGTCGAACAGGGCGAGGGCACGTCGTCGTTGGCCCAACCGGGCATAGACCTCCGCGGCATGAAGGTAGGTCCGTGCCGCCAGCACGGTCTGGCCCGAGCGCAGGTAGTGCAGCGCGAGCCGCAGGGTGGCTTGCAGGTCGTCCGGAGCGGCGTCGATCACCGCTTGAAGTGCTCGAGCCGCAGCCGCGTGGTCGCCCACCCGCGCATGCTCCCGAGCGCGAAGGCGCAGACGCCCCGCGGAAAACACCAACCCTTGCCCGATCGTTTGCCCCGCCATCATTCCCACCCGACAAGTGGGACACCGGTCCACGTCATCCTTCCCGACCCGACATCGAAAAAAAAAGTGGCCGCGGGAACAGCGCTGGCTAGAAGCCGGAGCCGGGCCGCTGCAGGAACTCCACCTCCTCGGGGCTGGATTCTCGCCCGAGGATCGCGTTGCGGTGCGGGTATCGGTCGAAGCGGTCCACGATCTCCTTGTGGCGATGCGCATAGTCCACGTTGTTCCGCAGACCCGGTTGCTCGGGCGCGCGTTCTGCGAGGGCCGTGAACTGCTCGACCGACTGCGCCTGGCGGCCGCGGTCCTCCGCGTGCATGAGCGGCATGAGGATGAAGCACTGGCCATCGGGGCTCAGCTCGGTGAGCGACCCTTGCTCCAGGACGTGGTCGGTGGTCGCAAGGGCGAGCGTGTCAGAGCCAAACGCGGCTGGCGTGTCGCGGAACATGTTCCGAGAGAACTGGTCCAGCACCAGAATCCGCGCGAGGCATCCCAGCCCAGTCTCCAGCCATTCGGCGTGTTGCCCGGCCATGAGCGCCGCATGGAGATCTCCGAAGTGCTCGCGAATCTCGCGATCGAAGTCGTCGGACTTCTTGAACCAGCGCTGCCGAAAACCGGCCGCTGGAGCCTGCGCAGTGGCGTTGCCGAACCAGAACGTGATGACCGCGTCCACCGAAGACATGGCCGGACTCTACAACGCACGAGCGGCCTGCGCGCAGCCAGCCGCGCAAGCTCACGGCACGATCGGCCGCGGATCCGGGTTCTAGGGGCCAGATGTTGTAGTTAGCGCGCGGACCCGTTCCATGAGCCAGTCGAGAACCAACGTTCGCAACCTCGCCATCGTCGCCCACGTCGACCACGGCAAGACCACGCTCGTCGATGCATTGCTCGACATCGCCGGGGCGTTTGGCCGCGGAGAAGGCGAGCAAGCACAGGCGCTCGACAGCGGCGACCTCGAGCGGGAGCGGGGCATCACGATCACCGCCAAGCCGACGGGCCTTGAGTACAACGGCACGCGGATCAACCTCGTGGACACCCCCGGACACGCCGACTTCGGTGGCGAGGTCGAGCGGGTGCTCAACATGGTCGACGCCGTCTTGCTGATCGTCGACGCGGTGGAGGGACCGATGCCGCAGACGCGCTTCGTCACGGAGAAAGCGGTTGCTCGTGGTCTGCCGGTTATCGTTGTCGTCAACAAGATCGACCGGGACATGGCGGACCCGGACAAGGCCGTCGACCTCACGTTCGACCTCCTGGTGGCACTCGACGCCAGCGAGGACCAGCTGGAGTTCCCCGTGGTCTACACCAGTGCGCGGGAGCGGTTCGCCAAGGCCGAGACCGAGGATGAGCCCGGAAGCATGTCGATCGTGTTGGACGCGATCGTCGAGCATGCGCCGTCTCCGAAGGTCGACGTCGATGCGCCCGCTGCGATGTGGGTCTCGACGCTTCACTACGACAACTTCTTGGGCTTCCTCGCCATCGGTCGGCTTCAGAAGGGCTCCATGAAGGCCGGCGACCGTCTCGCGTTGATGCGTCCTCCCGAGGATGGCGATGCGAAGTGCGAAGAGGTCTTTCGGGTCAGCAAGGTGCTTGGCTTCCAGGGCCTCAGCCGGGTCGAGACCGACCAGGCTGTCGCGGGGGACATCATCGCCGTGTCGGGCATGAACTCGCTGAAGGTCGGCGACACGCTGACCACCGAGGCGCTCGAGAGCCGGACCGTCTTCCCCCGACTCGAGGTGGACCCGCCCACGATCAGCATGCGCTTCCGCGCCAACGACAGCCCGTTCGCGGGCACCGAAGGCCAGTTCGTCACGTCGCGCAAGATCAAGGAGCGACTCGACCGCGAGGCGATGAGCAACGTCGCGTTGAAGATCGAGGAGACCGAGTCGCCCGAGGAGTTCGACGTGCACGGTCGCGGTGAGCTGCACTTGTCCGTCTTGATCGAGACGATGCGGCGCGAGGGCTACGAGCTCAGCGTCTCGCGACCACGCGTGCTGACTCGCGAAGATGCTGACGGCAAGAAAGAGGAGCCGTACGAGCGAGTCGTGGTCCAGTGCGGTACCGACTACTCCGGCTCGATCATCGAGCGCATCGGAAAACACGGCGAGATGTTGGCCATGGAAGAGGACGGCCCGGGCCGCTCTCGCATGGAGTTCCGCGCACCCACGCGGACGCTCATCGGCTACCGCTCGCAGTTCCTCACCGACACACGCGGCACCGGCATCATCAGCTCGGTGTTCGACAGCTACGGTCCATACCTGGGCCGCTTGAGAACACGTGGCCAAGGCGTCATGGTCGTGATGGAGATGGGCGAGACGATCACGTACTCGCTGTACCGGTTGCAGGACCGCGGCGAGTTGTTCGTGGGACCGCAGACCAAGGTCTACGGGGGCATGCTCTTGGGTACGCACAGCCGCGACAACGACATCGTGGTCAACCCGTGCATCACCAAGAAGCTCACCAACGTGCGCTCGGCGGGTGCTGACGAGAAGCTGTTCCTGACCCCGCCGCGGGAGATGAGCCTCGAGCAGGCGATCGCGTTCCTCGAGGACGACGAGCTGCTGGAGATCACGCCCAAGAGCCTGCGGTTGCGGAAACAGTTCCTCGACCACAACATCCGGATTCGGAACGAGAAGAAGGCCAAAGAGCCCGCAACCTGAGTCCCACGTCGATTGTCGGCCCGCTGGCCGCTGTCGTTTGATGCTCGTCGATTGGCGTCATCGGATGGTCGGGTCTGGGTTGCGGTGTTCCCGCGGAGGTTCAATCCTTCGGGTGCGCGATGAAGAGCACCCGTCGAGGATTCCTGCGGGGCACCGTGGTGGGGGCGAGCGCGCTCACCACCGCGAGTTGCTCCGAGTCACTTCGTACTGAGAAGAGCGTGTCGCCGTCCGAGGCCCCAGTGGGGCAGGACCGGGTGCGCGTGAGCACCGAGGTCAACGGCAAGTCTACGAGCTTGGAGGTCGGGCCGGACGAATCGGCGTTGCACGCAGTGCGGGAGCAGCTCGACCTGACGGGCTGCAAACTGGGCTGCGGTCACGGTGCGTGTGGGGCCTGCACGATGCAGCTCGACGGAACACCCGTCGCGACATGTCTGCTGCCCGCCACGTCCCTTCACGGACGCAAGGTCACCACGGTCGAAGGCATCGCGACTGGAGGAACGTTGGCCGCGGTCCAGCGGGCCTTCATGGCCGAGGACGGATTGCAGTGTGGGTTCTGTACGCCCGGGTTCATCGTCGAGTCCGAGGCGTTCGTGCGGACCTGGCGGGCCGAGCATGGGGCGAAGGAGCCCGATCGCGACACCGTCGCCGAGGCGTTGTCCGGTCACCTGTGCCGCTGCGCCGCCTACGAGGGCATCTACCGGGCTGTGCGAGGGGCATGCGCGGGGCGGTTCGATCACGGACCGGTGCAGGCGGAGCGACACGACGCCGCGGAGAAGGTCACCGGGGAGGCGAAGTACACCGTCGATGTGAAGCTGCCCGGCATGCTCCACGCGCGGGCGCTGCACAGCCCCCACGGCAACGCCACGATCAAGAGCCTCGACTGGACCAACGCGCTTGCGATGCCCGGGGTCCGCGGCATTGTCGATTTGATGAAGGGACGCACCGCGATTCGTCACGCGGGCCAAGAGCTCGTGGCGATCGCGGCCGTCGATGAGGCCACGGCAGCCCGTGCGGTCGCGGCGGTCGAGATCGAGTTCGACGTCCGCACGCCCGTGCTGAGCATCCCAGAGGCTCGGGCCGACGGCGCACCGACGGTCTATCGCCGACGCAAGGCTCGCAAGTCCGCCCCCAACGCGAGTGAGGGCCCGCTGTTGCCCGAGGCCTGGGACGGCAACGTCCGGGGACCGCTCAAGTTGATGAGCAAGTCGAAGGGGAAGGCGGTCCGTCTTGTGGACGACGCGCGGGACAAGGGCACTGCGGTGGAAGGGAGCTGGACGACGGCGGCGCAGTGCCACACCACGCTCGAGCCTCATGCCGCTGTCGTGCAATGGCCGACTGAAGACAGCCTCGTCGCGTACATCTCCACCCAGGCGGTCCGGGCGTGCGCGGAGGACTTGGCCGAGCGGTTCGGTCTGCGGCGCGACGCGGTGACCGTGTTGTCGAACTACATCGGAGGGGGCTTTGGTGGGAAGGGCAAGCTCGAGAGTGAAGCGGTCATTGCGGCCGAGCTGGCCCGGGTCTGCGGGGCTCCGGTCCGCTACGTGCTCGAGCGTCGCGAGGAGCTGATGATCGGTGGTTACCGCCCCGGCACCCAGCTCGAGTTGGCGGCCGCCGTGGACGACGACGGTGACCTTGCGGTCGTCGCTCAGTCGTACTCGAACTCTGGCGTCGCGGTGGGACACACGGTCACCCCGCTGTGGCGGATGCTGTATCCGGGCGCGCCGAAGCGTCTGGAGGACATCGACGTCGTGACCCACGCGCCGCCGGGCAAGCCCTTTCGCGGCCCCGGAGGTCCGCAGGCCTATTGGGCGCTGGAGCAGGCGGTTGACGAGCTCGCCCACACTCGCGGTGAAGACCCGCTCGCGATGCGCCACCGATGGGATCCTAACCCCGCACGCCAGCCTCTCTATGCGTGGGCCGAGGGCATCGATGCGTGGCGCAATCGGGCAAAACCAGGCGCCGACAAGGGCCGGTTCCGACGCGGGGTCGGGCTCGCGTTCGGGACCTGGTTCGTGTTCTGCAGCCCCAAGACCCGGGTTCAGGTCGAGACCGGGCCGGACGGCATCGTGGTCTCGACTGCGTGTCAGGACATCGGTAACGGCACGCGAACGGTGTTGGCCAAGACCGTCGCCGAGCAGCTTGGCGTGTCGGCCTCGGACGTGACGGTCAAGGTTGGGAACTCCCGGTACGTGCCCGGCCCCACCTCCGCCGGGAGCCGTACCGTGTCCTCGCTCGTTCCCGCCTGCGTGGTCGCGTGTGATGCCCTCAAGGAGGAGCTGTTCGACGACGCCAAGGACCGCCTCTTCTTGCGGGGCGCTGTGGCGACGACACGCGGGGTGGAGCACGAGGGCGGCATCGTGCCGTGGTCCAAACTCGCCGAGACCGCGCCGCCTGTGTCCGTGGTGGGACGTCGGCCCAAGGACAAGGGCGGCTATTTCCTGCCCCCCGTCGGCGGGGTTGCGTTCGAGAAGTACAGCTCCGCATCGATCCAGATCGTCGAGATCGAGGTGGACACGCGCCTGGGCAAGACCCGTGTCGCTCAGACCTGGGGTGGCTTTGGCGTCGGGAAGCTGGTCTCACCTCAGCTCGCCCGCAGCCAAGCCGCCGGCGGGATTCTGCAGGCGATCAGTTACACGCTGTACGAGGAGCGAAGGCTGGCCCCCGGTCGCGGGTACCTGCTTACCGCAGGGCTCGAGGACTACCGGGTGATGGGCCCCGGAGATGTCCCCGAGTTGCACATCCACTTTCATGAAGAGGGCTACGACAACATTCCCCAGCGCTCCGCTGGGCTGGGCGAGATCGTGACGCTCGCTCCGCCGGCTGCGATCGGCAACGCGATGTTCAACGCCGTGGGCTGGCGACCCAAGGACCTGCCGCTCCGTCCCGACCACGTTCTGAAAGGACTCCGAGGATGATCGTCTTTCCCAAGACCCTGCTGGAGGCGCAGGCTTCCGAAGGCACGATTCGAGCCGGTGGGACCGAGCTCCAAGAACGTCGACGGTTGCCCGGGATGGGGGGCGACCTCGTCGACCTTCGGGACACTGCAGGTTTGGACTCGTTGCGGTTTGCCGCGGACGGCACGCTTCGCATCGGGGCGGGGCGCCGCATCGCCGAGGTCGGGTCGAACGCCGAGATTCAGGCCGCCTACCCGGGATTCGCGGAAGCCGCCGGAGGTCTCGCGACGCCGCAGATTCGGGCGGTCGCGACGATGGCAGGCAACCTGTTGCAGAGGACCCGCTGTTGGTACTTCCGCGCTCCCCAGACCGGCGACCGATGTTTCAAGCGCGGAGGCAACATGTGCTCGGCCCGCTCCGGGGACCACCTGTTTCACGCGTGTTTCGATCTGGGGTCGTGCGTTTCGGTGCATCCCTCGACCCTCGGTATGGCGATGCTCGCCTACGACGGACTTGTCGAGGTCGCACCCGGCGGCATGCGTTCGGTCGCGGAGCTGCTGGGCGATGGCTCCGATGCATCGGCCGACAACACGCTGCGGCCCGGTGAGGTGGTGACGGCGTTGGTCCTGCCTGCGCCACAAGCCGGCGAACATTCCGCGTACTTTCGGGCGATCAGTCGCGCGCGATCCGAGTGGCCGCTTGTCGAGGTCCTCGCGCGGCTCGTGGTCGACGGCGGCGTGATCAAGGAGGCCGCCATCGCGTTGGGTGGCGTCGCTCCCGTTCCTGTGCGGGCCTCCGTCGCCGAAGCCAAGCTGGTCGGCAAAGCTCCCGATGCGGCTGCATTTCAAACCGCGGCGGAGGCGGCCACGGTCGGTTCGGCTCCGCTCCCCATGACCGGCTACAAGCTCGAACTCATCGTGGGATCTGTTCTCGAGGCGCTCGAGCGTGCCGCCAAGCGCGACCCCGTGGTGCTCCCAGCGCCGATCCACAAGCTGCCCCGTTCCTCCGAGAAGACCCCATGAATCCCCTGCGTTTCGACCTGTGCAAGAACCTGCGCTGGAAGTCGCACTCCCGCGACTCCGGCGACCCCGCCGCGATTTTGGAGTCTCTGCAACGGCAGCAAGTGCCGTTCGATTGCTTGCAAACGTGTCAGCCGTGGGGCCCCGACGACGACATCGTCTCTCCGGGCGCGTGCGGAAAGGAACGGACCTGTTTCGCTCAGAGCCGCCTCGTGGAGCCACCGATCGCGTAAGGGCTGCTACCGTGCTGCGCGATGACGCGCCCGTCCAAGGCCGACACGCCCCACGAGGTCGCAGCGATCATGCGTTCGCTGCCTCAGCGCTTCCGCCCGGGTCAACTCGGCGACTGGAGCGGGACGTTTCATTGGGACATCCGAGGTGCCGACGAGGCGGAGTGGACCGTCCGGGTCTCCGACTCCGGGTGCGAGGTCTTGGCTGGTTTGCAAGGCGAAGCCGACTGCGTCGTTCGAGTTGGCTCGAAGACCTTTGTTGGCATCGAAACCGGTGAACGCAGCCCGATGATGGCGTTCGCCAAGGGCAAGATCAAAATCAGCAACGTTGGAAGCATGCGCCGCTACGAGAAGGCGTTCTTCAAGTTCCACGACGTGCCGAAGGACTGAGTTTCCTTCGATCCGAACGGCTTGGGGGCTCGTATCGAGGACGAGTCCACATGTACTTCATGTCCACGCAGGGGTTTGACCCCACCTCTCGCCGTCCGGTACGGTGGTCCGTGTCTGGCGGCGGCGGCTCGGGGCCTCCCGATTTCTCCTCTTTCGACGACCGCGCGTTGGTCGCCGAGGCCGCTCGTGGCGAGGTCAACGCCTTTGCGGCGCTCTACGATCGCTTCGCGGGGATCATGCTGGCAACCGCAAAGCGGATGTTGGGCGACCGCGGCGGCGCAGAGGACCTCATGCACGACGTGTTCATGGAGGTCTGGCGCAACGTCGACAACTACGACCCGACGCGGGCCACCGTCCGTACCTGGATCCTGGTACGGCTTCGCTCGCGGGCGCTCGACCGACTTCGGTCCGCCACCGTACGGCGCGAAGTGACCACCGACGACGTCACCCCGAACGAGGCCCCGGTGGCCGAAGACCCGTCGCTGGCTCCCGATCGCACCGCGGTCGTTGCGGCACTGCAGAACCTGCCAGACGACCAACGCATGGTCATCGAGCTCAGCTACTTTCATGGGCTGTCCTCGTCTGAGATCGCCGAACGGATGGGCTCTCCGCTCGGGACCGTCAAATCAAGAACCGCAGCCGGGTTGGCGAAGATTCGCTCCGCCATGCAGATAGGAGCCACGGGCCAATGAGCGATGAAGACACTTTCGACCCCGCGGTGCTTGGCGCACTGGTGCACGGGCTCGAGCCGGCCACCCCGGGCGCATCGTTGCGCGAGCGTTTGATGGCCGCCGTTTCCACGAAAGGCCGGTTCATGCCGTTCCTCGACCGGATGATGCGGATCTTCGATCTGCCTGAGGCCCGAGCGCAGGCCGAGCTGTCGACCTTCGATGCGCCCGACGATTGGGAGGCGATGACTCAGGGAGTCCAGGTCCGCGACTTCGAAGCGGGTGCCGCCTGCGGCGAGGCGCACGGCGGGCTTGTTCGGGTGGAGCCCGGGCACGCGTTCCCTCGGCATGCACACGTCGGCGAGGAGACCGTCTTGGTCCTCCAGGGCGAACTCGAGGATGATGCCGGCACCCGGTACCGGGCGGGAGATACGATTGTCAGCGGTGACGGCACGAGCCACGAGCTGCGGGTCGTCGGCGAGACGCCGCTGCTGTACGCGGCGCTGGTGGTCGGAATCAACATCGAAGCCTCGGGCGACGACGATGACGATGACGACTGGGACGACGACACGGACTTGGACTAGTCGAGCGTCTCACGCCGTCGCGTCGGGCGGACGCGGTGGCTCCGGTTCATCGAGCGCCCGCGATCGTCCTGGTTGGCGACCCTTCCCTCGATCTACGACTTCGGGATGTAACCCGCCGGCTCGTGCCCGGACGGAGCCTCGGAACCGACAACTTCCTTGATCTGGCAGGCCACACCTGCCGCTTGGAAGACATCCGCGAGGTCTTCGATTTGGGGTCTGATTCCTTCGACGAGAGGAGCGCCTCGCGCGGGGCGTTTCGCCGTCCTCAGCGCCGACAACCGATCGAAGCCAAGGTGCGCTCGCAAGACGGCGACCGTCGGCTTCAATGGCCGGGGAGGCTCCGTCAACGACAGCCCCCACCACCCGGATCCCTTCATGATCGCGGTCACGAACACCTCGGGGGTGCTGTCGCCGTCGGCTTCCCACGCGCCGCCACACGAGGCGCACCGAAACGACTCACTGTACGTGATGACGCCCGAGTCGAATCGCGCATAGGCATCAACGCGGCCCACGCCGAGACACTTCGAACATCGCAACTCCCAAGCATGTCTCGCGGTTCTGGTCATCGTTTCCTACGGCGCCTCGCTCATCGAGGGGGAGGGGGGCTCAAGGCACAGGAGCACTTCTCCGCCCAAACCTCGGTTTCCCCGCAGATGTCCGTGTACGCGCCCCGCACCACAGTAACCTCAACGCCTCCTTTGTCCAGAATCGTCGCTGTGATTCCGGCGTCTCCAACTTGGATGAACCATGTTCGGTCGTCCAACCACTCGAGATGAAGGAAGTCCTCGATCGCCAGCTCATCGAATAAACCGGTTCCGGAGTCTTCCACCGTCGTTCCGTCTGCGGTCTTCTCCTGCGCCCTCCATGGTCTTGCCGCGGTCGAAACGAAGTTCTCGGTCATGGCCGATTCGATCGTCTCGCGGCCGAGTGCTGACACTCGTCGACATCCGCCCTGGACTCGCGACGGCCCCACGGTTGACGGCACCCCGCCGGGTTCAGTCGCGAGGCGCCACGACGCGCTGGTGAATCGTGCGGAGCGTCCAGTACATCAGCAGTCCCGCTGGACCCAGCATGAACGTGGTCACCAGGCAGGGAATGACGAGCAAGTGATGAATCTTCAGTCGCTGCGCATCCCGCAGCTGCCAAGCGCCAACCACCAGGTCGAAGGCCAAGTAGTGAATCCATCCGGCGAGCAGGGCACGCTCGTCGCTAAAAAGGAGCCCGACTGCGTGCAGCGTGCCGAACCCAGCGCCTTCAGGGGCTGTCCCGGTGCTGGTCAGCACCAAGACCGTGTAGACCACAGCGATCAGCAGAGGCAGAACGACCGGCGCGACCCAGCGAGTCCCGAGCTGCCAACGGGGGGCGAGGATCAGGAGGCCCCAGCCGATCATCGCGACTACGCCGCATACGGAGAAAATCTGTTCGTTGTCCATGGCCTTCTACGTTCAATCTTTCCGGTGGAAAGATTGGGTATGATGGCTACGCTCGGCGTTGTCAAGGTCGCTTGCCAGGTTCACACCGTGGAGTATCGTCGTCGGTCCCCGGACGTGAGGACGGTGCCGATGGGCAAGACGACCAAAGAACCCGCGGGCAGTGCCTACCACCACGGAGACCTCAAGCGCGCGCTGCTCCGTGCAGCGGACGAACTCCTCGCCGAAGAGGGGATGCACGGGGTGACGCTACGAGCATGTGCGCGTCGTGCAGGCGTCTCGCACACGGCGCCCAAGCATCATTTTGGCGACCTCTGCGGCTTGTTGACGGCGGTGTCCCAGCTCGGGTTCGAGCGTCTCCTCGAGGCGCTGCGCGATGCGATGGGGCCGGTGATGGGCGAGCTCGACGAAGAGATGTTCGCGGTCACGAGGGCATACGTCGGATTCGCACAGGCGCACCGGGAGCACTTCCGGCTTATGTTCCGCGCCGATCTGCTCGAGGGGTCCACGGACGAGCTTCCGGCTTCAATTCTCGCGACCTTCGTCGAGCTGACCAACGTCATCTTGCGACAGCGGGGCGAGCCGAACTTGGAATGCGCGGCAGACATGGCAACTCCTTCCAGCGAGCTGGTGGACGACATTCTGATGGGGTGGTGCAACATCCACGGCTACGCTCATCTGCGGATCGCAGGTCAGCTGATGATGGTCTCGGAGGACGAGGAAGAGGCCCACCTGCGTCGCCTGAGCCGACGCGTGGCGCGAGCGATTCAATCCCCGGCCTGTTAGATCGCGACACCATCCGATCTCCCGCGAGATGGCTGAGGGGCATGGACAGATTCGGGGGCGGTGGTACTCACCATACGCAAGCGTATGGAGACGCGCACCGATGCGACTGACGACCGAAGAACACGCAAGCCACGCCTGGCGACTGCCCGAAGTCGCGCCCGATTTCACGCTCCTGGATGCGTGGAAGCTTCCCGCAAGCGGGGGAGAGGACGAGTTCGACGGCCTGCTCGCGCTGTGGTCGGCGCTGGACCCCACCCAAGAGTCGTCGGGCTTTTCGCGAGTGTTGTTCAGGGTGCGCGATCGCCTTGGCCAGTGGTTCGGTTGGGATGAGGAGACCAATACCCTGCCCATCCCGGGGTGCCGAGAATCGTCGCTACGGGAGCGTCTTCCCGCCGATCTACCCGCGCTTCCGATTCCGAACCCGGCGAAGAGTCCGTTCGTGCCGGTGTTCCGCGCGGAGCGGGAGTGGGCGGGCGAGCTGTCGAACTCGACCGTGCACGCGGTGCTGCAGCTTGGATGGGTTCGGCGGGACGACGGGCGATTCGACGGTCGGCTGGGGGTCTACGTGAAGGCTCGCGGATGGTTCGGCCGGGCGTACATGGCGGCGATCGCCCCGTTCCGGCACTACATCGTGTACCCGGCCTTGATGCGACAGGTCGGGCGGCTGTGGCAGGCTCGCAGTCAGCATCCGCGGGGGTCGTAGCGGCAAAACACAGGGCGACGCGGAGATGGTTCGTCGGGATGAGTTCGATGTACCGACGCTTGGCCACGGCGCCACACGCGACGCCACTACGCGTGGCACTGTGCGCGCGTCATGACGCTCGCCTCCAACGCCCAAGTGACGCCCGTCTCACGACCGGTTGTGGTCGAGCACGCCAGGACTCCGGAGACCGCGCCCGGGGTCACGAAGAACGACCTTCCCATCTTGCAGGCTCGTCTCGCACGGGGGGACAGGGCTGGGGTGTACGTGGATCTGTACAACCTCACCGGCGACGACATTTGGTTGATGCATGCTCAGATCACCTCGTACTCCGGCTTGTTCGGCGGCGCGGCGCTCAGCGCAAACTTCCTGGCGAAGCTCGCGAACCCTCGCAAGTACAACGTCGCCCTCGATGTGTTCTCGCGCGAGATCCTCGAGTCGATGCTGCGCGTGGTCAAACGCGACGTCGAGTCGGGCGGGACCGGGCGTCCGTCGGTCGACACGCTTCGCACCGATGGGGACCGAGGGGTCTGGAAGAGCAAGGGGATGGGGGACCACTTCCCAGGGAACATCCTGTTCATGGAGGTGCACGAGCACGGTCTGTCCGGTCTCGGCACGTTCTTGTCGAAAGGGACATTGCACGGGCTCGAAGCCGGGCTGGACGGTGCCAAGAACGGGAAACGCCCCAGCGAGTTTCGGACGGGCCCGTACCGCACTCACGAGAGCCGCGACCGACGGTTCATCACGGTGACCGACAACCGGACGCAGAAGATGGAGGTCTTCTTCGACAAGGAGGCGTCCGGTGGGCTCGGCGTCGTGGGGCAGATCGATGACGAGCCTCTATCGCGCGAGGAGTATCGCTGGCACGAGCGCACCGCGCTGTGGGAGTTCCTCCAGGCCAACCAGGACTCGGAGCAGACGATGGACCGACGGGTCTTGTTCGAAGGAGGGAAGGGGTCGTTGCCCAACCCCAACATCCCAGGATTGTTCGAGGACCAGGAGATCCTCGACCGCATGATGTTCCGGAGTCCCACGGACGGAAACTGGTACAACGAAGACCTCAACGGGCGTGTTCGAGATGGTCGGTTGCTCGGTTTCCTCGAGGCACGACGCGAGGAGGCCCTGGATTTTCGGCGAAAACGAGGTCTGTCCCTCGAACCGCAGATCCCCGGGCGCTACACCAGCGCCAAGCTGTGGCCGGCGCGGCAGACTCGTTGATCCTGGCGCGGACCGGCGCTCCTTACTGGAACGTGCCGCTGCCGAAGTCGGCTCCGACCGGAACACACCACACGCTCACACCCCCGAGGTCGTCGAGCGTGAAGCCTTCAGGGAGCGTCAGCGTCAGGACTTCGCTGTTGTAGGGAAGGTCCCGGACGAGGTTCTCGCTCATGCTGAAGCCGTCGTCATACATCCCCTCGAAGCCGCCGTAGATCTGAGCGTCGATGCCCTGGCCGTCGAAGTTGAAGTCCCGGATCTCGATGGTGCAGTTGTCGATGATCTCGGCGGTGCCACCGACGTCGTGGAAGAACATCTGCAGCTCGGCGGTCTGGCCGACCTTGGGGTGGGTGGCGGCACAGCCCGAAGGGTCGACGGGATCCACGGGATCGTCGGGGTCCATCGGGTCGTCGGGGTCGGTCGGGTCGTCGGGGTCGGTCGGGTCGTCGGGCTCCACTGGGTCGGGGTCGACCTGGTTGGGGTCGTAGTCCCGGGAGAGGTACGCAACGATGTCGAGGAGTTCGTCCTCGCTCAGACGATCGGCGGCCCAGAACGGCATGACGCCCCCCGTGAGTCCCTCGTAGATCTGGCTGCCGGGGAGGCCACTGGTACGAACGCGGCGGGCGACATACGCGGGGTCCAGCACCCCGGAGGCGACCGAGATGGCTTGCTGGCTGCCAACGCCGTCTTGCCCGTGGCACTCGGCACAGCTGGCGTTGAACATCGCCCGCCCTGCGTCGGGGTCTCCGCCGGAGGGGGCTGTTGGAGGTGCTGCGATCTCGAAGGTTATCTCGTCTTCGGCGCCGCTGCCGGACTCCACAAAGGCCCGCAACGAAATCATCCGTGGGTCATCCGCGTCCCAGGGGTCGGCGGTCATCCACTCCGACAGGCAGGAGTTCGCGGCATCTTCAAAAGAATCGAGTTGCCCGTTCTTGAAGGTGTCTCGACTCGTGGCGCCGCCGAGTGGATGCCCGACCCGCCGCAGGCCCTCGGCATCGTCCATGGCGTGACACGTGGCGCACGTGAAGGTGTTTCCGCCCTCGACGGTCTGCTCGTAGAGCGCTTGACCTTCCGCGACCAACTCGGGGTCCGGGGCCGGCGCGCCCTCGCTGTCGTCACAACCGGTCAACAGGAGGGTGGCCATGGGGGCCGCGAGGATCAGGGTCTTCAAATCCAGCATCTGACTTGCTCTGCGCGACCCAACCCGGGCGCGAAGGGGCATACGCCCGCCTCGCCCGACGGTTACACAGTTGGGGTACTCTCGGCGCGAATCGCGATGACTCAGGTCGATCAGTTCGAGAGCGTGTTCAGAGCGGCCGCCAAACCCGTTTTCCATCCGTCCGCGGTGGAGCTGGAGCGGGTCCTGGTGGTCACAGATCTTCCTCCATCGGAGGCCAACGACTACGGCGGCGGGGTGGAGACGTTCCTGCGCCATGCGGCGAGCGCAGATGCGGCGAGCTACGACACCATCGCGGGGGTCGAAGCGCGGAGTACGGGCCAGCTGCTTCAGCTGGTCGAGGATGCAGCGCCCAGCTTGGTGTGCGCCTATCGCAACCTGTTCAGCGATGGCTGGCGGTGGCCGCACAGTCTTGGGGAAGCGTTGGACCTCCTGACGCAGACCACCGAGGCGCCCGTGCTCGTGTTGCCGCACCCCCAAGAGGGCAGTCAGGCGGAGCACGCGCTGCAAAACATCAACCAGGTCATGGCCGTGACCGACCACCTCGCTGGAGACGACCGCCTGGTGAACTGGGCGGCTGCGATGACGCAGGATGGCGGAACACTGACGTTGAGCCACATCGAAGACCAGAGCGTCTTCGACCGGTACATCAGCGTCATCGGGAAAATCTCGTCGATCGACACCGACTCTGCGCGGGCTTCGATCGAGAAGCAGCTGCTCAAGGAGCCGGCCGACTACATCAACTCGGTTCGCGAAACCCTGAAGAAGGCGGGCACGCCCATTACGGTGGAATCCGAGATTCGGCTCGGCAATCACCTCTCCGACTATCGGAGCTTGGTGGCCGAGCACGAGGTCGACATGCTCGTGCTCAACACCCGCGATGACGAACAACTCGCCATGCATGGGCTCGCCTATCCCATCGCCGTCGAGATTCGAGACATTCCACTGCTGATGCTGTGAACGCCATGCCGACGACGCTCCTACTCGCGCTCTCCGAGGGGCACCACGACGTGCCCATGTCCGTCACGCTCCTCTTCACCGGCATTCTCGTCGCCCTCATCGTCTCGCTCGCGCTCGAAGAGAAGATTCACGCCAAGAAGTCCCTGATCGTCGGGGTGTTCGCGATCATCGTGCTGTTCCTGGGCATGGTGTTCGAGATCGTGCCCGGATCGGTCCCCGTCAACGTGGGCGGGGAGACCTTGACCCTGCCCATCTACATCCCGAGCATCGATTGGTCGGTCATCGCGATCATCCTCGGTTCGAGTTTGTTCGTGGATGTGACCTCCAAGTCGGGCCTGTTCACGTGGATCGCGATCAAGCTGACCAAGGCTTCGGCGGGTGACCCACGCAAACTGCTGTGGTTCTACGGCCTGATGACCGTGGTGTTCTCTGCGGTGCTCAACAACGTCACCGCGATGATCATCGTGGGGTCGCTGACCGGCGTGTCGCTGCGCAAGCTCGGCCGGGCGGAGATGATGCTCGGCTTCCTCTTGGTCGAGGGATTGCTGACCAACATCGGTGGTCTGCTGACGCTGATCAGCTCGGTCCCCAACATCATCGTGGGTACCGCCGCAGGGATCAGCTTCGTGTCGTTCTTCATCGCGGCCGCGCCGTTCGTCGTCGTCGCCACCGGGCTGACGATCTGGATGGGGGCGAAGCTGTTCAAGATCGAGTCGCTGGCCACCGAGGAGGAGCGCAAAGACGCTCTCGAGCAGGTCTCAGCCTTCGACGAGAACGACGGCATCGAGAGCAAGGGGTTCTTCACCTTCGCTTCGGTGATGCTCGGCGCGTTCATCATCGTGATCGCGACGACCTCGGTATTGCCCTACATCCAGGACCTCGGCATGGGCTACGTGGCGATGACCTTCGCCGCGATCATGTTGATTCGCTACAAGTCCAGCGTCGATACCTACTACAGGGCCGTCGATTGGGACTTGCTGGGCTTCTTCGCCGCGTTGTTCGTCGTGATCGGTGTGCTCGAGCACGCGCAGGTCTTGGCGCTGATCGGGCAGGGGCTCGAGGTCATCATCGGGTGGGGAGATGTCGCCGGCACCGGGGCAATCCTGGTCGCGTCCGCGCTGGCGAGTTCGGTCACCGACAACATCCCCTTGGCTGCGATGCTCGCGAAGATCCTGTCGTCGCTCGGGACGCCGTCCGATTCGCCCCTGTGGTGGTCGGTGGTCTTCGGCGCCAACCTCGGTGGCAACATCACGCCGATCGGCTCGGCGTCCACGCTGGTCGCAGTGACGATCATGCACAAGAACGAACTGAAGGTCTCGTTCGGAGGGTTTGTGGCCAAGGCCGTGCCCTACGCCGCCATCCAGCTCGTCATCGCAGTCGCCTACGTGTTGCTGTTCTTGGGCTGACCATGACACGCGCGTCGGTGTTCAGGCCGACGTGCGACATCCGTGTCCCGATCTGCCCCCATGGCGCGTCCGCAACCCTTTGCGTTGCCGGCTTTGCGAGTTTTGGCATCGTCGCTGCAAAGCAAAGAGGACGAACGCAGACGGATGCGTTCGCGGCGGAGCCGTCTCCCATCCGGGGGCGGTTGGGACACTCGGCATCAGCCCGTGGGGGCGCGTGCGCTGTGTCGAGGGCTCCGTCGCCGCGCGGGTTTCCGCGCGGAGCGAAACGCGAACTTGGTCGCATTGGGTCTTAGAAACTCGCTCCGCGCGGAGGTCCCGGGCGTCTTCTTTGTCGGAGACGTCGAGTCGGCCGCGGCTCAGTCCGCTTCGAGGTCGACGTACTTCAGCCGGGGGAACCGCTCTTCGAGTTCCCCCTCCATCCGGTCGACTTCTCGGGCGAGCTCGTCGAGGAGCTGATCCCCGAAGTCGCGAGCGAACTGCTCCCGCTGCTCGGGGGTCTCGAGCGTGGTGTACCGCTCATCCACGAAGTCCTTCATCCGGGCGCCGAAGACAGCGCCGTCGAAGTCGAGCTGGGCTTGAAGCCTGAAGTTGTCCGCACCGACGATACGCGTCTTCACGGTGCGGACGCGCATCACGGCGGGGTGCTGCTTGAGGTAGGCGGTGATCTCGGCCTGGAGGTCGGCAGGGATCGCTGGGCCCAGCAGCAGTGTTCGGTTGCGAACGCCGAGCCACACGGCGACGACGCCGAGCATGATGCCGATGACGATTGCGCCGATCGCATCGAACATCGCGTTGCCCGTCATGTAGGCGAGTCCGAGACCGGCCGCGGCGACGAGCACACCCAGGCAGGCGACGGCGTCTTCGAGCAGAACGGCGGCCACCGTGGGGTCGGTCGTCGTCCGCAGGTACTGGATCAGGGATTTGTCCCCCTTCTTGTCCCAGACCACCCGGGCGGCGGCCATGAGCACATAACCCTCCACCAGGAACGAGATCGCGAGGATGACGAAGGGGATCCACGACACCTCGAGCGTGGGTGGCTCGATGAGGCCGTGGATGCCGTGATAGATGGTGACACCGCAGCCGAGCACGAAGATGCCGACGGCCGACAGCAGTGAGTAGAGGTAGCGGTCCGCGCCGTATCCGTAGTGGAACAGCGCGTCAGCGGGCTTCTCGCTCTGGCGAATCCCGAGAAAGAGCAGGGCCTGGTTCGACGTATCTGCGAGCGAATGGATCGACTCGGAGAACATCGCCCCCGAGCCGGTGATTGCGAACGCGAAGAACTTGATCACGGTGAGCGATCCGTTGCCCACCAGCGCTCCAAGGACTGCACCCTTCGACGAGCCGGCCACCTGGGATCGGGGATACGCCGGCCGCGGCGCTGGGGTCAAGGGAGGGCGCTTGCAACGCGGAGGGGGCCGCGTCAAGCGCATGGGCGTCACAGGAGCGTCAGGGCAGCCCACGAGCAAAGCGAAGGTACCCAGATGTGGCCCATGGCACGCGTGTCGTCCCAAGAGGGTGGTTGATCGGACTCGAATGCGGCAACATGGATGCAGTGGTGGGTTCGCTTCAATCGCTGTGGCTGATGTTGGCGTACGCGCCGGTGGTCCCTGCGCCCGCGGCCGCGCCTCCTCCCGCCGTGCCGCCTTCGGCTGAGGTGCTCGCTCCGGCCCCTGCACCGTCTCCGGCCGCAGCTCCTGCCCCAGCTCCTGCAGACACGCCGGCAGACACGCCGGCAGACACGGTGGCTGCCCCAGCCGAACCGGCTGCAAAGCCGGCCTCTGAGGCGACCTCCGAGCCCGTCCCCGCGACGCCGGCCGAGACTGTCACACAGGCGGGTGCTCGACAGCCAGAGTCGCAGCCACTCGACGCCGAGCCGGCATCGAACCCGGTCACACCCCACACGGTGACCTTGGTGCACCGGTCCTCGGTCTCCTCTTCGGCCCGGTACGAGTCGGCGCCGGTCCAGGACTCCCACGAGAAATTCTTCGTCTCCGGGTATGGCGGAATGACGACCCGTGGGTCCGCGGTCTCGGGGAAAATGGGGCTGCTCCGTGGCTACCACGGAGGTCTGCTTCTGGGTGATCGCTTGTCGATCGGGGTTGCCTACCACCGCCTGAAAAAGCGATTTGGCGCGTCGATCCTCGACGCCGAGAACCGACCCGTCGCGCTCGAGATGGCGTACGGCGGGCTGGAGGTCGGCGCCACTGTGGTGCGGCGCGGACGGTTTGAGCTCGGCGTTCAGACTCTGTTCGGAGGCGGCGCTTCGTGTCTGACCTACGACGTCAACGGCCGCAGCAGCGTGGCTGAGTGTGTGGAGTCCGTGCAGATGATGGTCCTCGAGCCCAGCGTGCTCGCCAACATCCGCGTGACCGACTGGATGCGGTTGGGTCTCGAGGGGGGATACCGCGGCGTCGCTCGGTCCGAGTGGGTCGCACCCACCGACTTCGATCTCGGAGGAGGCTTCTTCGGTCTCAACCTCGACTTCGGATGGTTCGCACGGCCGCAGGACTGACCTTCGCTCCCCTCCAAAACAAGACAAGCGCGGCAGCCGATTCGATCGGCGCCGCGCTTTTTTGTGGCCTTGCGGATCGAGCTAGCTGAGGAACTTCACCGCGCCGGTGCCAAGCTCGTAGAACGCCGGCACGATTCGCACGCTGCCGGATTCCACGGCCTTGCGAATGATCTCGGACTTGCTGACGAGGTCCGCCGCGACATGGGATGCGTTGGCGCGGACGACGTCGTTGACGTCCTCACTGGCGGCCTTCTCCTTGGCCGGTTGGATGTAGCCCAGGAGGGTGTTGAGGTTCGGCCCGTTGTCGCCGCCTGCGATGGCGGCTGTGACCGCTCCGCAGGACTCGTGTCCCAGGACGACGATGACCGACGTCTTGAGGTTGGCCACGGCGTACTCGATGCTGGCAACCGAGGAGGTGTTCGCAATGTTCCCGGCGACGCGAATGACGAACAACTCTCCGAGTCCAGCGTCAAACGCGAATTCTGGGACGACGCGGGAGTCGGCACAGCTGAGGATGATCGCGTCGGGGGCTTGGCCGCTGGTCAGTGCGGTCCGGCGCGCGCTGTCTTGCAGCTTGCCGTCGAGCTTGTCTGCAACGAAGCGGGCATTGCCAGCCTCGAGCCGCTGAAGGGTTTGTTCGATGGACATCTCGAGCGCAGCGTAGCAGCCCCGGACGAAACCTGACACGGCCAGCGCTTAGGATCTTCCGTCTGTGGAGCCCTGGGCGCGTCCCGGTGTGGCGCCCTTCGGGTGCCGGAGTGTCATCGAGCACGGGGCCCGGCTGTGTCGCGGTCGTCTTGATACCGTGCAGCCGATGAGTTCGTTGCCGATCACCACCCGCCATGGCAAAGCGCTGT
The DNA here is from genome assembly GCA_050633305.1 of Nannocystales bacterium. Classification (GTDB taxonomy): domain Bacteria; phylum Myxococcota_A; class Polyangia; order Nannocystales; family Nannocystaceae; genus CAJXVA01. The sequence continues at coordinate 224,456 of JBOEGF010000007.1, forward strand.
CTGCCTCCGGGCGCCGCCCGCCCGATGCTCCGGTGTGGATCGACGAGATCGACAATCCCTACCTGCACGGGTTGTTCGCACCGATTCAGACCGAGTTGCAGACCGACCAACTCACGGTCGTCGAAGGCGAGCTTCCCCGGGACCTCCGCGGTGGATATTTCCGCAACGGCCCCAACGCAGCACGTGCGCCCAAGAATCGCTACCACTGGTTCGACGGCGACGGAATGGTGCATGGGATCTGGTTCGAGGACGGCAAGGCCCGCTATGCGAATCGTTATGTGGGCACGGCGGGGCTTCAGTTGGAAGCCGAGCGCGACACGACGATCTGGCCCGGCGTCCTGGGGCCCTTCGACTTCTCTGCGCCGTTGGGGCCGCTCAAAGACACGGCGAACACCGACCTCATCGAAGTGAACGGACGCCTGCTGGCGCTTTGGTACGAGTCGGGAAAACCCTACGTGCTCGATCCCAACACGCTGGAGCCTCAGGGGATCGAGGACTTCGGCGGGCGCCTCACGTTTCCGTTGTCGGCACACTCCAAGGTGGACCCCAACAGCGGGGACTTCATCTTCTTCAGCTACGGCGACCGGCCACCTTACATGCGCTACGGCGTGCTCACGGCGCAGGGCCAGCTGCATCACGTCGACATCGACCTTCCGGGTCCTCGTCGGCCGCACGACATCGGGGTGACGCCTCGCTTCTCCATTCTCCACGACTTCCCGGTGTTCTACGATCCCGAGCTCTTTGCGAAGAAAGGGAAGCGAGTCCCGCTGTTTCATCCCGAGGTCCCGACTCGCTTCGGCGTCATTCCGCGGTTGGGCACCAACGAGGACGTGCGCTGGTTCGAGTGCGAACCCTGCTACATGCTGCACGTCGTCAACTGTTGGGAAGAGGGCGACTGGGTCGTGATGGTCGGATGCCGGACCGCGGATCCGTCGCTTCACCCCGACCCCGAGGACGGCCGGATCGCCGCCATGCTCAGCGGCCTCAAGCTGCAGGCCAACCTCTATCGCTGGCGGTTGAACATGAAGTCCGGCGCCGTCGAGGAGGGGCCGCTTGATGACTCGAACGCCGAGTTTCCGATGATCCGTCCCTCGGTCATGGGGGAGGCGAATCGGTGGGCATACCTGCAACACATCCCCCACGAAGTGCCTGCGACGTTTGAGGGCCTGATGAAGTTCGATGTGCGATCCGGCGCCTCGACGGCGTTCCAGTACGGACCGGGCGTGTTCGGAAGCGAGAGCCCGTTTGCCCCCCGGCCCGATGGTGACGAAGAAGACGACGGTTACCTGGTCACGTTCGTCACCGACACCGCCGACTGGAGCAGCGCATGTCTGGTCTTCGATGCCCGTGACATCGCCCAAGGCCCACTCGCCAAGGTCGCGCTTCCGCAGCGGGTTCCGGCTGGTTTTCACGCGATCTGGATCGACGGAGCGGTTCTCGATGGCGCTGCGTCCTGAAGACCTCGTCGGCACCTGGGAACTCGAGGTGTTCGAGGTCGAGCTCGCGGACGGAAGGCGGGTGTTCCCGATGGGAGCCGACGCCCGCGGGAGCCTGATGTACACCGAGGATGGAAGGATGTCGGCGACGCTCAGCGCTGCCGAGCGCGCGCCGCTTTCGGTGCCACGCCTCGAGGCGTTCGCGCGTGCGCCCTCGTCGGAGAAAGCCGCTGCGTTCGACTCGTATCTCGCGTACGTGGGCCGATACACGGTCGAGCCCGGCGCTGTTGTGCATCATGTCGAACTCGCGTCGGTGCCCAACATCGTCGGCGCGAACCAGCGGCGAGACGCGACCCTCGAAGCAGACCACCTCACCCTGCGGTACGCCGTCGATGGCGACCGAGGCTCTCGACACAACACTTTGCGATGGCGACGCTCGTAGACTCCTGGTTCTCTTCTCACGCGCCGCGCCTGGAGCGAGCGGTGCAGGCCTGCGCAACGCGAGAAGCGTGGACGCCGTTCGTCGAGTCCCCCTCAGGGAAGCTGCACCCCCCGGGAGCCAAGGACGCGGGGCTCGAGTGGTTCCAGTCCGTGCTGGGCCGCTCGTTCCCGCTCTCGATGCCAGGGGAAGTCGGACGCACCGGGGCCGAGGTTTCGCCCTACAGCAGAGAGTCTCTGGGCATCGATTACCCCAAGGTCGAGGTCGACCCGTTGATGGCCGCAGCCCAGGCGGCCATCCCGACGTGGCGCAAGGCATCGATGCAGACCCGGGTTGGCGTGTGCATGGAGATCCTGGACCGGCTCGCTCAGGACGTGTTCGCGAACGCGTTTGCCACGATGCACACCGCAGGGCAGGGGTTCATGATGAGCTTCGCGGGAAGCGGCGCAAACTCGCTCGATCGGGGCCTCGAGGGGCTCGCCTTCGCGTACAAGGCCATGAAGGACATCCCCACCGAAGCGGTGTTCGAACGTCGCTTTGGCGGGGAGGTTGTTCGACTGCGCAAGCGCTACCGCCTGATGCCGCGTGGGGTGGCGGTCGTGGTGTCATGCGGTTCCTACCCCGCCTGGAATGCGTACCCAGCCTTGTTCGCAAACCTGGCCACGGCCAATCCCGTCGTGCTCAAGCCGCATCCGGAGTGCATTCTCCCGATGGCCCGCGCGGTACAGATCGCTCGCGAGACCATCCTCGAGGCTGGGTTCGACCCGAACCTGGTCACGTTGGCGGCCGATACCCGGGCTGAGCCGGTCACGAAAGAGCTGCTGAAGCACCCACAGACCGCGATCATCGACTTCACGGGGAGTCAGCGGTTTGGGGCCTGGATCGAGGCGAACTGCGGGCATGCGGACGTGTACACAGAGACTGCAGGGTGCAATGCGGTTGTGGTCGAGTCTGCCCGGGCACTTGAGCCCGTGCTCGATGCGATCGCGCAGAGTCTGTGTCTGTTCTCCGCACAGATGTGCACCGCGGCGCAGAACATCTTCGTGCCGGCCCTGGGCGTGCGCGTGGGTGATTCTCGGGTGCTTCCGGACGCATTTGCGGCAGGACTGGTGGAGGCCATCGACCGAATGCTGGCAGACCCGAAACACGCGGCGGGCATCTGCGGTGCGCTGCAAACCGATACGATCGAGGCGACGCTTCACCGGCTTGGTTCGCATCCCGGCGTGGTCCGTCCGAGTAAGCCGTACGCGCATCCGCAGCATCCCAATGCTCGCACCGCGACTCCGTTGGTGCTTCGCACGTCGGCGCCAGACTCTATCTACCAGCAGGAACACTTCGGTCCGGTTGGGTTCGTGATCGAAGCGCACGACCGCGAGCATGCGCTCGCACAGGCGGCGCACGACGCAGGGCATTTCGGCTCGATCGCCAACTACGCCTACTCGGTCGACCCCGCGTTCCTCGAGGCCATCGAAGACGCGTTCGCGGACCACGGCGCCTCGGTCGGAATCAACCTGCTCGGGCAGCGGCCGATCAACTTCACGGCAGCGTTCAGCGACTATCACGTCACCGGGCTCAACCCCGCCGGAAACGCCTGCCTCACCGACCTTGCGTTCGTCACCCGACGCTTCCGCATCGTGCAATCCAAGACTGAAGAACCATGCCTCGCATCGACGACATCCTGATCCTGGACGGAGCCCGCACCGCGGTGGGGGCGTTCCTCGGTGGCCTCAGCCGTGTCACCCCAACCTCGCTCGGCGTGGCTGCGGCCACCGGTGCGCTACGCAGGGCCGGCATTGAACCGGAACGTATCGACGCGACGATCTTCGGCAACGTGCTCCAGTCGGCCAAAGACTCGGTGTACCTCGCACGCCACGTGGGTTTGCAGGCGGGTGTCCCCGAAGACCGCCCCGCGTTGGTCGTAAACCGGGCGTGCGCCTCGGGCCTCGAGGCCGTGATTCAAGGCGCGAAGGCGATGGCCGTGGGCGAGGCAGGCTTCATCCTCGCGGGCGGGGCCGAGAACATGAGTCTGACGCCGTACGCGATGCGTGGGGTCCGTCAGGGCTGGAAGATGATCAAGTCGGACGTCGACGACATGCTGTTCAGCGCGTTGTTCGATCCGATGGCCGGGTGCTCGATTGGAGAGACCGTGGAGCATCTGGCGGCGGAGCTGGGCATCACGAGACAGGAGGCGGACGCGATGGCGGTGGAAGGGCAGCGCCGCGCCGCAGCGGCCGTGGCCGGGGGCGTCTACGCGGAGGAGATCGTACCCGTGACCGCAGGAAGTCGCCGAAAGCCCGTGGTGGTCGAAGTCGATGAGGCGCCCCGTCCGGAGTCCACGATGGAGATGCTCGCGGGACTGCCCGGGCTCTACGAAGGCGGCATCAACACGGCTGGTAACTCCTGCGGACTCAACGACGCAGCCGCCGCCGTGGTCATGGCGACCGCAGACGCAGCAAAGGCAGCCGGTGCAACGGCACTGGGGCGAGTGGTCAGCTGGGCCAGCGTGGGCGTGGCCCCCAAATCGATGGGGCTGGGTCCGATCGAGGCGAGCCGGAAGGCGCTGGGTGATGCGGGGCTTTCGGTGAGCGACCTCGACGTCATCGAGCTCAACGACTCCTTCGCAGTGCAGTCCGTCGCGGTTCAACGGGCGCTGGAGTTGGACCCGAGCAAGGTGAATCCGAACGGCGGGGCGGTCGCGCTGGGGCACCCGATGGCGGCGACCGGGACGCGTCTGGTGCTCTCGGCGCTGTACGAACTCCGCCGGAGGCAGGGACGGTACGCGTTGGCCACGGTGTGTGTGGGCGGCGGCCAAGGGACAGCCATCGTGCTCGAGCGGGTCTGAGCGCCGTGACTGGCACGGACCGGTTGTGTCCGGACGGGGAACGGGCAACCCTCGGGCGTGACCACTGCCGACCGTCCCCGAATTCGGACCGAAGTCCACGGCGCCGTCTTGCTGCTCGTCCTCGACCGCGCGGAAAAACGAAACGCGTTCGACCTGCGGATGCTTCGCGAGCTGGCGGAAGCGCTGACCCGCTACGAGACGGACGAGGCGCTTCGTTGTGCAGTGTTGGCGGCAGATGGCGAGCACTTCACGGCGGGTTTGGATCTCGCGGAGGTCGGGCCCGCGGTCGCTGATGGTGCGTCGTTGTTCCCCGATGGCGCAGTCGACCCGCTCAACATGCACCCACCACTGCGTCGCAAGCCTCTGATCATGGCGGTCCAGGGCTGGTGTCTGACGATCGGCATCGAGCTGTTGCTCGCCGCCGACATTCGACTGGCCGCGACGGGGACGCGCCTCGGGCAGATCGAGATCAATCGCGGCATCTTTCCGTTTGGTGGTGCCACGGTCCGGCTTCCCCAGATCGCGGGCTGGGGGAATGCGATGCGTTGGCTCCTCACCGGAGATGTCTTCGACGCCCAGGAGGCGCTGCGTATTGGGCTCGTGCAGGAGGTGATTCCGGAGGCTTCGCTGCGAGCACGGGCGCTGGAACTCGCGGCGACGGTTGCCAAGCGGGCACCGTTGGGCGTGCAGGCGACGCTTGCCTCCGCGGCCCAGGCCGAGCTGCAAGGCCACCAAGCGGCGATCGACGGGTTACTCCCCACCGCCATGAAGCTGATGGCGAGTGAGGACGCCGCCGAGGGGCTTCGCTCGTTCGTCGAACGTCGAGACGGCGTGTTCACCGGCCGCTGAACTCGCGGAGATTCGGACGAGGAGGCGGTGTGGGCGGTCGATGCCGTCGTACACTTCGACCGTCCGATGTCCCTCGAGACCGAACCCTTCCGCACGCTTCTTGAAGACCTCGCGTTCGTCGTGTTCGACGTGCTGAAGCAGCCGGACCGGGCGGAGCATGAGCCGCTGATCGAGGCGGCGATTCGCTTGGCCGCCGAACGGTTTGCCACACATGCGGCCAAGTCCGATGCCCACGAACCAACGTGGGATGGCGAGCACTTGCACCTCATCCCAGAGATTCAGCAAGCGCTCCGCGAGTTCATCGACGGAGGATTCCTCGCCGCTCCATTCCCGGAGTCCGATGGCGGGTTGGGGCTCCCGTACACGGTCTATCAATCGATGATGGCCGCGTTCCAAGCCGCAAACCCGGGAACCTGCGCCTACCCGTTTCTCACCTCGGCGGCGGCCAACCTGTTGCGGGTGTTTGGAAGCGAGTCGCAGAAGGGGCGGTTCATGCGACCGATGATCGACGGGCGTTTCTTCGGGACGATGTGCTTGTCCGAGCCCCACGCCGGTTCCTCGCTGGCGGACATCCGTTGCCGAGCGCTCCCGCAGCCCGACGGCACGTTCCACCTCGAGGGAGACAAAATGTGGATCTCGGCCGGCGAGCACGGTCTCTGCGAGACGATCGTGCACTTGGTCCTTGCACGGCTGCCCGATGCGCCCGACGGGGTCCGCGGCATCTCGTTGTTCCTGGTGCCGCGCAATCAGGTCGCGGAGGACGGGACGGTGGGCCCACGGAACGGCGTGTCGCTGATCGGTCTCAACCACAAGATGGGCTACCGCGGGGCGGTCAACACGGCGCTGGCGTTCGGCGCCGACGCGCCGGCCGTTGGGGAGTTGGTCGGTGCTCCGAACCAGGGCCTTGCCGCGATGTTCCACATGATGAACGAAGCCCGTATCGGTGTGGGGCTAGGGGCGGCGATGATCGGCTACGCCGGCTACCGCGTCTCGGTGGCCTACGCTCGTGATCGAGTTCAGGGGCGTCACCCCGATGAGAAGGGCGGGAAGGCGGTCCCCATCGTGGAGCACGCCGATGTCCGGCGCATGCTGTTGACCCAGAAGGTCTACGCCGAGGGGGGGATGGCGTTGACCCTGTACTGCGCGCGTCTCGTCGACGATGCGCAGGCGGCATCCGACGACGAATCGAAACGGCGATGCGCCGACCTCCTCGGGATGCTCACCCCGATTGCGAAAGCCTGGCCGTCCGAGCATGGACCGATCGCCAACGACCTGGCCATTCAAGTCTTCGGGGGCAGTGGCTACACGCGCGACTACCCGGTTGAGCGCTACTACCGAGACAACCGTCTCAACCCAATTCATGAGGGCACCAACGGAGTGCAGGGGTTGGACCTGCTTGGGCGAAAGGTCATGCAGGACCGGGGGCGGGCCTTCGGTCGACTCTGCTCGAAGGTCCAATCGGCGATCGAGCGGGCGGGAGGGTTCGACGAACTCGCGGACGACCGAGGGGCGCTGGCCCACGCGTTGGGCCGTGTCGTCGAGACCACCGGGATCCTGGGCACGGCCGCTGCGGCTGGGAAGGTTCGGTTGGCGCTGGCGAACGCGACCGAGTATCTGCACATGCTCGGGCACGTGGTCGTGGGTTGGATGTGGCTCGAGCAGGCGATGGCGGCGATTACGGGGCGTGACGCAGGGACCACCGACCCAGACTTCGCTGCCGGCAAGATCCACGCATCGCGGTTCTTCTGCCGCTACGAGCTTCCCAGGGTCGACCGACGGGCCACGCTCTTGAACAGGCTCGACGACACCACGATGACGATGCCGGATGCCGGGTTCTAAGGCCTACGCATCCGTTGCCAACCGACGCCCCAGGAGGGCTCGCAAGGCGGGGGTCGGGGCGGCATCCAAGGCAAGCGTGCGGTGGTGTGCTGCCTCTGCTTCGTGGCCACAGCGGCGGTGCAGGTCCGCGAGGACAGCGAACCACTGGAAGGATCCGTGCAACCATGAAGGCGGGGCGACGCGTTGGAGAAACGCGAGGCCGTCTTGCGGACCACTGCATTGGGCGATGGCGACCGCGTGCCCGAGCCGGTGCGTCGCCGACGGGGCCACACGCTCCAGCAGCGCGTAGCAGGCCACGATGCGGTCCCACCTGGTTTCTTCGAACGTCGGCGCTCGGCAGTGTTCCGCGGCGATCCCTGCCTCCGCATGGTAGCGGCTGAACGTGTCTCCGGTCGCCGCGCTGGCAAGCCACCGCATGCCGGTTGCGATCGCCTGCGCGTCCCACAGGCTGCGGTCCTGTTCGCTCAGCAGCAACAGACCTCCCACGCCGTCGTCACGGGCGCTCATGCGGGCCCGGTGCAGAAACATCAGGGCGACCAAGGCCGAGGTCTCCGGAGTGGGTGCGCCCGCGTGTTCGGCCAGCAGGGTCCCCAGTCGGATGGCCTCGTCACACAAGTCGACCCGCATCGATTCGTCGGCGCGGACGGACGCGTACCCTCCGGTGAAGAGCAGGTGCAACACCGCCCGTACCGCGGGGACGCGTTCGCGCAGGTCGTCCTCGGTGAGCGTGCCCAGGCTTAGGCCGACGGACTGGAGCTTGGCTCGGGCACGTTGGAGCCGCTTGTAGACGTTGGCTTCGGTTAAAAAAAGGTGCTCGGCGAGTTCGGCGACCGTGAGCCCGAAGAGGATTCTCAACGACAGAATGCGCTGAGCATCGCTGGGTAGGGTCTCGTGGCAGCAGGCGAACAGCATCGCGAGCTGAGCATCACGAACCTCCCCACGAAGCCAGGTGTCGGGAGCGGGCGCGACTTCGTCGGTGGGGGTGCTGACCAAGGCGGCAGCCCGCCGTCGTTGTGTCCGGAGCCGGTCGATGACCGCGTTGTTGGAGGCTCGAAACAACCACGCCGCGGGGTTGTCGGGAACCCCGCGGGTTGGCCACGTCGCTAACGCGGACGTCCACGCGGACTGGACCGCATCCTCGACCAGTTCCACGTGTTGCATACCGACGCGGGCGGCGAGCATCGACACCACGCGTCCGTACTCGCGTCGGTAGACGCGTTCGAGAAGTGCGCCCGTCAAGGTGTGTGAATCTCGATGACCTCAACGCCGGAGCCGGGCTTGACGAGGCCGGGGCAGGCGCTCGCGACCTCGATCGCTTGGTCGAGCGACTCGGCGGAGACGATCATGTAGCCCCCGACCAGGTCCTTGACCTCGACGAGCGGGGCATCGGTTTTGGCGTCGGAGGTGACGAGCTTTCCGTTGCCGAGTTTTCCGCCGAGGTCGACGAGGTTGGCCTCGAACTTCTTCATCCAGCCCTGGAAGGCGGCGTACCAGTCCTCCATGTTGCCGCCCGCAGGGGCTGGCTGGGGGTCTGCGGCGGGGATGCTGCGTTGCATGCAAAGGTATTTGGGCATCTCGGGTTCCTTTTCGTTGGGGCGGATGGCTCGCTTGTCGCGAGTCCCGCGTTGTTCGCTCCCATGACGCGCCGGGACGCCGAACTTGGACACCGCTCCTCAAGAAAATCGTCGCCCCAGTTTCGCACGTCCTCGCGAGGAGCCTACACGGGGGCCCTACTCAGGACGTGACTCCGCGGGCAACGCGGCTGGGGGCAGCGAAAGCCAGCGAAAAGCGTGCAACAGGGCCTGTTTTCCCCCGGTCTCGACCACGTCTCCGTGGGCCATGACGATCCGGTCGAAGTCCCAGTTGGCGATCTTCGCGAGGTCCTCTCGGGCCAAGTCTCGGCGCATGCCGATCTTTTCGAGGATTGTGACCGAGCAGCCGGGGTACCCCCCTGCGCAGCGCATCGCCATCCGCGTCATCCACGGCGCGTTACGCGAGATGTTGAAGACCAAGTCGCTCACCAGGAGCGTACGGCTGGGCTTGTGGAGCAGGACGACCTCGTTGGTCATCGAAAAACACCGAAGGACGTAGGTCTCGACTTCGTCTCCGAATGGACGGGTGCCGCTGCTGAGCACCCCCTCGAATCGGACGTCCGAGCGTTTGTCCGGGAGGCCGGGCGCACCCCACCCATCGAGGCCCGCGTCGATCCACGGACCGATGTACATGTGGTGGAAGAGGTTCGGCGCGACGGCCCAACGCGGCGTGCCGATGTTCTCGACGACCGAGGGCGGGACTGCGACGGGCGAGTGCACGAGCAGGCCCTCACCAAGCTCGAGCACGGTCATACGCGTCCCAAGCTCGAGGCCAAGAAACCGCTGCGGGGCGTCGAGGACGTGGACGCCGGGGGCGATGGTGTTGAGGCTGCTCATCATCGGTGACGGGTCCCCGCCGAACCCGAGTGTACCGCTCGAGGTGATTTCGCAAGTCCGGACCCTGCGGCGTAACCCACACCTTTGCGGGGGAGTACCCCGTGCGAGGCAATCGAGATGACGAATACGAAGCGAATCGCCCTCGTGGTTGGCGTTGGCCCTGGACTCGGAACCGCAACCGCTCGGCGTCTTCACGCCGATGGGTACCGGGTTGCGGTGGCGTCCCGAGACAAGGACCGCCTCGCGGGGCTGGCCGAAGAACTCGACGGCTTCGCGGTCGCCATCGATGCGACCGATCCGGCCTCCGTCGAGGCAGGGGTGGCGACGGTTGAGGAGACCCTGGGCCCGATTCATACGGTGGTGTGGAACGTGGGCGGTGGTGTCTTTGGGACCCTCGAGTCGGTCGATACCGACGGTCTGGATTTGGCTCTGGGCACCAACACCCGGGGTCTATTCGTCCTCGCCAAGCGGCTTCTGCCGCAGATGGCGGAGCGTGGCGACGGGGCACTGGTCGTCACGGGTGCGACCGCCTCACTTCGTGGCAAACCCTTGACCACCGCGTTTGCAGCGGGCAAGGCGGCACAGCGTTCCCTGACCCAGTCGCTCGCCCGTGAGTGGGGGCCCAAGGGGGTTCATGTGGCCCTGGTGATCGTCGACGGGATGGTCGACCTTCCGACGACCCGTGCGCGCATGCCCGAGCGGCCGACGGAAGCTTTCCTCTCGCCGGACGGATTCGCGGGCGCCGTCTCGTTCCTGCTGGGCCAGCCCCGCAGTGCGTGGACGTTCGAGCTGGACCTCCGGCCGCATGTCGAAGCTTGGTAGCTACTTGGCGACGAACTCGACCCCTTCACGCAGCAGCGCATGCCAGCGCTTGCGGTCGAGGGCGGGCACGGAGAGCCATTCTTTGAAGATCTTGCCGCCGGGTCCGAACGGCCGGCCAGCGCCGTCCTCGACAAGCTCGGAGACCCGTTGCTTGGGCAGCTTCACCACGAGGCCCGAGCCCTTGTAGTCGACCAGCGCGAGGAACTCCTTCCCGACCCGAAGACATGCGCCGCCCATGATCGTCCCTTCGACGACGCGGCCGTCTTCTCCCTGCAGCTCGCCGGCGAGGTCCCAGAACAGCTCTTCTGCGGTCACGTCGTGCATGGTCCCATGACGAACGACGGTCCCGGAACCCGACACGACGGCCGATTTTTTCGCCCGGCGTTTCAAGCCATGTTGGCCAGGGACGCCTTGCCATGTCGGAGCTCGCCGATGTCGGGTCGGTCCGCCCGCTCCCCGATGCAGGCCCGAAACACATCGAGGTAGCTGGGCGCGCATGCGTCCGGATGCTCTTCGTAGAAACCCCGCGCCTCGAGAAGCGCGTGCGCCCTGGGCAAGTTGTAGCCGGGCACGCTGGGGAAGAAGTGGTGCTCGCAGTGGTAGTTCACGTAGTTGGGCGCGATCAACGTGCGCGCGAGCCAACCTGCCCTTGTCGTGCGTGCGTGCAGCCGGGGTTCCTTACTCAGAAGGTCGGGAACGTTTCCGTGTTCACCCATGACACGAAGCCGGAGGCACAGGGGCACCACGAAGATGAACCCGGCCCACCAGGCGGCGTAGGCCCAGGGCATGCCGAGCAGGTACAGGCCACCGAACATGGCCGTGTGCACCACAACGGAGGTCAGCCGGCCATGGCGGACCGTCATCGCGATCAGATAGAGACCATCGCGGACCCCAGTTCGTCCGCTGAGGTCGCGTACCAATTTGCGTCGCATGCTCGCCGGCTTCACCGGGTAGGCGTGGACGAAGGGCAGGTCGGGGTCCTCGAGTGTGCCCGCGTGCCGATGGTGCGCGAGGTGGCCGTTGCGGTAGGTGTCGAAGTCGATCAGGGTCGGCCCCGAGAACAGCCATCGGCCGAGCACGCGGTTGAGCGCAGGGGTCCGGAACAGCGCGTTGTGGGCGGCGTCGTGGATCAGGATGCCGAGCCCCACGTATCGCCCGGCGAGGATGACCGCGGAGACGATGAACGTGACCGGGTGCGGCCACAAACCGAGCAACGCGAAGGCGCCCGCAATGACGCCGAAGTTCGCCAGGACCTCAACGCTCGCCCGGAGGTCGGAGGTCTCCGTGAGCGAGGCGGTCTCCTCTCGGGAGAGGAAGTCCCGGACGCGGGCTCGACTATGAATATCTCGAACACCCATGAACATAAAGTGTCGATCGGTGTTACTGTAGTGTCAAGGCAGCTGAGCCCATGCCCAAGCCGAAGGACGCATTTTCGGCCCGGCTGGCGAGTCCAGTGACCGCCAAGCGGGCGATTCTCGCGGCGTTGACTGCAACGCAGCGTGCGCTTAGTACCGCTCAACTTCGACTCTGCGGAGCGCTGTTCGACGTGGAAGGGCCCGCGGTCCGGGTGGCCCTGGGTCGGCTTGTGGACAAAGGAGACGTCGTTTCGCAAGGCGAGGGTGTCTACAAGATCGGGCCCAAGGGGGAGGCTATCGCGCAGGCGATCCGGCGCTGGCGCGACCTCCCGCGACTCGACAGATCGTGGAACGGCGAGTGGATCGCGATTCACACCGCGCACCTGGGCCGCAGTCGTCGGCCGCAGCTGAGACGTCGAGAACGGGCGTTGTCCCTGTTTGGGTTTGCGAGTGTGACGGATGGGCTGTGGACACGCCCCGACAACCTTCGCATCGAGCCCGCCGCACTGGCCTCGCGGTTGTTCGAACTCGGGCTCGAACCGGAGGCAATCCTCGTCGTCGGTGCTCGGTTCATCGCAGAGCCGGCGCAGGGGCTTGGGTGCCTATGGGACAAGGAGACGATCGAGGCTGGCTACGTGGCTGCGGAGTCCGCGATGGCGAGTTGTCTCGAGGGGTTCGAGCGGGCGAGTCTCAAGGAGCGGGCGCGAGGCACCGCGACGATCGGGACCGCGGTGATCGGGATGCTCAGCTTCGATCCTCTCTTGCCGCGCGAACTCTTGGACGCGGACCTGCGCGGCGCGGTTCATCGCCGCATGTTGGAGTTCGATCGCATCGGGAAACGGGCGCTCGTAGCGTACTGGCAGGACCACGGCTGCTGACACCGCGCCACCCTAGGCCTTCTTCACGATCGAGCTCTTGAGCTTCATCGGGCCGAACCCGGGGATCTTGCAGTCGATGTCGTGGTCGCCGTCGACGAGGCGAATGTTCTTCACCTTCGTACCCGCCTTGAGGGCGCTCGCGGCTCCCTTGATCTTCATCGTCTTGACGACGATCACATCATCGCCGTCGACGAGCACGTTTCCGACCGAGTCTCGGATGCCTGTGTCGGCTGCGGTGGTCGACTCCTCCTCGGCGGGCGACCATTCGTGGGCGCACTCCGGACAGACGAGCAGAGCACCATCGGGATAGGTGTGCTGCGATCCGCACTTGGGGCAGGGAGGCAGGTCGTCCATGGGCGGGACTGTGCCTGCTGCAGGGAGGCTGGTCCACAGACTGCACGGGGCACGACGCCGAGGCATCGTTGGGGGAGCTGCAGGCTCGATGACACCTGCGGATCTCGTGTTCGCTCAGCTCTGGTTGAGATCCAGCCACTTCTGGATCGCGGCGGAGGGCTTGTACGCCCGCATTCGTTCCAACAGCGTGGCGGGGTCCGGGGCGTCGAGCAAGAGCGTGCGGTTGTCTGCGCGAAGCAGTTCGTCCTGCACCGCTCGGCCGAGCCACGTCAGCAGTCCGTCGTAGTACCCATCGACGTTGAGCAGTCCGATCGGCTTCGCGTGAATGCCCAGCTGCGCCCACGTCGTCACCTCGGCGAGTTCCTCAAGCGTACCGAACCCGCCTGGCAGCGCGACGAAGGCGTCCGCCAGCTCGAACATCTTGGTCTTCCGCTCGTGCATGGAGCTGACTTCGATGAGCTCGGTGAGCCCTCGGTGCGCGATCTCGCGAGGGAAGAGCTGGGTCGGAATGACGCCGCGCACCGTGCCCCCGCGCGACATCACGGTATCGGCGATGAGCCCCATCAGACCGACGGTTCCGCCCCCGTACACAAGCTCGAGCCCCTCGTCCGCGAGCCGCTCCGCCAGCGCTCGAGCGGTCTTGGTGATCGCGGAGTTGGTTCCCGGAGAGGACGCACAGTAGACGCAGACGCGGCGAAGCTCGGCCATGAGCGAGGACGCTAGCATCCGCGCACCGGCCCGATACGGAACTCTCGCCGAATGGCTTGCAATGTCGTGCCTGCGCCTTATGCAAGCACCAGGACGCCGTGACTTCAGCACAAGAGACGAATGCTCAGACGATCATGGTGGTCGACGATGACCTTATGGTCCGGCGCCTCCTCGAACGCTTCCTGACGAGCGCCGGTTACCAGGTCGTCGTGGCGGCGAGCGGGTTCGGGCTGAGCGGGAAGGTGAGGGAGACCCAGCCCGCCCTGTTGCTGCTCGATGTGAACATGCCCGGACTACGCGGCGATGCCGCGCTGTCGATCCTCCAGCAGCTCGGGCAACGCTTCAATTCCCTCGACGTGCCGGTGGTTTTTCACAGCGGCATGGGAACCGCCGAGCTCGATCGGCTGGCGCGGACCCACGGCGCCGCGGGCTTCCTCCGAAAGCCAGCCGGACGCGAGCAGCTTCTCGAGTTGGTGGAGTCGGTGCTGGACCAATCGGGTGCGCAGCTCGCCGTCCAGTAGCGGCGGTTGACGGCATCGAACTCGCGCGAGACCACGGCCGACAACCACAAAAAAAGACCCACTCGAAAGTGGGTCTTGAAGCTCCTCAGCACGGACTCGAACCGCGGACCTAGGGATTAACAGTCCCCCGCTCTAACCAACTGAGCTACTGAGGAATAGGGCGCGCTTCATACCGCTCCGAGCCCCGCCGCGTCAACCCTCGGAAACAAGTCTTCTGCAATACCCTCTAAACCGCCCTTCAGAGGCCCTTCTGGTGGCCCGCGTGTCGCCGAGGTCCGGCTTGCGCAGAGTGCGAGAAAACGTCGCGGTCGACCGGCGGAGGGGATCCCCCGGTTGGAGCGGCCGTGCGTCTGCGTGACCCTTGGGCGTGACCGATGAGCAGAGGGGGCCGGGGCCGAAAGGGGTTCCCCAGGTGGTGGGCCCATCACCCTCCACCCTGCTTCGCATCGATGATGACGAACGGATCTGCTCGGAGGGCGTCGACCATCGGGTCGTCCAGTGGCGCAACGTGCTGTTCACGCACTGGTTCGCCCCGGTGTCGGTGGGCGGGTTGGCTGCCTGTGAGAGCGCGAGCTTCGACCTGGCCTCCCGGAACCCGATGGGGGTCGTGGTGTTCAACGTGATCGAGTTCGGGCTGCAGATCCCGGACCCTGCGGCTCGCAAGAAGGCCTCCGCGGTGCTGGCGAGCACCAGTGGGCACGTCCGGGTGACCACGACGGTGATCCCCGGCGAGGGGTTCTGGGCCTCAGCTGCTCGGGCGAGCGTGGCCACCATTACGCTGCTGTCCCGCGCGGGTCATCCACATCGCGTGTTCTCGACGACGAACGACGCTTCTCACTTCGTGCTCCCGTTTGTCACACCCGAGAAGACTCCGCGGGCCCATCTGCAAAGCGCGCTGAGCCGGCTCGCCCACCGCCACCAGGCCTGATGGCCTTCGGCGCTAGGTGGTCTTGGAGCGGGCTCGGTCGGGGCGCAAGATCAGCAGCGCGGCGATGCATGTGACGCCGAGCGCTCCGCCGGCCCCCAGCGCACCGGGCATGCTCCACCCCGCGGCAGCCGAGAGCAGCCACGACGAGACGGTCACGGCTCCGAGCAGCCGCGCGCGCTCCAGAGGCCACGCCCAGCCACGACCCTCAGCCATGCCCAAGATGGCGGCGAACGTCGCGATGAGGACCGCGCCCGCGGCTGCGAGTTGAAGCGGGTTGAGGCTGTGCTCGAAGAACACGACGACGCCCATAGCACCGCCGGCCAGGCCGAAGTGCGCGAGAAGGTAGGCCCGCAGCCTGGGCGCGACCGCTGGCCGGTACTTCTCGTAGGTGCGGCGGTCGACCTTGGGCTCAGGCTCGGCGACGCCGTGCGGCAGCCAGGCCGGGTGCGCAACCCAGGCCCACAGTCGCTCGCGAGTCGTGGAGGCGAGCCGACCCAAGGTGATGATGCGGCTGATGTGCACGAAGTTGGCCCACAGCGGGCTGTAGCTCCGTAGGGGGACCGTGGTGCCGTAGACGGGCGGCTCGACCTCGGGCTCGAAGGTTCCAAACAACCGGTCCCAGACGATGAGCACCGCGCCGTAGTTCTTGTCGAGGTACTGCGGGTTGACCCCGTGGTGCACGCGGTGGTGGCTGGGCGTGTTGAGCAGCCACTCCACCCAGCGGGGGCCCTTGTCGACAACCTGGGTGTGAATCCAGAATTGGTAGAACCGGTTGATGCCGTACGCGGCGAGGTAGACGACTGGGGAGACGCCGAGCAGGGCCAGCGGGGCGTAGAAGAAGAACCAACTGACGGGTTCGAACAGGGGCTGACGAAGCGCCACCGCCAGGTTGTAGTCCTCGCTTTGGTGGTGGACGCCGTGCACCGCCCACAACACGTTCACGACGTGGCTGACGCGATGCCACCAGTAGAACAGGACGTCGACGCCGACAATGCCGAGCAGCCACGGCCAGGGGCCGGCCTCGTCCCATGTGATCAGGCGCGCGTGTTCAAACAGCCAGACGTACGCGGCGACGAAGACGAGCTTGAGCACCAACTCACCGGCTTGAAACACGGTGCCGCAGGCGAGGTCGCTCAGCGCGGTGCCGAACGCGTAGAGATCTTGGCGCCGCTTGCGGGCGATCCATGCCTCGAGCAGGGTCGCGCCCAAGAAGATCGGGACCGCCAGCGCGGCCCAGTTGTATTCGCCGTCCATCGCTCGCCTGCGTTCAGTGTGCCGCGTGGTGCCCGTTGTCGCCAGCGCGAGGGTCGGTGGGATCGATCTGCCCGGGGGCCGTCTGCTTCGGAGGCCGCTTTAGGGCCATCCGGCACGGATCGGTCCAGGTGTCCCCGCATCGGCCGTCTTCGGGCGTCGCTGTGGTGTTGCGCCGCCCCAGGCCCGAACGCAGAGACCTGTTGCGGGACCAAGGCTGGCCCCGCGAAAGCAGACCCATGGGCGACGACGTCATTCGGCCTCTCCGTAGCGACTCCACCCGTGCCGTGGCCCAGCCCCCTGAGGGCAGCGGCGGCACAACAACCGAGAAAGCGGGCCTGGCCGCGCTGCTCGGCAGCTGGTTAGGCTTGCTGCGGCGGTACAGATGGGTGGCGGTGGGTGCAGGTGTGCTTACCCTCGCGCCGTTCGTCCTGTTCGGGTTCTTCGCGCTGCCGTCGTACTCGAGCGCGGGGGTTGTGCAGGTGTCCAACGAGGGCAACAGCGCGATGCCGATGCTCGACTTCATGGGGGAGTTGGGCGGGTCCCAGGTCGACACCGAGGTGGAGATCCTCCGGCGGCGCGAAGCTGTTGTCGAGACGTTTACCTCGCTCGGCCTGCATGTGATCGACCCCAAGCGTCCGTGGATGGTGACGCCCCAGTGGGCCGTTGCGACGGGAAAGCAGAGCCCGACGCCGCCGTGGCTGGCATCGCTCCGCGGCTCGTTGGCGTTCGCCCAGCTGGCGCCCGAGCGTTTCGAAGGGGTGACGATCCGCATCGAAGCGACCGACGAGTCGAGCGTCGCAGTCGCGGTGGGAGAGCCCGGTGCGGCGGAAGAGTTCACCCTCGCGGTGGGCGACACGCTCGAGACCGATGGGCTGGCGCTGTCGTTTGCAACCCTCCCCGGCGAGATTGGCGTTCCCAACACCATCTACGTGGAGACCGAAGGCGAGCTGCTCGACCGCCTGCTGCCGCAACTGTCCGTGGCGCCGGTCGGCAACCGCGACCACGCAACCGACTTGGTCGCCGTCCGCTTCCTCCACGCCGACCGTTTTGTCGCGCAGGCTGTCGTTGACGACCTCATGCGGAGATACCTCCAACAGAGCCTCGACTGGCAGGCCACGGGCGCATCGAAGTCCGCGGAGTTCATCCGCCAGCGTCTCGAAGATGCTGACGAGGAACTCGCGGTTGCCGAGCAAGAACTCCGAGAGTTCTCCGAAGCGGAGCACGCGGTGCAGCTCGACACGCAAGCCAAGGTCACCATCGAGAGTGTCTCGATGATCGAGGCCGAGCTCCGCCAGGCGGATGTCGAGGCTGCAGTGCTCGGGTCGCTCCACAAGGGGCTCCGGACCCGTCTCAAGAAGGGGGAGGGCGCCCACCTCACCGCCAGCTTCATTGCGGACCCCGTGCTGGCCGCGTCGATCGGCGCGCTGACCGAGGCGGAGACGCGCGCGGCGACGCTGTCGGCATCGCTGACCCCCGACCACCCCAAGCTGGTCGAGATCAACCGCCGGCTGAGGCAGCAGCGCAAGCAGGTCGGGCGTCTGCTGGGCACCGCGCGGAAAAACGTCGGCAGCCGGATGGCCAACCTGCGCCGAGAGCGAGATGCCGCGGCAGCCGTGCTCACCGACTTCCCCGCGAAGAACCTCCAGCTCGCACGTCTGATGCGGGACGTCGAGGTCAGCCAGAAGCTCTACGCGTTCCTGCTGGAGCGCTACCGTGAGGCCGAGATCCTCGAGGCCTCCACGACGATCGACAAGCGTATCGTCGAGAGCGCAAACGTGCCGCACGACATGGCCTCGCCCCGCCGTGTTCGAATCTGGGCGTCTGGTCTCGCCGCCGCGGTGATGCTCGCGCTTGGTACTGCGTGGCTCTCCCACGCCCTACGACGCCGACTCTCCTCGGTTGACGATGTCGCTGCCGAGTTCGACTTCGGTGTCTACGGGGTGGTGCCCAAACTCGCGGAAGCGACGAAGGCCTCGCAGCGCGACAACTCCCGTCTTCCGCATCAGGCGATCTGGGCCGAGACCCATTCGCCCGCTGCCGAGGCGTTCCGTGCCCTGTGCGTGTCCGTGACCCTGACGCCCGCGGAGGCGGGTCGAGGCCGCGTCATCGCGCTCTCCTCCAGCCAGCAAGGCGAAGGAAAGAGCACCGTGGTCTCCAACCTCGCGATCTCCTTGGCACGCTCGGGTTCTTCGGTGCTCGTCGTCGACCTCGACCTCCGGCGCCCCGTCCAGCACCGCGAGTGGAGGGTCAAGCGTGACCGCGGATTCACGAACCTGCTCGCGCACGGCAATGTCGCCGACTTTGCCGACTTCGTCCGCCCCCAAGAATGCGGTGTCCATGTCCTCACCGCCGGCCAGCGGGTACCCGACTCGCTGCCGTCACTCATGTCGCCCAAGCTCGGCGAGATGATCGAAGCGGCTCGCCTCCGCTACGACTACGTCCTGCTGGACAGTGCGCCCTCGTTCGTCCCCGATGGCTCGGTCGTCGCCCAACACGCCGACCTCCTCTTGGTGGTCGCTCGCCCCGGCGTCCTTCAGCGGGCCCATGCCCGTCGCGCCCGCGTGGTGTGGAACCGCCTCGGAGCGCCCAAGGGCTTGGTGCTCAATGCCGTCGAGCGTGAGCACGGCGGTGACGATGGGTACTACTACTACGGTGGAGGCTACGCCTACTCGTCCGACTACACCCAGTCCCCGACCGAGGCCGATGAGTCTCAAGACGACGATGCCAAGTCCGACGACATCGCAGTTGCTTCCTGAGCTGTCCCGGCGGGGCAGCTTCGGGTGGACACTCGTCGGGCGCATCATCTACGGCCTCGCCCAATGGGGAACGCTGGTGCTCGTGGCGAAGCTGGGCTCGGTCGCCGACGTGGGTCGGTTCTCGCTGGGGCTCGCGGTGACCGCCCCGGTGATGGTGTTCTGCAACATGCACCTGCGGAACCTCTACGCGACCGACTCTACGGGTCGCTTCAGTTGGTCGACCTACGGTCAGGTACGTCGAGTGACGGCGCTGGTCGGGTTGCTGGTGTGCTCCGTAATGGCGGCATCTGTGTATGAGGGCACCGCTGCCTGGGTCATTGCAGCCGTGGCGCTGGCGAAGTCGGTCGAGATGCTCGAGGACCTCCGCTACGGAGTGTTTCAGCGCTTCGGTCGGATGGACGGCTTCAGCAAGTCTCTGATCCTTCGTGCGGTTGCCGGGTTGGGTGCCTTGACCGCCGTGATGGTCACGACGGGCGAGCTTCCACTTGCCGTGTTGTGCATGGCGGCGGCGTGGGCCGCGGTGTGGTTGCTGCACGACCGGCCGCGCTCCGACGCGTTGCTTGACGCCCGGGGCCAGTCCCGCGGGGCGACACGTGGCTCGCCGCGAGGTCTCGTTCTGATGGCGCTCCCGATGGGCCTGATGTGGTTGGTCGATTCGCTCAACCAGAACCTGCCGCGCTACGTCGTCGAGGCCAACCTCGGCGAGGAGTCGCTCGGCTTCTACGTCCCCATGACGTACGTCGTGACGGTGGGGAGCGCGTTTGTCTTTGCGCTGGGAGCCCCTGTGGCTCCGCGACTGGCCCGCCATGTTGCCGAGCGCAATGCCTCCGCCTTCGCCAAGATGGCGCTCGGGTTGTTCGCGCTCGCCGCTGCGATGGGCGGCGCAGGGGTCCTCGTGGCGGCGACGGTGGGGGACGTGCTGCTTGGTCTCGCCTACGCCGAGTCGTTCGCTGCGTACCAGCCCGAGTTTGTGTGGATCATGATCGGTGGCGCGATGCACTTCGTGCTCGCGTTGTCGATGTATGCGTTGACCGCCGCCCGGCTTCTCAAGACACAAGCCGCGCTGTACATCGCAGCCGCGACCACGACGGGAGTTGCTGCGATGGCCTGGGTGCCATGCAGCGGCCTGATGGGGGCGGCCAAGGCGAGCGCGCTGGGGCTCACCGTCGGCGCCTCCGGAGCGGTGCTTGCGGT
The DNA here is from genome assembly GCA_050633305.1 of Nannocystales bacterium. Classification (GTDB taxonomy): domain Bacteria; phylum Myxococcota_A; class Polyangia; order Nannocystales; family Nannocystaceae; genus CAJXVA01. Next base: position 245,060 of record JBOEGF010000007.1, read on the forward strand.
GATGATCGCGTGGCTCCGGATCAGGAGTGGAGGTCCTCATGCATAACGATGAACCGCAGCGACAGGTCGCTTGGGCGACGGCAATCGGGATGGCGTTGTTCATCCTCTCGGGCCGATGGAGCTTGGCTCGAATGGGGTTTGGAGAGACCAGCGCGTTGTTCGAGCCCCGCGCGTGGATCGTCGTGGGTTTGGCGGCGATCGCCTACTCCCCGGCGCTGGGTCGAACGCTCGAGATGGAGCCGGTACTGCGGACCAATGTCGGCGCAGCCGCGGCATTCTTGGGCTACCTGGTCACCTCGGTGCTCTGGGCACCCAGCTCGGACCTCCCCTGGACCAAAGCGTACGAGATGCTGCTCATCCTGGTGGCGCTCACGTCCGTGGCCAGGATTGCGCGATGGACCGGTCCAACGCTGCTCATCAACCGGTTCTGGGACGCGCTCGCAGGCGCGCTCGGGCTGATGGGTGTGCTGGGACTCCTCTCGTGGATCGGTGGCACCGGAGAGAGACTCGCCGTGGCCGGCGGTGGCCCGAACGTGTTCGGCCGCAACATGGCGGTGTTGTTGATGTTGAGCCTGTCGGCGATTCTTGCCGGACGCCGAAAACGAACGCTGTGGCTCTGTGCCGCAGCTCTCGGGGCGGTGCTGGCGCTGCTCTCCGGATCGCGCGGGGCGATCGTCGGCATGATGGTCGGAACCGCGACCCTCGTCTACGCCAAGCGCATCCCCGTGGGTCGCTTCGTGAAGATCGCGTTGGGCCTGGTCGTGTTCGGATGGTTCGTCGTCACGTTCACGGACGTTGGCCAGTCGGCATTGCACTCGTTCGAAGAACGGTTCCTGGTACTCACCCTCGAGGAGCGCCACGACGCTGGCAGGATGGACATCTACATCCATGCTTGGGAGATGGGGCTGGAGGCTCCGCTCGTCGGACAAGGACTCGCAGCATTCGCCGCCAATGGGTTTCACGTCTACCCTCACAACATCGCGCTGGAGGCGTTCTGCGAGGGCGGTCTGATCTCGGTCGTCCTTCTCGGCGCGATGCTGGGCCCGCAGCTTTGGCGGGTGTTCTCGGACAACGCAGACCTCTACGCGCGCGACCTGTGTGTGCTGCTCGTCTTGCTGATGTCCGCGTCGTTCACGGGGGACTTCTACGACTCGCGCGGGGTCATGCTGGTCGCCCTGCTCGTGTCCATGCGTCGTCGGCACCCGGCTAGGCTTTGAGGACCGAGGTCGCCCTCAAAGCCCGGCGAGTTCGCGCAGCGAAGCCGCGAGCGCGGCCACCCGGGTCACGCTACGAGGGATGACGAGCACGGTGTCGTCGCCCGCCAACGTGCCCAGGATGTCGGGGTGTCGCATGGAGTCGAGGTCGAAACCGACAGCCTGCGCTCGGCCGATCCGGGTTCGCAGCAGGAGCATGGACTCGTTGTGCATCACGTCCTGCACCATGTCTGCATCGAATGCAGCCGTTGTCTCGGCCAGCAGGTGGTACGCGAACTCCCCGTCGGCGCGTTGCCGGCGTTGAGCGCTGAGGGACTTGAGGTCGCGACTTATCGTGCTCTGTGTCGCGTCAAAACCCCTTCCGCCCAGCAGGTCGCAGAGCTCCTGCTGGGTCCCGGTTTGACCGCTGAGCAGCAGCTGTTTGAGCGCAAGCCGGCGTGCCTTCGCGCCCTTCATGCCAACGCCTGCCGGGTGATGAGCGTGCCGATCCCTTCGTCGGTGAACAGCTCGCCGACGACGGCATGGGGAATCCGGCCGTCGATGGCGTGAAAGGCCGAAATCCCGCGCTTGGCTGCGTGTCGGGCCAGGACCAGGAGTTCCGCGTCGGTCGCATCGAACCGACCGCGTTCGAGACCCGTGAGGAACGTGTCCGGAGAGAGTCGTTGGACAAGCCCATGTTTGTCGCGCAGTCCTCCATCTGCGGCGAGCACGATGAGCTTTTGGATGCCGAGCTTCAGGGCGAGGTCGACCGTTGCGTCGGGCGCGGGCTCGGTCTGGGAGAGCAAACACAGGTGGCCGCGGTCCAGCAGGTTGCTGATGTTCACCGCATCGGTCGCGACACTCGCCGCGAATCGTCCTGCCTGCCGCATGTGTTCGGCGATGGACTCGACGGCAGCCGCCGAGGGGAGCAAGGCCACCGGCTTGAGGCCCGCATCGAGGCACAGCTCCAGGTCGTGTGCCAGCGTCGCGATGGGGGCATCGAGTTTCTCGAGGTTGGGAAGCACCACCATCACCCGCATCCCGGTGAACCGCCGAACGTAGGACAGGCCTTCGCACAGCAGCTGATGCTTGAGCCGGGGCGAGTACGCCGCGAGGGAGAGGTTGCGCGAGACGGCGCCGCTGCGACTGACCTCGATCTGCTTGGACTCGTCGGCGTTGATGCGCACGTAGTCGTAGCTGAGGTCGCAGCCGTACGCGGTGGAGGAGGCAGTCCCTCCCATGCCGACGTCGATGCTCCAATGGACTTCGGTTTGTTGAAGTCCGGCGCGAAGGGAGGCGCTGTTGTGCCCGAGCTTGGGTCCGGAGCGGTCGTAGAGCAGGGTGCCTTGTGCGTGAATCGTGAGCGCGCCGGGGTCCAGCTGCAGCCCGTGGTCTGCCGCGACTTGACCGATCGCCATGCTCACGCGGCCCCACTCGGGCTGACCTGCAAATGCGCTGCACTTGACCAGGCTGCTGCGACACACGCCCCGCGCGAGGTCCCGGGCGATGGACTCGGTGGGTGCGCCGGTGACCTCGACTTCGATGAGGCGCGTCGCGCCTTCACCATCGCGGGCCACTTGCTTGGCGAGCGAGCGCAAGACCCCATCCAGGGCCTCGGCGAACACGGCCTCGGCGGCGTCCCCCTCGACATGGAGCCCGGAGGCACCGTTGGCCAGCGCCAGCACCATGTCGTTGGTCGAGGAGTCGCCGTCGACGGTGATCGCGTTGAAGGTTCGGTCGACGGCGGGGGCGAGCATGGCCTGCAGCCTGGCCGGGGCGATGGCCGCGTCGGTCAACAAGAATCCGAACGTCGTGGCCATGTTCGGGTGGATCATGCCCGAGCCCTTGGCGACCCCGAGTACGCGCACGGGCGCGTGCTGGCCTGGCAGCTCGATGGTGGTGTGGGCCACCTTGGTGCAGGTGTCCGTGGTGAGAATCGCCTTGGCGAACTCTCGGGGGTCGTCGGCAAGCTTGCTCTCGAACTCGCTGGCGGCCTCCTCGATGAGTTCGACCGGGAGTGGCACCCCGATGATCCCGGTCGATCCGGTCAGAACCGTATCAACCTCGAGTCCCAGCGCGGTGGCGGCTGCGGTGGCCATGCGGAGGTTGTCTTCAACGCCGGTGGGTCCGGTCATCGCGTTGGCGTTGCCGCTGTTGATCAGCACGGCTCGCATTCCGTCGGCCGGCAGTGCGGCGGCATTTCGTTCAACACAGGCGGCGCGGACCCGGTTCTGCGTGAAACAGCCGGCGACGACCGCGGGTCGATCGGAGACCAGCAGCGCGAGGTCGGGCCGGGCGTGCTTGATCCCACAGCGCGTCCCGGCGAAGCGGAACCCTGCGATGGGGAACGAGGGCGCCAGGTCGGTGTGGATGGTGAGGTCGGTGGTGCTCATGGCAACGCGCGAGTCATGGGTGGCACGTCGTTTCCGACGTGGGTAAGGGGCAGAGGCAACCCCGCGTCTGGGGGCAGGTCGAGCCAGAGGTTGAGGTTGGTGAGCGCTTGGCTTGCGGCCCCGCGCATGAGGTTGTCGATGGTCGCGAACACTGGAACCAGGCCGCCGTCGTCCGCGGGTCCCACGGCGATGACCGCCTGGTGGCTGCCGACGACATGCGCGACGCCGAGGCCCGGTCCGGGTTCGGGGAGGACCGTGACGTACGGCTGATCCTCGTAGTGGTGCTGGAGCGTTTGCAGCACGTGTTCGGGGGACCGGGTTGGCTTGACGAACGCCGTCACCAAGATCCCGCGGACGATCGGCAGCAGCTGCGTCACGAAAGTCACCGGCGCGCCGAGGTGGCGGGCGATCTCGGGGATGTGCTTGTGACTGCCGACCTTGTACGGAAACGTATTGCCGAACAGCGCGCTGAAGTGAAGGTCGTCCCGCGGCGTCTTTCCTGCGCCCGAGGTCCCGCTGGCCCCGACGACGGCGATCGGGGACGCTTCGATCGCCTCGGCGCGCAGGAGCGGCGCGAGGCTGAGCAGGGTTGCGGTGGGATAACAGCCCGGGTTTGCAACGACCGCAGCATCCGCACTTGGCGCGCCCCACAGCTCGGGGATCCCGTAGTGGATCCCTTCTTCGAGGCGGTGGGCCCCGGAGAGGTCGAGCACTTTGATCCCCGCGGACGTCAGGGCCTCGGTCCACGCGGCGGCGGGGCCATCCGGGATCGCGAGCGCGACCGCGCGGGATTCGCGGAAGCAGTCGACAGCGTCCGGCGTCGGATCACGGTGGACGGCTGGGAGGGGCTTCATGCACGGATGGTGCATGAGAAGCGCATGGAGAACCTGGCCCGCGTATCCGCGCGAACCCACGATCCCGATAGTGTTAGACGCGGAATTCATCCCGTTGTACCCTTGGCCGGCTTCGTTCTACTCCGGCGGTCGGTGGGTCGCAACATGAACCATGGCACCGGAAGCATGCGCATGGACACGGTTGTTCATGCAGGCTCGATTTTGTACGAATTCACCCTTGACTCCACCCGCGCCTTGAAGCAGTATCCGCATCCCTTCGCGGGAATAGCTCAGTTGGTAGAGCGCAACCTTGCCAAGGTTGAAGTCGCGAGTTCGAATCTCGTTTCCCGCTCCAAGAAAACGCCACGTCCTCTTCAGGACGTGGCGTTTTCGCTTTGATTTTCCAGAGGATCGCGCGTTGCGCCGAGGCGTGCGGCGGTGGCTCGGTCGCTTGGCCGCAGTATGGTCGCCCAGTTTGCTACGTTGCTCATCGATCGTGATGCGCCCGATTCATCTGTGCACCTCCTTGCTCGTCGCCCTTGGGCTGACGGGGTGCCCAAGCTCCGAGCATGACGACGCCGCGCCGCCGCGCGTGCGGATCGATGCGGAGCGCTACCGGGTCCCGCTCCTGGGCCAGGAGTACGCCCGCGGAGGCGAGACTCCGCTGGTCACGGTCGTCCTGTACACCGACTATGCCTGCCCGCCATGCGGTCGCACTTGGTCGGTCATGGACAACCTCCTGGAAGACTACGGGCAGGACCTCCGGGTGATCTTCCGATCATACACGGTCCCGGGCTTTGGCAAGGGCGAGGAGGCGGTCGAAGCCGCCTTTGCGGCTGGGGAGCAGGGGAAGTTTTGGGAGATGCATGCCGAGCTGTTTGAGCACATCGGTGCCTTCGATCGCCCGACGTTGCGCAAGCATGCCCAGGCAGTCGGTCTGGACGTCCCGAAGTTCATGGATGATCTGGACACAGGAGCCCACGCAGGGACGCGGATGCGTCACCGGCGGGAGGCCAAGCGCCTGGGAATCGTGGGGCTTCCGGTCGCGTTCGTGAATGGCCTGTACATGGCCGGGTACGCCGAGGAAGCGACCTGGCATGCAATCCTCGACGAAGAGATCGCGCGCTCCAAGGACCTGCTCGCAGCCGGCACGCCTCGGGCCGAGTTGTACGACAAGGTGATGGCCTCGGCGTCGAGCAAGCGAGTCTCTGCGCCCAAGGGGGCGAAGAAGCTTCAAGAAGAGCTGGCGGACAAGCAGAAGCTCACCAACCCGCCCATCAACCTCGTGGCGCCCACCCACGATGCTCGCTACAGCATCGAACCGGGTGAATCCGCGCCGCTGGGCCCCGACACGGCCCCCGTCCAAGTTGTCGAGCTGCTCGACTTTCAGTGTCCCTACTGCCGCAACGCCCACGAGGAGTTGTTGGAGTTGCGGGAGAAGCACGGTGACGACGTGCAGTTTGTTGTGCGTCACGTGCCGCTGGAGATTCACACTGCCGCCAAGGGGGCGGCAAAAGCCTCTGTTGCCGCGGGCAAGCAGGGCAAGTTCTGGCCCTATCACGACGCGATCTTTGCTCGCGAAGGCGCGCTGGATCGCAGCGCCTTCATCGCGATGGCCACGGAGCTGGGGCTCGACGTCGAGCAGTTCAAGGCCGACCTCGACAGCACGCCCGTCGCCCAGGCCGTGGACGACGACTTGCGGATCTCCCTCCGGCTCGGTGTCGTCGCCACACCCGGCTTCTTCATCAACGGCCGGTACGTCAGTGGGTTCCGACCGGGGCGACTCGGTGGCGTCATCCAAGAAGAACTCGACGCTGCAAACAAGCTCGCCGAAGAAGAGGGGGTCCCCCGAGACCAACTCCGGGCCCGTCTGCTCGACGGCGCCATCGGCCCCGAAGGATATCCAAACCCGTGACCACGCTTCGCATCCTCTCCTCGCTCGCCTTCGCGGCGACGCTCGTCCTCGGTGGTTGCAACAAGAAGAGCGCCGGCCCCGATCCCAAGTACGACAAGCCGGTCGCACACATGAACGACGTCGACGACGCCCACGCTGAGCTGGCGCGTGGCGATGGCGACCGGGTTCGGGCGACGTACAAGCCGACCGACGGTATTCGGGGCGCCGCTGAGCCGCTGGTCACCATCGTCGAGTACAGCGACTTTCAGTGCCCGTTCTGCGGCACCTTCGCGCAGACCGTGCACGAACTCGAGGCGGTCTATCCCGAAGACCTGCGTGTCGTGTTCCATCAGTTCCCGATGCCCATGCATCCCCAGGCACCCCTCGCTGCCAAGGCTGCCATCGCAGCCCAGACGCAGGGACGGTTTTGGGCGATGCACGACCACATGTTTGCGCATCGGGCCTCGTTGTCCCGAGAGCAGCTCGTCGAGGCCGCCGGTTCCTTGGGCCTGGACAAGGCGCAGTTCGAGACCGACCTCGACAGCGAGGAGACCGAAGCGCGACTCAAGCTCGAGAAAACTCTGGGTCGCCGGTTGGGGGTCCGCGGAACCCCATCGTTCTTCATCAACGGGCGGAGTTTCTCCGGCGCGATGGATGCTCAAGCGCTCGGCGCGATCATCGATGAAGAGCGCGCGTTCGCGAAGAAGCTGATGGACGCTGGCGTGCCACGCAACGAGGTCTACGCCCGAATCATGCGTGCGGCGAAGGTCGCCGGCGCGCGCTGAGAGGCCCGATTTCATGAGCGAGTCCCCCGAGACCACCGAGTCCACTGACGACAAGAAGTCCAGTTCCGGGCCCCTGATGGGGGTGTTGGCGTTCCTCATGGCGCTGGGCTTGGGGTTCCTCATTGGCCGGGTCGTACAAGACGACTTCGACGGCCCACCCGTCCTCGACGATGACACCCGCTACGACGTGGACCTACGCGGGGACGAGCCAGTCCGTGGTCCCGAGAACCCGCTGGTCACCGTTGTCGAGTTCGCGGACTACCAGTGCCCGTACTGTGCGCGGGCCCGCCAGCCTCTCGAGGATGCGATGGCGAAGCGCGACGACGACGTCCGCCTCATCTACAAGCACTTCCCGCTCCCGGGTCACCGGCTCGCATTGCCGGCGGCGAAGGCCGCTTGGGCCGCGCATCAGCAGGGCAAGTTTTGGGAGATGCACAAGGACCTGTTCGAGGCCAACTCCTCGGTCAAGGACATCGCCGCGCGTGCGGAGGCGATGGGGATGGATCCCGAGGTGTTTCTTCGCGACTACGCCAGTCCGGCCGCAGCGAAGGCGGTCGATGATGACATGCTCGCCGGCGCCAAGCTGGGTGTGACGGGTACGCCGGTCTTCTATGTCAACGGGCATCGCTACGTGGGCTTTCGGGACAAGGGGCAGTGGACCGAGGTCCTCGAGTTCGAGGCCGACAACGCTGAGCGACTGATCGACGCGGGGACGCCCAAAGAGGGCGTGTACGCGAAGCTCATGCAGGGCGCAGTGAAGCAGCGCCGCAGCCGAGATCCCAATCCGCCCAAGCCCGCGCCGCAGCCTGGCGGCCTCGACCCCGACGTCACCTATCGTGTCGATGTCGCGGGCCGACCCGCGCTGGGCCCTGCCGACGCCTTGGTCACCGTCGCCGTCTTCAGCGACTTTCAGTGCCCCTACTGCGGTCGGATCGCGCCGTCGCTACGCGAGCTTGCCGAGTTGGAGAAGGGGGTGCGTGTGGTCTCGATGCAGCTCCCGATCCCTTCGCACCCGCGCGCTCATGATGCGGCGAAGGCCGCGCTGGCTGCACAGAAACAGGGCAAGTATTGGGAGATGCACGACAAGCTGTTCGAGGTCCGGGAGTCTCTCGGGTCGGCCGACTTCTCCGCGATCGCGGAGGAGTTGGGCCTCGATGTCACGCAGTTCGAAGCAGACCTGCAGGACGAGGCGATCGAGGAGCAGGTTCGAGCGGACGTCGAGATGGCGCGAGACCTGGGCGTTCGCTCGACCCCGGCCACATTCGTCAACGGACACTACGTTCGAGGTGCTGTTCCCATCAAGACGCTCCGTCAGGCCGTCGCAGCGCAGCGTCCAATGGCGCAGGCGCTCGTCGACGCGGGGACGCCGATGGCGGGCGTCTATGAGGCGCTCATGGCCGAAGCCGCCGTGGCTGAGCAATGAGTGCAGATTCTGCTACCGTCCGAGGCGTGAGCGAGGCGAAGCCCCAGGCCCGGACCGGTCCCGATGCGTTCGGGATGCTCGTCTATGTGCTGTACATCGGCGTGGGCGGTCTGTTGGTCTTCATGTTCGCGTGGTCGCTGCGCGGTGCCGTCGAGACTCAGAACGCGTCGATCTGTGGCGCGCTTCGACCCGAGTTTCGCTCCCGGGTCACTCCGACGGTCACCCGCGGCGGGAGCCCGGTCTCCGACGCCGTGTTCAACCCCGACGCGAAGGGGAACGGTGTGGGCACGACGAGCCAGTCCGGTGAACTCTCGTTGCTGCTCCCGCACGGTCCCCAAGAGATCGTCGTCGTTGCCCCTGGGATGGAGGAGCCCGTACGGTTCGCGCTCGACCTGCCCGGGAGCGAAGAGCTTGCTGTCGCGTTCGACCTCGACACCGGAGTCGCATCGATCGGCGAGCGCGAGCCGTTCATGGCCCCCGAGTTCACCGCCCAAGATCTCGAGGGCAACGAAGTCTCGTTGGCGGACTTCCGCGGCAAGTTGGTGCTCGTCAACTTCTGGGCGACCTGGTGCGAGCCCTGCATTACCGAGTGGCCCCAGTTTGACCAACTCGCCCAACGGCTCGGTGACCGGGACGATGTCGTCATCCTGGCTGTGAGCATCGATGAGAAGCGGGAGGATGTCGCTCCGTTCCTCGAGCGAATGTCGTTGCAGGGGACCGGCGTGAAGGTGCTCTGGGACCCTTCAACCTCGATCAACAAGGCGTACGGCAGCGACAAGATTCCCGACTCGTTCTTTGTCGACGAGAACGGGAAACTCTCCTCGGCATTCGTCAACGTGCGCAAGTGGGGCAACCCCGAGGCGTATCACTGCGTGGACGGAACCGTCGGCCTCGGAAAATAGACCGACGGGCAATGGTGTCCTCTTGGGACACTCCATCCCCGCGTCGAAGGCGGGTCCCACCGGCGTCAGCGCGGGTCGGCCAGCCACGCCAGCAGCTGCGCGGGCAGGGTGGGGGGCGCGTGGGAAGACAGCTGCGGCGCTGGGAGTCCGACGTGGCCGCCGCGGTCGAGCATGACCGTGCGCAGCGACTCTCCAGCGGCGTTCAGTGAGGGCAACACGGCTGGACCGGGGACCATCGGATCGAACGGCGAGCCGACGTACAGGGCTGGGCAGGCGAGGTCGCGCAGGTGGGGCCCGACGCTCATGCTGCGGTGATAGTCGGTCACGTCGGTGAACCCGAAACGGGGCACGACGACGGTGCGGTCCCAGTCGCGAATGGTGCGGACCGCATCGACGGTTTCCCACGAGGACGGGACCCGGGGACCCGAGCCGTGGCGATCGACGACGGCCAGGTAGGCGTCTTTGAGGGCTCCCAGCACGTGGTGGCGGTACGGAAATGCACGCGTGCGGTCGATCGCTTCGCAAGAGGTGGCGAGGTCGAGCGGGGCACTCACCGCCACGACGGCTTTGAGTTGCTCGAGCGGTTCGAGGGCGAGGCGGAGCGTCGCATGTCCGCCCAACGAGACGCCCACGACGTGAAGCGTCTCGTGCCTGGCGAGCTCGGGGCTCCGCAGCGCGGCGCGGAGGTCTTGCGCGAGGCCTGCGTGGTAGACGTCCTCACCATCACCGTTTGCGCCGCGCAGGTCGATGCGCAGACTTGACCAGCCCCGGTCTGCGGCAGCCTTCGCCAGCCCGCGGCAGTAGCCGCTTTGTGACGACCCCCCGAGGCCGTGAACGATCAACACCGCGTCCCGTTCGTCCGCCGATCGGGCATAATGGCCGGTCAGACGAGCGGTGTCACCGGCGGTTCCCGGAACATCGAGGGCCCACGCCGTGCTGGCGGGAACCTCGACCGGCTGGACCCGATGGCGCGCGTCGGCGAGAATTGTCCAGGCGTGTCCTCCTAGGACACCCGCGATGTGCCGGAGCATCGGCTACTCGATGACGGCGTTGCCGGCTTGGTCGGACGTGTACCCACCTTCGACGAGGCCGTCGAGGTCGCAGTAGACCCACGTTGCACCGCCGTCTCCGGAGACCCGGGCTGCGTAGTCGTACGTGCCCACGTCGCCGAATTGCAGGTCGCCTTGGTATTCGTCGTTGTCGGGCTGTCCTACGTCGTTGCCGTTCCAGCCGACGTTCCCGGCACCCGATACCCAGCTCCAACCATCGACAGCAGGGTCGGAGGCGTCCGCGCCATACCCGAATTCGACTTCCAGCAAGGCGTCCGAGTCGTTCCCCGGCGTTTGGTCCGTGAGTCCTTCGACGTAGAGGCGGGCGTATACCGTCGTGACGGTCACGGTGCTCCCCTCGATTGTTCCGGGGAACTGGAGGTTGCACCACTCGACGTCCCACGCGGCACTGCCGGTGGTGCCATCGCTCGTCGAGCTCGACGTGCTGGTGGTCCCCGACGACGAGGTGCCGTCTGTGTCGGTCCCCGACGACGAGGTGCCGTCGGTATCCCCACCGGTCGAAGCATCCGTCCCCGAGCTGCTCGAGGTCGAGCCGTCCGTGGTTGGATCCGGCGTCGTGTCGGTCACCGACGTCACAGGGATCGTCGTCGCGACCTCATCGGTTGTTGCCGCGTCGTCTCCGGTGGTCCCACTCTGGGCCGGGCCGGTGTCATCATCGCAGGCAGACAGCGCGATCGCGCAGGCGAGCATGGGCAGGCAAGCCTTGCTGTTCATGAAGTCACGGTACCAGGAGCGATCGGCTGCGCGCATAAGATGCGCCGTTCCTACCATCGAGCGGGTCACGAACGTTCGACGCGATTCGCGATCGATGAGGTAGCGGTTCGCCAGAGGTCCTCTGCGGCCTTGCGCCAACGGCTCAAACGTCGCTGTAGCGTGTCAGGCGCAGCGTTGACCGCCTCAACGGTTAGCGCTAGAACCCGCCCGTGCCGAGCGTGGAACCCGCAGAGCCCTCTGGGCTCAAGCTTCGCTGGGTCTTGGGTGGAATCGCCATCCTCGTCGTTGCGATGGGGATCGCCGGCTACATGCAGCTGGTCCGAAGCCGTGATCACTTCGCGGCGACGACCGAAAAGATGGACGCGCTGGGCAAGACGGTCGACACCGAAGGCTGCATCACCGCGGTCCTCGACTGGCATGCGAATTGTGAGGCCAACAAGCCGCTTTGTGATAACGGCGTGCCAATGGTCATGACCCACTGCCTCCTCGGTCGGGACCGGACCAGCACGTGCGAGACCGTCGACCTGTCCTCTGCGAAGGCTAAGTGGGTGTTCGATACTTGCCAAGAACGGGGAACCCCCTGCTCCAATCGCAAAACTTGCGCGTGTGCTAGCGCATACCGGGCTATCGACAGTTTCTGCCGACACGGGCAAGAAGGGGTCGCGCTGTGAAGACTCCAAGCCGAACCGCCGACCTCGTCGCGCTGACCAAGCCATCCATCACCCGGATGTGTCTGATGATGGCCGGGGGCGGCATGGCGCTCGCGCCCGGCTCGGTCGACTGGGTCACGGGCGTCTCCACCTTCGTGGGTGTCGGCCTGGCTGTCGGTGGCGCCAACGCGTTCAACATGTGGTGGGAGCGCAACACCGACGGGCTGATGTCCCGGACCAAGCGGCGTCCCTTGCCGACCGGCCGGGTCCGGGCGGCGACTGCCTTCAAATTCGCGGCGGCGCTCAGCCTCGCTTCGCTCGTCGTGCTGGCGCTGGGCACCAACGTGCTCACCGCGGTTCTCGCCGCGCTCGCCATCTTCAGCTACGTCGCCGTCTACACGCCGCTCAAGTACAAGACGCCCTCCGCCCTCATCATCGGAGCGGTGCCCGGTGCGGCGCCTCCTCTTCTGGGTTGGACCGCGGTCACCGACAGCGTCGATCCTCCCGCGATCGTCCTGTTTGCGATCTTGCTCGTGTGGCAGTTGCCGCACTTCATCGCGATCGCGATCTATCGCAAGCAGGAGTACGCGCGGGCCGGCATCAAGGTGGTTCCGCTTGTCCGCGGTGAGCCCATCGCGAAGATTCAAGCCGTCGCCTGGGCGCTGGTGCTCGTGCCGCTGACGCTTCTGCTCGTCCCGGTCGGTGGGGCAGGGCTCATCTACTTCGTTTCGGCCGCGCTGCTCGGTGCCGCGTTCTTGGGTTGGAGTTTCACCGGCCTGGACAATGACGCCGGCGTTCGATGGGCTCGCAACTACTTCCTCGCTTCGCTGGTGTACCTGCCAGCGCTCACGTTGGCGTTGGTCGCCGACGTGTTCCTCTAGGGCGTTCTTCGCCCATCGCTTTTCGACCGTACCCCCGGGTTTCCCATGGCCGCGCCTCCCCCAGACTTCGAGCCCCCCGCCTGGCTGGAGTTCCTACGTCGCCACATTTGGGTGATCATGGGCGGCCTCGCGGTCGTCACGATCACCTTGCTGCGCCCCTACATGCGTCACATTCCGGACCCTCCGGAGGTGATGTTCACGCTGCCGAGTGACTACGCGTTGGTCGACCACGAAGGTCGACCGTTCAACCCGGAGACGCTCAAAGGAGAGGTGTGGGTGGCGGGCTTCGTGTTCACCCGGTGCCCGAGCAGTTGCCCCGCGGTGACCCGCGCGATGCAAGACCTCTACGCCCGGTTCGAACGCAACAGCGTCAACGTGAAGATGGTCTCCTTCTCGGTCGATCCCGAGTACGACACCCCCGAGGTCCTGGGCGCCTATCACGACGAGTTTGCGACCGAGGACGACGAGGCGTGGCGGTTCGTGACCGGCGACCTGCCGGCCGTCACCGCACTGCTCGAGGGTGGCTTCAAGCTCGGCGTTGGCGACCGGACCGAAGTCGACGGTCTCTTCGACATCGCGCACTCCACCAAGCTCGCCCTCGTCGATGGCGATGGGAACGTGCGCGGCTTTTACGGGCTCGATCCGACGCCCAGCGTGGATGGGGGGCTCGACGAACTCTATGAGCGAGCCGACCGCGTGATGATGATGGAGCGGAGCAAGCGGAAATGACGCGCTGCGCAGCACTCGTTGCGGTGGCCGCAGCCACTGCCTCCGTCTCCGCCTGCGAGGAGGATCCCCCCAAGTTCTCGGCGCCGATGGTGCTCGGAGGCGAAGAGGTTCCCGCGGAGGTGCTCAATGCCGGACATCGCAGCTTCGAGATGCGCTGCGCGAGCTGTCACGGCCGGGATGGGTCAGGGCAGGGCCCCGCATCCTCCGGCCTGGCCCACCCGCCGCGTGACTTTCGACAAGCCGACTTCAAATACAAGTCGGTCGCCGATGGGGCATTGCCTTCCGACGAGGATCTCGACATCACCATCCGCAACGGCAAGCTCGCCAACGGGATGCCCGCGTTCAGCGGCCTGTCGGACGACGACCGGCACGCAATCATCCAGTATCTCAAGACCTTCTCGCCCCGCTGGGCCGAGGCAAAGCCGGAGGCATCTTGATGATGACGATGGCTCGGTCGACCCACTTTCGAAGCGATCATGATCCCTGCGCGAATCGCCGCGGTGATCAGTCTCTCGAACACCTTGCTCATCAACCCCAGGTGGCCGCGGAAACGCGGTTCTCCAGGCTTTCAAAGCGCATTCCCTTGTTGCGGCAACCTGTCGCAATTGATAGGGTCCGCGCCGGATTCAGCGGGATGTACGCACTTCTTTCCGCCGCGACAGGCACCCCTCGTGGTTGCTCTCTTTGCTGTACGGATTTCCGTAGGGCGAAGGGCGTCGTTGAATTCGGTTTCGCGGATTCCGCGACTCTCTGCACACCCACCCCATCAAACGTCGGGGACGACGAACTTGTTTCTTCGCGCACTCGCGAAGTCTTCGAGTCCATGCAGTCCCCCAGGACGGTGAACTAGATGCCTGCCATCTTCCCTCGCTGGACGAACACTCTCCCAGTCGTACTCGGACTGATCGCTCCCATTCTCGGAGCCGGCGCCATCTTCACGGTTTGGTACTGGTTCTCACCGCAATACACCGACGTCGGCTATCAGCCGGCTCAACCGGTGCCGTACAGCCACAAGCTGCACGCGGGTGAGATGGGGATGGACTGTCGCTACTGCCACAACACTGTGGAAACTGCGGCCGTTGCGGCGATCCCGCCCACGCAAACCTGCATGAACTGCCACGACGGTCTCGTGCAGACGACGAACCCTGGCGGCCCCTACGAGGGCCGGATCGCCAACCTCAAGAAAAGCTGGGAGACCGGCGAGGCTGTCGAATGGGTTCGCGTCCACATGCTTCCGGACTACGCGTACTTCAACCACTCGCCGCACGTGGCGGCAGGGGTTGGCTGCGCGAGCTGTCACGGGCGTGTCGACCAGATGGTCGTCGTCTCGCAGGACCAACCACTTTCCATGGGCTGGTGCCTGGATTGCCACCGCAATCCCAAGCCCAACCTCCGCCCGCTCGACCAGGTCACGAACATGAACTGGAACTCGGACGCAGAAAACTACGATCCGGACCGCGACCCCGAGCGCAAGCGCAAGGTCAACCCGCCGGTCCACTGCTCGGGATGTCACCGATAGTCCCCGAGGGGTTTTACCGATGAAGAAGCTCAACGTCGTCAATGGCAAGGCCGCCCCGCAGCGCCTCGGCCCCATCCAACCCCAGGGTGAGGTGGCCAACCGAGTCGTGCAGCGTGGGTCGCAGTTCTGGCGGAGCCTTCAGGGCCGTTCAGAAAGCCCGCAGGAAAAAGATGCTCACGCCGACACGTGGAAGGAGTTCCCCGAGGGAGCCGAAGAGCTGGAGATCCCAGCCGACGGTGTCTCTCGCCGGAACTTCTTCGGCCTGATCGGTTCGGGCGCAGCGCTGGCAGGGGTCTCGATGACCACCACCGGCTGCATCCGCAAGCCGCAGGAAAACATCCTTCCGTTCAAGACGCGCCCCGAGGATGTCATCCCGGGCAAGCCGATGTTCTACGCGTCGGCCTTTGCGCTCGGCGGGTCGGTCGAGGGCGTCGTGGTCGAGAGCCACGACGGCCGTCCGATCAAACTCGAAGGCAACGGAAACCACTCCGGCTCGGGCGGAGCCACCTCGCTGTACGCACAGGCGTCGATCCTGGATCTCTACGATCCGGACCGCAGCCGGATGCCCATGAAGGACGGCGAGATCAGCGACTGGAGCGCGGCGCGAGCCGGCCTCACGACGCTGCTCGACGGA
Source organism: Nannocystales bacterium (assembly GCA_050633305.1). GTDB lineage: Bacteria > Myxococcota_A > Polyangia > Nannocystales > Nannocystaceae > CAJXVA01. The sequence goes on from JBOEGF010000007.1 coordinate 260,680, forward strand.
AAGAGCAAGGCAAAGGGCGCGGGCTTGGCGTTTGTCGTTCGCGACATGCCTTCGCCGACCAACCGCAGCTTGCTCGCCAGCATGAAGCAGCGGTACCCGCAGGCGCGATTCTTCGACGGCGATTCGCTGCGCAACGCGCAATCGGTCGCGGTTGCGGAAATGCTCGCCGGCGACGGCGCTCGGTTCCGTTACTCGCTCGAGGGAGCCAAGGTCATCGCATCGTTCGATGCCGACTTCCTGGGTTCTAACTTCGAAGACGGCAACCGACTCTCGCGAGAGTGGTCGGGCACCCGCCAGGTCGTCGGTCCCACTGACCCGATGTCCCGGCTGTACGTCTTCGAGCCGCACCTGAGCAACACCGGCATGATGGCCGACCACCGGGCACGCATCCGCGGCAGCCAGGTGGGCGACGCGCTCATCGCACTCGCCAAGGCCCTCATGGGTGGCAAGTACGACGCGGTCAAGGCACCCCCGGGCTTCTCGGTCGACGCGCTCCCCGCCGTCCAACTCGACGAGGGCACCCAGGCCGTCGTCGAGGTGTTGGCGCAAGACCTTGCGGAGGCCGTCGAGAACGACCGCTGCAAAGAAGCGGCGGCTGCGGCGGCTGCCGGGGCAAAGCCCTCGCGATACCGTCCGCTCTGCAAGTCTGCCGTCATGGTCGGCGAACGTCAGCCCATGTGGGTCCACGCCCTCGCGGCTGCGATCAACTCGGCTGTCCGCAACACCGGCACCATGGTGCGCTGGCGGTTCGACCGCTCGGCCGTCCCGCTGGAGACGCTCACCGCGCTCTCCGAGGGACTCGGCAAGGACATCGACACGGTCGTCTGCGTCGACACCAACCCGGCATACGACGGGCTCTCCGACCACGGATTGGCTGAGAAGCTGACCGCGGCGACAACGATCCACCTCGGCCTGTACCGAGACGAGACGGGCGCGCTCGCCAACTGGCACCTGCCCATCTCCCACTTCCTCGAGGCCTGGGGCGACGCGGAAAGCACGGATGGGACCATCGCCATCGTGCAGCCGCTCATCGATCCGCTGCACGACACGTACAGCGACACCGAGCTGCTCCATCTGATTGCCACGGGCAAGCTCGACCGCGGAAGCGCGGTCCTGAAGAAGTTCTGGAAAGGCCAGCTCGGTCCCAGCTTCTCCGACAAGACATGGCGCCGCTGGCTCCACGACGGCGTCGTCACCGGAGCACCGCGCGAGGTCAACATCCCGCCGCTCTCCAACTGGGAGAAGATCCCGCCGGCTGTCACCGAAGGGCGCAAGCCGGTCGAGGGGATGGAGATCAACTTCCACCTCGACCCGACGCTTGCCGACGGTCGCTACGGAAACAACGCGTGGCTTCAAGAGCTGCCGCATCCGGTCTCCAAGCTCGCTTGGGACAACGCGGCGTACGTCTCGCCTGGGACCGCGAACAAGCTTGGCGTTGCCAACGAAGACTTGGTCACCGTCACGGTGACCGGGGGCGGTTCGATGGAACTCCCCATCTTCATCATGCCGGGCCAGGCGACCGACACCGTGTCGATCAACATCGGCAGCGGCCGCACGGTCGTCCGCTGGGATGGCGACGAGGGCGTGGTCTCCAAGGGCGCCGGCTTCAATGCCAATGTCGCGCGGAGCTCGGCCTCGGCTTGGATCGCAGGCGGAACGCTCGCGAAGGCCAGCGGAACCTACGCCCTGGCCAACACTCAGGATTACGGCTCGCTCAAGCCGCCTGCGTACCTCAACAACTTCAAGGAGCGCCCCATCGTGCTCGAGGCCACCACGGAGGAGTTCAGCGCCGAGCCGAACTTCGTCGAGAAGGCCAACTTGATGGACGAGGAGCGCCTCCGCCACCTGTGGGAGCCTCCGAAGCTCACGGGCAAGCAACAGTGGGGCATGAGCGTCGACCTCAACACGTGCACCGGCTGCCTGAGCTGTGTGGTCGCGTGTCAGGCCGAGAACAACATCGCCGTCGTCGGCAAGGAGCAGGTCATCAACGGCCGCGAGCTCCACTGGATTCGACTCGACCGCTACTACCGCGCGGTCGACCCCAAGACCCGTCACGACGAGTCCTGGGAGAACATCGACGACGTCGAGGCTGCGATCCAGCCCATGTTCTGCCAGCACTGCGAGTCGGCTCCCTGTGAGTCGGTCTGCCCGGTTGCCGCCACCGTCCACAGCCCCGAGGGGCTCAACGACATGGTCTACAACCGCTGCATTGGCACGCGGTACTGCTCGAACAACTGCCCGTACAAAGTGCGGCGGTACAACTTCTTCAACTACAACCTCGGCCTGCGACCCGGCGACTGGAAGATCTATCGCCAGGACGACCAGACCCGAAAAGGCCTGGAGCGCGAGGACGCCTGGCTTCGCCAGATGCAGAAGAACCCGGACGTCACCGTCCGCTTCCGCGGCATCATGGAGAAGTGCACGTACTGCGTGCAGCGCATCAACGCGCAGAAGATCGAAGCCCATGTGGCCGGCAAGGATGTCGTCGAAGACGGCAAGATCCTCACCGCCTGTCAGCAGGTCTGCCCGACCGGCGCCATGGTCTTCGGAGACATCCACGACCCCGACAGTGCAGTGAGCAAGGCGAAGCGTTCGCCTCGCAACTACGCGGTGTTGCGTGACCTCAACACGCAGCCCCGGACCACGTACCTCGCTCGCATCCGCAACCCGCACCCGACGCTGGGCGCGATTCGCAAGAAGGCCGAGCAGGACTTCGCAGCCTCTCAAGGCGAGACCCCCGCGAGCAGCGATGCCGCAGCGGCCGAGCAGACTGGGGAGCATCACTAGTGAGCCACTACATCCCACCCACGCACGAGAACGACCAGGACCCCCTTGAGGGCCGGACGGCGCTGATCCAGGGCGACCCGTCGTTCTCTGAGATCACCGAGGCCGTCGCGCGGCCGATCGAGATGCCGCACAAGCGGTGGATCTTGTTCTTCTTGCCCGCGCTGGCCCTGCTCACCTTGCTCCCGATCAGCCTCGGTTGGCTGTTCTGGGAAGGCATCGGCGTTTGGGGCAACAACGTCCCCGTCGGTTGGGGCTGGCCGATCATCAACTTCGTGTTCTGGGTCGGCATCGGCCACGCCGGGACGCTCATCTCCGCCGTCTTGTTCCTGTTCCGCCAGAAATGGCGGACCTCGATCAACCGCGGCGCCGAGGCGATGACCATCTTCGCGGTCATCTGCGCGCTCATCTTCCCCGGTGTGCACGTCGGTCGCGTCTGGTCCGCCTACTGGCTTGGGCCCTTGCCCAACCAGATGGAGATGTGGGTCAACTTCCGCAGCCCGTTGCTGTGGGACGTGTTCGCGGTCTCCACCTACTTCACAGTCTCCAGCCTGTTCTGGTACGTCGGTCTCATCCCCGACCTCGCGACCATGCGAGACCGGTCCAAGACCACCATCCGTCGCTTCGCCTACGGGTTCCTGGCGATGGGGTGGCGCGGCTCTCACCGCCACTGGGTGAACTACGAGTCCGCGTACCTGCTGCTGGCCGCCATGGCCACGCCGCTGGTGCTCTCGGTGCACTCCATCGTTTCGTTCGACTTTGCGGTCTCGAACGTCCCTGGATGGCACACGACGATCTTCCCGCCGTACTTCGTGGCAGGCGCCATTTTCTCCGGCTTCGGCATGGTGCTGACGCTGATGATCCCCCTGCGGGTCTGGTTCAAGCTCGAGCACATCATCACGCTCAAGCACCTGGAGAACATGGCGAAGATCATCCTGCTGACCGGCAGCATCGTCGGCTACGCGTACAGCATGGAGTTCTTCATCGCTTGGTACTCCGGGAACGAGTACGAGGCGTTCGTCTTCCAGAACCGTGCATTCGGCCCCTACGCATGGGGGTACTGGATCATGATGAGCTGCAACGTCATCACGCCGCAGTTCATCTGGTTCAAAAAGGTGCGGACCAGCCCCAAGGCGCTGTTCGTCCTCTCCATCTTCGTCAACATCGGAATGTGGTTCGAGCGGTTCGTCATCGTGGTGAGCTCGCTGCACCACGACTTCCTGCCGAGTTCCTGGGACTACTTCTCGCCCACCATCTGGGACGTCACGCTGTTCCTGGGTAGCTTCGGCCTGTTCTTCACGCTCTTCCTGCTCTTCCTGCGCTACCTGCCGCTCATCGCCATCGCCGAGGTCAAGTCGGTGATGCCCCGGGCCAACCCGCACTGGGTCGACCCCGACAAGAAGCCGAGCTCGCGTGACCACCACGCCAGCCACGGTGAGGTGAGCACCAAGGCGGAGGAACCCGAGCCGAAGGCGGAAGAGCCGAAGGCGGAAGAACCGGAGCCGGAGCCGGAGCCGCCCGCGAGCGAGGACGAGCCGGCGGACGAGTCCGTGAAGGACGAGGCCGCGGAGGAGTCCAAGGCAGACGAGCCCAAGTCCGATGACTCGGCGGACTCTGACGAGGCCTCTGACGAGGACGAGGGCAGGGACGACTCGCCCGAGCCCAGCGACGACAAGGACGCCGACGCGGACGAGAAGGAAGAGAACGCCGAGAAGCTTCTCTTCTCCCCGCCTCCCGCTGAGAACAACGACGCGAAGAAGGACGGCAAGGACAATGGGTAAGCGCCCCAAAAGCTTCGGTCTTCTGGCCGAATACGAAACTCCGCATGACCTGTATCACGCGTGTGAGCAGGTCCGAGACGCCGGCTACGCTGCCTGGGACGCCTACACCCCGTTCCCGGTTCACGGGCTCGAGAAGGCGATGGGCCTTCGCGCGTCGCTCGTGCCTTGGATCGTCTGTGTGATGGGCTTCTCCGGTGCTGCACTCGGCTTCTTGATGCAGTACTGGATGTCCGCGGTGGACTATCCGCTGATCATCGCCGCCAAGCCGATGAACAGCTACCCGGCATTCGTGCCCGTCACCTTCGAGCCCGGCATTCTGCTCGGTTCGTTCGGGGCGGTGTTCGGAATGCTGGGGCTCAACAAGCTCCCGCAGCTGTATCACTCGCTCTTCAACTCGAAGAACTTCGCTCGGGTCACGGACGACCGCTTCTTCATCGCGATCGAAGCGCGCGACCCCCGGTACCACACCGACGACACGACCAAGTTTCTCGAAGAAACCGGCGCCGTGAGTGTCGAGGAGGTCGAGGAGTAGAGATGTCTTTCATGCATCGATCTTTCGTAGCCTTCGCGCTGGTCGGCCTTGCAGGCTGTTGGGGCAACTACTCCGATTCGCCTCCTGTCCACCTCCAGCAGAACATGGACCTGCAGGAGCGGGGCGAGGCTCAAGAGCGCAACCAGTTCTTCGACGACGGTCGTGTGATGCGGACTCCGCCCACCGGCACCGTCGCGGTCGGCTTCCTCAAGGATGACGACCACCTCTGGAGAGGCATCGACGACCAGGGCAAGCTCGCGGCAACACTGCCTGAAGGCATGACGCTCAACGCCGAGCTCCTCGCGCGTGGCGAGGACCGCTACAACATCTACTGCGCGCCATGCCATGGCGAGCAGGGCCGCGGCGATGGCATGGCCAACCGTCGTGTGGCGGATGGCTTCGCGCAGGCCCCCGCCAACTTCCACGACGAGCAGTACCAACCGGCACCGCTCGGCTACCTCTTCAAAGTCGGCTCCGAGGGCTACGGCGTGATGAAGGGCTACACGGCCCAGATCCCCGACCCCAAGGACCGCTGGGCAATCGCTGCCTGGGTCCGCGTGCTTCAGGTGTCGCACCGTTCCAACAAGGCCGAGGTCCAGAAGCAGTTGGCCCAGGCCGGCAACGCACCCGCCAAAGCCCAAGGCAAGACTCAAGCCAGGAACGGAGCCGCAAAATGAGCGCTCACGACGAACCAGTTGTCCGCCCCGAACAGGTGAACATCTCCGGCAGCTCCATGTGGAAGAAGCTTCCCATGATCGCTGGCGTGATCGGGATCCTCGCCCTCGCAGGTGCCTTCGGGATGAAGGGGGAGCACGACGAAGGCTTCTACTTCTCGTACCTGACCTCCACCATGTTCTGGCTCGCGCTGAGCCTCGGTGGGCTGTTCTTCGTGCTGGTGCAGCACGCGGCCCGAGCGGGCTGGTCGATCGTCGTCCGACGAATCGCCGAGAACATGGCGCTGACGTTGCCGATGATGGGGCTGCTGATCCTGCCCGTCATCTTCCTGGGCGCGCATGACCTGTTCCACTGGACGCACACCGAGGTCGTCTCCTCGGACCCGATGCTCTCGTGGAAGGAGCCGTTCCTCAACGAGAGCAGCTTCCAAGTCCGGGCGTTCATCTACATCGCCGTCTGGTCGATCTTCGGCATCTTCTACTGGCGCACATCGACGTCGCAAGACGACGCGAGCGGGAAGGCCGTCGAAGAGAAGAGCCACAAGATGCGCTGGGCCGCCCCGCTGGGCATCGCGGTCTTCGCTCTGTCGCTGACGTTCTCGGCCTTCGACTGGCTGATGTCGCTCGACCCGCACTGGTTCTCGACCATCTTCGGCGCGTACTACTTCGCGGGCGCAGTGGTCTCGACCCACGCCTTCATCGCACTGCTCGTCATCCTCTTGCACCGCAGCGGCTACCTCCGCGGCGTGGTCACGAAGGAGCACTTCCACGACCTGGGCAAGATGATGTTCGGATTCACGGTGTTCTGGGCGTACATGGCGTTCTCCCAGTACATGCTCATCTGGTACGCGACCATTCCTGAGGAGACCGAATGGTTCAGCTACCGCGGAGCAGGGGACTACCTCGCGCTCTCGATCGTCCTGGCGTTCGCTCGCTTCGTGTTCCCGTTCCTCGGGCTCATCTCGCGACACATCAAGCGCAACCCCAAGACGCTCGCGTTCTGGGCAGTGTGGATTCTGATCGCAGAGTTCATCGACATGTTCTGGCTGATCGACCCCGTGGGCCCGCACAACGCTGGCAACCATCACCCCTCGATCGAGTTCGGGCTGGTGGACATCCTCTGCTTCGTCGGTATCGGTGGCCTGTGGCTCGCCGTGATGACCTGGGGGCTGTCGCGCAAAGCGCTCGTCCCCGTCAAAGATCCCCGACTCGCTGAGTCGGTTCACTTTGAGAACTTCTAAGGCCACTTCCTGAGCGAGTTCCGATATGAGCGAAGAACACGGACACAACGACGGAGCCCATGAGATCGACAACATGCCCGCAGGGCGTCTTGTCACGATTCTCACGATCCTGGGCTCCCTGACTCTCGGGCTGTGCTTCGGCGTCATCCAGCTGTTCAACGAGCAGGTGCGCCAGATTCAGGGCGAGCGAGCCGAAGGCGGGAATGCCTCCGAGCTGGCGTACGCCGCCGAGATGGCTGCGATCGCGGACGGGTACGGCCAGTACGAGATCGTCAAGCCGGTCGGTGAGGGCAAGCCGGACAAGGTGACGACCCGCTACTTCATGCCGGTGGGCAAGGCCTCACAGCAGATTCTCGACAACCCGGCTCTGCTTGCCGGTCAGCGCCCGGCGAAGGATTGGGCGGGGACCGGCACGGGCAAGAAGGTTCAGGAGTGGGGCGGCTTGCCCAGCGTCACCCCGAAGAAGCCCGACGCCAAGGCCCTGGGCGACGTCAAGAAGGCCGCCGACAAGAAGGGCCCTCGCGAGCACCGCTTCTCGTTCGCGATCAGTGGCGAGGATCTCGTGCTCCTCGGCGAGGTGCCGTCCGAGGCCGACAGCAAGGCGCTCGAGGGCGCTGCCAAGAAGACCCGCTTCGGCGACAAGGTGCGCAACAAGCTCAAGGTCACCAACGCACCGGGCAAGCCCGGGTTCGACAGCGCCTACAAGCGGGCGTTGGCGGCGGTGGCTCTGATGAGCTCGGGGAACGCCAAGTTCACGGCCGGCAAACTCTCGATGACCGGGTTTGTCCCGGATGCGAACAAAGCCAAGTTCGACGAGCTCTCGCAGGCTGCAGGTGGACCGCCGATGGGGAAAATCGAGGTCGCCAGCACCGAACTCGCCGACGACTGCGACAAGAAGTTCGCCAAGGCGTTGAAGCGGCCAATCCGTTTCGGAACCGCGAGCGCCGACATCGACGAGAAGTCGATGAAGACCCTCGACAAGCTGGCGGCGATCGCCAAGGAATGCCCCGGACGTTTTGTGGTCGAGGGCCACAGCGACAACGAGGGCATGCCCGACGCCAACAAGCAGCTCAGCCTTCAGCGCGCCAACGCCGTGTCTGCATCGCTGCAGGAAAAAGGTGTTGAGAAGAAGCGCCTGCGGGCAAAGGGCTACGGCCAAGAGCGCCCGCTCGTTCCCAACGACAACGATGCCGGTCGGAAGAAGAACCGTCGCATCGAAATCCACATCGCCCGCTAGTCACCGTCTCTGCCGGACCCCTTCGTCATGCCCCGTCTCTTCGACAGCCTGCTGACCCGCCTCGCGGGGATCGTGTTCGCGTTTGCGTTCGCGACCCTTCCGGCGTGGGCCCAGGCCGAGCCAGCGCAACCGCTGTCTCCGGAGATGCGGGCGATCGAGGTCTCGGAGCACAAGGGGTCGAAGATCGATCCCGAGCTTTCCTTCGTCGACCACACTGGAAAGTCTGTCACCCTCGGGGACTACCTCGACGGCGATCGGCCGGTCCTGCTCACGCTGAACTACTTCCGCTGTCGTGTGGTGTGCAGCGTTCAGCTCAACGGCCTCGCCGATGCGTTGGCGGAGCTCGACTGGACCGCGGGGGACGGCAACTTCCGCATCGTCACCGTCTCGATCGATCCCAACGAGACCCCCGCGGATGCTCGTAAGAAGCGGGACACGATTCTCGCTGCCGTCGACAAGGGTGACGACGTCGACTGGCAGTTTCTGACCGGTTCGTCGATCCAGATCCGGGCGCTGTCCGAGCAGCTCGGTATCAGCTACGCCTACGACGCCGAGCAGGACCAGTACGCACACCCTGCGGTGGCGATGTTCTTGTCCCCCGAGGGCAAGATCGCTCAGTACCTCTACGGTCTCACCTTCATCCCGCGGGATGTGAAGTTCGCGCTCATCGAGGCGAGCGAAGGTAAGATCGGTTCTCCCATGGAGCAGCTCTACCTGAGCTGTTTCGCCTACGATCCCACGATTGGGCGGTATGGCCCGTTCGCGTTCGGCATGGTCCGACTCGGCGGCGTGCTCACCGTTCTTGTGTTGGGAAGTTTCCTGTTCGTGTTGTGGCGTCGCGACCGTCGCCGCAGCGCAGAAGAATCCTCCTGGATGCAGTTGCCCTTCGTTCACGAACGAAGCGGCTCCCCTGACCCGATGGACCCCTCCAAACGAAAAGGCGAGGTAGCGAAGTGATCCTCTCCCTATTCACGGCACCCGAAAACGCCGCCGCACCACCCCCAGTAGAAGGCGCTGCCGACGCTGCCGCCGAAATGGCTGCTGCCGCTAGCCAAGCTCCACTTCCTCCGGTCGAGACCGCACACCCCTGGGCGATGCCCACGGCGGCGTCGACCTTTGCCGAGGATACGGACAACCTCTACTTCTTCATCACCGCGCTCGACACGCTGTTCTTCGTGTTGATCATGGGAGCGATGGGGTACTTCATGTGGAAGTACCGTCGTCGCAGCAAGGACCAGAAGACCAGTTCGATCACCCACAGCGGCGTGATCGAGTTCCTCTGGAGCGCAATCCCGACGGCGCTGCTGCTCGTGATCTTCGTCTGGGGCGAGTGCGACTTCGTGCGCCAATCGGTCGCGCCGGCCGACCCGCTGGAAGTCCGGGTGACCGGGCAGAAGTGGTACTGGACCGTCGAGTATCCGAAGTACCCCGGTGTGTCGCTCAACTCCTCCACCGAGGAGCCCGCGCTCACGTTGATGGTGCCCAAAGGCAAGCCTGTGCGGCTCACGATGACGTCCACGGATGTCATCCACTCGTTCTTCGTGCCAGCGTTCCGCGTGAAGCGTGACGTCGTGCCGGGTCGCTACACGCAGATCTGGTTCGAAGCGACGCGGATCGGCGAGTTCAACCTGTTCTGCACCGAGTACTGCGGGGACTTCCACTCGCAGATGACTGGTGTCGTCAAAGTCCTCGAGCCCGACGACTTCGAGCGAGCATTGATCGAGGCCGGCGTGCTCACGCAGGAGGAGGGCGAGTCGATGGCTGCCTACGGCGAGCGCATCTACAAGCGCCGCGGGTGCGTGGCTTGTCACTCGGTCGACGGGACCGATGGGACGGGTCCTTCCTGGCAGGGACTCTACGGTCGTACCGAGAGCCTCTCGGACGGAAGCACGGTCAAGGCCGAGGACCAGTACATCAAGGACTCCATCTACGAGCCCAACAAGCAGGTCGTCACGGGGTTCGCCCCTCAGATGCCGAGCTACCAGGGCCAACTCGACGACTCGCAGGTCACGGCCGTGATCGAGTACATCAAGACGCTCAAGTAGCGCCCACGGAGACATCGCCATGGCAGACGCACACAGCACCGAGTCCAACTACCTCACGGCCACCACAGGCCTGAAGTCCTGGCTCTTCACGCTCGATCACAAGCGGATCGGCCTGATGTACCTGGTCGGGGTTTTGGTCTTCTTCCTTGCAGGGGGCATCTTCGCGCTCACCCTGCGGACCGAGCTCTTGACGCCGCAAGGCGGCGACTTCATCTCGGCCACGACCTACAACAAGATGTTCACCCTCCACGGAGCGGTGATGGTCTTCTTGGTCATCATTCCCTCGGTCCCGGCCGCACTCGGTAACTTTTTGTTGCCGCTGATGCTCGGGGCCAAGGACGTCGCATTCCCGCGGCTCAACCTGTTGTCGTTCTGGGTCTACACGCTCGGCTCGATGTTCTTCCTGTTCACGCTCGCCGCGGGACAGCTCGACACCGGCTGGACGTTCTACACCCCGTACTCGAACACCTCGGGCACCGCGGTCATCTCGGCCACGTTCGGTGCGTTCATCCTGGGGTTCAGCTCGATCCTCACGGGCCTGAACTTCATCGTGACGGTTCACAAGATGCGGGCGCCAGGGATGACCTGGAACAAGATGCCGCTGATGGTGTGGGCGCTGTACTCCACCGCCGTCATTCAGGTGTTGGCGACTCCAGTCCTCGCCATCACGCTGCTGCTGCTCATCGTCGAGCGCACGCTGATGATCGGCATCTTCGACCCGGCCATGGGCGGTGACCCGGTCCTGTACCAGCACTTCTTCTGGTTCTACAGCCACCCGGCGGTCTACATCATGATCCTCCCGGGCTTCGGCATCGAGTCCGAACTCATCGCGGTGCACAGCCGGAAGCACATCTTTGGCTACAAGGCCATCGCTCTGAGTTCCGTCGCCATCGCGATCATCTCCTTCGTCGTGTGGGGTCACCACATGTTCGTCTCGGGTCAGTCCGAGCTCGCGGGCATCGTGTTCTCGTTCCTCACCTTCGCGGTTGCGGTGCCGACGGCGATCAAGACCTTCTCCTGGGTCGCGACGCTCTACAAAGGCAGCATCGAGTTCAACACCCCGATGCTGTACGGGCTGATGTTCCTGTTCACGTTCTCCATCGGTGGACTGACAGGCATCTTCCTGGGCGCGCTCTCGGTCGACGTCCACCTGCACGACACGTACTTCGTCGTCGCGCACTTCCACTACGTCATGATGGGCGGAACCATCATTGCGTTCGTCGGCGGCATCCACCACTGGTGGCCCAAGATGTTCGGAGTGATGTACAGCGAGAAGTGGGGCAAGATCTCCGCGCTGTTCATCTTCGTCGGCTTCAACATGACGTTCTTCAACCAGTTCCTGCTCGGCCAACAAGGCATGCCGCGCCGCTACTGGTCGTACGCACCTCAGTTCCAGCAGCAGCACATCCTGTCCACCGTCGGTGGCTACCTGCTCCTGGTCGGGTTCACCATCATCGCCATCTACCTGGTGCACTCGTTGCGCAACGGCGAGAAGGTCGGTTCCAACCCCTGGAACGCGCAGTCCCTCGAGTGGACCGCGACGGCAAGCCCCCCGATTGAGCACAACTTCCACGGGCAGCCGCGCGTGGAGAACGACCCCTACAACTTCCCGGAGATCGATCGCACCGGCTCGTCGCACTGACGCCTGGATTGTGAATCGAAAGACTGCAGAGGGACCTTACTGATGGGTGACCACGCAAAACCGGCGAAGAACCATGCGTTCTTCCAGCACCACTTCAACACCGTCGGGCAGCAAGCCGGCGCGGCCAAGATGGGCATGTGGCTCTTCTTGGCGACCGAAGTGCTCATGTTCTCAGGCCTGTTCTTGGCCTACTTCGTCGTCCGGGCCCTGTACCCCGAGATGGTCTTGAGCTCGCACGAGCTTCTCGACAAGACGATGGGCGGCATCAACACCGTCGTGCTGCTCACCTCGAGCTTCACGATGGCCATGGCCGTCCGCTACGCCCAGCTCGGTGACAACAAGCGCTGCGCGACGCAGCTGCTCATCACCTTGGCCTGTGCCTTCATCTTCCTCGGCGTGAAGTACGTCGAGTACACGGGGAAGTTCTCGCACGGGATTTTCCCGGGCGGCTACTTCCACTACGACGAAGCCGCTCAGTACGCGCACAGCCACGGACACAGCTTCCGCGGCCTGCCGCACGTCTTCTTTGGCTTGTACTTCGTGATGACGGGCCTGCACGGCGTGCACGTGCTTGCGGGTATCGGAGTCATCGTCTGGGTCTACCTTCGTGCCAAGCGGGGCGACTTCAAGGACGGCTACTACGCACCGGTCGAGAACGTGGGCCTGTACTGGCACATCGTCGACCTGGTCTGGATCTTCCTCTTCCCCCTGCTTTACCTCGTGAAATAGGAGAGCGACGTGGCTGATAACAACGACAACAAGCTCTTCTTCGGCGGCAAAGCAGCCGACGACTTCGTCGAGTGCCACGAGCACATCTCGCCGGTCTCGATGTACCTCAAGGTCCTCGCGGCGCTATTTGTGCTGACCGGGCTCACCTACGCGGTCTCGTACGCGAACCTGGGGCCAGCATCGCTCCCGGTCGCGATGGTCGTCGCAGCCATGAAGGCCACGCTCGTGAGCGCGTTCTTCATGCACCTCATCTACGACGACAAGTTCCACGTCTTCATCTTTGGGGCGTCGCTCTTGTTCGTGGGGATCTTCTTCACGTTCACCATCTTCGACCTTGAGTCGCGGGATCGTCTGAGCGAGGCGCAGGCCACCGACTTCCGGCGCGCCGACGGCGGCTGGGACGACATGGGTCGGATGGGCGCGGCAACCAACACCGAAGCCAGCCGGCCCGCGTGCTCCGACGGCACGGTGCCGATGTGCGACCAGACCTTCGCGGTCTGCAACGGCGAGGACGCGCATGGCGGCGAGGATTTCTTGGTCCGCCGGATCGAGAACGAGTGCTTCGTCTCCGAGATGGTCCCCTCCGTTGGCGCCGACGGAAAGCCGGTTCTCCAGGACGGCGTCGCCGTGATGGTCGATGCTGGCTGCGTGCTGCCCAAGCTGGGTTGCGTCAACCCGCACACCGCGGAAGGCCACAAGGCTTCGGCTGCCAAAGCCGCTGCGCCCGCCGAGGGCGAGGCCGCCGCGGAAGCGCCCAAGCCCGCGCACTAACACCGAGGGCCGGCCTTCGGTCACCAAGCCGCGTTCCGATGGGAGCGCGGCTTTGGTCGTTCTGGGGGCTGGCCCCCGCAGCCGGCGTCATCCCACACCCCGAGTGACGATGCATCGGTGGCGCTGGGTTCGCGGGTGAGGCAAGCGGTCGCTACTGATGGCCTGATGGGCTGCCAGCGGCTCCACACTGTGGCACCCTGGAGTCGTGCGCCTTGTGAAACTGCGCCGCACGACGGAGCCGCGCGCTTCGTCGGCGCCGGCCCATGTCTCCGTGAACGGTTCGGTCGACCTCGTCGATCGCACCGACCGGCGCGTGCGCTACTTGCGGATTTCACTCCTGGATCGGTGCAACTACCGATGCACCTACTGCATGCCCGACGAGCCGATGGAGTTCGGCGCGCGGGATGAAGTCCTCCGGCTTGAAGAGGTGGTCACGCTCGCGGCCGCTTTCGCGCGTTGGGGTGTCGACCGAGTTCGCCTGACCGGGGGCGAGCCCACACTCCGGCGCGGCCTGGTCGATCTGGTCGGTAACCTCTCCGGGCTGGAGACCGAGTCCGGAAAGTCGCTGCAGGTCGTGATGACGACCAACGCCGAGCGACTGGAGCCGCTGGTCGGTCCGTTGCGGTCCGCTGGGCTCCATGGGCTGACGGTCTCGCTGGACAGTCTCGACCCAGAACGTTTCGCCCGCATCACCCGGCGCGGCAATCTCGTCAATGTCCTCGCGGGGCTCGACGCGGCAGCGAGTGCGGGCTTTGACCACGTCAAGCTGAACACCGTGGCCATCAAGGGCTTCAACGACCACGAACTCGCCGACTTGGCGCAGTTCGCTTGGGCTCGTGGAATCACGCCGCGCTTCATCGAGCAGATGCCGATGAGCGGAGGGGCCACGTTCATGCCCGGGGAGATGATGTCGGCGCACGAGGTGCGTGCGGTCGTCGAACGGGGCCTTGGAGCCGCCGTGGTCGCGGATTCTGGAGACGGCGTGCGCGGGCAGGGCCCCGCGTCGTACTGGCGCGTGGAGTCGGGCCCGTGGGCGGGTCGCCGCTTGGGCACGATCGGGGCGCTCACCGAAAACTTCTGCGCCAGCTGCAACCGCCTGCGCGTGTCGGCGACCGGGCAGCTCCACGGTTGTCTGGCACGTGATGAAACCGGAGACCTACGCGCAGCCCTTCGGGGCGGCCAAGTCGGAGACGTCGAGCGCGTGGTACAGCGCGTGCTCGTCACCAAACGCGACGCGCACGCATTCGGCCTCGATGGCCGGGGCGGGCCGCGCAAAGCAATGATGAGCATCGGGGGATGAATCCATGGCACTGAGTCTCGGAAGCAAAATTGGAATCGGAGTCGTCGTTCTGGGCGCGGTTGGCTATCTGGTGCTCTCCGACCCCGGCGAGGGGGTGCTGGAGTACGTCTACGCCGAGAAGGTCGTCGCGACCCCAGAGGCCTACCAGGGCCGAACGATCCAGGTTCACGGAACAGTGGTCGAAGGGACCATCTCCAAGAAGAAGGGCACGACCGGGGACTACCGGTTCACGATCGAGAGCGCCGGGGAGCGGCTCGCGGTGCACTTCACCAACATCCCGCCCGACACATTCCAGGAGGGAGGCGAGGTCGTTCTGACCGGCCGCCTCTCCGAGTCAGGGAACCTCTTCGAGTCCGATGAGATGTCGGCGAAGTGCCCCTCGAAGTACGAAGAAGAAGACAGCGTCAAGCAAGACGGTCCGGCTGGAATCAGCCCCTCTCGCACCTGAGCCGCACCCGACCTGCACTTCGCTGGCGGATTCCCGTCAACGCGGTACGGCGCACCTGTCTGTGCGCACGATGGTCCACACCACCTCGAGTTCCCCATGACGATCTCCACGCTCGGCACCGTCACGATTCTTCTGCTGTTCCTGCTCACGCTGGCCACGGCATCCATGGCCGCGTTGGCTGCCCACAGCCGCTCCGAGCGGCTGCTCGAGGGCGCGACTGCAGGCATGCACGCCATCTTCGGTCTGGCCGCGCTCTCGTCTGCGTTGCTGGTCTACGCGTTTCTGGCCGGCGATTACAGCATCCAATATGTCCAACACAACGGGCACCCCGCGATGCCGATCTTCTACAAGGTCACCGCGTTCTGGGGGTCGCTCGACGGCAGCTTGCTGTTCTGGGTGTTGTTGCTGTCGCTGTTCAGTTCGCTGGCGATTCGGGCCAACGCCAAGCGGCACCGTGAGCTCATCCCGCATGCGGTCTTGGTGCTCGCGATCATCCTCGGATTCTTCACGGCGTTGCTGGTCTTCCTCAAGAACCCGTTCAACCCGTTCCTGATCGCCGACGCTGACCTCCCCGCCCCCCAGGGCAAGGGGATGAACCCGCTGCTGCAAAACCCCTACATGATCTGTCACCCGCCGAGCCTGTACCTCGGGATGGTGTCGCTCGCCGTCCCCTACGCGTTCGGGATGGCGGCGATGATCACGGGCAACGTCGATGCGCAGTGGCAACGCAGCATGCGTCGCTGGGTGTTGTTCAGCTGGCTCTTCCTGGGCACCGGCCTGATGCTCGGCGGTCTGTGGGCCTATGAAGAACTGGGGTGGGGCGGATACTGGGCCTGGGATCCCGTGGAAAACGCCGGGTTGTTCCCGTGGCTGACCTGCACCGCATTCCTTCACTCGGTCATGGTCCAAGAGCGCCGCGGCATGTTGAAGGTCTGGAACCTCGTGCTCGTCATCGCGAGTTTCTGGCTCACGATCTTCGGCACCTTCCTCACCCGCAGCGGTGTGGTGCAGAGCGTTCACGCGTTCGGGGAGGACCCGCAGCTCGCGTGGACCTTCGGCATCTTCATGGTGTTCATCCTGATCGTCTCGTTCGGCCTGCTGTTCTGGCGACTGCCGCTGTTGCGCTCCCGCAACGAGCTCGAGAGCGTGCTCAGCCGGGAGTTCGCCTTCCTACTCAACAACTGGCTGTTCTTGTTGGCCGCGTTCTTCGTGGCCGGCGCGACGATCTACCCCACGCTCCGCGACTGGACCGGCATCCTGGCCACGGACCACGAGTGGCTTCGGGAGATCACGTTCTCGGTCGGCATGTTCGACGAGAAGGACTGGATGGCCAACATGGCCGCCGGGCGACCGGCCTACGATCGCATCACGATTGGCCCGTCCTTCTACAACAAGTACATGGTGCCGGTCGGACTGGCGCTCGTGTTCCTCACCGGCGTGGGCCCCTTGGTCGCGTGGCGCAAGTCGAGCACCGAGTCTTTGGTCAAACAGTTCCTGATGCCGCTCATCGTCGGCTCGGTGACGGCCGTCGTTGCATTTGTCGCCGTGGACCAGATTCACGACGTCAGCATCGGCATCGCCGGGACGACCTGCTTCGGCCTGTGCGGGTTCACCATGTGGACCATCATTCAGGAGTTCTATCGGGGCGTGTCTGTACGACGCCGGGGCCGGCAGCAGTCGGTACTCGACGCGCTGATCGGTCTCATCTCCCGGGCTCGACGTCGCTACGGCGGCTACATCGTGCACTTGGGCATGGTGCTGATGTTCTTCGGGTGGGCGGGCAACGCATACGGCATCGAACGGAAGATCAGCATCTCACCCGGTGAGAAGGTCGACCTCGGCCCCTACGAGATCCGGCACGACGGCACGCTGGCGTCCGAAGACTGGCAGAAGGACATGCTCTCGGTGAAGTTCACCGTCTTGCAACGAGGGGAGATCGTCGACGAGCTGACGCCTGCGAAGTGGTGGTACTACCAAAGCCCGGACATGCCCACGACCGAGGTGGCTCGCCACATGACCATCGGCGGCGACGCATACATCTCGATCGACGATGTCGACATGACGACGGGCTGGACCCGCGCAAACCTCTACTACAACCCGCTGGTGAACTGGGTGTGGCTCGGCTTTGGCATCATGATCATGGGCGGCATCATCTGCATCGGCACGAGCAAGACGGAAGGCGCCTGACGTGCCCAGCACTGTGTCTGACTCTCGCTCCGCGCTGATGCGCTGGGGCGCCATCGCCTTGGTCGGTAGCGCAGGCTTTGTCGCGTTCCTCTCGATGTCCGCGGGCGCTCGGCTCGATGTCGCCACGGGCGGTCTCGTGGTCGGTGCCGCCGCGCTGGTCTTCAGCTTGGCCACACTGTTCAAGATGGTTCAGGTCCTCTCGCGACCTCGGGCGGCGCTGGGAATCGGCTCGCGCGGACTCGGCGGGGCCAGCCGGTCCCAGCTCCGGGAGGAGAAGCGCCGGCTTCTTCGGGCGATCAAGGAACTCAAGTTCGACTTCGAGATGGGCAAGCTCTCGGAGACCGACTTCACCGACGTCAAGCAGACGTACGAGCTTCGGGCGATCGAAGTGATGCGCCAGCTCGACGGCGTACGAAAGGTTCACCCCGAGGTCTACGCCCTGCTCGAAGGGCGTGGGCTCACCGATGTCCTCCCCGATGGAGTCGAGCCGGCCGACGCACCGGAGCCGGCCGAGGCATCCGAGCCCGAGCCCGAGCCCGAGCAGAAGGACGCGACCGAGTCTTCTCGCCCAGCTGACGCTGCCGACGACGACGACGACGCTGGCGCAGAGACGGACGACTCCGTGGCGCTCATCTGTGGCGCTTGCTCCGGCGCCAACGACCCGGACGCCAAGTTCTGCAAACACTGCGGCAAGGAAATCTCGGCATGAAGACTCACGCTCTGTGTAGCGCCGCCCTCGCGGCCACGATTTCCATCTCCATCGGGGGAACGACCGCCCACGCGGCACCGCCTCCGATGATGGATCCGTCCGCCATGTCGGGCATCCCCAGGCCCGACCCCAAACTCGCGCCTGGCACCGTCACGGTTCGCTGTCTCGGGAAGGCGGGCTTCTCCGCACCCGCGGTCGACACCGACGTCACGCTCGAGGTCACCGGGCCCGACGGCAAGGTGTCCTCGTTCACGGGCAAGACCCAAGAGCAGGGCCGGGCAACGTTCGACGAACTCTCCGAGCTCATCGGTGGGACCGCAGTCGCCAGTGTGATGCTCGGTGGCACCGAGGTGAAGTCCGGCTCCATCACGTTGTTGCCCGGAGCTGGAACCGCGGTCATGCTGGTCGAGGGAGCCTCGGCACCCGCCGCAGCGCCCGCGCGTCCGCCGGCCGCAACCGGCGGCGAGCCAGCCATTCCCGCGCCCGGAAACGCGTTCCCGCTCGAGGGGATGGAGGTCGGAAGCCTCACTGTCGGGACGTTCGATCTCGAGGCTCGGAAGCCCGTCCCCAGCGTCGTCGTCAAGCTGACGATCACACCGCCACAGGGGGAGGCAATCGTGCGGGAGCTGACAACCGACGCTCGCGGCAAGGCGGTCTTCGACAAGCTGGCGCCCCCCGATGTTCCTGCGGGGAGCACGATGGCCGCCGAGGCTCTGCTCGTCGAAGGCGGGACGCTCCGTAAGAGTCAGCCGTTCTCCATGTCGGCGGACAAGGGGATGGCGCTGGTGTTGGCCGAGGGTGCCGAGCAGTTCCAGGCTCCGTCCGGACAACAGGCCCAACCGCCTGCGAAAGCAAAACGCCAGCCGTTGGCGCCGCCAAGGATTCTCCGGACGCTGCCCACCGGGACGGTCCGAGTGTCGCTGCGGGACGCCAATGACCAGCCCATCGCCAACCAGAAGCTGATCGTGGTCAAGAAGGCGGCCACCGGTGCTGTTCAGGAGGTTCGCGCCGTCAGTGGGCCCGATGGGTCTGCGACGATCAAAGGCATTCCGGTCAAGCAGGACTCGCTGTATTTCGTCCGGACGGCCTACGGAGACGCGCCGTACGAGAGCGCGTTCTTTGGGATGGACGACCGCGGGGGCATCGATGTGCAGATGCGCCTCTTCGAGACGACCCGCGATCCCAGCGTCGTGCGTGCCGCGGTGCAGTACGACCTCCTCGAGGGGGAGAACGACCTCGCGCAGATCGTCCAGATTTTCGAGGTGGTCGTCGATGGCGACAAGGCGTTTTGGGACCCCGAGCTCCGCATCGAATCGATGGACGGGTCCAAAGGGTTCACGGTGCTCCGTCCGGCCGAGGGCTTCTTGGACCACGAGGAGAAGGCTCCGTACGCGACACTCCACGGCCCCATTCCTCCGGGCAAGCTGACCAACCTCTCCACCGGCTACCTCTTTGAGCACAGCGGCACCATCGACTTCGAGTGGGTGGCGCCCTTCGACCTTGTTCAAGCGACGGTGCTTCAAGACGAACGCCTCGAACTCGAGGCTGCGGGCAAGACCCTGGGCGAACACGATTCGCCGGTTCCCGGACGCGTGGTGTGGGCGCTTCCGCAGCACAACCGTGGGGATACGGTGTCGTTCACGATGACGAATCTTCGTCACCGTGACCCGCTCGTGAAGAACATCGCGTGGTGGTCCTTGGGTGGCTTTGCGGTGCTCACGATGTTCGGACTCATGCGGGCGCGCCCGACGAAGAAGGACCAGCTCCAGGCCCAGCGCGATCGGTTGCTTCAGGACCTCGCCGCCGCCAAAGGGGACACCGCCCGCAGTGAGGCGCTGCTCTCCGAGCTCGATCGCGTGGTTCGTCAGCTCGAGGTGCTCGAGTCGCCTCCGACCGCTTCGTAATGGACGAAACGGCCCTGCTCAGCCTCCGCGACATCAGCAAGCACTTCGGTCGCTTGGCGGTGTTGCGTGGGCTGGATCTCGATCTGCGAGCCGGCGAAATCGTCGGCCTCATCGGGGCCAACGGCGCGGGGAAGAGCACGTTGTTGTCGATCATCGCTGGGCTCATGCCACCCAGTCGGGGTCAGCGACTGTTCGCTGGAAGTGAAGGCGTCGGACCGCAGGAGCGAGCCCGGTTCGCTGTCGTCAGCCATACCGCGCAGACCTACCCGCGACTGACGGCGCTTGAGAATCTCGAACTCTTCGCGAAGCTGCGCGCGCATGCCGGCTGCCACAGTGAGCCGTTGTTGCCGACGCTCGACAAGCTCGGCTTGGGCTACGCAGCACAGCGGCAGGCCGGCACCTTCTCCCGCGGGATGCTCCAGCGCCTGGCGCTGGCCCGCGCGCTGCTCGGCAAGCCCGAGATGTTGCTCCTCGACGAGCCATTCACCGCACTCGATCGGCCCGGACGAAGCCTGCTGGCCTCGGTGCTCGCGCAGGAGCGCGACCGCGGCGCTGCGATCCTGCTGATCTCGCACGACCTCGAAGCTCTGGTCTCGGTCGCGGACCGCGTGGTGCTGCTCGAAGAAGGTGTGATCGCCGGAGCGGTGCCTCGCGCCCCCGATGGGGAGACCTTTGGACCCCGGGTCCGGGAGTTGGCGGGTCGGATGCCCGCGGTCCGGGTCGAGGCAGAGGCGTGAGCACATCGGTTGGTGCCGCGGGGTGTCCGGCCAGCGAGTCTGGCCGTGCTACAACCTTTCTCGGCATGGTGGCGCTCCGTCAAGCGTGGCTGCTGGCGGTCAACGACCTCCGGCAGGAAGCTCGGGACCTCGAGCTGATTCTAACGTCCTCGTTCTTCAGCTTGGTCGTGCTGATCATGCTTGGCATGTCGTTCTCCGCGCTTGGGGTGTCGTCTCAACCTCTCGCCGTGCCGGGGATGCTCTGGTTGTCCGTCGCGTTTGTCGGCGCGCTGACCTTGGGTCGCATCTTCACCCGGGAGCGGGAGTTCGACACGCTGCGTGCGTTGCTGGTCGCCCCGGTCGAGAGGGTCTCGATCTATTTGGCCAAGGCGTTCGTGACCCTGGTGATCCTGTTGGGCTGCTCGCTGATCACCGTGCTGGGGCTCACGCTGTTGTTTCCTGCGGCGCAGCCGTTTGCGGACCGGCCGGTGGCCACCGCCGCACTCGTGCTCATGGGGTGCACCGCCTACGCGGGCGTCGGCACCTTGTTCGCCGCCGGCTTGGCGAGCAGCAGCGGCAAGAATGTCCTGCTGTCGGTCATCCTCTACCCGTTGACCATGCCCTCGTTGCTGTTCGCGCTGGTGGCCACCCGGTCGCTGCTCGAAGGGCACGAATCCTTCTCCACCTACCTGGGACAGCTCACCGCGACCAACATCTTGGCGTTTGTCGTTGGGGCATGGCTGTTTGAGCCCGTCCTCGTGGGCGTGCCCCAAAAACGCCGCGGTACCGCTCGTGCCGCCCGGAGGCGTCGATGAAAAAAATCCTCCCGATCGCCTTTCTAGGCACGGCCGCACTGATCTTCCCGGTCAGCGTGAAGACCATCTTCCTCGACACACCGATCGAGAACCAGATGGGCACCGTGCAGAAGATCTTCTACTTTCACGTGCCGCTGGCTTGGATCATGATGCTGCTTGCTGTGGTGTGCGGCGTTGCAGCGGGCATCCAGCTTCGCCGGGACTCCAAACGAGCCGAAGCCGTGTCCATCGCGGCGGCAGAACTCGTGTTGGTCACGGGCCTGGGCGTGTTGATCACGGGCCCGATCTGGGGGCACGCGACGTGGGGCAAGGCCTGGACTTGGGATGCGCGTCAGGTCTCGACTGGGCTGCTGTGGCTGATCTTTGCCGCGTACGTCCTGGTCCGCCACTACGGTGCGGCGGGGTCGGAGCGGCTCGCCGCGGCGCTCGCAATCTTCGGGGCGATCGATGTCCCGGTGATCTACTACGCGGTCAAGATCTGGAAGACGACGCACCCTTCCAACGATGTGGCCGGCTCGCTTCCCGCGAGCATGTGGGCCGCGTTGTGGCCCGCACTCATCGCCTTGCTGCTCACCTCGATGGCGCTCTTGCTGATCCGGGTGCAGCAAGAACTCACGGACGTGACCCTGGATGAAGCTTGGGTCGACCTCGACGACGCCGGCGCGAGCAAAGCTGAACCCGCCGATGAACCCGCTTCCGGATCCACTCCGGGATTAGGAGACGCCTGATGGCTGCCCCCGCACAAACTCCCCCGAGCGACGAGTACGAACCCGTCAAGAATCTCGACCAGCAGACGATCGCTTGCGTCCGTGCCTGTGAGTCCGAGGCGGCGGCCAAGACCGCTTCTGACTACGAGCACATCGTCTGGGCCTACGGCGTCATCTGGAGCCTATTCGCGATCTATGGCGTCATGCTCTGGCGCCGCGGCTCGCGGCAGGCCATCGAAGTCGCCGACCTTCAGCGTCGCCTGTCCTCCTAGGCCGCCCATGACGCTCGCCCACTTCATCTACATCCCCGTCCTTCTCGGCGTGGGGTTGGTCATCGGCTTCGTAGTCGGTGGGCGGGCCGCGACCGGTGACAAGGCTGAGGCTGACCACAAGGCCCAGCGACGGGCCGCACGGGCCGCCCGGCGGGCCGCCCGAGACCGCGGCGCCTCCGAGTAGAACTGCAGTCAGGCCCGTGCGTTCGTGCAGCGCATCCCGGTGGGGATGCCTGGCGTTGTGCGGACCCTTCGGGTGTGGTCGTGGCGAACCGCCGGGAGGGTCTGCTAGACAGGCTCTGATGTTCACGCCGGCATATTCCGAAGACTCGCTCGCCTTGGCCGACACCGCGCGAAAGTTCGCGAAGGAGTCGATGATCCCGGTCGCTGGCAAGTACGACGAGCTCGGCCAAATGCCGATGGAGGTGTTCCAAGCGGCGTGGGAACTCGGACTGATGAACGTCGAGCTTCCCGAGTCGGTTGGCGGGCTCGAGGTCAGCACCGTCGAGGGCTGTCTCATCGCCGAGGAGTTGGCCTACGGCTGCGCGGCGATCTCCACCAGCATCGTATGCAACCATCTGGGGGCCCTGCCGCTGATGATCGGTGGCACGCAGGAGCAGAAAGAGACGTGGCTGACCAAGCTCTCCGAGGAGATGTGCTTCGTCAGCTACGCCTGCTCAGAGCCCGAGGCCGGGTCCGACGTGGCTGCGATGCGGACGAAGCTGGTCAAGGACGGGGATGGGTGGATCCTCAGTGGGCAGAAGCGGTGGATCACCAACGCTGCCCACGCCAAGTTCTACACAGGCTTCGCGACCATCGACCCCACGCTTGGCCACAAGGGCATCACGGGATTCGTCGTGTCGGCGGATGCCCCCGGCGTGAGTGTCGGGAAAAAAGAGAACAAGCTCGGACAGCGAGCGTCGAGCACCTGCGACGTGTTGTTCGACGACGTCAAGCTGGGGCCCGAGAACATCATCGGAGAGGTGGGGCGCGGCTTCTCCATCGCGATGGAGACCTTCGACAAGTCTCGTCCGATGATTGCGGCGCAGTGCGCTGGCCTCATCCGCCGTGCCTTGGACGAGTCGGTCAAGTACGCGAAGGAGCGCAAGACGTTCGGCGTGCCCATCGCTCAGCACCAGGCCATTCAGTTCATGATCGCGGAGATGGCGATGGCCCACGAGACCACCCGCTTGCTCTACAGCAAGGCCGCGTGGGAGGTCGACAATGGGGTCAAGCGGACCAGTACATCGGCGATGGCCAAGGCGATGGGCGCCGACCTGGCCATGAAGGCTACGACCGATGCGGTGCAGATCTTCGGCGGCTACGGGTACACGAAGGAGTACCCGGTCGAGAAGCTCATGCGTGACGCCAAGCTGATGCAGATCTACGAGGGCACGTCGCAGATTCAGCGACTCGTCATCGCGAAGAACATCCTCGTGCGCGGATGAGTACGGTCCCCCAGTCGCTCCCCATCGGAGTGTTTGATTCCGGTGTTGGTGGACTGACCGTCCTGCGTGCGCTCCGCGAAGCGTTGCCGAACGAATCGTTCCTCTATCTGGGGGACACCGCACGGCTTCCTTACGGGACCAAGAGCTCGAACACCGTCGAGCGCTACGCGAAACAGTCCGCGCAAGTCTTGGTCGAGCGCGGGGTGAAGTTGCTGGTCATCGCGTGCAACACGGTCTCCGCCGTCGCGGTCGAGACCCTGCGTGATCGCTTTGGACCCCTGCCGGTCGTGGGCGTCGTCGAGCCCGGCGCAGAGGCGGCATGTGGTGCGACCTCGTCCGGCCACATCCTCATTACCGGGACCGAAGGCACCGTCCGCGGTGGTGCATACGAACGTGCGATCAAGCGGCGGCGGCCCGAAGCCGTCGTGCTCGGTCAGCCATGCCCGCTGTTCGTCGCCCTCGCTGAGGAGGCGTGGACCCAGGGGGATGTTCCACAGCTGGCGGCTCGCCGCTACCTGGCTCCCCATTTGGCTTCGGACCCCGCGCTCGACACGGTGGTCCTCGGCTGTACCCATTTCCCCGTGCTCGCGGGTGTGGTCCAGCAGGTGGTGGGGCCAGAGGTGACCGTGGTCGACTCGGCCATGACGACAGCCTCCGCGGTTCGGTCCCTCCTACAGGAGCTTGGGCTCTCCTCGCCGAGCCGCGAACCCGGTAAGCTCGCGTTGCTTGCGACCGACGACGCTGAACGTTTTGCCCGGGTCGGGTCGGGTTTCCTCGCGACGACGCTTCACGCTGAAGACGTAGAATTGGTCGACCTGTGATAGCCTCGCAACGGCGTATGCGGCGCTGTTCTCGGACGATGTTTCGTTCTCGCTCCTCGCGTGCTTGGAGCCTTGCGTTGGCCACGAGCATGCTCGGCGGCGCGTTGATGGTGACCCCGGAGCCCGCGCATGCACGCACGGCCGCCCTGGCTGTCGAGAGCACGCCCGAGGAGCTCTACGACGAAGGTCGCAAGGCCTATCGGCTTGGGGACTTCGAGACGGCGGTCGACAAGTGGGAGAAGGCGTACGACCTCTCCGACAACGGCCTGCTGCTCTACAACATCTCCCTGGCCTACAAGGGGCTGTACACGATCTCCAACGACCTCGCCGACCTCCGGCGCGCCCGGGCGATCTTGGACAACTTCATCAAGGTCGCCAAGGCCAACGCGGATATCGATCCCGACGATGCTCCCGAGCGGCTGGTCGAGCTCGACGCGATGATCGCCGAGGCCGAGAAGGCCGCCGAGGACGACAAGCCACCCCCGCCCGTGGTCGTTCAGCCCACCGAGGGCGACGAGCTACGCGAGAAGATGGGCCCGGACGCGGGTCGAAACCTTCGCCTGGCCGGGATGGGCACGATGGTCGGAGGCGGCGCGATCGCGCTGACCGGCGTCGCGCTTGCGGCGTTTTATGGCATCAAGGGGCAGGAGTTCAGCTCCAAGCTCGGGAACTCCCTCGAAGCGCAGAACAGCTGCGAAGACGACCCGTCGGACTCGAATTGCGAACGCTTCGACGGCGAGATCGAGACGTGGCGGAACAACGGCAACGAGGCCAACACCTTGTCGGTCGCCATGGGCCTCGGCCTCGGCGGGGTCGGCGTCGTGGCGCTGGTCGCGGGTGGTCTCGTCTTCCACGAGGGCAACAAGCGCACCAAGCAGTGGGAGCGCGGCCTCGCCAATCTCCGAGTTTCGCCGACCCGGCGTGGACTCGTGCTGACGGGTCGATTCTAGGCGACCCAGCCACCCCGCGTCTCCGCTCTGTGGGCGGCGCTCGGATGGCGGAGATCGCTCGCCATCGTGCGAATGCTCAACGCTCCGGAAAACCGTCCCACGTCTCGCCCGATGGGGTGCTCGGGGCGTAAGCCGCCTCAGGCAACACCGTTGAACCCTCCCAAGGTGGACTCCCTACCAAAACGCACTGCGGCGCGAAGCCATCCCGGACCCGGTGCGAGTAGCGGCATCCTTGTGATATACGAGCGCAGCCCGAAAATTTGGGCCCCTGGGATGGTGTATCGAAGTTTTCGACACCGAAGGTCCTCATGCTCACTGCACCCCACGCACCTGATTTCAAGAGTGACCCCAGGCCCGAGAAGGAGCCCATCGTGAACCGCGCTCGTTCGCTCAAGACACTTTTCCTGACTCTGCCGTTGTCGGTCTGCGCCCCTGTCGCTGGTCTCGCCGCGACCGGTGCCATCTTGCTCGCTCCCCAGTCCGCCCAAGCCGCTGAAAACGGCTCGATCAGCGGAGTGGTGACCAACGACAAGACCGGCGAGCGGATGGCCAACGCCATCGTGGTCCTTCAGTGCAACTGCCTCCAGGGCACGCGCGAGGCTACGACCAACTCCAACGGGCTGTACGCGTTCAAGTCGCTGCCTCCAGGTACCTACACGATCCAGGTGCTCGCAGGCCAAGCCGACGTCTCGAAGGTCACGACCCTTCCGCGTGGCGCGAAGTTTCGCGCGAACTTCAAGATCGACCCGAACAACGAGTTCAAGCGAACCATTCGGGTCAAGCCCGTCGCGGTCAAGCAGGACACGTCGGTCGGGCAGTCCATCTCGATGGACGAGTTCCGCAACATCCCGGTTGGTGAGAGCGCGGGGCGAGACTTCACGCAGGTCGTCGAGGCTTCGGCGACTGCATCTCGGGACTCCGCTGGAATCTCGCTCGCGGGTACGACTTCGGCCGAGTCCAAGTACACGGTCGAAGGCGCGAACGTGAACAACCCGAGCTTCGGTACGGTCGGTGCTTCGATCGTTCAGGAGTTCATCGAAGAGGTCGACGTTCAGGAGTCGGGCTACGCGGCCGAGTTCGGTGGTGCAGCCGGTGGGCAGGTCTCCGCCCGTCGAATCTCGGGCACCAACAAAGTTCGTGGTGTTGCGCGCTTCACCTACACGCCTCGTCTGGCGCAGCCGCGGTTCATCCTCGCCACGGACAACGCCGTCCGGGCGGTTGAGGTTCCCGATTACCTCCTGCAGGGTGTCGTCGCTGCCAGTGGTCCGATCATCAAGGACAAGTTGTTCTGGTCGGCAGCCATCTCGGCCACGGGCGGTCGCGCTTCGCTGATTCAGTCCTTCTATTCGCGCGTGGACAAGGACGGTTCCGGCGGCTACGAGGATTGCCCCTACACCAACGGCGACTTCGACTGCGTCGACGGTGGCGACTACATCCAGACCGAGAAGTTCGCTGAGCAGCGGTTCCGGACTGGAAGCGTCGGCATCGGATACCAGATCGGTATCGACTGGGCGATCAACCCCAAGCACCGTATCCGGGCCACGGTCCGTGGCGGTCCGGGCTTCCAGCGTCGCTCCTATCGCCGGCCTGCGCTCAACCTCGACCCGTCCTCCTTCGGTACCGCGCAGAACGCTGACCCGCTGGGCGGAGGCGCGAACACAGCCAACGGTGTCGTCAACGACCACTTCGGTTGGGACCGCGGCAACACCACCACCGTCAGCCTCGGCTACCTCGGCCGGGTCGCGGACGACAAGCTTGAGATCGATGCCGGTTTGGCGTTCTCGCAGTTCGTCGGCGAGGAAGCGTGGCGGCTCGACAACCCTGACTTCTACGACCTGCCCGCGACGCAGCAGCAGGACAACCAGGGCGCCAACCTCTTCACCTTCCTCGACCAGGACAACGCACGCTCCTTGGTCGCCGGAGTCGAGGAAGCCTGTAACCGCACCGACCTCCCCGGGCTCGCCTGTCCGACGCGTCGCTGGCTTTCGGGCGGTATCGGCAACTACTCGTCCGACAAGTCTCGGCGGGTCGAGGGTCGCTTCGCGCTCACCCACTTCATCAGCACCAGGCGGGCTGGGTCTCACCAGATCAAGTACGGCGCCCAGGCTGAGTTCCTTCAGCGCGAGACGCTGAGCCGATACTCGGGTCGCAACGACTCCGACTTCTTCGACAACTGCGCGGCGGGCCAAACCGGAGGGGGCGAGTACTGCTACGACCCCGAGGACGGCTACATCATCAACAACAGCTCGCGGGTCGACAACCACCGCTTCATCATCGTCGGCACGGACAACCCCGACAGCCGCCGTTCGGTGGGTTTCGGACGTGTCCGCAAGGAAGAGGGCGAGCTCCGAGCCATCGCGACCCCGCTTGGCGCGGGTATCCGCTCGGCGGCCTACAACGAGGTCACCACAACCACGAACTACGGGATGTTCCTGCAGGACAAGTGGGCGGTGCTCTCGAACCTGTTCATCAGCGCTGGTGTGCGTTGGGAGCTGCAGGACATGCGCGACATCAACGGTGACCGCGCGCTGTTCATCAACGACAACGTTGGTCCTCGTGTCGGCGTGGTCTACGACTGGACGGACGAGGGCAAGAGCCGTCTGTTCGCCAGTTACGGATGGTTCTACCAGCCGCTTCCGCTGCAGCTGAACAGCCGCGTCTTCGGTGGTCTCGTCAACGTCACGCGGAGCTACCGCAACGCAGACTGCCTCGAGGGCTCCAGCGTCAACATCGACGGCGAATCCCGGCTGAAGCTCCAAAGTGGCCAGCCCACGGAATACTGCGTCGACTTCAACGCGGGAACCACGCAGCTCACCGAAGGTGCTGTCGTTCCGAAGCTGCGTGGTCAGTACAACCAGCAGTTCCAGATGGGCTACGAGCAGGAGATCATCGAGGACCTCACGCTCGGTGTTCGCTGGCAGCACACCGACTTGGGCCGCGCCGTCGAGGACGTCTCCACCAACGGCGGTCTCAACTTCATCATCGCCAACCCCGGCGAGTCGGTCTCCACCTCCGACATCAACGCCGAGCAGGCTCGCTGCGACAACCTTTCCGGCCAGCTCGATAGCCTCGAGATGGACGCGCCGGAGCGCTCGCAGATCGCTCGGGAGCATCAGCGTTGCGAGTTCTTGGTCGACGCCTACGGCAAGGTCGGCAGCACGTTCGACAAGCCGGTCCGAAACTTCGACGCGTTCACGTTCGAGTTGAAGAAGCGCTTCGCTCGCAACTGGTTGGTCATCGGCAGCTACACGTTCAGCCGCTTGGTCGGTAACTACGACGGCTTCGTCGACCCGATCTCGGGTGCGATCAACCTCGGTGCTTCGACGCAGTTCGACATCCCCGAGCTGGTCCGAAACAGCTTCGGCCCGCTGTCGTTCAACACGCCACACCGTTTCAAGGTCAACGGGTTCTACTCCTTCGACCTCCAGGAAGCTGGCCGCCTCACCCTGGGCACCTCCGCCAACTTCCGGTCGGGTTACCCGATCTCGCTTCGCGCAGACAACAACCGGTACCCGCAGCAGTTCGCCGTCTACGTACTCCCTCGCGGCGCCGGTGGCCGCGTCGAGCCGACGTACAGCGTGAACCTGAGCGTCAACTACGCCTACCCGCTGCCCGGCGACCTCGAGATCGAGGTTGGCGCCCGGCTGTTCAACGTGACCAACGCAAAAGCGGTGCTTCGCGTTGACGAGGTCTACTCGTACTCGACCACACGACCGGTGGCGGGTGGCGAACTCTCGGACCTGAAGCACACCAAGATTCAGAACGCGAGCAACCCCACCGAGTTCTTCCAGCGGACGATCCTTCCTCCGCAGGGCAACTTCGGCACGGAGTCGAGCTTCCAGACTCCTCTGGCCGCTCAGTTCGACTTGCAGCTTCGCTTCTAGTCGACCGGGATCCTCGCGGATCCCATCACAAAGCGCCCGCCTCGAGCGGGCGTTTTGCTTGGTTCTCCACGAGCCTGAGGGCGCGCGACGGGTGTCCTTTACGGTCATCTGCCTCCCCGCGGGCTGTCGGTCGAGGCCGGCTCGGGGGCGGGGGCCAGGGACGGACTCGCGTAAGGGGCGATTTGCGCCG
This sequence comes from Nannocystales bacterium, assembly GCA_050633305.1. GTDB lineage: Bacteria > Myxococcota_A > Polyangia > Nannocystales > Nannocystaceae > CAJXVA01. The sequence goes on from JBOEGF010000007.1 coordinate 290,467, forward strand.
GCGTTGGGCTCTCAAGGTGCCCTCATTCTTTCGCCGTCGGTCCGTGTGTTTGCCCTCTGTCGGGCGCAGCCGTAGTGTCTCTCGTCGTCGCTCGCTGGAGGCAGTGATGCTGACGGTCCCGCTGTCGGTTGTTGCAACCCTCGCCACCGGAGCGCTCCTGCTTGCGCCGCGTTCGGTAGAGGCCGCGGACACGGGGTCGGTGACCGGGGTGGTCTCGCAGGAGAGTGACGGCACGGCGATCCCGAACGCGCTCGTCATCTTGCAGTGCAACTGTCTGCAGGGGCCCAGGGAGACGACGACCAACACGAACGGCCTGTACGCGTTCAAGTCGTTGCCTCCCGGCACGTACACGATTCAAGTGTTGGCGGGGCAAGCCAACGTGTCCAAGGTGACCGCGCTTCCGCGAGGCGCGAAGTTTCGCGCGAACTTCAAGATCGACCCCAACGACGACCTCATTCGGACCGTCACCATCAAGCCGGTGATCAAACCTGCGTCGAGCACGGTGACCACGAGCCTGTCGGTGGAAGACTTCAGGAACATCCCGGTCGGGGATGGTGCAGGTGGTCGCGACTTCACCGAGGTTGTGGGTGCGTCGGCAAACGTGACGAAGGAAGCGGGCGGACTGTCGATCGCGGGCGCCACCCCGGCGGAGTCCAAGTACATGGTCGAAGGGGCGAACGTCACCGACCCGAGCTTCGGTACCGTGGGCGCCTCGATCGTCCAAGAGTTCATCGAGTCGGTGGAGGTCCAGGAATCGGGGTACGAGGCCGAGTACGGCGGCGCAGCCGGTGGTCAGGTCGAGGCTCGCCGGGTTTCGGGCACCAACAAGGTCCGGGGCGTTGCGCGGTTTACCTACACGCCACGGTTGGCGCAGCCTCGTTTCATCCTTGCGACCGACAACGCCGTGCGGGCGGTGGAGGTCCCCGACTATCTGTTGCAGGGCGTCGTCGTCGCCAGTGGTCCCATCATCGAGGACCAGCTGTTCTGGTCGGCGGCCGTATCAGGGACCGGGGGACGAGCCTCGCTGATTCAGTCGTTCTACTCGCGTGTCGACAAGGACAACTCGGGCGGATTCGAAGACTGCCCCTACAAGAACGGGGACTTCGACTGTGTCGAGGGTGGGGACTACATTGCGACGAAGAAGTTCGCCGAGCAGAGGTTCAAGACCGGGAATGTGAGCGTGGGCTACCAGCTTGGCATCGACTGGGCCGTGAACCCCAAGCACCGCCTGCGACTGACGGTCCTGGGTGGCCCGAGCTTCCAGCGCCGGTCGTATCGGCGTCCTGCACTCAACCTCGACCCTTCGTCTTTTGGGACCGCGCAGAGCTCCGACCCACTGGGCGGAGGGGCGAACACCGCGAACGGTGTCGTCAACAAGCACTTCGGCTGGGACCGAGGGAACTTCACGACTGTCAGCCTGGGCTATCTCGGACGTGTTGCAGACGACAAGCTCGAGATCGATGCGGGGTTCAGTTTTTCGCAGTTCGCCAACGAGGACGCTTGGCGACTGGACTATCCCGAGTACTACGACCAGCCCGCGACCCAGGAGCAAGACAACCAGGGGGCGAGCCTGTTTCAGTTCGTCCAGAACGACCGCTCGCTCGTTCCCGGAGTGGAGGACGTTTGCAACAAGCGCGAGCTTCCAGGCATGGCGTGTCCGACCCGCCGCTGGCTCTCAGGCGGAATCGGGAACTACTCGTCCGACAAGGCTCGGCGGGTCGAGGCTCGCCTGGGCCTGACGCACTTCATCAGCACGCGTCGGGCGGGCTCGCACCAGGTGAAGTACGGAGCGCAGATCGAGTACCTCGAGCGCGAGACGCTGAGCCGGTACTCAGGAAGCAACGACAGCGATTTTTTCGACAACTGTGCGCCCGGGCAGCGCGGTGGAGGAGAGTACTGCTACGACTCCGAGCAGGGATACGTCATCAACAACCTCAGCCGCGTCGACAACCACCGCTTCATCCAGGTGAACACCGACAACCCCGACAACCGGATCTCCTTCGGCTTCGGCCGGGTCCGAAAAGAGGAGGGGCAGCTTCGAGCCATTGCGACGCCACTGGGGGCGGGTATTCGTGCGGCGGCGTATGGCGCGACCACATCCACCACGAACTCTGGGGTCTTCCTCCAAGACAAGTGGGCGGTACTTTCGAACCTCTTCATCACCGCGGGCGTTCGCTGGGAGACCCAGGACATGCGGGACATCAACGGAGATCGCGCCGTGTTCATCAACGACAACGTCGCGCCGCGGGTGGGGGTGGTCTACGACTGGACGGACGAGGGCAAGAGCCGGCTGTACGCCAGCTACGGGTGGTTTTATCAGCCCCTTCCGCTACAGCTGAACAGCCGGGTCTTCGGTGGGCTCGTCAACGTGACTCGCTCCTATCGCAATGCGGACTGTCTCGAAGGGGCGCCCGCCACGACGACAAGAGCGAATGGCGAGCCCGCACTCAAGCTGCGGAACGGGCAGCCGACGGAGTTCTGTGCCGATTTCAACGTCGGAACCACCCAGCTCACCGAAGGTGCCGTCGTACCGAAGCTGCGTGGTCAGTACAACCAGCAGTTTCAGATGGGATACGAGCAAGAGGTCATCGAAGATCTCACGCTCGGTGTTCGCTGGCAGCACACCGACCTGGGACGAGCGGTGGAGGACATTTCAACCAACGGTGGCCTCAACTTCATCATCGCCAACCCGGGCGAAGCGGTCGCGCAATCCGACATCAACGCCGAACAGGCGCGATGCGACAACCTCGACGCTCAGGTGCAGGCCCTGGAGGTGGATGACCCCGAGCGCGCACAGGTCTCCCGAGAACTGCAGCGATGCGGGTTCCTGGTCGACGCCTACGGCAAGGTCGGAAGTGACTTCGACAAGCCGGTTCGGAACTACGACGCCTTCACATTCGAGGTGAAGAAACGGTTCTCTCGCAACTGGATGGTCATCGGGAGCTACAGCTTCAGCCGTTTGGTGGGGAACTACGACGGCTTCGTCGATCCGATCTCCGGAGCGATCAACATCGGGGCCTCGACACAGTTCGACATCCCTGAGCTCGTGCGAAACAGCTTTGGGCCGTTGTCGAACAACTCGCCGCACCGCTTCAAGGTCAACGGGTACTACTCCTTCGACCTTCAGGACGCAGGGAGGCTCACTCTGGGGACGTCCACCAACTTCCGTTCGGGCTACCCGATCTCGTTGCGGGCGGACAACAACCGCTACCCTGGCCAGTACGCGGTCTACGTGCTCCCTCGCGGTGCGGGCGGCCGTGTTCAGCCGACGTACAGCGTGAACACGAGCATCAACTACGCGTACCCGATCTCGAAGAGCCTCGAGATCGAGGTGGGGGCGCGGCTGTTCAACGTGACCAACGCGAAGTCAGTCTTGCGGGTCGACGAGGTCTACTCGTTCTCGAACACCCGCCCGGTGGCGGGTGGTGAGCTCTCCGACCTCAAACACACCAAGGTCCAGAACGCGAGCAACCCCACGGAGTTCTTCCAACGTACAGTCCTCCCACCGCAGGGGAACTTCGGGGTGGAGGCGAGCTTCCAGACGCCCTTGGCCGCGCAGTTCGATCTCCAGCTTCGCTTCTAGGCCAGGGGGCGGCTCATGACGATCAGGCCCAGGCCCGCGAGGCGCCGTTTCGGGGTTGTCCGATGCCTAGTCCTCTCCGAGGAACTTCTTGGCCTTCGCGTTCTCGGGGTCGAGGGTCAAGACCTTGCGGTAGTGGGTCTCGGCCGTGCTCTTGTTGCCCTGCGCGGACTCGAGGCGCGCAGCGAGCAGCAGCGCGGTCTTGTTGTTGGGGGACTTGCGGAGGACCCGGTCGACCAGAGCCAGCGCCGAGGCGGCGCGTCCCAGCTTGTCTTGGGCCTGAGCCATGCACAGCGTTACGCGAGCGCCCCCAGGCTTGATGTCGTGGGCCTTTTTGAGGACGTTGAAGCCCGCGCCGGGGTCACCCGATCGGACGAGCTTGCAGCCCTCTGCGAGGAGCGCGTCAAAGCCGGCTTTGGGCTTGGCCTTGCCGGGCTTGGGCTTGGCCTTGCTGGGCTTGGTCTTGTTGGGCTTGGGCTTGTTGGGCTTGGGCTCGGCCGCGGTGTCGGGCTTCGGGGGCGCCTTCTTCGGGCTGGCTGGGGGAGCGGGCTTCGTGGCGGGCTCGAGGGTTGGCTCCCGCGTTGGCTCGGGGGTCGGCTCTGGCTTGGCCGGGCTCTCGCCGGCGCCCGCTGTTGACTCGGCGGATGGGTTCGCGGGGCCGTCCGCTGGAGGCGGGCTCGCCACGTCGGGCCCACCGACCGCCGCGCCCCGCAGGCTAGGAGGTGCGGCCTGGATGACCAAGGCCAGGGGCTGACCCGGCGTTTGCGAGAGAACGGCTTGCGCCTGGGACTCGGCACCCGGGGGGTCTCCACCTTGCTCGAGGGCCATCGCGAGCAACAGCCGGCTGAGTGCGGTCGGTGGAGTCTCACGCTCGAGTTCTGCGGTGAGACCGGTCAGTTCTCCCTCGGCGAGTTCGGCATCGCTGAACAACGGCCGACTCAGCGCCGCGAGCCGGAGCTCACGATCCGGGTAGTCGGGCAAGAGGACGACCGGGTGGATCAGGGTGATATCGCGACCTTCAGCCAGGTCGAGCCGGGCTTCGATGCGCCCGACGGATGCGGGCGAGACTCCTTCGCTCGTCAGCGTGTCGGTCAGTGTGCGTCCATTGATCAGCGCCGCCGCGAGCTCGGCTTTGGCGGCTGCGGGTTCGTTGGAGCGGTATGCTCGAATGGAGGCTTCCAGCGCCCGGACGGACAGCGCGGTGGCTCGGGCCAGGCGAAGGTCGTTTCCAAGGTCGGCCTGTGTCGTGCGGGCAGCGGCGGTCTGGAGTTCACGGTCCAGGGACGCCAGCTTCGCGACGTCCAGGGCGTCGGCCGCGGAGCCTACCTGCGCGACGAGCTGTTCAGGAGCCGTGGGCGCCTGGGTCTGCTCCGCCGCCGCGGCCGGTGCCCGGTCGCGTGCCACCATGCGTTGCTGGGCTTGGTACGAGCCGTACGCAACGATCGCAGCGATGCCGAGACCGCCGGCGATCCAAACCGCAAATCGACCCGTTTGAGGATCGGGAGCTCCTTCGGTATTCGTCGTCATTAGGCCGAGCGCGCGTCCCGCAGGAGTTTTGCAGGTCGCGGTAGCGCGCGCAACTACAGTACGCACGCCGAGCTCTCAGGGATCTGCGTCCGCTCAGTACATTTGCAGCGCGCGCAGGAGCCAATAGGCATCCTCGTACCGCAGCGTGGCCACGGGGTCGGGACGGCCCTCACCCACAAAGCCGCGGTCGTGGGCCAACGTCAACAGCGCACCGTCGAGCTGACCGCACAGACGTGTAGCGAACAACAGCACGGCGCGCCGCAGCTCCACTTCGAGCCGTTCCACCCCTCCGGTGGCGGTGAGCCAGTGGGCGAGCTCTCGGGCCAACTGGGCACCTTCGCGCGGGGAGAGGGATGCGCCTGCGGCGGTGAGCGCCTCCGCGACTTCCCTCGCAGGGCGACCCGTGGGGACGTGCGATGGGCTGGCCATACGTCCCAGCCCATCGAGCAGCTCCTCGAGACGGATGCCATGACCCTCTTCGAGGATGGCCAGGCCCGAGACGATCGAGGTGGCGGCGCGAGCCAACCGGAAGCGCAACTCGGCGACGGAACACACTGTGACTCCGGCCCCCAGCAGAATGGTCGGAACGTCGCGGTTGGCGAGCCCAACGCCTCCCGGGAGACGAGCGCGGGTCCACGCGAGCGGGAACTCGCAATCCAACGAGCGCCGCCACGGCTCGACGATCGACTCGGCGAGGGCCACTCGCGCTTTGGCTCCGGCGCTGGACGGCGATGCGGGAGTGTCTGGTGCGCGGGTAAAGCCGGAGAGCGCACGCCTGGCCGAAGAGAGCCCGCGTCGAAGGGTTCCCCCGGCTTCGAAGGGGCCGCTGGTCAAGGCGGTCAGGTCTTGCGGAGGCGCGGCCAGGGGCAGGCGCGCGACCAGGCTCGGCACCGGTCCGTCGGGGACCATGAACGCGGTGACCTGGTACAGGTTCCGGGCACGCTCGGCCTGTCCTGCGGCCTCGGCGAGCCGTGCGAGTCCAAGTGCGAGACCGGCTTGGAGCGGTTGCCCCGAGGACCAATGCGCGAGGTCCCGCGAGAGCGCGAGGCGTCCGCCGAGCAAGGAGCCGGCCGCCGCGAGCACAGCATCGAGGCGGGGAAGCGGACCGCGGGCGGCGACGTGGGTGAGGAGCTGGCGCAGCCCGGGGAACAGGTACCGCTCTTGGGCCGCGGGGCCATGGCGGAAGCCGAGGTCGCGGGCCAGGGAGCGCTGGCCATGACGGTAGGCTTCGGTGAGCGCAGCCAGCAGGAGGACCTCTTCGTCGGGGCCTGCCCGCTCGCGAATCTCGACCGCGAGGTCGAGGACTTCGTCCCACCGGGACTCCGCGAAGGCCAGGGGCAGCAGTCGGATGCTGGGACCGGGGAGTTGCGGGGCCGCCTCGGTTGCTCGCTGCAGCGCCTGCCGAGCTTGGCCGAGGGCCCGGGCTCGGTTGGACCGCTGGGCCGTCCCTTGTTCGATGAACGCTTGGGCGGCGTGCATGTATTGCTCCGCCTGCTCCAGTGGATCGGAGCTGAGAGAGGCGAGCTGCAGACGCGTGTCTCCCAGCGTGCCCCAGTCCTCGGTGTCCTCCACCAGCTCGGCGTAGAGTTCCAACATCTCGCGGTGGGCAGGGTCGAGCTTGAGCGCCTGGCTCAACACCGCGATACCTCGCTCGGGGCCGCCGAGGCTCTGCTCACACCGGGCCAGGTCCAGTGCAACGGTGACCATCTGTGGCGTGCGGCGCTCGAGCGAGGCCTCGAACAGCCGCCGAGTGATCGCGACGCGGTCCGCAGGGGAGGCACCGTGGGCGAGGACGGCGTCGAGCTTCGTCAACGCGGTGAAGCGAACCTCATGGTCGTCGGTCCGAAGACAAAGGGGGCGCAGGATCGCGGTCGCGTCTTGGGTCCGGCCGAGGTCGGAGGCGACCTGCGACAAACCCAGATCGAACGCGGCCGTGCGCTGATCGGCGGGCACCGCCCGAAGAACCTCGTAGATGTCCTGGACCCGGGGGTCGTCGCCTGCGTGGGCGGTCAACTCTGCGAGCAGGCTCAGCCCGTCGAGGTTCGACGCCGCGATGGCGACGCTGCGGCGCAGGGCGTCAATCGCTCGCCCTGGGTCGCGAAGTGCGGTCCACGAGAATCGAGCGGACTCCAGCAGCGCGCTGGCTTGGGCGTCCCCGGAGGTCTGCTCCGCCACGCGCTCGTACAGGTCGACGACCTCGGCATAGGCTCCGCGCTCGGCGTACGCGTCGCGCAGCGCGGCGGCTGCGGTGTGCAGGTCATCTTCGGAGCCGTCGAGGGCGTCGGCGAGTTCGCGCTGTTTTTCTCCCGCCCAGGTCTCCAGCTCTGGGTCACCCAGCGCGCGCCCCAGCTCTCGAAGCCGCGCCAAGATGTGGACGCGTTCGGTGGGTTGTTTCTCGACGTCGAGCAGCCGGAGCAGTCCAGACTTTTGCTTTCGTAGCGCGTGTTCCTCGTCACCGTCGAGCGCATCCAGGTTGCGCTGTGCGGCTGCGGTGAGATCGTCGCTCGCCGCGGGGAGGTCGAGGACCCGTTGCGTCGCGGCCTCGGCCGCAACGATGTCGTCGTCGGACATGCGCAGGTCCGCGGCGAGCAGCCACAGACGTGCCCGTGCGGCGTCGTCGAGCTCGCCCGGCTGACCGGCGATGCGCTCGAGGCGATCGGCGATCCGCCGCGGGTCCGGCAAGCGAGAGGTCAGCGCCGCCGCACGGGTCGAGACGACCAAGTCGTCGGGAGCTTGTGTGATCGCAGACTCGATGTTGCGGACCGCTGAGTCCACATCGCCGAGGTGCTCGATGTACGTCTCCGCAAGGTCGAGGTGGTGTGCGGCGCGGGCTGGGCCGTCGGGCAACTCCCGAATTGCCAGGTAGTGCATGTGCGCGACGACCGACCACTCCAGCCGCTGTCGTGCCAGCGCCATCAAGGCCTGGCGTGCGGCGACGTGTTTGGCGTCCGCGCCCACAGCCTCCAGCAGGTAGGCGCGAGCACGCTCGGCTTCCGCGCTGTATGGGTCGAGCTCGGTGGCGGGCATGAGCAGTGCCGCACGGCGATAGGCGACTTCGGCCCCGAGCATGCTGGACAACGGGAGCTGGGAGAGATTCTCCAGCACGATGGCTTGCTCGGTGGTGCGCCCCGAGCGTTCATAGAGGCGGGCGAGTTCGAGCAGCGCGCGTTGGGATTCGGGGGCTCGCTGAAGGGCGTCCTTGAGGACCTCCTCCGCCTCGTCGCCGCGGTCGAGTTCGAGCAGGACGCGTGCGGCCACGGCGGCGGTTTCGGCTGCACGAGGACCGTCGAAGTCTTGGTGGGAGGCCGCCGTGACCAGTGCGGGCACGGCTTCTTCCAGCCGACCTTGGCGAGCCATCAACCGGCCGAGGGCTTCGGAGGCGGTGGCGCTGTTCGGGGCCAGCTCGAGCGCATCTCGGTAGTGCGACTCCGCTTCGCTCTCGTACTCCTCGTGAACCGAGAGGAGGTCTCCGAGCAGGGTGAGCAGGGAAGGGCGGTGCTCGTCCGGGATCGTGGCCAGACGGTCCAAGAGCTCGGTCCGAACTCGGGTGAGCGCGTCGGTTCCCGAGAGCAGGACCTTCGCTTTGACACCCGATTCCTGGTGCACCGATGGAGAGGCCAGGTAGGCGTCGAGGTAGTAGCGGGCAGCCTGGTGGGGCCGTCCGAGGGTCTCGAGCAGTTGGGCGATGTGGATGGCGACTGCGGCCTGCCGCATCGGGTCGTTCGACAGCGCGCCGAACCGAACTTTGAGAATCCGGACCAGGTCCTCGTGCTGACCGGCGCGTTGATACGCGCGGGCGAGCGTAGCGAGCCCTTCATCGGGAAGACGCCCGTAGTCCTCGAGCCGCTCGTAGATTCGAGATGCTTTGGTCTCGTCGTCGAGGGGTCCTCGGTAGATGCGCGCGAGCTCCACGAGGAGGTCGACACGGCTGGAGACCAGCGCCTCGGGAGAGACGCCCTCGATCTCGGCGGCGAGCGAGCGTTCGAGGTAGATCGCGAGATCGACGTAGCGACCTTGGCCCTCCAGGTCCCGTACGAGCTCGGCTCGCATCTGCTCGCGTACGTCCCCTGCCTCTGGCGATTCATCGTCGCCGAGGTGCTCCAGGGCGATGCGGAGGGCTTGCTCGGAGCGCTGGAGGTCCCGTAGCTCGTGCCGACAGATCCTTGCGATCGAACGCAATAGGGCACAGCGTTCAACCCCGTACACGTGCGCGACCTGCCGCTCGTGCAGTTCAACAAGCTCCCGCCAATCGCCCTGCGACGCGAGCAGCTCGGCCATCGCCTCTTGGGCCGTCGGGCGACGCGGGTCTTCGCGCAACACCGCGCCGAGTTCGCGGATCGCCTCTCGTGGTCGCTCGAGCGGCCCGGCGAGCAATCGGGCCCGCTCTTCGATGGCATCGAGTCTGGCCTCTCCGCGCTGTCGTTGGGCCACCTGCTCCAACAGCGCCGCACGGTGAGCAGGGTCTTCGGCGAGTGTCCGCAGCTCGTCCAGTCGGTTGCGTGTATTGGCGTGCTCGGGGTCTCGCTCGTGGGCCCGCTCGACCAACGGCAGCGCCGACTCGTGATCTCCGCGGGCGAGTGCAGCGTCGGCGGCTCGGTGGGCGAGCGTCACGAAACCGGCGTTGCCCATTCCGACGTGGTCCAGGACGCGGTGGGTGTACTCGAGGATCGGGCCCAACGCCCGCTGCTCGAAGACGTGCTCGAGCAGCGGAAGAAGCAGATCCGGATCGTTGGGCGCGTACTCGATGGCGCGTTCGAGGTATCGGAGCGCACGAAGCTGGTCGCCAACCTCGTCCGCCGCAACATGGGCGAGCTGTTTGAGCGCGGACACGCGGGCCCCGTCGTCATCGGCATGCGCGACAGCGAGCTCGAGAACCTCGAGTTGCTCCGCGACGTGGCCGCGGTCCGCCAACGCCTCGGCGAGCGCAGCGAGGATGTCTGAGTCGTCCTTGTTGGCGCGCGCGTGACTCTGCAAGAGCGCGGCAGCGTCGGCACGGCCAAGCTGGGAGGCGAACCCAATGTAGAGGTCAACCGGCGCGTGTCCGTGCTCCTCGATCCGAGGGACGAGCGACTCCATTCGCGTACGCGCGGCGTCCGTATCTCCTGCGTGGCGTTCACAGAGCAGACCGTGGAGCCGCGTTGTGCGGGGGAAGGCGATCAACCCGCGCTCGAGCTCTTCGTCGATCGCATCGAGGTCCTCGCCGCCGCCGTGGGTGAGGCGAATGTCCAGAAGGTCAGAGAGCCCCTGGGAGTCGTCGTCGACGAACGCCTGCTCCACCGCGGTGTGCCACGCGTCGCGAACACGGAGGTCCTGGGCCGCGATGTCGTGCGCACGGCGGACGGCTCGCCGAAGGACAGCGCCGTCGCCGGTTTGCACGGCCAGCGCCAACGCTCGAAGCGTGAGTGCCGTGGCTGGCTCGCGCGGGACTCCCTGCGCAAGACCCAGCAGGTGTTCGCTCATGGCCGCTTCGTCGGCCCCGAGCAACCGACGGAGCCTCTCGAGCAATCCGGCGTCGCTGGGAGCCTCGCGAAGCCCGTCGCCGACTCGGCGGAGCTCGTCGTCTTCACGGCCAAGCTCATGGACCGCCCAGTCGCGGAGGTCGAGCAGGTCGGGGCGGTCGGCGATCTCGTCCCGAAGAAGGTCGAGCGCTTCGAGGGCGGCGGTGGCGTTACCGGCGTTGAGAGCGAGTGAGGCCCGCTCGGTCAACAGAGAGTCTTGCCGCTCTCCTGGCGTCAGGTTTGCGATAGCCCGATCCAAGGCGGCTGCGTATCGCCCCGGCGCACCTGCTTGATTGGTGACCTCGCGCAGGGAGGACAAGAGAAGCTCGTCGGTGGGCTCCCGAAGCAGCGCATCTTCGAGACACCGCATTGCGTCGTCCGGACGGCCGGCTTCGGCCAGCAGATGTGCCTCGGCGCGATACTCCGAAGCGGGCTGCGACCCTCCGAGCAGGGTGCGTACGCGGGCTCGCGCCAACAACTGTTGGTCCTGCGAAGCCTGGGGTTCCCGGGCGATTTCCATCCACGCCTCGGCGAGCTCCGCGTGGCGAGCACTGTCCCGAGCGACATGGCCGCTGGCACGTTCCAGCCAACGGACGCTCACGTCGAGTTCGCTGCGTCCGCGATGCAGTCTGGAGAGCTCGAGCATGAGGTCCCCGCGCGCTGCGTTGTTGGGCGTGTGCGCGAGCTGGCTCTCGCGTGCACGGAGCTCCAGTTCGGTGTTCTTGCTGGCACCAGCGGCCTCGGCGAGCCTCGCCCACCCTTGCGAGTTCTCCGGATCCGCCGCGGTCGCGCGCTGCAGAGTTTCGGCGGCCGTAGCCTCATGGCCGTGCGCGAGTTGATGGGACCCTAGCGCTCGCGCCGCGGCACCTGCACGGGGGTCGTTCGGAGCGAACAACGCCAGGGCCTGCTCCCAGTGGTGTGCCGCGCTGGCATCGTTCCCCGCGGCCTTGGCCGTGTCCGCCGCAACGAGCTGCGCGGTTGCATCGGCCGGGTCGAGTTGAAGCCGGAGCGCGAACAGCCGCGCGCACTCGGGGTCTTCGGTGGCGACGGTTCGGGCATCACGTTGGTCGGACAAGATACGAGCGAGGAGTCGGTCGACGGCCTCGAGTCGGATCGCACCCGAGAGCGAGTTGTCATCCGCGCGTCCCCGCCACAGCTCGCTGAGGTCCGCGTCTTGTCCGGCCCGGTCCAGCAGGCTGACCAAGCGCTCCGCCAAGGCTGTGTCGTTCGGCGCCGCACGCAATGCCGCATCGAGAAGGATTGCCGCCGCAACGCCGTCGGTCCGGGCGGCCGCGCGGGTGAGCCAGTCCGCCTGTGGGCGGCCCGTGGTCTGTGCGGCCGCCTCCTTGGCGAGGGCGAGCGCCTCCTCGCTGGCACCAGCGTGGCTGAGTGCGTCGTACAAGGCGACGGTCGCCGCGTCCGGGGACTTGTTTCGGAGCCAGCGACGGTGGAGCGCACGAATCGACGACTCGAGATCCACCCGAGTCCGCAGCCGACGGACCCAACCCTCCACCTCGGCCCCCGGTGCGACTTCGACGGCGAGCGCGAAGCCCCGACGTTGGTCATCTCGCGGGAGCTTTCCCAGGGCCGGCCACAACACCTCCCAGATCTCGGTGGATTCCTCGTCGAGGTCGTCGAGCAGGACGGCCTCTTCGAGTCGAGCCTGGGCACGTTCAGCGGATGGAGGCAGGGCCGCCCGCAGGGCACGATAGGCCACGAGTGCGGCGTCGACGTTCCCACGGCTGCGATAGAGCATCGCAGCGTCGCGGAGCAGTTCGGGGTCGTTGGGGGAGTCCTCGAGCGCGGCCGAGACGTAGATGACCGCATCCGCGTGCCGAAGCTGAACCGAGAGCTTCGCGAGGAGGCGGCGGAACTCTGGGGTGTCGACGCTGCCAGGTGCCTCTTCGAGAAGCTTGCGCGCGTGTTCGAACGAGGCGGGCGCATCCTTGGCGGCGTACGCTGCTCGTTGCGCAACCTGCAGCAGATCGACGTCGGTGGGGGCGTGGACCAGGGCCTCCGTCGCGGCATCGAGCGCGACACGGGGATAGCCGGCGCGGAGCAGGGCATCGGCAACTTCGGCGACCCGTCCAGCGTCGCTGTTGTCGCCTCGTCGGGCGTCCTGCAGAAACGCTCTCGCGACGTTGGGTTCGTCGACATGGGCGAGCGCCCGGAACCACGCGATGTCGTGGCGGTGCGTGGTGAGCTCTGGATGTGTCCCGACCCCTGCGTGAAGCGACTCGAGCTCGACCCGTGCGGCTTCTCGGTCTCCGCTGCGCCGAAGCATGATCGCCGCGTGGGCCAAGCGAGCCCGCGGGGTGTCGCGCTGCTGGAGGTCGTCGAGGACAGGGAGGAGGTCGCCGGTCCGGGAGCGGAGTTCGAACCTCAACCGTTCGGCCAACTTCGAGGACGGGTCGGCGAGCAGCCACTGCCCGAGTGCGGCATCGACGGCGCCGGCCAACGCGTCGTCGCGGAGCGCCGGGCGGAGCCCAAGCCGCGCGACCCACTGCCACGCCGCGGCTGCGGCCTCTTCACTGAAGCCAACCCGTCGTGCCACGGCCGCGGCACGCTCAACGGCGGCCGCGTTTCGGCGATCTGCGAGGTCTGCGTAGACAGCCGCGATCTCCTCGGAAATCCCTCGGGCCTCCTCGAGGTTGCCGCGGACCAACGCCGGCGCTGCAGCGGAGCGCTCGCTGAACCCCAGCCGGATCTGCTGAGCGCCAAACTCCGCGCTGTGCAGTGCCAGGCGTTCGAGGCGGGGTGCTTTCCACCCACTGGCGACCAAGGCCCGCGCGAGCGTCTCTCGTACGGGGTCGAGCGACCCGGTGTCTTGCCGGAAGAGTCTGCGAAGAATTGCGGCCCAGATCGCTCCGGTGTCGGTCGCCGTGGCTGCGAACCACCACGACGCGGCCGGTTGCAGTTGGATGTAACGCTGTTCGACAGCAGGTTGCACCGCGATTCGGAGCCAGGCCGATGGCGAGCTTGGGGTCCGGCCGACGAGCGTCAACGCGGGTCCGCGAACCCCCGGACCCACCGAGGCGTCGAGTCGCAGTGTTGCGCGGCTGACCGTGAAGTCCCCGAGCGTGAGTCCTTGCAGTGTCGTGGCGACCCACCGCTCGATCGGTCCGGTGTCGGCCTCGAGTTCCAGCGCAATCGCGTCGCTTCTTCGATTCCGAAGCGCCGCCGGAGAGGCCGGCGCACGCATCGGGAACTCGATGCCGTGCACCTCGGCCTCGTATCCGCGAACGCGGAGTCCTTCACGGAGCGTGCGCTGCTCGAGGCAGAGCAGCGCTTTTCGATCGCGGCAAAGCAGGGCGACGCCCAACACATTGCCGACCGCTGGGCCTTGCGCCATCAGGTGTGATTACAGCGCACCGCGGCCGCGGCGTGAAGGGTTCTGTAGCCCCCGGCTGTCGCCTACCGGCCGCCGAACATTCCCGCGCGGAGCAGACCGCCCTGGTTGCCCACCCGATCGCACACCGAGTACGGCTTGAAGCCTTCTGGCTCTTCACCCTCTTTGGTCTCGATATCGTACGTCACGAGGCGCTGGACCTTGTCTTCGCTGACGGTGACCCCGCCCTTACCCTTGGCCTCCAGACACAGTCGCTCCGCCCAGTTGGCGGTGATCTGCATGCCCTTGCGCATCCAGGCGGTCGTGTAGAGCTGCTCACGGGCTTCGGCAAACCCTTCGTCCGTGGCGCCTTCTTTGGCTTTGAGCCCCGCGATGATCAGCGCGCCTTGCGTCTCGTAGACCGCATCGAGGATGGCGGTCTCGGTGTCGGATGCCCAGGCGGCATCGACGAGGTCGGGCATCAGGCCCAGGTTTGGAATCGGTGCGCTCTTGCTAAAGAGACCGGTCTCGCGCAGCTCCGCCTTGGGGCGGGCGGGTTTGGCTTCGGCCGGGGTCGAGTCGCCTTCTTCACCGTCGATCGCGGCGTCTTCGAGCCCCGGAACTGCGCCGGGCGCTGCGAACACATCGTCGATGGACGCGCCGCCGAGCACGGCATCGCGGTCTTCCTCGGCGGCCGCCTTGGCGAGGGCCTTGCCCTTGCTTTGCGCGATCGCTTCCGCGGCGAGCTCGCGCAACGCGTCTTCCTCGGGGACGTCGCCTTCGCGCTTGCCCTCGACCCGGACGATGAAGAAGTCGTTGTCTCCTTCGATGATCTCCGAGAGTGCATCGACTTCGAGGGTGCGAAGCGCCTTATCAAGTGCGGGGTCGAGCCCGGTACCGACCTTGACGCCCGTCCAGCCGAAGTCGCCGCCTTTTCGACCGGTTCCCTCGTCGTCGGAGACGTCGCGAGCGACCTCGCGGAAGGTGGCACCTGCCTCAATGCGGGTCCGTGCATCGTCGGCCTTCGTGCGTGCCGCGGTCGTCAGGGCTTCGCTGGCTTCGGCCGCGGGCTTGTCGATGGCGATGACGCTGACGCGGATCTGCTCGGGAAGCTTGGTGAACCGGGAGCCCTGGGTTCCGAGGGTTTTCTTCAGCTCGTCGCTGTGCTCCTCCATCCAAGCCTCGACATCCTCCTCGCTCGGGTCGACGAGGTCCGCGTAGGGACCGATCTCGTACCTGGCGTACTGCAGGGAGAGCTTGTTCGCGCTGGCTTCGTACTGCTCGCGAAGTACGGGCTCGGGGATGACCACGGAGCTGCGAACGAGGTCGCGGACCGAGCGCGCGAGAACCTCGCGTGACTGCAGTTCGAGGAACCGGTTCTCGGGGAGCTGGTAGTTGGCCAGCAGGTTCTTGAACATCTTGTAGTTGAACTGGTCGAGGTCGCCCAGCCAGCTGACGCTCATCCCGAGGATGATCATGTGTCCGTGTGCGACGAGGTCCTCGGCGTCGTGGGCCGTGGCCGCCAACCCCATTTCTTCACCAGCGTGTGCCAGGAGCTCACGCTCGATGAGAGATTCGAGCACCTCTTCCTTGACCCCGAACATCTGCTGCATGCGCGCATCTTTGGGGATGCGGACGACGCCACCCATCAGGCTGTACTGGGCCCGGTAGTCGTCGTCGTTGATCGTGGCGCCGTGCACCTCGACGATCGGCTTGTTGCCGAACGACAAGCTGTCGGAGGGCAGACCAAACGAAAGGCCGAAGGCTGCCGCGAGAGCGAGGAGGATGAGCCACGCCCAAAAGCTCGTCGAAGACTGACGCAGGAAGTCGAGCATCGGTGCGGCGGAACTAGCAGGTCGGGCCGTCCACGGGCAACCGCGGAAGTGTGGTCTGCGCGTGAACCCCGCTGGAAATAGCTTCCGCCGTTCGGGCGTTCCCCATCGCCTCGGCGTTTCGCTGCCCACGATGTGGGGTCTCCTCCGATGATGTGCGACATGGATTCGCTTGCCCCTCCGCCCTGGCGCGTGTAATTGAGGGCTCCTCACGGGATTCCGGCTGTGTTTCTCACAGCTCCCGCCTCCACCTTCGTCCCCACCATCACCGGCTAGCGCACTGCGCGCGGTGATGGGCCTCGCCCGGTCTTCCCGAAACCCCGCCCCCCAATCCCCAGATGCTTTTCGACTGGGTATACGGCCTGTTCAGCAACGACCTGGCCATCGACCTCGGCACCGCCACGACGCTCACCTACGTCAAGGGGAAGGGCATCGTCGCGCACGAGCCGTCGGTGGTCGCGGTGCAGAAGAACGCGAGCCAGAAGCGGGTCCTCGCGGTTGGCAAGGAGGCCAAGGAAATGCTCGGGCGCACCCCGGGCAACATCGTCGCGATCCGGCCGATGAAGGAAGGCGTCATCGCCGACTTCGAGGTGACCGAGGCGATGATGCGTTACTTCATCACGCGGGCGCACAACCGCCAGACCCTGGTCAAGCCGCGGATCATCATCTGCGTTCCTTCCGGGATCACCGAGGTTGAGAAGCGGGCCGTTCGAGACTCCGCACTCGCCGCTGGTGCGCGAGAGGTGTTCCTCATCGAGGAGCCCATGGCGGCTGCAATCGGTGCTGGGCTGCCGATCACGGAGCCCGGCGGAAACATGGTGGTGGATATCGGGGGCGGCACCGCAGAGGTCGCGGTCATCTCCCTCGCCGGTATCGTCGCGTGCAAGTCGGCCCGGGTGGGGGGTGACAAGATGGACGAGGCGATCGTCCAGCACATCAAGCGCAAGTACAACCTGCTGATCGGTGAACGCACCGCCGAGAAGGTCAAGATCGAGATCGGCACTGCAGCGCCGACCGACGTCGTCATGACCATGGAGGTCAAGGGGCGCGATCTGGTGGCGGGAATTCCGAAGACCGTCGTCATCGACTCGGACGAGATTCGAGGGGCGTTGAGCGAGCCGGTCTCTGCGATCGTCGACGCCGTGCGCCAGGTCCTCGAGCGTGCACCCCCAGAGCTCTGCGCGGACATCGTCGACAAGGGCATCGTGCTCACCGGCGGAGGCTCTCAGCTCGCCGGGTTGGACGTGCTGCTCAGCGAGGAGACGGGTCTCCCGGTCTTTCTCTCCGACGAGCCGGAGTTCGCCGTCGTGCTGGGCTCGGGTGCGGCGCTCGACGAACTCGATCTGCTGCGCGAAGTCGCCTTGGACTAGGGGGCCCGGCCCCAAGTCGATCAAACGGTCATGGCGGCGCCTCGAGAGCCCATGCCGTCGTTCCTCATCGGTTGCTTGTGCCCGACGAACGCTCTCTCCTTATCTGCGGGCCTCTCGGTCCTGCGACGGGCGCCGCCGATGTCTGGGCCTCCGTTCGAGCTTCTCTGCGTTGGTCTCCCCCGGGCCATCATCGAAGCATTTGCGCCGGATTCGGGGTGCGCGGTGGCGCCGTGAGAGCGCTCATGTTGTACCCCGGAATCCAGGGATACACGGTAGCGTTCCGTGAGCCCGGTCCATGGCCGTTTCCCTGCGCAGCATTCAAAACGCGACGATCGTGGTCGTTCTTCTCGCGATCCCGGTGGTGTTGTTGCGCAACACGGCCGAGAACCCGCATGAGCTGAGCGCGTTCGATCGGTCCGTCCGTCGCATCGGAGCGCCGCTCGAGGCCGCCGTCTCGTACTCGACCTCGACGATGGGGTCGTTCTTCGAGCGGTGGCTCATGCAGGCGCGGCTGCAGGACTCCAACGAACAGCTCGCCGCGGAGAACCGCGAACTCGCGCAGCGGCTTCGGGAACTTGCCGAGTTGGCCGAGGAGAACACCCAGCTTCGACGAGCGCTTCAGATGCGGGACCGGACGCCGGCCGACATGATCCCCGCCGAACGTGTCGGGGTCGACCAGTCTCCGTTCTTCCGGGTTCTCAACATTCGCATCGATCGCGGGAGCCGGTTCGCAAAGCCGGGCATGGCCGTGCTTTCTCCGGACGGAGTCGTCGGGCGAGTGGACAAGGTGTTCGACGACTACAGCGACGTCATGTTGGTGACGGACGCTCGTTCGAAGATCGCGGTCGAGGTCGCCCGCAGCCGAGCCCAGGGCATCCTCCACGGCGACAGCGAGTACGGCTGCATCGTCGACGTCCCCAAGGACTACGAGGTCGAGCCCGGCGAACTCATCCAGACCAGCGGGGTGGATGAACTCTTCCCCAAGGGACACCCGATCGGTCGGGTGGTCGACGTCGAGCAGCTCGTCGGGGACCAGCAGCGTCTCCACGTCAAACCCGAGATCCGCTTCGATCGGGTCGACGTGATGTGGGTTGTCCTCGCCGGGGCTCCCAGGCCGGACACCAGCGAGCCCCCACAGGGCCCCCAAGCGATGGGACTACAACCGGTGCGATGATCCGGGCCCTCACATACTTGGTCGTGGGGTGGGCTCTCATCGCCGTCGGTGGAGGCCTTGCCGACGTCTTCATGATCACGGTCATGCTTCCCGCGACGTCGGTCGTATTGCTGACCCACATCGCATTCTCCCGGGCGATGCCACTGCCCATGGGGCTCGCGCTGGCCGTCTCGTTCGGCTACCTCGAAGACCTGCACCAAGGGGCGCCCGTGGGAACGCTGACCTTGGCCTTCGCGCTCGCGTTTCTCGCCCTGTCTTGGGCGGCGGAGCGCATTGCAGTCTCCGGGTGGCCGACGCGCATGCTCACCGCGTTCTTCTCGGTGGTGCTCGTGGATCTGCTCACCGCGGGGGTGCTCGCTGCGCTTGCCGATCCCCTCGGACTTCGCCGAGAAGCGCTGTGGGTCGCGCTGTGGGACGCTCGGTGGCACTGCATCGCGACGGCCTTGGTGGCGCCGCCGATCTGGACTCTGTTTGAGCGCTTGTTTTCCTTGCTGAAGATCGAAGAGCCTCGGGCGCCTGATGGGCCTTCCCCGTTGGGAGCGCGTCGGTGATCAGCCTTCATCAGAAGGACGACCTCCGCGAACTTCGTCCTCGCTTTCAGGCGACGGTCATCTTCGTTGCGCTCGCGTTCCTCGCGTTGGCCGGGCGGCTATGTCAGCTGCAAGTCCTCGAGGCCGATCACTACGACCGCCGCGCCGAGCGAAACTTCATCGACAAGGTCGACGTCGAGGCGCCGCGGGGTCGGATCTACGACATCAAGGGACACCCCCTCGCGACCAACCGTTCGTCGTACACGCTGTACATCACGGGGTGGGCGCGGTTCCGCTTGGAACCTGAGGGGGGCGTGGTCCCGACGCCGGAAGGAAAGCGGGAGGCGATGGACGACACGACGCGCGACCGCATCTTGTCGTTGATCGACTTCATCGACGAGGCCGACCGCGACAAGTTCCTCGGCGTGGTCGAGGAGTTGCGTGCGGACGAAGCCAAAGGCAGATACGCACAGATCGCGCGCCGGAACCTCAGCTGGGAGGAGTACGCCCGCATCGAATCCCGGTTGGAAGTGCTCGACCCGTGGGTGGAGATCCGCGAGAGTTCTCGTCGATTCTATCCCGAGGGCGTGCTCACTGCGTTCGTGACCGGGCAGATGGGGAACGTCAGCTCCCGGACGCTCGAAGGGTCTCCGCACCTGGGCTACCGGTTGGGTGACCGGGTTGGCCAGACGGGGATCGAGCGGCAGTGGGAGAACTACCTTCGCGGTCGACTCGGCGCTCGCTGGCGGGTCGTCGATGCCCGGCGTCGGGAGGTCGACGATGCGCCCGGGTGGGCGGTCGACTCGCTTCCGCCCGTCCAGGACCCGATCCCCGGCCAGGACATCTACCTCACCCTCGACCTCGACCTGCAGACCGTCGCGTACGAAGCAGTGTCGGAAAAACTCGCCGGTGCGGTCGTGGCGATGGACGTCAACACGGGTCGGGTGCTTGCGACCGCGTCGGTTCCAACGGTGGATCCCAACCGCTACGAGCAGCCGATTCCCCTTGCCGAGTGGAAGGCTTGGTCCGACAGCCCGCTCAAGCCGTTCATCGACAAGGCGGTCCAGGAGCACTTCTTCCCCGGCTCGACCTACAAGGTTGTCTCGGCACTGGTCGCTTTGGGCGACCCCGAGTTCGATCCGGACGAGGAAATCGAGTGCGAGGGCTATGTGAAGTTCGGTAAGCGGAAGTTCCGCGATACGCACGTGCACGGCCCGATGAACCTCGAGCAGGCGTTGGTGCACTCGTGCAACTCCTACTTCTACGAACTCGCCATTCGCAACACGCTGAGCCTCGAGCGCGTTGAACCGGTTGCACGCGCGCTGGGCTTGGGGGAGCGGACCGGCTTGGGGATCAACGGTGAGGTCAAGGGCACGGTCCCCACCGAGGAGTTCGAGGCTCGCGAGGGCACGTACCAGGGCGGCGTTCGTCTCAACAGCGCGATCGGGCAGGGCAACGTGAAGGCCACCGTGATGCAGATCGCCGTGGTCTACGCGGCGATTGCCAACGGTGGATACGTGCTCACGCCCTACCTTGTCGACCGCATCGAGACCAATGACGAGAAGCTCGTCTTCTCGAGTCAGCCGCAGCGACGAAGCGAAGCGCCTGTCTTGGATGCCAGCGACCGAGCACGAATTCATGCCGGACTCGTGGGGGTGGTGAACAACGAGGAGGGCACCGCATACAGCGAGCGACCGGACAACATCGTCGTGGCTGGAAAAACCGGAACCGCTCAGGTCGGCCGTGAGTATCGGACCGAAGGCGAGACGGAGATCGAGGGCTGGGACACCACCGCCGACCATGCTTGGTTTGCAGCGTATGCGCCTGCGGACGACCCGCAGATCGTCGTTGTCGCGCTGGTCGTTCACGGCGGGACGGGTGCTGATGCTGCCGCTCCCATCGTGATGCGGGTGATCGACCACTACCTCGGAGACACCTCCTCGGAGACTGAGCTCCGCCCACGGGCCTACGGCGTTCCGCCCCCGCTTCCTGGGCAACAAGCCGACGACACCCCGGTTCGCGGTGGTGGGCTCGGCAAGGAGGCCGCGCCGTGAACCCATTGCTCGATGATCCGCGCAGCTGGAGCGCGCGCCTCCGTCACTCGATCGACTGGGTGGTCATCACGTTGACCGCTGCCATCGTCACGCTTGCGGTCATCAACCTCAACAGCGCGGGTGATGGCGACTGGAGCGGTCGGGTCGCGACGCAGCTGCGTTGGATCGGTCTTGGGTCGATCGCCATGCTCATCGTCACGGCGATCGATCTGCGCGCCGTGTATCGGCTGGCGTATGCGGCCTACGGGTTTGGCGTGGGGCTGCTGTTGCTCGTCCCGTTCTTCGGGATCAAGGTCAACAACGCCCAGCGCTGGCTCGGCGTCGGCGACTATCGGATCCAGCCCTCCGAGCTGATGAAGGTGCTCATCGTGCTCGCGCTCGCTCGCTTTCTGCACGATGCGGCGGCCAAGGAACTCTCCAACCTGCGCCGTCTGGTGGTGCCTTTCGTCATGGTGCTGCTGCCCGCGGCGCTGATCATCCGGCAGCCCGACCTCGGCACGGGGATCATGCTGCTGCTGGTCTCGTTCTCGCTCGTCGTGGCCGCCGGTCTTCGGGTGCGCATCATCGTGGCGGTGCTGTCCGCAGCGGTGGTGTCCGTGGCGATCGGCTGGAGCTATATGGAGAACTACCAGCGCCGGCGCATCGACGTGTGGCTCGACCCTGAACTCTACGCGGACACGGACGGGTACCAGACCATTCAGGCCATGATCAGCGTCGGCAACGGCGGCTTCTTCGGCCGCGGACTGTCGCAAGGATCGCAGAATGCACTGGGCTTCTTGCCCGAGCCCTACACGGACTTTCCGTTCGCGGTGTACGCCGAGGAGTGGGGCTTTGTCGGAACCGCAATGGTGCTGGTGCTGTTCATGAGTCTGACGCTGTGGGCCGTCAACTTGGCCTCGCAGGCCAGCGACCGGTTCGGATCTCTGCTCTGTATGGGCGTTGCCGCGCTGTTTTTCTGGCACGCCGTCGTCAACATCGCGATGGTTCTGCAGCTCGTCCCTGTCTCCGGGATCACGCTTCCGTTCTTCTCGGCGGGGGGTAGCAACGTCCTGACGATGATGCTGGGGCTCGGGGTCCTGATGAGCGTGTCGAGATCTCGGCACGCGCGCTGACCCATCGAAGCCCGCTCGACCTCGGCGTGGGCGTGAGGTTGGCATGCGAACACGGTTGCGCAGGGCGCTGTGAGCGTCCCCGGCGAGGGCCGGCGTGATATGAACGGGCGCTACGATGGCGATTGCGATCGGTGTTCTGACCAACCCCAACTCGGGGAAGAACCGCAAGAATCCAGACCGGCTCGCCGATCTCGAACGCGCGGTGGCTGGGCATGGGATCGTGCGTCAGACGCAGAGCTTGGATGAGCTTGCCGCGGTCATTGCCGAGTTCGGCGACGCGGGGTGCAAGTACTGGGTCGTCGATGGAGGCGACGGAACGCTGCACTGGCTGCTCTCGACTGCGCAGCAGCAGGCGGAAGAGGGGAATAGCCCATGGCCGATGGTGATCCCAGGGAACGGGGGGAGCATCGATTTCGTCGCCCACAAGGCGGGGATCCGGGGCCAGGCGCCGGACATCGTTCGGGCGCTGGTCGAGGGGCTCGAGCGGGGGGAGTCGCTGCCGACCGTCGACCTCGACACCCTGCACATCACGGGGGCGACCGACGACGAGTCCTTTGAGCGGATCGGCTTCGCGACGGCCATCGGAGGTGTCGCCCAGCGGTTCTTCGACAAGCTCTACCAACGCGACCGTATCGACCCGCTCGGCATCGTCGACGTCCTGGCCCGCGCATCCGTGGGGGGCGTGGCCGGCAGCGCCCCCAGGCCCCTCCGCAATCGCCTGGTGCCGTCGCTGCAGCAGTACGCCGACGATATCTTCGAGCCCACGCGGGCGCGGGTGCAGGTCGACGGTGAGGCCTTGGACTTCGACACGTTCTCCAGCCTCCAGGTTGGGTCGATCGACATCAATCTCGGCGGGGTCGTTCGCACGTTCCGACACGCGGCGGAGTCTGGGGTCATGCACGCGCAGGCGGTCTCATCCTCCCGCTTGGGTGTGGTCGCGAACCTTCCGAACATCGTGTTCGGAACCCCGATCTGGGGCCGTGACGTGTTCGATGGCCCCGCACGCGAGCTGTCTGCCGAAGCCGTGGGCGGGAGCACGTTGGACCCTGTCATCGATGGGGAGCTTTGCTTTGGACTCCGTTCGCTTCGCGTCCGCCAAGGTCCCCGCCTGCGGGTGCCTGCGGTTGTTTGCAGCTAGGAGAGGTTCGGGACCTCCACGGCCAGACGGCCAGGCGGCCGCGGTCCCCCGGGGGCACCTCGAAGCCGGAGCAAAGCCGGTGCGGCGCTTGAGAATCTGCACGAGTACATAGGACCAGGGCGCGTAAGCCCGACTCGGTCGGCTCGTTGGGCGGGCGGGGTGGGCTTGACAGCATTGGTCTGTGTTCCTTTACTGCCCCCCTCCCTAGGAGACCGATTCGATGAAACGCACTTGCTTGCTTTCCACCGCCGCCATTCTCGCCACGCTCACGACCTCATCGGTTGCATACGCGGACACCAAGCCCGCCATCGTTTGGGTCCCAACCGCGGACATCGAGCTGATCCCTTCGGGCACGGTCGATTCGATCTGTCAGAAAATGCAAATGAGTGGCAGCGCGGTCGCAGCCGGTTGCGTCGCGGGTCTCGAGGAGCCGATCACGCGCGAAGTCAGCGCCGACGCAATGATGATCGCTGGCGAGCTTCGCACCGCCTTCGCGGACTATGACCTCAACGTCGTCGTCGATCCCCCGCCGGCCTACGTCCCCGTGTTCGCGCTGCTGACCTCCGACAACGAGTCGGAAGAGTCCGGGTCCTACACGTGCGGCAGCCAGTTCGCGAACTGCTCGGGCCTCTCCCGCGACGCCACGTTCTCCACCAACGCTGGCACGATCACCTGCACCGATCCCGATGCGGTCCAGGCCGCGGTCTACGCCGTCGGTCGTCTCGCTGGCCTCGAGGGCAAAGACGACCCCATGGACGCGATGCACTACCCGCCCGACTACACGATGCCGGTCATCACGTTCAACGACGAGTGTGGGCCCATTTCGCAGCAGCTTCGCGGTGAAGACAAGATGACCGAGGTCCCCCTCGAGTGCACCAGTCTCGACCACGTGGAGTGCGAGGGCGGCGAGCAGAACAGCCACGCCGACTTGCTGGAGAACCTGGGTGCCAACGCGGCCGATTCGGACGCGCCGGTCATCGCAATCTCGTCCCCGGCCGATGGTGATGTCATCGCCGAAGGCGGCGCCATCAGCGTCGCTGCGACGGTCGAGGAGGCCTCGAACTTCGCCGCAGTCCGCATCACCATCGCTTCGCCCGCGCTCGAGGGGGTCGAGGGGATCACTGGCGGCGAGATTTCGTTCTGCACCACCGACATCTGCGACGTTAACTTCCTCGAGAATGAGCCGTTCAAGACCGCCGACTCGGGGTGGGAAACCCCCGACATTGGCGGCCTTCCCGGCGGTGAGTACACGATTACGCTCGAGGGCTCGGACTACTACGGCAACGAGGCTGAGGCGGTGACGGTCACGGTCACGCTCGAAGGTGGCCCCATCGACCCCTCCGGTGGTGACACCGACGGCGGAAGTGACAGCGACACGACCGACCCGACTGGTGCCAGCGACACCAACGACACGTTCGTCTCTGGTGGCGACGAGAGCAGCGGTGGCAGCGACACCGACGGTGGTGGCGACGGCGGCGCATCCGACGACGGCGGCGGTGGATGCTCGGTCGGCTCCCGCGGCGTGGGCGGAAGCTTCGCCATGATGCTCGGCCTCCTCGGCCTGGGACTGCTTCGTCGTCGGGACTAACACACGCGGCGATTCCCCGTTCACCTCGCGACCCCCTGGGGCGCACGGCATGCGAACGGAAGATGAGGCGGGACTCCACGTGGGGCTCCCGCCTTCGTCATTGTGGGGGTAGGCTGCGCGCCGTGGGCCGCCCCCGAGCCGAAGATGTATTGGTGTCGACGCCGCAGCGGGTGCTCGAGGCGGCGGAATCGGTGTTCGCGGAACAGGGCTACGGTCCGGCGAAGCTCGCCGACATCGCAGCGAGAGCGGGCATTCGACGACCGTCGCTCCTGTACCACTTCAAGAGCAAGCAAGAGCTGTATCAGGCGACGGTCCAGCGCGCCTTCTCAGACTTGGGTGAGGCGTTGCAGGCCGCGATGCTGGCCTCGGGATCCTTCGAGGAGCGGCTGCTCGAAACAGCGGAACGCTATGCGGAATTCTTGTCGGAGCACGAACACGTGGCGCGTATCGTCCTGAGAGAGCTGCTCGATTCCAATGGACCTGGTCCCGGGACCGATATCCTCATGACCCAAGTCTCGCCACTCGTCGACGCCGTGGAAGCGTTCATCGGCAGCGTCGGGAACGATGTCATCGCCGATGGGGCACCGATTCGGTCTCGCGTGATGTGCATTGCGTCCACACTAATCATGCGTGCGGCAGCCCAAGTCCGTGACGTCTTGTGGGGGCCTGAGCACCACGCCCGCACGCTCGCTCGCGCCCTGTTCCTTCGATCATGACGACGCCAGACATCATCCTTTGGGACGTGATGGGAACGTTGGTCCACGACCCGTTCTACGAGGAGGTCCCCGCATCCTTCGGCATGAGCTTGGAACAACTCCTCGCGGTCAAACACCCCTCGGTGTGGTCGGCGTGTGAGCGCGGGGAAGTGTCTGTCGAGGACATGGAAGCGAACTTCTTCGCGGACGCTCGCGTCTACGACATCGCTGGCCTTCGGCAGACGATGACGCAGAGCTATCGTTGGCTACCGGGGGTCGAGGGCTTGGTGCAGTCGCTCCGGACCCGTGGGGTCCCGATGCATGTCGTGTCGAACTACACGCCTTGGTACTCGATGATCGAGGACGCGCTGTCCCTGTCAGCGTGGATGCCGTGGAGCTTCGTCTCCTGTGATGTCGGCTTCCGAAAGCCGGACCCGAGGTACTACGCCGCGGTGCTCGAGCGTCTGTCGGTCGCCGCGGAGCGTTGCGTGTTCATCGACGATCGGGACGTAAACTGCGCCGGGGCAGCGGACGCGGGTATGCACACGATTCGGTTTGAAGACGGTGTGACCACGGCTACGACACTGTCGGCGCTTGGCCTCGGCGACGGGGTGGGCTGACGGGCCGAGCCCGGGCGGCTCTGGCGACGGAGGCGCGAAGCGCGTTTCGCACCCGGTGGATGCCAACCCGTTTCCATCTTGGATCCCGTGCCAGTAGCGGAGCCGGGAGACGACGTACGGGCAGGTAGGGGCGCGTCGCCTTTTCGACTTCGATCGCGTCTGGTGGAGTGGTGGGGAGGTTGTCGGCGGCGAATGGTCGTGCGCCCGGCCTCACCCTCAAACGTCCGCGAAGGGAAGGCAGATGAAGCTACCACTCGAGATTGTGTTCCGAAACGTCAACCGAACCGCCGAAGTCGAAGACCGTATCCGAGCCAAAGCCGCAAAACTCGACAGGATGTTCGATCGGATCACAGGTTGCCGGGTGGTGGTGGAGTCCCCCCACAACCACCACGTCAAGGGCAACACGTACCACGTCTCGGTTGAAGTCAAGGTTCCAGCGGAGACCATCGTGGTCAATCGCGACCCGCAGAACCACGATCACGACGAACTCTCGATTGCTCTCCGCGATGCGTTCTCAGCCGCACAGCGGCGCCTTCGTGCCTACTCGCGACAGCGCAACGCGTCGACGTCACGCTCGGGGATGCGAATCGCCGAAGTCCTCGGCCCCTGAGCGCGAGCTCGGTGCGATGAAAAGGCGGCCTGTACGGGCCGCCTTTTTCGTTGGTTCACTCGTGTTTGAACCGTCGTCGGCCCGGGCCATACGCCGAGGCGACCTGACCACGACCGCGCAGCAGCCATCGGTAGGTCAGCAACCCTTCGACGCCGACCGGGCCGCGAGCGTGGAGCTTACCCGTGCTGATTCCGACCTCGGCCCCGAGCCCAAAACGATAGCCGTCGGCGAAGCGGGTGCTGGCGTTGTGGAACACGCAGGCCGCGTCGACGCGACCCAAGAATTCGTCGGCAGCCGCCGCGTCTTCGGTGATGACGCATTCGGTGTGGCGAGACCCGTGGCGTTCGATGTGCGAGAGCGCTGCATCCAGGCCGTCGACGCGCCGGACCGAAAGCACGAGGTCTCCGTACTCGGTATCCCAGTCACTCTCGTCCGCGGGGTCCAGCTCGGTGTGCAAGGCGAGGGTTGCGGGACAGCCTCGGAGGGTGACGCCTGCAGACCGAAGCGCAGCGACCGACGCGGCGAGAGCAGCTTCGGCACCGGGCTCCCACAGGAGGGTTTCCAGCGCATTGCAGGCTGCGGGGTAGTCGGTCTTGGCGTCGAGCACGATGGCCGCAGCCATGTCGGGGTCGGCCGTCTTCTCGACGAAGGCGTGGCACAGCCCCTCGGCATGCCCTACCACCGGGACCTTGGATGTGGCCTGAACGTGTTCGACGAAGGCGGCGCTTCCTCGGGCGATGACCAGGTCGACGAGCCCCTCCTGCTGCAGGAGCTCCGAGACCTCTGAGCGGCCCGAGAGCAGCGTGACGGCGGCCGGGTCCACCCCCACGGGCTGCAGCGCGCGGTGCAATGCGGCGACCATCGCAGCGTTGCTTCGCGTCGCCTCCCGTCCTCCCTTGAGGGCGACCGCGTTGCCCGTGCGCAGGGCGAGACCGACGATCTGCGGGACCGCGTCAGGCCGGGCTTCGAAGACGATGCCCATCACGCCCAGGGGGCACGACTCACGCGACAGGGTGAGTCCGTCGTCGAGCTCGCGGCTCTCGAGCACAGTGCCGACGAGGTCGGGCTGGGTGGCGAGTTGCCGGAGCCCGGTGGCGAGGACCTCGAGCTTCGCGTCGGTGAGTTTGAGTCGGCGAACGAGCGCGTCGCTGAGTTCACCGCGAGCGTGGGCCGCATGGGCGTCGATGAGGTCGGCATCGTTGGCCTGGCGGAGCTCGGTGCGGACACCGGGGTCCTCCAGCGCATTCGCCATCGCGAGAAGCGCGTCTTGCCGCCGCTTCGCCGGAGCGCGACTGAGTGCCGCGCCGGCGGCTTTGGCCGCACGAATGCGGTCGGGAATCGAGACGGTGTCCGTGGTCATGTCAAACGTCGGTGAGAGCGAGGTTGTCCCGCGTGATGACGGCGTCGTAGCCCCGGTAGCCCAGGATGTTGGCAAGCTCGGTGCTGTGTCGGCCCGCCACCGCGCGGCAGGCTTGTGCGTCGTAGTTGGCGAGCCCACGGCCGTGAACCCGGCCCGAGGCATCGCGCACCTCGACAACATCCCCGCGGGCGAACTCTCCGTGGACTTCGACGACCCCCACGGGGAGCAACGAGGCTTTTTGCACCCGCAGGGCCTCGAGCGCACCCGCGTTGGCGATGAGGGCTCCGCAGTGCGGTGCGCCTGCTGCGATGTGTCGCCTCCGTGCGGACTTACGGTCTCGGGGCCAGATGACGGTGCCCACGGCGTCGCCAGCGAGGCCGCGAGAGGTGACCTCGGGCGTCTTGCCGTCGACGATCAGCGTGACGATGCCGGAATCACACGCGACGGCGGCAGCATCGAGCTTGCTGGCCATGCCCCCGGTTCCCGTGCTCGAGGCCCCGCGAGCCCGCTGCCGGGTCGCTTCGTCGATGTGCTCCAGGGCGTCGATGCGCTCCGCGCTCGGATCGGTGGCCGGGTTCGCCGTGTGCAAGCCGTCGACGTCCGTCATCAGCACGAGGGCGTCGGCGTCGACTGCGACGGCGAGCAGTGCGGAAAGCCCGTCGTTGTCACCGAAGCCTTCGAAGGCCTCCTTGCGGTGCTCGACCAGCTCTCGAACGGACACGCTGTCGTTCTCGTTGAGGACCGGGACCGTGCCGAGCTCGAGCAGCCGGAGCAACGTGGTCCGAAGGCACAGGGCGCGGTCTCGGTCGCCGAGGTCGTCTTGGGTCAGCAGGACCTGAGCGACGGTGACCCCCAACTGGCCGAAGGCCTGGCTGTACAGCGAGAGAAGCTGTCCCTGGCCCACGGCGGCACAAGCCTGGCGGACGCCGAGCGAGCGAGGACGCTCGTCCAGCTGCAGCGCCTGCGCGCCCATCGAGACGGAGCCACTGCTGACGAGGAGGACCTCGACCCCCCGGGTCCGCAGTCCAGCCAGGTCCTCGACGATCGCGTGGAGCCGTCCGAGGGCGACCCCGTCACCACCGTGGGTGACGACGCCGGTGCCAAGCTTGACGACGACCCGTCGGGCCGACGACAGAAGCGTGCGAGAGGGGCTCACGAGAGCCAGCGTAGCGGATCGGTCACGTCCTGCGGAGTCCGGACACGTCCCTTGAGACGCGAGCGCACGGCCTTGCCCGACTCTTCCATCAAGGACGTCGGCACGTGCAGCGCCGTGTTCGGCCCATCGACCCTCAAGCCTCCGCGAACCCAGTCCCGCTGAACTCCGGCGATCGCCTGAAACGCGAGCCTTTTAGGGGCGCCGCCGCGGGGGATCTCGATGACTGCAGTGTTGGTGACGAGCAGAGAGGTTCGAGACGCGGTCTCTCGGGCCAACACGAGCAGCGTCGGCGACAGCAAGACAACCACGGGCGGCCAGAGATCGGAGAACGGTTGGGCCCAGAAGGTCGGTGCGAACCCGGTGACCAGGAGCAGCGCGACGACGGCGGCTCCGAGGGTGATCGCCGCGAGTCCGAACTGCACATTGAGCTTCTCGCCCCACCACGCGAGGACCTCGCCGTGCTCCAGATGCTGGGCGAGGTCGTTCGGGCAGGGGCCAGGGGAGCGCGGCGCACCTGGGGCGAGGACCCGGGCTTCGTCGCCCGGTCGCCCCGACCGACCACCGTTGATCGCTTTGAGGGCCTTCATCGCTGGAGGTCCTCAACCTGTGACGTGCGGTGGCGCAGCCAATGGTCGCACAACGTGAGCGCGGCCATGGCTTCGACCATCGGGACCGCACGAGGCAGCACACAAGGGTCGTGGCGGCCCCGCGCCTTGTAGACGGCGGCCGTGCCCGCTTGGTCGACGGTGTCTTGGGGCACGAACACGGTGGCGACTGGTTTGAACGCCACGGCGAAGCGGATCGTTTCCCCGTTGGAGATGCCGCCCTGAATACCGCCGGAGTTGTTGGTCCTCGTTCGAATGCCGTCCCCGCCGTGGGTTCGGCCGGGGTCGGGCTCAAACGGGTCGTTGTGGGCGGTGCCGCGCATGCGCGTCGAGGCGAAGCCCTCACCGATCTCGAAGCCGCGACTGGCTGGAAGACTCATCATGGCGTGGGCGAGATCCGCCGTGAGTTTGTCGAACACAGGCTCTCCGAGGCCCAACGGGACCCCTCGCGCAACGCAGCGGATCACGCCGCCGACGGTGTCCCCATCGCTACGGGCCGCGTCGATACGAGCCTCCATCTGCGCCGCGGCGTCCGGCGTGGGGCAACGCGAGGGGTGGGCATCGACGGCGGCACGTTCGATCGACTCGGCGTCGACGGCCCCCGCGTTGACGTCGGCGATCGAGTCGACCCAGGCGACGATGGACACCCCAACCGTGGCGAGCAGGTCCTCTGCGAGCGCGCCGGCTGCGACCCGTCCGACGGTTTCGCGGGCTGATGCTCGACCGCCGCCGGCCACGAAGCGCACGCCGTACTTCGCATCGTAGGTGTAGTCGGCGTGCGAAGGGCGGTAGAGCTTGGCCAACTCTTCGTAGTGGTGGCTCTTGGTGTCCTTGTTTCGGACGGCGAGCGCGAGGGGGGTGCCGAGCGTCTTGCCGGTGCTGGGGTCCACGCCCGAGAGCACCTCGAACGCATCCGCTTCCGCGCGGCTGGAGGTCAACCGGCTTTGCCCGGGACGACGCCGTTGTAGCTGTGCGTTGATCGCAACGCTGGGAAACGGGTGACCTGCGGGGCATCCGTCGACAACCACGCCGACCGCACCCCCGTGGGACTCGCCGAACGTGGTGACCACGAAGCGCTTGCCGAAGCTGCTGCCCGCCACCAGGGGAGCCTACCCGACCCTGCAGGCCCGGGCGACTCGCGACACACGCTATCGGTCGAGGAAGGTCTCGACCGCGTCACGCCAGGTCTGAGGTGCCTCGATTGCCACGGTGTGGCCCGCATCGGGAACCTCCAGGAAGTCACCGCCGCACAGCTGTGCGAGCGCGCGGACTTCGGAAGGCGGGGCGAGTCGGTCCAAGCTGCCTCCGATCGTCAGTACAGGCGCTTGTACCCTGGGCACCAGCGCGCGCGGGTGCCACGGACTGTCGGCGGGCAGGTTCATTGTCTGTTCGAACAGGGCCTTGACTCCATCGTATCGGTTCCGCGTCTTGGCGGCCTTCACCATGCCCTCCACGAGGTGTGCGTGTTTCTCGAGGTAGGCCGGCCCGAGGATGTCCGGAAGGCTGACCCGGGCGAGCGCCTCGAGGTCGCCGGTCCTCAGGGTGGCGATCCATCCCTGCACGATGAGTTTGCCCAGCACACCGCGGTCCAAGGCGACGCCGCTGACGACCAGTCGCCGGATCCGGTGGGGTAGGGTGGCGGCGACGGCCAGGCTGACCCGTCCTCCGAACGAAAACCCGGCGAGGTCCACCTGCTGCAGACCCTTCACGTCGAGCAGCGCCTCGAAGTCTCGGACGTGTTGGTCGAAGCTACAGTCGTCGACCGACAGCTCGGTTCCGCCTTGCCCTCGCGCCTCATACGCCATGACCGGACGCTTGGTGCTCATCGGGCGGAGTTGCCCCGACCAGCTTGCGAGGGTCTGCGTCATCCCGCCGAGCAGCACGAGCGGGGTCGCGTCGGGGCCCTCGCGGTGATCGACGCGGAGCGTTCCGGTGCTCTCGGGGCCGGCGACGAGGTCGTGGATCGCAACGGACTCGGGCATGCGCCGGAGGGTACCCGGCCACAGGAGGCGAGGCGAGGCGATGCCGAGCGCGTCGCCGGAGCGGAAAGCCTCAGCGGCGCAGGACCGAGAAGATCGATTCGTTCGCGTAGCTCACGATGGCGTCTCGCTGGGCGTTGATGGCCTCGGCCCCGTACTGCTGAACCAGTGTGGCGAGGATGGCGGCGTCGTCTTCTCCATGGACGAGACCATGGGCGATCGTCGCGCTGGCTTCTTCACCCGAGTCGAACAGACCGGCCTCGTCGATGAAGGCATGCAGCAGCGCGCTCGTCTCGGCGCTGGACTCGCCCAGCACAGCCTCGACGTGGCTGCGGGCCTCCGCATACGCCAGCGCTGTCGCACACAGGCGGTGTTGGGGGTCTTGGAGACCGCAGCGGATGGCGGTCGCCTCTTCGAGCCGTCGCGCGCGGGAGAGGCCGGCCTCGATCGCCTCTTGGCGGTCCCCGTGCAGCTCGCCCGCCGCGTTCCAGAGCGCCTCCCGGGCTTCTTCATCGGCCCCGGGCCAGGTCGTCGACAGCAGGTGCACGGCCGTCTCGAAGTCGGCGGAGCGCAGCGCCGTGCACACGCGGTCCAAGGCCCCCCGGTGGCCGATGTGCACCAACGTCTCGAGCAACGCGACGCGCCGCGCCGCGGGCTCGGGCAGCGGCTCCATCGGCAGCGCGATCGAGGGCGGCAGGTAGCGCAGGTAGCCCTCGGTTCGGACGGTGCGCGCGACCATGGAGATCGTGGGCACCGGGATGTGGATCAGCGCGTGGATCAGCGGGTAGCGGCGCAGCGAGAACTTGCGAACGTCGCCGCTGCGAATCCGGTCAAGGGCCCGCAGGCGCACGTCGAGCAGCTGCCCGCGTGCGCCGGCCCGGCTGGGCTTCGAGGTCCCATAACGAGCCTGGATGCTGTGTCCATGCAGCACGGTGAAGGCACCGCAGAACGGATGGTTGTGGATCGCCGACAGCGAGTTCGACCAGACGTAGACCTCGAGGACGAACCCTTCTCCATGGAATGCAGTGAAACCCGGCTGCGCAAATGCGCCCGTCGGGGCCAGGTGTTGGCGTCCCGGTTGCTGAGGGTCGAGGACCGCGTCGAAGAACCGCTCGGCATCAAACCGCTCGGCGAGGCCTTCGAACGCGTCCGCTGCGAGGTCCGGGAACCGCTCTTCATCTCGGTCCGCGCCAGCCCACGCGCGCTCGAGCGAGGCTCCGAGGGCGTCGAAGTCGATCATGTGCTCAGCCCCACGGAGCGTTGGGGTCGTCGTTGATGTCGTTGTTGCAGACCGAACGAGGCAGGCCACACATGCCCCGGCCTTCGGCGATGGTCTCCTGAATGCACAGCCCGCACAGTTGCGGGTTGTCGATGCAGACCTGGTGACAGTCGTCGTTGGCGCAGAACACCAGCGAGCCATACAGCCGCACGGTGGAGGCTGTGGTCCGGGCGAAACACTGGTCCTCGCAGGCTCCCGAGGAACATGTCGCGAGGCATGACTCGAGCTCCGTGCACGAGAGCTGCTTGTTGAGCCCGGGCTCTACGCAGTAACAGGCGTGCTGGGCCGTTCCCGTGGTGATGCAGCTGAGGTTCACGAACTCGCCGCACAGCACGTGACAGTCGAAGGTCTCGAACGTGAGCGTGTCGGGGTGGCACTGCTCGATGCCGTCTTGGGTGCTGCACCGGTCATCGGCCGGAAACTCGCAGTCCCCCGACGGCTGGCCGTCGGTATCGGTGTCGCCGTCGGTGTCGGTGTCGGTATCTCCGGCCTCGGTGTCCTCCTCGACCGAGTCTGCGGATTGCAGCTCCTCAAAGAAGTCGACCTTTCCACACCCTGAGGCGCACAGCGCCACGAACGCTGCCAGTGCACGGACCTTCACAGGGGGAGTAGAGCGGCCAAGCATGCTCCACGCCAAATTTCCGGCGAGAGCGCTACCATCCGCACCATGGCGCAGTCCCAGCTCACCTTCCGGCGGCCAGGCTCTGGCCCCCCCGGCCCGGGCGAGAAACCACCGGTGCTGACGGTCAGCCAGCTCGTGAAGGGGGCCAACCGCTTGCTCGAGCTTCGTTTTCCACGGCTGTGCGTGGAAGGAGAGGTCTCCAACCTGCGCGTCGTGGCGTCGGGACACGCCTACTTCACCCTCAAAGACGATTTCGCGAACCTGCCGATCACGATGTGGCGCAGCAACGTCGAGCGGCTGAAGTTTCGGATGCACGACGGCCAAATGCTGCGCGTCTACGGCAGTTTGGGCATCTTCGTGAAGTCCGGCCGCTTTCAGATGTATGCCGAGCGAACCGAGCCTGCTGGGCTGGGCGCTCGCATGCAGGAGCTGGAGGCGCTCAAGAAGACCCTCCAAGCTGAGGGTCTGTTCGACGACACCCGCAAGCGCCCACTGCCCCGTTGGCCGCGACGGATCGGCGTGGTGACCTCGGCTCACGGCGCGGCGATTCACGACATCCTCAAGGTCGCCCGTCGTCGGTGCCCGTCTCGGATCCTGCTGGCTTCCGCGGTTGTGCAGGGCCCTGATGCCCCACGGACCATCGTCCGGGGCATGAAGCGGCTGTGCGGGTATGAGGACGTGGACGTGATCATCATTGGCCGCGGCGGTGGCTCGGTGGAGGACTTGTGGGCCTTCAACGACGAGCGGTTGGCGCGGGCGATCGCTGCGTGCCCCGTACCGGTCGTGAGCGCGGTCGGCCACGAGGTCGACATCTCGGTCAGTGACATGGTCGCCGATGTCCGGGCCGCAACGCCGTCACACGCTGCAGAGCTGGTGGTTCCGGATCGGGCGTCGTTCCAACATCGGCTCGAAACGATGCAGCGCCGGATGGCCCGGGCGGTGGAGCGTGCAGCCCTCGATGTCCGGGCCCGTTTGGATGGGGACCGTGGGCGGCTCGTCGCCCACGGGCAGCGTTTGGTGCTGCCGGCGCGGGCTCGGTTGAGGGCGTTGGAGCGACGTCTGGCCAACGTGCACCCTCGGGCGAAAGTCGCGTCCGACCGGCAGCGGCTCGCGTCCTTGAGGAGCCGCCTGGAGCGGGCGGGGACCGGGCTCTCCAAAGGGGCGCGGGCCCGATTCGAGGCCGCACAGACGGCATTGCACGGCCGTGGTGCGGGTCTGGCGGAGGACGAGCGGGCGCGCCTGGACGCGGCGCGGGTGCGGCTGGAGCGAGGCGGCCGGGCGATCGGCGAACGGGGGCGGCTGCGGTTGGCGAAGTCGGCCGCATCGCTTCACGCTCTGTCTCCGCTGTCGGTGCTCGCGCGAGGGTACTCGGTGGTCGTGGCCCCGGGCGGAGCCGCGCTGACCTCCGCGGAGGGCACCTCGGTGGGTGACCCCGTGCAGATTCGACTGTCCCAGGGCTCGCTCAGCGCAACGGTGACCGCGGTGAAGCCTGGGGATGGGACGTGAGCACGGCGCGGTGTTTCGGGGTGCTGGGGCATCCGATCGGCCACTCGAAGTCCCCCGCCATGCACACCGCAGCCTTCGAGGCGCTGGGTCTTCCGCACCGATACCTCGCGTTCGATGTGGCCCCCGATGGGCTGGCGGACGCGCTGGTGGGGGCCGCTGCGCTCGGTTTTGGGGGGCTGAATCTCACGGTCCCGCTCAAGACCCACGCGCTCGCGTTGATGGATGAACTCGCGCCTGAGGCCGAGGCCATCGGAGCGGTCAACACGGTGTGTTTCACGGAAGCGGGCACGCTCGGCCGAAACACGGATGGGGCCGGGTTCATGGAGGCGCTACGTCCTCTTCTGGACACGCTTCCCGCCCGAGCTGTGGTGCTCGGTGGCGGGGGTGCATCCCGGGCGGTGGCCCACGCGCTGGCCGAATCGGGCGTGCAGGTCCAGTGGGTGTCGCGTCGTCCGGGCGCTCTGCCGGGTTGGTCGGGTGTGACGGCCCTTGGGTACGACGAGCTGTGGGCGGTGCTGGGTGAGGCGGAGCTGCTGGTCAACGGGACGACGGTCGGGATGCAGGGAGGGGCGCTGGGCTTTCCGGTGCCGGTCGAGGTGACGGCGCTGCCCGCCCGCGCAGTGGTGGCCGACCTCGTGTATCCCGAGCCCACGGGGGGCCTGGTCGCTCAGGCCCGGTCTCGGGGCCTCCGGGCGATGGACGGTCTCCCGATGCTCTGGGGGCAAGGTGTGCTCGCCCTGGAGCACTGGTTGGGCGTATCGCTGCACACACGGGCCCGGACAGCGATGCGGGTGTCCCTCGGCCTTGGGTGACACTGTGCTGCTCAATTGAGCATGTGAGCTGTTTCGGTACAGCCAAGGGCTCGGAATCAGTCACTTTTTTGGGACGACGGATCGCCTCCCTGTATGGGTCGACAGTGCCCCGCGCCGTGACGCGCGCGGAGCCAGATCTCAACACCCGACCACGGACCACGACATGGCGCATTTCGAACTCGAGGACGCATATCCGGACCAAGCCCGCATCAAAGTGATCGGCGTCGGCGGTGCCGGCGGTAACGCGGTCAACACGATGATCGGGCACAACGTTGAGGGCGTCGAGTTCTTGACCGCGAACACGGATGTTCAGGCGCTCGAAAAGAACCTGGCCCCTACACGCATTCAGCTTGGCAGCGCGATCACCCGGGGCCTCGGCGCCGGTGCCAACCCCGACCGAGGCCGCGAGGCCGCGCTCGAGAGCATTCAAGAGCTGACCGCAGCGCTTCAGGGCGCAGACATGGTCTTTGTGACCGCAGGCATGGGTGGGGGCACCGGAACCGGCGCCGCTCCGATCGTGGCCCAGGTGGCCCGCGAGTGTGGAGCGCTGTGCGTGGGCGTTGTCACCAAGCCGTTCCGCTTTGAGGGACGCCGCCGTGGACGTATCGCGGGCACCGGGATCGAGACCCTGGAGCAGGCGGTCGACACCCTCATCACGATCCCCAACGATCGTCTGCTCGATGTGACCAGCACATCGACCAGCTTGCTCGACAGCTTCAAGCTCGCCGACGAGGTGCTTCAGCACGCGACGCAGGGCGTCTCGGACCTCATCACCATCCCGGGCATCATCAACGTCGACTTTGCCGACGTGCGTACGATCATGTCCGACCAGGGCCGTGCCTTGATGGGAATGGGAATCGCCAGCGAGGAGGGGCGCGCTGTCGTGGCTGCCCAGCAGGCGATCAACAGCCCGCTGCTCGAGGACGTCACCATCGAAGGCGCGCAGGGCATCCTGATCAACATCACCTCGGGTCCGGACCTGAAGCTCCACGAAGTCGAAGAAGCGGCCTCACTGGTGCAGGAAGCGGCTCACGAGGACTGCAACATCATCTTTGGCGCCGTCATCGACGAGTCGATGGGCGAGACGCTTCGCATCACGGTCATCGCGACTGGGTTCGATCAGCATCAGCCGGCCGAGGAAGTCCTCGAGCACGCGATTCAGAATCACGGGCACCGTCGCCAGAGCTCGATCGTGGCCGCCGGTTCCATGGGCCCGCGTGGTCGCCAGATGGTCACCCCCGGACCCGCGATGCGTCAGCCTCAGGGTGCCAACGCGTTCATGAACGCGGGGACGCAGCAAAAGCCCGCACCTTCGCTGACCCGTGGCGCTGTGCCGCGCGCCCAACAGCCGCAGTCGCGGGCACAGCAGCCTGCGCCTGCGGCTCAAGCCCAGCCGCAGCCCGAACCTCGCAACACGTCGTCCACCTCGAGTGGTGGCTGGCCTGCACCCGAGGTGACCTCCGGTGACCCGCAGGACATCCCCGCGTTCTTGCGACGCCGCCCCGACAACGGCGACGGCTTCATGCGATAGCCGTATGTCCCACGGACCAGCGGAGGCCACCGGGTCTCCGCCGCGGTCTTGTGGGAGACAACCAACGAAAGAAGGCGTCCCGGAATCCGGAACGCCTTCTGTCGTTCGTGTCTGCCGCGAGCGGCAAGCACGGGGTGTTGAACCGTAGAGGACTACAAGTCGTAGGGGCGGACGGTGCCGCGCTTGTTGTCTTGAGCGCGCTGGATGGCTGCCTCGAGGAGATCGTGGACCTTCTCGGACACGGCCTGGACCAGCTCACCGTCGCTACGCAGGCCGGCGTTGCGGACAACGTCCTTGACCTTGGAGCCGACGACAACCACTTCGCGGGGTTTCTTCTTGGATGCTTTCTTTGCCTTCGCCATTGTCTTCTCGCCTGTCTGTTGTGGGCACGTGCTGCATGAACAGCTCGTTGCGATTGGATTGTAGGCAGGTCGGATCCGCTGACAACTGAAAAATGCCCCCAATTGGCCGAATTCCGCAGGGGAGCGGATCTTGTGGTTTTGGGCGCACCTGCGCCGACCCCAGCCGGGTGGATTCTGAGGATGCGTAGAGGGGCTCTGCACCGGGCACCTGCGGCAGATGACGGTTTTTTGCCTTGAGGGCCGTGTCCCTGTATTGCCGAGATAAGGCCCTCTAACTGGCCGAATTGGCCCAAAAGACGACGATGTCGAAGCGCACGCAGACCAAGAGTCGCCCACCACGGCGACGGGCCAAGAAGGCGACTTCGGCACGTGCGGGCAATCAGCGACGACAGCCCCGAGCGACCGCTGGTGGGGCTGGGGAGGCTCGTACCAACGCTTCTCCGCGCACTCGCGGCGGGGAGAAGATCCCCCCCGGAGCCTTCTCGCGGATGCCCAAATGGGCCCGAACGACCGCACGTTGGGGGTTGAGGCTCGGCATCGCCGGGGGCCTCTCCTACGGCGCGTTGCTGGGGGTTCAAGAGGCATACGACTACGCGACCACGTCGCCGCGCTTCGAAGCCCGCGCGTTGCTGTTCGAGCCGACCTCGCATGTGAGCGACGCAGAGCTGCGGGCGCTGATGGGCATCACGCCCGGGACGAACATCCTGTCGCTCGAGGTCGAAGGCTTGGCCGCGGCCGTCTCCGAGCACCCTTGGGTCCGTCGTGCGAGCGTGACTCGAGAGCTGCCCGATACGCTGATCGTCGAGGTCGAAGAGCACAGCCCACGCGCAGTCCTGCTCGCTGGGGACTTTTTCCTCGTTGGGGAAGACGGCATCCCGTTCAAGCCCTTGGAGTCCGGCGAGCGCGGGACGCTGCCGATCGTCACGGGGGTCGACGCTTCGCTGGTGTTCACCGAGCCCGAGCGGGCACAGAAGGTGGTGGCGCGAGCGCTGACGATTCTCGAGGCCTACTCGACCAAGCAGCGGCCCCGCCTCAGTGAAGTCAACATCGACGAGACCGGCGCGGCGACGCTGTACACCGCTGACCTTGGAAGTCAGCTCCGCCTGGGCCGGACGAACATCGAAGCTGCGCTGACCCGATATGACGCCCTGCGTGCGGCGTTGGGTGAGGAGTCGGACAAGCTTGCCGTCGCGCATCTCGATGCGAACTCGGCCCTCGAGGGAAAAGACCGCATCGTCGCGAGTTTCTTCCCGACCAAAGATGCTCCGGAATTCGTCGAGGACGCCACGGAGCAAGCACACCAACGGGCGCTCGAGCACCGGCTTGCGCTGGACGCTGCGAAGGACGCAAAGAAACACAAGAAGAAGGGCTCCAAGAAGGGAGCCCGCGGCGGCAAGAGTCGTCTGCCGCGATACGAGTAAACGGAGCAGTCATGGCCGAGGTTGGAGAAATCATCTGCGGATTGGACGTCGGAACCACCAAGGTGGCCGCGATCATCGGTGAAGTCACCGAGAGCGGCATCGAGGTTCTCGGTGTTGGGACGAGCCCCTCCGAGGGCCTTCGACAGGGGGTCGTGGTTAACATCGAGGCGACCACGGGCAGCATCGCTGCGGCCGTCGCAGAGGCCGAGCAGATGGCGGCTGCGGACGTGCAGTCGGTCTACGTGGGCATCGCAGGCGGCCACGTGCAGGGGTTCAATAGCTTTGGACAGGTCAGCATGCGCTCTCGCGAGGTCGAGGACATCGACGTCGCGCGGGTGATCGAGCAGGCCAAGGCGGTCAACATCCCGCTCGACCGGAAGATCCTGCACACCATCCCGCTCGAGTACATCATCGACGGGCAGGGCCAGATCCGCGATCCCATCGGCATGAACGGCGTGCGCATGGAAGTGAAGGCTCATGTGCTGACCGCTTCGCTGACGTCGGTGCAGAACATCGTCAAGTGCTGCAACCGCGCGGGGCTCGAGGTGATCGAAGTCGTCCTCGAGCCGTTGGCGAGCTCGCGCGCGGTCCTGCATCAAGACGAGCGTGACCTTGGCGTTGCGATCATGGACATTGGTGGCGGCACGACCGACCTCTCGGTCTGCTCCGAGGGCAGCAACGTGTTCACCTCGGTGATCGTCATGGGCGGTCATCGCATCACCCAGGACGTCGCCCACGGGTTGCGGACCAGTGTGTCCGAGGCCGAGGCGATCAAGCGCAAGCACGGCTGCGCACTGATCAGCATGGTGGAGGGGGACGATGTCATCGAGGTTCCCGGTGTCGGTCCCCGTCCTCCCCGCGAGTTCAAGCGCCGGTTCCTCGCGGAGATCATCGAGCCCAGGGTCGAGGAAATCCTCTTGATGGCGCAGCAAGAGCTGCTCGCCAGCGGGTGTGCGGAGCTGGCGGCCAGTGGCCTGGTGCTCACCGGGGGCGCCTCTGCGATGCCTGGAATGATCGAGATCGCCGAGGACATCTTCCAGATGCCGGTGCGTCAGGGCGTGCCGACGTCGATCCCCGGCGGGGAACGACATGGCGTGGTGTCTCTCGCAGAGGGCGGTTTCGCCTCGATGGTGTCGGACCCCAAGTTCGCCACAGGGGTCGGTTTGGTCCTGTACGGCGCAACACACGAGCCGATGGCAGAGGCTGCGGAGCTCGTCCCTGGCAAACGGTCTGCTCGAGATGAAGGTCCTGGAGCGTTCCGTCGCATCACGGACTGGGTTCGGGATATCTTCTAGTTCGTCGCCTCCGGGGCGGCGCACCGGCCCATGAAGCACGAGCGACGCGAGATCGAGACTCCTGACGGCATCACGCTACGCGCGGAGTCGTGGACACCTGCGGAGATCCGCTGCGTCGTCGTCATCAGTCATGGGGCAGGGGAGCACATCGGGCGGTATGCCGATGTCGCCTCGGACCTCGAGGAGATCGGCGCATGGGTCATCGGGCCCGACCACAGAGGCCAAGGTGAGTCCGGCGGAGCACCGGGCCACATTGAGAGCTTTGACCAGTACGGCCACGATCTCGTGGCGGTGATGGACGCGTATGCGAAGGAGCGGCCCGACGCGAAGCCGGGTGTGGTTCCGTGGTTTGTGTTCGGCCACAGCATGGGGGGCCTCATCGTTCTCAACGCGTTGGTGGCGGACATCTTGCCCAGCGACCTACGGGGCGTCTTGTTGTCGGCACCGTTGCTGCGGCTCGCCCTGCAGCCCCCGACGCTCAAGGTTTGGCTCGGCAAGTTTGCGGCGCTTGTGGCCCCGGGGATGACCCTCCCCTCCGGACTCGATCCTAAGGACATCAGCCGCGACGAGGATCAGGTCGCCCGGTATGCTGCCGACCCCAGGAGAGTCGAGGTCGTCTCTGCCCGGTGGTTCCAGCAGATGAACGCCGCGCGTGTTCGGGTCCTGGAAGGCGTGCGCGGCCTGAAGCTGCCGCTGTATTGGTACGCAGGCACCGGCGACAAAATCTGCGACCACGCCGCGAGCCTCGAGGCGTTCTCGACGCTTCCGACGCCCGAGGACAACGACCAGACACTTCAGTCGTTCGAGGGCTACTACCACGAGCTGCACAACGAACCGCCCGAGCTTCGTAAGCCGGTTATCGATGCGTTGCGCAACTGGATCGCAGCGCGGATCGATTGATCCGACTGCGGTTCGCCGACGCAGGCCCTACGGAGTCCGCGTGGTGAGGGAATCGACCGCGTGCACGGGCGCGCCGTCGCCCTTCATCAGGTGGGCGATCGAGCTGAGCACCAGCCGCTGTGCCTGCACGCGGTTCTTGCCCTCGAAGGCCTCGGAGAGGACGTCGAGCGTGTAGTGCCCGCCTCCGCCGTTCACCTGGACGGTGGCGCCGGGAATCGCTTCCTCGATGGAGGTGCGGAGTTGGTCGAGGATCGAAGCGGTCATGGGCCGCAGGCTAACAGGCCGCGGCGAGACCCGGCACCCGCGAGTGCCCTGTTCCGCGACGCTAGGTCGCTTCGAGTTGCTTGATGAGCTTTGGCCCGATCCGTGTGACCGAGCCCGCACCCAGCGTCAGGACGAGGTCCCCTGAGCGGCACATGGACGCGAGCTGTTCGGGGAGGGCGTCGAAGTCGCTGACGTGTTGGGCGGGCCTGTCGGGGTGCCGCGCGCGGAGTGCGTTGGCCAGGGCCTCGCCGTCGATCCCCGGGATTGGCGACTCGCCCGCGGGGTGCACATCGGTGATGACCACGGTGTCTGCGTCGTCGAGGCAGGCGACGAATTCCTCGAAGTTGTCGCGCAGTCGGCTGTAGCGGTGCGGTTGGACGACCGCGACGAGCCGCCTGTCGCTGAAGCTGGTTCGTGCCCCGCCGATCGTGGCGCGAATCTCGGTGGGGTGGTGCGCATAGTCGTCCACCACCATCACGCCCTTGGCTTCGCCCTGGAGGGTGAAGCGGCGCTGTACGCCGTCAAAGTCGTTGAGCCCCTTTCGAATGGTTTCCGAGGGGATCTCGAACAGGTCTGCGATGGCGATGGCGGCCAGTGCATTGGCCACGTTGTGGACGCCGGGCATCGCGAGCGTGAAGGTGCCGCGGTCGTGACCTTTGCAGAGCACCCGGAACGAGGTCTTGGCGCCTTCGTGCCGCACTTCGGCAGCGACGTAGTCGGCGTCCGTGCGCGCGATCGCGTAGGTCGTGATCGACTTGTGCAGCTGGGGCAATACGCCCGCAACGTTGGGATCGTCGATGCACACGACCGCGCTGCCATAGAAGGGCACCCGGTTGGCGAACCCCACGAACGCCTCGAGGACTCGCTCGAGGGTGCCGTAG
This sequence comes from Nannocystales bacterium, assembly GCA_050633305.1. Classification (GTDB taxonomy): domain Bacteria; phylum Myxococcota_A; class Polyangia; order Nannocystales; family Nannocystaceae; genus CAJXVA01. The sequence continues at coordinate 333,096 of JBOEGF010000007.1, forward strand.
TGCTCGAGGTGCTCGTTGTCGATGTTGGTGATGACGGCGAAGGTCGGGGTCAGATAGAGGAACGAGCCATCGCTTTCGTCGGCTTCGGCGAGCAGCAGGTCGCTTTGTCCGAGTCGCGCGTTGCTCCCGAACTGGTTGACCTTGCCTCCGATGACGACGGTGGGGTCGAGGTCGGCGGCCGCGAGGATCGAGGCGATGAGGGAGGTGGTCGTGGTCTTGCCGTGTGACCCGGCGACCGCGATGCCTTCCTTGAGACGCATGAGTTCCGCGAGCATCTCCGCCCGGGGAATGACCGGAATCTTGCGCTGCCGCGCGGCGACCACCTCGGAGTTGTCACGCGTGACAGCGCTCGATGTGACCACGACATCTGCGTCGCCGAGGTACTCGGGGCTGTGACCGCGGTAGACCGTCGCCCCGAGCTCGGTGAGGCGACGGGTCGTGTCGCTCTCGTTGATGTCCGTTCCGGTGACTCGGTAGCCGAGGTTGACCAACACTTCGGCGATGCCGCTCATGCCGATGCCGCCGATGCCGACGAAGTGGATGTGGGTGTCGCGCTTGCGGAACATGCCGGTCCTGAGCCAGACGTCTTAGCCGACTCGCCCATCCCTCGCCAAGTCGGGATGGCCATGCCAGTCTCGGGACCGTGACGGATGCTCCAGATTCGGCCCTTGCGACCGCGCTTGCGGACGATTTAGCGCCCTGGTTCGAGGCCTCTCACCGCGACCTCACCTGGCGCCGCACTCGGGACCCCTACGCCATCTGGGTGTCGGAGATCATGCTGCAGCAGACCCGAGTCGAGACGGTCGAGCGTTACTACACCGACTTCTTGGAGCGGTTTCCGACCGTGTTTGCTCTCGCCGACGCCGAGGAATCCGATGTGCTGGAGGCCTGGAGTGGCTTGGGCTACTACCGGCGGGCCAGGCTCCTGCACAAAGGAGCGCGGCATGTTCGGGACGAGCACGCGGGGACCGTGCCCCACGAGGGGAAGGCCTTGCGCGCGATTCCAGGGGTCGGGCGCTATACGTGTGGTGCCATCGCGTCGATCGCCTTCGACCGCCCGGAACCCTTGGTCGACGGCAACGTCGCGCGGGTTCTGTCGCGGGTGTGCGGAATCGAAGAGCCCAAGTTGCAGGACGCAGGCGCGGCCGGCCACTGGACGTTGGCGGAGGCGATCCTGCAACGCGGCCGACCCAGAGTGTTGGCGCAAGCGTTGATGGAGTTGGGGGCGACCGTGTGTGTGCCCAAGAACCCGCGGTGCGAGAGCTGCCCGGTGCGTCCCCACTGCAATGCGCACGCGACGGAGCGGACACGTGTCATCCCGGCGCCGAAGAAACGGACGCCGCAGCCCGTCGATAGGCTTTGCGGGCTGGCGGTCATCAGCCGCAATCGACTGCTCATGGTGAAGCGCCCCGCGACTGGGCTTCTTGCCGGCATGTGGTGCCTTCCGTTGGTCATTGACGAGGATGGGCCCACCGAACTCGGCGCGGTGTTTTCCGCGCCGGACTCGCTGGAAACATGGCGTTCCCTCGGCGAGGTTCGGCATGTGTTCACCCACCGGATCTGGGAACTCAACGTCATGACCACGTCCGTACGCCGCCGTCCCGCACTCGTGGCAGACGTCGAGACCGCATGGGTCGCGCCGGGTCAGCTCCCCCCCGGCGGAATCCCGGGGGTCACCACCAAGCTGCTGGCCGTTGCGGGCTTCGGGGCGCTCTAGGGGGTTCCCTAGAAGTAGTAACGAGCCTTGATCGAGATGTCCCCGTGCGCCGCGCTGAAGCAAGCGCTCCGGCCACCGCAGGGCCCGTAGATCATGTACGGGGACCAAGTCCCCTCGAGCACCGTGTCGATGGGCACCTCTTTCCAGTGGAACGCCAGCCCGACCGGAGGCTTCACGATGAGTCCCGCTTGGTTGTTGTCGAACCCGATTGCGACGCCCAAGCCGAAGTACGGCATGAAGTCGAAGGTGCTGTTCGAGACGAAGACGCCGGGTGTCCAAAGGTAGTCGACCCCGACGCCGCCATCGCCGTAGTGCAGCGGGAGCCAAGCGACATGGAACTGCAGCGCATGGGCGGGATGGAAGAAGTGTTTGACCGACAACCCCATCGGGTCGCCCAGGCTCAGACCCACACCGGTGTTGCCACCGCGGCTCGCGATGCGGTTGCCCGGGGACGGGGCGGCCTGGGCTTCGGAGGCCTCGCCGGCAAAAGCGGCCAAGCCTGCTACGGCTGCAACAAACAGGGAGGCGGTCGTGGTCTTGGCTCGGCGTCTCATCACGTTGTGGGGCATGCGTTGGACCGTCGTGGACCGCCGAACATTGGCGGCCAGCGTCTACAATCGGCGTCCGATCGCACTAGCTGCACGTAGTGTAATGCGTCCCACGTCCCATACCGTGGCGCTCGAGGTGCCCATGTCGGACAAGCTGCCCGATGTGGAAGCGGAGCTTTCGTCGACCGATCCCGGTGAACTCCTCGAGTTGCTGCATGGTCGCCGTCTGCATGTTGCCGACGATGGGGATCAGGGCCTCGGCCGCCTCTTCCAGGCTCATCGGCTCGTCTGCGTCGAGCTTGGACTTGAGGGCCTCGAGGGCTGCGTTCGAGCTTCGCTCGCTCGCCTTGGGGGCCACGCCGGTCGTGGCTGTTGGGCTCGCGACCACTCTCTTCTTTGCCTTCTTTTTCGCCTTGCCCGCCGGTTCGGGAGGCGTATCGGCGACGATCGGGGCTGCGTTCACCTCGTCGGGTTCTTCCTCGGAGGTCGCATCTCGAAGCAGCGCGTCGGCGAAGTCCTGCAAGGTCAGCGCGCCCATCGGATGGCTCCACCCCAGCGCACGCGCTGCGTCGACGAGATCGCCAACGGTCGCCTCTTGGGGGACACTGTCCGACAGCGCCTGCAAGACGGCACGGCGCTGCTCCTGAAGAAGGTGGCGCTCGAACGAAGACTGGAACTGAGGTTCCACGGGCGCGGAACCTAGCAGTCTGCGGGGGGCGGGGCCATGTTCACTCGCGCGGCGTTTCACACACGGCCTGAGGCTAGATTCCTGCGGGCCTTTGTGCCGGATCCCGGTCAGCGTATCCCTTAGAAGAACGGGGTAAGTGCGTCTTCGACCGCTTCGCCGGCCGCTTCCATTGCGGCCTCCGCTTGCGCCGCCTTCTCTTCTTCGGTCAGCGGTCGCGCGTGATAGCCCTCGAGGACGGAGGAACGACTGCCTCGGATTCGGCCGCGCGTGACTTCGAGCGGGATGGGCTCGACGAGCTCGTACTTGTACCCGCGGGTGTTGATCTTCATGTGGTAGCTGCGCCCGTCCACATCGAGGTGCCGACCCACGCCCACCGGGATCTGCCCCACGCGGGTGTATTCGCGGTGCTGCAACACGAACGCGAACAACCGCACCGCGTCCATGTTGTACAGCCGGTGACACCCGTGCGAGTAGCGCCGCAAGATGGACATGTAGTCGACGCTGCCATGGGTTCGAATCGAGTTGTCGAACTCCGATACGACGTTGCCCTCAGAGTCCTTGGACTGCTTGATGTGGTAGGCGGCGACCAGGCCGTACGCGGACCGGAAGCCGGGGCCGATCTCGTCGTAGTTCACGCCTCGGCGGAACTTGCCGTTCTTCCACTTGCCCTTGATCAGCGAGGAGGGAGGGGTGGTCGCAGGCGGGATCCAGACCGGGGCAGCGACGATGTCTTTCCATACCCGAGCTCCGACGTCGGAGTTCTTGTACTTGAGCATGATCTCGCCCTCGTTGGACTCGCTGCGCCACGCCCCGATGGTCGTGCGCCAGTGCACCAGCGGAATCTTCTGGTCGGCGTAGTGCACGTAGACGGTGATGTGCGGGTACCGAGCGCGCGGTTGTGATTTTTTGCGGCCGTCCTCGGTGTATGGGAACTCGTACCAGACGTCCCCACGGTCGATGAGCGCGGAGAACGTCATGTTCTCGCTGTAGTAGGCCGGCTTGGGCGGCATCTTGATGGCGACGAGGAGGTTCTCGAAGTTGCCCTCACCCAGGTCGGACAGTTTGGCGAGAGAAGCCTGCGCGGACTCGGGAGTTTGCAAGCCGAGGGCTTCGACGGCCGCAGCGCTGTACTCGGTCACGACGTCTCGGAGTGGATGCTCGTTTCCGTCGGTGTCCTTGTATCGGTAGTCGTCACGCTTCCACTGGGCTGCGGAGCCATCCTCGATGAGTCCCGCGGACGTCACGACCCGTTCGGTGAGGACACGAAGCAGCCGCTCGTGGCTGGCCTCGTCGGGCATGAGCGCGAGCATGTCGAGGTTGTCCCGCTTGAAGTGACCCCAGCCCATCAGGTCGTGTTTGCGCTCGAACTCGGCCAGCGCATGGGTCGTGGGCGAGTCGTAGATGCCGGCCTTGAACTTGCCTCGGCCTCCGGTTCCGTTGCTGAACAGTCGCTCGCAGCGGAACCGCCGTTGTGCGTTCTCGATGACCTCGACCTCATCCTGCATCTCTCGCCAGCTTGCGTACGCGCTCTTGGTGCGTGCGTCGCTCTTGGCTGCCTCGAGGTCTTCGGCGACGTCGAACTTGAGTTTGGCCTTGCGCATGGCTTTTTGCAGCCGTGCCTTGCGGGCACGGGCGGTCCGGTTGCGCTTGTTCTGACCGGACTTTTTGTAGACGATCTTCCCGCCGAATCGCGTGAACGCTTGGGGATCGAATCCTGCCTCTTCAAGACAGGGCTCGACGTCACTGTCGTGCTCGTCCCATTCGGCCTTCACCACCGACAACGCGGGTGGGATCCCGTAGAGCTCGAGATAGTTGTGCCCGTGCTTGGGCAGAGCATCGCCGTCGGAGTCGATGCGGTCGTTGGCGAGCCCGATGTACTTCGCCCGATACTTGTTCTTGGTCGAGTCCTCGGCGCCGGGTGTCTTCTCGCTGAAGATGTAGGGCGTCCAGCCGTTGGACAGGTCCACGATCGTGTAGCCGCGGGCTTCCGCTTGCCCGATGTCCATCTGCGTCGGCTCCTCGCCCGCCGCCATGACCCACGCGACCCCTGCGGGATGTTCGCGGAAGCTGACCTTCGTGATCTCTCCCAACGGCAGGATCACGTCTTGATCGGCGTCCTCCGCGACCATCTCGGCGGCGGGATCTGACTCATCTGCGTTCCCGAAGGCGGTGGTGCGCCCCAGCTCGGAATCTGCGGGTTTGCCCTCCTTACTGGCCCCCGAGCAGCCCAATGCCAAACACAGTGTCCAAGCCGCCCCTCGAGCCAAGCGTGGTGTTCTGCCGAGAATCTGGTGTTTTTGGCGCGTGGTGCCCTCGTAGCGCATCGATCCGATCGTAGCCTCCACCCCCTCGACGCGCCAAAGCACTGCGAGATTTCAAAGGTCGGCACAACACCCTGTTGCAAACGCACAGCGGCGGCCCTGCGGGCCGTTTTGAAGGGTTTTACCGGGTCGTCCGAGGGGTCCGCGCGGAACTTTACATCGCCGCCCGGCCGTGCAACCTTCTGCTCGGATCCATGCGGTCATTGCGAGTCCTTCGTTTTCTTGTCCTCAATGGCCTGGCTGTGGGCCTCGGTGCCGTGGTTGCGACCTCGTGCATTGACGTCAACTACCCAACAGTTGCGTTCCGCTGTAATCCGCGTCAGTCGGATAACTGCCCTGACACGCACTTCTGTTGCTCGGACGACCCTGCAGCAGTGGGTGGCGGTCTGCCGTTCTACACGAACATCCCGGGTACGGCGGATGGCACGACGGCCTACTTCTCGGGCGCCAACAACGGCTTGGGCACCAAAGGCATGTGCGTCCGGACCGGCGATCTTCCGTCCGGCGCGGGTCTGTTCGAGGCGACTGCGGCGAACTGCCCGGTTCCGTGTAACCCCACGTGGGAGGACAGCGACAAGCTGGCGGTCTGCGGCGAGGGACGCGTTTGCTGCCAGACCGTCGAGCTCGAAGCAGAGGACTGCGTCCAGGACGAAGACGGGACCTGGCGCCCGGCGGTGGGCACCGACATCCGCGGCGGGCGCACGGACTGGAAGCCCGCTCGGCACGAGACGCACCAAGACCCCAACGGTCAGGGCTGCGGGACGTTTGCCAACGGCGTGACCGACTTCGAGGACCCGGACTCCGACTTCTCGCAGTGCCTCGACCAGCTCACGGTTGCTGACCAGCGCGGCTTCTGCATGGCGCTGCAGCCCACTGAGGTCTGTCCGACCGACGTCGAGGGCTACTTGAACGCGTGCGAGCTCATCAACTTGGGCCAGCTCGCGCCGCCCGTCGCCGGCGTTTAGTCCGGCAGTTCGGCTGCGCCAAGGACGCTGCGGTAGGCGACAAACGCGCCTTCCCGCGGCGTTTCTCGTTCGGCAGCCCTCACCCGGCCCTTCGCTTCGGGTGAGGGAAAGTCGGCGGAAAACCTCCATATCTCGGACTGACCGGGCTCCGTTGCCCTCTGTCCTGTGTTTTGTCGTCGGAATAGCGCCAATTGCGCGTTGGCGTTGCCCGACAAACCGCATACATTCGCGTCCCACCGGCCCCCGAAAAGGCGGCCTTTGCGCTCCCCGCGCTCGAAGTACACCCGATGGCCACTGCCAAGAAGAGCCCCTCCGCGTCCAAATCCTCCAAGAAGGCGGGCGCGAAGAAGAAGGTGACCAAGAAGAAGGTCGCCAAGAAGAAGGTGACCAAGAAGAAGGTCACCAAGAAGAAGGCCGCGAAGAAGGCCAGCGCAAAGAAGGTGGCGAAGAAGAAGGTCGCGAAGAAGACCGCTGCGAAGAAGACCAGCGCGAAGAAGGTCACCAAGAAGAAGGCGACCAAGAAGAAGGCCAAAGTCGGCGGCAACGCTTCGGGCCGTCAGCTGGTGATCGTCGAGTCTCCTGCCAAGGCCAAGACGATCAACAAGTACCTCGGTGACGACTTCGTCGTTCACGCCTCGGTCGGCCACATTCGCGACCTGCCTGCCAAAGCGCCCAAAGGCGTGAAGATGCCGGTGCCCGGCGTCGACCTCGACAACAACTTCTCGCCCACCTACGAGGTGCTGCCCGGCAAGGCCAAGACGGTCAACGAGCTCAAGCGCCTCGCCAAGGACGCCAGCGAAATCTGGTTTGCGACTGACCTTGACCGTGAGGGAGAGGCCATCGCATGGCACCTCGCTCAAGAACTTGGCGTCGAGCCTCTCGATGCCAAGCGTGTGGTGTTCAACGCGATCACCAAGACCGAGGTTCAGCGTGCGTTCGCCGAGCCGAACGCGATCGACGTGGCCAAGGTCAACGCGCAGCAAGCCCGTCGAATCCTCGACCGCATCGTCGGCTATCAGGCATCGCCGCTGCTGTGGAAGAAGGTCGCACGGGGACTCTCCGCCGGTCGGGTGCAGTCGGTCGCGGTTCGCATCATCGTGGAGCGGGAGCGCGAGATCGAGGCGTTCGTGCCCGACGAATACTGGAAGGTCACCGCTCACTTGGCGCTCGACCCCGGCAAGGCACCGAAGCTCGCCGAGAGCTGGACTGAACTGCTCGCGCAGCGCGACGAGAAAAACAAACCGCCCACGCTCAAGGCTCGCAACGCGTGGCTGGCCGAGCATCAGGGACTCAAGACCGAGCTGGTCTCGATCGACGGCAAGAAGTTCGACGTCAGCTGCAAGGCCGAGTCCCCGAAGGACCTCTCCAAGCAGATTGCGGCTGTCGCCGAGGCGGTGGGCCTCACCGACGTGACGGTCGAGAACACGCCCGACCCGGACGGTAAGGGACCTGCGCAGGTGAAACGCGCCGTGAACGGCACGCTGGACCCCAAGGCCCGCTACGCGATCAAGTCGATCGACACCCGGCGCACGACGTCGCGCCCACCAGGCCCGTTCATCACGTCGAGTCTGCAGATCGCTGCGGCCAACCAGCTCGGCTTCACCGCCCAGCGAACCATGCGGGCCGCGCAGCAGCTGTATGAAGGTATCGAGGTCCCCGGCGACGAAGGCCAGGTCGGTCTCATCACCTACATGCGTACCGACTCCACCAACCTGTCGCCCGAGGCCGTCGCCGAGGCGCGTACGTTCGTGTCCGAGTTTGGCGCCGAGTACCTGCCCGAGAAGCCCAACACCTGGTCGTCCTCCAACAAGGACGCGCAAGAGGCTCACGAGGCGATTCGCCCGACCGCCGCTTCGAGGCGTCCCGCCGATCTCGAAGAGTCGCTGACCCCCGACCAGTTCAGGCTCTACGATCTGATCTGGCGACGGTTTGTGGCTGGTCAGATGGTGCCCGCCAAGTGGGACGCCACCGCCGTGTTGTACGAGCGCTCCGACACCAAGTCCGGTGCGACGCTCAAGGCGACCGGGCGCGTGCTTGCGTTCGATGGCTTCTACAAGGTCGCCGGTGTCCCGACAGCCAGCGACGAGCAGACGTTGCCCGAGCTTGCCGAGGGCGACGAGGCAGCCCCGTTCGCCATCAACCCGGACCAGAAGTTCACCTCGCCGCCGCCTCGCTACTCGGAGGCCTCGCTGGTCAAAACGCTCGAAGCCGAGGGCATCGGTCGTCCGTCGACCTACGCGTCGATCATCAGCGTCATCCAAGGCCGCCGCTACGTCGAGCAGCTCGACCGTCGGTTCTACGCAACCGACCTTGGCGAGGTCGTCACCGACAAGCTCGTCGAGGCGTTCCCGAGCCTGATGTCGATCGGCTACACGCGCTCGATGGAGGACGAACTCGATCGCATCGAGGACGACGAAGGCGATTGGCAGGAGATGCTCACCCGCTTCCACGGCCCGTTCACCGAGGCCCTCGAAGTCGCGCACGAGAGCATGACGCACGCCAAGGCTGAGACGCAGCCGGCGCTGTACAAGTGCCCCAAGTGCGGGTCCCAGACCCTGTACCGCTTCGGGCGAAACGGGCGCTTCTTGTCGTGTTCGACGTACCCCGACTGCGACTACTCGGCCCCGATCGACCGGGCAGGCCGGCCGCTGCTTCCCGAGCGTGTCGACGTGGCCGTGCCCGAGGACGGCTCACAGATGGAGCTCCGCAACGGTCGTTTCGGCCCGTTCCTGGCGTCGATCAACTACCCGGAGACCAACTTCGTCCTCAACCTCGACAAGAAGGGCGGCGTCAAATACCCGTCCATTCCGCCGATCGAGACCGAGCTCGAGTGCACCAAGTGTGATGCCCCGATGAACCTGCGTCGGGGTAAGCGAGGTCCGTGGCTCGGCTGTTCACGGTTCCCCAAATGTCGGGGCCGAATGGGCTGGAACACGCTCGAGGACGAGATCAAGGACTCGCTGGAGAAGCAGCTGGAGAAGCACGAGAAGGCCAACCCGCTGCCGAAGATTAAGCGCTTCAGCAACGGTGAGGAGATCCCCGAGGGGCATCCTGTGGCCGAGCTCGTGGTGCCCGGTGGCGTTGCCGAACTCGAAGTGCATCCGGATGTGAAGGCCGACGCGGACGTCGGCATCAAAGCCGCGAAGAGGCCCCTGCCGCCTCGGCCCGAGCCCACCGCCACGGCCTAGCGGTCTCCATTGCACCACAACAAGAAGGGCGGGCCGGCACATGCCGGGCTCGCCCTTTCTTGCGTCGGGGGCGGGAGTCTAGCCTGGAGGCGTGAACGAGGCGCCATCGGGGACGCCTTGCTCAAACCATGCCTCGAACAGCGCAAAGTCGGCGGCACTCATGATGCCGCCCTCTTCCGTCTCGCACACCGCGGTCGGCATCGTGGCTTGAGTGATCACCCGATCCTGAACCGAGACCCACGCTGCCATTCCCGCGTAGGTCGAGTTGGCACCCGCGTAGTCGCTGGTGAAGTTCTCGAGTGTCTGGAGCTGAGTCCCGCCGCTGTAGGGGAAATACAGCGAGGTGTTGGATACCGAGTCGGTGTAGTGGCAGCCGCAGTTCTCTTCGAGCGCGGTCCCGATCGAGGACGGGATGACACCGGCGCCATCGCCAGATACGACGGGGCTTTCGGCATCCGGGTCGACGACAGAGAGGGCGCAGGAGATGATTCCGCCGCCGCCTTCGGTGGTCTCGCCCTCGGTCGTTTCACCGTCGGTCGTTTCACCATCCGTCGTGGTCGCGGGGCCCGTTTCCGACGGGAACTCGACGCCTGCAACCCAGCCGACGATGACCGCGAGGTCTTCGGGGGCCAGAACGCCGGGCGGCAAAGGCATGATGCTGCCCGCAGAGGCGTCGGTGAGCCGGCTGACCAAGTAGCTGCCCGCCGGGTCACCAAAGGTGACGTAGGGGCCGCCGGGTCCGCTCTGTTCGACCCAAGCTCCAGCGGAAGCCTCCGAGAGGTCGACCAAAGAGGCGTTGTTCACGTGGCATGCGCCTCCGGGAATCGCACAGCTCGCCGTGAGTCGTTCTTGCACGGGCGTTGGCACACCGCCGCCCCCGGTCTCATTACCCTCGTCGATCTTCTTGACCTGGTCGCAGCCCGTGAGCGCGAACGCGCCTGCCGCCAACAACATCAGTGTGATGGTGCGTTTCATTTCGATGCCTCCTCGCTCGCTCCGCTCTTCTTGGCTTGGCGCTCCTTCTTCCACCGCGCCGCGTTCTTCCCGAGGGTGAACTGTCGGACGAGGTTGAAGCCCAAGTAGAAGTTGAACTCGTTGAAGGGGTTGCCCTCTTTGACCCCGTCGTCGGTCGTGAAGGGGTTGCCCGACTGCCCGCCCGGTGCGGCGAGGTTGGGGTGGATCTCCCGGTTGTTGGTGAAGAACAGCTGGAAGAAGTGTTTTCCGGTGTAGTAGCCGGCACCCAGGCCCCACGACCCGATCTTCGTGCCGTCGACATCGGCGTCGCCACCTCGGTAGTAGAAGAGGCTGGGATTGGCCACGTCAGGCACGGGCAGGAAATACTCCGCGTCGACGGACCATCTCTTGCGCTTGCCCAGCCACACTTGGGAGGCGAGGCCCGCAACGAGCGTGCCCCGGGTGTCCTCGACCGGTACGGCGCCCTCACCATCATCGAAGTCGATGAGGACGCGTGAGTTCTTGTTGGTTCCGGTGTGATAGCTGAGCACGAACTGGGTAGACCAGCGCTCGAACCAGAGCCGGCTGAGCAGCAACATGAAGTTGCCGGAGATCGCGTTCTCGACGTCGAAGTCGCGAAGCAGGTCCATCGACACGTAGCCACCGAGCGAGACCGGCATGTCGTCTTCTTGCCGGAGACCGATGTACTTGGCGCTGAGCTCCCACGCCTTGCGCGAGTTGGTCCGGGACAAGCCGACGTCCAGGCCGTCGACGATGCCGTAGCCGATGCCCATGTTCATGACGACGCCCGCATCCATGCCGAACGCTCCACGCTCGGTGCCAATGCGGCCGAAGCGGTGGTCGATCCGGTACTGGAAGGTCTTCTTGCCCAACGACGTCGTGGTGGGGAGCACGATGTGCTTGTCCCCGTGGAAGGGCTTGTACTTCTTCTTGGGTGCAGCGATCGGAGCGTCGGTGCCTTCTGCTGGAGGCGTGCCCGCATCGGCGCTTGGCATGTCCGAGATCCAGTCGCTGAGGACCTTGAGCGCTTCAGGCGGGAGCGGATCGTCGCCCAGCGGCATGAGGTCGTCCTTCATCGCGTGTGTCCCGAGGACCTTGTCCATCAGGTAGCTGCCCTCCGGGTCACCCGGCGCGATGAGGAGCTTGTCGGACTCGTTGGCCTTGATGCCGATCAGGATCGACAGGTCACCCTCGAGGGGGAACTCGCTGGGGTCGCTGAGGTCTCCGCCTTCGGCGTGGCAACCCGTACAGTACTCGTCAAAGACGGCGGCGGCCTTGGCCTCGAGGGCAGGGTCGCTCTTTGCGGGAACGGCCGCAGGTGGAGGTGCCGCTCTCGACGCTTCCACATCCTCGGCCGGGATGCTTGCGATCCAGTCGCGCAGAACCTTGAGATTCGCGGCAGACAGAGGGTCGTCGCCCAGCGGCATCAGATCCTCCTTCATCGCGGGCGTACTGAGGACCTTGTCCATCAAGTAGCTGCCCTCAGGGTCCCCAGGGGCGATGAGGAGCTTGTCGGATTCGTTGGCCTTGAGTCCGACGAGCATCCCGAGGTCACCCTCGAGGGGGAACTCGCTGGGGTCGCTGAGATCTCCGCCCTCCGCGTGACAGGCGGTGCAGTACTCGTCGAAGATTTCGGCCGCCTTGGCCTGCAGAGCCGGGTCCCCGACGGGAGCGCTGGCCAGGGCGAGCGTGAACAAAACAGAAACCATGAGTAGCGCGAGCATACGAAACGCGACCCCAATCGGGGGAATTCGGAGCGTTTCACGCAGGGAACCGCCTCGCGGGCCTGGACATCGCGCGGGTGGGGCGATCACCTGCTAGCATCCCTGCCATGCTCGAACGCAGTGCGCGCCGCGCCTCGTTGGTGGTCATGTCTCTCGCTTCGACGCTCGTGTTCACCGCGTGCGGGGGCGACGAGGCGAAGCCGAAAGCGACAGGGGCCTCCAAGGCCTCGGAGCCCAAGGCGCCGGATGCCGAGGCCAAGGAACCGACCAAAGCCGACCCGAAGACCGACGCCAAAGAGGAGCCTGCCGTGAAGCCCGCAGGCGAAGAAGGAAAGTCCGATGACGCGGGGGCCGAGGGGGCAGCGCCTCCGGCTGAGGTCGGGGACGAAGCCGGTGCTGAGGCGGCGGATGCCGAGAGCGGTCCCGATGACGCGGAGGCTGGCGGGGAGCCGGCGGCGGAGGGAGGCGCTGCACCAACCGCAGAAGGCGGAGATGCGCCCGCGGCCGAGGGCGGCGACGAGGTCGAGGCTGCGGACGCCGCGAAAGCGGGGGGCAAAGACTCGGCCGCTCTGATCAAAGAGGCTCGGACCACCAAGACCACCGACGAGCGAGCGGTCGAGGCGTTGGCCGAAGCCGAGACGGCAGGCGCGACGATCAAGGAACTCGCCCGAGCCGCAAAGGCACGCGGCGACTACCTCTACAAGTCCCCCGACCGAGCCAAGGTCTTCTACGAATGGTCCGCAGAGAAGGACGAAAACTACGCTGACCCGGTGTTCGCCCTGGCCAAGCAGAAGGCCGTGACCGGCGACGTGGATGACGTCGTCAAGCTGCTCAAGCAGGTCTCAGAGCGCAAGGGCGGCAAAAAACTGCTCGAGCAGATCGACTTCGATCCGACCTGGGACATCGTCAAAGACGATCCTGACGTCCGAGCACTGTTGTAACCATGGCTGCCCCACGCATCGGTGTGTTGTTCGTCTGTCACGCGAACATGTGTCGCTCCCCGCTGGCACACGGTCTGTTTGTGCAGCGTGCTCATGAGCGCGGCGTGCTGGATCAACTCGACATCGACAGCGCTGGCACATGGGCGGCCGAAGGCATCGCGCCGCACGCGGGGAGTGTCCACATCGCTGCCCAACATGGGCTGTCGCTCGAGTCGGCCGGGGTGTCCCGGGGCCTGCGTCCCGACGACCTCCAACGCTTCGCGCAGATCATCGTGATGGACCGTGCGAACCTGGCGGATGTCGAACGGTTCCGGCGCCTCTCGGCCTTCGGTACCGCCTCCCAAGGGCAGGCGAGCGTTCGGCTGCTGCGGACCATCGACAACCCGAGTGCACGCGGCGGCGATCTCGATGTGCCCGATCCAGTCCGCGGTGGCGAGGCCGAGTTCCGCAACGTGTATGCCCTGGTCAACCGCGGCTGCGAGGTTTTGCTGGACCAGCTTCTGCCACGCTGATCGGCCGTAACTCCCCGAAATCGGGAGGTCTCTCGGCCCGGGAGGCCACCGCGCGTCCCGCGGACCCGTTGGCGCCTATACTCCGGCCGCGCCGATGCAGCGGTTCCTACGCTACCTAGCACCGAACCTGGTCACCTCGACCGGGCTGATCTTCGGCCTCCTATCGCTGGTCGCAACGTCGGAGGCGCGTTTCGTGGACGCCAGCTGGCTGATCATCTGGGCGGTCATGCTCGATCGGATGGACGGTCTTGTCGCCAGAACGCTGCGCGCGACCAGCCCGTTCGGCGTCCAGATGGACTCATTCGCGGACGCGATCAACTTCGGGATCTGCCCGTCATTTCTGGTCTACACGATGCTGTCGAGCGTACCCGCCCTTGGGTTCGGCGGAGGCACGGGCCGGGTTCTGCTGATGAGCGCCTGCGCGTTGTGGGTGCTCGCGACGGTGTTCCGGCTCGCGAAGTTCAACGTCGTCGCCGAGGGGGATGACGCTCCGGACGTGTTTCTGGGCGTTCCCACCACGCTGGCGGCGGGCCTGCTTGTCATCTGGATGCTGGTCCTGCTCAAGTACACGCCCGCAGACGCCGCGTTGGGAGCCCCGTCCGAGTTCACAGGCCCGCGGATGTTCGGAGGACTCGAGTTCTCGTTCCGCGCGTGGAGCTACCTGCCCGCTGCGATGTTGCTGGGCGCATTCTTGATGGCGTCCAACTTGCCGCAGCCCAAGCTTGGCCCGGTGAAGAACAAGGCGCTGGCCGTGTTCTTGGTGCTGGCTTCGGCCTCGGGCTTCTTGTTCGCGTTCCTCTGCTTCATGCCGGACTACATGGCGCTGCTGCCCTCCACATGGTTTGCGACCGCGATGGTGTGGAGCGTGGTGTCGCCCCGGGCACGAGAGATCCCGCCGCCGTCCTTCCTGCCCGAGTAGGCCGCTCAGTCGAGTGCGAGCCAGCCGCGTACGACGGGGTTGGGCTCCTTAGGCAGCTCGAGGCTGACCGTGCGGTGTGGGTTGTCCTCGAGTTCGACGTCGAGGTCCAACAGCCGCGAGCCGCGAAACGCGGTGAGGGTGGCGCGTTGGCCCGCACCGACCCGACCTAGGGCCGTCCGCAGAGCAGCTTCGGTCTTCACCCGGCGGCCTTGCACCGCGATGATCTCATCGCCTCGCATGATGGTACCGGTATCTGCGGGGCTGCCCGGAATCACGTTGCGAACACTCGTGCCCTTGAGTTCGAGTCCGGCCCACGCCCGCTTGCTCGCGGCTTGCGGGACGTCACTCCCATCGGCGCGCGACCACACCGGCCGCGACGTCACCACGACGCCGGCCTGCTCGAGCAGCGCAGCAAGAGGGACGGGCTCGACACCGTCGACGTGCCGAGCGAAGAAATCCGCAAGGTCGACGCCGGCCTCGTCGGAGGCGGCCTGCTCGATGTCGGCGGCTGTGATGCCCTTGCCCTTCGATCCGAAGCGGGTCATCAGCCGTCGGAATACACCCGGTAGCGAGCCCTTGCCTTCGCTCGCCAGACGGATCTTCAGGTCGAGTGCGACACCCACCATGTCGCCCTTCTCGTAGTAGCTGATCGTTTCGTTGCGATGGTTGTTCTCCGGCTGGTACGCGTGCGTCCATGCCCGAAAGCTGACCTCGGACAGCGGCATCGCGTTGCGCCCTGGCTTGCGCTCGAATGCGGTGAGCGTTGTCGCGACGTGGTCGAGGTATTCCTTCGCGCTCCATAAGCCGCTGCGTCGCATCGCAAGGCTCTCCATCGTCTCGGTGAACCCCTCGTGAAACCACAACAGTCGAGAGTAGTTCTCGCGTTGGTAGTCGAAGGGGCCCAGCGTCGCATCGTGGATTCGCTTGACGTTCCACAGGTGAAAGAACTCATGAGCCGTCAGTCGGGCAGCGCGATCGTAGCCGTCGTCCTTGTCGAAGGCGCTGCGGCTCATCATCATCATGGTGCTCTGCGCGTGTTCGAGACCGCCGCCACCCACGTCGCCCACGTTCATCAAGAACACGTAGCGCTGCATGGGGAAGCCACCCATCATCTCCGCAAACGCGCCGCTGATCGCCTTGGATTCTCTGACGAGACGGGCTTGGTCCAGCTTGAGGTCGTCGGGGCTGGTGAGGACATACTCGAACGCGGTGCCGTACAGTTGGAACCGGTCGACCGCAGGTGTTCCCACCTCGATGGGACTGTCGACGAGGATGTCGTAGTCGTCGGCGATCAGGCCCCCATCGCGCGTCGGGAGGGCGGTGTGAACCGACCAACCCTCGGGCGTGGAGAGCTCGACCCGGTGAGGACGGCGAAGCTTGCCCGGCTCGAACACGAAGACACTCGCCCCGTTGATCGATGCGTGGGTGTCGTCGAGCATGCTGGTCCGGACGCTCGGTGTCGCGGTGTACACGCGGTACCGAGCCACGAAGGGACGCCCTCCGTTGTGGACCTCCCAGGTTTGCTTGTCGAGGGGCTCGACCTCCAAGGCCTTGCCGTCCAGGGACTCGGCGGAGAAGCCGAACACATGCTTGCCAAAGTCGCGGATGCGGTAGGAGCCCGGCGTCCAAGCGGGCAAGGCCAGTTTCGTTCGCGCGGACCGGCTTGGGATGCGCGCCGTCACGTGCATGTACTGTGATGCCGGTTCGCTCAAGTCGACGCGGTAGTGCACCGGGGCGGCCGGCTTCGCGGACGCGGGGCGTGCCGTGGCACAGGCACAAAGCACCATCGGTGCGAGCCAGAGGGGCTGTCGCATGGCCGGCAGTCTACAGGCCCAACCACGCAAAAGCGGGTCCTCCAAACCTCGGGTTGAGATGGAGAGACCCGCTCGGGTCGCCGAGGCGAGAGTGGGGAAACTCAGGCGCTGCGCATCGCTCGCATCGTCCGCAGCATGGGACGAGCGAAGAAGGCCGGGACGATGAGGAGTCCCGTTGCGAGCAGGTTGACCACGGTGCCGCTGACCATCGGATAGCCGAACGGCGAGAGGATCAGGTACCCGGCGGAAGGATCGCCCAAGAAAAACTCGCAGGCCGCGACGGCACCGGCGGCTCCTAGCGCGAGGACACCCCAGGTGCGGCCGCGAAGGAGGCCAACGAGGCCTGCGCCACCGAGACCCAGCGCGACCCAGTGCATGAACTCGGGGCTGGGGCCCAGCGTGTAGAGGATCAGAATGGGGATCGTGCTGCCCGCTGACTTGACCGCGCGGCGCATGAGGGTCAGCGACTCTTCCTGGAGGTTCCAGCGCTCGGCCGCTTCCTCCGAGTACTCGTAGCGAGCGGCCATGCCCTCGCCGGACAGGAACACCGAGACCGCCAGGTGCGTGAATCCGAAGAAGGCGATGATCGGCTCCATCCCGACCTGGAACAGGACCAGAATGAGGAGCGAGCCGAAGTTTCCGACGCCGATCGCGAACCACCGGGCCCAGAACCACTCGGCTGCCACACCGACGAATGCCAGCGTGTAACAAAGGGCGAGGCCGAGATAGGCCGCGTAGAGTTCGTCGGGGCCCAGAAACGCCGTCATGGCGAACTGGGTCACGTAGAACCCGAGCAGAAGAAGTGCGAACGCGCGTCGAATTCCAACCATGCCGATTCTCGGGGGCTAGCGTACGACGCGGTCTCCAGCCGCGCAACGCGGGGTGCGGGGGCGCTGGGGTGTTAGCGCGGAGCCGCCGGAGCGTTGGGGGGGTAGACTCGCGCTGGAGGCCTGAACCTTGGAAAGGTGCAGGGACTGCCGGCCCGTACGAGGACGCATGAATCGTTGGCGAACTGCACTA
>JBOEGF010000008.1:0-414458 GCA_050633305.1 Nannocystales bacterium
CCGCACGGTCGCTCGCATTGATCGTGACCGGTGTGAGAGGACGCCCCATCTTTCGCGTTGATGCTGCCACACCAGTGCAACAGCTCGAAAACGTCGAAATTCCCCTAACTGCCACTTTTTCTCGACGTTACGGACTCAGGACACTAGAGGACCGAGATATGGCTTACCAGGCTCACCTGCTCACCTCAGTTCGATGCGCCCGATTAGGAGCGCACTCGACCAAACGACGTCGGGATCGCGCTCAAGCTCCGCGAGGGCAGAGATCGGGACGGGAGAATCGCCGAACGACTGGCTCACCAGAGTTTCATCGGTAACGGCAGCAGCCAGGACCTCCCAGCTTCCATCCGCCAGTCCTAGCTCCGCCTGCACGCTCAGCGCGTGCTGCACCAACCACTCCGCGCGACGACGGTGGTTCTTGAGCTTGCGGTGCAGCTTGGGAAGCTGGTTCGCAATGTCGGCCGCCGCGAGTGCGAGGTGCACGTCCTTGCACTCAACTGCCAGGAGGCGTCGTTGCGCGTGGTCAACAACCAGCACGTCAACGTCGCCGAGGTCTCCATGGCTGTCTTCAAGCCTCTCCGCACCGAACTTGATTGCCCGTCTTCGCGTCTGGAATCCTCGAGCGTCAAACCAGTCCGCAACCTCGTCGTTGAAGCGCTCGTGCTTTTCTTGAGCAATCGCAGTAATACAACGCTTGAGGTCGCCCTCAGGACTGGCGCGAAGACGCCCCTCTGTGATGAGGACGAGGAGATGCCGCCACGCGCGGCTGAGGTTCCGGGGCCCCCAGACGAGCCACTGCTCGTCGCCTTCCTCTCGCATCACGAGTGGGCGTCGAAGGTAGGAAAGCTCCCTGTTGAAGCGCCAAGGAAGCACATGCAACAATTCGAGCGAACCGGTGTCTTCGAACGATGTGCGCTCTTCGAGGGTCATCGCACGGAGCACGCGCTCGACGTCCGAGCGCTCCCAGCCCGTGGCGTCCTCGACGGAAGCCACGACCTCCGAACGGGGACTCGATACGAACGCCCGGTTCCCAGCCATCGCCAACCTGAGGAGCGCCGCAGTAGCATCGCCAAATTCGTCCAAGGAATATCCGAACTCGTCACGGAGAAGAGGCTGAATCCCACTCCACCAACTCGGGGTTTCTGCACCTTCGTCTCGATTGGGCGCTGGCAGTCGCTCGACTGCCGTGGCTCCCGTCAAGGCACGCCGACGGTGGGCCTCTTCGTAGATCTCCTTCAGCCGCGCCCTGTCCATCCCGAGCCGACCGGAGGGAAGGAGGGAGGGCTCAAGGTCGACGAGGTTGCGGCCGGCGACATTTGAGAGCATTCCGTAGTTGGAGACCATGCTGGCCAGAGCCACCAACTCGTTGAGACGCGTCCGCGTTAGCGCTCGATCCCCGGTGGGCGGAGTCGAAGCGACGTACTCGATCAAGAAACGCCCGGCCACGGCTGTCTGAGCCAGGCGAGGCGTGGAGTCCGAAACAAACTCGACGAACGACGCCTTGTCGCGCGCGACGGCTTCCTGGGAAGGTAGCGTCCGCTCCCGCCAAGCGGTGTCGCGAACGATGGCCTCGTGCTCCGCGACCAGGGTCTCGAGCAACCCACGCGGCGAGGTCGCTGCCACTTCCTCCTGGAGGCGGCCGAAGAAGAACTCCATCGCGGCACTGAGAATCCCCGGGTCTGGGACCCCCACCGTGAACTTGCCCGACTCACGCAGATGCGCTCCCAGGTCATCGAGAAGCCGCTCCGCAACGTCTTCTCGTACGGGTTTCGGACGAGGGAGTCCGGTCGGATCGAGCTCGAGGTCATGCGTGTCGACGCTGACGTGGAGGTGCTTCTTTGGGCCGAGAGGTGCGACCGCTTCCAGCACGTCGGACACCTTCTGCTCGGCAGCAGGTTCTCCGTCGCTCGCCATCAGCGCCCTATAGAGTTGGGCCGCTAGGTGGCGCGCTCCCACGTTCGTCATCGTCGCGAACGGAGCCATCGAGCGAATCTCAACAGCGACTCGACCGCTGTGGCGCTCCACCCGGACCGCTTCTGTTGCGTTGACGCCCTCGTGCAAGCTGTCTTCGTCCTTCGAGGCTGTGCAGGCGACGTCGATGATCAGCACCGGATGTTCTTCGCGTTCGGCAGCAAGCTTCGTCCCGACGTGTTCGGAAAGCTCGCCAACCCAAAAGGCCACGGCGTCCGCAACGGATCGATCAACTGCACCATCTGATGGAGTTCGAATCCACACCGGGACACCGGCTTCCACCGCGCGAAGGCTCCGCCAGTCGTCGTCCTCGACGCCGATGAAAGTCAGCGACCGCGAGGTCGCAGTCGCGGATACGACCTCCACGGCTCGGGGTTCCGTGGGGTGCTGAATCCCGTGGCGGCGACGGTCCTGAGCAACTCGGCAACGGAAGTCCGAGGCGTAGCATGGCGAGACCCACACAAAGTTCGGCGGCTGTTCGTCGCCAAGATAGAAGCTGTTCTTGTGGTCGCAATACAGCGCCCACAGGTCAAGTGAAGTCGACATCGACGGCGTCGAAACTGCGTCTTCGAAGCGGTCCAAGGCGCCCGCGTAGTACCAGAAGCCGAGAGGATCCACGGGCCCCCCGTACACGGCGGTCTCAAGGTCCTGGAGGCAGAAAGCCAAGCGCCGCTCCGCCAAGCCTTCGAACGCAACCCGTGCGAGCCCGAAAGGCAGGAAGAGCCGTTGGTAGAGGACTACAAGTAGGACTTCTCGGTCGTCCTCGACCGCCGAAAGTTTCGCCTCCAAGACTGCACGCAGGTTGTCCGGCAATGGCGGGCCGATCCCCGACTCGGTGAGCAGGGCAACATAGAGCACTTTGTCGCTGTCGATCTCAACGCCCCAACCCGTGAAGAGCCAGCCATCCCCGTCTGAGATGGGCGGGAAGCGCGAGGGCGTCGTGCCGCAGATCATGGGAGCGTAGGCCGACAGCCATCGTCGACAGGCCGAGTGGAACCGCTTGGCGAGGTCCGGTTGAAGCTCACCCGCATCACGAAGGAGGTGCAGGAACACCGATCGAAGGAGGCAGTGCGGAGCGCCGACGATGTAGATATCCCCGGCACGGATCAAGGGACGAGATGCAAGTGGACCATCCTCGCCAGAGAAGTCTGCCTCGGGTCGAGCACCGAAATCCTGCACAAGCGGCTCGATGTCTGACAGCGCGGCGCCGAAGGAGGCGCAGAGCGACGCGAGTTCGTCGGCACGAAACCGTACCGCATGGCGCAGCCGCCCCAGCACCTTTCCATCCGGGATCTCGACGCCATCAGCCCCTAGTTCGGGAGAGCAACCTGCTGGTAGCTCCGCCCGTTTCGCGATCTCGGTGGAGAGGGCTGCAACGGAGAGGAGAAGCCCCCGGACCCGCTGTAGTTGTTCGGGTAGGTCGGGGTCCTCCAACGCAGACGACAGCTTCCGAGAGCTGAAAACGTCCTCGGGGGCGAGGCCAGGTAGCAGCCGAACGTCATGGCCGAACACCACTGCCCCCTCGACCATGGGACCATCAAAGGGGTCCTCGTTGCGAACAACCTCGGGCAGGCTCGCCGACACTCTGGCCAAGAGCGCGCGGAACCGGGACGGTGTCAGTTTCGTCTTCTTGGGCTGTCCCTTCGCCTTCTTGCGACTCTTGTTCTCCGACTTCCTCTCGGTCGGCCTCCCGGTCGCGGCGAGCTCCACCGTTGCTTCCAGCCGGAGTACCCGGGAGCTATTGCGCGGGTATAGGCTCAGCGCCGCGGCCCCCGTCAACACGTCAACGCGACCGTAAGGCACGAATGCCCTGCGCAGTCTCACGCCCGGACCCATGCCTGCCTTTCGGGCTCGCAATCCCAGCCTCGCGGACCCCACCTATGCTCGCGAACTCGCACTTGCCTCTTCCTTCGCGCGTTGTTCGTTGAGGGCGAAGAGGAAGTCGAGGACTTCGTCTTCGAAGCGTTCGAGGGTGGTGGAGTCGGCGCCGCAGTAGGGCGGGACTTCGATGTGGGACTGGCCGTAGGCGTCCAGGACGGCGCGGTCGAGTTGCTCGTGGAGTTGGCGGAGGTGGAGGATCCGCGGGTCGGTGTTCTCGGGGTCCTTGAGGGCGTTGTAGGTCTTGGTCAGGCCCTGGTCGGTATCGACCATGAAGGTTGCGCGGGTCTCATAGAGTTCGGTGGCGATGGCTTCGAGAGGTGCGTCCGAGGCGAGGGTGGGTTCCGATGGGAATGGGAAGGTCTCGAAGCAGTCGGAGGGGCTGTAGTTGAGGTCTGATCTCATGGTGGAGGAAAGCGCCCAGGCCCAAACACTGTGCACTCGCGACTGCAGCGTGCCCATGGATGCGCGATCTTCGAACGGAAACACCGCCAGCTTGCTCGAAAAAACTTGCTCCGTCGCAAGAAACGAGAAGACGGAGTGTTTGCTGACAAGCGAGCACGCCAGGCACCGCTCTAGCGGCGCGATGGCGCGGTATAAGCCGTGCGCCTGCTCGCCAAATTTCCACCAGTATTTGCGCCGAATCTCCCGCTTGTTCTTGTCACGTTCGGGCTTCACCTTGTTGCGCAAGAGTTCAACCAATTCCGGCCAACGATGAGCCTCTGCAAGTGACATGTCGCCCATGTCGATGACGTGTCGATGATGGCTATGGGTAGGACTTGAGTTTAGTTCTTCGCCGCCCAGGTACGGAAAGATCCGCTCAGCATTTCGCGGGTCTCTGACGACAAGTTCTTCGCGTTGTTCGGGGCTGAGTACGAACCCCTTGCCGAGCACGTAGCTCCCGATGAAGCTCTTCCCGGCGTTCGCTCTCAGGGCGACGGGGTCCGGCCGTTCGGGCTTGCCGCGCAGCCGGCTGTTTACCGCCTCGGCGTTGTGCCCATCCAACGAACAGCTCAGACCACTGTGCGCCGCAGTTCCCACCGCTGCATGCACCACGGCCACCGTCACTTTCGCCCCCCGAACCGGCCACTTCATACTCCGCGTCGCGCTGTAGATCTTTGCCCCCGCCGCCACCATCGGCTGAAGCCCACTACTCCGCGTATCCCCCTGCCCGATCGTATTCGTCGCGATCAACCCCAGCGTCCCGTGCTCCCCGAGCATCCAGTGCGCCCGCCGAAAGAAGTACGCCGAAAGATCCGCGTTCCCATGGCTCGGCTCGTAATGCCCCCCGAGCCAATCCAGATACACCGGCCCATTCGCCCCCGTGATGTTGTTCTTCCCCGCAAACGGCGGATTCCCAACCACCGCATCCATCCAAACCGCACTCCCCTCCACCCCCACCGCCAGCGGATCCACCCGAGCATCATCAAACACCTCGGGGAACTCCAAATGCCAGTGAAACGGCCGAATCCCCTCCCTCACCAACGCCCGCCGCCGCTCCAACTCCTCCGGCATCGGCTGCCGCCCACCGGCCTGCAACCAGATCTCAATCTGATCCCGAACCCGCCGCAAACACCCCCGGCGCGCCTTGTCCGAAGGCTTCTTCCCCACGAACAAGAACTCCGGCACCAGCTTCTCGTCATCCGGCCAGAAGAACGCCGAGACCAGCACATCCGCCACATCCCGCAGCCGCTCCAGCTCCCGCTCCGCGTCCAGATACAGCCGGTGCTGCTCCGCCTCCGTCACCCCTTCGTCTCCGCGCCGGGATAGCTCCGCCAGCTTCCGCCGCGCGATCGCAGCCTTGTCGAATGCTCGCCGCGTCTGCTCCGCGAACATCTCCACCTGCTTCTCCGGCGCCTTCGCCTTCTTCCCCCGCTTCTTCTTCGCAGGAGTCGCCTTCGGCCGCTCCCAGTCCATTGCCAGCATCTGCGCCTTGTCCAGCCCCACCAGGCTGTCCCCCGCCTTCAGGCAGTGGTCCAAAAACGCAAACGTCTGCCCCTTCGACAGCGTCAGCAGCCATAGCGACAGCTTCCCCAGCTCCACCGCCAGCGGGTTCTTGTCGACTCCATACAGGCACTGCTGCGCCACCATCCGCTGCGCCAGCCGCTGCGGATCCCGCACCACCACATCGTCCCCGCCCCCAGCCTCCGCCTCGCGCAGCATCTTCGCCAGCGTCCCCTCGCGCACCCAGGCCGCGTGCACCTGCTTCGCCAAGAACCGGCAAGCCTCCACCAAGAACGCCCCCGACCCCATCGCCGGGTCGCACACCTTCAGGCTCAGCAGCGCTTCCGCACTCGGCTGCGGATCTTCCAGCCCAGGATCTTCTTCTTTCGCCTTTGCTCGCATCGCCGCCAGCAGCGGCTCCAGCGTGCGCGCCACGATCGGCCCCGACAGCGACACCGGCGTGTAGTGGCTGCTCGTCCGGCGCCGCTCCTGGCCCGGCTGGATCACCAGCCGCCCCGCCGCCACCTCTGCCCCCGAGTCCACCGCCGAGTCCCGCTTCCCCGCCACGCTCTCCGCCCGCAGCACCTCCATCGCCGCCTCCAGCAGCGGCTCCCCGTCTTCGTGCTCCTTCACCGCCGCGTCCAGACCCTTCACGATCCGCTTCGCCGCCGCCGTCGCCACCCCTTCGTCCTTCAGCCATCTCTGCCGTGTCGCCTTCGGCAGGTCCAGCACCTCGTGCGGGCTCACCCACACTCGGGCCGGCCGCAGGCACACCGACGGCGCTGCTCTACGCTCCACCTCGAAGCCCATCATGCTCTCGTACACCCCGCCGAGCTGCTCCTCCGCCAGCGCCGAGTAGCTCAGCCGTTGCCCGTCCAGATACAGCAGCCGACGCAGCACCCGATACACCACCCCGTCGGACACGCTCGGCACCCGCTGCGCGCTGCGCTGCTCACCGCTGAGCGCCACCGCCACCCCGTCCGTCGGTGGCCCCTCCAGGAATGCATACGCCTCTGGGTTGAACAGCCGCCCTCGGTGCGGCGGCATCCGCAGTGACCCCTGCTCTACCCCGAAGTACAGCGCCCGAAACAGCACCACCAGCCGCGACCACGCCCCGAAGCGCTGCTCCATCGTGTCCGCGTACACATCCGCGTCCGCTGCCAGCTCGTCGTACAGCCCGCCCACGCTCAGGTGCGCCGCGTACAGCGAATGCTCGCTCGGCACCAGCCCCCGGTCTTCCGCCGCCAGCGCAAACACCAGCCGCAGCATCACCGTCAGCAGCCCTTCGTAGACATGGTTGCCCTCCTGCTCCAGCGCGTACCGAAGCGTCCCGAAGTTGTCGCGACGCTCCGCCACCTCGAACCCTTCGAGAAGGATCTGCAGCCCCTCCACCAGCTGCGCCCCCAGCTGCGTTGTCACGTCCGCTTGGCGCTCCCGGCTGCCCTCCAGCAGCTCCAGCGTTGTCGGCGTGCCCGGCATCCCGCCCAGCACCCGCTCCGGCCCCAGCAGCATCTGCACCGCGCTGAGCATGTCGCGCCCCGCCGGCGTCGCCATGTACCCCACCGGGAAGCTGATCCATCCCGTCGCTGCCCCCGCCGGGCAGTAGAACAACCGCAGCGTCGTCCCGTTGCTCAACAGCCCAATCGGCACCCGAGTCTCTCGGAGCAGGCGTTCGAACTTCGCCGCCGGCGGGTAGTGCCACTGCGTCGTCTCGCTCTCCGCCCGGTCCAGCTCCAGCCCCTGGGGGACCTCCCAGATCAGCATCTGGTACTCCGCCCCCGCCCGGATCGCCGGCGTCTGCTCCCCCGCCACCGTCTCCGCCGTCGCAGCCTCCGCGGCCTCCGTCTCGGGCTCCGGCTCGCTCGAGACCCCATACCGAACCGCTGCCAGCGGACGCAGCTCCGTCCCCTCCTCCGCGATCCGCAGCACCAGATCGTCCGGCAGCGACTCCCCCGTCTCCAGCTCCTCGTCCGCCCACTCCCACACCTCCCGCATCAGCGCCAGCACGTCCGCCACCGCGGCCCCGTCCTCCCGCCCCACGTGCTCCACGAACACCGACGCTCGCCCCACGCTCAAGCGGTTCATCACCCCCCCGTCGCAGAGCACCGGGACCGAGAAGGTCAGGCCTTCGAGCGGCTGGGATTCACCCAGCCACGTCTCATGAAACTGTCGTTCGACGTCGCGTGCCATCGTTAGCGTCCGCTCCTGGACTGGATCATCGGGTCTCCGGCACCAGGTACACCAGACCCACCGCTTCGATGCGGCGGGTCAGCACCGAGTAGTGCGCGCGCAAGGCCTCGGGTTCGCTCGACAGCTCTGTCTGGAGCGCGTCGAGCCGGCCTTGCATGTGGTTGCGGTCGAGTCGGCGCTGCCGGCCCTCGCTCGTCTGCGCTTCGCTCAGCGCCTCGTCGCGCCCCAGCGCCGCATGGATCTTCGTTCGCTGCGCTTCCAGGATCCCCGCCAGCTGCTCCGCCTCCCGGGCACCCCGGTCGTCCAACAGCCGCTCCAGCTCCTGCGCGTCGTCCTCCGCTGCTGCGCGAAGCACCGGCCACAGCGACGCAACATCGTCACGGATCCGCTCCAGCCGAGGCCGCGTGAAGCCCTCGCTCGGGTTCCAGCCCGCGTCCGGATCGCGCAGCGCCGCCCGCATCTGCTCCAAGCTCTGGCGCGCCGCATTGCCCGTCACCACGCTCGGCGGCTTGCCCTCGCGCACGTCCGCCACCACCTCCACCAGCCCGTCGTGCAGCCGCGTGGCGCCCGCGCCAAACAGACTCATCCGGCCCAGCAGCACCACCCGCTCCCGCGTGCCCTCGTAGCGCAGCAGACACGCCCGCTGCAGATCGTGCGCCGCGTAGCCCTGCGCCGTAAACCGGCGGAGTGCTCGGCGGACCACCGGGTGCTCCAGATGCAGCTGCACCACCTCGTCCGTCATCCGCTGCAGCGGCTCGAACACCACCGGGCGCGGCGTACACTTTTGTCGCCACTCCCACCAGCTCAGCTCCCGAGGCTTGGGCGCGCGCAGCGGGTCCAGCGTGCGGGACCACTCCGGCGGCAGCTTCGGCAATGCGTAGTGCTGCGCTTCTTTCGGGTGCTGCGGGTCTCGCCCAAGGTCCGTCGGCTCGAAGCCACCCTCCGAGCCCGACAGCGCCATCGCCTTCTCCACCGTCGACTGCAGCCCCTGCGCGTCTGGCTCGAAGAACCGGCGCGAGCGCTCGTAACAATCCCCCGCCGCCTCGATCTCCGCCCGGATCTTCGCCACGTCCGTGCGCGTCGCCTCCATCTCCGACACCACCGCCGCCGCCTCGTCCGCGTCCCCTTCCGCCGCCAGCTCCAGCCGGCCCTGCGTCTGCCCGTCGATCCCGTACGGCTCCAGCGCCTCTTCGATCCGATCGAGCACCACCGCCGACAGCGACCCCAGCTCCCGGTGGATCCGGTCCACCTTCTCCACCACCACCTGCAGCACCCGGTCTTCCGTGCGCTGCGGGTACGCGAAGTACATGCACCGCACCTGCGGCGAGGGCTGCAGCGTCCGGTCGATCCGCCCGTTGCGCTGCTCCAGCCGGCCCGGGTTCCACGGGATGTCGTAGTGCAGCAGGTCCGCGCAGTACGCCTGCAGGTTCACACCCTCGCGTGCCGCGTCGGTCGCCACCAAGATCCGCACCGGATCCGAGGCTGGGTGCGTGTTGAACCGCGCCTGGAGCTCCCGGCGCTGGTCATCCGACATCGCCCCGTGGAACGACGCCACCGCGCTGCGCTCCGGGTCTTGGTCCTCGGGCAGCGCCGCCCGCAGCATCTTGAGGATGTAGCGCGCCGTGTCGGCGTACTCCGTGAAGATGATCAGGCGCTGGTCCGACCACTGCGTCGACGCGCCCTTCTCCGTCGGGAGCCACTGTGCGCCTGCGGCGGGGCACTGATTGTGTTGGATCCAATCCAGCAGCGCCAAGATCTTCGCCTCTGGCCGCCGGTCCGACGAGCGGCACAGCGACGCCATCGTCTCCAGGAGGGTCTCCGCTCGGGCCCGCGAAGACTCTGCGGGGGCGACCGCGCGCCCCACCTGGGCCAGCACCGCGTCGTCCAGTTCGTGGGCCGTCGTGCCCCCGTCGTCATCCCCCGCGACGATTTCCCCAAGCGCGTCGGGCTCCGAGCGCTCCTCCTCCGGCATCTGCTCCAGCAGCCGGGGGCTCGTGCGATCCATGTGCACCCGCAGCGTGCGCTCGAACGCCGGGACCGAGGACAGCAGCCGCTTCTGCAGCCCGATGAACACCTGCCGGTCTCGCTTGGCGCTCGGCGAGCACAGGGCCGTGTACTCCGCGAGCAGCTCCGACAGCTCGAGCTCCGGGGAGCTGTGCTCCCCCAGTGGGCGCGAGCTGTCCGTCTCTCCGCCCAGCTCCCGGCGCGTCAGAGCCCACGCCTCCTGCTCCCGAGCCAGCGAAAGCTCCACCAGCACCCGCTGCGGGAACTGCAGCGTGCTCACCCCTTTGAGGTCTCGCTTGAGGCGCCGCACCATCACCGCGTCGAGCGCTTCGCGGCCCTCGACCGGAACCCCGCGCGTGAACCGGGTCGGATCCAGCAGCTCGAGCAGCGCCGAGAAGCTGTTGCTGTGCCCGTTGTGCGGCGTCGCCGACAGGAACAACCGGTTCTCGAAGGCCGGCGTGATCCGACGCGCCAGCTTGGTGAGCTGCGAGTCGACCGCATAGCGTCGCTGGTTGCTCGCCGGTGCCACCGTGTGCGCCTCGTCGAGCACCAACATGCTCTTGGGCAGCTTCCCCGACGGCAGGTCACTCCAAAGCTGCAGCAGGCTTTCCTGATACTCCGGCCGCCGCAGCGTCTGGTACGAGACCACGAACCGCCGCCCGCACGACCACGGGTTGGTGTTCGCCCCGCGCTCCCGACGGATCCGCGCCATGTGCTCGCGGTTCATGATCTCGAACCGCAGCCCGAACCGCCGCTCCATCTCTCCCTGCCATTGCAGGCAAATCGATGCCGGGCACACGATGAGGACCGTCTCCAGCCGCTGGCGCAGCAGGAGTTCCTGCAGGATCAACCCCGCCTCGATCGTCTTGCCCAGGCCCACGTCGTCGGCGATGAACAGGTTGGCCCGCGGCAGCGACAGTGCCTTCTGCAACGGCACCAGCTGATGCTGCATCACCGCGATGCCGGCGCGGAACGGAGCCTGTACCCGCTCGTCGTCTGGGCGAGTTGCCGTGGTCACGCAGTTCCACTGCAGCGCGTGCATGTAGGCCGCGAACGAGGCCGGCTCGTCGAACCGCGTCGCCGCGCCGACCCCCTCGTGGGCGGGGTCGATGCGCTGGACGCCGAGCTCCAGCTCCCAGAGGATCTGCAGCTCTCGGCCTTGGGCGTCGTCGTCCAGGCAGACGAGCTTGACCAGCGTGGCCTCGCGGAGGCCAGAGGGGCCGCGCCGGGCGGTGGGGTCGTCGGGCGGGTGGACCTCGGCGACCACGTACTGCCGGTGGCGGGCGCGGACCAGGTCGCCGGGTTGAGGGAGCTCGCCGGGCTCGAGGTCGGACGCGAGCCGATGCATGACGCCCTTAGGGAGGGCTGCGATGTCCGCTTGATAGCCGCGGAGGTCCTCGCGGACCGGCAGGGCTGGCGTGTCGGCCTTCTGCTCATCGACGAACGGCTCCGGCGCTTTCGGGGCGGCGGCGGCCTCCTCCGTCGCCTCGGCCTCCTCGAGCGTGATGCCGCGAGCGTCCGCCAAGATGGCGCGAATCAGCTCTGCCCGCGAAGTGCCCGACGGGGTCAGCGCGTAGTGCTTGCACACCGACTGCAGCTGCGGCCGGTCCAGCTCGTTGAGGAAGACTGGCAGGCTGCATGCCTGCTCCAGGGCTGCGGCCAGGCTTGTGATCCCCGGCTGCAGGGACGCGAAGTCGATCTCGAGGTTTGCGCCCTCGCGCAGGCGGCGCAGCACATCCTTGAGCGCCTGAGGGTCGAGCATCGGAACGATGCCCGAGACCGTCGGCTGCGACCGGCGAATGAACGCGTCGATGTCGAGCGCAAGCTGCTCTTGCTCCGGCGACGACTCTTCATCCGTCTCGTTGGAGTCTTCTCCCCGAATGCGACCGGCCAGTTCCGCCTTCGTGCCACTGACCGCCAGCTCGTGGCTTCGACAGATTCGCCGCAGCTCCGTGAGCGGGAGGGTTGCCAGTACATTTTGAAAGCTCGCGCGCTTCGACGACGCAAGCGCCTCGATGAACGCGTCCTTCGGCTCCGCTTGAGCCGTTCCGAGCTCGAACTCTCGGTCGAGCTCGATCAGTCGCTTCTTTCCCAAGGTCGCCAGGACGGATCGTTTCGTCGGTCTCGCCAATCTCAGTGCCGCTCCTGCATGCGGTCGCGAGGCTAACAGGACCGGTGCCCAGCCTGTGGGCCGAAGCGTGTATCGAATCGAGACACCTCGCCCACTTCGCCATCGCCCGCGGTCAGCCCGATGCTCCCTCAACACGAACCGGAGAAACCGTGTCACCGGCTTGCGATCCTCCCCCGTTTCTTCGCTCGCAAAACTGCGAGTCTGGGGTCATCACGCGGCAACGGGCACAGGCGATGACGTTCCACCCGGAAGCCGCCCCGGGACCTTGTCGGTCAGAGTGGCCACCCTGTCGTGGTCGGCCATGTCCTGCTCCGTCACCGACAGCGTGACGACGTCTCCCGCGGAGAGGACCAAGGCGGATGCAAACCTCTCGGAAACGACGTAGCAGTCGCGAGCTTCCGCATCGCGACTGCTGCCTCCGGCCGTGATTCGGCAGGTCGTCGGCCGTGCGCGATCACCAGCGCCCGGAACAGCGCAGGAAGTTGCTTCTGCCCGCCTGCTCATCGCGCCCGGTCATTCCGGAGCACACACGCGGCCAGCCGGCTTGACGCGAACCTGTCCCTAAGGGCAGATCAGGCTGGCGACTTCGCGGAGCGGCCGTCTACGGTCGTCTGCATGGAAGACCTAAGAGAGGAACTCGAACAACAGGTCAACGCAATCCCAGCCGACGCGAAGGTCTCGCTCGGCGTGCCGCTGCATGTGCTCTTGGGCGAAGCGGTCGACCTCGCGGCATTCGTCCGCCGCGTGTGGGAGCCAACCGATGCACATCCCGGGCTCTCGAGCGCGGCACGTCGAATCGACGACAGAATCGGTGAAGACCTCCTCGCGCTGGTGGACGCCGCGCAGGAACAACACACCCAGTTTCGTCTCGCCGCCGAACCGCCCACGTCGCGTGAAGAGGTCGAGCGGGGTGTGGAGATTCTCGACGAGCTGACCGCGGTCCTGCAGTTCCACTTCGACGATGGCATCGACGACGAGCGTGATGCTCAACTCAGTGCCATCGATGGTTTGTACGGTGAGCATTCGACGTCCGACGACGCCCTCGCTACCGCCCTATTCGACTATGCCAGCCTGGCGCAGGAACACCGGGCGGTGCTGGGTGGCCTCGGGGGATTCGACGCCGCGCTCATCGACGAGGCTCGCGCACTCTCGCAGGTTGTCCGAGCACGGTCCGCTCAAACGCCGACCGAGCGGACCGAAGCCGCCCGGCAGCACCGGGTTCGTCGCGATCAGATCGTCGCCGTGTTGGATCGACAGGTGAAGCTCGTCCGCGCTGCCGCTCGGTTTGCGTTTCGCGGGGTTCCGCAGCTGGTGCGCGAGGCGGGAAGCGCGTATGGGCGGCGAGCTCGGGCGGCCGCGAGGCGGCGGAAGGCTGCGCAGGACAGGCAGGAGTTGGCGACGGACACTGCCGCCGAGTCCTAGGACACCCCGAAGGCTTCTCGGACACCGGAAACGCGTTCTCGGACACGGGACGAGGCTTCTCGGACACCGGGAAGGGCTTCTCGGACACCGGGAGGCTCTCCCTGGGAGCGTGTCCGACTTTTTGTGTTTGCGCAGCCCCCCACCTCCTGCCCGCTCTTCATCACCGCGCACGCGTCATCAAAGTGCTGCGCGCTGGTCTGCAGACTCTCCCGCGCCTCCACCCCGGGGAGTGCGTCCGCCGGTGAACCTGCACCACCCGCGCGTCCAACCGAAGCCGAGCCACCGCCTCCGGCAACCGGTTGTCATGCGCGAACGCTAGAGATCGACGACGACGGCATCAAGCTCCTGAGCTTCGAGTCCAGGCGCCTTCTCGGCGAAACCGGCTTCGACCAAGGAGACATCATCCTCAGCCTCAACGGGGTTCTCGCCACGGATCCCCTGGCCCTCCAGAACGAGGTCGTCGAGCTTTCGCACGCAAGCCCGGGCCTCGCGGTGATCAAATACCGATGCAGCGGTACAATCCGGACTCGTCGGGTTCGCGCGGAGTAGCACCATGCGGTCGTTTCCCATCCTTCTCCTCGCAACGGCATGCATCGTCTCGTGCGCCGAGCAAGAGCCGCTCCCCGTCTTTGGAGAGAGGGTGTGGGATGGGGAGCACCTCGAGATCTGGGCCACTGATGATGCGCGCATCTGTGGTGGGTCCTACGAAGCGCTCGACCACCACGCCCAACAGGTCAGTGAGTACGTCAACCCGCTTGGTCTCTCTTCCAACACCGAGCGATACCGGTACTATTGGCTCTCGCCGGAAGAACACGAGGAGTACGACCCCTGCCCAAGCGTCGGGGGTGGCTGTTTCCGCGGTGCCACAGCTGTCTACGCCTCGCGCTACAGCTCGCACGAAGTCGTCCATGCCGAGTTCGCGCTCGGTCATCATTCCTTCGTCGATGAAGGTCTCGCCGTGATGCTTGGGGACTTCGGCCTTGGAGAGATCGTCGAGACGACCAGCATCCCCGACATCATCGACGAAACACAGGGTCGGTCACTCCACAACGAGCACTACGGATCCGCCGGAAAGTTCATCCGGGCGATGGAGGAACTTCACCCCGAGGAGTTTCTCCCTCCGCTGTTGGAGACCGAACGCACCGATGACTTCGAGCGCTTTGCTACGACGGTCACCCAAGGCGACGTTGATCTCGACGCCGCCATCACACTCAACGAGAGCGAAAGCGAATGTCGGCTCGAGGCTTTCCGCCTCGCCGTCTCTGAGTGCAGCCTTGTTCCCCTCGCGTGGGCCAACGAAGCCGAGTGGAGTGCATCAGGAGTGCTCGACTGCGCCTCCGAACACACCGTGGGTCCTGACGCCAGCGGTGCCATTTGGACCATCCGCAGCTTCGATATCGTCGAACGCGGCAGCTACACCGTCACCGCAGTCACCGAAGGTTTCGCAGTTCTCGCCGGATGCGACGCGCCCTGGTGTGGCTCCGCCTTTACCGGCGCCTTCAAGCCTCCAGGGTGGCTGCTCCTGGTCTCGACCGTCCCCAGCACAGTCGAAATGGAGCCTGGTCGGTACTGGATCCGAGTCGAACAGGAGATCGAGCAGGACCCCGCCCCCTTCAGCCTCTCCGTCGTTCGCGAGCGCGATGAGTAGACGCGGTTCGTTGCTTCTCAGGACAGTGGCCCCGGGACCCGTAGCCCGCGCGGTTCAACCGTTCAACCTCACCGGGAAGCCCGAATTATTCAGCACTCCCCTCGTAGGCCCGTGGTCACGACCGCAAGCGGCGTGCGCTCGAAGACCCGTCTGGCGATTCGCGAATTGGCTGGCACGCCACAGCCCCAGGATCTCAAGCCCAGCTTCGGGTGAAGCACTCGAGAGCGGACAACGGCCGGGCTTGAGGACGGGCGACAATAAGGCATGCGCACATCGAAGGCGGCTCCTCGTGGATTGCCTCTCAGTCACAGGCGAATCGGTCCGACCGGCCCACGTTGACCTAGTCATCGGATGAGAAAAGGAGCCCCAGTTGTCGAACTGGATTCTTTCAGTGGACTCGAGGCAATGTATGCGAAGACGGGGAAGTCGGCCTTTTCTCCCGGGCAGCGAATGTCGATAAAACTCGGCAGTGTCCCTACGTTCTGACGGTGGATGCTCGTCGGCTTCAGACGGTCAACCTGTCCATCCGCGGCCGGGCTGGTTGCGACCACCGGCACCGTCGGCCACCATGGGCCTCCCGTGGCCGACATCCGCGTCCATATCGACACGCTCGAATACACCCGCGACGGCCTCGCGTCCCGTGAGCCGATCCCCCTCCAGGTCGGCCAGCACAACCGCGTCGTCCTCATTCGGCCCGACCGCGTCCCCCCAGTGCCCGCCAGCTACGGCGGGTTCCCCTCGAACTCCTCCTTCCCGGGCCCCGGCGTCCTCTCGCTCATGCGCCGCGTCCACGCCGACCACCTCGGCGGACACACCTACCAACTCTTCGCCCACGCGGATGCCGCGGGAACCGACGGCGACAACAAAGCCCTCACCGATAGACGTGCTGAGGCGGCCCGGGCTCTACTTGTAGGAGATGTCGACGCGCTGGTCACCACGTGGCGGGACGAAGCATGGGACGACACCACGTTCCAGGTCATGCTTCGTGCGCTCGAGTGCGATCCGGGCAGCATCGACGGCATCCTCGGCGAGGTAACCACAGCCGCAGTCGAGAAGTTCCAGCAGCGATACAACGACGGCGACTACGTCCAGGCATCTTCGCTCGCAGAACAGGCCGCTCGCTTCGAGTCACTCGAAGTCGACGGCGACCTCGGCCCGCTGACCCAAGAGGCGCTCGTGGAGTCGTACGTCATCGCTTTCAGCCCTGCGGTCGATCCGCAGGCGCTCCATCCCACCCACGCAGCCAACGGATGTGCGGGATTCAACCGAGCCACAGACGATGCTGGGTCCGCGCTGAATCGACGGGTATCCCTTCTGGTCCACGCCGCCGCCGTGGCATATCCGGACTCGACGCCGTGCACACCTGGGGACCCACAGCGATGTCCGGTCGTGGGCGAACCCCGCCTCGGATGCATGTGGTACCGCGAACACGTTCGCGAGCCAGCACCGGCTCTGGCCCAACACGAGCACTTCTCGCCATCATGGCTGCAGCTGCCCAACGGACGATTCATGCTCAGCGTCCTCACGACGGTCCCTGAAGAAGAGACGGTGACGTTCGAGGTCTGGCGGTCCACCGAGCCCGCCGACGACACCTCCCACGAACCTCCTTCCTTCTTCGACGAGCCCCTCTCCGAATCCATCACCGTCAACCCTGTCCGCGGGATCGCACAGGTCGTTTGGGACCCCCCGGAGACCTTCGCCCCTTCGGAAGCCGGGCGCGTCGAAACGGCTCAAGGCGAGCCAGGATGGGTTCCCGTCTTCCGAGTCCACCACGAGGGCTCGAACTCGGGGAAGTCGGCGACCCGACACGCGAGTTTCCCCGGACGCGCTCTCGTCGTCTTGTTCTCCCGGTCCGATTTGGGCGGGACCTTCAAGGGCAGCGATGTCCACGAACTCGAGCTCACCTGCGACAACGGAATGAGCCAGCGCCGCCCGGCGACATCGGCCGTCGAGGCCGACCCTGCGAACTACATCCTACGCTTCGAGGGGTTTCCCGAATCGGGCACCTTCAGCCTCGTCGCCCACCACGGCGACCGGACTCAACACACAGTGTTCGAAGGCGTCGAGTACGCGCAACTCGAGGCCCGCCCCGAGGCTGATCCCGTCGAGTTCTCGACCGGAATACACTGGTGGTCCTCTCCACAGGACGCGGTCATCGACCCTCCCCCTGAACTCTCGTTCGCGGACGACGAAGACGACGAGCTGGGCGAATAGCCGAGGCACGCTCCATGCTCAACACCGACTCACTCCGCCAAGACCTCGTCGTCTCACGATTCGGCTTTCAGCCAGCGTTCGTCCACTACCCCTCCTGGACCCACACGTGGAAGTACGACTTTGGCACCGCAACGTACAAGCCCACCGATCCGGGGAACGAGCCGAAGAGCTGGACGCCCGGGCGCCCGTTCGCGCGGAAGACCTCGAAGGGCGCAATCCCGAGCTACACCCGCGGTGTCACCAAACAGCTCGGGACGCTACCCAAGCACTGGATCTACGTCTTCGCGTTCTCCCCCGAGAACCTCAGGGTCGACTACTTCGCCGAGATCTTCAGCGACCAAGAGTCGAAGCAGCTGGTGAACCCCGCCAACACGAAGGCGTTTAGGCTGGACTGGGATCCGGACATGGAGCTCACCCACGCCTTTCCGGAGCTCCCGGCCCAGTCCAACGGGCAAGGATGGTTCTACACCGCCATCGGGGTTCCCTACCGGCTCTCGGACGACTGCGTCGACGAACTCGAGAAGAAGCTCCTCTCACTGGTGGACTGGGAAGATAGCTCCAAGGCCAAACCCGAGACGACTACGGACGATAGAGGCCACACATTCGCGCTCGATGCTCCAATCCGCTTCGAGCTACCGGTTCTCTACCCGTTCAACGTGCTCGAGACGTCCGCCAACAACTTGCTGCGAGCCAGGTCCCTGCACGCGATCAGTTTCGGCTCGCAGATGAAGGTCGCCCATGGTCGGCGAAGCGGGGGGGACTATCGGGCGGCTAACCGAGCGAGGAACAATCTTCCCAAGCAGGCCTTCATTCGGGGCCTGCTTCAATTCCTGGACATCCCCGAGTTCGGAGACGACCTAGAAGAACGGCTTCGTGCGGGCGGAAAGTCGAGTATGGAGTCGGATCTCGCCGACATTGAGTTCGACCAGCAGCGACACCATGTCGTCTCAGAGAGCTATGCACGCGATATCGCGGGATGGATGCTGCGCGGGCTGTTCCGAACCCTGCTCGACGGATACCACGTGCCGGATGGCAAGCTGTCGAGCGTCGATCCACGCCCCATCCTGGAGCCGGTCGAACTCGCAGCGAAGGCGTTGAGCACTTGCGCTTTCGGCATCGACTTCCTTGCGTCGTTCCAGGGTCCACTATGGGAAGGCACCCTCGTGGGTGTGGCAGCGTCCCCTCGCCACCCGTTCAGCAAGGACCACTGGGACATGGCCGCGAAGTATGGAAAGGGCACCCTATCCATCTTCACCGCGGTTCTCGCCGCACGCACGTTCAAGCAGAACACGTCGACGATGGAGGCCATGACCCAGCTGGAAGCGTCTCTCAAGGCGCACGTTCCTGGCTGGAAGGGGAACATCGAGGTCAGAAACGCCTTCATGAAGAGCCACCTGCCCAAATCGAAGGGTGGCAAGTTCGCTCCGGCTGAGGTGCGCATCAGAAAACTGCGAATCGACCAAGACGGACTCGACAAGATTGCGAAAGGAATGGGGCACGCAGAGATCGCGCTCGAGGCCCTGGATGGGGTCAACCTGGCCTTCGCCGTCGCCGACTATCAGGAGAGATTCGGCTCCGGTCCCACCGGGGAGCTCAAGGCAACGGCAGATGTCGCGT
Organism: Nannocystales bacterium; assembly: GCA_050633305.1. Taxonomy (GTDB): domain Bacteria; phylum Myxococcota_A; class Polyangia; order Nannocystales; family Nannocystaceae; genus CAJXVA01. The sequence continues at coordinate 19,017 of JBOEGF010000008.1, forward strand.
TCGCGGCTGGGGACTTCTTGGCCACGCTTGCGACCCGCGTGGCTCCAAATGCCGCGAAACGGATGAGCGCCGTCTTCGGGATCGTCTCAGCGCTCTACAGCAGCAAGGGCGACGTCGACGACATGTTTGACCGTTGGGCGAGCGGCGATACGGACGCAGCGGCTGCAAAGGCGGCGATGGTCGTCGGCGCGGCGGGGTCCATGATCACGGCCGCCGGCGCCCTCACCGGTATTGCAGTCCTGGGGCCGATTGGCGCCGTCGGGGTCGCGATTGGGGTGATCGGCACGGCGATCTACGAGTTCGCGAAGGATACCGAGCTCGAGCTCCTGGTCGAGTTCTGTGGCTACGGGGGGCGCGCGGGCACCGAGGACAACGACGCGAACCCCGGTTGGACGAACAGCCCGCTTGGAATCCTCGCAGGTTCTTGGGAGCGACAGCTTGAGGCGCTCTCCGCGATCCAGTGTGACTTCAACCTCCGCATAGAGACGCACGACAAGCACCGCCTCAAGGACGGCCGCGTTATCGATGTACACCACGCGCGCCTCCGAGCAACAAGCCTCGACAGCTGGACGGAATTCGTCGTGCAGTGGAAGGTCGGAGAGTCGACCGAGGAAGAGACGTTCTCAGGCGCTCAGGTTCAACGCCGGCTCCAAGCGGGAATGATGGTCGACGGAGAGATGAAGAAGGAAGCCGGACTCACCCCGTTCCTGCTGCTTGAGGTTCCCGACCGTCTTGTGGACGGCTCCTTCAACACAGTCGAACTACGCGTCGTCCGCCTCGCAAAGGCCCACGGAGTCCGCTCCGTCGTCTTCGGAAAAGGGCGGGACGGGTTGGCCTTGCCACTAGGTGGACCGCTTCTTCTCCCAGTTGGAGGGTCCCAGATCTCGGTCCCGAGTTCGCGTCGGAGCCTCGAGAAAAGCTAGCCATGAACGGATGCAAACACGACATGTCCACGCTCTGCGGACCCCTTCTCTCGCTGCTGTTGCTTGCGACTGCCTGCGCGCGAGGAGGCCGAGCCGACCAGAGCGAACATCGTGGACCCAATGCGGGGCAGCTACCGTCGGCGAACGGCAAGGCCAAGCTCACGCCGAACGGTGCGGCGGAACTTGAGAAGCCCCGAGTTGCTCTCCCCCTCCCGGCGGTGGTGGGTGAGCCCATCTCTCTGATCGGTGGCAAGGACATCCTTTGCGCAAAGCGCCACGAGGCCCCCATCGCCTGCCTCGGCCGCCTCAGCTTGCGCCTCCGGCCGCCGAAGCAATCTCAATGGCCCCTGTACCCCGATGGACAGAAGACGGAAGTCCCGCTTGGCCTTGTTGGCCGCGACCTGACTCGACTGGATGCGCACAGCCGGAGTCGCTGCTTCATTGAGAACGGCTCCCCCTACTGTTGGCGAGGAGCGTCCCACAGCCGAGACATCGTAAAACTCAGCATAAACGTGGAAGACGCCGTTGAGGTCCGCGCCCTGAGCCGCGGGCAGCAAGCCGTCCGGACGGTGAACGGCGACTACGTGCAGCTCCAATCTCAGCCATGCAAGGGTCGACCAGACTACGAAGCCAAACCTCGCGCGCCGGCAGGACTCGGAAAAGTCCGCAGAATCCTTGGTGGCCAACACTTCGAATGCGTAGTTACGGTCGCCAACACTGTGGCCTGCTGGGGAGAGGTCGGCGGCCCAACAAGCTGCACAGAAGCATCCGTCGAGATCGAAGGCCTCGCCAACATCGTCGATGGGGCGGGCGGCATGTACTCCGCGTGCGTCCTTCGCTCCGACAACCGCATTCTCTGTTTCGGAGACAACCGCTCGTACGGCTTGGGCGTCCCGCCGGAAGAACTGACGAAGTCGTACACACCTGTCGAAGTTGCAGGGGTCTACCCGGCAGTCAAGATCGATGGAATCGACGACGACTACGTCGCCCTCGGTGCGAACGGTGAAGTCTGGGCGTGGGGAAGCGGCCACCTCGACCAGAAAGAGGACGGACACGCGAAGCGTTTCGACGTGCCCCGACCCGCAATCGACGTCGCCGTCCTCGACGGGATGTTCTGTGCCCTCCTCGACGACCACTCCCTGCACTGCGACGGGGACACTGTGCGCCGAGGCCTCAAGGCCGGCACGGGTCGCCCCAAGTTCGAGTCGAAGGAATTGTGGGTGAACGCGGTTCCCCACAAGATCGTCGAACTCGTCGATGATCCCTTCGGCGGGGTCGAGCGCGACGAGGCTCGGCGAGCGCAGGGACTACCACCGTTCGATTGGAACTGACCAGCCATCCCAACCCATCCCCTGTCGGATCAAGCCAGCAACCCCGGAGTTGACTGTCCCGTCGCCCCCCGCAAGACACCTCTGTCATAACGTCTCAACAGCGAGCCGGTGCTTGCTTCGCGTGCGGCAGCGCGGCGGCAACGACAGAGGACGGATTTCGGACGCTGCTGTACCCAGCCGAGACGAGGTCTACACGGGTTTCTCGGTGGGGACGATCGCGGGTAGCTTCCGCTCGAGTTCCCTTCTGGCGGTTGGGGACACCGCTGCACCCGCAGGATCTCAAGCCCAACTTCGCGCGAAGCCTATGGTCTATGGTCTGTCCGCCGCCAACTTCCTCAACTGCCGGGGCCGAACGACCTCAAAGTCACTCCCCGTCCACTGCGCCAACACGTACTGCTTGCTGCGAAGCGGCCCGCCGAACGTGAACGCCACTTCCGTGGCAAGCCCATTCTCTGCCGAGACCACCTCCGCCTCGAACGCCAGGGTCTTCACCCGATCACCGACAGCAAACGGAACCTGGTGGCCTCGGTACAGCGCTGCCCCACGTTCACGGAACAGGCCCTCGGCGTCGCGGGCGACCACCGTGCAGCAACCGCGGCGCCCAAGCGTCGCATCGCCGACTGCGAGTATCCAGGTGAAGCTTGGAACGCTCAGACCGCTCCGAACCCGGGCAGCGTTCACTTCCTGCGCCACCATGAGCGTGGGCGCGCTGAGAATGATGAGGTTCGTTCCGCGAAGGTCACCGAGCTGGAGCCCAGACGCACGCACGCCGAGCCCCTCGCTCAAGCCCGCGTCGGCGACGATTCGGCTCGCAGCGAACGGCGATACGCCCAGGTGCACGATGCCAAGCGCGAGAGCAAGCATGCGTCCAAGAGTCTGCCGGGTGTTCCAAGCCGCGGCGAGCGTCCCCGCGACCAACGGAGCGAACCCGAGGACGCTGGGCCCGAGCAGTCTCGGCTGGGCAATGCTCGTCAACATGGGCACCAAGGCGAGGAGCGCACCAAGGAGCCAGAACCGGTTCTTCTCCCTGAACCCGTACCAAAGCACCGGGACCGCGACGGCGAGAAGCGCCACCTCGAGGACGAGGTGCGTCGTCGAGTCGCCAACCGATAGGCCCTGGGTCGGGCTGAGAAGGTAGCGGAGAACTGCTCCACCGCGCTCCGGGACAAGGCCAGCGAACGCTCCGGGGGAATGCAGCGGATCAATGTATGCGCCGGAACCGACGGCACCAAAGCCCGTCTGGGAGTAGACGAGACGCCACCCTGCGGCGACGGCGACCACCATCACCAACGCGAGCGGTCGGCGCTTCGGGTGCGCTCGGCCGCGCGTGACTTCGTAGGCGCCCACGTAGGCGAAGCACGCAAGGCCAGCCTCGGAGGAGAGCAGCGACAGCAACAAGCACAGCGCCGCCTGCCAGGGGGTCTTGGCCCGCTCCCGAGCCCGAACGTAGGCCCGAACCGCAAGCGCTCCAAAGGTCAGCGCGATCAAGGCGTTGCGGTTTGCGATCCAACCCACCGGCCACGCGTGCACAAAGGAGGTTGCGAAGACCGCCGCAGAGATCGTCGAGAGCCGGCTCCCCATGAACTGCGAGTACAAGCTGCGACCCGCGACAGTGGCCGCCGAAAGCCACAATGCGCTGTGCAGGTGCATCATCCAGGGGCGTCCAGCCCAGAGCTGGACATCCAAAGCGTGAGAGGCCGCAGCGACGGGGCGGAAGAAGTGCAACTGGATCCCCTCTGCGGTCCACCAGGGCAGCAGACCCGAAAAGCGAAGCCGTTCGTCGTAGGCACCGAGAACGTAGAGATCCCACCAGCTCGCGCCGGGAACGCCATTTTGCCATCCGTCGAGCCGAGCCAAGAGCGCGAAGTCGTCGAGGAACAGCCCGGCGTCGAGGCTCCGCCAGTGCAGGAGAACCGGGAGCACTGCCAACAGCACCAGGTCCCAAGCAGGCTTGCGCAACGCGGCTCGCACGACGAGCATCCTGGCCCTTTTCTCGTCGTCCCGCGAGCCGGCTGGTTGCCGCCGCGAAGAAAAGCTGCAACGGTCGCTGGATGCGGTCGATAGGTGGGGGGATGATAGGAAAGTCAGGCTCGGTTCTCGGCGTTGCGCTGCTCATCTCAGCAGCGGGCTGTTTTTCGCCAGAGGTTGGCGTAGACAGTGAGACAGGTAGCGCTGGCGACGATGCCACCGGCTCCACCTCCGATACGGACAGCGGAGGCGTGTCCGGCCCGACGGCTTCGTCGGACACCGGGAACGAAACAGGGGGCTCATCCTCCGTCGGAGAAACCGACACGGCGGCTGACTCCTCGGGTTCCACGGGCACCCTCAACCCAACCGCCGGTGAGACAGCCGGTGAGACAGAGGGCGGCGTGGCCCCCGTGGTTTCGCTCCTCATCAACGGGTCGGACGACCCCGACGACGTCGAGGGCGCCAGCGGCATTGAGATCGAGGTCGAGGCCGATGACGCCGACGGAGACGTGGTCGAGGTCCGACTGCTCGTTGACGGCGAGCTCTTGGACATCCCTCTGGAAGAAGTCCCCGGCGGGTTCCGAGGCGAGTGGGTCGTCTCGGGGGCCGAGGTCAACGGCGCGCGTGCGATCGAAGCCGTTGCAGTCGACGACGATGGCCTCGAAGGCTCTGCCTCGGGCGAGGTCACCCTCAACCTACCCGATGGAGGACTCATCCAAGGTTGGGTCTACGACAACGGAGAAGGTGGCTCGGTACTCGGAATCGCCCCGAGCCCTGAGGGCGACGAAGTCGTATGGAGCGGACAGGTCTTCGTCGATGGCAACCAACTCATGCGGGTCGACCGGGTTGTCGGCGACCCCTGGCAAGGCAACGGAAGTACAAACGACGATCAAGGGGGCGACGTTCTGCGGCTCGACTCGGGAAACCACGTTGTCGCCAGCGCGGCCGGCGATGCGTTCGACCTCGACACCCGGCTCCGCCGCTACTCTGCGAGTGGTGCTGCGCAGGGCATGGGGGTGTTCGATGGAAGCGACAACAACGCCTCCAGTTGGCCCTTGGGGCTCGAGGCCGATGCAGCAGGCGACTACTACGTCCTCGGCGCTTTCACCGGACCAGACGCGTACTCATCGTTCCTCCTGAAAACGAACTCCGACTACACGCAAGAGTGGAAGCGAAACCTGACCGAGTCAGTGGAGACGGACGGCGCCCCTCTCGTGTACGACTTCGACGTTCGAGCAGATGGCCAGATCGCCGTCGTCGGCAGCCACGCTGAAACCGAGTACCTCTGGCTAGCAACGTACACCCCAGGCGGCGAACTCGACGAGCAGCTATCGCTCCCGTCCGAGTTTGACGCCAGCATTGGGTTCGATGCGTCGTGGGACCCAGACGGCGGAGTCGTGGTCTCAGGAAGCGCCGACGAGGGCGGGGGCTGGGGTCGTTTCGTTCGCAAGTACGACGAGGCTCTGCTCGAAGAATGGAGTGTCGACGGGCCGGGCAACGACGACTTCGGGTTGGCCGTGACCGTGGACGAACACGGACACACGGTTGTCGCGTTCGCCGAGAACTGCAACTTCACCGCTCCATTCGGCTACAACGATTGCCGATTGGTGCTCCGTAGCTACGACGACTCTGGAGCCATGCGATGGCAGCATATCGCGGAAGACTCAGGTTCTGAATTCACCGGACCGCTGTTCTTCCGACCCGGGGCGAAGCCTGACATCGAGGTCGACAGGTACGGCTACGTCTACGTGACCGCACTCCACGACCGCCCCCTTGGAGGTGGTGACACGCGGCCACAGTGGTGGGCTGAGAAGCATCACCCGTAGGGCTCTGTGGCGGTGCGCTGTCCCAAGACGCTGACGTCCACTCCGGCGAGAGAGCCGCGATCACCCTCCCTCCTCGCAGCCGAGCAACCCCGCCTCCCCTGCCGGAATCGCCGACAGCGCGGGCACCTCCCCGGTCCACCCCCGGACTTCCCCAATCGCCTCCGCCACTCGCCCCCACGACACGTCGTGATGCACGGACACGGTGCCAACCGAGCAGCTGGGCTCGTCCTCGGAGGCCTCTTTCGCGCGCGCCTTCACAGCTGCCAACTGCGCCGCCGTGGTGCCTACCGACTCCACGTCGCAGGCCAGCTCCGCCTTCGACGACCCAACCGTCGCATCCGCCCTGTCAGCATAGGCCCCCGCGCGCTTCCTCGGACTCGCGCAAGGCCCCACATGCCCCGACCAGGTCTTCAACGCCATTTGCATGCGAAGCACCTCGACCACGACGTGGGTGCATGCCTGGGTCGGCGTCGTCGCATAGCAGACGTCCCAGGGGCGGAACGGCACCGAGCCTGTCCCCGACTGGTCGATCACGACGGCCATGTCACGCTCGTCGGAACTGTTGTGCAACACCGACGCAACCGGAAATACCGCCGAGTAGGGAGTCTCGGAGTTCACGACAACCCGGCCCTGCGTGATGGGCGTGGAAGCAAGTTTGTGGCAACGCCCGACCTCGCGGCTCAGATCCTCCACCAGGATTCGACTCGAGCTCTCACCGCAGCCCACGGTCACGAACTCCGCCGCACCGAAGACATCCACGACGATGTGTCCCGGAGCCGTCGGTTCGGCTTTCTCCGATCGCTGCGGACACCCGAACGCAACGAGTGCGAGGACACCCAGCACGCCGGGACGAAGCACCGCTGAGCGTTCAGAAGTCATCGGGCCACAGGTAGGTCACGGCATCGGAGGTCGGAAGGCCCTCCCGGAAGTTGGCGGGAGGGGCCTTCGTGTTCTTTGCGTTTGCCCTCACGTAGCCGTGTTTGAGGTCTCCGAAGAAGATCTTGCACAGGGCCGCGATGAATCGTTTTCCGGGCTCACCGCGCCCGGTGGAACACCCATCGAGAATGACGGAACTACGCGGTGCCATGTAGTTTTTCATCTTTGCCAGGGCGGCGACGAGGGCAGGTTCTCCGAGCGATGGGGTGTCGAGAAGCTCGCCTGTAAACGCAAACGCCGAAGGCAGCGTGTCGTCGCCCGCGAAGCCGTGCCCCATGAACCGGAGCTCTCGGACAAAGCAATTGGCCTCGGTTGGCTGCGACGGTGGGGAGGCAAAGAGCTTGCCCACCGCCAGCTCCTGGGCGAGTTCCTCGAAGCTCACGTGCAAGTCTCCGAAGTGGCCTTGAAGGTCGACGAGTGCGTCGCAGTACCCTGCGGCCATGCGGGCCTCTCCAATCTTGTGCAAGGTGAGTTCAGCATTGTCCACCACCTCCGCGGGGACCATCTCAAAGTCCAGCGAAACGCCGCACTCAACCCAGAGGCGCTCCGCGTGATAGATGCGTTCCCGTTCTCTGGCCACGCTACCAGGTGCAATCGTCCCCCCGGCCTCAGCAAACTGCTTCCGCTCGGCTGCGAGTCGGGGTTCCATGTTTTTGCTTACGGCCGCGATTCGAGCATCGCAGATCACCTCGAGGCGCTTTGCGGCGGCCTGGATTCTTTGGAGCGCGTCCTTCGCCGAGTCGGAGAGATTGGCTCTGGGCCAGAAGCCGCACGCGATCTGGATTTCCTGGAGCGCGGTCCGATCGACGACGTGTGCGAGGTACTCTTCGATAGAGTCACTCTCTGCGAGCAACTTCTTGATCGCGAGCTCGGCGCGAACAGAAATTGTCGAGGGCGCGTACGTTACGGCCCTCCTCGACGGGGCCAGAAAGGCAGAGATGGATGCCATGGATCTGCTCCTCCTACTTTTTGGGAAGGTGTTGTTCGGAACGCTCGACCAGTCGCGTTCGCGTTTGGGCGGGCAGGTCGGGCTGATCTCCCTCGGGGAATGGGTATGCATCCACCCCCTCGTCGATTTGAAATCTCAAGACGGCTTCCTCCGGCTGTTCGCCCGAGTGATAGCCAAGGTTGGAGAGATTGGAGATCCAACTCTTTGGATGTGCATCATCGGCCAATCGTAGCTGCCGCACGTACTCGAACGGCCCGGACGGACTGGGGCCATCCCACGCGACCTCGAGTCTCGAAGGTGCAGGCCCCACAAACGGGAACTCGGCGAGTCCCTCGGCGTCGGTCATCCCGGTGATGGTCTCTCCGTCGACCAGCGCAGCGAAATGGGTGTTGGCGGAAAGCGCCCCATCCCCGTCGTACAAAGCCAGCCGGAGCGAGTCCTGTTCTGTCCCTGCACGAATGTCGATCGTCTCTGAGGCCGACGCTGCCCAGGCGGGATGGTCCGTGCTTCCGGGCCCGGACGTCGCAGCGGCGGGGAGAGGATCGACCGGCCCGTCGAAGAAGAAGAGTTCGACGCGCCGGTTGTCCTCCAGGAGTTGCCCATCCGCGGTCTCGATGGCGGGGAAGTGCTCGCCACACCCGTGCGCCACCGATGTCACGCCGGCAGGGAGGGTCGTTTCGTCGAGGCCCATATAGGACTGCACGAGTTTCTCCCGGGTGATCGGGCCGATGATGCCATCGTCCTCGATCGCCTGAGCGGTCTGGAACTCCGCGATGCGACCACTGAACCCCAACGCACGCAGCATGTGCAGATCTTCGAGGCATCCCCACCGGCGCGACGCGGCGACGGAGTCGTCGTACATCGCAAGCCAGGCGCTCGTATCGTCCTGCAGAAAAGCGAGGAGGTTCATGGCCCGCTCGAGTGAAAGATCCATGTTGTACGAAGCCGCGCCCGCCGTGTCGGTGTGACCCACCGCCAACACCGAGAACCCCTCACAGCGAGCGTACTCATCGACAATCTTCCGAATCCCATCCATCGCGCTGGGCAGAACGAACGACTTTTCCAAGTCGAAGAAGAACCCGACGATGCGCACGCATACGACCGAAGACGGCGAGGGCTGGGGGCCAACCGGCCCGGGGCCAACCGGCTCGGGTTCGACACCGCCGGGGCCCAGAGGTCTAGGCTCCCCCGGACGTTCCGGCTGCGTTGCTCCGGGACCAAGCGGGCTCTCGGGCTTCTCGTCCTCGGTGTCCCCATCCTCGCGAGGCGGTAGCTGAAGCCCGGAGAGCTCAACCTCCACGTACGCGTCTCCTTCCAGCTCACCGACGCGGCGCCTCTCCCCGGCGGGCAGCACCCCTGCAGGTTCGCCGCTGGGAGCGTGCACCTGGTATCGCGCTGCGACGCCCTCCCCATCGCCGTCCACAACCTCGAAGCTCAGCGACTCGAGCTCACGCCTCGGCTCCTGGGGCGGAAGCAGGTCGAACAGGTTGGCCTCCGGCGGACGGTCCATCACCGGGGGGTTCGTGCGGGTCTTGAGCAACTCGAGAGCACCAGAGGACAGCCCAGTGGCCAGCCATTCGGCAAGCTCGTCCCGTGTCGCCTGGGGCTGGCCGATCCCGGCCCGGAGCGATTCGAGGTTCGTAGGATCGTCGAGAATCCGCTGGACCAGCGCCGCGGAACGCTCATCGTCTTGGACCTTCAGCCGGTGCTTCCAGCTGACCAGGTAGCCGTGGCCACCCGGTGTGCGAAGCCGCTTCGGGTCACCGAGCACGGTGCTCATCTCCGCATGCGGGCCGGGCAGTTTCAAGGGTTGTCGCGTCACGCAGACAGGAGACGCCTCGAAACCGGGCTGGGACCCAAGTTCTTGCGTTCGTCCACACTGCATGCAGCGCCACCCGGCGCCTTCCGCCCTTCGCGTCCCCATCGAGGCGTGCTCTGGCTCGGCTGCACAGCCGGTCATCCCCTGTCCCTCGAGCGGCTTCTCCCGGACGGCCCCTCCTCACGCTTGTTACCGTCCACCTCCCCCGCACGGACGAGCCCAGCGCAAGCCTCCAGGTCCACCTCGACACGCTCGAGTACACCCGCCAAGGCCTCCGGACCCGCACCCCGCTCGACCTCACCACCGGCCGCCACAACCGCGTCCGCCTCATCCGTCCCAAACTGGCGGCGGTCCCCCCTCACCGCCCAGCACGGCTTCGCGCTCGACCGAGCCTTCCCGCTCCCGGCCACCCTCGCCTTGCTCTGGGCCGACCGCCCCGCCGACTCTCCACTCCCCGCCTCCGAGGTGCTGCCCGGCTCCAACGCGGCTCCACCCATGGTGCGCTGCCGACTCGCCGCCCACGGGCGCCGCACTGAAACCCGAGGTTCGGACGATTGGCGGCCGAGAAGTCTCTGTGCCTCGCGGCCTCCGCCGATTCTCGGAGGCAGCCACACTCTGCGGAGAATTCCAGGTCGCGAACGCGACGGAACCGGACGCGCTCGCCTCCCGAGCTGACCTCCAGGACGTCCCGCACTGGACGCGCGCGGGGTTGCTCTGGCAGGCCGGCCAAGTCCACGGCAAGCCGGATTCCGCGCGCTCCACCGCACGTGTCGTCTGTGTCGACCCAGGGCGCTGAGTCCGCGCGACCTGACGAGTTCCTTGGTCGGCGTGGAACGTCGCTGGCTGCGACGCCCCAGACTCGCCGATGAGCCGAAGGATCTAGGCCGGGTCATCGGAGCAGAAGCCCCCGTCCGTGGGACGAAACCGGAAACCCGGAGCCTTCCAGGAGCCCGGGACGGTTCAGCGAGCGCACCGAAGACCGAAGACGGGGCGCCATACGAGAACAACGCCCTCACGTACGAGGAAGTCCGGGTTCTGTTGCTGCGGCCGTTTATCATCCCTTCGCGCTCCACCTCCCATGACCACGCTCGACGACCAGATCAAGACAACCCTCGCCGTGCTGGTCGTCGGAGCCTCTGTCACCACGCTCGTCAAGTCCATCCGCCGCGCCTTCACCCCCAAAGCCCTCCCCACCAACTCCACGCCCAATCCCAGGGTCCGAGCGGCGTGTGAGCGGATGGTCGAACGTGGCGAACTCATCCGGCGGGAGCGCGGCCACACCTACTACACGATCGATCCGACACGAGCGTTGGCGGTTCTCCGAACGCTCGAACCTGCCGACCTCCACGCGATGGCCCGCGCGCTCGAGGAGCCCCGCGATCGCACGGTCGCTGGCGCGCCGACGTGGTGGGTCGATGCCCGTATCGCGGTGGCACTCGAGAAGCCGGCGCTGATTCGGCGTGCACGCACCCAAGGCTCTCGGTCGGAGTACGACATCGACCAAGAGGCCCTCGCGTGGATCAACATCGCGGGCGAGTCTCCGCCCCCCGGGCTCCTCGCGCACTTCTCGGATGCGCTGGCCAACGAATACTGCGCGCTGAGCTTCGAGTACGCGCGGGGCGAGTGGAACCCCGTGGCGCCGGAAGTGCTCGAACAACTCGTCGCCGGACCCGCAAAGACGCGCCGTGAGCTGGCGGGCTACCTCGCGCTTCGCGGAGACTTCGAGACCGCCCGCACGCTGGCAGGCTCGAGCAAGGAGACGCGCGCGGGGGTCGAGCTCATGGAGGCATTCTTCAGGGGCGCGCTGGACGAGGCCGCGGAGGTGGGGTTGCAGACCTGCGCGGCGCTCAAGCGAAAGAACAAGGTTCTCACCGGAGAGGCCGGTCTGCTGCATACGCTGGCGTGTATCGCGGTGTCGAGTACGGACCCCCGAGGCATGCCGCACGCGCAAGCGGCCGTGCTTGCGGGCGCGTCACGAAGCCGCTTCTACGAGAATTGCTACGTGGACTTGGTCCCGATCGTGGCGAAGGAAGACAGTCGTCGCGCCTACTTCGGCGAGCCCCCGGAGCCGCACGGCGGCATGGAAGTCTACGTCCGGACGCTGTCCGAGCTGTGGTCGCACGATACGGACACGAACCCCGCGCTTCGACTCCCACCCACGTGGCCACACTGGCGAGCGCGCGCTGCCGATTCCCCCACGCTCGAGACGCTGATGAAGGAGTTGGAGCGTGCGTACGAGGGGCCGGAGGAGCCCCCGGGGCTGGCGGGAGCATTCGTGCCCCGGGCGGCGTGGGAGGTGGCCCTCGACGCCCTCGAGGTCTCGATCCGATCGCTGGGGAACACCGACGAAGCGAAGTCGAAGAAGGAATCGATCGTCTGGGTGATCACCGGGCATGGCGACAGCCTGCACGTCGGGTGCAAGCTGCGGGGGCCGCGATCCCGCAAGGGCCGAAACGTCTCACTCCTCACCCTGATCAAGAAGGCCAACGCAGACGAACTCCTCGTCACGCCGCAGGACCAAGTGATCGTCGATGCGTGCGTGGTCGAACGCGACGAGTGGACCGGGCGGCGGGTCGGGCTGTTCACGACACGTGCGATCTGTGCCCTGGCCGAACACCCCCGCGTCGAGGATGACAAAGGGCAGAGCCTCTCGGTTCGCCGCGAGCAGCCGCGGGTGGTCCTGGACACGACTGACTCGGGGGCGACGCTGTCGGTGTCTCCGCCGCAACTGTTCGCGAACTCGGTCGCGCTCGTTCGCGAAGGCGATACCGTGGGGATCTGCGAGCGGCCCGCGTCGTGGAAACCGTTGTTGGACGAGCTCCCCTCGGGCACGCTCGAGGTACCCAAGGGCGGCGTTGCCCGACTGGAGCGGCTCGCAGCCGCGTTGGCGGAACAGGAGACGTTCACGGTGGAAGGCCTGTCCTTCGGGGACCGAACGGTGGAAGCGGACCCCCGGGTCCTGGCCCGGCTCACATGGGATGGACGCACGCTTGCGGTGGAGCTCCGGAGCGCGCCGTTTGGTGCCGAGGGCCCGCACTATCCGGTCGGCGAAGGGGCGCACGACGCGGTTCGGCAGGGGCCGCAGGGGCTGGTCGGGGCAAGACGTCGTTTCGATGACGAGGTGCGGCGCGCTCGCGAGCTCCAGGCTGTGCTCCCGGGTGACTGGTCGGGGCAAACAGACCAGGAGATCGTCGACCTCGACGACGCGCTGGCGGTCGTGGAAACGCTCGAAGCACTCGGCGAGACGATCCAGCGAGCGTGGCCGGCCAAGCAACTGCGTGTCCGATCGGGCTCGAGCGGCACGGATACGCTGCAGGTCAAGGTCCGCAAGGCGGAGCAGTGGTTTGCCGCCGATCTCAGCCTCCGCGTCGACGATGTCCTGGTCCTCGGATACGCCCAGCTACTTCGAGGCCGCGAGGGAGGCCAGCGCTACATCGAGCTGGGCAAGGATGAATACCTCGCGCTCACCCAGGAGATGACACGTCGCTTGGACGCGATGCAGGCGTTCGCTTCGGACCGCGACAACACCATCGTCATGCACCCGGCCGCGGCGGAGTCCCTTGGCTTGACACAGGACACCCCGGGCGTGGAGCTGGACAAGGCGGCAAACGCACGCCTGGCCTCAATCCGCAAAGCCCGAGCGCTACAGCCCAGGCTTCCGCGAACGTTTACCGGCACGCTGCGGGACTATCAGCGCGAGGGATTCCTCTGGCTGGCGCGACTGTGCGCGGCGGGACTGGGCGCATGCCTGGCCGACGACATGGGCCTGGGCAAGACGGTGCAGACGATCGCGCTGCTGTGCTTGCGAAAGAAGGAAGGCCCTGCGCTCGTCGTCTGCCCGACGTCGGTGGTCGCCAACTGGCAGGAGGAGTTCACCCGCTTTGCTCCGAAGCTGCGCGTGTCGACGCTGGGCACCACTGGCCGCCCCGAGACGATCGAAGGCCTGACTCGCGGCGACGTCCTGCTGATCAGCTATGGCCTGCTGGTGCGAGAGCAGGAGGCGCTCAGCGGGGTGGAGTTTGGCACGGTGGTGTTCGACGAGGCGCATGCGCTCAAAACCCCCACATCCCAGCGGGCGAAGGCAGCATTTCGCCTCGATGCCAGGGCCCGGGTCACGCTCACCGGAACGCCTGTCGAAAACCACCTCGGCGAGCTGTGGTCGGTCATGAATGCGAGCGTTCCGGGGCTGTTGGGATCCAAGCATCGCTTCGACGAGCGCCTGGGCCGCCCCGTGCTTCGCCACCACGCCGGAGCCCTCGACCGACTTCGTGCGATCCTCGATCCGTTCGTCCTCCGACGTCGGCGCTCGGAGGTCCTCACCGAGCTGCCCGAACTCACCGAAGTCACCGTTCGTGTGCCCCCCACCGACGCGCAAGCGGCCTACTACGAGGTCCTGCGGAAGCGCGCGATGGAGACGCTCGAGGAAGCACGCAAGGACCCCACCAAGGCGCGGATCCGAGTGCTCGCCGAGATCACGCGGCTGCGCCAGGCCGCGATCGATCCACGCCTGCTGGACGAAGACCTCGCGCCCGCGGGTTCCAAGCTCGATCAAGCCTGCGAACGCGTCGCGGCGCTGCATGCCGACGGCCACCGCTGCCTGGTGTTCACGCAGTTTCTCGGCTGTATCCGCAGACTCGACGAGCGGCTCTCCGACCTCGGCTTGGAGGTGCTTACCCTCGACGGCTCAACCCCGGCCCCCATCCGCAAGGCCCGCATCGACGCCTTCCAGCGCGGCGAAGCGGACGCCTTCGTCATGAGCCTCAAGGCCGGCGGCGTCGGCATCAACCTCACCGCTGCCCAATACGTGATCCACATGGACCCCTGGTGGAACCCCGCCGTGGAAGAGCAGGCCACCGCCCGCAGCCACCGCATGGGTCAGCGCGACCCGGTCACGGTGTACCGGTTGATCACCGAGGGAAGCATCGAAGAACAGATCCTCGATCTGCACGAACGCAAACGGGGGCTGGCGCAGGATCTGTTGGGTGGGATGGCGAACGCGAAGGCCCTCGACCTCGAGGCGCTTCGAGGGCTGCTGGAGGCATGAAGACCTCTGGCCGCCCGAACAGTGCAGCAGCCCCGCCGCTCGACCGCTACGGATACGTCGACGTGACCGCGCTCCACGACGGGTCCAACTCTTTCGTCACAATTCCAGCTCCCCAAGGCGTGGCTCGGCAGCCACAACATCCAACCGGCCCCCACAGCGGCAGCGTTCGGCGCGGCTCTCAGCCCCCCGCGTCCGCTTCACGGGTGCGAGGTCCACCAGCGACAACTGGGTCCCCTCGCCTCTGCACCGTGTGGACGACCCGGGCGTAAGGGCTCCGTAGAGCGCCATCCGAGGAAGGCCCGAGCCCCGACGCATGACCTCCACCCGAGCCTCGAACGTGGACTTGGACAGCTGCACGGCCCGGGCGCCGTCGGACCCGGGATGGCCCAGGTTCAACTCGACGACATCGTGTGCAACTGCTCGCACCGAGTTGGGGTGCAGGGGCGCCCGCAGGACGTACGCGGTAAGGTTTTCGCTCGCTCGTCGGTCGTGAGCTTCGATGCGCTCCCCCACGAACACCTCCGCGCCCCGAGCCTGGGCCGTGACTCCGCGAGAGCTGGATGCGCTTCGTCCCCCGACGACCCGAACGCCGGCCGCTGCGTGTGGACGAGGGTCCGGGACGGGGATCATTCGACGGGCCTCGCTGCGGACCGCCCGCGCCAGTTCGCGGAGCTCATCGACGCCGAACGGTTTGCTCAGCGGGACGAAACGCGCGGGTCCGTGCGTGGCGGGGACGAACACGCCGTCGGTGGCGATGACGTGGATATGGGCCCGGGGGCGGAGGTCGGATCCCACGGAGTGCAGGACAGCCATGGCACCTGCCCTGCCGAGCGCGTGCCCCAACTCATGGTTCGCCCGACCCTCGATCGCCGAGATCACGCGCTGCACGACAGCGCGCCGAAATGCCCTCGCTCGACGGGGCTCATCCGGCAGCGACTGAGCCCACTGCAGGGGTGGCACCAGCACCCAGTGTCGGAGGGCGACAGGTGGCAATCGACGATGCGCAGCACTGACGCGCATCGTCCCCCAGGGACACTGCGCGCATGGCCGGGCGCAGGACACGGTCCGAGCTTGGGTCTCTGCGCACGATCGACACCGGAGCCAGAGTTTCGCGGCGCACGGCGCCTGGGCGACCGACGGCTGGCTGGCAAACAGACGCAACTGATCCTCATTCTCGACCGGCATCACGGATCCGGTCGACCACGGGCGGCTGCCATTGCACGTGCCCGGTCACCAGACCCCCCAAAAAGCGAGAGAGCGGTCCGGCAAGCCCGCTCGCGCCGATGTCGTCACCACTCCCGGACAGGGAAGTGCGGCAATGCCAAGCAGCGTCCATCCTCGTAGAGAACGATGGGCACTCTCGATCTCCTCGCCGGGTTCTTTCTGATGAACGCGATGCCGCACTTCGTGCTCGGCATCTGGAAGGGGCGCATGTTGAGCCTGTTCGGGATGAGTCCGACGGCGAACATTGTCTATGGCCTGCTGAACTTCGTGGCTTCGATCAGCCTGTTTTCCTGGGCCCACGGGCTCTCTGGCCTGGCCGATCACGGGTTGTACGTGGGCGCGCTGGCGGTCCTGTTGATCTACTTCGTCACCGGGCGCTTCTGGCAGCGGTTGTTTGCGAAGCCCTGAGCGGAGTTGGGGCACGGGGTCGACTCAACACCGGAAGAATGTCCGGGAACTTCCTGGTCTGCGGTATGTCTTTGCTGTCGTGCCCGAACGCCGCTCTGCGCCCGTGCTGCTCGCTTGCCTGCTCTGTGCCGCCTGCACGACGCCGGCTCCGCCATCTGACCCCCTTCACGGGCCCCAGGACACTCCTCCGACCACCCGAGTCCCGGACACGTCGCCACCCCCGGAGACCGACAGTGCGGCAGCGATGGCCATCGACGATCTGGCCCAGGCAGGCGCAGAGCTTTGTGCGGCAGACTCGGATGCGCTCTCCGACGCCCGAGCCCAATACGAGGCCCTCGAACTGGCGGCGGAAGGGCTCGACCCCGCGACCCCCCCAACCGGGTTCGTGGGGCAGCTGCAGGCGCTGTATCAGCACGAGTGCCTCGCGGTCGCCCGAGGTGACCAACCCGGCCTTGCGTTCGAGCTCGCAACTGGGCTGGAGGCAGAGACCTACTGGGAGGCGGGGCTCGATTTGTGGTTCCGGAGCTATCTCGACTTCTCCGACGGAGCAGACAACACGGTCTGGCTACTCCCGAGTCAGCCCACGGTTGTGACGGCCCTGACCCGCCCGGGCGACCCACTCGCGCGGTGGATGTGCTCGACCAACCCGGACGAAGGTTGTGCGCGAGGGGTCGCGGCCTGGCGGTCGCGTGCGCAGCGAACGTTCGAACTCTTCAAGTACGGTGGCGGTCCGGACCTCGTCCACTGCGACCCGCCGGAAGACGAAGGCCTCGACGCAGAGGCCTACGCCCGCTGGCGCTCGTGCGAGGTTCGAGGACTTCGTCGGCACGCGTCGCTTCCACTCGGTGGCCTGGGTGCGATCGAGGACGGCTGGATGGTCGTGTACGGTCGGCGGGGCCACTACCAGTACTGCGATGAGGTGGCGGCACTGGACCTGGCATCCGGCGCGCACTACCGATTTGCGGATTGTGACCATCGCGCGGAGCTCGACGGTGTTGTGGGAGCCGCGGGCGGGATTCAGGTGGAGACGGGCGCGGTGGCGGTAGAGCTCCTGCAGGAGTTTGCCTGGATGGCGCTCTCGGTGCGCTACGTGGAGCGAAACGTGGTCACGGAACGCGCGTTGGGCCGGGACCTCCCCGAAGGGCTCCGGATGGCCCGACCCGTGACTCCTCTGTCGACGACGGGCTTTGGACTCGCGGGCAGCGGAGGCAGCGGACACACAACGCTCGGTTGGCTGTGGACACGAGGCGCGAACGCCTCCCCCGCCCACGGCGAGCTGTCCTGGCCCGACGGTCTCAGCGATCCGGCCGATGACCACGCGGTGCGTTTGCTGGATTTCGCGGAACAACGGAGCGCTCGGGGCTGCGCAGCAAAGAAGCTCCCGGGTTGGCTGGTCGAGAACCTCGCCGCGGACCGACGACCCAAGCACGACAGCGGACTGGTCGATCCACCGAGCGAAGCCCTTCTCGAGGCGATGCGGCGTCAGGCAAAACGAGGCCGATGCGCCAAGTCGAAGGGGCCGCGATGAGTGCTCTGCTGGCGGTCCGCGAGCTCACCGACGCGGACCGGGAGCTCATCGCGACGTGGCGGTACAGCGGCGAGCTCGGCATCTATGACCCTGGCGCGGGCGCGCTCGAGCTCAAACCACCGCACCACGTCGCGATCGTGACAGGGGATGGGATGCTGCTGGGATTCGGGACGATGGGCCCGGATGCTCAGGTCGCCGGGGGACGGTACGGGTCAGCGGAGTCGGTCCTCGACCTCGGTGTAGGGCTATGTCCCGCCCGGGTCGGCCAAGGGTACGGCCCGGCGGCCATCGAAGCTCTCATCGCGTACGCGAGGACGCAAAGCGCGGCGACCCGGCTGCGAGTCACGATCGCCGCGGTCAACAAGAGGGCCAGTGCTCTGGCGTACAAGCTCGGGTTTCGTCCATCGCATCGATTCACCCGCACCTCGGATGCTCGAGCGTTCGTGCAACACGAGCGGCCGGTCGGAACGGACCCAGGCTCGTCTTAGTCTCGTCGCGGCGGTCTGCAGACCGAGGCTTGCTGGTACGCTCGCTACGCACCATGGGCGCCCAGACGACGACGGATACGCTGTACGACGTTGCGATCGTGGGTGGTGGTCTGGCGGGACTCACCCTCGCGATCCAGATCAGCCAACGCACATCGTCGCTGCGAATCCTGGTGTTGGAGCGCGCCACATTCCCGATGCCCAGCGCGGCGCACAAGGTCGGAGAATCCTCGGTGGAGGTGGGCTCGCACTACTACAACGAGGTCCTGGGCCTCTCGCGCGCGCTCACCCACGCGAAGATCCCAAAGCTGGGGCTGAGATACTTCTTTCCTGGCTCCGACAACGCCCGCATCGAAACGCGACCCGAGCTCGGTCAGACCCACTACCACGCGGTCGGCAGCACGCAGTTCGACCGCGGCCGACAGGAGAACATCCTTCGCGTCGAGGCCCAGACCCTCGGTGTGGAGGTCCTCGACGGGGTTCGGGTGGACGACATCGAACTCTCCGAGGACGACGCTCCCCACCAGGTCGTTGCGGAGTCGAGTCGGTTCCGGGCGCGCTGGGTCGTCGATGCCACAGGACGACGAAGTCTCCTCAAGCGGAAGCTGGACCTCGCCGAGGGCAACGAGCACACCGCCAGCGCGGCGTGGTTTCGCCTGGGAGAGGCCCTCGCGGTCGACGATATGTCGGGCGACGAAGCGTGGCGGCGCCAGATGCCCTTCGGCATGCGGCGCTTGAGCACCAACCACTTCATGGGCGCCGGCTACTGGCTGTGGTGGATTCCACTCGCCGACGGTTCGCTCAGCATCGGGTTGGTTGCAGATCCAGAACACCACGCATTCGAGACCTACAACACGTGGCCTCGTATGCTTGCGTGGCTCGAACGCCACGAGCCTTCCACGGCCGCGATGCTTGCCCCGTACGAGGATGCTCGGCTCGACTTCCGCACCCAGAAACGGTTTTCGTACGGGGCCAAGCAAGTGTTCTCGAAACACCGATGGGCGCTCACAGGCGAGGCGGGGGTGTTCGTCGACCCCTTCTACTCCCCCGGTTCCGACTTCATTGCGTTCAGCAACGACTTCATCACCGAGTTGGTCGAGCAGGAGAGCAACGGTGCGTCGATCGACGCGATGGCAGCGGGCTTCAACCGTCAGTATCTCTCGCTGTACAAGTCGTTCCTCGCGCTCTACGAGGGTCAGTACACGGTCTTCGGGAACGCTCAAGTCGCGAGTCTGAAGATCGTCTACGACTACTCCGCATACTGGGCCTCGACCGCGCTGTTGTTCTTTCAGCGCAAGCTGACGGACCCAACCTTTCTGCGGAAGGTCACCATCGACATGGTCCAGGTCGCCCGGTTGGCAAAGGCCGCGCAGGCCTTCTTTCGCGCATGGAGTCTCCGGGACGAGGGCACCGCGAGTGCGGACGGGATGCTCAACTACCAAGCCCTCGGGTACCTCTCGCAATGGCAGGCGGACCTGCGCAGGCCCTATTCCGAAGAGCAACTCGCCGTCGCGCTCCGGGAGAACCGCCGGGTCCTGGAGCTCATCCACATCTGGCTGTACCAGCGCGCGACCGGGCTCGACACGGAGATCAACCCTTACAAGCTGGGGCTCGACGACGACGACCCAGTCGTTCCGACCGCTCGCCTGGACATGTTGGACGCCCTCGACATGTTCATCACCGCCCGCACCGAGGTGTCCGACGGCATCTGGCGGGTGCGGCCTTCGACGTAGCGCGAACTCAGACCGACTCGGCTGTACCCGGCGCGAGCATCTCGAACAGCTTCTCGGGTGCCTGAATCTCCTCGCGCTCCGTGTAGGCCGCGGCGGAGACACGCAGGGTGTCGCCCTCGGAGCCACCGACAGCACCCGCCAGCAGCTGCTGCGTGAGCGCTGCATACAGCTCCATGCCGCCAGCCTCGAATCGCTCCAACGCGATGCGGGCGTTCGCAACGACGCCGTCTTGGTCGCCGCGAGCGTGGCAGACCAGTGCCGTCCCAAGGTAGCCGAAGCCCTGGGCGTGGCGGAGGCCAAGCTTGGTCAGGCCGCGGCTGGAGCGTTCGGCGGACGCGAGCAGAGTGCCGGGCTCAGCACTGCGCCGCGCCATCGCGAGCGTATTCTGGGTGAGCGCCCACAGATACGCGCCCTTGGGGAACGGCGCTCGCATCATGTCGAACGACTCGATTTCTTTGCGGCGCTCGGACTGCAGCGCCCACGCATCATCGATCTTGCCCTCGTATCGCAACAGGGCGCTCATCGTGTCGACAAAGTTGAGGATGTGGGCCTGAAACCCGACCGGCAGCTCGTCCCGATAGAGTTCGAGCTGTTCACGGGCCTCTTCGATACGACCGTCGGCCAGATAGATCACGTGGCCCAACATCCCCCGCGCGTACCCTTGGCTGTACGGGTGGGTGCGTTGCGTCGACTCCCGCAGCAGCTTCTGTGCCCGAGGAGCCAGCACCCGGATGTGTCCCATCAACTGCTCGCACAGTGCCGCATGGATCTCGCAGTACCCGATCTCCTGCGCCGCGCCTGTGCAGCGCTCTCGGAACGTCTCCACGGCCTCGTCCAGGTGAGTCCGGCTCTGCGCCCAGTCCCCGAACATCAAGTGCACGTGGCCACGGGCCTGCGAGGCCATCCCACGGGCGTACTCGCTGTCCGCGTCCTCCGCCAACGTACTGGCCTGGTCGACGAGTTCGAAACACCGCATCCGACCCGACTCGGCTTTGAGGGAGGCGAGCAAGTGCGCCTCGAACCCAAGTGCCCTGGAGATTCGGATGCCATCGCCGGACTTCAGCGCCAGACGAAGGTGCCGGGCGTGGAAGTCCGCGGCAACGAGTCCGTCGGTGTAGACGAGCCCCCGAGCGGCGGTCCAACATGCGTCGAGCTTCCCGACCGTGGTCGCATCGAGTTCCTCGGGCGGTTTGACGGTCGCATTCAGACCCCGAACGCCGAGTGCGGCCCGGTTCGCCAGGAGCGAGGCCAGCGCACGGCCGCGCGTCTTGGGCAGTCGCATCGAGAACGCCGCGAGCACGCGCCGCAGGACTTCGCGGCCCTCCGTCGAGTGACCGCTGGTGAGCAACAACTCCGCGGCGGACTGCAGCAGCGCGGCGTGTGCTTCGGCCGACGGGTCTTGTGCAGCCTCGAGAAGAACCTGTGCAGCGTCGTACTGGCGGCCTGCGCTGGCGAGTGCACGTCCGAGTCGCTCCTGAAGCCCCGCGCGTTGCTCGTCGGGGACCCCCAGCGCCAACGCAGCCTCGTAGAGTTCGGCGGCGCGATCGAACGCGAGCGCTTCGGCGGCCTCGTCTGCAGCACGAACGGTGTGGAGCGCCGCGAGCTCGGTCTCGCCTGCCTCGCGGAAGTGGTGACTGAGGTCGGCCGCATCCGCGTGGTCGGTCTCGACAAGCGCATGGCCGATCGCCAAGTGCAGGCCGGCACGCTCGCCAGAGCCCAGGTCCCTCAGGACCGTCTCTCGGATCCGGTCGTGGTTGATCTCGACCGGGTCGTGTTCTGCGTGCCCGTTGGTGCGCACCAAAGACTCGCTCCGGACCTCCGCCAACACGACGAGGCTGGAAGAGTTGAGTCCGCCGTCGGTCGCGACATGCATCGCGACACCCAAGGGAAGCTTTCCGCCGGAGACCGCGATGACCGCCAACAAGCGGCGCGCGGTCGGGGACAACAGGCGCAGCCGGGCCCGAATCACGTCGTCGAGGCTGACGTCGGTGGCCGAATCTCGATCGGCGGTGGCCTCCCGGCGCATCGCGTGGCGGACGAGCTGCGCGACGAAGAACGGCGAGCCTTCCGACTCCCGAGCCACGGTCTCAGCCAGTGTCTGCGCGTGGGTCTGCCCCTGCCCCAGCAAGCGAAGCGCCAGCCCGGTCGCATCCTCGATGCTCATCGGACCGACGCGCAACGCTCGAACGTCGAGTGCAGGCTCGACCGCATGCAGATCAGCGATGAACTGCCCCAGGATCGACACCTTCTCGGGAGCCCCCTCGCGGAAGCTGCACACCAACATCAAGGGCGGCGCGTCGACGTCTCGCAGCAAGGTCTCGAGAACGACCAGGCTGTCCAAGTCGGACCACTGCAGATCGTCGATGTACACGATGAGCGGCCGCGCATCAGCGATGCGACCAAGCAGCTCACGAAGCGCTTCGATGCCTCGTCGGCGCGCCTCGTGGGGCATCATGTCGACCTGGCGGTGGATCGGCGCGAGCGCGATGGCGGGAACGCTGAGCAGGACGGGAAACAGCCGCGTGATTGCGCCGACGTTCCGCGGCAGAACGGCCTTCACCTCCGCCGCGGTCTCCATGGACCGCAACACTCCGGTCAGCGTGTCGATGGCGGAGTCGAGCGCCTTGTACGGGATCGATTCGCGCTCGGAGCACTTTCCACCGAGAACCACCGCGCCCTCGCGGGTCGCCCGGCCGAGAAAGCGTTGCACCAACGCACTCTTCCCGATGCCCGAGACCCCCTCGACCATCACGACGACCGGTCGCCCAGCTCGTGTGGCTTCGTACGCCACCTGCAGCTTGGAGAACTCATCGTCCCGGCCCAAGAACAGATCGCCGGAGCCATCCTCGACCGGGGGCACGGTGGCATCGGAGCCCAGTCGTTCGAGGATCGCCGGACCGTCGGGGCGCATCTCGGGGTCGCGCACGAGCAAGTCCATGCAAAGCGCCTCCAGATCGTCGGGAACCCCTGGGTTGAGTTCGCTCGGCCTGGGTGGCACGGCGTCCTTCTTCGCAGCGAGCAACGCGAGGATGCCCATGCCCCCATACGGCGGCCGTCCGGTGAGCGCCTGAAACAGCATCTCGCCGACCGTGTACCAATCGCTCGAACGTCCGATCGGGTCACCCGCCGCCTGCTCGGGTGACATGAACAGCGGCGTCCCCAACACGGCACCATCGGCAGTCACACCAACACCCAACGAGGAGTCGATGTCGCGGACGAGGCCAAAGTCCAAGATGACGATCCGGCCGCCCTTCTCGACCATCACGTTGGAGGGCTTGAGATCGCGATGTAGAAACCCAGCATCGTGAATCGCTTGCACGCCCTCGGCGAGCTGACGCATCGCGTCTCGGAGCTTGTCGAAATCCCTCGCGGGTTCGTGAATGGTCCGCGCGCCGTCGCGGGCGGGGCCGCACACGTACTCCACGAAGCTATCGCCACGGATCAGCTCCATCGAGAAGAACAAGCGGTTCCCCTGGAACGTGAGCTCGTGCAGCTGGATGACGTTGCGATGACGAACGTCGGCCAGCGCCCGGAACTCCCGCTTGAATCGCACCAGCCCATCGGGGCTCATCCCCAGGACTGCCTTGACCGCGACCGAGGCTGCTCCGGGTTCGGGCGGCTCTCCCTCGAACACTTCCCCAACCGCACCGCGGCCGAGACGCCCGACGATCGTGTATCGACCCAAGCGCTCGGGCAGCGCGTTCTCGTCTTCCTCTTCCAGGGGTTTACGATCCTGCAGAACGTTGGTCTCTGTCCTCGTCCCGACGGCGCGGCCCTTCCCACGTTGCGTGCGTTTGTCGCCTGCCAACTTGCCCCCCCGAAGGTTCGCGCGTTTCCCCGAACCGGGCAAGCTGTGGAGCCGCTTTCACAGGTCCGTTTCGGGTTCACTCGGAGATGGCGGTCAGGTAGGCCGCCACGTCGTGACTGGTCGGCTCCAAGGATTTCTTTCCGTCGAGCCGGTGCCGAAGGGTTGAAATCGCCTCGTAGACCGACTTGCGAACGCGGTTGATCCCGCCGATCGGGCGGTGCTCGATTCGCGTCTGCCAGGGGTTGAACGACAGGAACTCGCACATCTGGCGCCGCTCGTCGGTGTCGAAAGACTGCTCGGGAATCTCGACCCGGGCGACCGTACGGTACGGAGAAATGCTCGTCGGCCAGGGCACGGTGGGGTCTTCCACGGGCATCTGGTTGGGATCGAGCTGGAGCTGGACCTGCAGCTCGAAACACGCGCCTTCCGCCGCCATGTCGCGCACGAGTTGCGTTCGCAAGTAGTTCTTCCCCAGCTTCCGGCGCCTACGCCGGTCCGGCTCACACGGCATCGCACCGTACTTCACCGCCATCCCGTCCCCAAAAAGGTACGGGGTCATCGAAAAATAATCCGGCTGCCGGGGCGAGACGACTCGCTGCATCGCGAGTTTTTCCGCCGAGCTCAGCTCGGGGCGGTAGCTCTTCCCCTCGTGAAAGAAGAACCGCAGGGGGTGGCCGATCGTGCTGTCTCGGGTGAACTCGACGTAGTCCGCCGCGTTCTTCACGACGAACTGCGGGTAGTTGATGAGGATGATGTCCTGCGAGGTCTCGTCCTCGTGACCCGGAAGCGCCTTCGTGCCGGGCACGTTCATCATCTTGATCGCCATGCCGCGCCCGTCGGGAATTCGGTCGCGCTGGAACTTGTCCGACGAGTTCGAAAAACGAATCCAGGCGTCGAAGCTCGCGGGCGTCGAGAACAATCCCACCGCGAGCTCCGAGGGAAGATCGTCCTCGATGGTCACGGACGCGGTCAGGCAACCGTGGGGCTTCACATGCGCGTCACGATGCGCGGTCCCGGTTTTTTCGTACCCCTTCTTCACGAACTCGAGCAACAGAGCCTCGCTGGCGGCGATGTCCTTGCCCTCGTTCGGCGGCACCCACTCCTCCCCCGCCTTCATGTTCACCGGCCACGGGTTGGGCTCGGCGGGGTCGTGTCTGCCCTTGCAACCGGCCACACTCAGCGCGACCGCCATCGCGACGAAGAAGCGCTTCATGCGGGTCCCTGCGCAAGCTCTGCGAGCGAGGACAGGCTCGGCACAAAGAAGTACGCGCCGCCCCGTGTTTCAACGAACCTCGGCAGGTCCCAGCAGAACGAAGGCTTGCTCGCCCCCTGGATGAGCAGCTTCCCGGTGCCATCGTGGTTGCCCACCAGAGGGTCCTTATCGGCCTCGATGGAGAGCGCTCGCGACGAGATCGACGCGTTCATCCAGTTGCGCTGGACGTACTCGAACTGGTTTTCGATGTCCGTGTTGATCACCCCGAACATCACCCCGCGGTCGGTGTCATCGGTCGTGCCCTCGGGAAGCCACGGACCATACGGGAGCGCCCGGCGAATGATCCGGTGGCTCCGGACCTGAATCGCGGTCGGCCCCGTAGGATCGTCTCGCGGGTTGGCCCGGCGGATGTGCGCACCGAAAGGACACGCGTGCCCCTTGTCATCGCCTGTGTAGTGAAAGTCGTTGTTGCGGCTTGGGTCGCCCGCAAGACCGGGGTCGTCCTTCGTCTTCGCAAGAACCAAGGGCGCTCCACTGCGCCACCGACCGACCATCTTCGCGGCCAAGAGTTCCTCGGACAGACCGCTGACCTCAGCGCTGGAAGCCAGGTACTCCCGAAACGACGCCACGTTCTCGGCCAGCTTGCGAAGCGCAAAGTAGCTGCCGTCCTTCTGGAATGCGTGGACACTTCGGGGCAGGCTTCCGGGCTCCAGCGGATAGCCGAGCACGAACTCGCCTGCCTGGACCGGTGCCCACTTGCCGTCCTTCTCTGGCACCCCCTCCCCTTTCCAGGGCTTCAGGCCGCTGCCATCGACGAACGGCTGGCCGATGCCATCGACGTAGCCGAAGTGTTCCGTCCCCGCCGGTTTGTCTGGGAGATGCGCAGCGTCGTCCCGCCCCACACGAACAAGAGCATCTCCGAGCGAATCCTCGACCTGGCGAATGCCCGCTTCGATGCTCGTGCGATCGGCTCCCGCAATCGACACCAAGATGTCCACATCGGCTTTGCCCAGTCCTCCGGTCCATCGCGCGGGCGCACTGCGCCCATCGTCGCCGAGACGGTCAGCCCGAGCCCCCATCCCGTCGGAGAACGGCCTCGGCCACTGCACGTCGTCGGGAACCGCGAGCTTCGCCAGCCCACCATGGGTAAAGGCCACGGCCAGTACGAAGGGTCCTTGCCCCGCGTCGAACCGAGCACAACTCGTGACCGAAGGAAGAAGCTTGGCCAGCCACGCCTGTGCACCTGCGACATCCGCGATGCGGAGGTACGCGTAGTGCTGATACGGATGCGCTTCGAGCACGCGGTAGCCGCGAAGCACGATGCTCTGGACGTTGTCCAACGCGATGGAGGTGGTCATGTTCATGCCAGCAAGCTCTGGTTGCGGTGAATGAATCGTTCGACATGCTTCACGAGTCGCTCACCGCCCGAAGGAGCCTCCCTCGTGAACCAGATGAGCTTCTTGCCCAGCGCGAGAGACTTCTGGATCTCCTTCACCGTCTGATTCGAGTACGACATGTAGAAGTAGTCCCTGGGCAGTCGGCGGTCCTCGAGGAACTTCGCCAGCGCAGGCGCGTCTGCAGCTCCACCTGCCGGATACCCGATGGCGCCCCCCCACACGAGATCCAGTTTCTTCGGGATGTGCACCGCGAAGTCGCTGATGTACTGCTCCCACTCGCCGTCGTAGACGGACTCGAACAGGATCTTCGTGCGCGTGATCTTGGCGAACCTCGCGTAGTGCACCGTCGGGATCTGGCGCAGCGGGTGGATGTTGAGGTGGTCGAGGAACCACTCTCCATCCTTGAGCGTCTTGTCCAACCGCTTCACCCAATCCTCGTGGAGGTCGAACACCATCGTGAACGGGTTCTGTCGGTCGGGCGCACTCAGCTGAGCGGCCGTGAGTTCGTCCGCGGCGTCCTCGCTGTGCGTGTCGATGCGAGCACGGTTGGTCTCCAGGAACGCGGTGTATGACGCCCCGGCTGTATCCGGATGACGTTGGACCGCCTTGACGAACTCGAGAAACTCGAGGCGAAGCGGGGTCGCCTCTCGCACAGCTGGTTCACTCGCGCGGTCGAATGCCGAGTACAGCATCAGCGTGGGTGACTCGTGCAACTTCAGGAACGTCCGCATCGCGGCGGTGTCCGCGGCACCGCCGTTGGGGTACCCCTCGGTCAGCCGCAACACTGGGTCGAGCCGCGTTGCGTTCTCGGCCATGAGATTGAGCAAGGCGTTGAGGTCCGCATCGAACACGGCGGAGACCAGCAACGTCGTGTCATCGAGCGGGAGCATGCGCAGGTAGTGAACTTCCCCGACGGGGTGTTCGAACACATGCTTCTCGAGCTGGGCATGGAGGGCGGCCTTCTGCCCCGACTTGATCGGCAGCAACACCGCGATCGTCTCCGGGACGACCTTCTCCCCGATGTCCGGGGGAATGACCGGAGGACGCGGTTTGCAAGCCAGCAGGGCAGACGACGCGGCACCCAGACACAGTGTGCGTCGCCTCAGATGGAGGCGGTCGGAGGCTCCCACAGGCGCGCAGCGTATCACCGGCCCGTCGAGAGGTCCCCGACTCCAAAACTGCACTCGGTGTATCGAAAATGACCGAGGCATCGCTCTTTGCGTTCCCCCGCACGACCGCGAGACACTGCACACTCGGCATGAAGACGACGCGTAGGACACTTCTCGGCCACGCCACCGCGGCGCCTCTTGGACTCCTCCTGCCGAGCAGTACCCTCGCCTGCGCAACCGGTTCCGCAGCCAGCACAGCCCCACCGAGGTCGTCCGCCGCCCCTGCCTCGCCGACGACTCCGGTCGTGCCCACGCCCCTTCCTTTCGATCCCACGCGCTTACCGGGCCTCTCGGAGCGACTCCTGCGCTCGCACCATGAGAACAACTACACCGGCGCGGTCAAGAAGCTCAACACGGCCCGGGCCCAGTTGCAGACCCTCCCCGCCGACGCTCCCGGGTTCGTCTTGGGCGGGTTGGCGAAGAGCGAGTTGGCCTTCAACCACTCCGTCACGCTGCACGAGCTCTACTTCGGGAACTTGACGGGTGGCGGCTCCAAGGGCTCTGCCACCCGCGGGCTCTTGGCAGATCACTTCGGCGGCGACGCGGCCTGGGAAGCCCGGTTTCGCGCCCTCGGCCAGAGTCTAGGAGGAGGGAGCGGCTGGGCGATCCTAGAGTTCGACCTGAGGCTGGGAGTCCCACGCATGTACGTCGCGGGCGACCACAGCCAGGGCCTGTCCACAGGCATCCCCCTGCTCGTCCTGGACATGTACGAGCACAGCTACCACATGGACTACGGCACAGCAGCCGCCCGCTACATCGACGCTTTCTTCGCGAACGTACACTGGGAAGAAGTCGACCGACGCACCGAACAAGCCCGACAGGTCGCCACCTTGCTGGGTTGACCCCTCATCGCCATGTCCGACCCCATCCCCGTCACCGTCGTCACCGGTTTTCTAGGCGCCGGAAAGTCCACCCTGCTCGACCAGTGGTTGCGCGAGCTTCCGCCCAAGAGCACCGCCGTCTTGATCAACGAACAGGGCCGCATCGGAATCGACGGGGAGCTCCTCGCGGAGCGGGTCTCCCGGATCCGCGAGATCACGGGGGGTTGCATCTGCTGCCAAGCCCAAGCCGAGCTCGATGCCGCGCTCGCCGAGTTTGCAGCGTCAACACCTCGCCCGACCCGCATCCTCGTCGAAACGTCGGGCGCCGCATCTCCGGCCGGAGTCATTCGTGCGCTCACCTGGGGCTCGGCCCGGGAGTCTCTGCGGCTGGACGGCGTCGTGACGGTCCTCGATGCATCGACCGCAGACAAGATGCTGGCGTTCGACCTCACCGTCGAGCAGCTTGGGTTCGCGGACGTCGTCGTTCTTTCACACGCCGATGCGTGTCGCGATGTAGAGCTCGCGGCCCTCGAGAGCACGCTGGGCGGCTACGCGCCGGGGGCCGCATTCGCACGCGGTCGGCACGGACGACTCGAAGGCGAAGACCACGGCACCCTGCTCGCCCTGCTCGAGACTCGCTCCGGGGTCTTACGCGCTGTCCCCTCGGCATCGGGCACCGCCGACCGCCACGGCATCGATGCCGTCTCCCTCAGCTTCGACGGCGAACTCGACGGCGAACGATTCTCGGACTGGGTTGAAGCCGCGCTGGGCTCGGTACAGGCGAGAATCCTCCGGGTCAAAGGCATCCTCGCGGTCGAAGGCCTCGACGAGCGCGTGATCGTGCAGGGTGTGAGCGAGGCCGTCGAGGTCACACTCGGGCCGGTGTGGGAGGATGGTCCCCGTACCAGCCGCTTGGTCGTCCTCGGCCTCGAACTCGAGGAAGAAACACTCCGCGAGGGGTTCGACGCGTGCACGATTCCGCGGACATGAGGGCGAGCGTTCTCATCGTCGGAGGAGGCGTGTGTGGTCAAACCCAGCGCCCGGACGACCCCGGCCCTCAGGCAGAGGCCGGCATCTGAATGATGCCGAACGTCAAGCCTGCGGGGTCCTGAGCGATTGCCATGCGGCCCACGCCCTCGGCATCCCAGGCGGGCGCGACGACCTTGCCCCCCTGCTTCTCGATCGACGAAGCGATCGAGTCCACCGACTCCACATTCACCCACGCGAGCCACATCGAGGGCGCGTGCTCGTTCATCCCCGTCATCGCGCCAGCCCGGGTGCCCGTCTCCGGCGAGAGCATCACGTACTTGCCCATGGGCATGTCCCGAGTCTGCTGCGCGAAGCCAAGACCATCCAAAGCCTTGAGGTCGGCATCGAGGTCCTTGGAGTGCAGGTCGACCCAACAGATGTGGCCAAGATCGGCCGGGTTGTCCGTATCGTCCGCGTTCGCCTCGCGGTAGAGGCTGAAATGCGCCCCGCTGGGCATTTTCACCGTCGAGAAACGTCCGGGCGGAATGTCGGTCGGGGGTACCAGAACCTCCCCGCCGTGCTTGGTCAGCGTGGCGACCGCGGCGTCGACGTCTTCGACCCGCAGGTAGTTGTTCCACCACGTCGGCTCTCCCTCTTCGGGTTGACGCAGGTGCGCGAACTGCTTGCCCTCGTGCGCAAGCATGGTCATCGGCCCGTCACCCATGTCGACCTCTTCGCGCGTCCATCCGAAAACGCCGGTCAGGAATCCAGCCGACTTCGATGCGTCGGGGGTTACGAGGCCGTTCCAGCAGAAGGTGTTGTTGCTCAGTGCCATATCGACCCCAGGACGAACGGGCTCGGGGGGAATCGACAGCGGCCGATTCTTTTTTTTGTAGAAACTCGTCGCGGAGGATGCGGGTTTCACGCTCCGCCCGAGAATCCCGGCTCTCTCGCTCCATTCACGAACGCATGAGCCTGCCTCGGATCCGGGCGTTTCCGGTCCCGAACGGCGGGGCTACACCCAAAGCGGAGGTTCACACATGAAGATCTGCATCATCGGCGCATCCGGGAAACTCGGCCAGTACATGATCCAACACGCGCTCGACCGCGGGGACGAGGTCGTGGGGGTCTGCCGGACCCAAAGTGTGTCGAAGCTCGACCGGTTTGCCGACCGAATCACCATCGTGCCCGGACAAACCGACGACGCCGAGGTGATCCGCGCGGCGGTGCAGGGCTGCCAAGGCGTCCTCACCGTGCTGGTGCCCTGGGGCATGAAGGGTTACGCGTCGGGAACCGCACAGGCCGTGCTCGACCATGCGGAGCCCGGGGCTCGCCTGGTGTTCTCGTGTGGGTGGCACATCACGAAGGACGGCCAGGACGTGTACTCGACCAAGCTCAAGGCCCTGGTGAAAGTGGGCGGATTCTTCGCCCGCCTCGCACGTGTTGTGGACCTCGATGACCAAGTCCGCGCCTGCGACAGGATTTTCGCGAGCGACGCTCGCTGGACCGTCGTCCGCGGCAGCGACCTCGACGAAGGTCCTAGCGAGGGCGTTCCGGTGTGGAGTCGCCACGTGGGCGACGACATCCTCGAAAGCAACCGCACCCGACGGACCGACTTCGCGCTCTTCATGGTCGAGGCGCTGACCAACGACACGCTGATCCGCGAGGCCCCTGCGATCGTCAGTCGAGCCAGCGCTTCTGCACAGCGACACATGAGCGACCGACGCGAGCTCCGGTGACGCCACCCAACGACGACAGCCAACGCAGAAAAACACCTCCAAGAGTCAGGGTGTCCCGGGGGAACAGGGAGCGATTTCAGGCACCCGCGCTCGCGTCGCGGTGAACAACGTGTCCTTTGAAGCCCATTGGCGTGGGCTTCAAAGGAAGCGGGGCAGTCTGCCCCCGAACCAGCTCGCCCGCACCGCAACCGGTTGCAGCATTTGCGCGACCAGTCTTCCGAAACCGGCCTACGGTGCCATTGGAGTGAACGAACGGCAAACACTGTTCTTGGCCCCTGTAGGGGCTCCTGCGCCCAGGAACGCAGCGTCTACGGTCGCGAAATCGCGCCTGGCCGAGGTGCTGATGCAGTTGCCGGTATCTGTCCTTTTGGTGCACCCCTCGGGCCTCGTCGCATTCGCGAACGATACCGCGATCCAGGCGACTGGCCGAACACCGCTTGTCGGTACAAGCATCGAATCTGTTCTGGCACCGCTCGAGACCCTACGCTCCGTCGAGCGAGCGCAGACGAACGTCGGCTACACAGTGGCTGACATCGCCCCTTCCGAGGACGGAAGTCTCTGTGCCGTGGTCGTGCACGACATGCCGCGCGCGCTCCAGCGAATCGGAGCGTGCGACGGCACATGTGATGGTTCCAACACCGCTGGGATCTGCACGCTGTGCTGGGAGCAAAACCTCCTGAAGGTCGTCGGACACAGTGGCCCCAACCCCAAAGAGGAAGCGCTCGCGTTCTGCAACAGCGCGGTCGGGCAAGCGGATGTAGCGACGGATGCCGAGGCTGCTCCTATCCCACCGCCGCCCACCTGGCACGACGAGCAACGGGACTTCGACCAGCTGGTGAGCGATGGCGCCGAAGCGCTCCTCACCAAGGAGTACCGCGCCGCGCTGGAAGCTTATGAGATGGCCGCCCGCCTGCGGCCCGACGCACCCCGAATCCAGATGATCCGGGGAAACCTTGAACGGCTTCGCGAGCTCGTCGCCGCCTCAGACTGATTCGAGACAGAAAGCAGGAACGAAGTGTCCAGGATCGATAACCTCAACAAAGTACTCCGAGACCTCCAATCTGGCGGTCCCGACGTCGAAGCCAGCGCGTTGATCAGTGAAGACGGGCTGATGATCGCCAGCGCCCTGCCCCAACACGTCGAAGAAGCTCGTGTCGCAGGCATGACGGCCACACTGCTGGGGCTAGGAACCCGCGCGGCAAACGAGCTGGCCCGGGGCGACCTCGAAGAAGTCCTCATCCGTGGCAAGGACGGATACGCGTGCATGATGGCCGCCGGCTCCGGGACGCTGCTGCTCGCCATGACGACACGCCAGGCGAAGCTCGGACTTCTCTTTCTCGACATGCGCCGCGCCGTCGAAGACATCCGACGCGTTCTGTGATCCGGTCATGACACCCACAGGCATCGCGGGGGAGAACAGCCCGCTCTGGCTGAGTACCGGCCTCGTCACCCTTGGATTGATGGGCTGGCTCGCGGCCGGTGTCGCAGCGCCCACCGAACCCGGCGAGACTCGAGGGGTTCGCAAGGCAGCACCCGCACTAGCGGCTGTTGTGTCCGAGCCCGAGCCCCAGCCCCAGCCTATCGCCAAGCTCGACACCCCGACGCCACCGAAGCCGGTCCCCGAACCGTGTGCGCCAGTTGTGGAGTTGCAGTTTGCCTCCGGGTCCAGCGACGTCGCCGACGCGACCGCACTGGAGACGATCCTCGCGGCAGCGGAACGCTTCAGCGACCGGAAGATCGTGGTCGAGGGATACGCCAGCGCAACCGGCTCGCCCCACCGCAACCTCGAACTGAGTCACCGCCGCGCCGGCCGAGCCAAGGCCAAGCTGGTCGCCGCAGGCATCGCCAACAAGCGTGTGCGTGTGCAGGCGTTCGGTGAGTACCGCCCCAACCTCGCAGGCGATGCGGACCAAGACCGAAGGGTCCTGATCAGGCTCGAGGGGCTGCCGTCCTGCCCAACGCCACAAGGAGACGAGTGAAGCCATGATGACGAGTGTTCTACTGGGGCTCTTCGGAGCCATTGCGACCGGGACCGGCGGCTACCTGCTCGGAGCCCGAGCCGGGCGAGACTCCCGCCGCGCGTTGGAGGGACGCGTCGACGAGGCACGGGTCCAGACCGAAGCGCTCTCGCAGGAGCTCGCCCAGTCTCGTCTCCAGCTCGCGGCGGCGCAAACCCGCGCCGAGCAGCAAGACACCAACAGCCAACAGGTGGCGAGTCAGGTCCGTACGTTGCTCGGGCCCATCGTCGGCGCGCAAGAGACCGCCACGGCAAAGCTTCAGGCCCAGATGCAAGCGCTCGCCGACCGCGTCGTCGGCGGGGACGGCAGTGTTGAACAGCTCGACGCACTCCGCAGAGAGGTCCAACACACGCTCGCTCCCCTTCTCGAGAAAGACCGAAAGAGCGAGGGGCTGCACAAGATGATGCTCGACGTCCTGGGTCCGCTGATGGAAAAGGAGCGACGGGCACACGGGCTCACACTCGTCAGCCCCAACCGACGAAGCCGGCATGAGCTACCCAAGCTCCTCGACACGCTCGCTCAACGCGGGGGGTTCGCGACGGTTCTCCTCAGCGACGAGATGGGCTTGCCGCTCGCGGCCAGTGCTGCCGCTCGCGATGCGGACGTCCTCGCAGGGGTGTCCTCCCTCGTGTTCTCCCTGACCGACCGCGTCGTACGCTCGGGAGGACCGGCTCCGTTGGCGGTCCTCCTGCGTGACGCGTCCAACCAGCGGATTCTGCACCGCATCTTCAGTGTCGACGGCGAACGCTACCTGGTGACCGCAGTGTCCAGGGGCGGAACGCTCACGACCGACGCACTCGACCCCGCTCTGGCCGCACTCGAGGACATCCTCGGAACCCAGGCCGCCTAGGAGACGAAATGGACCCTTCAAAGACCGCAACCCTCTTCGAATCCGCTGACCACAAGAATCTGTTGTTCCCCGAGTTCGGCGGCGACGGGGACCTGGCCGTGCAGGCCAACCAGTACATGATCGTCCACGGCTCCGAAGCCATGATCCTCGACCCGGGGGGGCATAAAGTCTACTCCAAGGTCCTAGGCGAGGTGTTCGCACAGCTGGGCCGGGGGAAGCTCGCTTCGATAGTGCTCTCCCATCAAGACCCCGACATCGTCGCGGCGATCAACGGCTGGCTCACAACCACCGATGCGGTCGCCTACGCGTCGGCGCTTTGGACTCGCTTCATCCCCCACTTTGGTCTCGACCACCTGATGGCGGAGCGCCTGCTTCCGGTGCCGGACGAGGGCCAGTGGATCGACGTTGGAGGAGCCCCGATCGCGTTGCTTCCCGCGCACTTTCTCCACTCCTGCGGCAACCTTCAGGTCTTCGACCCCACCGCCAAGATCCTGTACACCGGCGACCTCGGCGCCTCGCTCGGGCAGGACTACCGCGAGGTGACCGACTTCGATGCCCACATCCAGTACATGGAGGGCTTCCACCGCCGCTACATGGCTGGAAACGCGGTCATGAAGGCCTGGGCCAACATGGTACGTCCACTCGACCTCGACATCATCGCTCCGCAGCATGGTGCGGTGTTCAAGGGCAAGGAGATGGTCAGTCGCTTCATCGACTGGTGTGCCGGCCTCGAGTGCGGCGTGGATGTCATCGGTTCGAACTTCGTCGTGCCCCCGCAGGCCTAGCGAAGAGTCGGGGTGCCTCAGGGCTGGCCTTCGGTGGCCGCGAGGATGTCGGTCGCGTGCACGTGTGCCATGTCATCCGCCAGCTCGCGCAGCAGAGCCTCGAAGGTCCCGGCGTCCTGGGGCACGGCGGACTCGCGCCACTCTTCCGACAAGGCGAGGCGTCCTCGCAACGCCGCGGAAAACACATCGAGCCAGGTCGGTGCGCTGAACGTGAAGTTGAGTGAGACCGCATCGGTGCTCGCGTGGGTGGCGTGCCAGATGCCCCGCGGGACGAAGAGCACGGAACCCGGCTCGAGGACGATTTCGGTGCAGTCCTCCGGCAGCCCGGCAGGCATTGGAAGCCGGGCATAGGACGCGAGTTCGGGGTCGAGCGGCTGGCCGAGCCTGTGGCGGGTCATCGGCGCGCTGACGTTGTGGTTGGGCGCGAGAAACCACCGCTTCGTGCCGTGCAGCTGCAGCACGAAGTTCACGTTCTGGTCGAAGTGTGTCGCCGTGCCCGTGCCCCCCGGTGTCGCGTAGACCAAGCACCGCTCCTGTGTGAGCGCGGAGAATCCAAGCTCAGCCCGGATCGCCTCGAGCCAGGGGATGAGTCCCGGCACCTGCAACTGCACCTCGCTGAACAGCAGCGTCCTGCCCTGCGCGAACAGCTCCTGAGCATCGTCGGCACCCACCATGCTCGAGCTGGCTTCATCCGCCACCTCGGGGTCGAACACTTCGACCGGGTCCGGCCACCCTGCAAGCAGGCTCTCCAGCGAGCCGAGCAGAGGTCGTGCCCGGAGTTCAGAGTTCGACGACTGCGCACCGTGGACCACGAACGGCTCGCCGCCTCGCATGTGCTCGAGCAGCTCCTCGGCGGAGTGCGGAAAGATCAACGCTTCAATGCCTGGGCTCATGGGCCGCTTCGCCTCGCGGCAACATCCCACAGCGCCGTGGTCAAGAACACCGCCGCGTCGGTCCCGAACCGCGGGAACCGAGCGCGAACAACGCCTCGGGGTACGGCCGCACAGCGTCTTTGTGAACATGAATCGACCGTCCCGACCGTACACTGCGACCGACGAGCCTGAGACAGGAGACAAATGGCCTTTCGCGACTGGTTAGTTCAAGGGGTACTCATCACCGGAGTTGTCGCATGCGGCAACGAGGGTGCAGTGTCCCCATCCGATGGTGGCACAAGCACGGGGGGCGAAACAGGAGGCCCTCCGCCAACACCGATCGGCTCGACCGGGGGCGAGACCGGGACGGTCGACGACTCGGAGGACGGGTCGACGACCGCACCCGACGCTGAAACCACAAGTGGCGCCGAAGACACGTCCCAAGGTGGTTCGACGGATGGAGACAGTACCGGCCAGCAGTCCCCAGAATGCGGCAACGGTATCCTCGAGGACGGCGAAGAATGCGACGACGGACCCGGCAACGCCAATACCGCGGCGTGCAAAGAAGACTGCACAGTCCAGTCTTGCCCGGATGGCTTCGTCGGCCCGGGGGAGGAATGCGACGACGGAGACGGCACCAACTGGAACGAGTGCACCAACACCTGCACGCTTCCTTTCTGCGGTGACCAGCTGACCTCAATCGGAGAGGAGTGTGACGACGGCAACACCGACGACGACGATGGATGCTTGTCGACGTGCGTCGACGCCAGTTGCGGTGACGGTTTCATCCACAGCGGGACCGAGGAGTGCGACGACGGCAACCTGATCGACACCGACAGCTGCCGGTCCGACTGCACCCAAGCGTTCTGTGGCGACAGCGTGATCTGGGAAGGCGTGGAGACCTGCGACGACGGCAACCTCTCCGACACCGACGCGTGCCCGACATCATGCGTCCCGGCATTCTGTGGCGACGCCTTCGTACAATCGGGCGTCGAGGCCTGTGATGACGGCAACCTGATCGACACGGACGCGTGCCTGGCGAGCTGCCAGACGGCCACCTGCGGAGACGGCGTGATCTGGGAGGGCACCGAGACCTGCGACGACATGAACCTCGCGGACGACGATGCCTGCCCATCGACGTGCGCCCCCGCGTTCTGCGGAGACGGGTTCATCTGGGCGGGGGTGGAGACCTGCGACGACGGGAACATCGACGACACCGACAGCTGCCCTACGTCCTGCAGCCCCGCATTTTGCGGCGACGGCTTCGTGGAGGCTGCCAACGAGGCCTGTGACGACGCGAATGCGGACAACACCGACGACTGCCTCGACGACTGCACGGTCGCCTCGTGTGGAGATGGGTTCGTTCAACTCGGGGTCGAGGAGTGCGACGACGGCGGCATCATCGACGGCGACGGTTGCGAGAGCGACTGCACAATCACGCCAGACCCATGCGGTCCTCCCGGGCAAGTTCTGTTCGTCGACGACGACGCGACTGGGGCCAACGATGGCTCGTCTTGGGACGACGCGTACACCTCGGTGTTCTTCGCGTTGCTGGCCGCCGAGTCCAACGACGAGCTCTGGATCGCCCAAGGGAACTACCACCCGATCGCAGCCAACGCGCCTGTGGCAAGCCTGACGACGTGCGTCGATGTGTACGGCGGCTTCCTCGGAACCGAGGCCGACGTCGACGACCGCCCCACGCCACTGGCACCGACGGTCTTCGACGGCGACTTCAACCTGGACGATGGTGCTGCGATGCTGGACGACAACGCGTTCCATGTCATCGCCGCGACGTCGGTCACCAACGTATTGGTCGACGGTGTGATCGTGACCGGCGGACACGCCACCGGAGCAGGCGAGAGCAGCCGCGGAGGAGGGGCGATCGTCGCGGACTCCGACATCACCCTCGACAACACGACCTTCGTCGCAAACACCGCGACAGGACGTGGCGCCGGACTCTACGCCGACCAGTCCACCGTTGACGTCACGTTCTCAACGTTCGACTCGAACACCACCGATGCTGACGGAGGAGGCCTCTGTGGCGACACGGCGTCGGTCGTCGCGGTCGACAACAGCACGTTCATCGAGAACAACGCTGCTCGCGGCGGTGGCATTGCGCTGAGTTCCGCGACACTCACGGTGACCGACTCGTTGTTCGAGGACAACACCGCATCGTCTACGAGTTCCTCAGCGGGAGGCGGCGCGCTCTATGCCGATTCAAGCTCCACGACGGTGGACCTCTCGACCTTCGTCGTGAACACGGCGCGCTACGGGGGCGCGGTTCGGACCTCGAATGGGACGCTCGATATCTCCGACTCGGTGTTCGACGGGAACACGGCTTCATCGAACGGCGGAGCAATGTACACCCTCAGTGCCAGCACGACGAGCGCCACGGTCTTCGTCGACAACTCGTCGGAGAGCTTCGGTGGCGCGGTATTCGTCGCAGACGTGTTTGGAAGCTCGCCCTCGGCGACCTTCGATGCCTGCCAATTCGAGACAAACATCGCCGGGAGTCAGGGCGGCGCTGCCTACCTCGCGGGCGACCACACAACCCTGTTGGACTCCACGTTCAACGGAAATACAGCGAACACGGGCGGCGCCATCTACGGTGGGTCGGGCGCCGACTTTTTCATCGCGGACTCGAGCTTCAACGACAACGCCGCATCGAGCGGTGGCGCTCTGTATACAGCCCTGTCGACGGCCAATGCCGAAGTGCTCCACAGCAACTTCACCGGCAACAGTGCCTCCAGCCGCGGCGGTGCGATCTACGACGGGATGAGCTCCACCCGCCGACTCACGGTCTCGGATTGTGAGTTCCGAGACAACACAGCCGTGCTCTCCGGCGGCGCGCTCCGCGTCGTCGCAGGACGGTTTACGGTGCGCGACTGCGGGTTCTCGCAGAACACGGCCGGGACCGACGGCGGCGCGATCTCGGCGCGCGGGGAGACAAACTCGTTGATCGCCAGCACGTCGTTCTACGCCAACAGTGCTTCCGGGACCGGTGGTGGCATCTTCCTGTCGTCCAACGGGGCCGAGCTTCTTCCGATTCGCAATGTTGCGATCTGGGGCAACGGCACGGACATGGAGGGCGAAGGCAACGCTGCGATCTCTTACACCTGTAGCGAGGAGTTCCTCAGCGTCGGTGCCGGAAACACCTTGTCACTCGCCGACCCCTTCGTGGTCGGTGACGCCGGAGAACTCTTCCTCGACCAAGCTTCGGCTTGTGTCGACGGCGGAAGCAACGTCGCCGCGAACGCGGACTACGGGGCCGACGGCACGAACTGGATCCTGCTCACAACGGCACAATCCGGCATGCTCGACGCAACACCCGTTGATATGGGCAGGCACTACCTCCCCTGATCTGTCGCCCTGCCAAACTGGGTCTCCCAGGCCTACGGGGCGTCTGTAGCCCGCGGCCCGGGAGGCCCCAGCGCCACCGCTACGGCGTCAGCGCACCGGCGTCTTCCTCAGGAGCCATTTCGGCGGGCGCCGCAGGCATCTCCATCAACGGCGAGCGTGTCCCCGCGATGGTGCCGTCCTTGTGCTTCACGGCAAACGCCTTGCCGTCAAACGTGATCGTGATGCGCGTGTAGGCCACAGGCCGGCTCATCGCCTCGCCCGTCTGTCGTACCGTGAGCTCGGGCAGCCCGGCCGCGGGTGCGGCCAGCGCGAACAGACCCGTATCACCGGCGATGATCGGGTCCCCCAGATGCCCCGCCGCCGTGGGATCCGCGTGGGTC
This sequence comes from Nannocystales bacterium, assembly GCA_050633305.1. GTDB lineage: Bacteria > Myxococcota_A > Polyangia > Nannocystales > Nannocystaceae > CAJXVA01. The sequence continues at coordinate 58,572 of JBOEGF010000008.1, forward strand.
AGGACGAGGTTTGCCGCCAAGTCCTCCCAAACCAGCAGCGTCCAGGTGGAAGGACCATCGAAGAGCTGCAGGCGTCGCAACTCTCGGGCGACGCTCTGCGCGGGGATATCGGCTGAATCAGTCGCCTGCTCGAGGATTCTGGCGAGGTAGGCGACAGCGTGGAGCCGCGCGAAACGCCGCGGATCGTTTGCACCCGGTCGGCCTTCGCCCGCGGCGATCTTCCGAAGCGTCCGCAAGGCCTCGTCGGTTCGGCCGGTCCCCGCGGCTGCCCGCGCAAGCCGAATGCCCGCCAGGGCATCGTCGGTCTGTAGCTCGACGAGGTCTTCGTACTGCCGATACGCACCGTCGTACCAGCCGTGCCGCAGGAAGATGTCTCCGAGCAGTTTGCGGCTCGCCGCGCTGGTTGGGTCGAACTCGACGATCTCGGAGAACAGTCGCTGCGCTTCGTCGGTTTGTCCGTGCGCAACCATGATCTCCCCCAGCGATTGAGCCAACCCCGGGGTCATCAGCCCCTGCTCGCGCAGGCGACGGCCACGCCCGACCGCTTGCTCGAGGCGGCCGCCTGCGACCAGCAACTCCAGCAACCGCAGCTCTCCTGCGGGGTCTCCCGGAGCCCGTGCGAGCGCGGCACGGACCACACCGAGCTTATCGTCCAACGTAACCTCCAGGATTACCCGGCGGTCCACATCCGCCCAGTCGACGAGACTCCCAAACATCGCGCTGTCGACGGATGCGATCAGTGCGGGGTCGACCAAGCGACGCAGCAACGCCCGCGCGACGTAGCGAGCCGCGTCGGACTCGTCGTGGAAGTGGCTCAGCAACAGTTCGATGTCGGCTTCACTCGCCGCGCTCGCCTGCAGGAGCCGTAGAAAGGTGCGCTGGTCCTTCCACCCCCGAATCTCGCAGCTTCCCGCCGCCGCTTCGTAGCTCTGCAGCGACTGCGTCATGGTCACAGCGCTTCCCAGACGTTTGCGCCACAGGATGCGTCGATGGGCGAGTCCCCGAGCCGAAGCGTCGCTGCACGGGAGCTTCCGGCCGCGCCGGACCGACGAGACGATTCGGCGACGCTCTCGCTGTGCCCTGGGCTGCACTTCGGCGATCTTGTCGATACGGGAGTCCTCCGTCACGCCTCCCCTCTTGCCACCTCCGGCGCCCCCGCCTCCCATGAGAGGATCGTCGCCGCTGCCAAGGTTGACCTTCTTCTTGCGAGTCTTGGTCGCTGGCGAAGGCGCCTCGAGCTTCGCCTTCGCCGCAAACTCCCGAGATTCCTCCTCCATCACCTTTCCGTCCGCTGCGCGTTGCGGCTCGGCGTCCACACTCGAAGCATCGACACTCGCGACCGCAGCGTCTCCAGGGCTGCTCGCAACGTTCGAGACCTCCTCGTTCTTCGCGCCCTCCACCGCTTTTGCAGCCACGGCCTCGTCAGCGGACGATCCGGAATCGCACCCAAACGGTGCACTGAAGAACCCTACAAGGATTCGCTCAGGGAGACTGGCGTCGTCCGCCAATCCTCGCTTGGTCGGGACCCGGTCGCGCAGGTTTGCGGTCAGCCGAACCCCGCCGATCTGACGCTGCCTTCGGACGATGCCAGCACTTGCGTAAGCCCGCTCGCTCTCCAGGGCCAAGATCGAAGTGTAAGGACTCATCAGCCCATACTCGAGGCCCAGCGACAACACCTTGCCGCGTACCGCTTCGGGGCCCCGGCTGTCCCCGAGCAGGCGCTCGATGTACGCCGCGGCCCACAGTCGGGGCACGACCTGCTCCAGCACGCCCTTCGTTCGCTCGAGCTTGTGCACCTTCTCGAACGGCTCGCCCCCCAGCCGTCCACGAACTGTGACCTCGTCGGGAAGGTCGTAGTGCGTGCGTGCGAGGAGCACGAGTTCCTGGCCCCGAGAGAGTTTTCCGGTGGTGTTGACGAACACGTCGTCCAAGCCCTCTCCCAGCTCGACCTCGAGGTCGGTGATCGTGGGGGTCTTGAGAGCACCCGACAGCTCGAGTGCGCGGACGATCGCTTGCTCGGGCGACTGCACACGCAGGTGAGTTCCACCGCCGATCCGCGCGAGGGCGTGAAGCAGAGCGTCGTCCACCTCCTGACCCACACCGACGGTGAACAGTCTCGCCCGAGACCCGGTCATGCTTCGGCGGAGTCGCTCGGCCAACGCATCGCCGGCCCGCTCCCCGCTCGTGGCCATCCCGTCCCCGACATAGACGACCGCGGGTTGATCGAGCCCGTGCACCCGCTCCAGCGCCTCCTCGAAGATCGCGCCGAGGTCCGTCGCACCGCCGGTCCCGTGCTCCGCAAGCCGCTCTAGAGCCGCCGAAACCGTATCGGGGCTAGCCTTGGCAAGCCCCGCCTCGGGGTAGAGCACCTCCGCTCGGACATCCGCGCTGACGACCGCAAACTCGTCCCCTGCACTGAGACTGCGCAAGAACGCCTCCGCCACCGCAAGCCGGGTTTGATACTCCGCGGGGTCGCCGGCCGCCGACGTATCGACGACCACGACAACTTGCCCTTGCGGGGTCGGGACCTCGTCGAAGTCGAGTTCGGGGCTGTAACGAACCATCGCGTAGCGAGCTTGGTCGCCTCCGGGCTCGAGCATCGACAGACGCAGCGGTGGACGCTCGGTGCCCGGCCGCTTCTTGAGTTCGAGCTGGAAGTCCGCGCGTGGCGTGTATCCGCTTCGCCGCATGGTCACTCGTTTTCCGTCTTCGTCGACACGGGCTTCGGCGAGCGTCGCGATGTCGTAGTCGTCTGCGAGCTTGCCAAGCTCGACCGAGAGCGCGAAGTCCTCGATGCTTGCGGTCCGCTTCTTGCCCGGCCCTGCCAACGGGTAGCTGTATCGAAGCTTGCCATCGGACTCGGTGAGGAGTTGTTGATAGCGCACCACGATGCGTCGGCTGCCCGACGCGGGAACAGGGAAGATGCGGGCGCGAACCGTGTGCTCGTCGATCCACTCCAACAACGCGGGGTCGTTCGCCTTCTGCACGGTCTCTTCGTAGGTGCGTGCCGCCTTCTTTCGCTCGACCACCTCCCCCTCGACGAGCTGTCCATTCGTCTCCAGCGCAAAGCTGACCAGCTGGCTCCCGTGAGGAATGGTGAACCAGTAGTAGCCTTCGACATCTCGGCTCGAGGGGTTGAAGAAGACTTGCTCAACCTTGGTCTCCGCCAACTCGTCGCGCATCACCACGTTGACCGACTGCCGCTGAATCTGAAGAGGCAGCGCTTCGGACCCCGGCGGCGCGGACCGGTCGACGGCATACAAGCTGCCCGACCCTGCCGAGCCGCCAGCCCCCAGACCACTGCCGTCGCCCATTCCCCCGGTCCAGTCGTCCCAGAACGCGACGGCCTCCACCTGCGGCGCAGCGCTAGCGCTGAGCGTGACCCGCTCACCCGCCGCCGCCTCGGTCCGGCCTCCGGCGTTGCTCACGATGGCCAAGCCATCCGCCACGTAGACCCGTGCCTCACCGTCACGAACCTCCAAGCTCGCGCCACCGTCGGAAAGAGCCACCGCAGCGTCCCCTACCTTGTGGGACACCGGCGCCTGGCCGCGTTCTAGGCCCGGGGCATCCAACCATGCGCGGCCCGCAACGAGGACCAATCCTTCGTGCAGCTCCACGGTCGTGCCCTCGTCGAGGTACACACGTGCGCCATCGCTGAGTCGGATCAGCGCACGCGCACCACCGGCGGTGCGAAGACGAGCGCCCTGCGGCAGTGGTGTGCCCGACAACAGCCGACGAGCCTCGCCGTCAGTCTCGATGACGACCTCGCCAGCCGCGAGTTCGAGATTCGCCGCGAGCTGCTCGGTGGCGAGCGGAGGAGGGGTTTCCCAGGGTTTGAGGACCGCCAACGCAACGCCTCCGCCGATGAGCGCGACGGCTGCGATGCCCTGAAGGATCTTGTGACGAACGGTAGAGCGGGTCATGGGGTGCATTCCTCGGGAAGCGGCGAGGTCTCAACGTGTCGAGGAGGGCGAAGGTCTGTCATCAAGCAGTCATCAAGTCGCCATCAAGCAGCGCCACGTGGACCGGTTGAAAGCCCCCCGTGCGATTGGAGCAGTTTTTTTCGTGGTTGCGGGTGCACAAGTGCACGGGATGGGGAAACGAGAGTTCCCGAACCCGGGCCCTTGCGGTAGGGCCCCCGGGCCGGGACTCTCATCCACGCGTTCACGGCCTTCGCTGCTCCGCGCTCAACACCGTGCGCTCCAACGTCTTGCGGTGGGCCTTGCCGCGAACGCTCCAGTACGGCTTGATGCGCAGCCGGTCCCGAGACACCCCACGCGCGAGCCACACCTCCCGAAGGGCCACGACCGCCGTCGCTTCCCCCGAAAGCCACACCACCCCGGGCCCATCGGGGACCGAAGCCGTTCGGGCGTGCTCGACCAACGCTTCGCCAGACGCTCTTCGGCGCGAAACGGCGACCAGGTCGAGGTGTTTGACGGCGTCTGTCTCATCCTCGTGAGTCTCGATTGCACCGAACGTGGGGGCGTTGGGCGGGAGCGCGGACAAGAGTGCTTCCGCCAGTCCAATCGCGGTTTCGTCCCCGTAGAACGCGGCCCAAGGCTCAGATCCTCGTGGGGCAGGAACACTGGACCCGGGGCCCAAGAAGTGAACGGCATTCCCGGGCTGAAGTCCGTTCACCCACCGGGATGCGGCGCTGTCGCCCTGCGCGAACACGACGATGTCCATCTCGCCGACCGAGGCATCAATGCGCGCAGGCGTGTAGCTGCGCATCTCGCCCTCCCCGACATGCACCTTGATCTTGCAACCCGGAGTGAACGGCACCCCCGCGCAGCGTTCAGAATGCAGCTCGACCCGGAGGACCGACGGCGAGAGCCTCCGAACGCCAGTGACTTGGGCTTCGTGTCCAAGTGCCCGCACTCCGAGGCTCTGGATGCTCTTTGAAAATGCCATTCAACTTCACATGTGACCCGCCGAAGGCTGATCCGCAACCCCAGTGCACAAAACTTCACGTGCGCGCGCGGCGAAACCTCCAGTCGCTCCGGGCGCCGCTTCGTGACAAGCTCCGCCGTCATGCGACACGTTCTCAGCATGGCGGTTCTCGGCGTCGTCGGACTCATCGCGACCCCAGCGTGGGCTGGTTGACCCGGCTGAACGAACCCCAACCTCCCGGGCGGAGGTGCCACGCTCAATCAGAAACCCCTCGACACCGGTCGGCTGCGCCTCGGCGCGGTCATGCTGGGCTCGTGGGCGCGTTCCACCCACGACGGTCGTAGCGGCGACGGCCTCCCAAACTCAGAACACCGTATCGGCGCGGGGTGGGCCCAGTGGAATCTCTCGGCCCAGCTAGGGATCGCAGAACGGTTTGCATTCGACGTCATGCTTCCTCTGCGACTGACCACTCTCAACGTGGCCTCGCTCGGTCCTGGAAACCGCTCGTTGGACGTTGGCGACACCATCCATCGCGACCAAACCGTGTTCTCCGCCGGCGACATGCTGCTCTCCACCCGATGGGGGCTGGTCCGCAACGAGGATGTCCGAGGCTGGACGCTCGACCTCAACCTCGGTGTCAACCTCCCGACCGGTCGCGTTCGTCCAGACCCTTTTCATCCCGACAACGAGCGCGGCGTTGAGCAGCTCTCTCACGGATCGGGCTCCGTCGACCCCTCCTACGGGCTGGAGTCCTACTACAACGCCGGGAAGTGGGGTCTGACGACCTTCTCCACAGCCCGGGTCCCCGTGGCAACCAATCGGTACGGCAACCGGGCTGCGCGGGTCCTGCAAGGGGGCGTCGGGGTTGCCTCCGGGTTCGGACTGGTGCGGTGGCGCTTCCTGTTCCAGCAGGAGGTGTTCGCTGCTGGGCCCGTTCGGTGGGGAGAGACCGAGGCACCCAGCACGGGCCGAGTCTCGCTCATCGCCTCCGCGGGAGCGTTCTTTCAGCCCCGGCCCCGCCTCGGTCTGCACACCAAGGTGTCCGCGCCCTACTACACGTTTGCGCGTGATGGGGAATTCCTCTGGCCCTTCGTCGTCTCGGTCGGCATCAACTACACGTTCCACTTGGTGCCCGAAGAAAAGCACCACCACTGACGGAGGGTGAGTTCATTCCGGGATCGGCGAGGCCGCACCGTTGCACTGTCTGCAACAGTCATGTCCGTAGAAGCGGAACATCGGGTGCTCTTGCCAAGACAAGCCTGGTGACTAGCTTTCCTCCGTCATGCGACAGATCAAGCGCGAAGACTGGGAGAGCCACAAAAACTACCCGCACCAAGTCCTGCTGCTCGGTTCGCACGAGAACTTCCGCCGGATCAGCAGCCTTCTCGTTCACCGAGCCCAACACTCGGGCGAGGTCTCAGGGATCGAGTCCCTGTACCGGCGCTGGAAGTCTGCGATGCGCGGCCACGAGTACTACGAGGAACACAAGCTCTACCCGTACCTCGCAGAGCGTTGGGGCGTGTCGTTTCGCGACGCAGAGGCCGGCCATGAGGCCCTACGAGAGCGAGACCGCGATGTGCACTCGGCATTCCGCGACACCACCTCCTCAACCGCACTAACCGATGCGATGCACGGCCATCACAACGTCCTCATCGAGCACCTTCAGTACGAGGAAGACTTGGTCATCCCGCTTCTTCTCGAACTCCCCGCAGAGGAGTTTCGTCGCACGTTCGGCTAGCCGCCCACGCGACCTCGGTGTCGAGTCCGCAGACCGACACCGAGGGGCACGCGAACGGGCCAGCCTGCCCAGACTGCGGCCGGGCCGCGCCATCGATCGGCGCGCGCCGTCCCGCTTCGGGCAGATGCCGCGCACCGACGTGGTGACCGACGCGTGCTAGGCTCTTGACGCAGGCGTGAGCAACGAGGCGAAGTTTCCGGCGTTGACGGAATACCTGGCGAGCGTCCCTCACGGACTCGACAGCTACCCGGATTATTGGGCAAAGGCCTCACTGTACCGGGGAATGCTCGAGGGCCGCCCGCTGGTCGAGCCCATGCTCACCGACCTGCCCTTGGAGCTCCAAGCTCTGGTCGAACACCCGGTTCCGGTCTCCAGTTGGATGCCGGAGGTCCACAGCCACGCACTCATGCTGGCCATCTACGACACCCACTTCGGAGATCTCGACCGCTTCGTCGCGTGGGCCTACGACCAGCAGCGCGCGCTGTTCACCGGGCCTCTGTACTCGGTCGCCATGCGCCTCGTTTCTCCAGGTCTGTTGTTCAAGACCGCCGCGGTTCGCTTCCGCATGTTCCACCGAGGGGCAAGCCTGGCGGTCGTGGAGCGCCGCGGCAACGGAGGGATCGCGAAGTTGGAGTATCCCCCCTGTCTGTATGACTCGATCTCGCGAGCCGGTCTGTGTGCAGGTCTACGTGCCGCCTTGGACCTGACGGTCTCGGGACAATCCTCGATCGAGGTCATCGAGGCCGGAGACGACTACGCCCTTCTCAGCGCACGCTGGGACCGTTGAGCGCCCCCCTGCGCCCGGAGCCTCTACGACCGTACGACCACACCGGGTCGCTCAAACGTCTCACGCAGCAGCTTCGGCGGGTTGAGCATCGAGCGGTGCCGATGTACGTCGTAGACCTGCAAGCCGGCAAGCCCGTCGATGCGGGCCTGAAGGTCGGCCGGCTCCAAGTCGTGGGGACGAGGCGAGGCGAGCAAGAATCCCCAGGTCGCCTGGAACGAAGGCACGAACGAATAGACCAGCTGGACCCACGGGAACACCTCGGCCAGCGTCGAACGAGTCGAGCGGATACCCGAGGGGTCGGTCAGGCTCAGCTCTCCCGCCTGGAGTACGACCACCCCATCTTCGGTGAGGACGCGAGCGATCTCCTCGAAGAACGGTACGGTCAGCACGCCCACCGAGGGCCCACCGGTTACGGGCTCGGTGAGGTCGAGGACCGCAGCATCAAAGCTGTTCGGCGCCTCGCTCACGAGGCCCTCGCGGATGTCCTGCAGTCGAATCTCGACCTTCGGATCATCGAATGCCCCTTCGTGCCATGGCTCGAGATGGACCCTGCAGGCGTCAATGACGTCCCCGTCGAGGTCGAAGCCGACAATGCTCTCCACGCTGCGGTGACGCAAAATTTCCCGCAACGTCGCGCCCTCTCCCGCACCGCCGACCAGCACACGCCGCGGGTTTCCGTGGACCACCAACGCAGGATGGATCAGGGGCTCGTGGTAGAGCATCTCGTCGCTCACCGCGGACTGAATCATTCCGTCCAAGAACAAGGCCCGCCCGTAGGCGGCGGTCTCGGCGATGACGAGGTCTTGATAGCGCGTCCGCTGTTCGAGGATGACTTCGTCCAGCTCGAAGTCGATCCAGACTCCGGCCGACTCTTCGCGAATGGTTCTTGATGGGCTCATGGCAGCTCGACCTTCGTGATGTGCCCGAGTCACAACACCCGAGCAGCACCGGGGCGCATATCATGTCGCCGAGCCCCAGACGAATCCCGTTGCGCCGAGCCCGGATGGGCGCATGCCCTAGAAGTCCGCGAGGATCGCGGCCTTCTTCGCCTCGAATTCTTCGTCGTTGAGCAAGCCCTCTCGCTTCGCCTCCTTGAGCTGCTCGAGCTTCTCTTTGAGGGTCTTGTTGCCCTTGTGCTGAGCCGCCTTCTCTTCCTTCTTCTCCTTGTAGACCTCTTGGAAGATCGTCTTCAGCTCATCCTCTCCGAGCGTCCGGCCGCTGGCGAAGTAACGGTTCGACGCCTCACCGATGGCCCAGGTCAGCGCGTAGGCCATCGAGATGGTGACGACCCAGCCGAAGAACGGGATGAACTTCGCGGCCGCCATGATCACGTTCTGCGCCACGATGCTGGCGCCGAACGTGCTCAACATCTCCAGAATCGACTTCCGGTTCATCTCGTAGCCGTGGATCTTTCCGATCCCTTGGACCATCGCGATCTGCACGGGAGCGATGAGCGCTGAGTCGAGGAAGGGCACTGGCTGAACCGTCAGCGCGCCGGCAGCAACGCTGCAGACCTGCACCAGCTCCTTGATGGCAGTCCGCTTCTCGGCGTCGGTCGCGTTGTCGTAGTTGCCGTCGAGGACGCGCTTGATCGTGTCGAGATGACCGGACATCGGGCGGCATCGTATCTGCGAAGGGCCGAACCGACCAGCGCTGCGAGCAGCGCCAACACATCACAGTGGCGGTGGACAGACCCAATCCTCGCGCTCGCCAGGGCCCGCCAGCCCGCCTACAACGTGGGCAGCTGCCCACCACAATCGTGACCGGTCAAATATGCGGGGGACTCCCATCGTCGAACGATGAGTGCGACGTCGAAGTCTCATTGGACTCAGTCTCGGGGTCGCCGTGACTGTGGGCTGCGAAAAGGATCGTAGCGCCACCACGAGCCCCCAGCAGAATCCTGGCCTGCGCTGCCGCAGCCGGGTCGAGCCCGAGCAACTGCTCCCCGGAGACGCGCGGTTCGTCGCCTACTACAACATGGACCGCGAGCGACGATTCGCGCCGCGAGTCTCCACCGAACCCAGCGGGGGGCCGAGGAATCTCCTCCCCATCGAGGTCGAAGCTGTCCGCGTGGCATGGATAGGAGTCTCCGCCGCCTGCGAACTGGACGATCGTTTTTTCGGCGAAGCGTGGTTGGCGGTCGATGCCGAAGAGGAGGCCGTGGTCGTTCTGTCGGGCCAAGGCATCGGCAATGAAAAGAACTTGCGATGCATCTCGAACCGGCTCTCGGCGATCGACCCAAGCTTCGTCGATGGCACGGTCATCCGCTCCGCAGAATGCGGTTTGGAGATCGACGCCGAATATGACGACGTCTCGGGCTTCGCCCCCTCGGACGATGTGCTCGTCTTGGGCACGATCCCTGCCGTCGAGCGGGCCCGTGCGGTGTGGAACGGCCGTTTCCCAGATCCACCGGCGGACCTGCTCCCGCCCAAGCGCACCAAAGCTTGGCTCTGGGGGGCGGTGGACGTGGACGCGTTGCTCTCCCCGAGCGAGGTCGCGGACGTTTTTGCGGACGGTGGCCACGGCGAGTTCGGTGCGCTCTCCACCGTCAAGACCATAGAATTCCAGGCCGCGATGACCCGGCGATTCTCACTCGAGGCGGGCGCAACCTTCCCCAGCGATGCGGATGTTCGCGCAGTCAGGGCCGTCCTCGACGCCATGGTCGCCGCGCCACCGCCTGCGCTCCCGACTTGGGCAAAATCCTTGTTCTCGAAGAGTCGAGTGAGCAGCCACGGCCCTCGCGTCACAGTCTCTCTCCCCCTGGACCGGCGGACCGCGTACGACATGGGTCTGATCCCCAGCCACACGGAGGCCAATCAGATGCCGGCGTTCGCTTGGCTGTCCGCGATCATCGTCCTGTAGTCCGTGTCCGTGGCGCGAACAGGACAAGGCCCAAGAACAGGCGCGTCCCCACGGCCCACGGTCGCGCTCACCACTGAGAAGGCTCCGTGTTTCCACGACCCGGACTGGGCCGGCGCTTCGTTCAGCGCAGCCACTTCGACACTCAGAGAAGCCGAGGAACGGACGATTCGGATCGGGTCCACGTTGGAAGTTTTGCGCAGCTTCGTCTACGCTGGACCAGGCCTCTCTGTGGCATTCCGTCCCAAGTCCGGCATCAAGGGCTCCATGCTTCGAGAGTTCGTGGTTTGGTACAGCGAGGCGAACCCAGGCAAGTTGCAGCAGGTCATCGAGGGGCTGTCAGAGGAGCTCCAAGCCCCGTTTGATCCAGCGCACCCGACCCTCGGAATGCTCCCATCACGATGGTACCCCGCCCCGGCGGTTCACGCGGTGATCGACAGCATGCTCGACGGGATGCTCGCCCGCGACGTCAACCAGCTCGCGCAAATGGCCGGCGCGACAACGGTGGCGCGAATGAAGGACAACGGCGTTTACAACCTGTTCTTCCGCTGGGTGCTACGCCCGTCGAACTACAGCAAGATCATCCAGGCGATGTGGACGCTCAACTACGACTCCGGACGCTTGGAGACCATCGACCATGGTCCTTGTCGGCAAGAAGGCCGCGTCCACGACTGGAACTCGCACCACCCGTTCTTGTGCCGAACCAACATCGCGGTGAAGCGCAGCGTGTGGGAAGCGATGGGGTGCATCGGTGCACGGATCGAAGAGCAGTTCTGCATCTCCGATGGTGCTCCGTACTGCGGGTCGGTGATTTCGTGGCAGCCAGGCACGCCGCGAGACGAACCCGAAGGCTGAGTTTCGGGGCGACCTGTCACCCAACGCGCGGAGCCCAAACTGCGGGGTCATGCCAAGCGAACAGACCCGGCCTCTTCGTCGCTCGACCCACGTCCACCGCCCGCGGAGAGCAGAGAGACAGCCTCAGGAGACAACGCAGCCCGACGACGTCCTGCGGCTCTCATTTTCGCGGAGACGGCGTAGCCATTGGCGCCAAGCGTTCGCTCGAGGAGGACTCCCACAGGGAGGTCGAACTGGAACACGAAGTTGCGGAGCAGCCAGATGTCGAGCGCGATCAGCTCGCGGAGTAGACCCGTCGACGATTCAAGGGCGCTCTGGCGTCTCCCGCGGAGATCGGCCTGTGCCCGGCGAAGCGCCAACTGTTCCGCGGAGCCCAAGGACAACCGAACATGCATGCTGACGCCCGCGGCAAAGAGTCGCCGAAACAACCGCAGCTGAGCCGCGCAGAGCCGTTGCGCGACAACCTCAAGACGGGAGGGGTCGAGGTCAGGCGGGAATCCCCAAGTTCCGCCTCCGTCGGGACCGTTGCACACGAGGACGCTGATCCGCGTGGTCCCTGGCGACGCGGTGGCGGCCGTGACCAGCGCCTGATCGACCCGCATCGCAGCTCCGCCGGCCGTATCCAGCGCAGCCTCGGCGAGTCCGACCTCCACCTGGGGAGTCACCACGAGCACGTGTTCGTCGGCCTCGAGGTCGGCCAAAGGCCGGCGTTCAACGACCACGCTCACGACAGCACCTCGGCGTCGGAGACATCGACGATGCCGCCTGCAAGGAGCCGCAGCGCTCGGACTCGGGGGCCGGTCACCATGACCGATGGCCCGTGGCACAGCGGAACAACCGAGGCGTAGCGGGCCGCGAGCGCTTCGATCTCAGCCGACGCCGATCCGCCACCGCGAGCGCGAACCTCGGCGAGTACACGGTCGATCTCCGGCTCGCGTATCCGGCCGAGATTGAAACTCGCCGCGAGGTCGCGGGGCCCCCCGGGGATCGACTCCGAATGCAGGAGTGCCTCGTAGAAGGAAATCGGGTCGAGATCGTCGGCGGACCAACCAACGAGAAACAGGTCGTAGTCTCCCGAGCACGCCCGCGAGAGGGCCTCGGCTGGCGTTGCTGCGGGTTTGATGGTGACTGCGACTCCGACCAGGGCCAGCGCCTCCGCGACCGCCTCACCCGCGCGCCACGGATCGGCGAGGTACGGACGGGGAGCCCACGGGGTCAGCATCACGAGATCTCGACCCGCGAGTCGCTCGGGTGCAAACGCATCTTTGGCCTGGACCGGGTCAAAGGGCCACCAAGCTTCTGAAGGCCTCGATGATTGAAGAGACGGAGGCAGCAGTCCGAGCGCGGCGAACTCGGGGTCATCCGCGTGCGCTGCCGCGGCGATGTCGGCGTGGTTCAAGGCAGCGGCCAGAGACCTGCGAGCGCCCGCCGACGCGAGGCCTTCCGACTCCGTATTGAGGAACAACAGACCGGTATTGTCGCCAGGTCCGTGACGAACCGACGCGTGCTCGAGACCACCGACAGCTTCCGCAGGCACATCTACGGAGACGTCAATTTCGCCCCGGTTGAAGGCAGCGATCAGCGCCTGCAACCCGCCCGCGTCACTCGGGAACGCGACGATGTGAACCTCTGGGATCGCAGGAAAGGCGCCGGCGGCCGGAACCAGTCGCACATGCTTTGGCTCGCTATCCTCCGAGAGGCGGTAGGGCCCCTTCGTGAGGGCAACCACTTGTGCCGCGGCTGTCGACATCGCCTCGCTTGCGACGAAGCTGGGCACGGGTGTGAGCGTGCCGATCGTCAGCGAGTTCCCGCGGGTCACATCGCGCCCTGTGCGACGCTCCGCTCGCACAGGCAACGCCCTCGCCCAAGATGCCCGAGACGGGACCCCGAGACCGCGACCGTCCGCGATTGGAACCTCGGCCCGGGCACGACATGGCGCTCGTCTCTGAAGCCAAGGCCACGAGGGAGACGAGCAGCCGCGTTGCGGCGGGCCCATTGCCGCGGAGCCCAATGTGGGGCTCGACGGTCCGTAGAGTTGCCGCGTCGGCCGCGCGCGTTAGATCAACAGAAGGCAGCGCGAAACGGCGGGCCGAGGCGAGCGAGGCGATGCCTACCATCCTGATTGTCGACGACGACCCATTCATTCTCCGAGCGCTCTCGCGCATGCTCAAGGCGGGCGGGTACGGAGTGGTGACGCACGACTCGGGGTTCGGCCTCAGCGGGGTGGTCCGCAAGCACGACCCAGATCTCCTGTTGCTGGACGTCAACATGCCAGGCTTGAGCGGGGACGGGGCACTGTCCGCGTTGCACGCCTTGGCCAGCCGCTTCGGGACACTCCCGGTTCCAGTGGTCTTCCACAGCGGCCTGTCCGACGTCGAACTCACCGCGCTCGCGCGCTCGTGCGGTGCCAAGGGACACCTGTGCAAGCCTGCTCGAAGTGCTGAGGTCCTCGAAATGGTCCGACACGTGTTGCTCGAACGCCAGGGTGCAACCGGAACCGACGACTGACCCAGTACGGTGCCGTTGTACTGCTGCCGGACGCCGTCATAGCGTTCTCAAGTAGTCGCGAAGTTCCCGGCCCGGTCGGCGGGGGAAGGTATCGAGGGTCCGCAACGACTTGATGCGGTCTGCTCGGAAGTTGCGAAACCCGTCACGCTCCTCGCACCAGGCCGTGAGGACCCAGGCCATGTCGAACACGGTCAGACCCAGGACACACACGGTCCTGAGGCTCTCCTCCCCTTCGAGCGACTCGTACGAGATTCGAACCCGACGACGCTCGCGTACAGCAACGCGCAGCCGGCCTAGGTAACGTAGCGGACCTTTGGCCTGAGCCTTCTTCTTGGAATGGACCAGCAACGGGGCCTCGAGGTAGTGGCCCCGTTCATCCGCTGGCAGCACCGCTCGAATCTTGGACGCCGCGCGCTTCGCTGCACTCGCCAGGGCGTGGTCTCCCTGCGCCTCGGTCAGCCGCATCCCTAGGACGATCGCATCGAGTTCGTCACGATCGAACTTCAACGGGGGCAGGAAGTAGCCCTCGTGGAGCATGTACCCGACGCCGCCCTCTCCGTGAATCGGAGCGCCGGCCTCGCGAAGCGTGTCCATGTCCCGGTAGATCGTCCGGACAGACACCCCAAGTTCCTGCGCCAAGCTTGCCGCCGAGATCGGCTGCCTACGCACCCGGAGGTGGTCGAGGATCGCCAACAAGCGAATAGCACGCACCCTTCCACACTGACACTATCTGTCAGGGTGCGTCCAGTAGGTTGGGCCCACGATGACAGCACAGAGCGTTCGCACGATTGGATTCGCCCGCTACCGCAAACACCCCGATGCCAACACAGAGGCCCTCGTGGATGCTTGCCGGACTTGGCGGCATGACTTCCTCGACCAGCAGCCTGGCATCCTCGCGCACCGCCTCCTGGGCAACCTGCATGGTCACTTCGCGGACGTGATCATGGCGGAGAGCCGCGAGAGCTTCGAGTCCATGGCCAAGGCACATCCCGAGGCGCCAAGCAGCAAGACCATGTTCGCTCTTCTGGACCCAAGTAGCATCGTCCTGCGAACCAACGACATCCTCGGTGGCGAACTACCGGTCCCGACCGACTTCTCCTGTGTGGAGTACGGGACGTTCTCCCCCAAGGCCGACCGAGCACTCACAGACACAGAAGTCATCGAAGCGTCCGCCGAGGTCGAGCGCGACTACCTCTCGAGGCACGCAGATGGGCGCGGGCATGTCGTGGCGCGGGTCGACACACAGACCTACGCCGAGATCGCATTTGTGCGCACGCTCGGCTCCGCCCGGGCGATCTGCGGCGGCTACGTCGACGACCCCGCCTGCGCAAACCTGCTTGGCCTCTTCGACCCGGACAGTGTGGACCTGGATTTTTGGTACGTGCTCGCGTGACCGTCGCAGCCCGGGTGCGATCTCGTGGAAGGCCGCGAGATCGCCGTCCGAGCGCCCAGGTCGAAGTCGGTGGACGCACCGCAGAGGCCGCTGAACAGACCCATGTCGTTGCCCGGAGGACAACGACTCGTGCAGGCCACCTCGCAGTTCCCTGCAGCCGTGCAGGATGAGCCGACGAACTCAGGGCCGCAGCGGCGCTGCAGGAGCGGCTAGACCAAGCCGGGGATTGCACCCGTGGTGCTGTCGGCCCAGCCAAACGTCTCGCCGGGAAAGCCAAACATCTCGAGCAACGACGCGCACAAGTCCCCGAAGGTTTGCTGGTTGCCAAACGCGAGGTGCCGGCCGCCCTCAAGACCCATGTTGCCGCCACCGAACATCACCAGCGGAAGGTCGTTGGAGTCATGGGCGGCGCCGTCGCCGAACTCACTGCCCCAAAGGACCACCGTGTTGTCGAGCAGGGTTCCGTCCCCTTCGTCGACCGCGGCAAGCTTGCTCACGAACTCGGCGACCGCCGACGCGTACCACTGAAACACCGAGATCATCGCGGGACGACCCTCTGGCGTGTCTCGGGCGCCGTGGATCATCTCGTGCCAAAGGCCCCACTCGCCGGGGATGTTCTCTCCCAACCAGGGGAATCGAGGGGTATGGCCCGACGAGAAGGTCAGGGTCGCAACCCGCGTCAGTCCGCACGCGAGCGACATCGCCGCCAGCTCAGACATGAGCGGCGCGGTGATGTTGTCGTAGTCGTGATTCGTCTCGTAGTCCTCCGGCGTCGTGACGTCCGGCGCGTCACACTCGAGCGGAGCAAGGTCGAGCATCTTTTCGAGTTCCCGAATCTTCTCAGCGTGGGCTTCGAGGCGTTGCTTGTCCTGCGTCGAGACCCGCCCGGACAGACCGTCGAAGTCCTCGATGACCGCGTCGAGCACACTCGCCCGCGTGCTTCGAATTCTCTGAATTGTCGTGGGGGCCTCGGTTTTCTCGAAGTCCGAGAAGAGCCGCTCAAACGCCGCTTGTGGGCTTCGTTCGAGCGTCACCGGGTCGGCGGGGCCGGCGAAGTGGAGCGAGGATTGGGTTCCGCCGCCGATCGAGAGGTCGACCGACGTGTGCGGTGTGCCCTCTCCGATTCGCTGTGCGAGTTCCTGGTCGATCGACGGCCCGGCCGCACTCGTCTGCGAGCTGTGCGAGAACGCCAAGGAGCCGTCCTTCTGGATGTTCCCCAGCATCGGCATGGCCGTCAGCAGCGTCTTTCCAGAGACACCATGCCCGGCCCCCAAGAGGTTGGTGATCCCGTTGTCGATTCCCGACAACACATTGATCTGGTCTTGCAAGGGCGCGAGGGGTTCGAGCACAGTCGGCAGCGTGAAGTTGTTGCCGGTCTGCGCGGGCAGCCACGCGTCCGGGATTGTGCCTTGCGGGTGCATGATCGTGACGAACCGCTTGGGAGAGCCCATCGCCCCCCCTGCCTTGACACGCTGAGACTCGAGAAAGGGCAGGCCCACCAGGACCCCACCAGCACCACGGAGAAACGTTCTACGTTGCATTCGATTCACTCTTTCTCAGCGGTGACGCGGTAGAGGAAGGCGTCGCTGGTCAACAAGGCGAGGAGGGCTTCGTCGAGGGTGGAGTCGGCGTCGACGAACTGCGCGGTCACATCCTGGACCACACACTCGTCCTCGGACTCGGCGTGCCTGCCCCAGCTGTACTGAATCCACTGACTCACGTAGCAGTCGCGGGTCGCGTCGCGCTCCGCGAGCGCGGTTCCGAGTTCCTGCGCGCCGACGAACTCCACACGGTCAGAGCCCTCCACCACGCCTGAGGCATCGACAGGGTCTCCATTCTCGTCCAGTGCTCGCCACGCACCCACAGCGTCGTAGTGCTCCAGACCGAGGCCGATCGGGTTCATCAAGACGTGGCAACTCGCGCAGGTCGGCTCCGCAGACAACAACGCCCACTTCTCTCGCTCGGTCGAACCCGCGGGAAACTCGACCGAAGCCTCGGCGTCCGGCGGCGGCGGCGGGAGCACGTTGCACAGGAACTGCTCACGAACCAGGAGGCCGCGCTCGATGGCGTTGGTTGTCCGTTCCGCCGAGTTCGAGGCGAGAACCAGCGGCAGCGTCAACACGCCCGCGCGCTCTTGGTCTGCGAGGTCGATGTCCCACCACGAATCCTCGGCGGCGGGATCGACGTCTACGCCGTAGTGCGCCGCCAACGTAGAGTCGACCTCGGTCGTGGTGCTGGTGAGCAGATCGCGGAGCGTGCCGCCATCGTGCAGCCGTCCCACGGTTCGAGACAGCTCTTCGCGCATCGACGCGATCAGGGCATCGCTGAAGTCGGGGAACTGCTCGGGGTCCTTTGCGCTCTCGTCGAGTTGCCCAGCGTGCAGCCACTCGGTGTAGAACCGAGACAGCCCCTGGCTAGCCTCTGGGGACGCGAGCATGCGCTCGATCTCCTCGCGGATCTCCTCGGGATCCTGGAGCCTCCCCGCATCCGCAGCCTCGCGTAGCGCCGTGTCCGGTGGTCCGTCCCACAGGAGGTAGGACAGCCGTGCCGCGACCTCGTGATCGGTCAGCCGAACCAGTCCCGGCTCGTCCGGAACCGGGACGCCCTCCTCCACGAGGTACAAGAACTGCGGCATCTGAAGCGCAGCCGCAACGACCGCTGCAACGCCGACAGGATGGTCTTCGTTCGCGGAGACCTCGTCATAGACCAACTTCAAGAGCTGGTGCTCGTCATCGCGGAGAGGTCGCCGAAATGCCCGCGCACCGAAGTCCTCGATAAAGATGTCGGCACACGTAGACGCCTCTTCAGCACACGGGGCAAGCGTGTCGAGTTGGTCGGCAACACTCGCAGCAACCGACTCAGCGGACATCTGGATCTGCTCGGCCGAGAGCTGCGAGACGACGTTCTTGTTGGGGTCGTTGCTGTAGCCGCCCAACGCAGGGTCGGTCTGGGGAAACGTTTCGCCGGGGTCCACTGCCCCGCCGAAGAGTGCTTCGATGGTGTTTCGATACTGCACCGCGGTCAGTCGACGCATCGGCGCGCTACCTAGGCTCGTGGCACCACAAGCAGCCGGAGCGTCGGGCTCGTTGTCGCCGTCGTCACCGCTCGATCCGTCGCCGGGCCCAGTCGTCCCCGGGTCACCCGAGTCCGCGCCGTCGGTCGCGTCCGGCATCTCGGCGTCGACCATCTCGACGCCCTCGTAGCATCCGAGAATCCCCGAAGACGCGGTCGCAACCAGTGCGAGCCGAAGCCTGCTTCGGATTCGTGTTCTCTGCCCCACGTGCACGAGGGCCCAGTTGCGCGAGCCCCAAGGATGTCACGCGGTTTTTTCGATTACCGCTCTCGGCGCCCGCGGGCCACGTAGTGAACGATTCCCGCGACGACAAGCGCTCCCCCCACACACAGCGTCGCGATCCCCGCGATGTCGAGTCGGCGCGCGAGCTCGATATCGTCCGAGAATCGGGCTTCGTCGTCGTTTGCCGCGTTACGAAAGCGAAGCCGAGAGGCGAGGAGAACTCCACCGCCCGCGAGCGCCACACCCAATCCCGCGCCACCGAGGCCCGCGGACAGGGGGTCGATACGACGTGGCGATTGGGGTTCAGTCACAACAGTGGGGGCAGGCGGCACCATCACCGCTGCCGTGGGAGGCGGGACGACGGGAGGCGGAGGAGCCCCACACGACTCGAGCTCGCGACGTGCGGACTCCAGTCGCGGCGAGAACGGGGCCTGCAGTGCGAACGCATCGATGAGCGCCGCGGCGGAGTCGCAGTCTTCGTCCGCGATCTCCACCGAAGCTCGAGCGAGGAGCAGCTCGGGCGAAGCCGGTGTCGCGCCGAGTTCCATCAGTCGGCGGCGGGCGTCGTCGTAGTCCCCAGCCTTTACATCGGCATGCGCTGCGCCGATCGCTTGCAACATCACACGACATTCTCCGGCCCATGCCCGGGCGTCTTCTCGGGCCTTAGGAGCCTCGTTGAGGGCGATAAACCGCTCGTAGAGCTCTTCCGCGCGTGCACAGTCCCCGCCTGCCCGTGCCGCTTGAGCCTGCCCATAGATGTAACGCGGCGCGGGATCGAGAGCGTGCGCCCGTCGCAGAGCCTCGGCGGCGGCCTCGTAGTCACGCTTCTCGAAGGCCGCACTCGCGGCTTCAGTGTGCTCGCCCGCAGTGGGGGCGGCGAGCGTCAGCGACATCACCAAGCGCAGCAGCACGGCGGGGACGATACAAGATCCGGCTCATTCGGGCTCGGGGAAGAGTCCATCTCTACTCCGCGGCGACTCACTACGGCGGCGTTTCTTCCCCGATGCCTTCTTTCTGCGACGGCGCTTCGGGGTCCGCGGAGCCAACTCGACAGACGCGTCATCAGAGCCAACGGTCGGCGTCCCGCCAGGGGCTTCAGGCACCGGCTCCTCCACCACCGCACCCAGGTCCGGAGGAGCACTCGGCGGAGGGTCCTGCGGACCGGGGACGTCACCATCGACCGTGGCGGACGTCTCGGGAGGCACCGAGGGTGCCCCGCCTGCGATAGCCTCAGAGCCGTCCAGCCGGGCCACAGCCCAGCCCCCGCCGAGGGCACCAGCGATGGCGAGCGCTGCGAGGCCGACGCGCAGGGGCGTGCGGGAACGAACCCTCTCAGACACGGTCGGATTCGACGCAGCCATGTCGAGTTGGGTCCAGTCGGTGGCTGTCGGCGGCGGCGGCGTCTCGAAGAGCGTTCCCAGCAGACTCTTGAGGGTGAGCGCCGAGGTATCCAGCCGGGCTTCTCGTGCGAACTCTTCAAGCTCGCGCAGCATCACCGATGCGCTCTCGTACCGGTCTTCGACCTTGCGATGAAGCGCCTTCTCGATGATCCGCTCCAGTGCAGGAGGGTAGTCCGGAACGGCTTCGGAGGGCGGCACGTACTCCACCCGCGAGATCCGGTTCATCACGGACAAGTCGTTGTTTCCCGCGAACATACGGAACCCCGTGGTGACCTCGTACAAGAGAATCCCAAGGGCGAACACGTCGCTGCGGTGGTCGACGGGGAGCCCGTTGCACTGTTCTGGGGACATATACCCCCGTTTCCCCTTGATCGTGCCCGACTCGGTCACTGCCGGGATTTCGGACGCTTTCGCGATTCCGAAGTCGACCACCTTCACGACGCCGTCGAATCGCAACAGCACGTTGGATGGCGAGATGTCGCGGTGAACGATCCCGAGCCGACGCCCCTGTGCATCGACACTCTCGTGGGCGTAGAGCGCTGCCGCGCAAACCTCGATGGCGATCCCGACCGCGCACCCCAGCGGCAGAGGCCTGCTCTCCTGGGCCGCGCGGCGGAGAACCTGACGAAGGTCACGGCCGTGCACGTACTCCATCTCGATGAAGTACCGCTCATCAACTTTGCCAACGCTGAAGACCTGAGCGATGCTCGGGTGGTGCAGGTTGCTCGCGATCCGGGCCTCACGCAGAAACATCTCCGCGAACGTGGGGTCGTCTGCGAGATGAGGGAGGACCAACTTCAGTGCGACGAGTCGCTCGACACCGAGCTTCTCGATCCGCGCGAGGAAGAGCTCTGCCATGCCTCCACGCCCCACACGCTCAAGCAACGTGTAGGACCCGAAGCGGCGCAGCGGCACCTCGACGTCCGGTTCAACCAACGGGCTCAGCATAGCGTGGCTTCCCCAGAACGTCGTCCCGCGCGAAGGTCATGGTTTCGCGGGCTGAGCGCGTTGGGCGTGACGGCGCTGTGGTGGTCGCAGCTCGCATGCTTGCCCACAGCCAAGTTTCAGTGCTCGAACGATTCGGAATGCACAGGCGGAGTCCAGGGTCGCTGCGAGTCGACGCTCTACTGCAGCTACGAAGACACGTCCTGTGACGGACAACGTAGGTACAGCAACTGGGCAAGCGCCGCGCTGGCGGGAGCGTGTGTACAGCCTGAGGGTTCGAACACCAGCGAGACGACATCGTCGTCGACCGGGGTCGAGACGTCCGTGGCAACGCTCGAAGGTACGCAGACCTCCAGTTCATCGTCGCGCTCGTCATCCTCGACCGGCTCGCCCGCTCCAGAGGGCTGGTGGAACTGCGAGTGGACCAGGCGCCGCGTACTCACCGTGGACGCCAAGCTCCCCGCAGACGTGTCGGACTTCACGGCGTTGGTCCGACTCGACGATGCCGCATCGCTCGACCTCGCAGACGATGGGTCCGACCTGCGGTTCGTCGACGCGGAAAGCGGCGAACTCCTGCCTCACGAAGTGGAGTCGTGGTCACCCGAGGGCACCTCCACGCTGTGGGTTCGACTGCCGCAGCTGCGCGACACCACAGCCGTGCACGTGTACGGCGGTGCCGGACAAGTCGACTCTGCGGAGGATGCTGCCGCGACATGGCCGGCTTCCCACGTCGCCGTGTGGCACATGGATGGCAGCGAGGACTCGACGAGCTTCGGCCACGAACTCAGCGTCAACGGACCGACCGATACCCAAGGCATCGTCGGGACGGCGTTCGCGTTCGATGGTGCCAGCGACAACATCAACGCCGGCTCGCCCCAGAACCTGCAAAACCTATTCGCAGATTCGGCCACAGTCATGGCTTGGGTCCGCCTCGACGCCTTCCCCGAATCCTTCGGTCGGGTCATCAGCAAGTCGCAGACCGACGTCGGCCATGCGGGATGGTATTTCGGAACAGCCGCCTCCACGGGGGACGGTCAACCCGAACGAACACTGGTCTTCTACCGAGGTCTCGGCGACGGATTCAGCGGCCGCTGGGCGGCCCCCACGGATTCGGTCACCGCCGGGGAGTGGGCGTTCATCGCCGTCGCCTTGGACTACACGAAGGACGGGGTCCCGCAGTTCCATGTCGATGGCGAACCGCGCTTCGGGACATCGGTCAACGGCGGGTTCAGCGGTGTCAACGACGCCCCCTACCCACTTCTGTTCGGCAACAGTCCAACGGGGGGGCAGACCGTCGACGGGGACATCGACGAGGTCCGAATCCTCAACGTCGCCCTGTCCACCGAGCGGATCGCCCTCGAACACCTCTCGATGCGAGACGGCCTATGGAACATAGGCCCCCTCCAGGAAAGCCCTTGCCCGTGACGGACGAGCCCTCTTGGGTGCGCGCCTGGGCATCCGGCGACGCAACGGCCGGCGAGCGACTGACCGCACGGCACTACGCCAGCATGCGCAGGTTCTTCGACCTACGCGTTCCATCCGCCTCCGAAGACCTGACCCAGCGGACGTTCCTGGCGTGTGCCGAGCGGATCTCCTCGTTCCGAGGCGACGCGCCCTTCGTCGGTTTCCTCTTCGGCATCGCCCGCAACCAGCTGGCGATGTACCTGCGCCGCCGTGGCACCAGTGACCGGCTCGTCTCGTTCGCATCGTCGGGCGGGAGCGACACCGTCACCACGCCCACCGGATTGATTGCCCGCCGCGAAGAACAAGGCCTGATCCTTCGCGCGTTCGAGCAGCTGAGCGACGAACAGAAGATGGTCATCGAGCTGTTCTACTGGGAGGGGATGGCCGTCGCGGAGATCGGCCAGGTGCTGCGCCTGTCGGTCTCGGCGGTGACCAGCCGCCTCTCGCGGGCACGTGGCGCGATGCGGTCATTTCTGGAGTCGCTTCAACTCCGCGAGAGTGCGCGGCACAGTGTCCTGAGCGACATGGATCGCTGGGCGAGAAGCCTGCGCGAGGACGGGTGACCCCCGCTGGACAGACGATTTTCTACGATTCGAACCTCGTCAGTTTCTCCGGGTTTCGCACCGCGAAGATACGGTCGATGAGCCCATCCTCGACGGCGAGGCCGATCGCGGCGATGACCCGGCCTCGCTGTCGGATAAGGATCCCCGGGGTGCCGTTGAACCACTCCTCGTCGAGCTGCACGCTACGTCGACTGGGAACCTGTTGACGCCAGATCCTCGCGAAGAATGCTGAGACCGCTTCGGGACCCCGCAGGACATCAGGCGCGGTCGGGACTCGCCCTCCCCCATCGGAGTGCAGCTCGACCGACTCGGAGAGCAGCATCTCCAGACGCTCGAACTCCCCGGCGTGCGCGGCCTCGAAGAAAGCCCCCAGCAGTCTCCGATGTTGCTGTGGATCCGCGTCCCGGCGCGGACGTTCACGACGCACTCGTGTTCTCGCCCGAGAGGCCAGTTTTCGGCACGTAGGCTCGGACTTCCCAAGCATGTTCGACACCTCGCCAAACGCATAGCCGAACACATCATGCAGCAAGAATGCCGCACGCTCCGCGGGCGTCAGCGTCTCCATCGCAACCATCAAGGCGATGGAGACAGACTCGTCGAGTTGCGCCTTCGCCGACGGGTCTCCTTCCGCCGACTCGACGAACGGTTCGGGCAGCCAGATCCCGACGTATTCCTCGCGACGAGCGCGAGCAGACTTCATTGCATCGACCGCCAAACGACTACAGACCGTCATCAACCACGAGCGAGGCTCGCGAATCACCGCTCGGTCGGCAGCACACCAGCGCACGTGAGTCTCTTGAACGATGTCTTGAGCGTCGGCGAGTACGCCACACATCCGGTACGCCAAGCCTTCCAGCGTTCTGCGATGGGCTTCAAACTCGCCCGCATCTTCCGCTCGCATCTCAGCGAGGATCGCCGCCGTGAAAGAGGCTGTCGACATCATCACGGGCTTTCTCGACCCGGGCCTCGAGCGCACCGTCGGGGGTCTTCGTACCTTCGAGATGGACAGTCTGGATGTCCGTCACACCGATGTAGGCAAACACCGCGCGCAGCGTCGGCCGTTGGAAATCCGGACTGGAGTCCGCCGTTCCACCTCTTGCGGTGATGAGGGTGACTCGCTTCCCGCACAGCAGCCCTTGCGGGCCGTTTATGCCGTACGCGACCGTGCGACCCAGCCGCACGATGTGGTCCACCCAGGCCTTGAGCGCGGAGGGCATCGCGAAGTTGTACAGGGCACTGCTGACAAGGATGTCGTCGGCTTCCTCGAGTTCCGCGACGAGTTGGTCCGACATCGCGACGCCCGCTGGCACGGGCTCGATCTCGGGCTCGTCACCTGCGTAGAAGACAGCGACCGTCGCCGCGTCCAGATGAGGCACGGGGTCCTGAACCAGATCCCGGGTCACAACCGCCCCTTGAGGGTTTCGTTCACGCCACAACTGCTCGTAGTGGGACGCCAAGCGGCGGGAGTGGGATTGAGGTCCCTGCCCGCTCGCATCGAGTCGTAGAAGTCTTCGCATCTCACAGGGAAGACGAATCCCCCGGCTCAAACGTGACCGCCGCCGTCGTATTTCTCTGCCCTCGGGCTCAGACCCGCATTCCGGGGGCCTCGCACTGCGTGCTCCGGGTGTACTCGGCGTACCCCCCGTCGTAGAAGCGTGGGCCATCCTCGCCGCCCAGCTCCAAGACGCGGTTGGAGACCTCGGTCAAGAACCGGCGGTCGTGGGAGACGAACAGCATCGTCCCGGTGTAGCCAGCGAGCGCCTTGACCAGCATGTCCTTGGTATCGAGGTCCAGGTGGTTGGTGGGCTCGTCGAGCACCAGGAAGTTCGGCGGCTCGTAGAGCATGCTCGCGAGCACGAGCCGAACCTTCTCTCCACCCGACAACACGCGGACATACTTCTCCGCGTCGTCGCCTCGGAACCCAAACGCGCCCAACAAGCTGCGCAACGACCCTTGGGAAGCCCGCGGGAACTGCCCCTCGAGTTGGCCGATGACGGTCGCTCCAGCATCGAGAACCTCCATCGAGTGCTGGGCGAAGTAGCCCATCTTCACACTGGGGCCCACCTTCACGCTTCCGGAGTCGGGCTCGCTACGACCGGCGATCAACTTGAGCAAGGTGGACTTTCCCGCACCGTTGATCCCCATCACACACCAGCGCTCGAGTCTGCGGATGGTGAGGTCGACGCCATCGTGGACCACGTGGTCGCCGTAGGCTTTGCGTACGCCTTGGAGGACCGCCACGTCCTCCCCTGAGCGCGGCGGCTTCGCAAAATCGAACTCGACCACCTCACGCCTCCGCGGTGGCGCCACCTTGTCGATCTTCTCGACCTTCTTGACCCGTGACTGCACCTGAGCCGCATGGCTGGCTCTGGCTTTGAACCGTGCGATGAACTCCCGCTCCTTGGCAAGCATGGCCTGCTGACGCGCGTAGTGGGCCTCGTGTTGGGCCGACAGCATCGCGCGCTGCTGTTCGTAGAAGTCGTAATTTCCACCGTGGGTGACAAGGTCTCCGCCGTCGACCTCCACGACCTTCGTGACCAGTCGGTTAAGAAGCTCCTTGTCGTGAGAGGTCATCATCACTGCCCCGCGGAACTCCATCAGCCACTTCTCCAGCCAGAGGATCGACTCGATGTCGAGGTGGTTGGTGGGCTCGTCCAGCAACAACACGTCCGGCTGCATGAGCAAGATGCGTGCGAGGGCCACTCGCATTTTCCACCCACCCGAGAGCTTCGCAACATCGTCGCCCACCACGGCCGCTGCAAAGCCCAGACCGGCGAGAATCTCCTGCGCCCGAGGTTCGAGTTCGAATCCTCCAAGCTCGGCATACCGGGACTGCACTTCGCCATACCGCTCGATGATCTTGTCGAGTTCGTCCGCGCGCTCGGGGTCCGCCATCGCGGCTTCGAGTTCCGTCACCTCCACCGCGAGCGTCGACACTTCCCCGGCCCCCGCCATCACCTCCGCCAAAACCGACCGCCCGGACATCTCCCCGACATCCTGGTCGAAGTAGCCGATCGTGACCCCGCGCTCCACCGCGACGCGCCCCTCGTCGGGCTGCTCTTCCCCGACGATCATGCGGAAGATCGTGGACTTGCCGGCTCCGTTCGGGCCCACCAAGCCCACCTTCTCACCCGCGTACAGGTTCATTGACGCGCCGGTGTAGAGGATCTGCGACCCGTGGCTGAGAGCGATGTTGTCGACCGTGATCATCGGAGCGCGGAGGGTATCAGCGAGGGCAGCAAATGGCGCGCCGCCGCCGGTTCCGCAGCGGCACGGTCATCGACCCAGCACTCGGAGCCCCACGTGGCCGAACAGGAGCAGCGTAAACGCGATGTTGCGCGGAATCGCGGCCAGCCATCGCTGCGCAGGTGGAGGTGTTCCGTCGGCGAGGGCTTGGCCAAGGCGGCGCAACTGCAGGACCGTCAAGGGCCAATCCGAGAGCCCGTCGATCCACGCGGAGGGCAACGCTGCTGCCCCATGGCGGGCGCCCACAATCGCCCCGACGATCGCCCCGGTCGTATCGGTGTCACCGCCCAGCCGTACCGCCGCCTCGATCGCCCCGCGAGCATCATCGTGTTTCCGAATGCAATACACGACAGCAGGGAGGGTGTGCACGATGAACCCTGAGACCCCGCGTTCGAATCCGGCCTCGATTCGAAACCCGTCCAAGTCCGCTTCGCTGCTCCACGCGGATGCGACCCGCCCGCGAAAGACCTCATCCCGAATCTCCTCGATGACTCCCGCATCGACGCGTCCGTTCGCCTCCTGCCGCGCCACCCGGGCAACGAACACGGCGCCATCCAGCGCGCGAGGGTCGGTGTGGGTCATGCATGTCGAGGCCTGAACGAGCTCGACCAAATGCCCGTCATCTCGAGCGCAGATTCCGAGTAGCGCTGAGCGCATCGCCGGACCGTTTCCCGCGGAGAAGACGCCACTGCGTCGTGGTGATACGCCCAACAGAAGCCGCAGCGCGCCACGGGCGGTCGCAAACCCGACACCGGGCGGGGCCGAGAGCATCCAGCGTCGGAGTTGTCCGGCCATCGAGGCCCGAAACCGTTCGAGCTCGCCATCCGACTCCCCCAGCGCCCGCGCGACGATGCACGTGTGCTCCGTGTCGTCGCTCAGCAGACCTCGGCGAAATGCCATCTGGTGCTCGAGCCCGGTCGAGCGAAGCCGCCGGGCGATACGGTCCGGTCCCAGTCCTTCGTGTGGCAGCCCAATCGCATCTCCGACGGCGGTCCCCAACAGCACACCCATGATCGTGTCCAACTCCGGCATCGACGCGGGACGGAGCAACCGGTGTGCCAAGTCTGGATTCCGCCGTGTTGCGGTCCGGACGCAGGGGCATTGTGTCGGTCGCGCCGTTCGATGCCGACGAATCAGCATTCGTCGCGACGGGGTCATCAGGCCCCGAATCCCATCGGCCGAGGGAACGCACGACACTGATGTCAGTCCTGGGCGAGGTGTCGCACGAATACGCGCAACTTTGGAATCGCCCGACCCGTACAACGCACGGTTTTTTGCGCGAACTCGACCTGGCACCGGCTTCGCATCCCTCCAACACTTAGAGGTGAACATGATTGGCTTGAATACGACGACTCGATGGGCTGCCTTGGTGCTCGCAGCCGCTGCGCTGGCAGGGTGCGCCCAAGAGGCGGGGCCCGCCGCCGCGGAGGACTTCGTTTCGGACAACCCCTACGGCGGGGAAAACGGGGGCAGTGGGACTGGGGACCCGACCGACGGCGGTGATGACGGGGGCGGGGACTCCGGGGGCGATGACGGCTCACGCGATGTGGCCGAGGCCGACATCGTGCATATCGAGGGCGACCGCTTGTACGCCCTCTCTCGTTATGGCGGCCTGACGATCGTCGACGTCTCCACACCCGACGAACTCCCCGTCTTGGGACGTTTCCGGGCCCACGCCGAACCGTTCGAGATGTACGTCGAGCAGGGACAGGTCTTCGTCATGTACCAGGGCTGGGGCGAGTACGCCGAGGACCCCGAGAGCGGTGAGTACACCTGGCAAGCCGACAGCCGGCTGCTCGCGCTCGACGCTTCGAACCCGGCGAGCATCAGCGTCGAGGGAGACTTTTCGATGCCCGGATACCTCTCCGACTCCCGTCGTGTTGGGGATGTGCTGTACATCGTGAGCAAGGAGGACAGTTGGTGCTGGTCCTGCGCCGAGGGAACCAACGACACGGTCGTCACCTCACTCGACGTCTCGGACGAGACCGACGTGCAGATGGTCGACCAGCTTCGGTTGGAAGACGAGCACAGCTGGGGCGGCCTGCGCAGCGTGAGCGCCAACGACCAGCGGCTGTACATCGGTGGACCCGACTGGAACGCGGGACCCGACGATTTTTCCACGATCGAGGTCATCGACATCAGTGACCCTTCGGGCTCCTTGAGCGCCGGAGCCAGCATCGCGGTGGCCGGACGCATCGAGAGCCGCTGGCAGATGGATGAGCACGAGGGCGTCCTGCGCGTGATCAGCCAACCGGGCTGGTCGAGCACGACTCCGCCCCGCGTCGAAACCTTCGAGGTCACCACCGCCACGGACATCACCCCTGTGGGCAACCTCGCCATGACCCTGCCTCGGCCCGAAACGCTGCAGAGCGTACGCTTCGACGGCGAACGCGCGTACGCGATCACCTTCGAGCAAACCGACCCGCTGTTCACACTCGACCTCTCCGACCCTGCCGTGCCCGTACAAGTCGGAGAACTCGAAATCCCCGGCTTCGTCTACCACATGGAGACTCGGGGCGACCGCGTGCTCGGGATCGGATTCGACCGCGACAACCCCAACGGCTCCCTCAACGCCAGCCTGTTCGACGTCTCTGATTTCGCCAACCCGACGATGCTCGAGCGGGTGAACTTTGGCGGAGACTGGGCCTCCTTCGCCGAGGACCAAGACCGCCTCCACAAGAGCTTCCAGGTGCTCGACGAGCACGGACTGCTCCTCGTTCCATTCAGCGGATGGTCCGACAACGGAGATGGCGACAGCTGCGGCGAGTACCTCAGCGGTATCCAACTCGTGGACTGGGCAGACGACACGCTCGCCCTGCGCGGGGTCGCTCCCATGTCCGGCAACGCCCGTCGGTCCCTCCTCCACGACGAGCGCCTGCTGGCGGTCTCCGACAGCTCGGTCGAGGTGTTCGACGTCAGCGACCGAGACACCCCCGAGCGGACAACCCAGCTCACCACCGCCAACATCGCAGACCACCTCGCGATGAGCGACGACGGGGCGGTGATGGTCCGGATGGCGACCGACTGGTGGAGTGGCGAGACCCGGCTCGAAACGGTCGACCCTGCAACCCCACAGAGCCCACTGGCCCTGGGCTCGCTGTCCCTCGACCCGCTCACGCCTCCTCCTCCCGCAGGACCCGAAGGCGCCGAGTGGGGCTGCGCCCACTACGGATACCTGCAAAGCGAGATGTTCGTGCACGATGGGTTCGTGTACCTGGTCCGCGAAGATTCCCTCGGGGGTGGCTGGGGTCCGGATGCGAACACGGTGATCGACGTTGTTGATGTGACGGACCCGTCCGCGCCTACGTACCTCGAATCGCTGGAGATCCCCGGCACTCGCAGCCGGTCCGCCGGGCAAAGCGTCAGCAGCGACGAGGAAGCCGTTCGTATCGTGGGCGACACGATGGTGATTGTCACGGGATTCCAGGATTGGCAGGAGGACGGCCCGGGCTCTTCGGCGAGCTCATTCGAGCTCGTCGACCTCTCCGTCCCCGGAGCACCAACCCACGCCCAGTCGATCGCACGGCCCGAAGCCCTCGCCCACGGCGGTCTCCAGCTCCACGATGGGGTCGGTGTCTCGTGGCACATGGCGGCCGTCTCCGCCGATACGAGCAAGGTCCGGTTCTTCCTCGAACGGTTGGACCTCACCTCGGCGGCCGAGGCTTCGACCGCACCTCCGGTCAACGTGCCGGGTACTGTGATCGCCTGGGACAACGCTGCGAGCCGAGCCGTGGTGGTCGACTTCCAGCTCGAGTCCACATCGGACCAGGAGACGTGCTGGTCCCACGCAGCGTCTTGGTACTCTTACGAGGACGATGCTTGTGCGCTCGTGCAACGTCCGCTTCACCTGCTGCAGGTCCATGCAGACGGCGCGACGCTGCTGGACACCGTAGACATCCAAGGTACGGACGGCGGGATTCGGCAGGCAACCGCCTCGGACGAACGCCTCTTCGTGAGTCTCCAGCACGGCAGCTACGCGTGGACGGAGGACGGTGGCTACATCGGCTCGCCGCAGTCCCAGGTCGCCATCGTGGCCGACTGGTCGGCAGACAGCTTGGCGGTCGCGGGCACACAGGTCGTTGGCCACGGCGGCGGGTGGCTCGGCGAACTCACCGCGCTGGGCACCCAGCTCCTGTTCCAAGCCAGCTCAGGGCTCGGCCAGCTCGACGCCTCGAACCCCGCGGCACCCAGCCTGACGCTCCACGAGCTGTGGGGCTCGTATTGCGCGGACCTCCACACCCGCGACGGCATCGCTTACTGCGCGGCGGGAGCGTGGGGTGTGCAAGCACTCCCGCTCGACTAGCCGCCTCGCCGCTCTAGGCTCCGCGTTCGCGGAAGTACTCGATGGTCTCCGACCAGCCTTGCTGGAACGAGAGCAGCGGCACGTACTCCAGGTCGCGCTCCGCTCTGGAGATGTCGAACCATCGATCGATGAGCAGCATCTTGACCGCAAAGGTGTTGAGCTTGAGCTTGCGCATCACGTGGGGGTACGGCTTCCCGGTCGCCTTGGACATCACCTGCCCCACGCCCATCGTCGCCCGAGCCGCGCCCATCATCAGCCATGGGGGCAGCGAGCGCTTGGCCTTGAGTGATGGAAGCCCGACCCCTGTGACCGCTTGTTCCAACGCATCCCACAGCAGCTGTGGCTCTTTGTCGGTGCAAACGTAGAACTTCGCGAGGGCCGCGGATCCTTCGTGTAGAGCCTCGGCGCCGAGGATCAGCCCGTGGCAGTAGTTGTCCACGTGTGTGAACGAGATCTTGTTTTTTCCATCTCCGAACACACGAAGCTTCCCGCCACGCGCGGCTTCGAGGATGCTCGGCAAGAACAGTGGGTCCCGGGGTCCGTAGACCTGGTGGGGCGCGACCGCGATCGTCATCAGCGTGTCGGAACACGCCTCGAGCACCGCCTGCTCGCCCATCGCTTTCGTACGGGCGTAAGTCGCGTGGAACTGCGGAGAGTAGGTGCCACCGTTGTCCGCCTCGAGCTCGTCTTCCCGTTTGCCGCGGACGTTGGGGTCGGGGTACGGAAACCGAGTGCTCGGGCTGCTGCTCAAGACAAGCTTGCGGATCCCGTGGGTGCGGCAGGCTTCAAGCACGTTGAGGCAGCCTCCGTAGTTGACCGCCTCGTACGTGTGCTCCTCGTGATAGGGGCCGACCAACGCGGCCAGGTGGAACACGCACTCCACGCCTTCGCAGGCATTCTTGACCGCCTCGGCGTCGGTGATATCACCACGAACAACTTCGACTTCGGGCTGCGTGAACGGTTCGGGCGGCTCACCGATATCGAAGGCTACGACACGCTCTGCACCGCGCTCGATCAACATCTCGACCAAGCGTTGGCCAACGAAGCCACTGGATCCCGTCACCACGGCGGTGCGGGGAACGTCACGGAAGCCGGGCTGATCGGAGGCCTGCGTCATCGGTCGCAGCATGGACCGACGAGCGGTCGAGACTCAAGGGCGAGAGCGTGCGACGGAGCACGCATCGGAGCGAGCCCCAGAACCACGAAAAAGAGGGCCGCGGGCCGAACATCGACCGCGGCCCCCGAATCGAACGTCGGTCATGCTCCGGCGTCGGCCGCCTTGGCCTCTTTCTTCTCCGCCTCGATTTGTGCTCGGACCTCGTCCATGTCGAGTTCGCGAACCTTCGTGATCATCTCCTCGAGCGCCGAAGGCGGAAGTGCGCCTGCTTCTTGTGCAAGCAGGATGTTGTCCCGAAACACCATCAGTGTCGGAATCGAGCGAATCTGGAACGCTTGCGCCAACGCCTGCTGAGCCTCGGTGTCGATCTTTCCGAACTTGATGTCGGGGTGCTTTGCCGCCGCCGCTTCGAACGTCGGAGCGAATGCGCGACACGGTCCGCACCAGGCAGCCCAGAAATCGAGCAGCACGATGCCCTCTTTGACGGTGTCGGGAAAGTTGCTCTCCGTAATCTCGAGCGTGGATCCTTGCGTTGCCATATCAGCCTCCACCCCTACAACGAGTTGGGGTGGAGGCAGGTTACGGCACGTCCGCCGCCCCGGGGGAGCAGCCGGCTACGCGTTGGCACACGCCGGAAACCGGTGCGTGGATTGGCTCCCGCCACCGCGGTGTACGAAGCCGTGCGCCCAGACACGCGCCCGCCCAGGTCTTCCTTGCGAGCAGACCAACCGCTACGGTCTCGTTGAACGATGGCCTCCCCCACTGACCCCATCACCGAGTTGCCGACCCGAGACGGGTACGACCGCTGGTCTTCGAGCTACGACAGCTACGACAATCCGCTGATTGCACTCGAGGAGCCGGTGGTTCGGGAGCGCATTGGATCGCCGAAGGGCTTGGACGTCCTCGACGTCGGATGCGGGACGGGTCGGCACGCGCACTGGATGGCCCGGAATGGCGCCCATGTGACCGGCGTCGATTTCTCGCTGGGCATGCTCGAACAGCTGCGCAGCAAGGACGCGCCCGAGCTCCGTCTCATCGAACACGACCTCACACAGGGGCTGCCGCAGACGGATGACAGCGCGGACCTTGTCACCTGCTGTCTCGTGCTTGAGCACCTGCCAAAGCTTGAGCTCATCTTCGCGGAGATGGCCCGGGTCTGCCGACCCGGAGGGCGTGTTCTCATCAGCGATTTTCACCCCGAGATGCTCCGGCGGGGCTACCACGCACGCTTCCGCGAGGCTCCGGGCGGACCGAAGTTTCAGATGCAGGGAGAGGCGCACACGATCTCGGACTACGTGATGGCTGCAACCCAAGCCGGGTTCGCCATCACCCACGCCTCCGAGCACACCATGACGTCGACACTTGCCGAGTCCTCTCGAAGTGCGAAGAAGTGGATCGGGCTCCCCCTGTTGTTCGTGCTCGAGTGCACCCAGGCGCGGTGACGGCCCCGTAGCGCCCGCCGCGACGCAGGTCCGTCAGCGGGGCCACGAGCCGGACTCCGGGCGGATGCTGCGTGTCTCGACGCGCCGGGGTGCTTCTCGATGCGTTCCGCGGTGGCACTTGACGCTGCACGCACACATCACCGATGCTTGCGTCAGGGCGATGACTCGCGCCCAACCCCAAGGTCGGACCCCCAGCGCCGGCATCCAACGTGGGACCCAACGAGGGAACAGGGGCAAAGGAGGGCAAACCTCCGAGTCGGGATCCGAACACCTTTGAGCGTCGTCGGTGCGCATGGCTGGGGCATGGCTCGTGACGGCAGCACGAAGGAAATCGGAATGCCCACGCAAAAAGACTTCAAACGCATTGTTCGCGCTCGCATGGAGAAGACCGGTGAGTCCTACACCGCCGCGCGCTCGGCCCTGCTCACCAAAGCTGCCTCCGCCGCCGCCCCCAAACCCGCCGCCCCCAAATCTCGATGGCCAGAGCTCGCCGGGATGAGCGATGCAGCCGTTCGAACCAAGACAGGCCGCACCTGGGCGCAGTGGGTGACCACGCTCGACAAGGAACGCGCGTGGGAGTGGAGCCACCGCGACATCGCCACGCATCTAGTCGAGCACCACCAGGGCGTGAGCTTCTGGTGGGGTCAGACGATCACCGTCGGATACGAGCGTATTCGTGGACTGCGCGACGTCGGCCAACGTCGAGGCGGAACCTACGACGCCAACAAGACACGAACCTTCGCGGTCGATCTCGAGACGCTCTACCGGATGTTCGCGGACGCGAGGCGCCGACGGCGGTGGCTCTCCGAGGGTCTCACCAAGATTCGAACCTCGAGGGTCAACACCTCGATGCGGCTAGACTGGGACGACGGGACGCGGGTGATGCTGCACTTCACCGGCAAGGGCCCCACCAAGAGCTCGGTCTCGATCCAGCACTCGATGCTGCCGGACAAAGCATCCGCGGAGGCTGCCAAGGCGGCATGGCATGAGCGGCTCAACAACCTTCGCGACGTGCTTCGCTGACGTCCCAACGCGAAGACGGACGCCTCCCGCGCGGCGGCGTCCGTCGTCGGCCCGGCGCGAACCTCGTAGAACAGGAGCCCACAGGTGATGTGGTAGGATGTGCGCAGGGTGTTGGAAGCGATGGAACTGCGGCGGGTTGGTTGGGTGGTCTTCGCGGCTTGGACCGTGGCGTGCGGCGGCGAAGATGGTCGGCAAGAAGAACAAGGGCTGACGCAAGGTGCATCGATCACCTTGTCGGGAGGATCCGCGGTCGGCACGGACGGCGAAGACGAGTCGAGTGAGGGGGAGTCCGGGCTTGGCAACACGAGCAACCCCACGACGGCATCCGCGGGCGAGGAAGGCGGCGTCAACGGTTGCGAAGAACTCATCGACGAAGCCGACCTCGGCCCCAGACCCCAGGACATCATCTTCGCGGTCGACACTTCGGCATCGATGATCCAGGAGGCCGGGTTCGTTCAGCAGCAGATGAACTCGTTCTCGATTCAGATCGATGCGGCCCAGGTCGACGCCCGCATCATCCTGCTGTCGGACTACTCGTTTCTGATCAGCCCCGGTGTGTGCATCGATCCTCCGCTCGGCTCCGGCGGCTGCCCGACGATGGACTCGAACCCACCGGACTTTCTGCATGTACCCGACAGCGGTGTGGGCAGCAGTGATGCGTTGCTGCGTCTGATCGAGCTGTACCCAGGGTACGCTCCGCTGCTGCGCCCCAACGCGCTGACCCACGTCGTTGTGGTCACCGATGACAACTCTTCACTGAGCGCGGACGACTTCACCGACCAGTTTTCCGGCTTGGCCGAGCATCTGGGCAACTTCGTCTTTCACGGCATCGTCAGCTCGCTCGACCCCGACGGCCCCGCATGTGGGTCATGCTGCGCGCTGGGAGCGAGCCAAGGCACGGTGTACCAAGAGCTCATCTCCGTCACGGGCGGTGTCGAAGGCAACCTCTGCGACCAAGAATTCCAGCCTGTGTTCGGCGCCGTCGCCCAGCAGGTCATCGGCGGCGCCTCGCTTGCGTGCAACTACCAGATCCCCGACCCACCGGACGGCGAAGTCTTCGACCAGGACGAGGTCAACGTCGAGTTCGAGGACTCCGACGGAGTCCCCCTACCCATCGGACGGGTCGACTCCGAGGCCGCCTGCGCGGGTGTGACGCACGGCTGGTACTACGACGATCCGGTCGACCCCACGCGCATCATTGTCTGCCCGCAGACCTGCGACACGATTCGCGACTTCGAGGCCGGCAAGGTTGCGATCAAGTTCGGCTGCGAGACGATTCCTGCGGCCTGAGCCGACCGCGCCGAGTCTGTGGGCAACGCGGTAACCTCGGGGCCCGTGGCGAAACCTCAGGACCCAACAGTCGCGATGCGAGAGCGCGCCGCCGCCTACCCCGATGTCGATGCGGGCACGGCCTGCACCCAGAGTTCCTTCAAGGTCCACAAGAAGTCGTTCTTCTTTGTCGGCGAGCAAGGCGGGCGCTTCAAGGCGATGTTCAAGCTGGACAGTTCCCGTGACGAGGCGTTCGCACGCGCGGCCGCAGACCCGCAAGAGGTTCAGATCGGCGCGGGGGTGTGGGTCACGGCCCGCTTCAGCGCGACCAAGCCGCTGCCCAAACGCGTTTGGGTCAAATGGCTCGACGAGAGCTACGCGCTGACCGCCTCCAAGAAGAAGACCGCCTCCAAGAAGAAGACCGCCTCCAAGAAGAAGACCGCCTCCAAGAAGAAGACCGCCTCCAAGAAGAAGACCGCCTCCAAGAAGAAGACCGCCTCCAAGAAGAAGACCGCCTCCAAGAAGAAGACTTCGCGGGGCTAGGCGGCGTTCCTAGGCTGGCCGCTCTGGCTGCACGGTCAATACGGCCGCGCGCACCTTGTCGGCCAAGATCTGGTCGCTGGCGAACATGACCCCGCAGTCGGCGAGGAATGGCGTGTCTGGCCGGTTCAACGGAAGAGGCTCGCCGGCGAATGTCGTTGCGACGCCGCCCGCTTCCCGAAAGAAACAAGCCGTCGCCGCGTAGTCCCACAGGCATCCTCCGCCCCGCCCGGCGCGCGGAAGCTTGAAATACACCGCGGGCGGAAACGTGAGCGCGCACCATGCATTGAGCACCGCGGCCTGTCCGACGTTGATCGCGACCGAGCCGAGCTGCTCCGCAATGCGGCGATTGGTGGGCACATCGTCGAAGCTCCAGTCCCCGAACACCTGCATGACGCCGGAGCGAGTCCACGGCCACCACTCATCGCCGTCGACCACGAGCCCGCCGTCGAGGACAGCCTGGGCTCGCTGTCCGGAGAACACGTCATGCATGACCCCGACCAGCGGGACCCCATCTTGGCGCACGAGGGAGATCGACACCGCCGGACCTCGCCGTCCCCGGATGTACGCGAGCGTGCCATCCAAAGGATCGATGCACCAAAACGCGGGGGCCCTCAGACGCGAGCCGTCGTCGTCTCTCTCCTCGGTGAGCAGTCCAAAGTCCCCGAGCGCAGGCTGAAGGGTTTCGAGAATGATCGCCTCGCTCCCGCGGTCGACCTCCGTCACGACCTGCGACGCGGCCCCGTCTCCCCCATCTTTGTGCTCGACGACGGCGGGTCGACGACCCTTGATGTACGCGGCCGCCTTTGCAGCCGCCTCTTCAGCGAGTTTGGCCAGCCGCCACAGTTCATCGGGGTTCTTGTTCATCGTCATCCAACACCTGGCGGGCCAGGCCCTCGCTGTAGCCGTGAATCTTGGGGTGGCCCGGGCTCCACCCCTGCAAGAACCGGTAGAAGTCGGTCCAAGCGACGGGGTAGAGGGTACGCCAACTCTCCTCCAACGCGTCGATGTCGACATCCTGGGCGACTTCGCCGAGGACCGCAAAGTAGTGGTCCAGCAGGCCAGGAACGACGTCCTTCGCATCGGACTCCCCCACACAGCTGCTGATGAAATACGCCACGTCCTTCATGCCGCAACCACCACCGACATACTGGAAATCGACTGCCGCGACCTCCCCGGGCGCTCCGAAACAGAAGTTCGCCAGCTTGGCGTCACCGTGCACCAGCGTCTGGAACGGCGTCTCGCGGAGTCGCGCGGCAATCCGGCCCGCCGCGTCTTTCAGCCGACCGGACGGAAGCGAATCCCACTCATCGGGCCGGGTCTCGAGATGCCAGTACGTCCCCTCGGACCACAGGCCCTGGGGCACACAACCGAGGAAGGTCGCATGGAAGCTGGCA
This sequence comes from Nannocystales bacterium, assembly GCA_050633305.1. Taxonomy (GTDB): domain Bacteria; phylum Myxococcota_A; class Polyangia; order Nannocystales; family Nannocystaceae; genus CAJXVA01. The sequence goes on from JBOEGF010000008.1 coordinate 95,606, forward strand.
AGCCACGACAGACAGCCCCGGACATCCTGCCCCGTCACACTCGAGGAGCGGCGTGGAAATCCCGAGATATCGAGGTCCTCGAGAACGAGGAGGACACCGTCCTTCGTGGCCTGCGTGCCGAGGCACTGCGGAACCCGGCAGGACGCATCGCAGCGAGAGGCATAGTCCTCATACCAAGTCGACTCGACCGCGTACGACTTGACCTTGCGAGCATGCCCGCGATCGGTCGCCCACCCGCGAGGGTGTTGCTGCTCGCCGGGCCACTGGACATGTTTGACGATCACACTCGACGTCGAGCCGCCTGCCAAGCGGCAACGAAGGATCTTCCCGTACCCGCTCCACAGGGTCTGCAGCGGCTGGGTCTGCGAGACCGCATCCGCGCCCGTGGTTTTACACACCCATCGCGCCCAGTCATCCACGTGGTGGAGCCTCGATCGATTCACGAGGACCCGCAAGCCTGCGGACTACTCGTGTCGCAGCGCCTCGATCGGGTCCAGGCGAGAAGCCCGGATGGCCGGATAGAGACCGGAGACCAACCCCACGCTCACCGAGACGCCGGTCGAAAGCAGGATCGAACTCGCGGTGACCACCGTCGGCCAGTCCGCATAGAACGCGACCGCGTAGGCGATGCCCATGCCCAGCGTGATCCCAGCGACGCCGCCCAAGAACGAAAGCGCGAACGAGGTCAGCAGGAACTGGAAACGGATGTCCCGTCGGCGGGCTCCCACCGCCCGCCGGATCCCGATCGCCCGGGTCTGCTCCAGCACGGAGGCCAGCATGATGTTCATGATGCCGATGCCACCAACGAGGAGCGAGATGCCCGCAATACAGCCCATGACGATGTCGAACAGCCGCTGCGTTTGTCGGCTCTGCTCCAGCAGCGCGGCCGGTACGACGATCTCGTAGTCGCTCTCCCCACCGTGCAGCCGCTGCATCAAGCCCCCCACAACGGCAGCGACCTCGGTGGGCGACGCCCCCTCTTGGGTACGGATGACGATCTCCTCTAGAGGCGCATCGAGAGGGTCACGGTCGAACTTCCGAAGCCCCGTCGACAGCGGGACATAGATCTCGCGCGCCGTCGATGCGACCGCGACGCCTTCGATGGTGTTGTCCTCGGTGCTCTCAGGGGCCAGGACCCCAACAACCTCCACCCACACGTCGTTGATCTTCACGTGCTTCCCAACCGCCGGCTCGGGTCCGAACAGTTCTCGGCGCGCCGCAGATCCGAGCACGGCGACCTGCGCGTGTTCCTGCTCATCTCGGGCGTCGATGAAACGACCCTCACCAAGGCTGAGCAAGGTCAGCTCCGCGTGCAGCGGCGAGACACCGAACACCGTCGCCTCGGTCTTCCCACCGGGCGCATGGATCGCGTAGGCATCGACCTTGAGCCTCGGCACGACGTAGTCGACGTCCGGTACGGCCTCCTCGATCGCATGCACGTCGCGGGGCGAAACGCCGATCGACTTCTTCCGGATCTCGAGGAGGTCTTCTTTCTCGAAGCTCCTCGAGCGGACCAGCACGTTTCGCACACCCATCCGATCGATGAGGTCCATCGCCTGTTGTTCGGCGCCCGCACCGATCGACAGCATGGAGATGACCGCCCCAACGCCGAACATCATGCCGAGCATCGTCAACGCGGAGCGCAGCTTGTGCGAGGCCAGGTTCTCCACCGCGGCGAAGAAGGCATCCGCGGGACGCATCATCGCGGACCTCCGGGCGTTTTCGGGCGCTCTGCCGACTTGGCGTCGTCATCCGCTCCCAACAAAGCGTCGGCGTCCTCGTGAGGGTCGCGCAGAGCCACTTGGTCCCCCGCCTCGATTCCGGATGTGATCACCACCCGGCCTGCACTCGCGCTTCCAAGCTCGACCACCGTCGCATCGAACCCGCCGACTCCCCGTTTGTAGACGATGCTCTTGCCGTCCTCATCGAAGATAGCCTGACGCGGGACCACCAGAGCCTCGGGTTCCTCCACCAGGATCGTGGCCTGGATGCGTTGCCCGATCCGCATGGTTTCGGGGTCGGTCTTGGCGAGTTCGAGCGTCACACCGAAGTAGTGCACGGGGACCTCGTGATGCTTCGGCTGCGCCAGCGTGTCCATTTTTTGGAGGGTGGCCTCGTAAGCCTGAGACGGATGAGCGTCGATCACCACCTCGGCGGGCAGCCCTGCCACGAGGTTGCCGGCGTCCGCCTCGAGGACGTGGACCTTGGCCTCCAGCGCCGCGACATGTGGAAGCTCGGCGAGCTTCTGGCCGCGCCAAACGGTATCGCCGACCCGAATCGGGTCCCCGCGCCAGTTGCGTTTGAGGACGAGGATCCCGTCGTGAGGAGCCTTGACCTGCAACTTGGCCAGGCCTTCTTCGGCCCGCTGGACCTCCCGCGAGGAGAGGTTCTTCTGGATGGACAGCAGGTCGATCTGCTTCGAGGAGACCGCGCGCTCGATGTCTTTGACCCGCCGGGCGTGCCGAGCCTTGGCCTCAGCCAACTCGACATCGATGCTCGACTCCACGATCTCGTTGCGCGAGAGGATCTCGGCGTCGTCCGTCTCGAACTCCCGCGCCACGGCTGCCTCGGAGTCCGACAACGCCGCGGTCACATCTCGCTTGGCCTCGTTCGCTCGCGCCGAGACGCCTTCCTTTTTCATCCTCTTGCTCGAAGCCGACACGTCGTCCTGGCTATCGGCAAGTGTTCGCTCCATCTCCGAAGCGTCGAACTCGACCACAAGGTCGCCCTCTTTCACGGTCAGTCCGTCCTCGGCCACCCATGCGATCTTCATGGGTCGCTTCGAGTCCTGCGGTGCCGTGACCGAGGTGGCCTCCACCGCCGCCAGCAAGCCCTCCGCACGAACCCGGCGAACAAACGTCGCGGCGGGCTGCACCTCGAACGTCGGGACCTCCGCCTCCAACACGTCACCGAGACAACCAGCGCTGGTCGTCGCGGCACTCAGGGCCGCCAACCCGGAGACCATGAACACACGCCGTTTCACGAGGAGACCTCCGATGGCAGCAGGACCTTGTCCCCCTCGGCGAGCCCACGGAGGACCTCGACTTGGTCGCCCGCTCGGCGCCCGAGTTCCACCGCGACCTCCTCACTGCCCAACCCCTGGGCCCGACGAACGACGGGGCCCTGCGGTGTGGGCACGATCGCCTCGAGCGGCAGGAGCAATGCATCATCGATGCGCTCGGACTCGACCGTCCCGCGGAATCGCATCCCGGGCCGAAGCTTGACGGCATCGTTCGCCTCGAGTTCGATGCGAACGTTGGCCACCTTGAGCGGATTCTCGGGCGATGCTCGACGCACGGTCCGGGAGATCTCGACGATCCGCCCCCGAATCTCGACATCGGCCTGAGCGTCGAGTCGCAGCGACACCGACTGCCCGACCGCCACCTTGCTGACATCGACCTCATCGACTTGCCCTTGGCCCTCCATCTCATCCAGGGATGCCAGCGAGATCACGGGCTCACCACGCCACGCTGTGTCCCCGACCTTCTTCTTCTCGCCCCGCCAGTTTGCCTCGTAGATGACTGTCCCGGTGCGTGCGGCTTTGACCGCCATTCCGTCGATGGACGCCGTGATCTCCTCGACCCGCTGCTGCGCGCGGTCTCGCTTGCTGCGCCAACGACCCACGTCAAACCGGTCCCGCCGACTCGCAGCCTTCGCCTTGGTCTTTTGGAACTGCACCTTCTTTCGGGCGAGTTCGAGGTCGAGCTTGGCCTTCTCGAGCTCGATGACGGCAGTGATGCCAGCGGGGGCCTCCGCCTTGAGGTCGGCCTTACGCAGCTCCGCCTTCGCCTCGGCCAACGCCAGGCCCTCGTCCTCGCGTGCCATCTTCGAGGTGGAGACCTTCATCTTGAGCTGCGTGTCCGCCGTGTCTCGCTCGGCCTCTTTCTGGTCCAGACGTTGCTTGAGTTCGGTGGTGTCGAGCATCAGGACCGGCTCGCCTTCCTTCGCGACCCCGCCCTCCTCCGCCATCATCGCGATCTTGTAGTTCCACACCCCGGAGATCGCCGGCGCGGTCACACGGACCGAATCGAGCGCCTTCATCTCGCCAGAGACTTCGACGCCGACGATCAGGACCCCGCGTTCAACGGCGACGGTTTTTCCTTCGGCAAGCTCGGCAGGGGCACCGTCGCACCCGAGCAACGCAAAGACGAACAGCAGTCCCAGCGCCCGCCTCATGCCGCACCTCCGGGAGTGCGCACCCGGTCGCCCTCGGAGAGCCCCGACAACGCCGCGCAGCGTTGCGTGTCACACGGTCCGACGCTCACATCGACCTCACGTCCATCCTCCAGAATCGCCGTCGCTCCCTCGGACGAGAAGTGCAGCCCCGACCGCGGGACGAGCAGCACATCCTCGAGAATCGCGCTGGGCACCTCGACCTTGACCGAGAGCCCCGGGCGCATCTGCTCGGGAAGGTCGTCATCCAGCTCGACAACGACGGTGAATGCTTGTCGGGTGGACTCGCGCGAGGGACTTTGCGCGACCGCGCTCACCGAGCGAACGAAGCCCGAAAGCGGGACATCGGGAAAGGCGTCGACGGTGCACGTCACCTTCATCCCCCCCACCACACGCCGGTCGTCCACGTCGCTGAGCGTCGCTTTGACCAGCGTCTTGGAGAGGTCCGGGAGTTCCGCGACGGTGAGCCCGGGCCAGACCGTGTCGCCGACCTGGAGCTTGCGGCCCTCTCGAGGTTCCTTGCCCACGAGCACGATGCCATCGCGGGGTGCGGTGAGCGCGAGCGCATCCAGCTGCTCCCCCGCCGCTTTGTAAGCGCGCAGCGCCTTCTCGTAGGTGACGCGCTTGACCTGCTCATCGAGCCGCCCGCCTCCGCGAAGCGAATCGAGATCACGCTTCGCGGTCGTCTGAGCGACCTCGGCGCGCTGCAGCGCGATCTTGAAGTCCAGCGCCTCGCGGCGAGAGACCAAACTCTCCGGCACCCCGGCGTCGAGCTCGGCCTTGGCGACGGCGGTCTTCTGCGACTCCACTTCGAACTGCTTCTCCGCGACCTGCACTGCCGTCTCGGCCTGCTGGGTCTCCAACTCAACCCCCGCCTCCACAACCTTCACCTCAAGGTCGCCGAGTTTCTCGATCACCGACGAGTTGTCGAACTCGACAACCCGGTCTCCTTTCTTGACGACGGCGCCGTCCTCGGCCAACCACTTGATGGCGACCTGCCAGTTTTCCGTGCGCGGCGTCAGGAGTTCGACCGCATTCTCAGCCTCGAGTTCTCCGGTCAGGAGGATCGTCTGGCTGACAGAGCCCCGCTCGACGACCGCCGTCGGCACCGCCAGCTCGGGCTCCCCGTGCAACACCGTCGCGGCGGACTCGCAACCGCCCAACAGCGCGGCGCAGAGCATGAGCGTGGGGATGGAGAGGGTTCGTTTCACATTGCCGCCACTTCGGGTCCGGGGCCGTCGCCGATGACCTTGCCGTCCGCCAGCCGCACCGCCCGAGGACAGCGCGCCGCAACACTGGGCTCGTGCGTGACGATGACGATGGTGTTCCCCGCCGCATGCAGCGCGTCGAAGAGCGCCATGATCTCTTTTTCGGTGGCGGAGTCGAGGTTGCCGGTGGGCTCGTCGGCGAGCAGCAGGGTCGGCTCGCCCACCAGCGCGCGAGCGATGGCCACACGCTGCCGCTGTCCACCGGACAGCTCGACCGGCTTGTGGCCCAAACGGTCGCCGAGCCCAACCTTCTCCAGAGCCGCGATGGCCAACCGTTTCCGCTCTCGTCGAGGCGTTCCGCGATACAGCAGCGGAAGCTCGACATTGCGCAACGCCGAGACGCGGCCCAGAAGTTGGAAGCTTTGAAAGACGAACCCAATGTGCCGGTTGCGAACCCTCGACAGCGCGTCGTCCTCGAGCCCCTGCACGTCGTCCCCGTCGAGGCGGTAGACACCACTGCTCGGGCGGTCCATGCAGCCGAGCAGATTCATGAGCGTGGACTTTCCCGAGCCGCTGCGGCCAACGATCGCGACGAACTCGCCCGAGTCGACTCCGATGCTGACGCCATCGAGCGCTGCAATGGTCTCCGTCCCCATCCGATAGGTTCGGGTGAGGTCAACAACTTCAATGATGCGGCGCGCGCTCTCCATCCGACTCGCGTCACACTGACCCCCCAGGCGGGAGCCAGGTTTCCTCCAGGGCGCATGGTCGCAAATCTACGAGCCGATCACACGAGCGAAGCGCCCACAATCACCGGTGGGAACTCTGGGCATTCCGCGCCGTGGAACGCAGGTCAGGGCCACAGCCCCGCCCGGATCAGGTCACGAACCTCGACCGCCCGCAGTACCGTCTCATCGACCTCGGCCCGTGGGGCCTGGGCCGGGTCCAGCGGCCGGCCCTCGGCCCGCAGCACGTCATGAACCGCAACGACGGCCTCGAGGGCGGACTGCGGCTCGCAAGGGAGCCGACCCCGACGATGCATGCGTTCGACGACCCTTCGAAGCCGCCGGCGGCACGGACGGAAGGTCTCACTGAGCCGATACGGACGACGACGAGGAGCGGGCATCACAGCTGTCGTCGGCCGTGGGCGCCCCACGTTGCGAAAAAACGCCGTCCTGTACCCCCAAGGCGCTTGGCCCGACGCCGACCGCGCCGGTGATCTACGATGCGCGCATGCCGTCCATCCGATGGTTCGCTCCCCTCGCCCTCAGCCTCGTGGCTTGCCATCCCAAGCAGTCCGAGCTGGACGAGATCAACCGAAGACTCGACGAGGTCTCGACGCAACAGCAGCAGCTGATCGAGAACCTCGACTCCCAGTGGGCCCAGGAGCGGCAGTCCGAACGCCAGCCCGTCCAGGCGGAGGGCCCGCGCGACGAGGTCACGGACCAGCTCGACGGGCTTCAACTTCAGCTTGATGCGCTCCGGACCGACCTCCGGGACCTTCAGAGCTCGGTGCAAGCCCAGAAGCGGGCCGCTGCCAAGCCTCGCCCCGGACGCCCTGACCCGGCCCAGCGATACCGCGTCGACATCGGTAAGTCCCATGTTCGCGGTCGCCGTGATGCGTTGGTGACCCTGATCGCGTTCACCGACTACCAGTGCCCGTTCTGCAAGCGGGTGCAGCCCACGCTCGAGGCTCTGCGCAAGCAATACGGCCGAAACATCCGCCTGGTCCACAAACACAACCCGCTACCCATGCACAACCGGGCCCTTCCAGCCGCGGTCGCAGCGGAGGCCGCGGGCAACCAAGGCAAGTTCTGGGAGATGCACGAGCGCCTCTGGGAAGACCCCCGAGCGCTCACCGACGAGACCATCGAACAGTACGCCCGCGAGCTCGGACTCAACATGCAGCGGTTCAGGCGGGACCTGAAGGACCCCAGCATCGTCAAGCGCATCGAGGCCGAGCAAAAACAGGGCACCGTCGTCGGTGCACGCGGTACACCGGCGTTCTTCGTCAACGGAAAGTTCATCAGCGGCGCGCAGCCTCAATCGGAGTTCGAGCGGGCCATCGACGCCGCGCTCGTCGAAGCCCGCGAGAAGGTCAAGTCCGGCACCCCGCGGAAGAGCCTGTACAAGGCCCTGATGAAAGACGCCCTCACCGAGGTCTAGCAAGCACTTGCATGCCACGGAGCCGTCGCCGGTCGTGCCGGTGAGGCGCCTGCGGTTCCGCAGGACGGCCCGGCGCCCTCGCGCGCCCGAGTCTGGCTACTGTGCAGCCGTGCCCAAGGACCTGATCCTCCGCGAACGCGTGGCCGGGGTGATGACCCTGACCATGAACAACCCGGACCGTCTCAACGGTTGGACCATGTCCATGCTCGATGAGCTCGGGCATGCGCTCCGGGATGCGACGAATGACCCAGAGACGAAGGTCTTGGTCCTCACCGGGACAGGCCGCTACTACTGCGCTGGCGTCAACCTGGGGGGTTCGCTCAAGCTCGACCACCCCGCCTCTCTGCACCGCTTCATCCTCGAGCGAAATCAGGAACTCTTCGACCAGTTCATCCGGTTTCCGAAGCCGATCTTGATCGCGGTCAACGGCCCTGCGATCGGAGCCAGCGTGACGTCGGCGTCCTTGTGCGATGGCATCATCGCCTCCGAGGCCGCGACCTTCTCCACCCCCTTCGCAGCGTTGCGCGTCCCGGCGGAGGGCTGCTCCACCGAGGTGTTCCCCAAACTCTTGGGCGAGGCCGCGGAGCGTATGCTCGGGAAAGAGGGCTGGAAGCCCACCGGAAAAGAGGCGGTCGAGATTGGGCTCGCGCAATGGGTTTGCCCCGCCGACGCGCTGATGACCGAGGCGCAGCGAATCGCAGAGGATTGGATCGCGCAGGGGCGCGAACGGAGCTACCCCGTCGGGTTCAGCGCCGCCGACCTGGCAGAGATCAACGCCCGAGAATCCAAGGTGCTCGCCGGGGCCTTCCTCAGCACGCCGTTCCTCATGGCGCAGTACCGGTTCCTGCGCAGCAAGGGAAAGCTGCAACCCGCCGCAATGTTCTTCACCCTCGCGAAGACGCGGCCGCTGTGGAAGCGACTGCTGCCCCCCGAAGCCCGCGCCTGACGCTCCTCGACCCTGCTACGCTCGGCCGATGCTGCCCACGCTGGTCTTCGCGCTCTCGGGGGCACTCGCCGTTCCACAGCCAGCACCTCAACACGTGATCGGCGGAGATGTCGCGGAGGACTGCGAGTGGCCGAGCACCGTCTTGATGAGCGGTTGCAGCGGTACGCTGATCCACCCCGAGGTCGTCCTGTACGCCGCCCATTGTCCCAACAGCGGCAGTGTCCGTTTCGGTACGGGCGGCGACGAACGGACTGTTGCCACGACCTCCTGCGCGCAAGCCCCGGAGTACCCCGCGACGGGCTTCGACTATGCGTACTGCCGACTCGCGCAGCCTGTGACCGACGTGCCGATCGTGCCGGTCATGATGGGTTGCGAACGCCAACAACTCGTCGTCGGCGCTCCCGCTTGGCTTGTCGGATTCGGCAACACCTCGAATGCGGGCGGAGGCTTCGGCACCAAGCGCTGGATCGAAGGCGAGGTCGCGGGGTTTCCGGCCGACGGCAAGCAAATCGGAGTCTTCTACGAGGACCCGAAGACCGGGATCTGCAACGGGGACTCGGGTGGCTCGGCTTTCGCTCAACTCGACGACGGCACCTGGCGCCTGTTCGGCATCGCCTCGACCGTTCCCGGCTCGTGCGGCGGAAGCTCGCAGCACATCCCGGCCTGGGCCGCGGTTGCGTGGATCGAGGAGGGCACGGGGCTCGACATCACCCCATGCCATGACGCGGACGGCGCCTGGAACCCCGGTCCGATGTGTGAGGGTTTCCCGACGGCGCCCGGTGACGACAATGGGCTGAGCTGGGACACCGCCTGCGGCCCCGGACCGCTCAGCGGCCTCGGGGCAACCTGCGGTGCGGCTGCAGGCCAGCCTCAGGACCGGCAGGCCCCGTCCCTCAGCTTCCTCGCTCCCTCCACGGGTCAGTACCCGGGTCCACTCTTTGAGACAGACATCGAGCTCGAAGTCGAGGACGCAGGCGGCATCCTTGATGTCGAGCTGTCGTTCGCAGACGAGACCCAAGCCTTCTTCGAAGCCCCGCCCTACACCGTTCCCAACGTCAGCTTCCCGGAGGGTGCGTGGGAACTCGTCGCTACGGCTCGGGACTGGTCGGGGAACGTCGCCCAGACCTCGGTCACGATCGAGGTCGGCGCGGAGGCTGCCAGTACCTCGGGCGGCGGAGCCCGCGGGACGGGGGACGGATCTGGTTCGTCGGGGCTCGGGGGCGAAAGCGGGGACCCGTCGGGGAGCGAACCCGACGACCCCGAGACCTCGGCCGGTACGACCGCTCCTTCCGAAGATACCGATGCAGGTGGGCCTGCGAGCTCGGAGAGTTCCGCCGACGGGTGCGGCTGCACAAGCGGATCGCGCTCGCACAGCTGGTTGTGGCTCGGCGTGCTGTGCCTCGCCACCCGACGACGCAAACTCGCCTCTGTGTGACTACTTCGTAGCGTCGGTTGCCGGGTCGAAGTCCGCGGCGCTGTGACGCTCGGCCAACTGCTCGGACTTCTCGCCCCACACGCGATTCACCTTGCGGCCCCGCTTCACGGCAGGACGCTCGCCGATCTGCTCAGTCCAACGCATGACGTTCTTGTACTCGTGCACCGACAAGAACTCGGCCGCGTCGTACGCAGCGTTCTTCATCAGCGCCCCGTACCAAGGCCAAACCGAGATGTCGGCGATCGAGTACTCGGAGCCGGCGAGGTACTCGTGCTCCGCGAGCCTGCGGTCCAACACGTCGAGCTGTCGCTTGACCTCCATCGCGAATCGGTTGATGGGATACTCCATCTTCGATGGGGCATAGGCGTAGAAGTGCCCGAACCCACCGCCGAGGTAGGGGCCGGAACCCATCTGCCAAAATAGCCAGTTCAGCGCTTCCGTCCGCTCGGCGTGCCCTTTGGGGAGCAAGGCCCCGAACTTCTCCGCGAGGTAGAGCAGAATCGAGCCCGACTCGAAGACCCGCACGTGTGGATCTTCGCTTCGGTCGAGCAGTGCCGGGATCTTGGAGTTCGGGTTGACGTCGACGAACCCGCTGCTGAACTGGTCGCCCTCTTGAATGTTGATCAGCCAGGCGTCGTACTCGGCCTCGCTGTGACCCGCCTCGAGGAGTTCCTCGAAGATGATGCCGGCCTTCACACCATTGGGCGTTGCGAGCGAGTAGAGCTGATACGGGTGTTCGCCGACCGGTAGGACCTTATCATGCGTCGGCCCCGAGATCGGTCGGTTGATGTTGGCGAACTTCCCCCCGCTCTCCTTGTCCCAGGTCCAGACGTTGGGGGGCGTGTAGGTCTTACTCGAATCGGTCATGGCTCGTTCCACCCTTGGCGCGATGAATTCGCTGCCGAGCGCCGCCATGTTACCCAGCGACCTTCGCTCTCCGACCGACTCGGCAAAAGAAATCCGGTTTTCCCGCCGGCGCCGACACCGGGCGCGATCGAAACCTCACCCAACGCCGTGGCGGCGTTCCCAGACAGACTTCTGCCGCGCGTCCAGCTCCGCGGTCGCGACCGCCTTGCCCTTGATCAGGCACGCGAGCTGGTACTCGCGGAGGAAGTCCCGAAACTCCTCGGTCCCAAAGCGTGGCTTCCGCTCGGCCATCGCCTTGACGTAGCCCAGCCACATCCCGAACCCACCGACAACATACGGCGGCCGTGTCATGCGAAACGCTGAGCTTGCGGTCATGTACGCGAGACCGGTCCCCATGTAGTGCTGTCCGAAGCCATGCCGCATGCGTCCGGTGAGCACGCCCTTGTGGCTCGAGCCCATCGGCCGCAGATGGACGAATCGAAGCTCCGGGTCATCCCAGCTGCAAGCGATCCAGCCCATCATCCGACACGTGTGGCAGTCGATGCCGTCCCACATCACTTCGCGTGCGAAGCCACCGATCTCTTCGAAGCATGTCCGGCGATAGAACTTGGTCATCCCGACCGACATCTCATCGCCGCACTTCTCGCTGATGAGCGGGCCGTACGTGCGCTCGTAGTCGGGGACGGTCGCCGTGAGGTCGTGCTTGGGGTGCGCGGCGTTGTGGACCGCCTCAGCGTCGCGCTCCGGAAAGTACGGCTTGCCGCTACAGGTTCCGATGCGTGGATTGGCTTCCATCCGCTCGATGAGGGCCTCGAAGTATCGAGGGGGAAGATCGAGATCCAGGTCGAGCTTGGTGATGTACTCGAACTGGCTGACATCCACCTGATCCCACCCGTAGTAGAAGGTCTCGATCACGCCCGGGCCCACGCTCCGGCCGCCCCGGTCGGGCTTTCGGACGACTTGGATGAACTCGTGCTCCTGCTCGTAGCGCTCGAGCATCTCAGGCGTGGCGTCGGTCGAACCATCGTCGACGACCAGCAACAGCTTCGGCTGCACGGTCTGAGCGATGAGAGAATCGATCGTGCGCTGCAGGTACGCCGCTTCGTCGCGGCAGGGACAGATGACAAGGTAGTCGCGGCTCTTGGCGTTCATGAGGACGGCGTCCTTCAGCGAGGAGACACAGCGGCATCGAGGTCGACGCCATGAGCCCGCGCAATCGAGGCGGCGATGCGCCCAACGTTGAGGCTGAGGTCAAACTCCTCGACCACCCGCGCCCGACCCCCACGGGCCATCCGATCGCGCGCCTCGTCGTCGCGCAACAGTCGGGTGATCGCGGCTCCCAGTTCCGCACCAGACTCCGGTGCGACCAACAAACCGCTCTTGTTGTGGGCGACCAGCTCTCGAATCGAGGGGATGTCCCCCGCGATGACCGGCACGCCCGAAGCCATGGCCTCCATCAACACGACCGGGATTCCGTCGCGATCCCCCGACTTGGCGATGCGACAAGGCAACACAAAGAGGTCGGCCGCTTGAAGGCGCTCGCGCACCTCGTGGTTGGGCACGGGCCCGGTAAACTCGACCTTTCCCTGAAGCTTGAGGGAGTCGCGCAGCGACTCGAGCGCAGCCGCCTCTTCTCCACCGCCCATGATCGTGCAGTGATACCCGGGCATGTCTGCGGGTTGCTCCGCCAGCGCATGCAAGAGGAGGTCGAAGCCTTTCTTCTCGATGAGCCGGCCCACCGTCACGATGCGAATCGGTCCAGGCGGACGCGACGCGGGAGGGCTAAACTCGCTGACGTCCACGCCGCAGCGCACGACCGGGAGGCGATGCTCCTCGAGCGTCCGTCGGCCCGACTCGGTCAGCAGCTCTTGATAGAACCGGTGGTGCCACTCGCTGATGCAGGCGCAAAACGCAGCCCGCTTGAGCTTCGTCCGCAGCATGGTTCGCTGGCTGAAGATGTCGACCGCGTGCCCGGTGAAGCTGAACGGTACCCCCAGCTGAAGCGCGAGCAGCATCGCAATCGATGCTGGAACGTGTGCCATGTGAGCATGAATGTGCTGCACGCCATGACGCCGCGCCGACTCGGCGGCACCGAGGACCCCGAGCGCTTGCCAGATCAGCTTGGCCCGCCGAAGCCCCGAGATATCGTCTCCGCCCAGCGCAAGCTTCCCTGCCAGCCCCAGCGTTCGCAGGGTGCTTCGAGGATGACGCGCGACCTCAGCGGCCGCGCTGCTCAACACTTTCGAGAGGCCGCGGTACAGCACCTCGGACTCGGAGGCGAGCGCGTCGAGGGTTGCCGTTCCCAGATCGAGCTCGGGGGGCCGTACCGACAGCGCCGAGACATCCCAGCCTGCTGCCCGCAGCCCCAACAGCTCACGATAGACGAACGTCTCGGAGCGCTTGGGCAGCATCGCTGCCACGTACATGACCTTGGGTCTGGCGGGCATTACGAGTCGGCTCCTTTGTATTCGATGAGCGTGCCCTGCTGGTTGCGCAGACGATTCCACGCGTACTTGAGCATTCCGGCAGCTTGCGGGAACTTGCTGGCGACCGCGGAGAGGGCAAAGATTCTGGCTTCGTCCGGGGGAAATCCGCGTCCGCGCGCGTACCGGTAGACCTTGAGCAGCAGGGCGGGATACGCCCCCAACCCGAGAATGCTCAACCCCCCAGACACGGGAGCGAACGGCACACTCATCGCAGGCGGACCGAGCGCCCAACCCAAGGTGGAGACCACCTCCTTGCGCCGGTACCCATCCTCCGATCCGTGGAGCGCGAACCCTTCGGCCCACGCATAACCGCACCGTTTCGCCCGCTGCCACCACTGCGACGCGTTGGTCATCGCAGCGTCATGCAGCGTCATCTCGGCCTCGATGCGCTCGATGGTCCAGCCAGCACGACGCATTCGAAGACACATCTCGGGCTCCTCGCCCGCGATCAAGTCCTCGCGATAGCCACCGATCTCCTGAAAGGTCCGGACCCGAATCAGCGCGTCACCTCCACAGGCGTCGGCGATGCCGATCGGGGTGTCCCACTCGATGTCACACAGACGGTTGTAGACCGAACGCTCGGGGTAACGCTCGCGCCTGCGGCCGCACACGACCGCACGACGAGGGTCCGCCCGAATCGCGTCCAGAGCCGTCGAGATCCAGGCGGGATCGAGTTCGCAGTCCCCGTCGACAAACTGGATGAACGCGACGTCCGGCGACTTGGCGAGCAACCGCTTGGCGCCGGCGTTGCGAGCTCGAGCCGCGGTGAACTTGATCGAGGTGTCGAGGTCGTGCACCTCGGCCCCCAAGCTCCGCGCGGTTTGGACACTGTCGTCGGTGGAGCCCGAGTCCACGTAGACGACGTGGGCAACCCGGCCAGGACCGGTGAGCATCGACTCCAGGCAGCGGCGCAACCGCTCGCCTTCGTTCCGCCCGATCACGACTGCGCCGACGTTGGTGAAAGGCTGCTGCGAGGTCATCGAACTCGCTCGTGAGATTCGGGGATAGCCCGGGCGATGTCAACACAGACGCGATGTCACGAATCGGGCTCTTGGAGCAGCTGCGCGTACTGAAGAGCCCGCGCTTTCTTGACCCGTTTCTTGGACAGGTCGATGCCCACGCCGTTCAAGCCGTGGTGGTTGGCAACCGCCAGGATCGTGCCCCGTCCGCAAAACGGGTCCACGACCGTCGTCACGGTCTCGAGCCGCTGCAAGAAAGTGCAAACGGCCTCGGCCGCGCTGCTCGGCATCGCCCGAGACCACGTCATCACCCCGAGTCCATCGATGACATCCGGGCTCGCCAGGGAGTTCGGAATGCGCCGGCCGACGGAGAAACACTGCAGGTGGCCGTAGGCGGGTCGGCCAAACGTCCGCAACCCCGGTTTCACACGGCAGACAACCTTGTGCCAAAGGCATGCGCTGTCCGCCGCATCGGCGCCTGTATGAACGCGGTGCGCCTTGTCGATCCAAGCTCCATCCGACTTCACGTCCGTCTGGTAGAAGATCGCTACCCCCTGGGGGTGCACCGCCCGGCAGCAGGTCGCGACCGTCTCGGAGAACCAGGCCGTCCAAGCCTCCACCGACATACCCGGGAACTCGGAGACGTCGGGCAGAGACGTGACGAGCGCGGACTCTGGGCCAAGGTCGTTCGCGGCGAGCCACTCCAGCCCGTCGCCGACCAGGACCTCTCGCTGAGGTGGGTTCGGGTCAGTCACCCGCGAGAAGCCTCGTACCGAGCTGGGCCGTCGAACATCGCCGGGATGCTACCCCACGGAACGGAACGTCTTCTTGAGCCGGACAGGACGCGGAAGCATGTTGTGCTCGATCGTCGTGCGTACCGTCACCGTATTGGACTTGGGATGCACGATGAAGCGCACCAGCGTGTGTTGGTCGCCCCCGGTGATGTCGACGATGAGCTTGCCTCCGCGCCATTTGAAGCGGCCTCGGTACTTGTCATCGACCGGGAAACTGCCGCCCCCGATCGTGCCACTGAACGCGGACTTCCCTCCCGAGCGGACGATGGAGACCTGGTCGCCGTCGACCGAGATCGACATCATTCGAGAGGGCTCCTGCGACTTCCAGATCTTCCGCCGAGCCAGCAGCCGCAGCGCCACGTTGAGGTCCTCGGTCGCCGCATCGATCTCGTCGCGTAGCTCCTGCAGCTGCGCATCGCCCCCCGCGTAGACGTACTGACCATGGTAGGCGCCCAGGCTCGGCTCATCGGCCTGCCCCGACGACGCGTCGGATCTCGCCCCCGCCGGCCCGGACCATGCGCCCAGCATGACGGCCGCCAGCCCCAACATTCTCGCCGTCCGACCACCCTTCATCCCCACCTCGGAATTGTGACGCGAAACCGAGGCATCGACCAGGGCGTGAGTGTGGGATCGGGTACGCATCACGGATGGGGTAGCCTCCAGCTCTCCCATGCAGCGACTTTGCATTTCCTTGGCTTCCTTCGTTCTCCTCGTCCCCGCGTGCGACTCCGGCGATGGCGATGGCGACGCGTCTTCCGCGACCGATACAGGCTCGACGACCGGCGGTGCGGGTACCAGCGACGGCTCCGGTGGCATGAGCACTCCGGGGAACCCGTCGACGACTGTCACGGGCAACCCGACAACCGCGACCAGCGGCCCACCTCCCACGGCGACCTCTGGCGAATCGTCCGGTAGCGGCTGGGGCAGCAGTGAATCGACGGTCAGCACCGGAACGACCACCGGCGGCAGCGGCTTCGTCGTCATGGAGACCTCCATGGGAACACTCACCATCGAGTTGTTCGCCGAAGAGGCTCCGATCACCGTCGACAACTTCCTCGCCTACATCGACGCCGGTTTCTACGACGGCGTCGACGGTATGGGCGCGACGGTCTTTCACAGGGTGATCCCAGGCTTCGTCATTCAAGGCGGCGGTCTCACCGACGAGCTTGTCGGCAAGGCGACGATGCCCCCCATCGTCAACGAGCACGGCGTCAGCGGTCTCACCAACCTCCGAGGGACGCTGTCGATGGCCCGTACCAACGACCCCAACTCCGCCACCTCTCAGTTCTTCGTGAACGTGGTCGACAACGCGGGTCTGGACTCGGGGGACGGCTACGCCGTCTTTGCCCAAGTCGTGGAGGGTATGGACGTGGTGGACGCCATCGTCGCAGTACCGACCACCACAGTGGGACAGTTCGAAAACGTCCCAGTCGACGCGATCACCATCACCAGCGTCACCCTGGAGTGATTCCGTTCGCCGTCGAAGACCGAGCGCCTGCGCGATACCGCGGGAAGCTCGGTCTCGATGAGGACACCTCTGCGTGGGGGGCAGATCGCAGCATCGGCCCGAGGCGAATCATCCCTCGACTCGTGCTAGGACTGCTGCCGATGCGCGAGCCCGGTCCCCGTGAGCTGTTCTTCGTTCCCCTGGGTGGGTCGGGCGAGATCGGCATGAACCTCAACCTCTACGGCCACGACGGTCGGTGGTTGATGATCGACTGCGGCATCACCTTCGAGCAAGAGAATGGGGTGACCCACGTGCTCATGCCAAACGTGCGGTTCGCCCACAAGCGACGCAAGCAGCTCGAGGCGCTCGTGATCACCCACGCCCACGAGGACCACCTCGGCGCCGTGGTGCATCTGTGGGACCAGCTGCAGTGCCCGGTGTACGCGACGCCCTTCGCTGCCGCCGTCCTCCGACGAAAGATCGGGGAGGCCGACATCGAAGGGGATCTCGATCTTCGCATCATCGATTGCAACACCCCGCTCGACTTGGGGCCGTTCACGCTCGAGTTTGTGGACGTCACGCACTCCACGGTCGAGTCCCAGGCGATCCTCGTCGGGACTCCCGTCGGCACGGTCCTGCACACCGGAGACTTCAAGCTCGACCCCGATCCGCTCGTGGGCCCCTCCACCGACCTCACCGCGCTCGGCAAGGCCGCCGATCGCAACATCGTCGCGGCAGTTTCCGACTCGACCAATGCCACCAAAGACGTGTCCAGCCGGAGCGAAGCCGAGCTCCGTGATGCCCTGGTTCAGCGGCTCGAGCGGGTGAAGACCGGCCGCATCGCAGTCGCGTGTTTCAGCAGCAACATCGCGCGCATCGACACCTTCATCAAGATGGCGGCACATCTCGAGCGGCACCCGGTCCTGCTGGGTCGTTCATTGCGGCGTATGGTCGGCTGTGCCCGCGAGACGGAATACCTCTCCGAGTCCGAGATGGAGATCGAGGTCCGCGACTTCGGCTACCTCCCGCCGAGCAAGCTCATGCTGATCTGTACCGGAACCCAGGGCGAGCCCGGCTCGGCGATGGACCGGATCTCGCGCGACGACCACCGTGACATCAGCTTCGAGAGGGGCGACCTCGTGTTGTTCTCCTCAAAGATCATTCCCGGCAATGAAGACGGCGTGCACCGACTCCACAGCCAGCTGCGAGGCCGAGGCGTCGAGGTGGTCAGCGAGAACGAGGAGTTCGTCCATGTGTCCGGCCACCCCGGGCGCCCAGAGCTCCGCCGGGTCTACGAGCTCGCCCAGCCGGCTTCGATCGTCCCGGTGCACGGCGAGGAGCGCCACATGACCGCGCACGCCGAGCTCGCGACGGAGATGGGACTGCCCAGCGTCGTTCCGTTCAACGGAGCCGTCGTGCAACTCGTCCCCGGACCGCCAAAGATCATCGACAAGGTCGAGCACGGGCGGACCAGGGTCCCCGGCCGTGAGAGCGGGAGACGCCCCCCTCGCCACAAGAAACGCCGCTGAGCTCTGCCCCGCGTGTGACAACCTCGGGCATGGCGTTCCTCGAACTCGTCACGATCGTCGTAGAGGACTACGACCCGGCGATTGCGTTCTTCGTCGACGTGCTCGGTTTCGAGCTGACCGAGGACTCACCGTCCAGGACCAACGATGGGCGGCCGAAGCGGTGGGTGGTCGTCCGCCCACCCGGTGCAGCGACGGGCATCCTGCTGGCCCGCGCCGACGGACCTCGTCAGTCCGCGACCGTCGGTCAGCAGCTCGCAGGCCGAGTCGGGTTTTTCCTGCGCACCAATGACTTCGAGCAGCGCGTGACAAAGATGAGGGCTGCGGGGGTCCAGTTCGTGTCCCCGCCCCGAAACGAGCCGTACGGAAAGGTCGCCGTCTTCGTCGATGTCGCGGGCAACCGGTGGGACCTGCTGGGCCCCAAGCCGGACTGAGACCCGCCCGGACGCGAATGCCCTGCCCCGGACATGGATGTCGTGGCGGCCGGGCGGAGACCTCAGCCCAACCCCCTATGAGGCCGTCACCGAGTTGGCATCCGAGCTGCACTGGAGGGAGACGTGGCTTGGCGTCAGCTCTACACCCCCGTTCTCGCGCTCCTGCCCGCTCTGGCTCTGGGCGGCTGTGACTCCGAAGATCCCGTCGTCGAAGATGGCATCGAGTCCAGCGACGAGAGCGACGCCGACGCCCCGGACGAGGAAGGCCAAGACGAGGAAGGCCAAGACGACGACGCTCAGGACCCGGAAGGTCAAGACGACGACACTCAAGACCCGGAAGACGATGGCGAGGACGACGACTCCGACGCCCCACCTCCGCCGCCCAAGCCCGCAGCGGCCGTTCCTTGTGACGAAGACCAGGCCTGGGAGGGCTACGAGTGCGAGACACAAGAGGGGGAGCCCGGCTCACAACAGTGCATCATCCTCGACGACGAAGAGTTCTGGACACCGTGCACGACTGAGGAGGCCGAATGCGTCCCCGGGGACGGCTACGACCAGGGTTGCCTCGGAGAGCTGTGTACCTGGAACGGCGAGGGCTTCGAGCGACACTCCTGGGAGGACGACGATTGCATCACGCCGTTGGTCCTGAACTTCGACCGCGGCCCGGTCGAGTTCGCTCCCGTCGCCGCCGCGACATTCGACCTGTCGACCGACGGCACCTGCACCAACACCGCGTGGCCGACTTCGCCCTGGCTTGCGCTCGACCGCGACGGCGACGGCATGATCAAGAGCGGCGCCGAGCTGTTCGGCAATGCAACCCAGATGAGCAGCGGTGGATTCGCCCAACATGGGTTCGCGGCCCTCTCCGAGCTCGACTCCAACCTCGACGGCAAGATCGACGCACAGGACGAGCGATTCTCCGAGCTGGTCCTCTGGAACGACCTCGATGACGATCGCATCGGAGCCTACGCCGAGCTGCGGCCGCTGACCGAGAGCACGGTCGTCTCCATCGACCTCGGCTTCTCCCGCCGCGCCAACTGCGATGCGATGGGCAACTGCGGCTTCGAACGCGCAGCGTTTGAGTACCAGCAAGCCGGGAGCACCGAGTTCGGCGAAGTCGTCGACGTTCGCCTGCTCTGCCAGTAACAGCGCGCAAGCGTTGCCGGACGTGGGCAGCGCACCCACGGCATGCTGGTGTGGTGCGTCTCGTCCTCTCAGCCGTCGTCCTTCTGAGTGCGCTCTCGTGTACGCACCCACCCGCTGTGCAGTCCGACTGGGCCCCCACCTCACCGCCGTCGGGGGCTCCAGAGCCGGTCCCCGCCGTGGCCACAGACCCGGCCACGGTGGCGCAGATGCACGCGCTTCTGGACACGACGGAGACGTTGCGCGATCTCGCCTCACGCGGCCGCTCGGAGGCGGTTCGGAAGGCCGCGGCCGAGTTTGTCGCGTCCCTCCGGCCCGACACCGCGACCCCCGGCCCGTGGCAGGACCCCCTCGCCAACATTCGTACGCAAGCCGAAACGCTCGCAACACACGAGAGCGATGCGCAGGCCGCCGCTGCACTGGCCCGGATCGCCCAAACCTGCGGCGACTGTCACGTGAGTGCCGACGTGCAAGCTCGCGTTGCCGCGAAGCTCGAGCAGGGCGCAGCGCCTCCCATGGGCACCACCGAACCCGAGGCGATGCGCGTGCACGACTGGTCCTCGCAGCGGATGTGGGACAGCCTGGTCATTCCCGACAAAGACCGATGGGTTGAGGGCACGACCATGTTTGTCTTGCTGCCCTCGTGCGTGGACTTGGACCCCGCCGACGTCGAACACACGCTTCGTTGTGACCGGGCCCGCGCAGTCGCCCGGCGAGCCCACATCGTCTCGGACCTCGACGGGCGCACATCGGTGATGGGGGACCTGCTGGGAACGTGCGCATCCTGCCACCGGGCGGCCTCGTCCCCCGCGGGCTGACGCTCCACACCTCGCCGGTGTCCTGAGTCCGCGATCGGTTTGAATTCGGCCTTGCAACGCACGCCTCGAGTCCCTTCAGGCTGCGTTGCTCGGCGCTCGACGGACCTAGTAACTGGTGCAGTCGTCTTGCGCGGCGTGATCACACCCGTCGCGGCCAACGTAGGACTGCGTGCTGCGGTTCGGCTCCATCGATGCCGAGACAGGCGAGTTGAGTTCGACGAAGTCGATCCACCCCTGCGCGTACTCGGTGAACGTGTCGATGAACAGGCCCTCGTCGAACACGACCCCGAACGTGTCGTAGCCGTCGAAGCCCTGCGCGATGAAGCTGTTGGTCACCACGATGTAGACCGTGTCATCGACCAGCGGCATCCAGGTTGCACCAAGACGCGGGTTGCCTTCGAGGTTGAGGATACGTGAGCCCGCGGCTGCAGAGGCATCCACGTCGAATCGGAGGCCTGCGGCGTACGGGTACGATCCGGTGGACCCATCGTCATCGAGGTGGTTGGAGAGCCCATCCTCGAGCGACTGGCGGATCTGGGTCCCGGTGAGTTCCAGCGTCACGAGCGTGTTGGAGAACGGAAGCAGATTGTACGCATCGGCGATCGTGTACTCGCCAGCGTCCACCGTCTCGCGGACCCCACCGGCATTCTGAATGGCGAAGTCCGCCGTGGGGGTGACGGTCATGAAGCCCGCTGCCACCACGTCTGCGATCTCACTCCCCATCGCGTAGCAGGCTTGAGTGCATTCCTCGGTCCCCGATTGCCCTTGCCCAGGGAACCGCTCCAGACACAGCGTCTGGGCGGCGCTCCCAATCGGGGTTTGCTCAAGCTTTGCGACCTGGCCTCGGTACCCGTCCAACACTGACGACGCGCCACGGTCCGCCGTGACCGCCACGAGTTCCGGCGCCGCGGTGAGAGCCTCGACGACCGCCGCAACGTCGTCACCGACGAGAACCTCATCGCTCTCCTCTCCGAGTTGGTCGGTGTACTCGTAGACGAAGCTCTCCGCGTCGAACGGCATGCGCGGGGTCCCGGCGCACGAGGTCACGACTCCATCCCCGTCAAACTCGACATGGAGCTCGCCGAGCAGATGAGCGTACTCCCAGGCCTGCACCACACAGACGGGCTCCCCGTCGGCGTTGGTCACCTCGGTCGGGTAGTCGCCGCCGACCTGAAATCCCAGATTCGTCAGTCCTTCTCCGCCGAGTAGCGTGTGCGAGTCCCCGCCCACGATCACATCCACCCCAGTGAGGGCGGCCGCAAGTTCGAGGTCTTGCGCGTACTGGTAGTGCGTCACCAACACGACCTTGTCCACCTCCATCCCGGCCAGTTCATCGATGATGCTCTGCGCGGTCTCGGCCTCATCGAGCAGGACAGTCCCTTCGTCCGGCATCGAGCTGACCATCGTCTTCTGTGCGATGTCGATCCCGACGAAACCGACCTGTTCCCCTCCGAGGTCTCGGATGACATAGGGCTGGAGGTACCCCTCGGCGAGCGGGGATTCCTTGCCGGGTGCGACGTTGGCCGCAATGACCGGGGTCGAGCAGTCGCCCACCGCCAGCTCGTCCAAGAACGCGGCGAGACCCGCGTCGCCGTCGTCGAACTCGTGGTTGCCCAACGCGAACGCGTCAAAGCAGATCTCGTTCATCATCGCGGCATCGGCCGCGCCAGAGAACAGCGAGTAGTACAGCGTCCCGGTGATCGCATCCCCCGCGTGGACCTTCACGACGTTCTCGTTCTCCGCCTCGAGGCTTTCGAACAACGCCGTGAGCATCGGCATCCCTCCGAATCGCACCTCGACCTCCTCGATGGCGCCACCTTTCGCCGTGGCCTCCGCGTTGAGGCCGAGACCACTGACATCGAGGTCGAAATCGTCCGCCTCGAGGTGCGAGTGATGGTCGTTCATGTGAAGAATGGTCATGGAGAAGGCGGCGGCTTCCTCCGTGTCCGACTCCGACTCGGTGTCCGAACTGGGCCCGCTCGTTGACCCGGGCTCGCCCTCCGTGTCGGGGGCCGTCTCCGTGCCCGTGGTGGGCTCGACGACCCCCGTTGTGGGGGGATTGCCCGTCGTGGGGGGCGAGCCCGAGGTCTCATCTCCCGAGTCCGTATCCATGTCTGCGGCGACGTCATCGCCACAACCAACGGTGGGCACAAGCAGGATCAAGCCGAACAGGAATGCAGGGGTGTTGTTCTTGAGGGTACGCATGACTGCAACCACGCGAACGCATAGCCATCGAACGTCACGGCAACCTGCACGCCCCCACAATGACACCGGCTTGCGACACGCGCGACGAAGCACGGTCGCCGCAGTGCTCCGGCCGTGGCACTCGGCACAGCGCCGTTACGCGTTCGCGATCGCACACCCAGGCGGCGTGCAACATCCCCGAGACGGGCAAGAAACAGCGCTGCAATCGCGGCCGAGCCCACCCCGGCCGACCGAGCCAATCACGGCGCTTCCTCGTCCGTGCCCCACAGCTCGGCGAATCGCGCGGCGGTCTCTTTCGTCGCGCCCGGCCCAAGACGAAACCCGAACGCAGCGGGTGGAAGCGGGAGTCCCGTCTCATCCAGAATACGGACTTTGGGGATCCGCTCCCCGGTGCGCTCGTCGACGACCAACAACGGCTCCTTGCCCTTGCCGAACACCCATCGGTCGCCCCACTGACGCAGCGCCGTCAGGACGGTGGCGAGATCCTTGCCACGGGGCGTCAGAACATATTCGTACCGTGGCCCGTGCACGCCCGCATCCACCCGCTCGAACACCTCGTGCTCCACGAGATGATCGAGCCGGCCGCTGAGCACGTTCTTGGAGATCCCCAAGACCGACTGAAAGTCGCCGAAACGTCGGGTGCCGAAGAACGCCTCGCGAATCAGGAGCAGGGTCCACCAGTCCCCAAGCACCTCCAGCGCTTGGGCCACAGCGCAGTTCTCTTCATCGAACCGGCGACGCATCAGAGTTATGGTTGCATAAAGGGACCAAATTTTCGAGCATGCAGAGATGGAGACGAGCGATTGGAAGCCGACGGCCTGCATCTTGTGCGAGTGCAACTGCGGACTGGAGGTCCAACTCGGGGGTGAAGACGGGCGGCGACTGGTTCGACTCCGCGGGGACAAGCGCCACCCCGTCTCCCGCGGCTACGCCTGCGAAAAGCCGCACCGTCTGGACCACTATCAGAACGCCCGCGACCGCCTGACCACACCGCTACGCAAGCGTGCGGATGGCAGCTTCGAGGCCATCGACTGGGACACCGCGATCACCGAAGTCGCAGAGCGTCTGAGCGCGGTCAAGCAGGCCCATGGCGGCGAGAGTATTTTCTACTACGGAGGCGGCGGCCAGGGGAACCACCTTCCGGGCACCTACGCCACGGCCACCCGCCGAGCCCTCGGCTCTCGATACCGTTCCAGCGCGCTGGCGCAGGAAAAGACGGGAGAGTTCTGGGTCAGCCACAGGATGATGGGGTCGATCACCCGCGCCGATTTCGAACACTGTGATGTCGGACTCTTTCTGGGCAAGAACCCCTGGCACTCCCACTCGCTCCCGCGCGCTCGCGTGACGCTTCGCGAGATTGCACGCGACCCCAGCCGAACGCTGATCGTGATCGACCCCCGGCGCACCGAGACCGCGGCGCTGGCGGACATCCACCTGCAGGTGGTGCCCGGCGGGGATCCGTGGCTGATCAGTGCACTTCTCGCCGTGCTGGTGGAGATCGATGGCATCGACCACGCTTTCTTGGCCGAGCACGCACGAGACGGCGACCTCGAAACGGTCCGCACCGCGATTGAAGCCGTCGACATCGCGGACGCCTGTGGGCGTGCAGGCGTCGACGAGGCGGAGGTTCGCAAGACCGCGAGCATCATCGCGGGTGCCCGGGCGTTCGCGAGCTTCGAGGACCTGGGCGTTCAGATGTCGCCCGGCTCGACCCTTGTCAGCTACCTTCACCGCCTGCTGGTGTTCCTGACCGGCAGCGTGGGAAAGGCCGGAACCCACTACGCGCCCACCACCCTCGCGGACATCGCCAACGGGGCGGTCAAGCGCAACAGCCCGGTCATGGACGCCCCCTTGGTGGGGGGTCTCGTGCCCTGCAACATGATCGCAGAGGAGATCCTCACCGACCACGAGGCTCGGTACCGGGCGATGATCGTGGAGGCAGCCAACCCCGCGCACTCCCTCGCCGACTCGCAGCGGATGCGTAAGGCCCTCGGTGCGCTCGACACCCTGGTGGTCATCGACGTGGCCATGACCGAGACCGCCAAGCTCGCCGACTACGTGCTCCCCGCGTCCAGCCAGTTCGAAAAAGCGGAGGCCACGTTCTTCAACTTCGAGTTCCCGCACAACGCGTTTCAGCTCCGGCAGCGACTGATGGACCCGGTTCCGGGAACGCTTCCGGAGGCTGAAATCCACGCCCGGATCTGCGAGGCGCTGGGGGCGTTCACGGACGACGACCTGGAGCCCCTGCGCGAAGCTGCGGCCCAAAGCATGGAGGCCTACGGCCAAGCGATGATGATGCGGGTGCTCTCCAACGCGCGGCTCGCCCCGCTGGCACCCGTCATCCTCTATCGGACGCTTCCACTTCCGGATGCGGCCCGCGAAGGCGCTGTCCTGCTGGGCATCGTACTCAAGGCTGCGCTCAGTGGCGCGGATGGGCTCGCCGCGGCGGGCTTCGACGGACCTCCGATGCTCGCCGCGGGGAAGCTGTTTCAGGCCATCCTCGACAACCCCGCTGGCGTCGTCTACTCCAAGGGCGAGTGGAACGGTGCGGGGCCCTGGATCAAGACCGCCGACAAGAAGCTGCACCTCGCGCTTGCCGACATGCTCGAGGCCTGGGACAGCACCCTCACCCAAGCTCCTACGCGCGACGATGCCTTTCCCTTCGTCCTCAGCGCCGGCGAGCGACGCTCCTTTACTGCCAACACGATCATCCGTGACCCGGCGTGGCGGAAGAAAGACCCGCAAGGCGGCCTTCGGATCAGCCCCGATGATGCGGAGGCGTTGGGTGTGCAGAGCGGGGACGCGGTCCGGGTGACGACCAAGCGAGGCTCGGCCACGGTCACAGCGGAGGTCAGCGACACCATGCGTTCGGGGCATATCTCGCTCCCCAACGGTCTCGGACTGAGCTATCCCGAGGGCGACGCGACACCGACGACCGGGGTTGCGCCCAATGAACTCACGGCCAGCGAAGACCGCGACCCCTTCGTCGGCACCCCGTGGCATAAGCACGTCCGCGCCCGTCTGGAGGCCGTTTCGCCGTTGTGATGGTTTCTTGGAGGGGAGCACTGAACATGGTATCAGCCGGTCTGTGAACGACCCCAACATCGTCCCTGAGCCCATTGTGAAGCTGATCGACGTGTTCGAGGCCCAGCTTCCCGAGGTCGAGTTCCCCGGAGTCAACGCGGCCACGCTCCGCGAGCAGGCCACCACCGTCGACGCCGCTGCAGAGACCCTGGCGGCAGCCGAGGTCGCGTTGCGGGAAGCCAGGACTCAGCACGCCGAGGCCTATGGGGCCCTGCGCACCGCAGCCGAGCGGGGCCTCGGCTATGCCCAAGTGTACGCCACCGACAACACCGAGCTGGCCGAGGCCCTCGCGGGCATCGAGCTTCGTCCCGCCAAACCGCGCCGCACCCCACCCAAGAAGCGCGCACGCAAGCCCAAGCCTACGCCGGACAATGTTGCCGAGCTGCCGCTTCAAGCCGAGACCGCGTAGGCTCGCGCCGCGGCCATGACCGACGCCCCTCCCTCCCCGAGCGTTCGGAACGCCCGTTGGCTCGTCGTCTCCAAGGCGTCGGTCAAGCTGGGCGACCTCCTGTGCGATGCCAAGACCACGGTGCCCTGGCTCTTGCTCTCGGCGGGGGCACCGGCGGGCATGCTTGGGCTGCTGGTGCCGGTCCGCGAGAGCCTCAGCATGCTCCCGCAGGTGTTCATCGCACCGTGGGTTCAGGCGGTCGAGCCTCGTCAACGCATGGCCGCCGCTGCGATCGGAGTTCAAGCGATGGCAGCTCTCGCGATCGCCCTCCTGGCCTTCAGCTTGCGTGGCGCGGCTGCGGGCGTCGCCGTCCTCATCGCACTTGGTGTTCTCGGCATCGGGCGGGCCTTCGCCTCCCTCGCGAACAAGGACGTCTTGGCGCGTGCCGTCCCCAAGGGCCGTCGCGGGCAGGTGACGGGCCGAGCCACGAGCATCGCAGGGATGATCGGGCTGGGCGGCGCGGCAGCGAGCTTGCTCGTCACCCGACCCGATTCGGTGAGTGTGCTCGTCCTCGTCGTGGGCGCCGCGAGTGCGGCGTTCGGCTTGGCCGCGCTTGCACTGCTCCGCGTGACCGAGGACGCAGCCCCGGCCAAGGCGAAGCAGCGTGCGTCGTTGCGGAGCGCGCTCTCCGACCCTCGCCTCCGCCGGTTCGTGGCGGTTCGGACACTCCTCGCCGCTTCCGCACTCGGGGGACCCTACATCGTGAGCCTTGGGCGCGACGGAGCCTCCACGCTGCAAACGCTTGCGGCGTTCGTCCTCGCCGGCGGTGCCGCTTCATTCGTCTCCGCGGGGTCGTGGGGGAGGTTTGCGGATCGCTCCGGCCGCGGTTGTATGGCGGCCGGCGGGACAGTTGCTGCGGTGGCTGCCTCCGGTGTCCTCGCGCTGCAGAGCCTCGCTCCCGCCACCACGGCGTGGGCATGGGCAGGCCTCTACTTCGCGTTCAGCGTTGGCTACGTGGGCGTCCGTGTTGGCCGCAAGACCTACATCGTCGACCTCGCTCAAGGCGATGCACGGACTCAGTTCGTCGCGTCCAGCAACACCTTAGTCGCCCTCGCCCTGCTGGCGTTGGGAGCCGGACTCGCGGTGTTGCCGAGCGCCACCGCAGCGATCACGGCGTGCACTGGACTCACGGTCCTGGGCGCCGCGGGCTGTCTCGCTCTGGCCCGCTCCTAGGGCAGGAAGGCCGGCAGGCCACCACGCCCCCCGCCTACTCGACGTTGTGGAACACGGTCTGGACGTCGTCATCGTCCTCCAGCCGTGCGATCAGCTTGAGGACCTCGTCCATCTGTTCTTCGCTGAGTTCGGTGGTGGTCTTGGGGATCCACTCGAACCCAGAACTCACCGGCTCGATCTTTCGCTCCTCGAGGGCAGACTGCAGCGAGCCGAAGTCCTCGAATGCGCACCGCAGGATGACCTGCTCGGAGCCGTCCTCGCCCGTGCCGTCGAGCATCTCATCGAGGCCATGGTCGATGAGCTCGAGCTCCATCTCTTCGCGATCGAGCCCCTCGGGCTTGAGCCGAAAGATGCCGAGCCGGTCGAACATGAAGGACACCGAGCCTTCCGCGCCGAGGTTGCCGTTGCCCTTCTTGAAGGCGTTGCGAACATTGGCCACCGTCCGAGTCACGTTGTCGGTCGCCGTGTCGACGATGATCGCGACCCCATGCGGGCCGTAGCCCTCGTAGATCGCTTCCTCGTAGTTGTCGGTGTCGTTCAGCCCCAGCGCCTTCTCGATCGCCGACGTGACGCGATCCTTGGGCATGTTGACCGCGTTCGCGTTTTGGATCGCGCGACGCAGCGTCGGGTTGGTCTCGGGGTCTCCTCCGCCAGCCTTGACCGCCATGGTGACCTGGCGGGTGGCACGCGTGAACGCCTTGTTGTTGGCGGCGCCACGCTTGAAGATCGCTTGCTTTCGGTTCTCGAAGTTGCGGCCCATGGGGGTCCTCCGTCGACGACCGTCCCCAAGGACGTGCTTCGTCGTGCGGGAGGCAGAGTAGCGCCGGTGCGCCAGCCCGTCGAGAGGCACCAGCCACCGGCGGGTCTGGACCCGGAGTGGTCCACCCTCCGGGGTCCTCCGCCTGCTACGGTCGAGGACGTGGATGATCGTCCTTCCCTCGATCTCGGCGAGCTGGGTCGCCTGCTCCAGCGGGTTGCGCCCCACAAGACCGTCCCCGAGGTCATGGGTGCGCTCACCGCTCTCGCCAGTGCGCCTGCGTCCCCACACCCCTCGCAGTGGCTGTTGACCCTCACCGACGATGCTCGTTTCGAAGACGAGACCGACGCACGTGACTTTCTGCAGCAGGTCCTCGGTGCCTACCGAGAGCTGGATGCACTCCTACAGATGGGCGAAGCGGTGGGCCCGGACGCCGAGGACCCCCTCGTCGTGGCGCAATGGTGCCGCGGCTACTTCCAAACAGCTCGCAACGACGCGACCTGGTCCGCGGACACCGACTCGATGCGCCGGTTGATGCCGCTGGCGCTGCTCGCCGGGGAGCTCGACCGCGTGGGCCAGCCGGGCTCCGGTATGCACGGTGACGCCATGCGCTCCAAATGGACCGCCGCGCTCGGCGACCTGGCGTCGTCGTTCTACACGCAGTGGGCCGACGCCCGGGCCAAGCACCGACCCCAACCCCCGCGCGAAGACGAGCCGAGTCCCGCGCCCGACGGGGACGCCGTCCCTTTCAAACACAGTGCCCCCAAGCTCGGCCGCAACGCCCCGTGCCACTGCGGTAGCGGGAAGAAGTTCAAGCAGTGCCACGGCAAGCCGTGAGCACGCCATGGACCTCGAGGTCGTGAGGTCATCGGCCCTCCCGCCGATCGGGCGGGACCTGCGCACAACGTCGAAAGGACGAAGGACTGACACTGTCTCTTTGGGACAGACATCCACTCTTCCACAGTTCGGCCGCGGTGAGCCAGCGTTTGGACGCCAGAGGGACGAGGATTCCCCCGCCCACAACAACCGTTCGAACGCGTGTTGTGAGTCGGCCACTCGTGCAGCACCCGAAGCGCGACTACACTAGCCAATATGAAACGAGTTGGATTAGCCGCAAGGATTGCGTGCTGCGTGTTGGCCGTGCAGGCGCTCGCGTGCACAGGCAAGTCGGACAGCTCGACCGGGTCTCCAGGATCGAGTGCGTCTGGGGAGATGTCGGGAACCACCACCGATGACGATGCCACCACCACAGGAGACGCGTGCGATTGGGGAGGCACACTTCACTTCGTCGCCCTCGTAGCCATTGTCGATGGAGAGGCGCAGTCCTCCGTTCTCATCGAAGAAGAGACCACGCTCCCGATCCCCGTGGTCTCCGACCTCCAGGGCGGCATCGTCTTCGGGACCTACGGCGAGGAAGTCCAGCTCGTCCGCCACGGCGCTGACGGTCTGCGGCTTGGCGCGCTTGGACTGCCATCCGGGCCACAAGACCTCACACGCGACGGCACAGGCCGCATCATCTACGCAGGTCGGTTCGACGAAGGTATGGCCTACGGAGTTCTCGACCAAGCCCTCGACCCCGTCGGCCCGCGACGCGTGTTGCCTTGGGGTGCACCCCTGCTGCAGCACCAACTCAAGATCGCCGGACTCCCCGATGGCTCGATTGTCGTGGCAGGCGGAGGTCAGCGAGGAAGCGGTCGGTTGGTCAGCCGACTCGACCCCAGCGGCGACGAAGTCTGGACAACGTCCTGGCCCGTGGGCTCCCAGCCGGACGACCACGGCAACGCACAAGTCGCGGGCATTGCCGTGCTCGCCGATGGCACCTCCGCAATCGCGCTCACCTCCGGTGATCTGTACGAAGGTGACCTGTCGCTCGAGGCATTCGCCGCCGACGGGCAGCACGCCTGGGCTGCCACGATCGAGGATGTGAGAGCGCAAGGACTGACCGTCAACGCCGACACGTTCGTCGTATCCGGCAGGGCGAGTTCCTCGGATGGCAACGCCTACGGATATGCTTCCGACGGAACGCGGATCTGGTCGACCCCGCTCGCGTCGTCGGGTGGAGGCGGTGTCCACCCCTGCGCTGAAACCGACTTCATCGCCGCGTCGGGCGCGGGGTTCACCCGAATCTCGTCCGATGGAACGTCCACCGAGCATAGCCTCGACCTCATGGAACTCGTGCAGTCACAACTCTCCCCCGACCAGCCCTACGACGGTCTCGAGATCCATCAGCACGACGCCGTGTGCACCTCCGAGGGTGCCGTGATCCTCGTGGCCGACGTCACAGTCTACACGGAGACCGCGGTCCTCTGCGACAGCGACCGGTGACCTGAGGCATTCGGGACAGCGCCCGGACTCAGGACCCGCCAGCGTGACCACCGAAGTGGGTACGCGGCGGGTCTTTCTTCCATGCGAGCTGGATCGATGCCCCTCCGCCGGGCGCATCGAGGATGTGAAGACGTCCTCCGTGTAGCCGCATGATGCGAGAGACGATCGCCAAACCTAGGCCCGTCCCTCGAGTGTCCTTCTTCTTCGGCATCCGGACGAAGGGACGAATCACTTTGGGTCGGTCCAACTCCGGGATCCCCGGCCCGGAGTCCTGCACATCGATGATGCACTCGGCGTCGAACTCCCGCACGCTGAGCTTGATCACCGGCCCCCCGTACGCGATCGCGTTGAGCAAGATGTTGGTCAATGCTCGATCGAAGAGCTTCTGGTTGGCGACTACGCATGCATCCAGGTCACCGCGAACTCGGACCTCCAAGTCCTCGGAGGTGGCGGTGACCTCGTTGACGATACGCCGGACACACGCACCCAGCCGGATGATGCAGGTCTGTAGCTTGGGGCGGTCCTGATCGAACTCGTCGAACGCGACGTACGTGAGCAGTTCGTCGAACAGGTTGTCGACCTGGCCGAGGTCGTTGACCAACCCGTCGCTGTCCTTGCGCGAGCCCTCGTCCGCGCGACGATGCAGCTTGTCTACCCGGAAGCGCATGCGCGCGATCGGAGCACGCACCTCGTGTGCCACGGTCCGCAGAAGATCGCGTTCATCGGTGAGAAGTTGGCCGATGCGGTCGGCAAGCTGGTTGAGCGAGCCACCGAGGCTGTCGAAGGGATCCCCCTCGCTCCGCGTGGTTCGAGCGGAAAAGTCGCCCGCACACATCCGCGTCGCCAGTGTCTCGAGAGCTCGGATTCGACGGACGATCGGCCACGCAACCAAGGCCGCGACCACCAGCGAAACAAGCAGTGCCAGTGCAAGCGCGGACGGGAGGCCCGCGACCGGACCCGGTGGTAACGGGCCCAACGCGACCTGCCCCACAGACTGCGCAGGCCGTTCCTCAGGGACCTGAACGACCACGTACAACCGGGACCCTCGCCACTCCGCGCGAGGCTCGGAGCCGCCCGCGCCCGGCTCTAGCAACACGTCGAGTTGGAGCCTCTCGGCGATTCGTCGGGCTTCCTCGCGCCGCTGCGTCGGAGGTGTGGCCGCCAGCGTTTCGGCGTGCAACTCGGCCTGCGGCCCCATCACCAACAGCGCGAACTCCTCCTCCGAGTCGCCGATGACCAAGCGAGACAACAGCAGCGTAGCGACGGTGGTGACCAGCAGGACCGCCACCAACTTGGAGAAGCCCCCGGTCAATCCTTGGGCTCCAGGAACAGGTATCCTACGCCCCGCACGGACTTGATCCAGCGCGACCGTTTCGCGTCGTCACCCAGCTTGCTGCGCAGCCGACCAATGCGGACGTCGATGCTCCGCCCCAAACCGTCGTAAGCGCTCTCCCATACATCGCGGCTGAGTTGGTCCCGGGTGAGCGTCTGGCCCTCGTGCGACTTGAGGTAGACCAGCAGGTCGAACTCCGCGTCGGTCAGCTCGAGATGTTGCCCGCCCAAGCGAGCGGTTCGCCTGCCGCTGTCGAGTTCGAGCCCGGTCGGGTGCTTTCTCTGGGTCTCCTCTGCGGAGAATGCTTCGGTGCGGCGCAACAGCGTCCGAACCCGGGCCAGCAGCAACCGAGGCTCCACGGGCTTGCCCAAGTAGTCGTCCGCGCCCAGCTCCAAGCCGACGATCTCATCCACCCAGCCGGAGCGGGCTGTCAGCAACAGCAGCGGCCCTCGGTACCAAGCCCGAAGGTCCTTGCAGAGCTCGAGTCCGTCCTTCCCCGGAAGCATCAAGTCTAGGATCACCAGGTCGGGTGCAAGACGGCGGACCGCCTCCTCGGCCTCGTCGCCATGGTCGACCACATCGACGGTCAATCCGTTCTCGCCGAGGTAGTCGGAGATCAGCGTCGAGAGTTCGGAGTCGTCCTCGACCAGCAGGATATTTCGCTGCAGACGCGTCACCGTGGGTTGCATCTTAGGCCACATCGCGCGGCTCGGCGTGCGGCCCGAGCGGTAACAGTGTGTAACGTTGCGAAACACCCACTGACTCCCGTGGCCGGACGCGCGCATCCTTGGAAGGAGGCGAAACGACGTGCAACCACCATCACACGGCTTGATTCCGAGCTTGATGAAGCTCCCCATCTTCGAAGCAGAGTGGGTCTTGTGGCTCCTCATCGGCCTCTCGCTTCTCTCGGTCGGCGTCATGGCTGAGCGGCTCCTGTTCTTCCGCCGACATGCCATCGACGTCGAGTCCGTGCGGAAGAAGTTCTCCAACCTGCTCGACGCTGGCGACATGCGAGGTGCCGCGACCCTCCTCGAGGGCTACGACAGCCTTGAGACGAACGTCGTCCTGTTTGGCCTTCGAGACTACGCCCGGGGCCCAGAGGCCGTCGGAGACCTTCTGCAGGCAGCGGCTCGGAAAGAACGCGCACGCTACGAACGCCGATTGCCGCTGTTGGCAACGATTGCGAGCAACGCTCCGTTTGTCGGCCTGTTTGGGACGGTGCTTGGGATCATCCGAGCCTTCAACGACCTCTCCACGAACATGGCCGACGCCAGTGGGGCAGTCATGGGGGGCATCGCGGAAGCCTTGCTCGCCACCGCGGTCGGGCTGCTCGTCGCCATCCCGGCCGTCGTCGCCTTCAACATGTTGAAGACACGCGTGAAGGCCATCACCAACGACGGCAACCTCATGGCCGCGAGCCTCCTCGCACACCTCAAGGCTCCCAACCCGAACCTCGACCCCGAGGGGGAGTAGTCCCCGTGGCGTCCAACGTCTTTGAAGACGATGGAGATGTGATCGCGGAGATCAACGTCGTCCCCTTCGTCGACATCGTCCTGGTGCTGCTGATCGTCTTCATGCTCACCTCGTCGCTCATCGCCCGCGCCAGCATCAGCGTTGAGCTTCCACGGGCCACGAGTACGGGGGAAGCCGCCAACAGCACCCTCAACATCTCCCTCGACGCGGACAATCGGCTCTCCCTCAACGGTGACCTCGTCGACCTCGACACGCTCGGGTCTTCTGTGGCGAGAGCATCCTGGGAGGACGAGAACGTCCAGGCTGTCATCTCCGCGGACCGCCGCGTGGACTACGGCAGTGTCATCCGAGTCATCGACGTCGTGCGCACCAACGGGGTGAAAACCTTCGCCCTCAACATCGAACGCGACGCCTAGCGGGCAACGGAGCGCCGAGGACGTGTCGAACAACTCCCCCCTGCCTGGTGTGCATGACCCTCGGGCGTACGCACGAGCCCGAGCCCGGACGCGCGCGAGCAACAGGGAGCGGATCCACAACCGCGTCGTTCACCCCATCGATGTTCCACGACTTCTGCGCGACCCCCTTGTCCGCTACACCTCCCCCCTTCGTTCCACGGTCGCGGTCACGAGGCTCGTCATTCTCGCGGTCATCGCCCACGGGCTCACGATCCTCTTCTTCGCGGTCCTCGGCGCGGCCTTGGGGAACGACAGGTTCCAGCCCAAGAACGAACGGGTGCAGTTCGAGATTCACGACGCCCCGGATGCTCGCTCGCCCCTGATGACCGCCGCCATGGATGATGGAGCTCCGAGCGCGCCGCCTCCCTCGCCACCCGAACCTGTGCCCGTCGAGACTCCACCACCTCCACCACCAGACCCTCCACGGCCAAGAAAGCCGCGGCGGACGCGTCGGCCCGCCCAAACCCCAACCCAAACCCAAACCTCCGTGGACGAGCCAGCCCCGCCCGAGTCCGAAAGCCCCGCTGCACCGCCGCGAAAGATCGGTGGGCTGGGTAAGGGATCCACGGCCAAGCGCGCCGACGGACCCGCATTCCCGACCGGCGATCCGTCGGGCTCCCCAGAGGGAACGAGTCCTGTTCACGGACCGGATGCGGCCGCGCACAGGTCGGATCGAAGCGCGGCGGGCTCAGCACCGCACGGCGAAGACAGCAACCAGCGGCCAGCCACCCGCATCCCGACTCGCGACAAGGTGTTCCTCAAGCCCAAACGGCTCACCCCGAGCAAGCCCACCTACCCGCCCTCGCTTCGAGCCCAGGGTATCGAAGGCGAAGTGCAGGTCCGCGTGTTGATCGGGCCCGCGGGCGACGTCAGACGGGTCGACATCGCCAGAAGCTCCGGCCACGCCGCGTTCGACAACACGGCCAAGAAAGCCGCGCTCGCCGAGAAGTTCTCCCCGGCCAAACGGGACGGCGAGGCCGTCGAAACCAGCATCTCGTACACCTATCACTTTCGGATCGACGACTAGATGGCACCGGCACCACAACCCCCTCGTTCACGGCGGCCCCGCAGCGCGTCAGTCCTCCCGCTCGTGGTCACCGTAGCGCTTGGCTGTCAACTCAAGCTCGAACCCGAAGACAGTCTGCAACAACTCGGCCCTCGCGCTCGTGTTCTCGCGATCCAGTCTGACCCTCCCGACCTCGTGCTCGGGGAGGCGGCCCAAGTGCGCGCGCTGGTCCACCGACCGGTCGAGGGCCGTTGCGACCCCTCCGACATCATCGAGTACAGCTGGTCGTGGTGTCCTCTGCGCGACGGTGATGGGTTGGAGTGCGCCATCGATGAGGACACCGCCCGCGACGTTTGGGCGGCGGAAGGTGGCAACACGGAGTTCCTCGCCTACGACCTCGGCAGCGACCCCGAACCGTTCGTCGAGCACCTCATCTCCGAGTCGGTCGGCGAAGCCCTGTGCCGGGCGCACGCGGGCTCCGATGGGACAGCAATGGCCCAATGTTTGGAGAGGGTTGGGGTCAGCGTCCGCCTCACGGTCCGCGACTGTGGCGACGAGGACACCGCGATCTGGTCCCTCCCGTTGACCGACGCCGCCTCCAACCGCAACTCGAATCCCGACCCAAGCGGTACACTGTCCTTCCGAGTTGCTGGGGGCAGCGATGCCCTCGGTGACGGGGAGGCCCTCCTCCGCGGCGAGAACTACGTTGCCACGGCCGAGTTCGACATCCCGATCGAATGCTCCGCCAGCGGGGACGAAGACCCATGCCAAGCGGAACTGGTCTCCGAAGATGAGGACCCGCGCCGCGAAGAACTGACCACGACGTGGTTCTTCACCCACGGCTCGCCCTTTCTGGAGGACGTCACCCAAGGCGCCGCCGGGCTGAGCACCTCGGTCAACGGCGCCGCGCTTCCAGACCCCCGCGAGAGCTACGTGGTGCTCGAGAACGAGGACCACGTTGGTGCCGCCCGGGCCTACCTCCTCGTCCGTGACGAGCGCGGCGGCGTGGGATGGGCGACCCACGACTACCGCGTGGTCGACCCCCTCTAGGAGCATCATGAACCGCTCCGCTGAACCACGGTTTCTCCGGCTGTGCCTGTGCTTGGCCGCCTTCCTATCCGCCGGTATGCCAGCGCATGCGGCTGCTCGAGAGCCCTCCGCGGCGCAGACCGATGAGGCGGCTGCTGACGATGGTCTCATCCCTCCGGCGCTTCTCGAAGACGCACAGCCTGTGTACCCCCGACGTGCGCAAGACGAAGGCGTGGTCGCCGTCGTGGTTGTCGAGCTCGAGCTCGACGAGACCGGCCGAGTTCAGGCCGTGTCCGTGAACAAACCCGCCGAGGCCGCGGGGTATGGCTTCGATGAAGCCGCGGTCGCGGCTGCGAAGAATCTCGTGTTCGCACCCGCGCGTTTCAACGGCGAGCCCACGGCCGTGCGTCTGGACTATAGGTTTCGATTCGAGCTTCCCGAAGAAGCCGAATCCGCCGCACCTGCACAGGACGAAGGCAGCCCGGCGCCGATGGAGGAGACCCCCGCCGGGCTCTCCGAGCTTGCCGGACGTCTCCTCGAGCGGGGCACCCGTCTCCCTCTCGCAGGCGTCAGCGTCACGGTCTTTCGAGGACATGGCGACGACGCGATTGGATTCGAGACACAGACGGACGCCCGCGGTGAATTCGAGTTCAAGAACCTTCCGCAGGGACAATGGCGAGTTCTCGCGGACCCCG
This sequence comes from Nannocystales bacterium, assembly GCA_050633305.1. Classification (GTDB taxonomy): domain Bacteria; phylum Myxococcota_A; class Polyangia; order Nannocystales; family Nannocystaceae; genus CAJXVA01. The sequence continues at coordinate 131,991 of JBOEGF010000008.1, forward strand.
ACGGGTACTACCCCGTGCGCGAGACCGAAGCGCTCTCCACCAAGCAACGCACAAGCGTCCGGTACTACATCGAAAAACAAACCTACAACGCCTACGACGTCGTCGTTGACGCGCAACGCGTGCGCCGCGAGGTCAGCAGCAGCACCATCTCTGCGGAACGCGCGGCGCGGATTCCCGGGACGTTCGGCGATGTACTTGGCGTTGTTCCGACGTTTCCCGGCGTCTCGCGCACGCCCGCGAACAGCCTGGTCATTCGAGGGGCCGCCCCGGAAGACTCCAGCGTCCTGCTCAACGGGTCTGGCGTGCCCGTCCTGCACCACTTTGGTGGGTTGCGCAGCATCATGCCCTCGGGGATGGTGGAGAGCGTCCGATACTATCCCGGGAACTTCTCTGTCGAGTATGGGCGTTTGATCGGCGGCGTCGTCGACGTGGAGATCAAGCAGCTCGCCCCCAAGAAGGTCGGTGGCTATGCAGACCTCAACATCTTCGATGCGGGAGCGTACGTCGAAGCTCCTCTCGGCAAGCGAGTTGCGATCGCGGCCTCGGCCCGTCGCAGCTACATCGACGCGTTGCTGGGTGCAGGCGGAGACAGCAAGGCCGTGCAACCGCGCTATTTCGATGTGCACACGCTGCTCAGCTACCGCCCCGGCACTGCGCACCACATTCAGACCCTATGGCTGTTCTCGAGCGACCGTCGGTCTCTGCTCTCGGAGACTCGCCCGGACACGCCCGAGGACCTCGAAACGATCCGGTTCCTGCGGGGGACGGCCGAGTACCACTACATCCCCAACGACAAGCTCGACAACGAGCTGAAGGTGACTTTTGGTCGCGACCGCGAGAACAGCGAGCTCAACGTGAGCTTCGACGAAACCGACCCCTTTAACCGAACAACCCGCTATCAGGTCCAGCTTCGCGAGGCGCTTCGCTACCGAGTCGTCGACGCGTTCGCGTTTCGGGTCGGGCTCGATGTCCTATTCCAGCACATCAACCGATCCGTCCGCCAGCCGCCCGCGATCGCCGAGGGACAGGGTCTCCCCACGGATCCCTCTGCCGGAGACGTCGAGACCGATGTAGAAGTCATCCAGCCCGTGACCACGCGGTCCTCGGGGGCGACGTACGCACCGGCAGGTTTTCTCGAACTCGAGGCGCGTCCGCACTCGAGCCTGCTCCTCGTCCCGGGCATCCGTGTCGAGTATTTCTCGCGGACGGACAAAGTGGGCGCCTCCCCGCGGCTGACCGCGCGGCAGGGCCTGGGTGAACGCTGGGCCCTCGTGGGCGGTGTTGGGTTGTTCGTGCAAGAGCCAACCTTCGACGAAACAGACCGCTCGCTCGGCAATCCCCAGCTCGGCCTAGAGAAGGCGATCCACTACACCGTGGGCGCCACCTACGAGCCGCGACCCCACCTACGGTTCGGTGTCACGGGCTTCTACAAGACCATGTACGACCTGGTCAGCATCGTCACCGACGAGGAGGTCCCCGACGGCCAAGCACCCACCCTCACCAACGGCGGCAGCGGGCGCGCGATGGGTGTCGAATTCACAGCCTTACACGAGTTCTCCCACAATTTCTACGGCCAGGCCTCGTACACGCTCTCGCGCGCCGAGCGAACCGACGAGGGCGCCCGAACACGACGAAGGTTCGACTACGACCAACCCCACATCGTCACGTTGGTGGGCTCGTATCGCCTCCCGCGGAACTGGGAGGTCGGCCTTCGGTTTCGATACACCTCTGGCAACCTCTTCACGCCCCTGACCAGCGCGTACTACGACATCGAGACGCAAGAGTACCGCGCGGTCCCCGGCGCTCCGAACACTGCGAGACACCCGGGGTTTCATCAACTCGACCTTCGGCTCGACAAGCGTTGGGTGTTCAAGCGCTGGATGCTCAACGCGTACCTCGACATCCAGAACACCTACAACCATCGGGAGAAGGCGTACGCGTACAGCCCCGACTATCGGACGCGGCGGGCAGCTGAGATCGGGCTCCCGATCCTGCCGATCATCGGATTGAGAGGCGAGTACTGATGTCCGTTTTGCAACCCCTCCACATCGCTCTGGTCGCCGCCAGCCTGCTCGCCCCTGCCGAATCCCCAACAGGACCGGAACAGGCCCAGGTCCCGCCCGCGCCCGCTCCACACCAAGGGCACTTCGTCTCCGTCGGCCTCCACTACGGTGGTTTGCGCGCACGAGATACCCATCGCGACGGGTGGCGTCCGCTCTCCCACGGCCCCTTGCTCTCGATCCGAGCCGGGGAAGCGATCACGTCTTGGCTGGACCTCGGCGTCGACCTCGGGCTCGGTCTCGGCGTCGGCCCCGACTCGCTCCGACTCGGCCGCGTCACCGCGCACGCCCGCTGGTATCCCTTCGAGCACTGGTTCCTTCATACGGGGCTCGGGCTTGGTGCTTCGGGCGGGCCGGACCCGGACTACGACGGGTTTGACCGTGGACGTTTTGGCGAGCTGTACGTCGTGGGTCTCGGCACCAACCGCTACGTCACCCGCAGCACCCGCAGCGGAGGCTTCGCGCTCAGCCCCGTGCTTCAGGCTCAAGTCGGCCCCGACCCTGCCTTCACCACGATGGCGTTGTGGATCGGACTCGAGTTCACGTGGTGGTCGGGGCTGTCCCGCAACAAGCTCCGACTGCCACCGGAACGCGCCTACCGGTGATGCGGCGATTGCAACAGATCGTATCGGTACGCAACAAGCACTGAATCGACCGAAGGCCCGCGGCACGCTGATGTCAGGAGACACACCCGACATCATGCATACGCGAACCTACCGACTGCTTGTCCTATCCCTTTCGATCCTCAGCACCTCCGCTTGTACGGTCGACCACAACACCCCCCAGGCGGACACCGACTCGGACTCGAGCTCAGGCTCGAGTTCGAGTACGACCAGCAACGGCGACACAGGATCGGCAGAGGGCGACTCCACCGGCCCCGGCGAAACAGACGGCGGCGCAGCTCCGTTAGAGGAGGTCTTCGCGGACGCCGTGGCCGACGGGTTCTCGGGAGTCGCCCTGGTTCGCCACGAGGGGGAGATCGTCTTTCACGACGCGTCCGGGTTCGCATCCCGAGCCGACGAGGTTCCCAACACCCCCCAGACCCCGATCGTGATCGGGTCGATCACCAAGCAGTTCACGGGCGCAGCGGTCCTCCGATTCCGTGAGCAAGGAAGCCTCGAGCTCGACGCAACGCTAGGCGACTACCTGACGGGGGTCCCGGCCGACAAAGCCGACATCACGCTCCACCAGTTGCTGACCCACACCGCCGGCGTCACCGGTTCCCTCGGCCCCGACGACGAAGAGGTTGGCAAGGATGAGTACCTGCAGCGCTTCTTCGACTCTGCGCTGGAGTCAGAACCGGGGACGTTCCACAACTACTCCAACGTGGGCTACAGCGTCCTGGCGGCCGTGCTCGAAGAGGTCTCGGGGAAGGGCTACCAGCAGATCCTCCACGACGAATTCTTCGAGCCTCTCGGGATGGACCACACGGGGCACTTGCTTCCGTCGTGGGATGGGCCGCTCCCCGCTATCGGCTACCTTGAGGACATGGCCGACGACCCTCTCGCTCGTCCCCATGACGCGCTCGGCTACTACTGGAATCTCCGGGGCAACGGCGGGCTGATCTCCACAGCGGAGGACTTGCTCCTGTGGGACGACGCTTTGAGTTCCCCCGGCATGGCCTTCGACGAGGAGTCTCTCGAACTCCTCACCACGCCCCATGTCAGTGAAGGGACTGGAGCGCCGACGTTCTACGCATATGGATGGGTCATCGAGGAGACCCCGATCGGCTCTCTGGTGTGGCACGACGGCGGCAACGGCTTCTTCTACGGACACTTCTACCGGTACGTGGACGCGGACCTGCAAGTCGTCGTTCTTGCCAACGAGACGACTGACGCGGCGGACACGTTGACGCGCCAGCTCGCACAAGCCGTTCGTCCCGAGCTGACGCCCGAGACTTGGGAACTGCTCTTCCTGCAAGAAGGCGAACTCATGGACACGACCGACACGATCGCGTTCGAAACCGACGTGCTCGAGGGCGAGACGCACGCGGTCGCGGTGTCTCTGTTCCTGACCGAAGGCGCGGGGCAATGGCAACTCCTCGACCCGCAGGGTGAAGCCGTCGAATCGGGCGTCGTCAGCCCAGATGCGCCGATCGATGGGCAGTTCATCGTCGAGGGAGATCCGGGAACGTGGCGACTCGAGCTAGACGTCGACGGCGCCACCGGCGAGTTCCTGGCCGGCTGGGGCAGGCTGGTGGGCCAAGGCGCTCCCTGCCCAGAGGGTGCGCAGTGTGTGGAACTCCCCCCACGAGCCCCTTAGCGGCATCCGTCCGCCCACGCCCCGGAGCCTGCGTGTCGTGGTGCTCTGAACTTCGCGCGCGTCGTGGGGCCGAGCTTGGCCTTCGGAGCGAAAAGTCCCCGCGACGCCTGGTCAGGCGCGAGCACGCTGGTACCCTGCGACCGTGAGTTCGGCGCTCCCCCTCAAGTGTCGTTGCGGCAAGGTCCGCGGCAGCGTGGAACCGGTCTCTCCGTCGGTCGGCCGACGGGTCGTCTGCATGTGCGTCGACTGCCAGACCTTCGCGCGCTGGCTCGGAAACGAAGCCGACATCCTCGATGATGTCGGCGGAACCGACCTCTATCAGACGACGCCCGCGAGGGTTCGAATCACCGAGGGGCACGACCAGGTTCAGTGCGCACGCCTCTCCCCCAAGGGCACGCTCCGGTTCTTCGCGGGATGCTGCCGGACACCCATCGCCAACGCGGCGCCGGGGCCCAGCATCCCCTTTGCCAGCATCTTTGGCGCATTCTCCGACCACGACGCCGCGGGCGTGTCCCGCGACGACGCGCTCGGCCCGGTTAAGCTTCGAATCCAGGCCAAGGGCGCAACCGGTCCGGCTCCCGCGGGCTCCCACGACACGATCGGCAAGGGGACGTTGGCGGGGATGGCCGTGGGTCTGCTGTGGGACCGCGTCTGCGGCCAGCACCGGCCCAACCCGTTTCGCAACGACGACGGCTCTCTCCCGCGCGAGCCCGAAGTGATTCCCAAAGAAGAGCGTGCGCGCCTACTCGCGCAGTGCGGCCCCCAGAGCTAGCCGCGGCCCAAGCCGCGGGCCCTGTTATCGTCGTGCGGTGCGGATCTTGTACGGCGTCGTGGGTGAGGGCATGGGGCATGCAACACGCTCGAGCGTGGTGCTGGAACACCTCCATGCCGCGGGGCACGACGTCCAGGTCATGACCTCGGGTCGGGCCAAGGATTTCTTGGCCGCCCGCTTCGAAGGTGTCCACGGGATCCACGGACTGCACTTCGTCACCGAACAAAACCGGGTCCGCATGGGCAAGTCGCTGTGGTCGAACGTGATCGCAGGTGTCTCCGGAGTGCCCCAAAACGTCCAGGCCTACTTCGACCTGATCCACGAGTTTCGGCCCGAGATCGTCGTGAGCGACTTCGAGTCTTGGACGTACATCTACGCCAAGGCCCACGGTCTTCCGGTGATCAGCGTCGACAACATGCAGGTCATCAATCGGTGCCGGCATCCCAAGGAGATCACGGAGGGCTACGAGGCTAGTTTCGACCTCGCCAAGGCCTTCGTGAAGTCCAAGCTTCCCTTTGCCAACCACTACCTCGTGACTTCGTTCTTCCGTCCGCCACTTCGGAAGAAACGCACGAGCTTGCTCCCGCCCATCCTCCGCCCCAGCATCCTCGAAGCCTCGCGCAGCGTGGGCGAGCACCTGCTCGTGTATCAGACCGCCGAAGGCAACGAGACGCTCGCCCAGACCCTCCAGGACACCGGCCTCCCCTGCCGTGTGTACGGGATGCATCGGGGTCTCGACGAGGAGCTCATCGAAGGCAACCTCGTGCACCGACCGTTCTCCGAGTCTGGCTTCATCGAAGACCTCGCGAGCGCCCGCGCCGTGGTTGCTGGGGGCGGGTTCACGGTCATGAGCGAGTGCGTGTACCTGCGCAAGCCGATGCTCTCGGTCCCAATCCGGGCGCAGTTTGAGCAGGTCCTCAATGCCCGTTGGCTGGAGCGCCTGGGCTACGGGCGCTTTGCCAAGAACCTCCACGACCCCGCGGTCGTTCATGACTTCCTCGACGCCGTCCCCGGGTGCGAGGAGAAGCTGGCGGACTACACCCAGGACGGAAACCGCGACCTGCTGGCGGCTCTGGATGAACAGCTCGACCGCGCGGCTGCGGGGGTCTGAGGTTGCACGGTGTCCCGTTTGTGCCCCGATGGGACACCGGCCGATCGGTCCGCGCGGCGCGCGGCTGCACGCTGGTCCCGCACCCGGTCCGCGAGATACGCGGCGTAGGCTCAAAGACGTCACATCGTAGTTCAGCCGCTCCCATGGGACTTCTCTGACGCGAAACGCCTGCGAGGTCTCCGCGGGATCCGCAGAAACGACCGTCGATCACGTCGCCGCGCGGCGCGTCGCTTGCCCCGGGGACCGATCCGTGGGACAGGGGCGCCCGTGAAGTTTGATGCGCTGGGCCTGTGTGCCCCTATTCTCCGCGCCGTGACGGACGCTGGCTACACCGAGCCGACGCCCATTCAGCAGGACGCGATCCCCCCAGCGCTACAGGGCCGAGACGTCTTGGGTTGTGCGCAAACCGGCACCGGCAAGACCGCCGCATTCTCCCTTCCCCTCCTTCAGCGGGTCGACCAGCTCGCCGGCGACGACCCCTGCGTCCGCGCCCTGGTGGTCACGCCCACCCGAGAGCTCGCAGCCCAGATCGGCGAGAGCATCGCGACCTATGGCAAGCACCTGGGCGACCTGTGGCACACCGTCATCTTCGGTGGGGTCAACGAGAAGGCCCAGATCAAGGAGCTCAAGCGCGGGGTCGACGTCATCGTCGCAACGCCCGGCCGCTTGCTCGACCTGATGAATCGCGGGTTCGTGGACCTCAGCAGCATCAACGTGTTCGTGCTCGACGAAGCCGACCGGATGCTCGACATGGGCTTCCTGCCCGACGTGAAGCGCATCGTCGCCAAGCTTCCCAAGAAGCGGCAGACGCTGTTCTTCTCGGCAACCATGCCTCCGGAGATTCGCGAGCTTGCCGAGAGCATGCTGCACGACCCCGTGTCGGTCGCCGTTGCCCCGGTGTCCTCCACCGCCGAGCGCATCGAGCAGCATCTGTACTTCGTCGACAAGTCGAACAAGCGCTCGCTGCTCGCGGAGCTGCTCTCCGACGGAAACATCAAGCGCGCCCTCGTGTTCAGCCGGACGAAGCACGGAGCGAACCGGATCGCGCAGTTCCTCGAAAAGCGCAACGTCGCCTCGGCCGCGATCCACGGGAACAAGAGCCAGGGCGCTCGGACCCGGGCTCTCGAAGGCTTCAAGAACGGCAACCTGCGTGTCCTTGTGGCCACCGACATCGCCGCCCGTGGCATCGACGTCGATGGCGTCTCGCACGTGATCAACTTCGATCTGCCCAACATCCCCGAGACCTACGTGCACCGCATCGGTCGTACGGCACGGGCCGGCAACTCCGGTATCGCCCTGTCCTTCTGTGAAGAGGAAGAGCGCGAGTACCTTGTCGACATCGAGCGGCTCATCAAGCGCCACATCCAGCGCATCGAAAGCCACGGGTTTGTCGCAAGCCAACCCGCTCCTCCGATGACCGACCTCGAGGGGCGCGGAAAGTCCGGAGGGTCGAACTCCGGCCGACGGAAGAGTGGCAGCCGGGGTCGAGGACGCGGGCGCGGTCGCGGCCGATCATCGGCGTCGCGCTGAACCGGGGCACGCGACGAATCGAGCCGCGGGGTCTCGTGGGCTTGGCCCGCTCCTCGAAGGGAGGCTCCGGCGACCTCGCACCTCGCCCCAGACACCACGCCGCAGCGGGTGGACCCGAGCGCTTCACTCAACGGGCATACGTGCGCCGAGGCTGGCCTTCGCAGCGGCACTTCGGGGGATCGCGTCAACCGCAACACCGCCCGCCAACACCGATGGCGTGCCGTCCGAGAGATCGACCCACGCCAGTGCCAACTCGGATCCAACGCGCTCCAGGTGAGGGAAACCGGCGCGGCGCGACGCCTCGGTCGACGCGACTCGCAGGGGCTCCGAGCGTTCCCCGGAGCGGTTCACGCGGCGGATCCGAATCTCGGCGGCCTTCTCGACCGCCTCGATCCACACCACCGCCACGGAGTCATCGTCCAGCCAAACGAGGTCGACTCTTCCCAGGGGGTTGCCATCGTCTACTGCGACAGGCCGCGAGAACGGGCGGTTCCCATCCGCGAAGGCGACATGGACAGCCCCCACTTTCGTCGCGCCGGAGAACCACGCGACGGCAAGCGCCTCGCCCCGCGCCGACACCGATGGACCGTTGACCGGGCACCCGTCGATGCGCCAGTCATCAACCCCTACCCGGCGCCGCTGCTCGGGCCCAGGTCCGGCGAGCCAGATGTCTCGGACTTCATTCTCGTCGCGGTCTCGGTACGCGACAACTGGACCCCGGGGGGTTGCACTCGCGGCGGTTTGACAGCAGTCGCACACGCGCTCGTCCACGACCCGGCGGTCGATGATCCCGGACTCCGACACCGTCGCCGACCAGAGCTGCACGGCCCCGCCGTGGCTCGTCGTCGATGCCCTGCCGTCCAACCAGAATGCAGTGGTCGTGCCGCTGGGGTCGGCCGCCCATGAGATGAATCCGAACTCCGGGCCCTCCAAAGCGTCCGAGACGGGACCCGGTTCGACCCAAGAGCCATCGGGGCGGGTCCGAGACCATTGCAGGTCGTAGCCATGCTCATCGCGTCGCTGCGGCCAGGCCGCGATCCAACCGTACGAAGTGGGCACCACGCTTGGCAGGTCCGCCCAGTTCTGGAGGAGCTCGGGGTTGGAGACGACGGTCTTCGTGGGTCCCTCATGTCCCCATTGCCGGGCACGAAGGCGGTGCCCCTGGCCATCCGGCTCCAGCCAGCTCAGCACCGCGCCGGAAGCACCCGCCGTCAAGCGGGGCGAGCCGGCGCCCGGTCGGGTGTCGAGAAACACCGGCTTCATCGGGAGCTGGCCGATGCCCGGGGCTTCAGCCTCGACCACGGGAGCTTCCGCGGGCGCGGGTGCCTCTTCCTTCGCACAGCCGACAGGAGTCAGAGCCACCGCGAGCACAAAGCAGATTGCAGGGCAGCTCGAGGACACCCCCGTAGGGTGGCACAGGCGCGACATGACATTCACCCCGGAACGGGAACACCCAACGTCGTGCAGATCGACTCCAGGACGTCGCTTCTCCGACTCGCCCACGTTGCAGCGTCCACGTGCAGCACGGTCCATCCCCGGAGCCGGAGGACCGCAGGACGATGCACGAACTGCTCAAAGGCCGAAGCACCCACCGCCCCCTCGTCGGTCATGACCGCGAGCGTGTAGGCTTCCTCGCCGGACTTCCCGACCGCCAACGGGATGCGGAAGTCCGAGGTTCCCATGTGCAGGGCGCAGCGCAGGCCCGTGGACTCGAGCGCCAACATCACCTGACTCGCCAGGGGCAGATGGCCGTCGAGCTTGGACCCAACCGCGAGCGCCTCCGCGGCAGCACGAGGTGTTCCGCGCACACCATCGAGAATACGCTCGGCAACCTCGAACCGGCGCTTGGACAGGGCGTGCGCATAGTCGAGGTATCCCTTGAACAGCCGTGGACCTGTGTGCATCGAGTTGCCAACACGCAGCAACGCGGGGTCGAAGGAGGACACCACGTAGCACTCCGCCTTGGCTCGCGAGATCGCGACGTTGAGCCGCCGCTCTCCGCCGCGCTGCCCCAGCGGGCCGAACCGAGCCGGCACATACAGCTCGCCCTCCCCCCCGCGACGTTTGCGATGCACGGGGGCGTGGCCCAGGGAGAACACGATGACGTCGCGCTCGTCGCCCTGGACCGACTCCAGGTTCTTCACAAACGGGCGCTCGTCCAGCTCCTCGTGGGTGCTCGCCGTCTGCCACAGTCCCGCGAAGGTATCGTCATCGTCGAGTCGGGACTCGATCTGGTCGAGGATCGCAGCGCGCTGCTTGAGGTTGAACGTCACCACGCCCACGCTCGGCGGCTTCGGCCGCCCGAGTAGCTCCGCGAGCAGCTCGACCACGCGCGAGGCCTCCACATGGTTGACCCCGCTGTCGTACGCGCCGCCCTCGACAGGAAGCCAACGCAGCGCCGACTCACCATGGGGTCCTGACGTGGAAGGGATGGTGAGGAGGTCCCCTTCGTACATCGCGTGGTTGGAGAACGCGATCAGCTCCTCCTCGCGGCAACGGTAGTGCCACTTCAGGCCAGCGTGTGGACACCGATTGCGGGTGAGCGAGAGCAGCGACTCGGCGGCGAACATGTCCCGGGTCTGGGCCTGCGCTTCGGTCAGGTCGTCGTCCTCGGTGCTGCTCGAGCTCGCCTTGAAATACGAGGTCGGCGGCATCTGCTTCTCATCGCCCGCAACAACAACCTGTTTGGCTCGGAGAAACACCGGCAGCCCAGATTCGACCGTGCACTGCGACGCTTCGTCGAAGATCACCAAGTCGAACAGCGGTGCCCTCGGAAAGAGCACCGTCATCGTCTCCGGCGAAACCAGCCAGCACGGGAGGACGTCGAGGATTCCGTCGTCCGCGAAGTCGCGCACGAGTTGCCGAAGCGGCATCAAGCTGCGTGACTTGGACGTCTCCTTGAGGAGCGACTCCTTGACCTTCTGCTCCGGCGTTCGGCGAGCGCGGTACTCGGCGTCCGGGATGGACAGCAGGTCGGCCTGATCCAGCGTCGCATTGATGCCCTGAACCTCGAGATCCGCGATGTCGCTCTCCAGCGTGGCGAGCTTGCCGATCGCTTCTTCGGCCCGCTGCCCCTGCGCCGGGCTGCCCAGGTCTCCCAGCGCAGGCAGAAACGCCTCGAGACGGCGCAGGTGGGCGTCGCCCCACGCCCGCGACAGCCCTTCGCGCCATGCCCTTGCGTCCTCGTCTGGGCTCGAGGTCCGCAGTGCATCGAGCCACACCCGGGCATCCGCGTGCACGATGTCGGTCTGGGCAAGCCAACCGTCTGCCTCACGCAGGCGATGCCCGTCGGCGCGAAGACGCGTGGCAAACGTCGGAAGGGCATCCAGCTCCAACGAGCCCAGGAAGGCAAACCGGGCGACCGCAGGGGCAAGCGCAGCCCGGACCTCGTCGTCCGCACGACGCTGTGCCTCGCGATGTTCCAGCATGATGCGAAGCGCTGCGAGCTGGGCGGCGTTGCTCGGCGGAGCCAGGCCAAGCACGCCAAGTGCTTCGGCGTGGATCCGCACGACCGTCACAGCCTCGGCCGAGGCCCGAAGCGTCTCGACGCTGGTCTGCGCGGCAGCGGCATCCTTGGGGGTCAGCTCCGGACGACCAAGGCCTTCGAACGCGTCGCGAAGCGCCTCCCAGGCCGTCGCCGCATCGATCCTCTGTTGTAGCTCCCCGAGGAAATTGGCGCTGAAGCCATCGGCCGCGCGTTCGGGCCAAACCTTCGGCAATGCATCCCGGACCTCGCCTCGTGTCCGCCACCACAGCGGGGAGAAGAACCGAACCAGTCGCCCGGCAAAGCTACGAAGCACCGCCACGTTGCGGGTGAACGCGTCGGTTGGAAGTGCCAACGGCGTGCCATGGGTCGCGAGCGCCGTCGATTCCGCCGACCATGCCGACGTCACCGCTTCAACGTCGAGGGAAGCGCCCGACCACACGGCGCACACCAGCGCCTCCGCTTGCTCGGCGAGCTCGAGCAGTGTGCGTACAGCCGCGATTCCGTCGGCGGCCATGTGCAGCGTCGCGACAGGCACCGGGTGTTGTTCCCGCAACGGCCTGGACGTCTCCGCGCGCGCGACCGAGTCCGCCGTGACGCGCTGCAGAACAGCCAAGTCCTCATCGCCGAGGTCTGCCAGGCTCGAACGCTCGCCCTGGCACCGCCACCACCCGGCCGGGTCCCAGAGTTCGCCGTAGGGGTGCAAGCGCTCGACCAGTTCCAGCAGGCGGGTGAGGCCCTCCCGCGGGAGGTCCACGAGCGAGGGAGCCTTCATTGGAGGGTCTCCCCCTGCGAGCAGGGCCAGCAGCTCGCCGACACACAGCCCCACCTGTGGGTCTACATGCGCAAGCGTGCTGCGGCGGGTCTCGAGTGTCGTTCTGGCCCGCTCGTGGTCGGCCTGCAACACATCGGCTCGGGTCCGGTTGTGTTTGCGGGGCTTGAAGTCCTTGAGGCGGGCCGAGATCTTCGTGAACAACGCCTTGCGGTCGTCGCCGACGTCGTGGACGAGCGCGACGGCATCGTCGACTCCAACCCCTGCGAGGCGTTGCTGCACGACATCGAGCGCTGCCCGTTTCTCCGCAACAACGGCGACCCGCGCTCCACGACGAAGCGCATCGGCCACCATGTTGACGATGAGCTGGCTCTTCCCGGTCCCCGGCGGTCCATCCACCACAGTGACCAGGTTCTTGGCGCACGCTGACGCGACGGCGCGCTGACTGGGGTCCGAAGGCAGCACGGGCCACCCTGGAACATGCTCGGGGATCGCAGGAGACGCGTCGCTTCGCAGACCCGCGGGGAGGAGCCCAAACCCGGCCGAGAGCACCTCGGCGAGCGGACGCGCTCCCTCCTCCAGTTCGCGAAGGAGCGCGTCGTAGTCATGCAGGAGCTCCGAACTCGACTGCGGGAACAAGCCCAGCACCGCGCACTCTTCCACGATCAGCAGCGCGTCGTCTCCGTCCAGCACATCGTCGCGGTCACGGAACGCACCGAGTGTTGTCCCCTCCACGCCAATCGAGACCCCAACCGCGCGAAGGCGGTCGATCAGCGCGGGCACATCCCCGGCGAGACCGTCGAGCTCTCGGGCGAGGTCGTCGGGAAGCGCGAGTCCGGCCTTGTCGAATAAGAGCCGCAGCAACGCCCCGTTCGCGACGGCCTCCTGGTCTTCGCGCGGCTCCAGCGAGAAGCCACGAGCGCCCCGCCCATCGCGTTCGAGCCGCACGGGACGAAGCACCAACGGCCCGCGCACGCCGTACGACTCCCCGGGGTTCTCGGCGACCTCGACCCGACCGAGCAACACCGGGTAGCCGATGCACAGATCGTTGGCGCCCGTCTCCTCCCGAGCGTCGCGCGCCAGCCGGTCGAGTTGGCGGAGTTCGTCGGCACAAGCACCGGCCGCTTCCTGCCGCCCGGCGTCTTCGGGCGTCACCAAGACCGCGGTTTTCCCGGCCTGCACCAGCGCAAGCGCTCGTTCGGGGGTGCCCTTTCGAACGGCCTCCAAACGGAACAGGTCAAAGACCCGGCGGCTGCGTGTGACCGACCGCAGGCGCACCGACGGACTGCGACCGTCCCCGGAGATCAGCGTGTCGCGCAGGCGCGCCAACGCGGCCAGCAACGCTTGCCGGTCCGCGGGCAACGCGGGGTCTTCAGCCTCGACGGAAGCCACCCGAGTCCGGCTCCGGAGCGAGACCCGAGCATCCAGGGACACGGACGAGAGCGGCGGCACGACCTCGACCTCCCGTTGTTCCAAGAACCCCGCGACGCCCTGGAGCGCATGGTGGTCATCTTCTTCGGCCCCCATCAGCCGAAGCAACCGGCGCGGGGAGATCGCGGTTGACCCGGTCCGGTGCACGGCATCGGCCAACGCCCCCAGCGCGTCGCGAACCTCAGCCATTCGCGCGGGGAGCGGGATGGAGGTCGGCAGCTCCTCCGCCGCATCGAGCTCAACCCCCTTGGCGGCCGCCACGGGACCGAGCCAAGTCCGAAATGCCTCGCCTGCTCCGAGCGCCTCTCCAAGCGCCAAGACCATTCGAAGCTCCCTGGGATCGACAACGTCATCCGCCCCGATGACATGCGAGACCAGCAAGAATAGGCGGCGTACCAGGTCCTCGCCGCCAGCCCGCACCAACCCGGCGGTCTCGTAGAACTGGGCATGGGCCGCCTCGGGCTCCAGCGATGCGGACCAGTCGGCCACATGCGAGCCGAACGCATCCTCGAGTGCGGCCAGTTCCTCGTCCGAGACCTCCCCGTCCGCGCCCGCGACAAGGACGCCGCATGCCAATGCGCACTCGAACACAAACGCGGGGAGCTCGGCTCGCTCGTCCTCGATGCGCAGCGACCCGCCCCCCGACACCGCGCTCAGCTTCGCGGAGATCTCAGCATCGATCTCTTCGAGTGGGCGACCTCCAGTGCCTCCGGTAGCGCTGTGGAACCGGTCACTCTGCGAGAAGTGCCACAGCGCCCAAACCCGCAGCGACGACGCGGGGACCTCGGTCTGCGTCCGCACATGCTCCTTGCACTGCTCGAGATACGCCCCGGTGTCGTCTCCGAGCGTCTCCCCGCGCAGTCCGGTGGCTGCGATCATCTCGAGCCGGAGCGCGGCGTGCAGGTCTTGGCACGCCAGCAAGCCAAACCGGTCTGCCGTGATCTCTCGGGCCAAGACCCCGCGCTGCGTGAGTGCGACCGTCTGCGGATCGAGGAGCCCCCGCCGTCCCATCGTGACCGCGACGCACAGCGCATCACCGCCCGTGTCTTGGGGACCGTGGGCCAAACAGTGCCCAAGTTCGTGTCCGAACAATGCCCTCGCCGCACCATCGTCGAGCAGCGCGAGAAGTCGTTCGGAGACCTCGAGCATCATCGGTTCGGCAACTCGATGCAACGCGAGGTTCTCGTGCGCATCAGCGCGGAGCAGCTCGTGCGAAGCGGCCAGCGCGAAGGTCTGCTTCACCTCTTCGATGCGTTGGTGCGCCGCAGGGGCCATCGAAAGAGGAATCCGTCGGCCTTCTGCGAGCAACCGTTGCCGGACGCGCTGCGGGTCCGAGGGCACAATCGCCCTGCGATGGGCTTCGTAATCCACGATCGTGGCCGCAAGAGCCTCGGCGATTTCCCGCTCGAGGCCGAAGCGGACACGATCTGCATCGAGGTCGACAAGGACCGCGCGAACGCTCATCGAGCGCAGCGTACGTCACAGCGGGCCGCGCATGTGCACGAACCGAAATGGGACCCGCGCCCCTGCCTCGACCAGTCGCTGCGTGAAAGCGTCGACGTCTTCACTCACGACGCCCATCTCGGGTCCCGTCGCGTGCGCCCGCAGGGCGTGCAGCAGCGCGGTCGCGACCTCGACCGACTCCGCTCGGAACGGGAACGATCCCTGCCGCGCCAGGTCAAAGGTCGCGACGCCGCAGGGCATTGACCCGTCGACGAGGACCGCACGAACGAGCCCTGTGGGGCGGGACCGCACCGAGGCAAGCTGCCCCATCGGAAGCTCGAAGCGTTCCTCGAGCAGCGCGATCTGTTCCGGGTCCGGGTCGATGACCCCCGGGGTCCCCGACGCCGCGGGCAGCGAGTCGACAAGCGCCGGAGGAAACCGCAGCGAAGTACACGGGTGGTGAACCTCCAACCCCATAGATGCATAAAGCCCGAGCGCCGCAGTGTTGTCGTCCCGCACGTTGAGACGCCAGCTCGAGCAACCGGCACCCCGCATCTGCGACACGACACGATGCACCAAAGATCGCCCGGCACCGGTCCGCCGCGCCTGCGGGTCGACGACGAGATGCCGAATGTATCCGTCGTCTCCGAAGACCTGGGCGAAGCAGTACCCAACCGGCTGCCCTTGGGACTCGGCGATGGTGCTCAGCGGCGCAAGTTCGTCTCGCCATCGCTCCGGGGAGGGGGTCGGGTCCCCCGACTCCAACATGGGAAACCACCGCTCGAAACACGGGTAGTCGGAAGGCCGCCCGGGGCGCAGATGAATCCCCATCGTTCGAGGATACGCCTCTACGGCGGAGTCCTCGACCCCGGCCACATGGCCCGGGCCCCGGGCTGGTAGAGTCCGTGTGTGCCCAGACCGAATCGAGGAGGTCCGGCGAGCACCGAGCACACGCTCACCGACGCCGGACTGCGGCGGCGGGTCACGCTCCAAGCCGGCGACCGCGTCGGCCGATACCGAATCCTGCACACGCTTGGTTCGGGAGGCATGGGCACCGTCTACGCGGCGACCGACCCCGACCTCGACCGAACCATCGCGATCAAGGTCTTGCATGACCGTCCGGGTCGGAAGGTACGAGCGCAAGCCCTGCTTCACGAGGCCCAGGCGATGGCTCAGTTCTCCCACCCCAACGTGGTGACGGTCCACGATGTGGGCACCCATGAGGGACGGGTCTTCGTCGCGATGGACTGGGTCCGTGGACCTACCCTGAGGTCTTGGATGAAGGGCCGACCTTGGGACGCAGTGTTGCGGGCATTTTTGCAAGCTGGCCGAGGACTGGCCGCCGTCCACGCCGCCGGACTGGTCCACCGTGATTTCAAACCCGCGAACGTCATGCTGCACCCCGGCGGGCGCGTCGTCGTGATGGACTTTGGACTCGCGCGACCCAGCGATGACAGCAGCGGGCAAGCCGAGTGTTCCCCAATCCGGAGCGCTCACAACACGTACGACGACGACGTCAGCCGTGCTGGATCGGTGCAAGGCACCCCCGCGTACATGGCTCCCGAGCAGCACCTCGCGTTCGACGTTGACGCCCGTGCCGACCAGTTCAGCTACTGCGTCTCTGTCTTCGAGGGTCTGTTCGGCAAGAGGCCCTTCCGTGCCCGGACCGTCACCGAGTTGGTCATGCGGATCTCCGCAGGCGAGTTTGCCGATGTTCCGCGCAACGGCGTGCCACCGCGCATCCGCCGAACGCTGACCCGAGGCCTGGCCGAGCTTCCCAAGGACCGCTGGCCCAACATGGAGCGTCTGCTCGACCGCCTACAGCCCGCGGCGCGTGGCACCTGGATGATCTGGGGCGCAGGGGCGGCCGCGTTGTCGACCGTCGCTTTTGCCGCCATTCCCCCGGCCGATCCGTGCGAGACCCGCTCAGACGCCGTTCGTGAGCTGTGGTCCAAGCAGCGCCGCAACACGCTCCTGACCGCCTTGCGCTCCTCACCCAAGCCGTTTGCCGACGAGACCGCGCAGCGAGTGGACACCACCATCGCGGCCTACGTGGATAGGCTCGCTGATGCACACGACGAGGCATGCCAGGTGAGCATCGACCCGACGTTGCTCGACCGACGGACTGCGTGTCTGAGTCAGCGCGCAGGGGCGGTCCGCGCCACGACCGATGCGCTCACCGCCTCGGCGGAAGATGGACTGCAGAAGGCCGTACAGGTGCTCGGACACCTGCCCGACGTCGAAGCCTGTCTCGACCCCGAGGCGCTCGCCCGGACCCACGAACTGCCCGCAGACGAGGCAAGGCGGGACGAGATCGGGCACGCCCGAGACGCGATCAGCGAGGCTCTCGCAATGAAGGAGGCGGGGGATCTCGAAGGTGCATACGCCCGCGCCAAGGCGGCGTTGGTTCTGGCCCGAGACGCTGGCTTCTCCCCGGTCGAGGCAGAAGCCCTCAACGCCTGGAGTGCAGCGCAGGAAGGCCGAGGAGACTATGCCGAAGCCGCCGCAACCTCCGAAGCTGCGTTCCACGTCGCACACTCGTCCCACCACGACGTCGAAGCCCTCCGAGCGACGGTGCAGCTGGTCTACGTCGTCGGGTACCGACTCCAGCAACCGGACACGGCAGACGAGTGGTTGCGACACGCCGCCGCGTTGCTCTCCCGGATCGAACACCGCGGACTGGAGGCTCGGCTGATCAACAACGAGGCCACCCTGGCCTACAGCGCGGGTGACTATGACGGCGCCGTGCGAGGGTTCGAGCGGACCGCCGAGCTTCGCGAGTCCCTGCAAGGGCCCGAGCACCCCGACGTCGCCGCCGCGCACAGCAACATGGGGCTGGCTCTCACCCGGCTCGGTCGTCTCGAAGACGCTCTGCAACACCACGCCCGTGCCCGCTCGTCGTGGGAAGCCTCGCTGGGGCCCTCGCATCCCATGGTCGCGATCTCTGTCCACAACCGAGCCCTCGTGTTCGAACAGATGAAGCATCTCGACGAGGCCGCGGCCGAGTACGAGCGGGCTATCGAGCTCCGGATTCGCAGCCAGGGCGCGGAGCACCCCTCCGTGGCCTTGTCTCTGAACAACCTTGGCCACGTGCGCAAGGACCAAGGACGCCCGCTGGACGCACTGGAGCTACACCAACGAGCGCTCGCGCTGTGGCACGAGGCGTACGGCCCCGAACACCGCAGGGTCGCCGAGGCGTTGGGCGGGATCGCCGAGGCCCTGAGCAAGCAATCGCGGTTCGAAGAAGCCTACCGGTTCGCGGACCGAAGCCTGTCGACGATGGCCGCGGTGGTGGGGACCCACCACCCAGACTTCGCCCACACCCTGATGACGCAGGCCGAGATCCTGGTCGCCCAGGGCGACGTCGGCGGTGCCATCGCGCGCTACCAGCAGGCTCGTTCGATTTTCGTGAATGCGCAGGGAACCGACTCGGCGATGGTGAAGCACATCGACGCGGGCCTGAAGCAGCTCGCCACGCCATGATCGCCCACGAAGGGGACGGGTCCATCCACTAAAGGGACGCGTCCAGTCCCTCGAGATCGTCCCACCAACCGTCCGGCACGACAAACGCACGCTCCACCTCCGTGTCGACGCGCGCGACGAGTGCGGGTCGACGGAGGCCCCTCACCAGGTCTCGCGCTGCCTTCGAGGGCTCGCCACGCGCGTGCTCGGGGCTGAGCCACCACGGCTTCTCGAGGTCGCACCAAGGCGCATCGCCAAACGTCTCGGCGAACTCGGACGCAAAGTACCAGTGCCCGTGGTCCGCCTCCTCGTGCGCGCCCTCAGGCAGCCTCTTCTCCCCCCGCGGAGAGAAGAGCGCTCCCAGCATCAGAACCTCCGTCTCGTCCGGAAACGGAAGGTTCTCGGGCCACGCCTCCGCGTCGCGAGCCTGCCGGGCAACCGTGATTTGATGCGTCGCCAGCCGGTCGAGTTTGAGGTCGAGACGGTCCCGCTTCCCGGGCCCAAGCCAGGCCGAGCAATGCGTGCCCGGTTTCGCGGCGAGGTAGTATTTCACCGCAACCTCGCGGTGCACGATGCGAGCGTCCCGGCGGAACAGGACGTCGAGTTCCCCGATCGTCCGGTTGCCGTCACGCAGCGGCTCGTTGGCGGCCAGAACCTCGACCCCCGGCATGCCGCGCAGCGCCGTGAGATGCACGCGCTCGAACCAGCGCCCGACCTGGCGAATCGGTGCCGGGCTCTGTCCTCCGCTGCGGCCCAGGCCGACGACAGACGCGACCGCCGTCCCGCGCTGCGTCCAGTAGGTGTCACGCATCAGTGGCGTTGCGGCCGCCAACCACGTCAGATCGAGGTCCAGTCGCGACAACACACAACAGCGTAGCAGGACCCACCGTCGGCACCCTTGCGACCATCGCCATCGGTTTGTCGGGTTGGCGTGGCCTGGTTCGTCTACGCTATGAGCCCCACCTTCGGGCCCGACTTCCATGCTCTACGCAATGCTCATCTATCACGCCGAGGGCGCGTTCGACCACGACGGGGCCGACGATCGCGAGGCCATGTTGCTCCAGCACCGAACGCTGCAAAACGACAGCAAGGCCGCCGACGCGTTCGTCGTCGCCACACAGCTCATGGATCCCCATACATCGACGGTCGTACGACGCAACGGGGATGCCATCTCGGTCCAAGAAGGCCCGTTTGCCGAGACCAACGAGGTGTTCGTCGGCTTCTACTTGCTGGAGTGCGAATCGCTGGAAGCCGCTGCGCGCTGGGCAGAACGCATCCCCCGAGCGACGGTGGAGATTCGCCCGGTCGCCTATTTCGAGGACCACAGCGGAAAAACCGTCGGTGAGTAGCGCGGTCCATCGCGCGCTCCGCAGCGCCTATCCCCAGGCTCTGGCGACCCTCAACCGCATCGCGGGGGACTTGGAGATGGCGCAGGACGGCCTCCACGTCGCGGTGGAACGCGCACTCCTCCGCTGGGCCGATGAGTTGCCCGCCGAGCCCGTCGCCTGGCTCGTTCGCGCCGGACGCAACACGATCATCGATCAGCTCCGTCACCGGGCGATGAAGGAGCGCAAGGACGACGCGTTGCGGCAAGCGCTGGACGCGGACCGAGTCGACGACGACCAGCTTCGCTCCGCGTTTCGTGATGACATGGCGCGACTCGTGTTCACGTGCTGCGATCCCCGACTCAAACCGGACACGGCCGTGATGTTGACGTTGCACACGGTGGCGGGGCTCTCGGTCGACGAGATCGCCCGCGCCTACCTCATGAAGAACACGGCGATCGAGCGGCGGATCAGTCGGGCTCGTCGCGCAGTCCGCGAGCTTGAAGGTGGTTACCAGCCGCCGACAGAATCCGAGCTGCCGGCCCGTCTGGACGCTGTACTCGCGGTGCTGATGGTGCTGTTCACCGAAGGCTACAGCGCCCGGGAGACCGCGCCATTCCTGCGCCCCCAGCTCTGCGAACTCGCCATCCGCTCCACACGGATGCTCGCGCGCTTGTTTCGCGAAGAGGCCGAAGTCCAGGGACTTCTGGCCCTGATGCTGCTTCAGCATGCTCGTGCAGAGGCACGTCTCCTCCCACCGGACCGTCTCGTCTCCCTCGAGGACCAGGACCGCACGTTGTGGGACCAGGGGATCTGCAACGAAGGGCTGGCACTGGTCCAGAAGGCGTTGCTTCGCAAGCGGCTGGGCCCTTATCAGATCCAGGCCGCGATCGCTGCGGTCCATGCGAGTGCCGCGGACTATCAATCCACCAACTGGCAGGAACTCGTCCTCTTGTACGACGCCCTGCTCCGGCACCGACCCAATTCCGTGGTTCGGCTCAATCGCGCCGTGGCGGTGTCCCGTGCTCGGGGGCCCAAAGTTGGGCTGGCCCTGCTCCGCGAACTCGCACCCGAGCCGGGCATGAGCACGTACTCCCCATACTTCGTGGTCCAAGGACACCTGCTTGCGGAATCAGGGAAGGGCTCACAGGCGGTCACGGCGTTTGAGCGGGCCCTCACGCTGTGCACCAGCCCGCTGCAACGTCGACACCTCGAACGCCTCCTCGAGGACCTGCAAACGAACTAGACGATGTCGGGTTTGACCACGCCCCCTCGTCTAGGGGGCATGACAACTCCAGCCAACATCTTCTCCGCCTACCTCGACGCGTTCACCGCAGGCGACCTCGAGAGCGCGTTCGCTCTCGTTGCGGACGACTTCGTATTTCACGGGCCGATGCTTCAGTCCAAAGGGAAGGCCGCGTTCGTGGAGGGAGCGTCCGGCTTGGGCGAGATCGTCAAAGGGCACGACATCCTCCGGCAGTGGAGCGACGGAGACGAGGCGTGCACCATCTACGATTTCCACATCGAAACTCCGGTCGGGAAGGCGTCGGTCACGATGACCGAGTGGGTCCTTGTACGGAATGGGAAGCTCGCCCGCTCTCGGCTGGTGTTCAACAGCCCTGAGTTCACGGCCGTGATGCCCAGCTAAGACGCGCCTGGCAGCCTCCCCACAAGCCGCGCCGGCCGGTGCACGCTCCCGACACTCAGTCCTCGCCGACCGCAGTGATTCTCCGCAACAGAGCATCGCTTCGGGGGTCGGCGGGGAACTGGGTCTCGACCCTCACCGACGACAGCACAACGTCGGCCGACGTCCCGAGCATCGTCATGGTGCTGAACAGCGTGAGCGGCTCACCGTCGACGTCCAGGCACAATGGGATGACCGGCGGAAAAGGAGCCGTGCTGCTGGGGAGGACCCCCACCGCCCTTCGGATTCTCGCCTCGACGTCCTTCGCGCCCGCGTGGGTCCGCGCCGCCAAATGAACGTGGGTGAGCACCATCGATGCGAACTCCGAAAGGTTGCGGATCCGCTTTCGAAGCGACGCGTCCTCGAACAGAGAGAGCAGCGCGTTGGACCCTTGCACCGGGGCGCCTCGGTGGACCTTCTGCGGGTCCGACGGCGGGCCCTCTGCCCCCCGGAGGAAGCATGCAAGCTGCACGTACGCGTCATTCGCCATCACGAGGTTCCACGCCTCGTCCACCACCATCGAGGGGTAGGGATGGTGGCGGACCAGCAGGAACTCGACGGCGGACCGGACGTGCCTCGCCGTGCTGTCGTCGAGTTCGGTCGAGGGGTATTGCGGAGCCAGTCCTGCGGAGAGCAGCATCTCGTTGCGATGGAGCAGCGGGACGTCGAGGACCGATGTCAGCACCGCGATCATCTCGCGGCTAGGCTTGGCGCGTCCATTTTCGAGATAACTCAGGTGACGGGTCGAGACCTCGGCCTCCAGCGCCAAGGACAGCTGCGTGAAACGCCGACGCTGCCGCCAGCTCCGTAGCAACGCCCCGAAGCTTGGACTCGCCGCCACCGCCGTGTTGGACTCGCTCACCAACATAGGTTCCCGCAGACCCCAGGCGCGCGGCAACCCACGGATGACAATGCCTCTAACATGCGATGGCCCTAAACCGTCGGGTGGCCTGGGCGGACGCCGTTCCTGGCTTGGCCATCGCCGCGGCTGCCATGGTCGCGACGAGCTTGCCCATGCTGCGACCGAGACCGGCGGCCATCATCGCGACCAGCAATCCGCCTCCGAATCGGGCTCGGGGAACCATCTCCCACCAGATCCGAACCCGGGTCCCCTCCCCCTCCCCCTTCGGCTCCACGATCCAGCCGCCGACCAGGGCCCGAAACGGGAAGGGAAAGTCGGGCGCCTCGGTGTCGAAACGAAGGCTGAATGCGCGGCCCGGATCCCATGCCGTGCACACCTCGGTCCATCCCTGGCCTTGCTGGTCCACGCAGCGGCGTGCAGCTCCCACACCGGGCGCATCCCCGTGCACAAGGTCCGAACTCTGCAGATCGGGGCTATGGTCCGCGATCGTCCCGAGGTCACTGATGACGTTCCACAGTTCGTCTGCGGGTGCTTCGGCGGAGACCTCGAGACAGACGCGGTGGGTGAACCCACTGTCGCGATCGGGGTGAGCGTACTGCCGCGCGAGCCCGACGAGCTGGCCCGTCGCGCATGCGGCCACGACGGTCGCGACTCCCACCATGAGGGCGGACCCGGTCGTGTTGAACTGCTCGGGCAGAAGCACAAGCAGCGGTCCCGTGCCCACGACCCATGCTGCGTCGGCCGCGCTGATCAGCAGCACCGGAAGCGGCTTCACCGTGCGAGGCCGACCGACGAGAGCGACCACAGCCGCAAACACCAGCAGCTGGAGACCGACGATGCGGACCTCCCCGACCGCCGTGGTTCCCAGCCATGCGGCGACGACCCCGGGCGCCAGCGTTGCCAGGAGCCCGGTGCAGGTGCTGAAGACGGCGTTTGAGTACAGTGCGGTCCGAACGAGCGACATATCCGCAGTCTGCGACTCCCGTGCCGCGTCGCCATAACCTGTCAGGTCATGTTGGGAGCGCCGGACAGGCCGCTCACCGCGCGCTCTTCTCGGCCCGGCGGGGTCGGCCGGCGTCGGCAGCAGCGATCAGCGGACACACCACCAGGTACATCACCAAGGTGAACCCCGTCTCGAGGAGCACGAAGTCACCCGTGGACGTCATGACGTGTTTCGCGCCGACCATGCACACCCCGAAGCTCCACCCCAGCGGGAACGCGAGCACAAACAGCCTTCTGGTTCGGCGCCACCACGATCCTGACCCAGCGAGTCGCGCGCTCACGTAGGCCCAAAACGCGCCCTGCGTGAACAACGAACCGAAGGCAAGCAACATCGAAATGTCCTCGCGGTGCATCTCTAGTGCCGCGTATTGCTCACGGAAGATCCCATACTTCCAGCCGAACCCGACCAGGAGTGTGGGCGCCACGAAAGCGAGGAACGCGAGCGCGAATCGGCTCGGGGAGTGGCGAGGGGTCGGACCTTGCATCCCTCTGCAGACGAGCGTCCGGTCGAGAACCCGACACCGCCCCGCGGGGATGGCGAGCTGCAATCGGAACGACACGAGCCACCGTGGCGCGGGCTGGTATCGTCCGCGGCTCCATGTCCGCTCGAACCGCTCTGATGCTCGGCCTCGCCGCCACCTTGTGTGCCTGCGCCAACCCCAAGACGGCTTCGAGCACGCCCGCCTCACCGACCACGCCCGACGCCACCGTGACGACCACGAATCCCCTGCTCGCCGAATGGACTGGCCCCCACGGAGGCGTCCCCGACTTCTCTGCCATGGATCTCGCTCAGGTCGAGCCTGCCGCGCGCGAGGCGATGGCGGCTCACCTTGCTGAACTCGAGGTCATCGCCACCAACCCCGAGCCCGCCTCGTTCGACAACACCATCGTACAGATGCAGCGCGTCGGCCATGCGATGAACCGGTTCGAGGTTTACGTCGGCATCTGGTCGAGCAACATGTCGACCCCGGAGTTCCGCGACCTGTTCGCCAAACTCGCGCCCGTATTCTCCGAGTACGAGACCAAGATCATTCAGAACGAGCCCCTCTTCGCCCGCATCAAAGCGGTTCACGAGAGCCCCGAACTCGCCTCGCGCCCCGCCAGTGAGCAGCGCCTCGTCCAACTGGTCTACAACCGTTTTGCGCGGGCCGGTGCCAGCCTCGACACGGACGGCAAGGCCCGATACGCGCAGATTCAGTCTCGCCTCGCCGAGCTGCACGACGCGTTCGGCAACAACGTCCTCGCCGACGAGCAAAGCACCATCGAGCTCGGACCCGAAGACCTCGGCGGCCTGCCCGATGCATTCAAGGCCGCGATCAAGAAGCCTGACGCAGACGTCTGGGTGCTCCCGAACACCCGCTCGGCGATGGACCCCTTCCTCACCTACTCCACCCAGCGTGCGCTGCGAGAGAAGGTGTGGCGCGAGTACTACAGCCGTGGTGACCACGGCGATTCGCACGACAACAACAAGCTCATCGCCGAGATCCTCCAACTGCGGCACGAGCGGGCCAAGCTGCTGGGGTACGACAACTACGCGTCATGGCGCCTCGAAGACCGCATGGCCAAGACGCCGCAGCGGGCACGCGAACTGATGATGGGTGTGTGGCCGGCCGCCACCGCGACCGTCAAGGAAGAGGTCGCCGCGATGCAAAAGGTCGCCAACGCCGAGAAAGCGGGGATCACCGTCGAGCCGTGGGACTACCGGTTCTACGCCGAGAAGGTCCGCCAGAAAACCTACGCCCTCGACTCCGATGAGGTGAAGCAATACCTCCAGCTAGGCCCGCTGCGTGAGGCCATGTTCATGGTCGCGGGCAAGCTGTTCGGCTTCGCGTTCACCCCAGTCCCCGAGGGTTCCATCCCCGTGTTCCACGCAGACGTGAAAGTGTGGGAGGTGACCGACGCGGCCAGCGGCAAGCACATCGGCTTGTGGTACCTCGACCCCTTCGCCCGCCCGGGAAAGCGTTCCGGAGCTTGGGCTTCGACCTACCGGTCCAGCCACACCTACGACGGTGAGATCACGGTCTTGGTGTCGAACAACTCCAACTTCATCAAGGCGCCCGAAGGCCAGCCCGTGCTCGTCTCCGCCGACGATGCGTCGACCTTCTTCCACGAGTTCGGCCACGCGCTGCATGCTCTGAGCAGCAATGTGAAATACCCGGGCCTCTCGGGCGGCGTACGCGACTACACCGAGTTTCAGTCTCAATTGCTCGAACGATGGCTGTTCACCGACGCGGTGATCGACGGCTACCTCCGGCATCACGAGACCGGCGAGCCCATGCCGAAGGAGCTCGTCGCGAAGATCCGCAAAGCCGCCACCTTCAACCAGGGATTCAGCACGACCGAGTATCTCGCCTCGGCGATGATGGACCTCGAGCTGCACACGGTGGATCCGACGGGCATCGACCCCGATGCGTTCGAGCGGGAGACCCTCGCAGAGTGGGGCATGCCCAAGGAGGTCGTGATGCGGCACCGCACCCCGCACTTCGGGCACGTGTTCTCCGGCGAGGGGTACTCGGCGGGCTACTACGGATACATGTGGGCCGATGTTCTCACCGCCGATGCGGCAGAAGCGTTCGCGGATGCGCCCGGTGGATTCTACGACGAGGGCGTCGCAAAAAAGCTGGTCGAGCACTTGTTCGCGCCGCGCAACGCGGTGGATCCGGCGGACGCGTATCGAGCGTTTCGCGGCCGGGATGCGGACGTGGGTGCGTTGATGCGGGACCGCGGATTCGCCAAGTAGCGAGTACTGGGCACGGCCGGGAACGCTGCCCGGCAGCAGCGGCCTGCGCGCAGGACGGCTTTCGAATTCGAAAGCAAGACGCCGGGTGTCGGGGCGAAGTGTCGGGCGTACGGTTCATGGGCACGTACCCGACCGGACCGCGTCCATGACTTCACCAGCGAAACAGCGCGCCGCCGCCGTCCTCCAAGACCCCCGGTGGGCAGCGATCCTCTCTCGAGGCGAGGGCAGCTTCCTCTACTCGGTCAGCACGACCGGGGTCTACTGTCGCCCTTCATGCGGGTCGCGACGGCCCCGACCCGAGAACGTCGCATTCCACGAGGACGCCGAGGCCGCCCGCAACGCCGGTTTTCGGGCCTGCAAACGGTGCGACCCAGAGGGACCCAGCCGCTCGGAGCGACGAAGTGCGCTCGTCGAAGAGCTCTGCCGCTGGATCGAGCAGAGCGAGGAGCCCCCTTCCCTGCAACAACTTGCCGACCGCGCCGGACTCAGTCCCTCGCATACGCACCGGATGTTCAAAGCCGTGACCGGCGTAACGCCGCGGGCCTACGCCGCGGCGAACCGGGCACGCCGGGTTCGGCAGGAACTCAAGAGCGCAGGCAGCATCACCACCGCGATCCATGCCGCGGGCTACAACTCATCCGCCCGGTTCTACGAGGAGTCCAACGAGCTCCTCGGCATGACACCGACCGAGTTTCGCCGCGGTGCGGCGCAGCTCCCCATCCGGTTCGCGGTCGGCGAATCCTCGTTGGGCTCCGTGCTCGTGGCAGCCACAACCCGAGGCGTATGCGCGATTCTCCTCGGCGACGACCCTGAGGCACTCGTGCACGACTTGGAGCGCCAGTTCCCAGACACCGAGTTGGTCGGGGCCGACCAAGCTTTCGAGGCGTTGGTCGCGAACGTGGTGGGACTCGTCGAGGACCCCACGGTTGCCAGCACCGTGCCGCTCGACATCCGCGGGACCGCGTTTCAACGACGGGTTTGGGACGCGCTGCGCAAGGTCCCCGCGGGCGAGACCATCAGTTACTCGGAGCTTGCCCGCAGGACCGGGTCGCCGCGTTCGGCACGGGCCGTCGCCCAAGCGTGCGCCCGCAACACCCTGGCGGTCGCCATTCCCTGCCACCGAGTGGTTCGCGCAGACGGATCTGTGTCTGGCTACCGCTGGGGGGTCGAACGGAAGGTGGAGCTGCTCGAACGCGAGGAAAAGGCGTGAACCCTAACTCCGCCCCATCCCTTCCCCAGCCCGACATCGCAGCCCGTCTCGGTGCGATGAACTGGGCTCGGGTGACCCAAGAACTCGATGAGGACGGGTGCGCGACACTGCCCACGCTTCTGCACCCAGCGGAGTGCGAGCATCTGCGCGCCACGTACCGCAATGGTGAGGCGTTCCGCTCGCATATCGACATGGAACGGTTCGTGTTCGGACGCGGTGAGTACAAGTACTTCGCGTACCCCTTGCCGCCTCTTGTCGCCGCCCTACGCACCGCTCTGTTCCAGCGATTGGCCGCGATCGCGAATGCCTGGAGCGCTGCGCTGGGGAACGACACGCGCTATCCCGCCGAGCACAGCGCATTCGTCGACCGTTGCCACGCCGCCGGACAGACCCGGCCCACGCCGCTGTTGCTGCGATACACCGAGGGCGACTACAACCGCCTTCACCAGGACCTCTACGGGGAGCACGCCTTTCCCCTGCAGGTTGCCGTGCTCCTCTCCGAGCCCGGACGCGACTTCACCGGCGGCGAGTTCGTCCTGACCCAGCAGCGACCACGCGCTCAGTCCCGAGTCCACGTGGTGCCACTGCGTCAAGGCGACGCCGTGGTGTTTGCAACCCACCACCGACCTGAGCCCGGAGTCCGTGGTTTTCGGCGGGTCAACCTCCGGCACGGTGTCAGCGTCGTGCGCTCGGGTCGACGGCATTCGCTGGGAGTCATCTTCCACGACGCGAAGTGACCTGCTCTCTGAGTTCACGAGCAAGAAACGGAGCGCCGCCGAAAAAAGCCGCTGCTAGACACTGTTCACGAAGGCGAGGTCGAAACGTGCAGGGACGCCGTGGCGGACCCACCGACCTCGGGTCTTCGGTCCAACGACAGAGAAACAGGCAATGGCTCGATTCAACAACAAGAAAGTTCTCATCACAGGCGGCAGCAGCGGAATCGGTCTTGCGACCGCGGAACGACTGGTCTCCGAAGGCGCTCACGTTCTCATCACCGGGAGCAATGCAGACAGACTCGCGACCGCGGCAAAACAGCTGAACGTCATGACACTCCAGAACGACGCCGGGGACCCCGAGGCGGCACCGGCTCTGGCCGAATTCGCGAAGCGAGAATTCGGTCGACTGGACGGGGTCTTCCTCAACGCCGGATTCGGCCGATTTCGGCCACTGGAGGATGTCACCGCCGACGACTTCGATGCCCACTACGACGTAAACGTCCGGGGGCCCCTGCTGCAGCTCAAGTCCTTGTCCGAGGGTCTCGTCGATCAAGGGGCGGTCGTGTTCAACACTTCGATCGCGCGTACGATCGGAATGGCCGGCGCCTCGGTGTACGCCTCCACGAAGGGCGCGCTGCGTACCGTCGTCCGTGTCCTCGCCCGAGAATTCTCCGGTCGGGGAATCCGCGTGAACGCGGTCAGCCCTGGCCCGATCAAGAGCGACTTCCTCCGGCGTGCCGGGATGGAGCCGACCGACATCGAAGGCTTCACGGCGCAGATCGTCTCCCAGGTGCCGCTGGGAAGAATGGGCGAGCCCTCGGAAGTCGCCGCCGTCGCAGCCTTCCTGCTGTCATCCGACGCCTCCTTCGTCACGGGGTCGGAGTACATCGTCGACGGTGGGTTGACCGAGCTGTAGCCACGTCGCGCGCCGTGTGCCTCGGCTGGGACCGCAACAGCCGAGCTTCGCGGAACGCCTCGGCGCGCTCACCGTTGACGAAGGGGAGCTCGACACTCGCGGCGCCACGCCCATGTCGCCACGAGCATGAGGATAGGACTCCCGCCGCCCCCAGGACCCGTCCGACAGCCTCCGCCTTCTCCCGTTGCGGAGGCGCCGGTTTCAGCGGCATCACCGCTGGAACCCCGGCTCCCAATCGTACTGCTTCCTGAGGTCGGGACGCTCCCTGACGTCGTGCTTTCTCCGCCCGTACCACCGCCGCTGCCCATCCCCGACGACCCCTGGGAACCCGTCGTCGTTCCCATGGGTGGGGTCCAGCCGACCTCCAGCACCACCGCTTCCGAGCTTCCCTGGACGTCCCAGATGTTCGTCGCGACGGCAACCACCTCCCAAGTCCCAACGGGAAACACGACCTCAGCAAACGAGAACGGAGGGACCTCGTCCACAACCGGTTGGAGTTCCCCGTTGATCGAAAGTTGAACGAACGCCGTATCGCTGCTTGTCTCGACATCGATCGTCGTCGCCAGGGAAAGCTCCTCGGTCTGGCTCGAGACGGGGTCGGAGATCACGACCGATGGCGGCGCGGTGGGGGGAACGAGCGCGGCCTCGATCGCGGCGGGAGCCTGCGGCAGCGGACCGATCCGTCCGGTATCTCCGACCGGCTGCGGCAAGCCGGTCCCTTGAAGCACGGTCCTCATCTGGGCCGAAGTCAGCGGCTCCCCACCCTCGTCCTTCACCGCTCCCTGCACCAGTGCTGCCACCCCCGCAACGATGGGACCAGCGGAACTCGTCCCGTTGAAGACAGCCGTGTAGCTCTGATTGGGGTCATCGCCGTACATCGCGTACTGGCCATAGCCGGTCGTGAAGACCTGCTCGCCCCAACCCTGGACATCCAGGCGCTCCCCGAATGTGCTGAAGTTCAGGCGCTCCCGCGTGCCCGGTCGGCCTGCCCCCACCATGATCGCCCCGGAGTCTCCCCGCTCCCGATACGAGGCAAGCTCGTCGCGATCCAAGTCGAGTTCACCGTTCCCGGCAGTCGCGACCACCACCACCCCTGCATCCGCCGCCATTCGGCTCGCCATCCACACGGCTTCGTTGATCTCGGCGGGTCCCAGCAACCCCGTGAGAGGTTCGGGCGTCTGCATCTCGAGCAGGATGACGTCCCCCACAGCCGCATCAGCAGCCGCGGAGATGATCGATTCGGGTCGCCGGGAGCCCGACTCGATCGAGAGCTCAGGGTAGACCCCGAGCGTGCCACCCGGCGCGATCCCGGTGACCCCGTACCCGTTGTCCCCCGCGATCAGGACCCCGGCGACCCCGGTCCCATGCTGCTCCACACCAGGGATGCCCGCCAGCGCTTCGAGGTCTGGCGTCTGGTTGGCCTCGGGCGTCAGCGTGCCCTCGTTCCACTCTTCATGCGCGAGCAACCACGCGTACTCGATGTCCACCAGCCCCACGCCGACGCCGCGGTAGCCCATGCCCCATGCCCCGATCGCATCGACGCCAGGGTCCGAGCCGAGATAGCCCTGGAGCGCCTGGAGGTCCGGTGTCGTGGGGGCGATGTCGACAGGCGCCGGCGTCCCAACGGGACTGACGCTGACGAACTCCACCACAGGCAAGGCCTGAAGCGCCCTCGCGTCTTCCAATGAGCCGCCGTCCACCTCAAACACGCCGAGCAGGTCGGGTTGCTCGCGGCCGCTCTTCGCTCGTGCCCGCGTGGCGAGTCGTGCAACACGCCCCGCATCGGGAAACATCGGCGTGAGGCGGAGCGAACGTTCGAGGAGCAGCTCGTTCAGCGCAACGACGTCGTGCCCGGATCCACTTCGGACCCTCGAGTCCGTCTCCCCTCGAACGGCGGCGAAGTCGGCAAACTTCACGACCACGCGGTGTGGACCTCCAACCGCCGTGAGCGGAGCCTTTGCGATCGGTCGACGGGGGCGGGCCGCCTCGGTTGGAACCGGGAGCAACGCCAAGCTTCCCGCCACCGCCAGTCCCCATGCCCGAAGTGCCATCCCCACAACTGTACCCGCCACACTCGGGCCTGAAGGCTCGCGCGATCTCGCAGGCGCCCACAGCACGGTAGGTGCGAGACGAGGCGAGCCACGTTCTCCGCAGCCGATGGCGGCCCGGGATGAAACTCCGGTCGCGACCAGTGCGCCCATCAACAGCATGTCCAAGCACGAGCACGGACACGGACGCCAAAAAGCCCACACTCCGCTCGGGAATGTGGGCTCGGTGAGCGTTGAGGATGAGACTCAGGAGCGGACCGCGGGCTCTGCCTCGACGACCCGAAGTGTCCGTCCTGGAGCGGGCACCGGCTGTCGCACGGTCCGGGGGTCCTCATCGATACTCGTCTCGCACTCGACGCGCTTGAGGACCCAGACACCGTGCTCGGGGCGGAACTCGCTTTGGAAGTCGCTCATCTCATTTCCAACATACGGTTTCGGTGTCGGGAATCCATGTCGATGCGATTTCAGTCCGCGGCCGCGCCGCCCGAGACGAGAGCTGGCCTACGAAAACAGATCTTCGAACAGCTCTTCGTTGAAGCCGACGATCAGCGTCTTGCCGACTCTGAGCGTGGGCGCGCGGAGATTTCCGGTCGGCCCGAGCATCGCCGCGACCGCGTCTTCCGAGCGCAGCGCATTCCCCTTGAAGCTGGACAGCTTCTTTCCTTTGGCCACGTGCAGCGTGGAGGCTGCGGCGAGCATTTCCGTCGCGACATCACGGCCGAGCTTGCGGCTGGCCGGAACCTTCTCTTGGGCAACGAGGCCCCGTGCATCCATGAACTTGGACGCTCTTGTGCAACTCGTTCAACCGTTGCGGTGGTAGTGCCACTGGATTTTTTTTGCCATCCGGGATCCTTTCTCGTTCGTCTCGAGTTCGTGTTCACAACTCGTCGCAGGCGCATCCCCAACTCTCCGGGAGAGATGGGCACGTGACCGAAGCGATCACGCGGTGGCCTTCGGAGTTCGGGTGAATGTAGTCGAACCCTCGCAGTTCGGGGCGCATGAACCACTGCGGAACTTCGGATGCCCGCTGTGCGTCTGCAGCCAGCGCAGCCTCGTACGCATCGGGGTCGAGATCGGCGTGGGCCTTCTTCCAGGCGCGGTCTCTCTCAAACAGACGACGCATGGCGTCCACGTCCCGTGGCTCGGCGTCTTTGTGGCGGAGCTCGGAGTCGTAGAGATCGATCCCGATGTCGACGACCTCGGAGGGATCCCAGTCGACGTCCCCCTCGACGGAGCGCTTCACCGCGTAGCGACCGAGCGCATCCTTGGGATGGTTCCGCCCCGTGACGTAGTCGACGACGATACGCGTCGCCTCGGTCTTCGAGAGCCCGGCGAGCCCCTTGAACTTGCTGAGTCCGTCCTTGCCCCACGGGGTGGGACTGAGGACAACGGCCTTCATGCCCTTGCCATGCGCCAACTCGACCAGCCCCTTGACGTAGTGGTTGGTCATCTCCGGCATCCCAATGCTGTTGAGACCCGTCGCCACGAAGGCCCAGTACTCGAACTGCTCCTCGTTGAGTTTGATGTGGCGGTTCTTGAGGACTTGCCCGCGGAAGCGCTGCTTCATCTGCAGCGCGCCGATGCCGGTCTTGGACAGGTTCCGGATCTCGACGTTCTCGCAGACACCACCGAGTCGCTTGTGAAACGACTGCCCCGAAAATGCTCCGACGGATCCCGCGATGACCGCGATCTTCACCGGCTTGTCGGGCTGTTTCCACCGCCACGTCGGCGCCGGCTCTTCGCTCTCCGGCAGGGGCGGAGTCGTAGCAAGAGCGGTCATCAGACCGAGTGGGCCGAGCAGGGAAAGAGCCACGAAGGGAGTGTGCGGCGCCGTCCCGCGATGCGTCAACGATTCGACGAAAACGAGATGTGTTGACCTAGCCCTCTCGGACAACTCGGAGAGGTCGGGAGTCATGGATCGCCCGACGGGGGCCGCCAGACACCCACTCGGCGACCTCCGGGTCCCGCGGTGTCACCGCATGGTTAGCCCGGCGGAACGACGCCGCTCCACGTAGCCGGCGATCAGCGCGTCGTACATCCACCCGCCGAGCACTTCGCGCCCCGCATGGTTGAGGTGCTTGCGGTCCGGCGCCGCCAACGGAGGCTTCTTGCGCCGCCAAGCGGCGAGACTGCCCTTGCCCCCCATCGCCGTGAAGCTGTCGAAGAACGCGCAACCAGCTTCTTCGGCGGCCTGCCGTTGCGCCTCGACCACGTCACCGAGCACGGCGGTCACGTCGAAGTCCAGGGAGCGAGCGCGATCGGTCATCGCGGTGACCAAGCAGGATGCGTCGGGTTTGCCCGCCCGCACCTTCATGATGCCTTTGACGAACTCTGCGGTGTACTGCGCTGGCTTGATCTTCTTGTTGGCGATTCGACGGGTGTCGTTGCCACCGAAGGTGAACACCAGCAGTGCGGGGTCTCGTTGCTTCACCTGCGCCGCGATGTGCTCGTCGTTCCACGCATGCATGCGCTTGGTGAACGCACCGAGCCAGCTGAACTGGTCCCACACCAGGCCCTTGTCCGTCTCGAGCACGACACCGTAGGCGCGGACCTGACCACCACCGCCAGGGCGCACGGTGACCGAGTGGCGCCCGTCGGCAACCTCGATCGTGTGAAACCGGTCCTCGAGGGCGTCGGCGGCGGTCTCCACAACGACCGGCTCGGCATCGTCGACCTGGACCTTCAGCCGTCCGCCACGGCGCTGGCCGGCGTACCAAATCTCGAGGTGTGAGGAGTGACTCCCGAGTCCTTCCTTGCGGTTGCTGACCTTGGTACTGGCCCCGCCCGCGCTCCAGAATGTGGCGCCGCCGAGTCCATAGTGCCCGTCGCCTTTGCACAGGTAGCCGATGTAGCACTGCTCCCAGCCCTTCCCCTTGAGGTCGACCCAGCGGTGGATGTAGTTCGACATGTAGCGCTGAAGGAGCACCAAGCCGGCACCTCCATCGCCGAAGCGGGTTTGGAACTTGTTCCGCATGACCGAGGGCAGGTCGTCCATGCCGATCATCGACGCACCCAGATGCACGACGCGCACGACCTTGGTCTCGCCATCGTCGAGCGCAGCAAGCTGGTCGTAGAAGTAGTGGAGCGCCTCAGGGTTCTCGATCGCGTGATGCGGGGTGACCTCGTCCTCGGGGCGGGGTTTCCACATAGGCTTCTCAGGCTCCGGCTCCGCGACGACCTCGGCCTTTTTGGGCACGACAGCGGCCGCCACAGGCTTTTCGGGGGCAGCCACGGCCTGCGGGGTCGGACTCACCGGGGACTCCGACCCGCTCTCAGGCGCGGGCGACGAGCACCCCGCGAGGGCCAACACAGCAGCGACAAACGACGCTCGCATCATCGATCAGTCTTCCTTCTTGAGTCGGCCGAGCAGCAAGCCCAGCTCGTAGCGGCGGCGGGCATCCTCATCGTTTTCGTCCTGCGTTGAGACGGCCTCGTACCCCAGACGCTCGAGCGTGGGGTTGCAGACCTTCGCCAGCATCGTCTGGGACGCGGCCGGCAGAGACTTCCACCGCGCGACACTGCGGGTGTCGACCTTGGCCCGCGCATAGGTTTTCCAGTCGCCGAACCCGACGTGCTCACTCGAGCCCAGCGCGCGTGCAACGATCCCATCGTCGTAGGCCTCATCGACGAACGCGAGCACCTCCGCGAGCACGGATTCGGGGTCCTCGGAGAGCCTCTCGTAGCGGATGCTCAGCGCATCATCGTCGTGTTCGGCGAGGTCCTCGATCGCGTTCGCCGTGTCGACCCAAGCGTGTGCAAACGCCTCGAGCGGCTGCGGGTAGCGCGTGACGTAGCGATGCAACTCCTCGACGTAGCCCCCGGTCTTGTCGGTGAGTTCAGCGATGCTGGCCGCAACGTCGAGTCCATGCCGATGCAGGCAGATGAACTTGACGTGCCCCGAGCACAGCCGGCGGATCGCAGGCACATGGAACGCGTCGAAGGCCGTCTTCTCGGCCCAACGCGTCTTGCCGGCTTTGGCTGCGTGGTCCTCGAAGAAGCCGAGGGCGAAGCGCCGCAGACGGCCCAGGACTTCGGCGTCCTCGAACCCGGCATAGCCCAGGCCCGACAACGCCCCGATCTTCAGGCCCTGCGCAAACGACTCCTCATGCAGGAACCGAGCGGCCCCACTGAGGACGTAGGTTTCCGGCGGGCACGCGATGTTCGGGTGCGCGTCGAGCAGCCGACGCAACAGCGTCGTGCCCGAGCGTGGCGTACCAAGGATGACAATCCCGGGCCGCTGCGTCATGCCGTCTGTTCCCGCGCGAACGCGAGGATGCGGCTCACCGAGTCGAGGTTGTCGAGCGTGATGTCCTCAGGGCCCATCTTGGTGCCCGTGTGCTTCTCCAAGAAGACGAGGAGATCCACCATCGCGAACGAGTCCACGAGTCCGGTGGAGAACAACTCCGTCTCATCTTTGGCCTGGCTCAAATCGACCCGGGCCTTCTCTTCGAGGTACTGAATCAGTGCATCCCGTGTGAGCGCCATGACCGGCGGACCCTACCAGGCAGTGCCTAGGTTCGGAACAAACCGCGGCTACGGGCCCCCAACGCGCGAACGCCACCGGTTGAACGACGACGAGGGTTCGGAATTTGCCCTTGGAAGCGGCAATCGCGTTGCAAATCTCGGCTGGAGAATGCGCCTGTGCAGCCGATGCCTGTGGCACGGCAGGGGTTCTGTGGTCCACAATCGTCGCCAACTCGTACCGGGATGAACGCACTCGAAATCAAACGCCGGCTCGCGCCCCGCCGATGGGGCATGCCCTTGCTCGTCGCGAGTTTGGCGTGCTCCATGGCGAGCGGGTGCTACTTCGGCCTCGACCCGAACGCCCTCGACACCGATGGGTCCGACGCGACGGACGGCGACGGAGACGGTGGCGAGGACGGGGACGACGATGTGGGCCCCGACGGCCAGCTCTGCCGCGCCCACGAGAGCCCGCTGCGGCGGCTGACGGTTCGGCAGTACATCAACACCCTCGAAGACCTGTTCCCGGGGCAGAGTTTTTCCGATCTACAGGCCCTGCTGCCCGCTGATCCGAAGTCCCACGGATTCGAGAACACAGCCCGACTCCAGGTGCCCTCCGCCGCCCTCATTGAGGGGTATCAGCGAGGCGCCCTCGAAGTCACGCGAACCGTATTCGCCAGTGGAGACGCATTCGAAGTCGCGACCGGACTTCCGCTTCCGAGTTCGGTCGCTGAAGCCAACGTCGCCGCGGAGACGGTCATCCTCGAACTCGGCCGTCGGCTCTTCCGTCGACCGGTCCGCGACGACGACGTCCAACGCTACGGCCAGGTCTTCGCCGCCTCGTTCGAGGATACGGGCGCACTGCAAGACGACTTTCTGGTCGCGATCTCACTGACGGTCGCGGCCATGCTGCAGTCGCCCAACTTCCTGTACTTGCTCGAAGAAGGGATCGACGCCCAAGACGCCGCACCGGGCGAGCTCGTCCCGCTGGGCGCCTACGAAGTCGCATCCCGGCTCAGCTACTTACTCTGGGACTCGACGCCCGACGAAACGCTGCTCAGCGCCGCCGAGGCCGATGCGCTCTCCAGCGCCGACGAGATCGAGGCGCAGGTCCGACGCATGCTCGAGCTTCCCCGCGGACGCTCCGCCATCGTCAACCTTCACCGACAGTGGCTCGGGTTCGACGACGTGTTGTTCGAGATGAAGGATCCGGCCACATACCCGCAGTGGTCGCAGCAGGTCCTCCTCGACACCCACGCCCAGATGGAGCGGTTCGTGGAGCACAACTTCTTCGAAGGCGACGGGACGCTCCAGGGCCTGCTGACCTCGACCGAGGTTCCGGTCAGCCCCGCCCTCGCCGAACTGATGGGAGTCTCCACGCCCAGCGGAGACTGGGAGATTCTAGACCTCGACCCCGCCCAACGCCGTGGCGTGTTGACGTTGCCAGGATTCCTCGCCGGGCACTCCCACCCGGTCAACCCGTCCCCCGTGCTGCGAGGCCAGTTCGTCCGGGAGCGGGTCCTCTGCGCGCCGGTCCCGCCACCACCCGACGATGTCGACCCCACACCGCCCGAGGACATGGGCGAGGCGGAGACCAACCGAGAGCGCTACGACATTTTCCTCGACAACCCCTCGTGCGCGAGTTGCCATACGCTCCTGCACGGCATCGGCTACCCGTTCGAGATCTACGACTCCGTCGGGGCGTTCCGCACCACGGATGCCGGCAAGACCGTGGACGCCTCGGGGGTCGTCACGGGCATTCCTGGCATCGAGGAGGCCGAGGTCGCCGACGCGCTGGCGATGATGGACGTCATCGCGGAAGCCGACGCCACACGGGAGTGTGCGGCCAACCAGTTCTTCCACAGCGGCTTTGGGCGAGTCCCCGAACCGGACGCAGACGCCTGCTTGACCGATGACATGGTCACCGCGCTGCAAGACTCTGACGGCGACCTGCACGAGCTGATGGTCTCGCTCGCGCGTTCAACCGACTTCCGGTTCCGCCGCATTCCGGAGGACGGATGACAGCCATGCTCAATCGCCGACGCCTTCTCCAGGCCCTAGGCCTGGGGTCGAGTTCCCTGTTCCTACCCTCCCTGGGTCAGCGCAGCTTCGGGGACACTGGCGACGGGCCTCCATGCCGCATCGCCTTCGTGATGACCTATCACGGCATCCTCTACGATGAGTGGAAGATGCGTCCGGGCGACGCGCCAGAGACCGGACAATTCGACGCCGACATCTCGGGGCTGGACGCCTCCGAGTTCTCCACCATCCTCGAGCCCCTGGCGCCCTTTGCCAACCGCATGACGGTGCTCGATGGACTCGACTTGGTCTCGGTCAAGCCCATGGGCGGAGGCATCGGGCACTTCATCAGCCCCATCAACGCCATGACCGGGGCCCGCACGGTGGGCGAAGACTCCGGTTCCCGCTCAACCGCCGTGTCGATCGACCAGCTGATCGCCGAAGGCATCGCCCGACCGGACCGGCTTCGTTCGGTGGAGGTCGGCATGCGCGACGAGCCGATCAGCTACGCCACCGCGGGGCAGGCTCTGCCCCGAGAGACCCGTCCGGGGACGTTCTGGGACCGTTTGTTTCCCGGCGGTGCGGAGCCTGACAACGGCGCGCCGACCGTCGCCGCCCGGGTCCAGAACGGCCAGGCCTCGATGCTCGACCTCGTCGGGCAAGAATACGAAGCCCTGCAGCCGCGGCTCAGTGGTGAGGATCGCCAGAAACTCGAGGCGCACCGGGACCTCATCCGGGACCTCGAGCAGCGCGTCGCAGGCTATGCGTCGGTCGACTGTACCGCCCCGCTGCCGCCCGAGGACGTCCTCAATGCCGACCCCGACCGCTACAACAAGGAAGCCAAGCAGTTCATGGACCTGCTCTCGGTGGCGTTCGCATGTGACCTCACCCGAGTTGCTACGGTCGCGCTGACGCAGCTGCCCAACAGCGCGTTCGGAGCACCGGCCGGCGACGTCCACCAAGACTTCGCCCACCTGTGCGATCCGCCGAACCCGGATCCGACGGCCTACGAGCAGATGACGCGGTACCACCGCCACCACGCGACCCAGATCGCGGACTTCCTCCAGACACTCGACTCGGTGCCCGAGGGCGGCGGCACCATGCTCGACAACACCTTGGTGGTCTGGCTCAACGAGATGGCCGACGGAACCCACAACCAGGACGTCTACCCGATGGTCCTGTTCGGCGGGTCCAACATCCCGCTGCGATGGGGTCGCTACCTGCGCTTCAACATGAACGGGCGCGTACCGCTGGGCTCGAACTTCTACAACAGCCAGCGCCCCTCTGGCATGCCTCAGAACCGCGTCCTCGCCACGCTCGCCCAGGCTATGGGCGTGGGCCTCGACACTGTCGGCGATGCCGAAGTTGCGGCCGAGGGCGGGACGATCAACTGTAGCGGGGCCGTCGACGAGATGTTTTCCTGACGAGCCGTTCGGCTTTTAGACCATCGCTCCGCTGTCGCGCGTATCGGCCCTCCCGAGGGACGACGAGATGCGCAAGACATGGATCATGATGTGGGTGCTGGGACTGGGTTGCGCGAGCACCGGGGAGCCAGATTCGACCGTCGAAGAGTTCTTGGCCGTAGACTCAGCCCAGAGCAGCGGCGTGCAAGCCCAGGGCTCGCCACCACCGCAAGTCCGTGCCCCCGCGCAGCTTCCGGACTCCGAAGATACGCGTTGGACGACGACCCACTACAACCTGACGATTCAGGTCGATCACCCCGCAGAGGCGCTCGGGAGGGCCAGAGCCGTCCTGCTCGAAGGTTCGGCGGCGATCACAAACTCGAGCCGACAACCCGACAGCGCCACCCTCAACGCCACCGTTGGGCCGCAGACCTACGCCAACCTCCTCGCAGCGGTGGGAGAGCTCGGAGGCGCCATCACCAGCGAGAACTCGTCGCAGAGCAACACGGGCATTCAGGTCCGTCAGCTGCGCGAGCGCCTCGAGCTCGCTCAGCGCGCCGACGCCCAGCTCTCCGGGCGGCTGGAGGGCGTTCACGGTGACGACCTGGACGCGCTGATGTTCCTGCATGAACTCACCGCCCGCGAGCGGCAGAATCTGGAGAATCAGATCCGCTCGTACTGGGACCAGGCCGGAAAGACCTACGTCTATTTGACGTTCCAGCGTCGCAGCGGCTGAGCCGGCGTCACGACTCCAGCGTGGCCCGCAAGGCCTTGCGATCGATCTTGCCGTTGCTGTTGAGCGGGAACACCTCGAGCACTCGTAGCTGCGCGGGGACCATGTACCGCGGGAGGTGTTCCCCCATCGTGCGCAAAACGGCCTTCTCATCGAAGTCCTGCCCGGTCACGAACCCAACGATGCCCTCGGCCCCGCCGCTCTCGCTTCGTGGCCAATCGAGCGCCACCGCATCGTCCACGTCGGCCACCCGGCGCAGGACAGCCTCGACCTCGCCGAGTTCGACGCGGTAGCCACGCACCTTGATCTGAGAGTCGAGCCGGCCCAAAAAACGCAACGGTTCACCGTCCTTGCAGGGGCGGCGAACCAGGTCGCCAGTCCGATAGAAGACCTCGCTCTCCCCCGGCGGCGTCACGAACACAGCCGCAGTTTTCTCCGCGTCGCGCCAGTAGCCCAACGTGACCTGTGGACCTGCGAGCGCGAGCTCCCCGAGTTCGCCCGGCTCCACTTCGGCCAGCTCTGGCGTGAGCACCTTCGCACGCATCTGCTCGAAGGGGACTCCGATCGGGACGACCCCGTTCTCCGCGTGCGCTTCCATGCATGAGCCCATCGGATATGCGGTGCACGCGAGTGTCAGCTCGGTCGGCCCATAGATGTTTTCGGTGACCGCACTGGGCGCGCAGTCCATCCAGGTTCGTCCGACGCTGACCG
The DNA here is from genome assembly GCA_050633305.1 of Nannocystales bacterium. Classification (GTDB taxonomy): domain Bacteria; phylum Myxococcota_A; class Polyangia; order Nannocystales; family Nannocystaceae; genus CAJXVA01. The sequence goes on from JBOEGF010000008.1 coordinate 172,148, forward strand.
TCAGCGCCTCCCCGCAGAACAGGCTCAGACGGACGTCGGGGAAACAATCCGGGGACAGTGTCCGCGTCTCTTTCATCAGACGCGCGGTCGAGGGGACGGAGAACCACACGGTAATGCCTGCATCCACCACGTACTGGGCGGGCAACAGACGCTGCCGCATGTCAGGCACGCACAGGCAGCCGCCGACCGTCCACGGAGCGAAGAGGTCGAACAGCGAGAGGTCGAAGGTGACCTCGAACATGTGTGAGAAGCGGTCGTGCTGTCCCAGACCATAGCGATCCACCGCCCAGTCGAGGAATCGCTCGATGTTGCGGTGGGCGACCATCACCCCCTTGGGCTCCCCCGTGCTGCCCGAGGTGAACAGGAGGTAGGCGATGTCGTCAGGGCCAACCTCCGGCGCCTGCCAGGCCTTCGCCGCCAGAAGATCAGCGTCAGCGAGGACCGTGTGCCGAGCGTCGGCTTCGGCCGGATCGTAGGAGAAGCCCAGCGTGACCACGAGCAATGGCTTGGCCACGGCCGCCAACACATCCGCCAAGACACGCCGGCCACCAGGGTCAACGACCAACACGTCCGACTCGCTGCGGTCGATCATCTTGACGAGGCGCGCAGCCGGGTAGCTCGGCAGCATCGGCACGTACCCGTGCCCGCTACACAGCGTCCCTAGGATCCCTACAAACCCCTGGAACGTCCGCTGCCCCAACACACAGCTCAGCGGGACCCCGCCCTCTGGTCTCCGCGCCATCAATGTGGCGGCGAGAGCCTTGGTCGCCTGCTCGACCTCCGCATAGGTCTGCATCTCTTCGCCGATCGTGATCGCGGGTCGCTGCGGCACACGTCGTGCGCTGTGCAGAAATCCTTCGTGAAGGGCGCGAAAAGCACTCATGGTCCGGAGGCATTGTCATGGCAAGCGCGCCCGATGTCATGCCCAACCCGGATCTTCGGGGATCGAACGAGGCCGTCGTGTCACTTCGCTGAAGATGGCCCGGTACACCCACGTCCTCGTCGTTCTCGTCCTGTCCCTCCCCGGGTGTTTTTCCGCCGACGACCCCCCGGCTGGGGTGGCGGCGGGCGAGTGTGTGCCCGACGGCGACCTGTGCTCGGTCAACGGAGATTGCTGCCTCTTCGATGGCTCTAGTCATCGTGGAGCGGCGCTGTGCGTGAGCTTCGAGGACGTCGCAGAGTGCAGTGGAACCTGATACGCCGACGGCGATTGCGACGCCGAGTGCTGTGGCTCCCTGCTCGACACCAGCAGCTACGGCGTGTGCGGCCCCTGCAGCGCCAACCCCTTCCCGCCAGCCGAGCCGCAGTCGGGCACTTGCCTCCAGGGGGTTGAGGTTTTTTGCACATGCGGCGACGCCCTCGGGGTCCCGTGCGGAAGCGACCGTGCGCTGTTCGAGAAGAATTGCGCGTCGGGGAGTTCGTCCGCGGACACCTTCGCCTGCTGGGCTGAATTCGCGACAGGCGCCTGCGGAGATGCGCTCGATGCCTGCTCGCTCGACTGACCGTATACTCCACGCATGCGCCGCTCGAGTCTCATCGCACTGCTCGCCGCCTTGATGCTGCCTGGTTGTTTTATCGTCACCGACGACCCAGACGACGATGACAACGCCGGCGAGACCGGCAACGCGATGGAGGAGGTTCAAGTCTGTGCGGACCCGGGCACCAACTCCGTGGAGAATGCGAACGGGGAGTGCGTCTGCCAAGAAGGGCTTGTGTGGTGCTCCGAGGACCCGGACGATGTCACGTGTTGTGCGGGAGCCTGCGGCGACCCGGGCACCAACAGCCAACTCGCCGAGGGTGACGAGTGCGAGTGCATGGCCGGCTTCGAGTGGTGTACCGACAACCCGATGGACGTCAGCTGCTGCGCGAGCTGACGCGTTCTCGTCGAAGTCCTACAGCCCCGGGAGCCCAGCGGGTTCGCCCTGCTTCGAGGGCGGCGCTTCGATCGGCACCACCTTGGGCGTCGGCGGGGCCGGAGGCTCCGATGGGGTCTCCTCCTCCCCCCCGCCCGCGGGGGTCGGTGCGGGGGCAACGACAGCCTCGGTGTCGGCCGTTTTCTTCTCCGGTGCAGCCGCCGGGATGCCGTCTTTGTCGGCCCGGACGCGGTAGCCGACGTACGCACGCAGCAGCGCTCGGTAGAACAACTCGCCGATGACCTGGTGGCCATTGGCGGTGGCGTGGCCCAAGTCCCCGCTCATCAACCGGGGGCTTCGCTTGTACCAACGACCCGCCGACCCATCGCCGCCCATCGCCTCGAAGGTGTCAAAGAAGGCACACCCGCTGTCCTGCGCAGCTTGCCGCTGCGCCTTGACCATCCGCGGAACAACCGCGCGCGAGACGACCTGCGCCCCCTGACGTTCCCCGTGATCGAGCGGCGCCATGACGATGCATGCCGCATCCGGCTTGGCCTTCTTCACCTTCGCGATCACGGCCCGGTACTCATCGGCGTACGTCGACATCTTCATCTTGCGAATCATGTCGTTGCCGCCAAACGTAAACACGACGAGGTCCGTGCCCCGATGTTGAAGCTGCGCGGCGAGGTGTGCGTCGTCGAACTCCATCATCCGGGTTGTGAACGCACCCACCAGCGCTGCCGAGTCCCAAACGACCCCGGGCCCGGGACGCTCCATGGTCACGCCGTACAGCCGAACCTGGCCCTCCCCCACCGACCTCACGGTGAGTTCGTGTGGGCCGTCGGGAACATCAACCGCATAGAAACGGTCCTCGAGGGTGTCGGCCGCGGTTTCAAGAATGACCTTCTCTCCCCCGTCCACCTGGACCCGCAGGTGTCCGCCCTCTGGCTGTGCGGCGTAGTAGAGCTCGAAGCGGGACACGGCGCCCGAGCTGCGTTCTGCGTGGGGCGCAAAGTCGCTCTGGCCGCCGCCCCATGAGCTGAATGTGGTGCCGCCGAGCCCGTAGTGCCCATCGCTGCGGCACTTGTGGATGATGAAGCACTTCTTCCACGAGTCGTTGTGGGAGAACTTTACCTCGCGATGCCGGTACGAAGTGTTCGGAGGCGCCATCAAGTGGAAGCCGTGCCCACCGTCGCCAAAGCGGTTCTGCACCCGTCTGCGAATCGCTCCGGGGATGCCGTCAACGCCAATCGACGAGTCGCCCCAGTGCATGACCCGGACCACCGTCCCCTCGATTCCGGCGTCGGCTCGCGCAAGGTTTTCGAAGAACCCGTCGAGTTCGTCCCCAGCGAACAACTCCAACGGTTTGACCGCCTTCTTGTCGTCTCCCGGACGGGCTTCGTACGGCGCCAACGTGGGCGCCTCCTCGACCTTCACGACCTCGCGCGGCGGCGAGACCAGCGGCTCGGGGTCCTTGCTGGCGAGCACCTCTTGGGCGACCTCCTCAACCTCCTCAGCGCGCTCGGCCTCCGCCTCGATCTCATCCGCATCGAACGGCCGCCCCACGAGGTTCCAAAACGGCAGCGGCTCCCCCGACTTCCAAGGCCGCGCAAACTCCAGGTCCGGCACCACATAGGTCGCGACCAGACAGGCCGCGACGGCAGCCATCGCAGGCATGACCTGCCGCAGCATCGACATCTGCAACGCCTCAGCCTCGCCGAGTTCTTCTTCCTTCTTGAGGACGCGTGGGTTGACCATGGGAACTCGCGGAGAAGAACTAGAACTGGAAGTAGATGAACGCGCGGGGCGAGCCGTCCATCAAACGCATGAGTCCGTAGAACAGGCCTGAAGCCGCGAGGCCGACCAGCACCCCGGGGGTCTTGCGGAACAGACCTCGGAGGTGAACGTCGACCCAACGGACCGGGGTGAAGTGATACGCGAGCCCGAGGACGAGCGCGACCCATACCCCGGTGCTGCCCAAGCCGGGGCGGACGCCCCAGGTATCGAATGTGAGCAGCGCGCCGATGAAGCGCCGCGCCGTCTCAAAGTCCGGAGCGCGGAAGAAGATCCGCGAGAGCACGACCAGGTGGAACGTGAGCAGCACGTGCACCGCCACCAAGGTCTTTCCCTTGGGCATCGGCAGCCACGCGATCACCAAGAACAGCACGCCAACGCCGCCTCCGAGAATCGAGCCTTGCTGCCAGTCGAGCTCGAGTACGTAGCGGCCAAAAGCAGCGACCGCAACACTGAGGGCCACGGTGGCGACCGGCCACCCCACGATGCCCAGCACGGTCAGCTTCCGATCGCGCATTCGGTTCCAACGGTTGAAAACCACCGCGCCGGCGTGGATGTTGGCGTAGATGACGAAGTTCCAGCTCGCCCCGTGCCACATGCCCACCAGGAACATCGTGATCCACAGCGCGTAGTAACCCCCCTTGGAGCCCAGCCGCGAGAGGATCTGGAAGAAGAGGTAGTCGCGGAGCCACGCCGACAGCGTCATGTGCCAGCGCCGCCAGTACTCGGCAATGTCCTTGGACTGGTACGGCCGGTTGAAGTTCTCGGGCAGCGTGAAGCCCAGCATCTTGCCCAGGCCGATGGCGATGTCCGAGTAGCCCGAGAAGTCCGCGTAGATCTGTAGCGTGTAGGCGTACAGTGCGATCAGCAGCTCGGGCGAGGTGAAGGTGTCCGGAGCATCGAAGATACGGTCCGTGAGCGCGACGGCGATGAAGTCACCGAGCACGACCTTCTTGGCCAGACCTTTGAGAACCCGGAAGGCGCCGTCCTCGAGCCCGTCACGCGTGAAGCGAGGGCCCCGTTGCAGTTGCGGCAGGAACTCTTTCGCGCGGACGATCGGACCGGCGACGAGCTGAGGAAAGAACGCGACGAACAGCGCGAAGCGGGTGAACGAGGTCTCGGGGACCAGCCGGCCTCGCCAAACATCGATCGTGTAGCTGAGACTCTGGAACGTGTAGAAGCTGATGCCCAACGGCAAGATGACGTCGAGATGAATGACCTCGATGTCGACGCCGAACAGACCGAACACATCGGCGAAACCGGACAGGAAGAAGTTCGCGTACTTGAAGTAGGCGAGCAGGCCCAGGTTTCCGGCCAGACTCAGGTACAGCCAAACGTTTCGCTTCCGGCTCGCCGCCGCCTTGATCGCGGCGTCCTTGGACTTGAAGCCCTCGTGGTGCCGGTAGATGGCCGACCCGCAGACGTAGTCGAGACAGGTCGAGAAGACGAGCAGGCCCGCGAAGTACGCAGGGGCCGGAGGCGGCGTGGTTTTCGGCCCAGCTGCGTAGAAGAAATAGCTCGCGACGAGGAGGAAAACGACGCGGGCCGTGGGCCGGTTCGACAACGCCCAGAACCCCGCCAAGACGGGCAGAGCGAAGAGCAGGAAGTCGAACGTGGGAAAAAGCATGCCGGGCCTGGATCCGCCCGAACATAGGCAACGCGATCCAACGGGTCAAACCCGCCGTGAGAACCCGAGATCGACGAATTCGCCCCCAGGGTGTCCCTCCGGCATGTTGGAGCCTGGACCAACCCATCTATGGGTGGCACCGATAGAGGAGATCACGCGGTGAAACCTGCACTGCGGCTCCTGGAACTAATTCCCGTCTCCCCCGAGTCATGCCATGCCGATGTTGCGCGCTTCCCTCCCCGCCCTTCTCGCCGCCTCCCTCCTCGCCACCAGCTGCGGCGGAAAAATCGGGGACTCCACGGAGAACGCCGAGCTACCGACTCCGGACCGAGAGCTGCACCTCGACTCGCAAGCGGGCCTCATCGAGTTCGACAACGGCCTGCGCCTGTTCGTGGTCCCCGACCCCTACACACGCCTGGTCGAGTTCGATGTCCGGCACCACGTCGGCAGTCGCGATGACCCCGCGGGCAAGGCCGGCATCGCCCACTTTGTCGAGCACCTGATGTTTCAGATCGGCTCCGAGGGGCCCGGGACCACCCGGCTGATGCAGGCCTTGCCGCAGCACACCTTGTTCTTCAACGCCTTCACCTCCAGCGACGAGACCCACTACATGCACATGGGGCTCTCGGGTGAACTGGAGAACTACTTCAAGTACACCTCGCGGCGCCTGCAGTACGACTGCGAAGAGGTCCCCGAAGCCGCGTTTGAGCGCGAGCGCGACGTGGTCCGCAACGAGCACCGCTGGCGATTCGGCGGGGCGTTCGGCTTCATCTACAACAAGGTCTTCGAGATCGCCTTTCCCGAGGGGCACCCGTATCACAGCAGCGGCGCCAGCGATGACCACCAGCTGGCATCGATCACCCCGCAGAACACCTGCGACTTCATCCAGCGCTACTACACCGCTGGGCAGTCCGATGTCGTGATCACCGGAGACGTCGACCGTGCCGAGGTCCTCAAGCTCGCGAAGAAGTATCTGGAGCCGCTTCCCAAGCGCCCGGACGCCAAGCGGGCGCCCGTTCCTCCGCCGGCGGTCGAAGGCAAGACGGTCGAGATCGAAGCGCCGGTCAAGAAGCCAACCGCGCTGGTCTTGTTCCACATGCCCAAGCGCTTCACGCCCAACTACCTCCCGGCCCAGGCCTGCATCGAGACAATGGCAATCGCGCTGTCGTTCTTCGTCGATCGTGGTCCGCTGGGCGTGGTCGACTCGTGGGGGTTCATGCCCGTCGGCGGCAAAGAAGCCCGGCTCTTCGGCGTGATGGTCGAGACCAAGGAGCCCGAGCAGCTCGACCGCGGCATCGACGAGGTCCTCGACGCGATCACCAAGGGCTTCTCGCCCAAGCTCGACAACAAGGACTACGCGGGAGCCTACGACTCGGCCCGGCAGCGGGCGCGGCTACAGGTCCTGGACTCCGTCGCCACCATCACGCAAAGCGGCGTGGCCTTTGCCGACTACCTGGAGGAGCCCGGCGACCGTCCAGGCTTCTATGGGGCAGACATCGCCGAGCTCAACGACCTGACCTCAGAAGATGCGCAAGCCATCGGCCGGAAGATCTTCGCGCGCAACAAAGCTCTGGTCGTCAAGGTCGTCCCCGACGGCAACGAGCCGGAGATCGAACGCGCCCAATTCGACTACAGCCCCGATGAGGAGGAGAGCCTCGGCGTTCCCGAGGACATCGATCCCGCCGAGGCACGCAGGCCCATCCCTCTCGAGGACATCGCCCCGCCCGAGGGCCAATCCCTGGAATACGAGCTCGACAACGGCATGAAGGTCGTCCTCGTGCAGAGCAGCGGTCTGCCTGTCATGGATGTACAGCTGGTCGTCGCCGCGGGAACAACCGACGCACCCAAGCAACCCGACCTCGCCCAGCTCGCCCGCAGGATGTACGGGCCCGACTACACCCTCACCAGCAGTCGGAACCTGATGGACTTTTTCGACAAGGCCGGCGGCATCTTCGGGAGCAACACCAACGCTGGAGCCACGACCTACAGATCCCGCGGGCTGTCGATCTACCTGGACTTCATCATCGCAGGCCTCGCGGAGCAGACCGTCAACGCGTCGTACCAGACACGTGCGCTCGAGGGCTGGAAAGCCTTCAATAAGGAGCAGCTCAAGAAACAACGCTGGCAGCAGGTCGCCAAACGCAACAACGCCTTCTACGAGGCCGTCTACGGAAAAGGCCACCCACACGTCCGCCCTCGAATCACCGACCCCAAGCAGCTTCGCGACATCAGCGTGCGCAGCCTGGAGGACTTCCGCGGCAAGCACTACCGGGCAGGCAACAGCGCCCTGATCATCACCGGTGGGTTCGACATGGAGATGGCCATCGCATACGTGGACCGGTTCTTCGGCACGCCCGAGTTCCGCGAACGCGGCAACACCTGGCTGGACCCATACACAGAACCCTCCGCCCCGCCCGTACCGGAGCCAACCCCCGGCGCGACCCGGGTGATGACCGAGGTCGACAAAGAGCGTGTGCAAACCGAGGTGGAGATCGACTTCGGTCTCGCCGAGATCTACGGCGAAGACCACGCGTCGCTGATGGTGATGGCGGAGATGCTGAACTTCGGCGTGGGCCGCGTTCGTATGGAGTTGGGCGCGAGCTACGGGACCTACGCGCGGCTCGACACCGACCGGCCACGCATCCGTATCGGCGGCGCGATCGACAGCGCCCGCGCCGACGAGGGGCTCGTCGCAATCCTCGCGGCGGTCGAGGAGTTGCGGACCCACGAGGACTTCGAGCGCCGCTTCGCCTTCGCGCGTCGCAGCGTCCTGCAGCGTATGATCAATGCACAAGGCGACCCCAAAGAGTTCGCCAACACACTTGCCCGGGCCGTGCGAAGTGGCCGGAGCTACGCCTACTTTCGCGAGCTTGCATCGCAAGTCGCGGCGCTCAAGCCCAGCGCGGTCGAGGCGACGATCACCCGAGTGTTGAAGCCGGAGCACTCCGTGACCCTGGTGCAAGGACCCAAACTCGGCGTCGATAAGGCGGTCGAGGGCGCCAAACTGGTCGGTGTCGTCGCCCTTCCCGACGTCATCCACGACGAAGACGACTGAGAGCCCGTTCTCAGTCGTCCCACGGGCTTGCGATTCCGCACACGCCGTTCGCACACAAGGTGGTCGGAGGTCTGCAACTCCCGCACACGTACGTCGTCTTCGATGCGATGGCCCGCGTGCGACGACCCAGTGTTTGGAGTTCCAAGAGCAAACCTGCCGTAGCGCCGCTTCTCCTGTGGGGACTGAGCGCGTTGGCCGGTTGTTCGGACGACACGGGTGCCGCCGAACCGTCGGATGACGGGCCAGCGTGCATCGGCAAGTGTGACGGGTTCAACAGCATCACGGGTGCACTCCCGCTCGCCCCGCACGCCGCCACCTGGGACGGCCGAGTCCTGCTCGCCGACGTCGAAGGCGAGTGCCGTGTCGTCGCCGTTCGGCCCGACGCGATCGAGATCCGCGAAGGCGGTCTGACCTTCGGCCCCGAGGTGTTCTCCGAAGGCCTGCCCTGCCCCACGACCGTGGGCCGTCCCGCGCTCGCGATGGCCACCCCCGACGGGCACAACCCCTTTCCCAGCACCCCCGACGGCTCTCTCGACTTCGCGGGCGCGCACCTGACCTACGACGTCACCCTACTGGAGGGCAGTGAGGCCGGCCAGCTGGTGCGCCGCGCGGGCACGCTGATCACGACACAAGGCGAGGTCGTTTCAGCCCAATGGGATGACGAGCCCACACCCGTCGGCATCAACGGCCACAACCCTACGCTGAGCGCCGATGGTGGCCTGCTGGTGTTTGAGCGCGAGGATGGGCTGTGGTTCGCCCTCGCCCAGGGTGATGGTTTTGGGGAGCCCGCGCCGTTGAGCCGGCTGCACGAGCACGCGGCGGATTCGGTGCGAGGCCTCCCGCTTTCAACCCGGTACCCACTCGCAAGTGAAGCCCTGCGCGCAGCCGATGGTACGCGGATCGAGGCTGGTCAAGCGCTCGTCGGTCAACGCCCCTCCCTTGGACAGGACGGCACGTCGTTGTTCTTCGAGTCCGAAGGCGGGACCCGGGTGCTCAGCCAGCGAAGTGGGTTCGCGATTCGGCAGCTCGACGGCCACATCAACGCAGGCAACGACGATGCGCCCGCATTCCACCTCAGCCTCGGACGCAGCGGCAGCGTCTACGCGCCCTACCCCGGCGCCCACCGACTCCCCGTCCGGGAGCACCGGCTTCCCACCGTCTCCTTGTTCGGCTTCACCGAGCATGACGGAGAGTTCCAGAGCAGCTACGACGAGATCGACTTCGTCGCCTTCTCCGACCGCGACTACGTCACCTACCTGCCGATGACCGCCACCGCGCTCGCCGATGGAACGCTCGATGAGCATCAGTCGGGCGACCTCTCCGGGCGATTCAACAACGCGGTTCTCGACCCCGGCGCATCGCTCGGACACGCGGCGGTCACAGGCGCTCACGGCCAGGCGGTCTTCCTCCCCACCGGCGCAGGACTTGTCGTCCCCGCCAGCGACAGTACCGTCGCGCCGCAACGCGGCTACAACGTCTCGATGTTCGTCCGGCCCATGGCCGACGATGTCCGCGGTCCCCTCTTGGATTGGCCCGGCGTCGTGAGCATCACGCTCGAAGACGACGGAGTCGTCATTCGTGGCACCGCCCCGGAGAGTGAACCGACCAACTCCGTCCACCCGGTGCTCGCGCGCGACACATGGACCCACGTCGCGGTCTCCTACGACGGCAACTCCGGCCGCCTGCGGACCTACATCAACGGCGAGCGGATCGCTCAAGACCAGTTTGCGCGCCGCGGATTCCCAACCGGAGATGGCGGCGCGATCACGCTCGGCCGCGCGACGGCCAGTGGCGACGGGGCCGTGCTCGCCCTGGACGAAGTGAGCATCTCCCGGGAGCTCCGGTTCGACGAGGAGGTCTATGCAGAGGCGCGACAAGAGGAGTTCTTCCGCCGCCCGATCGCGTCGATCGACCGCATCCGCGAAGAGGTCGATCTCCCGCTGGGCCTCGACGCCGAGCAGTTTGTCATGCCCGACCGAGCCAACCTGGAGGACAACGCCACCGAGCTGGGCATGCTGTTGTTCTTCGATACACGGCTGTCGAGCAACCAGGAGATCTCCTGCGCGACGTGCCACGACCCGGAGCTTGCCTTCACCGATGGCCGCCCTGTCGGCGCGGCCGTCGATGGCAGCGACCTCACCCGGAGCACCCCGACGGTCTTCAACCGGGCGCTGTCGACCATGCAGTTCTGGGATGGCCGCTCTCCAAGCCTCGAGCAACAGTCCGTCCTCCCCATTTTCAACAGCGCCGAGATGGGGCTGACCCGGCAAGAGTTCATCGAGTACCTCGAGAGCGTTCCCGAGTACGTTGACCGGTTCAACGATGTGTTCCGCCGCCCCCCCAGCATCTCGGCCGCAGGCTTCGCCCTCGCCGCGTTCCAGCGCACGCAGCTCGCAGGAGAGTCTCCCGTCGACCACTACGAGGCCGGCGACGCTGACGCTCTCTCCGAGTCCGAGATTCGCGGCCGCGCGCTGTTCAACGGCAAGGCCCGCTGCGTCGCCTGCCACAGCGGCTCCAACTTCTCCGACGAGCAGCTTCATGCCGTCGAGGTTTTCGAGCACACCGACCTGGGTGCGTTCCTCGTCCGCCGCGGCCGCGAGCGATTCCTCCGCACGTTCAAGACGCCGACGCTACGGAACATCGATGTCACGGCGCCATACTTTCATGATGGCTCCGCCGCGACCCTCGAAGAGGTCGTCTCGCTCTACAATGCAGGCGCTCTGCCAAACGCACAGAACGTCGACCCCGAGCTTCACCCGCTCGGCCTGACCGCAGACGAACAGACCGACCTTGTCGCGTTCCTCCGCGCGCTGACCAGCCCGAACGCGATTCAGACATTCGACGTCCCGCTGCCCGCCCTGGCCGAGTAGTTCGTATTCCCGCGGGGTGTTCTACCCTGCAGGTCGTGTCGAGCTGCCAGCAGCGCAACGAGGCGCTCGCGCGTGGACTGCGGGTGCTTCCCGGGTCCATCCCATACACGAACCGGCGCCGGCTGAACGTCGGTGGTCGGTTCGATGGCCTGACGCTGGGCGAGTTCCTCGCGCTCCGACATCCGCATATCGACGCATCGCTGTGGCGCGGGTCGCTGGGCGCCGGCCGACTCGAACTCGACGGGCGAATCGTGCAAAGCCTCGAGCAGCGCGTCCGTGGCGGAAACCAGCTCGTGCACGTGGTCGAGTCGCAGGTCGAACCAGACGTCTCCGCCGGGCTGCGGTTCCTTCACGAGGACGACGACCTCGTAGCGCTTGCCAAGCCGGCTCCACTGCCGGTTCATCCCAGCGGGCGATTCAACAAAAACACCGTGGTCGGGCTCATTGCCGCGGTCTTCTCGGACCTGTCGCTCTTCCCCGTCCACAGACTCGATGCCGACACCACCGGCGTTCTCGTGCTCGCCAAACACCCGAGCGCGGCGCGGCAGCTCGGTGCCCAGTTCGAGGCACGGACCGTCGAGAAGCGCTACCTCGCCCGCGTCCACGGCACGTCCCCACGCCGCTTCGAGAGCACGGCTCCCATTGCCCGAGGCCCAGACTCGAGCGGGAAGCGAACGACACACTCAGGCGCCGCAGCGCTCACGAACTTCTGGACCCTCGTCCCAGGTGACCAGAGCCTCGTCGCCGCGTGGCCCCGCTCGGGAAGGACCAACCAGATCCGACTGCACCTGCTCGACGCCGGGCACCCCATCGTCGGAGACCGCGCCTACGGCCCCGACGCCGATGCTGAGTTTCAAAGCGGCGGGTCGCTGTGTCTGCACGCGGACGCGATCCGCCTGCACCACCCTTCGTCCGGGGACCGGGTTCGCTTTCACGCGCCCCGCCCTCCCTGGGCGTCAGAGTTCTTCGGGTGACGGCCCCGTGTTCAGGTGCTCGTCCCCGCGTGCCTTCGCAGCCCGCACTTGACGCATTCGCTCCCGCCGGCTCGCCCGCTGCGCGTCGTCTGTGGTTCCCACACACCGGTGGCAGCACACGCCAGCCTCGTAGTCGGGGTGCTCCAGCTCTTCCGGGGCCAGCGGCTCCAGACAGCCAAAGCACAGCACATGGCGTCCCTGCTCCAGTGCGTGGTCGACGGCCACGCGACGGTCGAACACGAAGCACTCCCCGTCCCACCGCGATTGCGCCGGGTCGGTTCGTTCGAGGTACCGGAGGATGCCCCCCTTGAGGTGATAAACCTCAGGTACACCCTCGCGCAGGAGGAGCGAAGTCGCCTTCTCGCAACGAATTCCCCCCGTGCAAAACATCGCGACCTTCTTGTGCCGCGTGGGATCGATGTTGGCTTTGACCCACGCCGGGAAGTCCCGAAAGTTCTCCGTCTCGGGGTCGACCGCCCCCACGAACGAACCAATCCTGACTTCATACGCGTTGCGCGTGTCGACGACCAGGACCTCCGGATCGTCGACCAAAGCGTTCCAGTCCTCGGGTTCAACGTAGGTCCCGACCCGCTCGAGCGGGTCGATCCCCGGAACGCCCATCGTCACAATTTCCTTCTTCAAACGGACGCGCATCCGGCCAAAAGGCGGTGCCGAGGCATTCGCGAACTTCGCCTCCAACCCCTCGAGCCCTGGCTCACTCCGCAACCGTTCGAGGACCGACTCCACCCCCGCCGGTGGGCCGGCGATGGTCCCGTTGACGCCCTCGGCGGCGAGCAGCAGCGTCCCAACAACCTCCCGGGACTCACATAACCGCTGCAACACTGGTTGCAAACTAACGTGGTCTTCCAACGGAACGAACGCGTACAGCGCTGCGATTCGACATCTGCTCACGGCCGCGGAGGCTAGCAGCCGCTTGTATGGCGCGTAAGAGCTTCAGCCTTCGGACCCACGTCTCTTTTTTTTTGAGCTCATCTGCGCCGGCGTCCGGTCCGCGCGTTGGCGCAGCCTCACGCGCGTTGCCAAGCGACTCCCCTCGTTGTAGTCGTCTACCTTCAGTTTTCGCCCCGTTCGCGGGCGCAACCAAGGACTCTAGGCATGCACACCCTTCAACTTCGTAACTTGCTCGGCCGCGTGGCATTCGCGGCGCTGCTTCCCCTCGCCATCACTGGCTGTGACGACCCCACCCCGAGCACCTCGGACAGCGGGACCGACAGCGACAGCGACAGCGACAGCGACAGCGACAGCGACAGCGATACCGTCACGGACACCGCCACGGTGACAGCCACGGCCACCGTGACCGCGACCGCCACGGACACGATGACGGACACGTCGACCGAGACGGAAACCGGTCCCGACACCGACACCGGTCCCGACACCGACTCTGGTCCCGACACCGACTCTGGTCCCGACACCGACTCTGGTCCCGACACGGACACCGGTCCTGACACGGACACCGGTCCTGACACGGACACCGGTCCTGACACGGACACCGGTCCTGACACGGACACCGAAGGCGAGACCGACACAGATCCCACCACGGGCGGCGCCAGCGACTGCATCGCGGTCACTCCGGACGCGGTCCTCCAAAGCGAGAACGGCCAGTTCTACTTCAACGTCGCCGACTACGGCGTCGGCGCAGCCGACGAAGACCAGTTCCGCGTCGAGTTCTGGGGCACCGCTCCCGGCACTTTCGACCTCGCCGCCGCGCCGAACGACAACTACGCGACCTGCGGAGAGTGCGTCCGCTTCTACGAGGATGCTGGGAACACAGGCACCCTGTACTTCGGGGACCCCCAGTTCTTCCAGTCGGGCGGCACAATGGTCGTCTCCGCTGAGTCCGACCCGGCGAACGGCGTCGTCTCGGTCGACCTCACCGACGTGGTCCTCATCGAAGTGACCGTCAACGGAGACGACGCAGTCAGCACTCCCGTCGTCGACGGACGTTGCATCGAGATCGCCGACGGCACCTACGCCACCCCGGAGCCGGCACCCGACGGCTGGAACTGTTCCGATGCGAGCTATGAAGACGGGGCAACCTGTGATTGTGGCTGTGGTATCGCGGACCCCGACTGCGCCGACGCGATGGCGACATCCTGCGACGAGTGCAACGGCGCAGGTTCGTGCGCCGAGGGCCTTGGCAGCTGCGATCCGATCACCGATGACGACAACACGACCTGCACCGCGACCGGCGTCGACTACGTCCAAGACTTCGAAGGCGCGATGACACCCGTGGAGCTCGTCGCCAGCGGAGACGGAGACTGGGCCCTCACCATGGCGCAAGCTCAAGGCGGTATGCAGTCCTTCGAGTCGGCATTGATCACTGACAACGAGACCAGCTCGTTCGCCGTGGATCTCAACTACGCAGCTGCAGGAACGATCACGTTCTGGACCCGCGTGTCGAGCGAGGACGGCTGGGACTTCCTCCGGTTCTACATCGACGACGTCGAGCAGGCTAGCTGGAGCGGAGAGCTGGATTGGACCGAGCAATCCTTCCCCGTGACGGCTGGAACCCACACCCTGCGGTGGGAATACGACAAAGACGGAAGCGATGCCGAAGGCTCTGACCTTGCTTGGGTCGACGATATCTCCGCCACCGGTGGAAGCCTCGTCCCGTAGGGCAGTCGGACTCTAGACAGGGGGGCAGTCGGATCGAATCCGGCTGCCTCTTTCCTTTGGTTCAGGAAGGTCCAAGACGGAGCGAGTCGTTCGCGACGCTTGACCCCGCGACCGTCAGAAGTCGATGGAGTGGAGGATATTGACCGGGACGTCGTACGTCGTTTCGGTCGAACCGTCCGGCCAGCGGATCGTCATCGATGTGGGAGACGCGTCGCCGAACCCGAAGTGCAGGCGAAGCATCGATCCCGCCCCCAGACTCGAGCCGCAGATCACCTCCCGCGTCTGCGTCCTGCCAGTGTCGTCCGTGACGCTGACCCGGGCGCCCACGGCATCCGTCGACACAGTCTCGCCATCGCCGCGAAGTTCGATCTCGAGCCATGAGGCCCCGCCACCTTCGTTGTGGAACAGGGCGAACGAGTCGGCCGCATTCCCGACGAGTATGTCGACCCAGCCGTCTTCGTCGTAGTCGGCGATCGCCAACCCCTGGCTGCGGCGCGTGTCCTCGGCTCCGGCAGCATCAGGCAGTCGCAAGAACGTCCCATCGTGCATGTTCCGCAACATGACGTTGGGACGAGCCGCGCCAAAGTTGAGCTGTCCGATCGCAACGTACAGGTCAAGCCAGCCGTCGTTGTCGTAGTCGATGAACTGAGCGCCCCAGCCGTACTGGTTCCACAATTCCTCGTCGACCAGCGCTCCTGCCTGCTCGGCAACTTCAACGAAGACCGGTTGCCCCTGCGCGGCTTGGTTGTTCAGCAGCTTCATCGGGCCCAGGTCTGAAATGAAGACGTCCTGGTCACCGTCGTTGTCGTAGTCGCCGACGGCCAGCCCCATACTCCCCATCTCCAACCCCGCGCCTGAAGACGCCGAAACGTCCGTGAAGCACCAGTGACCACACCCTGGGCCATCATTTCGCCACAGGACATTCCCGCCGGCCTTGTCGTTTACGACGTACAGGTCGACGTCTCCGTCGAGATCGTAGTCGAAGAAACTTGCCGAGAAGGCCAGCCGCGTCCGAGTCGTGATGTCGAGTACGCCAGGCATCTCACTGAACGACCCCCCACCGTCGTTGTGGAGCAGGCGATCGGGAAGCGTGATCTCGTTGTTCGCGACGTAGACGTCCAGAAGGCCGTCTCCGTCGTAGTCGCCCCACGCGGCGGTCTCTCCGTGTCCAACGTCCGCAAGGCCAGACGCCAGAGAAACGTCGGTGAATCCGCCGGCCCCATCATTGCGAAGCATCGTGTTCTCACCGAACGCGAGGAGGTACAGATCTGGGAGCGTGTCGTTGTCAAAGTCGACGAACACAGCACCGGTGCTCGCCGTCGCGGTCAACTCCATCCCCGCAACGGGCCAAGCAATCGCATCGAACGACCCGCTCCCGGTTCCTCGGAAGAGATGGTTGGGCGCGAGTTGGCTCGTCACAACGAGATCCAACACGCCGTCGCCGTCGTAGTCGCCCCACGCTTGGCCCTCGGTCGCGAAGAGGTCGATGGACTCATGTGCCACGTCGATCCCAACCGACAAGGAGACCTCAGCGTACGTGACCGGCGCCTCCATCCCAGAGCCGGTGCTCTCCGTGTTGGTCGTCGTCCCAGTCGACAAAGGCGTCGGTGACCCGGACCCGGACGAACTCGACGCGACCCCCATTCCGCTGGCCTCACCGGATCCATCGGTTCCAATACCTGACGTGGACGTCGTGGCGAGCACCATCCCGTCGTCGCCCGATTCGGCGTCGCTCGATGGGTCGCCGACGGTCGTCTGACTCGAGGCCCCATCCGGTTCGGACGGCAGCTCGACTTGAGCGACGTCGCTGCAGCCGGCTGCGAGCGCGATCAGGGCAGTGAGGCTTAGGCGCATTCGAAGTCTCCGCTCGCCGCGGACACGACGAACCGTACTCTCTCGTACCATGGCAGAGCTTGGCGGCGCAGCGGCGTGAACAAGATCCTGGCACGGCGCGTAGGCCGCGAGGCTCTCGGACTCCGCGCGCACGCCGGATGTCCCGTTCCGCTCGCAGCTCGGGCGCCGTCAGGTCCCCGCGACATGAGCGTCCATGACTCCGTTGTCAGCGCGGGCGCCGACCGTAGAGACGTTCACGGGCTCAGGTCAGCGGGCTCGCCGGTGCTGCCAACATACCGCCAGAGAACGTCCCCAACATCCCTCTTCGCGACGTCGAAGAACAGGACCTGCAGAGCGCCACATCCTCCCCGAAGAAAAGACCTGCTCACCGAGCAAGCATCTGGATCGTCGCGTCCTCGGCGAAGAAGAACGCCTCGGAGTCGAGCGCTAGCCGTTGATTCGTGACTGGAACCAGCGTTGAGTAGAGCGTGCGCGCGCCTGACCCATCCTCCGCGACATCGCGGAGGTGATTTCCATCGTCCTCGAAGTCCCACCAGGTGAGTCTGCCGTCCTCAACCAGCAGCGAGAACCCGTCGGAGAAGAACGGCGACCCTTCCTCGAGTAGGGTCACAATGTTCGAACCATCAAGGTCGCACGCGATCAGTGAGCTCTGATCGCCATCACCGCGACACGCGAGATATATGCGTTCATCCGCCGCCACCATCGCGTGACAACCCATTGGCGCGAGAACGGTGGTGGCCGAACCGCCACCACCACCGACACCGCGCCGCTGGATACCCGCTTCGCTGCTGAAGAATACGAACGCGCTGTTGGCAGCGACCAATGAGTCTTGCTCGAGCCCTGCGGCGTACGTTCGGTTGTCGGCACCATCCAGAGTTGTACCGAGCACCGCGTATGTGTCGGGGTTAGGCAGCGGGACGTCATTTCGTCCCACCCAAAACACGCGATTCGAAGTCGAAGTCAGCGCCGTCGGCGTGTTGTACGTCGCGTCGAAGTCAAGGCCCTGCGCAGGTGCCCCGTTGAGCGAGATCAGACGTACAAACCCGTCGGGCATGATTCCCCCGGTGAGGACAATCCCCTCCCCGGTCGCTTCGATCTCTCGCTTCCCGGGTCCCGGATCGGGGCCGTCATCGGCGAGAATCTCCGGGTCTGGCATGAGCTGCTGCGGGATCCGCTCTAGCGTCCCGGCCGTGACGAAGTAGACGTAGTCCTCATCCGCTGCGAGGTCTCGCAGGTCCCCCTCCACAAACAGCGACACGGGCTGGCACTCCCCGGCTTCGCACTCGCCCCCTAGACAATCGTGCCCGCACTCGCCGCAGTGCAGCGGATCGGCCATCCGGTCGATCTCGCATGCCCCGGTCCCGCACGCGACCAGCGGACCCTCGCACTGGACCTCTCCAGTGCTGCTCTCTGCCCCAATTCCAGTTTCTGCGGTGTCCCCGGTGTCGGTGCCTGTGGACTCAACTCCCGTGGGAAGAGTCGCGCCGCCTCCCGAGGACGTTCCGCTCGAGCCCGGGCCGGTCACCATGCCGCCAGCCGTCGCCCCCGTGGTGTCCGTCGCTTCTCCCGCATCGGTATCACCCGGAATCGGATCCACCTGGTTCGGTGTGAAACAAGCCGGAACCAGTGCCAGAGCAAGAATGGTGGAGGGGAGTCGAAGCATCGCGGGACCCAAGTCGGGGCACCGTGCCACGCTTCTCCCCCCCCCAAACAAGCCCGACGGCGCCCGGGGGGCAGGGGGTCCGTGCCCGTCAGAAGCCTCCTACCGCCTGCCTCCCAACCCCCTGCGAGAGCCGCTCAACCCGCGTTTGACACGACTCTGCCCCGTCCATAGCGTTGCCTCGATGGACATCAGCAGTGCCTTCGACTCGGGGAACATCGTCGTCGTCAAAGCGGACGACCCAACCGGCATCGAGCTGGAGATTCGGCCCGACGCTGGCGAGGACCACTTCCAGTGGTTTCACTATCGGGTGACGGGTTCGAAGGGCGTGCCGCTGACGATGACCATCACCAACGCGCGGCGTGCCAGCTACCCGGAAGGTTGGAAGGACTATCGAGCCTGCGCCTCGTACGACCGCGGGCACTGGTTCCGCGTGCCAACCCGGTACGAGGGCGGGGAGCTCATCATCGAACACACGCCGGAGCACGACGCGTGTTGGTACGCGTACTTCGCTCCCTACTCGCTCGACCACCACAACGACCTCATCGCGGAGGCGCAGATGGTGGACGACGTGACGCTCAGCCGGCTCGGTGCAACGGTCGACGGTCGTGACATCGACCTGCTCACCGTCGGGGACGATGGGGACGACAAGCGCTCATGCTGGATCATCGCGCGTCAGCACCCCGGGGAGTCGATGGCGGAGTGGCTCATCGAAGGGCTGCTCGACCGACTGCTCGACGATGAAGATCCCGTCGCTCGAGAGGTTCGCGAACGCGCATGCCTGTACATCGTCCCGAACATGAATCCTGATGGCTCGTTCCGCGGCCACCTCCGGAACAACGCGGCGGGTAAGAACCTCAACCGCCAGTGGGAAGAGCCGAACGTACAAAGCAGCCCCGAGGTTTTCCACGTGCGCGCAGCGATGGAGCGCAGCGGCGTCGATTTTTTCCTGGATGTTCACGGGGACGAAGCCCTGCCCTACAACTTCATCAGCGGCGGCGAAGGCATCAAGTCCTGGGACAATGCGAAGGAAGAACGGGAGAAGCGATACAGCGACGCCCTTCTTGTCGCGAGCCCTGACTTTCAGACGAAGTTCGGGTACCCGGTGCCGGAACACGGCGAGGCCAACAACACGATGGCCAGCAACTGGGTCGGCGAGCGATTCGGCTGCCTAGCCGTCACGTTGGAGATGCCATTCAAGGATACGGCCGACACTCCACATCCGCTGGGCTGGTCGCCGGAGCGGGCCCGGAAGTTCGGCGCGGCACAGCTTGACGCACTTCTCGTCGCACTCCGCGCGGCACGCTGAGCTGGTCGGCTTCACGGCGATGCCATGGGGTCCCTCGGCCCCATGATCGGTGCTAATCTCGGTTTCTGGGGGACGTGAGCGCCGTTTCGGCGTGGGACGTCGGCAGCACTATGAAGAGACTGATTCAAGCAAGCTTGGTGTTGGGTGTCGGCTCGATGCCCGTCGCGGCATCGGCCGATCCAGGGCAGCTCGTCGGCATCGAGATCGACACGGTCGACGTGGACGAGGACAAGATCCCCGACAACCACTACGGCTACTGGGAGTACTTGCCCACGGACTACGACACCGTGGGCGAGCCGTTCCCGATGCTGATCTTTCTCTCGGGGATCGGTGAGAACGGCAACGGGACGCTCCCTCCTGGAGGATGCACGGGTCCGAACAACCCTGGCGAGTTCCTGTGCCGCAACCTTCGACATGGGCCGCAGATGCACCTGTGGAGCCAGCTGTACGGCGGCGGCGCGGCAGACCAATGGGACGACGAAGAGCGCCCATTCATCGTCATCTCTCCGCAAAACCCAGCGCCGCTGTTCGTCTTGGGCAACCCCTATGACCCGGCGGATATGGAGGAGTACCTCGACTTCCTGATCGCCAACTACAACGTCGACCCGCGCCGGATCTACCTCACAGGGATGTCGATGGGCGGCTACAGCGTGTCGCTGCACGCGCTGAACGACCCCGGCCGGTACGCCGCGGTCGCGCTGCTTCCCGGTGTCGGTGCCGGCTCGCCCGACCCCGAAACGCCGGGCCCGTGCGACATGGGACGCACCGCGCTGTGGGCGTTCCACGGAGACAACGACACTGTCGAGTACTTCGACCCCGACGACCTCGCGCGCTTCGTGCAAGATGTCGCCGACTGCCCCGAGCCACACCCCGTTGCTCAACTGACGATGTACCAGGGCGCCGGACACAACGTTTGGGCCCGGACGATCAACCCCGCGGACGGGATGGACGACCCTGTCTACGATGGCTACACGCTCCCCAACACGACCGTCATCCCGACGGTCCCCTACGACGTCGGTCTGTACACCTGGCTGCAGCAATACGACCTGCCGGAAGTCTCCGCGGGCCCTGACTTCTCGGTGACCGCCGACGAGGGCTCATTCGACATCGCGGCCTTCATCACCGACGACGATGCGGTCACGTTCGAGTGGACGCAGACCGACGGCGACCCGCTCACGCTTTCGGGCGAAGACACCCAGACCCTCACCGTCAGCGCGCTGGTCGAAGGGAGCTACGACTTCCGGGTGTTCGCGCTCGATGCCGACGACCAGTACGACGAAGACACGGTGACGATCACGGTGCTTCCCGCTGAGGGCGGAGGTGAATCCGAGTCGGAGGGCACCACCGGCACGGACGGGACGACTTCGACCGACGGAACCACGAACGGCGAGTCCAGCACCGGAGCGAGCCCCGGCTCAACCTCCTCCTCCGCCGATACCGAGACCAGTGGGGCTTCGGATGGCGCCACCGGTTCGTCCTCCGGTGCCGCCACGTCCGACTCGGCATCAAGTTCCTCGGGCGGCGGTACGGACAGCGGTTCCGCATCTCAGACCGCCGGCTCGGCCTCGGACTCCGCGAGCGGAGACGACTCGGCCTCGGGCAACAGCGACTCTGCTTCCGCATCCGGCAGCGACGACTCGTCAGGCGAGGACACCGACACCGGAGGGGCCAACTCCAGCGACGGTGGCTGCAACGCGGGCGGGCCCCCGCCCCAAGGGCTTTGGATGCTCGGCCTGTTCGGCCTGGCTTGCGTTCGCCGCCGCAAGGGCTGACCCTCCTCACCTCGCGCGCGGGCGCAACGCCTCCGGGATCGATGCTTCGAACCGGAGGCGTTTTCCGTTGCGGTGATCGAGTTCGAGCACGTGGGCATGAAGGCCCAGCCTCGCCTCGGGGGGCCAGACATCCGGCTGGCCATCAACCCCGTAGAGGTCGTCAAAGCAAAGAGGGTGCCCGCCGTGCGCGAAGTGGATCCGGATTTGGTGTTTGCGTCCGGTGATCGGACGGACCCGCACAAGGCTGGTGTCCCCGTCGGTCTCCATCCGCTCGAACGTGGTCCGGCTCGGCTTGCCATGCTGGTCGACGACCACGTTCGTCGCGTCCTCGACACGCAAGGGCCACGACCACTCGCCGCGCTCGGGCACCACCCCATGCACACGTGCCACATACGTTTTCGCGGTGGTCCGGGCCTCGAACTGGCCGGTATAGAACGCGACGAGTTCCCGTCGGCGCGCATAGACGATCACCCCGGACGTGTTGCGGTCGAGGCGGTGGACAACCGACGGACACGCGCCCGAATCTGGAGTTTCTTCGTCGTATCGAAGCTGAAGCCGGCGCAACAGGTTCAGCGTCTGCACGCCCGCGCTCGGGTGAACAGCGAGGCCCGATGGCTTGTTGACCACCACCAGATCCTCGTCCTCGAACGCGATGTCCAAAGGGAGTGCCCGAATCGCGTCCAAGTCCTCGACGGCCCGGGGCAAGACGATGCGCACGACGTCCCCCACCTTGAGACGTCTGGCCTTCTTGCAAACGCTGGCATTGACGGTGACCGCACGGCGGGCAACGAACGAAGCCAGCTCACCTCGCGAACGCCACGGAAGCATCGCCACGAGAACAGCATCGACACGCATGCCAGCCTGTGAATCCGGCACCACGTGCTCGACCACCTGGTCGTCAGGCTGTGTGTCGGGCTGCGCCTCCGGCTTCACGCCTGCATGGTACTCACCGCACGTGGCCACGCCGATCCCGCCGAAGTTTTATACGCAGGACGCGGAGTTTCCCACCGAGATGACCCTACGCCCGATCGGCGTGGTGCGTTCTCCCCACAAAGAGCGCCACGGGACGCCGCGCCAGGCCGTGCTTCACGCCAAACCCGAGCTGCGGCCTTCGGAGGAGACGGTCCTCGAGTTGTTTCCTGGGGTGCTCACGCCACATGCAACCGAAGATCTTCAGGGCTTCGAGATGCTCTGGGTCCTGTCCTGGATGCACCTCAACCACGGGTGGAACAACAAGGTGGCGGTCCCCGGCTTCAAGAAGAAGGGGCTGCTCTCCACCCGCGCGCCACATCGACCCAATCCCATCGCGCTCTCCGCTGTCCGCCTCCTCCACGTCGAGGGTCTGCGGTTGACCATCGAGCGCACGGACCTGCTCGACGGCACGCCAATTGTCGACCTCAAGCCGTACGTGCCCTACTGCGACGCGTTCCCGGATGCCAAGGCAGGCTGGGTCGACGAACGCGGAAAAACACCCGGCAACTGAGGCGCTACTCGAGTCGGCCCGGCGGTAGTTCCAGCCCCGCGACAAAGTGCCGGGGCTGTTTTCCGTGGGGGACCTTCGTGCGCAACACGAACACGCCGGGTTCGTCTGCCATGTCGTTCTTCATGGCCTGACACCACGGCGCGTAGTCAGGCCAGGACTTCGCGGCTTCCTCGTGGGTCTCGCAGGTGAGCTTGCCGAAGCCGGTCCGGCGCTCTGGGTGCCCAGCGCACGTTACGGCGGTCTCCGGCCAACTCTTCGATGCACCCTCGAGGCGGTCACACCACGGGTCGCGCTTGCCGAACGGATCCGCGATGCCACCGTGCGTGATCACCAACGTGACGAGCGCGTCTTGCCCCTGTGCCTTCACGGCAGCAAAACATCCGTCCGCCCAATCCTGAAAGCTCGCGTCGAGGAAGACGTACTCTTTGACCCGCTCGGTCCCTGAAGCCGCGACGTTGCGAAGCGCGATGCCGCCAGCACTGTGCCCCTCGGCGAGCACGCGTGGCTGGACACGCTGCTTTGGCACGCCCAACTCGGACTCCAGAACCCCTGTGGCTTGGTCCACCATCGCGTCGAAGTCGTCGATGTAGCGTGGGTCGCCGGGCACGGCCGTCATCCACATGCGGTCGTACATCTTGTTACTCCACCCTTTCCACTCCGGCTCCATGCGCTTTCCTGAGCTGATCGGGTACAGCAGCGCCAGGTTGTGACCACCCTTGGCCTGCACGTCGGTCACCGCATCCATCGTCTGTTGCAGTCGGTCCCAGCCGACCCACGCTTTCTTCGGCACTCCATTCTGGGGTTCGGCGATGTTCTCGGAGTAGGTGCCGTGGAAGTGGACGACCCAGTCGAACGGTTGGTCGGCTCGAACACCCGGCGGTACAAAGATCACGGTGTCGCGGCCGCCGTTGCCCCGAAGCTGCCCCACCCAGACCGACCCCTCGGTCTCGAGTGCATCCGAGAAGGCGATCAGACCCGGACGCGCGGACGCTGCGACGAGCCGAGCCCCGGAAGGAACGTTCGAGGGCGGAGGCTCTGCTTCTGATTCGTCTTCTGCTTCTTCCGGGGCCGGCGCAGAGACCGGGGTCGGGGGCTCGAAGGGCGGTTCGCTCTCCGCCTCGACGGCAGGCGTGACGGCCGGCGGGGGAGCCGTGGGAGCCTCTTCGGGCTCACGGGGTCCGCCGCAGCCCACGGTCAATACCGCCAACAGGAGCCATCGCATGTCGGGGCAGTGTAGCCCCGCGGCGAACGAGCAGGCACCATCCCTGCCATGAGCGAGTCGAAGACGGGCTTCAGCCGTGCGTTCTGGGTGGCCAACGTGGTCGAGCTCCTCGAGCGGGCGGCCTGGTACGGGGTGTTCGTCGCGATCACGCTCTACCTCAGCCGCATCCTCGCATTCAGCGACATCGAGGCAGCGACGGTCTCGGGCGTGTTTTCAGCGGGCCTCTACCTCCTGCCCACGTTCTCCGGCGCCTACGCAGACCGCATCGGATTCCGTCGGGCGCTGCTGCTCGCGTTTGGTCTGCTCACGCTCGGCTACGGTGGCATGTGGCTGCTGCCCACGTTGCTCGAGAGCGCAGGCCTGGTCAGCTACGGCCGGGATGTCACGTTCTCCGGCCTGCAGAACACCGGTCACAAATGGCTGTTCATCCCTGTGATGACGTTCGTCATGATTGGCGGCTCGTTCATCAAGTCCGTGATCACGGGGACGGTGGCCAAGGAGACCACCGCGGCAAACCGAGCGCGCGGTTACTCCATCTTCTACGCGCTGGTCAACATCGGGGCATTCGGGGGCAAGACCATCGTCAAACCCCTCCGAGAGAGCATGGGCAACGAGGGGCTGATCGCGCTCAACCTGTTCGCAGCCGGCATGACGCTGGTCGCGTTCACCTTGGTGTTGTTCCTCTACAAAGCTCGGCCGGGCCAAGGTGAGGGCAAGTCCGTCGCGGAGCTGTGGGGCGCGCTGG
The DNA here is from genome assembly GCA_050633305.1 of Nannocystales bacterium. GTDB lineage: Bacteria > Myxococcota_A > Polyangia > Nannocystales > Nannocystaceae > CAJXVA01. The sequence continues at coordinate 197,003 of JBOEGF010000008.1, forward strand.
GCGGGGTGCTCGCCCAACGTCGGCTTGTCCTGCTGATCGTCATCATCACGGGCTTCTGGATGGTCCAGCACCAGCTCTACGCGACGATGCCGAAGTACGTGCTGCGGATGGCAGGCGAAGACGCATCTCCGTCTTGGTACGCGAACGTCAACCCAGCGACGGTGGTCGTGACGATCGGCGCCGTCACGGCGCTGATGAAAAACCGTTCCGCCCTCACCTCGATGACGGTGGGCATGTTCGTGATGCCGTTCTCCGCCTTTGCCATGGCGGCCGGAAACATGACCGACGGAAGCCTCATCCTCGGAATGCACCCGGTCGCCTTGATGATGATCGTCGGCATCATGTTCCAGGGCATGGCCGAGAGCTTCATCTCTCCGCGCTTTCTCGAGTACTTCTCGCTGCAGGCCCCCAAGGGCGAGGAGGGCCTCTACCTCGGGTTCAGCCATCTGCACTCGTTCCTCGCGTCACTGCTTGGGTTCATCACCTCGGGCTTCCTGCTCGAGGCGTTCTGCCCGGACCCCAAGACACTCTCCGCGGCCGACCAGGCACAGCGCGTCGCCGCACTCGCGGGCGAGGGCGCGATGCCCCAGGCCTATGCGCACGCCCACTACATCTGGTTCGTCTTCGTCGGCATCGCCGCGGTGGCTGCGATCGCCCTGGTGATCTACGGCCGCCTCGCGCCCGAGTCTGGCTCCGAACCCGAGTCGTAGTCTACGACCCTCGGACGCGAGACAGGGCGTACCGCTCGACCAACGCCAGCAGCTCCTCGCCCATCGCCGCGACGGTCGACTCCCGCATCCCCGGAACACGTCGCAACTCGTCCAAGGTTTGCGGCCGCACGCGGTCGATCCCGACCAGCGTCCGCCGGGCCATGAGCGCAGACGGCCGGACATCGAGTTCGCGCGCCTTGGCGCGACAGGCTCGGTCGAGTTCGGGTGCGATCGACGTCGACCCGGATGTGGGCGGCGGGAGGGCACGGTCCCGGAACGACAACTCATCGTCATCGACCCCGGCCAGCGCCACAGTGGGCCCCCGCTGGCCCCTTCGCCGCCGCAGCACGCCTTCGAGGACAAGGTCATCGAGCGCCTCGAGCACGGCCGCGTCATCGTGTCTCTGCAATGCCCCGAGCTCGGGCAAGGTCAACAGGTCGGCCTTGGAGAGTCGCTTGACTTCCCAGCCCCGCAGCGCCCGAGAGAGCGCCTCGATCAAGACCGGGCGCCCCAACCGACGCAGTGCCCGGACCACGGTCTTGCGGTCCGCCTTCGTCAGCGGCTTGCGTCGTTTCGGCGCTGGCGCGCGCTTGAGGGATGGCTTGCAAACGTCGCACCGTCCGCAGAGGTCCTCCCCTGGCTCGCCCTCGAGGTACTCGCACAGCGACTGCTGGCGGCACATGCTGTCCGTCTGAGCGTAGTGTTCCAAGGCGCTGAGCGCTTCACTCGACCCGGCAAGATGACGCTGAATGCGAACGTCGTCGTCGCCGAAGTACAGCACGCAGCGGGCAGACTTGCCGTCTCGCCCTGCCCGGCCCGCCTCCTGATAGTACGCCTCAGGGCTGCCTGGTGCCTGAAGGTGAACGACCACCCGAACGTCGGGAAGATCGACCCCCATGCCGAATGCACTTGTCGCCACGAGCACGCGGGCCTTGTTGGTCTCGAAGGCACGCTGCGCCCGATCGCGAGCCTTCGCGTCGCGCCCTGCATGGTAGCCCGCCACCGGGTAGCCCTCTGCTCGCAGGCGGTGGGTCACCGCATCGACGGCGTCGCGGGTCGAGCAGTAGACGATCGCGCGTCCGCCCAGCGGCCCATCGCGAAGCTTCAATCGGTCGAGTTCGTGGCGCAATGCGTGAACACGGTCGTGTTCCGGTTCGAAGCAGCGCACCACAAATGCCAGGTTCTTGCGGGCGAAGCTGGCCGTGACCCGCTCCGGCTCGCGCAGCCGAAGCCGGTCCACGACCTCAGCCAGGGTTCGAGGTGTCGCGGTCGCGGTGAGGGCAACAACTGGGACATCGAGCCTCCCGCGCAGCTCGCCAAGCCGCATGTAGTCTGGACGAAAATCGTGGCCCCACTGGCTGATGCAGTGCGCCTCGTCGATCGCCAACATCGACACATCGCCCGCCTCCAGTCGCTGACGGAACTCCTCGGTCGCGGCTCGCTCCGGGGACACGTACAGCAGGTCGAGCGTCCCTTGTTCGAACGCCTCGATCGTCTCGATGCGCTGCTCGGGCGTGCGATGACTGTGCAGCGCGGCGGCCCGCACCCCCTTGCCCCGCAACTGCGACACCTGATCGTCCATCAACGCGATCAGTGGCGAGACGACGACCGCCGTGCCGCGTCCACGACGACGCGCCACCATGGCCGGGACCTGGTAACACAGCGACTTGCCACGCCCCGTCGGCAACAACACCACGACGTCGCGACCGGCCACGGCCGCCTTGACGGCGTCTCGTTGCCCGGGGCGAAACCTCGGATGGCCGAACACCTCCCGCAGCACGGCAGTGGCGTCAGCCTGCGATCCCAATCGAGGCATCTAAGGGGCCACGAGAGACGTCGTGTTGGGTGTCACCAGAGGCTCCTAACGCTTGAGTCGTCGTAGGCCCGCGGGCGGAGGGGGCTTCTTCGGCGTCGGGATTCCTGGCACCTTGGGTGCCGCAGGCGGGCCAGGCTTGGCGTCCGCTCTCGCGACCGTTTGCGACTCTGGCTTCGGCTTCCCCGCGGTGTCGACTTCGGCTGTGGACGGCGGCTTGGGAGCGTCCGATGCCTTCGCCTCCGCGCTCTCAGCCGGAGCCGATGCGGGCTTGCCAGGGCTGAGGTTCTCCACGGACCCGAGGTCACGGGTCGGCAGCTCGCCGTCACTGTTCTCGTCCGTATCCTCGAAGTCTTCGGGCTCTTCGGAGACCTCGAGGTCGGTGAGCGAGATGTCTTGTGTGTCGTCCGGCACCAACAACTCGGCGGGGATGGCCGTGTAGGCTCGCGTGGCCTTGTCCTCGAGCGGATCGACCTCGATCTCTCCCGCCGATGCTTCGAGCTCCGGAGGCGTGGCTTGCTTCTGCTTGATCGCAGTCCCCTTGCCACCACTCCTCGTTGCCGATGTCGTGACTTTCTCGGGCGGCTCGAAGACCTCAGGCACACGCAAGCGAGACGCGAACGCCTCGGGCACCGACGCGAGGTGAGCCGCCAGCGCCTGACGCGTGATCCACTTTTCTTCGCGACGATCCCCAACCTCGACCTTGATGGTGAGTTCCTCGGTGTTGGGACTGTGCTCCATGATCGTGCGAATCATCGGGCGGTAGTGCTCGAGAATCCGTTCGGCCACATTCACGTATCCCGCAGGAGATTCGACGGGCTCGTCTCGCAGCGCATAGCTCAAGCTGCGAGCGGGAGAGGCCACGACGCGTGCCACCTCGGCTTGCATCGCATCCCACAGCCGTTGCATCACCTCCCCGTCCTCCTCGGGAAGCTGGTTCCCGGTACCGTCCGCCAACTCGCCCCGCCCGACTACCCGACCCTCGGAGAGTCCGAGGCCCAGACGCAAGGTCACCGGGCCCGCGGCCTTCTTCGCCAACTCGAGCCGCATCGAGTCCGAGCCGACCCGCGCAGCCGAGATCACGAGGTCGTCGAGGCTGACGTGTGCGGGCTCCTCGGTCCGTCGTAACAGGGTCTTCTTCGTGCCGACCTGCAGCGTCGAGCCCTTGCCGAGCAGACTCTTGACCTTGCGGGGCTGCTCGCTCTGCGTGTCCTCCAGCTGAAGCTCAGCTCGGAGCCCAGGCAGGAGTTCGAGCTTTGTCGTGTCGAGGTAGCCGCTCTCTGTCCCACCTTCGAGGTCGCGCCGTACTTGACGCTGCGTCGGCTGCCCACGCAAAGGCAACGCGAAACGGTCCAGTGAAGCGAGCATCTGCTTGTGAAGCGTGTCGATCCGGCTGCGAAACTCAGCGACCTGCGCATCGCGAGCCTTCTTGTACTGCGCGAGCCAGCCATCGACCTGAGCCCCAAGAGCATCGACGGCTTGGTGCCCGTGCTCTTTCATCTCCGCCCGGGACGCGTCCTTGACTGCGTCCAACAGTCCGGACTCCCCCACCCGGCGAAAGCGCTGGAGCTGCTCGGAGATCTCCGAGAAGCTCTGCTCCGCGGCCTCGAGCTGACGCCAGAGGTCTTCGGTGTCCTCGTGCGCGATGCTCACGTCGCGCGCAAACAGGCAGACCTCGACGACGGTGTCGAGGATGTTGCTGGGGAGCTGGGACGCGGTGGAATCGCCCAGCAGGACACGCGTAGCCTGACCGGTCAACCGCGGCAGAGTACCAGCATCAGCGAGGGCCGGCCTGTGCACGGGATGGGCCGCTGCGGGCGAAACGCCACGATGCGTCGGCCCCACGTAAACAGCCAGAAACGGCCTTGTACGGCGCTTTCCGTCGCGATGAGGGGGTCGCGGACGCGGACGCTGCTACAACCAGGCTCGGCGATGGCGCCCAAGGACCGACGCACCTTCTCGTTCCGGGTCGAGCTGGGATCGGACGCGCTGTGGGAGCACCTCTGTGCGCACGAGGAGGTGCGGGCGAGTGACGACCCCGCACCCGGCCCCTCACCCCCGCACGGCGCTCCGTTCCTCGTCGCCCGCAGCGGTCCCGACGAGCTCCGGCTACGTCGATGGGCGGGCCCTGCGGACACACCGTCACCGATCGTCGTCGTGGACCTCGAGGACGACGAACGCGGGTGCACGGTCTACGGCCGAATCGAATCAGGCACCCCCGGATCGCTGGTCGGCACCGGTCCTCACTGGAAGCGCTACATCCTCCCAGGGGTAGCCCTGCTGGTGACGCTCAGCATCGGCGGGGCGATTCTCGGCGGGGGCTGGGCCGCGATCGCCCTTCCCTTGCTTCTGTTGCTCTTTGGTGTGCCCGCGGGCGCCGTCATGCTGCCGCTGCTGATGCTGTGGAATCAGCAGTCTCGCGCGACACAGACGGAGGCCCTGTGGGGCCTCATCGGCGAGGTTTTCACGCCGCTGGCCCTCCCTGAAGAAGAAGACCCCTCCCCGTTCCGCTGAAGCACGGCGCCGCGGCGGCACCGGCTGGACAAATCGCCCGGCGCGCGCAACAAGGCTACCGATGAGGAAGTCGTTCTCGCTCGAACACCCCAAACACAAGCCAGCCCGGGTGGTCGAGAACATCAAGCACCAGCTCCGGAAGTACATCAAGCGGGAGCGCGGCAAGACTCTTCCCGAGGACATGGACTTCTGGGCCTTCGACTGCAAGATCGGACGCGAGAGACCCGAACGCACGTTGACGGAGAAAGAGCTCGGAAAGGCGATCGACGATGCGGCCGCCGAGGGCTGGGAGAGCGTCCACGTGGAGCTGATCGCAACCCCGGTCAAGCGTCTCGGCAAGAAGCCTGTTCCCGACAGTCCCGAGAACCCGGACGAATAGACACGCACTGGGCCCATGGTGCTGCCCATCTGGGGGACGCACCGAGGCATGCGTCGGGTCCCGTGCGGCAAACACCCGTGCCCCCTGTCGGATCCTCGGCCGCCCGGTGTAGTTTCCGCCTCATGCGTAGGTCGGTTCGACGAGGCGTTCAGCCATGATGGTCAGCAACGGAGGCTCGGTCCTCCGCCTGTTCCAATGGCAATGGAAGAACTCGCTGTGGTTCATCTGCGCGGCGATGCTCATCGTCGTGCTCCACGATGTTGCCGGATTTGGCTGGTTGCAGCTTCCGACGGTCCCGGTTGCGGTCATCGGCGGTGCGCTCGGCATCTTCGTCAGCTTCCGGACGAACTCGGCCTACGACCGTTGGTGGGAGGGGCGCAAGTTGTGGGGACGCATGATCAACACATCGCGTCACTTCAGTTCGCAGATCATGTCGTACCTCCCGAAGCAAGACGGCAAGGCCACCCAGGTCCAGCAGGACATCGTGCGTCGACACGCGGCCTACGTTCACGCACTGCGGTCCCTGCTCCGGGTCCAGGATCCATTCGAGGACGAGGACTTCCTTCGAATGCTGCCCGGCGAGGTCGAGCCATGGCGTCACGAAAGCAACCTGACCCACGCGCTTCTCGCCAAGCAGCTCGACGCTTTGGTCGCGCTGCACGACGCGGGTTCGCTGGACGCTTTTCGACTCTCGGATCTCGACGAGAGCCTGAAGCACCTGCTCGACATTCAGGGCGGCTGTGAGCGCATCAAGAAGACACCGATGCCGCGCGGCTACAGCTTCATCGCCGAGCGCCTCATCCTCACCTTCGGGATCCTGTTCCCGCTGAGCGTCGTCCCTACGCTCAGCTGGGCCGCGATCCCAATCAGCCTCATCGTGTGCCTGGCGTTCGGCCTGATCAGTGAGGCTGGCCGGGTTCTGGAGGACCCATTCACGATGTTCTTCAACGGTCTGCCGTTGTCCTCGATCAGTCGGATGATCGAGGTGAACCTCGAAGACCGTCTCGGCACTCCGAAGGACGCACAGCCGGCCCTGATCGGCGTCGACCAGCGCGGCATCCTGATGTGATCTTGCGCCGGGGCCCGGGCCTGGTAAGTCTCCGCCCATGACCGCGTGGGCAGTGCTCCGATTCTGCAAGTTCATCAGCGTCGCGCTGCTGACGGCCGCGGTTCTCGGCGGCATCTTCGGGGGGACGCCCTCGGCCCGACGCCGAGCGAGTCTCTTCCTGGGAACATGTTCGATCATCGGGGTGCTCGTGTTCGGCTACGCCCTGACCAAGAAGGTCGGCGCGTCGATCGGTGACCCCTGGGTCTCGCGCGCTCTGTTCGCAGGCCTGCTCGGCTACGGGGCCGCATGCTGGACAGCAACCGCGCAGCGGGTTCGCCCGGTCCCCGCAGCCCTCGCCCTCACCGGTCTCCTCGGTGCGTTCGGATGGATGAGCGCACGCAACTTGGAGCACGCCTGGCTCCTCGGCCTCGCACTGCCCGCGGCCATCGCCACCCCCGCGGCCATCTTCGCGGCTCGTCGGTCGACCGCCGAGGATCCCGAGAGCGAAGCGTCCGATGCCACGACACAGTGGTTTTCCTGGCTCGCCCGGGCCGAGGGTGTGTCTCTGCTCATGCTGTTCGGTGTCTACATGCCGCTCAAGCACGGCGCCGGCATCGTCCTCGACGGCGGCCAGGGATGGTTTGGCTGGGCCCACGGAGTGTTTCAGCTCATCTTCATCGTCGCCCTCGTCGTCACAGGGCGCGTCCGGCGTTGGAGTGTCGCTCGGCAGGCCGTCGGCTTTGTGGCCAGCCTGATTCCACTGGGGACGTTCTGGTTCGAGCGACACGTTCGCCCGGACTGACAACCCCGCCGCGTAACAGCCGCGTCCGCGCGCGCGTTTCGATCAACATCGAACCCGCGATGCCTGCGCCCAAGCTCGTCCCCCCGTTTACCCACGAGACCGCTCTCGCGAAAGTCCGCGCCGCAGAGGACGCGTGGAACAGCCGCGACGCACAACGCGTCTCGATGGCCTACTCGCTCGACAGCCACTGGCGCAACCGCGCTCAGATCTTCAAGGGCCGCGAAAACATCCGTGCATTCCTGGAGGGCAAGTGGGACCAGGAGCTCGACTACCGCCTGGTCAAGGAGCTGTGGGCATTCGGAGACAACCGCATCGCCGTTCGATTTCAGTACGAATGGCGCGATGCCGCCGGACAGTGGTTTCGGGCGTACGGCAACGAGCTGTGGGAGTTCGATGACGAGGGCCTGATGCGGCGGCGCGAGGCGAGCATCAATGACCGAAAGATCTCCGAGAAGGCGCGGCGGTTCCACTGGGACGCATCCGCACCCCGGCCTGAGGACCATCCCGGCCTCGTGGACTCCCCCGAGTAGCGTCTCGCTCCGTTCGTGAGCCCACCCGCCGTGTTCGACAGCTCGGGCTTGCTACCCTCACCCAGCATGGACACCGTGACGATCGACAGCCGCTTCAACGGACCCGACGGGTCGGCGAACGGTGGATACGCCTGTGGGGTCGTCGCCGACTTGATGACCCAAGACGCCACGGTCCGGCTTCGAGCCAAGCCGCCTCTCGACACGCCCCTGAGCGTTGTCCGAACGGACACAGGCATCGAGCTTCACCACGGGGAGACCTTCGTGGCCCAAGGCGTTCCGTCCACGACAACATGGGAGGATGTGCCGCCCCCCCCGTCCTTCGAAGAGGCTCGGGCCGCCCAAGAGCGATACACGGGCTTTCATACCCACGTCTTTCCCCGATGTTTCGTCTGCGGCCCCGAACGTGAGGCTGGGGACGGGCTCCGCCTGTTCGCCGGACCGCTCGAAGACCGGCCGATCGCAGCCTGCACCTGGACGCCCAGCGCCGGACTGCTGACCTCCGATGGCACGATCGATCCCCTCTTTGTTTGGGCGGCCCTCGACTGCCCGAGCTTCTTCGGGCTGAAGGTCCCGTACGACAAACTCTTCCTGCTCGCCGAGATGACCGCCAAACTGGGGCGCCCCGTTCCGGGCGACGAACCCCTGATCGTCTACGGATGGGGCCGTACCACGCAGGGGCGCAAGCACTACGCCGGCGCCGCGATCGCGACCGCAGACGGCACCGTGCTCGCGCAAGCACAGCACCTGTGGATCGAAACCCGGCCTGGGTGAAACCCGACGGGCTTTGCCGTACCATCACGAACCGATGTGGGAGTACTTCGTCCAGACGTCCGACGGCCGGGTCCGCCAGATGTCGGAGGCGAGTCTCCGTAGCAAACTCCGCCGAGGCAAGTTCACCGGCCTCGAGTTGGCTCGACGTGCCGACGACCCCAGCTGGCGGAAGCTGGGCGAACTGCATCTGTACTCCCAGGAGGTTGCCTTCGAGGGCGACCCGATCGACCACGCGCGACACAAGACCGTCAACGGCTGGATGGTCCACGCGCTGGTGTTCCTGGCGGTGAATGTCGTCACGGGTTTCCCAACGCCCCTGCTCATCTTCTGGGGGCTCGGCGTGTTCATGCATGGCAGGAACAGAAACGTCCTGCACCACGCCAAGATCCTCAACGAAGCTGGGCGACTACCCGTGATCGGGAGCTGGAACGGCAAGAAGCCGCAGGCACTCCCCGCAGGGCAGACCGCGTACCAAAGCGGCGGCACGGTGCCCCCCATGGCACCCGCCCCACAGGCCGGACCTCCGGTCGCTCCAGCCGCACTCATCCCCGCTGCCCCCGCTCCTCTCCCTGCCCGGGCGACCGGCCCCAGCGAGATCGGATACGAGCCCACCGTCGGCCGTACTCGTAACGCGAGCACAACCGGCCGCGACCTCGAGCAACGCCAACTCGAGGCCTCCGTCCGGGGCAAGCTGTTCGGGAGTGAGTCCACAGCCCCGGTCCAGATCGGCCGCTACCGACTTGGCGAGCGCCTCGGCGCGGGCGGCATGGGCATCGTCTTCGCCGCACAGGACACATCCCTCGACCGCCCGGTCGCGCTCAAGCTTCTGCGCCCCGGCTATGAGATGGATGCGGCCGCGGAGCGTTTGCAGCGAGAAGCCCGCGCCATGGCTCGGCTCTCTCACCCCAACGTCGTCACGGTGTTCGACGTCGGCACTCATGAGGGGGCCGTCTTCGTCGCGATGGAGAAGGTCGAGGGCGGAACGCTTCGCGATTGGCTGCGGGAGCCCCGACCCACCGCCGACATCATCGACGTCCTCGACCAGGCGGCTGGCGGACTCGGAGCAGCCCACGGCGCAGGCTTGGTCCACCGCGACTTCAAGCCCGAGAATGTGATGGTCGGCAACGACGGCCGTGTTCGAGTGCTCGACTTCGGGCTCGCAAAGCCCAGCGACCCCGGCAACACGGCGGACCTCCTCACTCAGACCGGCACCATGCTGGGGACGCCGCGATACATGGCGCCCGAACAGTTCCGCGGAGAGGACGCCGACGCACGTTCCGACCAGTTCGCGTTGGGGGTCGTCTTCTACGAGGCGCTGTACGGCGTGCACCCCTACCAGCCGAAGGACGACCGCCCGCTGCCTCGGGCTGTGTTGGCCGGCAAACTCCGCGACACGCCGATCCGCATCGACATCCCCCCGGCCGTCCGCACCGCGGTGCTCCGCGCCGTGGCCCACGACTCCGACGCCCGGTTCGACTCGGTCGAAGCGCTTGCAGAGGCTTTGGGCCCCCGTCCCACGACCTCCGACGGCTTGGCATCCCTCGCCGCCGCCAGCCGTCGCCTGCTCTCGCGTCGCCCAGCCGAACAAGCAGCGCCGCTGCTCAAGGCTCTCGATGACCTCGAGCGGACGGTCGCGACCCTCGATGAGCGCGTGGCAACCCTCCTCCGGCAAGCCCCCTCCTCGGAACGAGAGGAGGTCGAACGCGAACTCAACCTCGCCCAGGTCGCCTTCGACTCCGCCACGGCCGACGACGAGCTCAGCCTCTTCGCAAGCCAGCGAGATGCGCTTCGTGACCGCATCGAGGGGTTGGAAGCTGCACACGGAATGCTCGGAAAGCTCCGAACCCGTCGCGGCATCGCCCAGACGCAGCTCGAGCAGCTGCACCTCGATCTCGTCCGAGCCCAAGCCTCGGACACCGCTGACCTTCCCGACCTGACCGGACCTCTGCAAGAGCTTCGATTCCAGGTCGACGCCGCCGCCGAGGTGGAGGAGCTGTTGCAACGATGATCCCCGTAGGAATCGAACCCGACGTTCGCCGTGACCTGTTCGGCGGTACTGGAGCCGTCAAGGTCTACAACCTGGACCCCTCGCCCATGCCTCCGTTTGCCGCCGCGCTGTGGTGCGAGCTCCAAGCCGGCGGCACCGTGGGACGGCACCGCCAAGAGCACTGCCCGGAGATCGTCCTGGGTCTCGAAGGCGACGGAGAAGCCACAGTGGGCGACCAAAGCCACCCGCTGAACGCTGGGAGCGTTGTCCAGCTCCCGCTAGGCAGCGTCCTGGCCATCCGCAACCTCAGCGCCGACAGCCCGCTGCGCTATCTGATCATCAAGGCTTCGGGCTAGCCCCAGAGGGTCGCGGCTCCGTCGGCTCACCAACGAACCGGGCCAACGCCTCGTCCTGAAGGTCAGGGGGAAGACCATCAAACGCGGTGACACCCGAGCGGAGTCCCTGCTCGAGTTCGGCGAGCCGCAAGCGGTCGCCCTGGGGTGGCCGGGTCGGCAGCGCTTCGCCGCGAAGCTCGGCGGACAACCGAGCCATCGACGCTTGAAAGGCATCGATGTCCTTGCTGGAAGCGTTTGCGCGTTCGAGCGCTCCCACTCCTGCGGCCATGTCGACCGCGCTCACGTGGCCGCGCTCGCGAGCGTCGGCCTCGACCTGCGAAAGGTGGAGAGCCAACGCCTCCTCGGTCCGCGGAGGACCCACTCGTTCCGATTCCATCGTCTCGCGCATCCGGTCCCTCATCGAGACACGCCGCACGAATTCTCGTTGCGCCGCATCGGGGGTCGTGGCCTGAATCGACGGATGGGTGGATGCGCGTGACTCGACCGACCGCGGTGTCCGACTGCCCGTCCCGACCACCGACAGAGTGAAGCCTGTCGTGAGGACGGCGCTGCCCAGAGCAACCACGATGAAGAGCTTGGCGTGCATCTCATGACCTCGTCGGGGTGGCACGCGAAGGGCTCGGGGCCGAGGAGAGCTAGTCGGCATAGAACGAGACCGTTCGACCGCAGGCGTAGCTGCCCCCCCAAGGACTCGACGACGTCTGACAGTAGTACTGCCGCTCGTAGACCCGGATGCCTGACTCCACAGCCCGAACCAGACCCGCGAAGAGGGCGGCCAAGGCCGTGTCTCCGTACTGGTGGTACGGACCGGCGCAGGCGGTGGATGATGCGCCCTCGCTGCAGTACCGGCGCGTCGCGACATACGAGCCCTCGCACGCCGGCTCCGTGTAGTAGCTGGCGGTCACCGAACCGTGATCGCCGTGCCCGTAGGCGGCCGAGGGGTCATACGTCACGCCGCATGGGAACACGTAGGCGTCCGCACGCGCCGTAGACGGAGCGGTGAACAACGCCGCCAGCGCGCCCGCAACAATGAACTTCTGAGTCTTCGAGGTCAGCATGTCGGCTTCGAAGGGTTGGTACCGCTCGGCGCCTACGCGTTCCCGCTCGACGCCGGAAACCTGAGGACGGAGCACAAACCGTGTGGCGAGACCGACCAGCGTCTCGGGTTGGCCTAGCGGGGAGGAAAGTTCGCCCCGTCCGGGGCACCCGCATCAAACCACGCCTCGAACAACGCCTTGTCGGCCTCGGTGATCACGCCATCTTCACCTTCGACGCCACACTCGAACGCGGGCATCGGGACGGGCATCTGATCCACCACCCGAACCGCCGTGGCTTCCCAGACCATTCTGTCCTCGAAGCCCATCGGAAAGATACCGACGAACGGGACATGAAAGTCTGCCCACGTGTTGATGAGGACCGTGTCGGACATATAGTCGACGTTCACGTCGGGGTCGTCCGAGTAGTGGCAGCCGCAGTTTCGCAGCAAGGCTTCGCCGATCACCGTCGGGAGCAACCCCTCCTCGTCGCCCATCTCGACGATGGATGGATCGGCAAGCGGATCGACCGCCTCGAGCGAACACAGGGCCGGGGGCGGGGGCGGTCCCGTGGTGGGGTCGACCGTCGTCGGTGCCGCCGTACTGCCGTCGGCGACCGTGCTCGACGAGGCCGCCTCGCTCGAACTGGCCATCTCCACACCCGAGGAGGTCGAGCTGGTTGCGGGGCCCGTCCCCGTGGGGCCCGCAGTTTGGGAAGAGTCGTCGCCCCCGCATCCCCCGCCTACCGAGGTAGCGAGAGCGACGAGGGCGACAAGCACCGCAACGCGATCGTGCATCAGTCCTAGCCCGGAGGCTCGACGAAGTCGGCCAAGTCGCCGCCGCCGAGTTCGTAGAGATCGGAGCCGCCCGTTGCCCAGAAGTGGTTGATCGGACCAAAGCCCATGCCCTCGACCAGAGAGCCAGCGGTACCGCCGTACTCGAACAGGTTCTCCTGCACCCAGCCCAACGTCGGATCCTTGCGGTACTGACCAATGAAGTCCGAGGTCATGTCGGAGACGTAGACATACGGCACCCCAGTGTTGGGGTCGGTCACGATCTCGAGGCCGTCCATGTGATCGCCAGCCATGTTCGGGAAGTCGAACGCGATGCCCCACGTCGCGCTGACGGGGTCGTACTGAATGACCCGGCGCTGCGACTCGCTCGCCGCGTACCACTGGTCGAAGACCTCGTCGTACCCGATCATGGAGAGGCGGTTGATCCAGCCGGGCCGCGCGAGTTGGACCGTCGCCACAGAGGTGGCGAAGTCGAACTCGGTCAGCTCGTTGCCACCGACAAAGAGGGAGGTTGGGGTGATGAACAGCTCGTTGATCGAGCCCGACAACGAGTTGGGGTAGGCGATGTTCTCGAGGAACACCAACGTCCGCGTCTCGATGGGACCCGTCTCGTCCGGGTTGTCCGGGTGCTGGTTGGGCTCGAACACCCCGTCGCCGTCGCTGTCCATTCCCGTAACCTGGTAGACGTCGATGCCGCCCGACGAGCTGGTGACGTAGAGTTTATCGTCGATGCCATCGACATCGTAGCCGCCACGAAACTCGGTGCTCGTGTTGAAGTAGGCGAACTGGTAGTAGACACCCGTCGGCTTCTCGCCGCCGATGACCGAGGTGGGCGTACAGGCGCCGAGCTCGATGCTACAGACCTCTCCCGAGGTGGGCTCACACGTATCGACGGGCTGCCACACCGGCGGAGAGACGGCGGTGTTGCACTCCATCACTTGAGCGCCGACGCAGTCGAACTGCCCCTCGAGACACGGCACGCAGCCAATGCTCTCGATGCAGTAGCCCGGGACGCAGGTCTCGGTGCCCACAACCGAACCAGAACCATCGCAGCTGTATGCGTTGCCTTCGGCGCAGTAGGTCCCCGCGGCCTTGCCCATGCACTGCCCGCCATCTCCGACGTCAAATGCCGGACCACTGTCGGCGCCCCCGCTGCTGTCTCCCGCGGAGTTTCCGCTGTTGCCCGAGTTCCCGCTATTGCCCGAGTTCCCGCTGTTGCCCGAGTTCCCACCCGAGGACCCACCGCTGGCGGTAGGCGCGGTGGACACGCCAGTGAGGCCATCCGTCGCACCCGTGTCCGCGGGCGCGCTCGAAGCCGAACAGGCCGCCGTTGCGGCGATCAAAATCAACAGTCGTTCCTTGTGCATCGATACCCCCTCGGGACAGCGTCCCGCGTGGGCGTAATCCTACCTTGAGGGACACCGGCAGAACAACGATGCCAGGCGCCGTACGTCGGCATCTCGCCAAAAAAGTGTGGTGGATGCAGATCGCGTAACGCCGCCTGGGGGTGGGAGACACCAACAGTGTCGCCCAACACCCGGAGTCGCTACGCTGCTTCGCAGTGTCAGGGTCGGAGATCAATCCGGTGCTCCGGCGTCACGATGCGTTGGGTCTCATCGCGACCCACAAGAACCTGGTCGCGTCGATGCATTGGGGTCGCACGACACTTGGGCACGTGGACGAACTCGCCCAATCGGTCGCGGAGCTGGTCCGGCTCCACGAACGGTTCGTCACGGTCGTCGTTGTCACAGGTGCTGACCTCATGCACGCCCCCGACCCGGCGACACGCGCCCGCCTCCGGCAACTCGTTGAAGACACGGCGCAGACCGGGCTCGGGACGGCGTTCGTCGTGACCCGAGGCGGGTTTCTAGGCAGCGCGGTCGTCTCCCTGCTCAGCGGCCTGTTCGTCCTCTCTCGGTCCCGCGAGCCCAACCGGGCGTTCCGTACGACTACGGCGGCCGCGCCGTGGCTCCAGGATCTGCTCACGGACGGCGCCCCACCGTGGCAGCCCGGAGAGGTTGCGCGGACGTTGGAGACGATCACCGCACTGCGCGCCGCGGGGTGAACAACCTACATGCCGCGCACGTCGTCGTGGACAACCAACGTCCACTCGAAAGCGTAGGTCGTTTCGCCGAATCCTCGAACCTCGAGGGTCTTGGCCACGATGCCGTCGGCGTCTCGCGTCCCCCCTTGCAACGGGCCGACCTCGACCTCGACCTTGTCGATTTCCGAGACCACCACCCGTTCTTGCAACCTGACCTCGTGGGGCTGAGCGCCCAGGTTGCTGATCGTGACACGGACGGTGCGGGGCTTACGAACCCACGAGCTCAACGGCTTGCGAGTGTGCTCAGCGGGTTCAACCTTGCGATGGACCCTGAGGTCCGGGTTGGGACCCCACCCCAGCTCGAAGCTCTCCCCTGGCGCAACGAACAGCGTCGAGGTTCGACCCACGAATCCACCATACCGCCGCAGCTCAACCGGGCCAGCGAGCAGCGGATGCGGACCGTGGTGTGTTTGGGTCGTGCGCAGGAGCACCGCCTCGACCTTCTCGGGGCGACAGACCAGCTCGGTCCGAGCTTCAGACTCGAACGAGAACAACGGCACATGATGCGGACGGCCGTTGCTCGACACGGTGCGTGGACCCTCAGCCTTGAGCGCGACGGGTTCACCGCCATCGTCAACACCGGGCATCTCGTCCCGGACCTCCGCGGCCCCTTCCCCGGTCGTCGAAATGACCTGGTCCCGAGCTTGTACCGAAACCGCTTGGGTCTTTGCCTTGAGGGAGAGTGTATCCGTCTCGAGCCGTGGCGCGGTGGACCCCAAGGACGGACGCTCGGTCGAGAATGAGACTTCTGCATCCGTCCAATCCTCGCCGGTCGCTTGCCAGACACACGCCTGGGCCTCGAACAGAACACCCCCTTCCGGTTGCAGGGTCGCGACGTGAGCCGGGCGCCAGAGTGCACCGCCGACGGCGTAGCGAAGCGTCAACTCGATGCTCGACGGTCCATCGGCCTCGACTTGGATCTCCAGTTCAAACTGCCCAACGACGGAGCGGGTTTCGTCGTCGATCGACTCCTGCATGCGAAGCGCCTCGGACAAGGCCCTCTGAGCCCGAATCCGTCGGCGCTCGCTGTCGACGCGAGCATCCACCGCCTCACCAAGTTTTTCGCGCAGCATCGCGATCGCCGCCAGTCTCTTCGAGACGTCCCGACCCAGCGCGATGTCCTGGGACAACTCGGCCAAGAGAAGCGCCTCGACCTCCCGGGTCGCCGCAAGGGCCTCGCTGGAGACCTCAAACCGGAACTGAGTATCTTCGACCGCTGAACGACGCTCAGTCTCCACCCCCATCCAGTGCGCAACACGATCGCGCTGCGCCTCCTTGGTCGTCGCAGCGTGTCGAACCACGCGAGCTTGAACGACACGTCCGCCCGCAGAAGCCTGGGCACTGAGCGTCTTGTCGACGACCACCGCGGCCACGTCGGGCACGCACAGCGTGTGCAACCCCGCGGGGAGTTCCACCGATCCGCTACGGGTAACCAACGCACGGTCCTCGAGCACGGTGACCTGTGTGATGGGGAGTTCGATGCTGGTTGCGTCGCTCATCCGTCCCTCCTGTTTCCGCCGACCAGTTCCGAGCCTCCCGGCACACGCACGGTCCACGTCGCTGCAAGGGTCTGCTTTTCACCGGCCGGCACCTGGAGGCACCAACGCCGTCCCCCCTGCAGCGGGTCGTCCTTCGGCTTGTAGTGGTCCCATGGGGGGTCGACATTGGACTCCTCCACCTCGATGTCTTCCTCGTCGGACGCTGGAACCGGAACGCGTTCGCGGACCTCGATCAAGGCAGATGCGGGCAACAAGTTCTGCACATCGAGCACGATTCGGTGCGCGTAGGTGTTGTGCTTCTTGATCAAGCCCTCGGAGTCCTCGGAGAAGCTGACGTTGCGCGCAACCTTGATCGCTTGCTCAACGCCCAGCCCGACCTCAAAGCGGGCCCCGACCCCGACCGCATCCAGCGTCGCGGTCAGCAGGAAGACGTCGCGCTCGTAGACATCGAGCGGACCCTCCGGGAGCGGTTGGCTCAGCGTGCTGCGACCGGCCAGGGTTCGAAAGACATCGAGACTGACACCGGGCACGCAAACGTGCGCACGGGAGGTTTGGACGGTGGCCTCGAGCACCGACACAACGTGGGTCTGAGCGTCGCTGGGAATGTTCACCGCGGTGCCGCACACGTAGGCGTACGCGTGCCCGGCCTCCGCCTGAACCCAGCTGTGCCCCGCGGGTGCCGAGCACGAGAAGCCCCTCGCGCGCTCGGTCGCCGCCGACACGAGCTCAGACAGCCGCGCCTGGTCGGCGCCAACACTGGAGAAAACACCAACCCTTTGAAGCCGACCGCGGCCGAGTTCGAAGGGCATCGGGAGCCGCAGTCGCCCATAGTCGAACCAGGAGCGCCCCAGCCCGACTTCGGGCTCGTGCACCGCGATGGCCGGTTCCGGAGGCTCGTCCATGAACGCATCGATCTCCGCCAGTTCTTCCCCCCCGCCGGCATCCATCATCGGGGCGGGTTCCGAACGCGGGGCCGCTTTCTTGGACTTCCGAGCGCGACCGAAGACAGGCGCCGCGGCTGGGGGCGGCATCGGTGCCCCGGAGGCGCCCGGCGCCATCGCCATGCTCTGTTGTGGCGCCGGCGGGGACGCAGGCCGAGCCCGACGTGCGGGTGCGGGTTTCTTGGGGGTCGGTGCCGCGCTCCCGGCGAGCATCCTCGCGCCGAACGACGCGGGCAGCTCCAGCCCATCCATCTGCCGGTCGTGGTCGGCGTACAACGCTTCCGGGTCGGGCGGCGGCTCACGCCATCCTGCGCGCGCCACGGGAGGCTGCGATCGGCCAACACGCAGCGCATCCAGCCGCGGGAGATCGTGCCACGCCTGCCACGACGCGGTTGACACCGTGAGCGCGGCGCCCGACCAGTCTTCACCGGTTTGCTGGGCGACCACGGCCCGTAGCTCCAGCGTTGCGCGCGTATCGTTCCCCAACCGGAGCGTATAGGAGGGCGCCCAACGAGCCCCAGGGACCCGGTAGCTCAGCTCGATCGGAACCTCATCGGTCGCCTCTCCTGGACTCACGCGCAATGTGACCCGCTTGCGAGGCTCGAAGCTCCGAAGATCGCGATCGGACGACGACACCTGTTGCCGGTCCATCAACGCACGAAGGCTCTCCTCTGCCTGGTCGAGGGCGACCCGTTGCTCGGCGAGGGTTGTTTGCATCTCAACCAAGGTTTGCCCACGCAACGCCAACCAAGCGAGACGACCTTGCGTCGGGTCGTGGGTTGGACGCTGGTCCTTGTGCTCGCCGACCCGCGGTCGCAACTCAACGGCCCGCAGCGCTTCGATGGACGCCGAGGTTTCCTGCAGCCGGCCTCGTGCTCGGTCGCGGGCAGCCGTGGCTTCGGACAACTCCACCTCGTCGCTGGGCTGGGCGGTCTCGTCCTGGATCGGGGCGTGGACGTCGACCTGGACGTCGGACACGGACCACCCAGCCGCTGCTGCGGCAGTACCAAGTTCGACCCGAACCGACTCGTCGTCGAGGCACAGCGGCAGGCCATCGAGAATCACCTCTCCCGCACGAGGCTGCGCATGGGCGACCCGCGTGACCACAGCCCCCCGCTGGAACACGATCACCGCCGATACTGAGGACGCCAGAGCGGACATGCCTGGCAGTGTGGCACCGATGGCACGTAGCGCACGACATGGATGTCAGACCGCGACCCCGAGGCCGGATGCAAATGCCTTCTTTCGGAAAACAAACACAGGAATGATCGAATGCCGCGTGGCTGGCACTCCCCATGCACAGGCTTCATGACGACGGCCGCCCCTGGCCGAGCGACCGACCGAACCCCGCTGGAAGAACGACCGATGCGCACAACCACGTTGGCTTACCCAATCGCACTTCTCACGACTCTCGTACTGCTGGGCCCGGGTTGCTACGCACCCGGCGATGAGGCGTCCGGAGCCCAGGCCAACAACACGAGCGCAGGCGGGGTCGATACCGGCCCGAGTGGGGGCACAGGGGGGTCGAACGACAGCGGCGCGAGTTCGGACACCGCGGCCACCGGATCTCCGGGCGGCACCGGAGGATCCGACGAGCCGGACCCCGAACCGGACCCCGAAGACTCGGGTGAAGAGGGCAGCAGCTCCAGCGGAACCTCGACCGGGGAGCCCGCGTGCGACGACCAGACCGCGGTCGAGCTGTACCTCTCGCCCGATGACTCCAACTCCATGTCCTCCCCGGTTCAGGTCCGTTCGAAGGTCCTCAGCCCCGGAAGCAGCATCGCCGGGGCTCCGATCCGAGTGTGGGAGTTCCTCAACTACTACACGTTCGACTATCCCGCGGCCGAACCGGGGACACTCGCGCTGCACACCTCGTTGCTGCGCGAAGACGACGCGCCCGAAGGGGAGTTCAAGCTCCAGATCGCCGTCACCAGTCCTGCGCTCGACAACACCGACCGCGCCAAGATGAACCTGACGCTCGTGCTCGACGAGTCGGGCTCCATGTCGGGCGCGCCGATGTCTCTGCAACAGGAGACCTGCCGGGTCATCGCCAGCAGCCTTCGCGACGGGGACATCGTGTCGGTCGTGGGCTGGGATACCTCCAACGCGGTCAAGCTGGCCGGGCATGAAGCCTCGGGGCCCGACGACCCTGTGCTCCTCGACACCTGCAACGGCCTCACGGCGGGCGGCGGCACCGACCTCCACGGCGGCCTGGTCGCGGGCTACGACCTCGCGGAGCAGTTCTACGACAACACCCGCATCAACCGTATCGTCTTGATGAGCGACGGTGGAGCCAACGCCGGGATCACCGATGAAGAGCTGATCGCACAACACGCGGGCTCGCACGACCAAGACGGGATCTACATGGTCGGCGTCGGCGTTGGGGAGGGCAACTACAACGACCTGTTGATGGACCATGTCACCGACATCGGCAAAGGTGCCTCCGTGTTCATCGATAGTCTCGACGAGGCGCAGAAGGTCTTTGGAGACCGATTCGTCAGCACGATGGCCGTGGCCGCTCGCGACGTCCAGGTCCAACTCGACATGCCACCAGGCTTCGAAATCGTGAAGTTCAGCGGCGAGGAGTTCAGCGCGATTCCCGAGGAGATCGAGCCCCAGCACATCGCCCCCAACGACGCGATGGTCTTCCACCAGAGCATCGCGACGTGTGCCCCCGAGCTCGCAGGCGAAGATGCCGAGATCACGGTGACCGCTCGCTTCCTCAACGCGGTCACGTTCGAAGCTCAAGAGGTCACTCGCACCGTCACCGTCGGGGAGCTGCTCGGGCAATCGGACCCACAACTTCTCAAGGGCGCCGCGATCTTCGCGTATGCCGAGGGCCTGAAGCTCGTGCGCGATGAGGGCGACAACACCGGCATCGCGGCGGCGTTGACAGCCCTGGAGCGCGCCGAGGACGTCCTGCCCGGCGATGCCGACCTCGCGGAGATGCGCAGCGTCCTCGAGGCCATGTAAGGAGCCCAACGAGTGTCGCCGGGCCTGGCGACACTCGTCCACCTCTCACGGCCTCGGCGTGGGCTCGAAAAGAGAGCTCCGGCCGGGGCTCTCTTCGGGCTAGGGGAGGACGGTTGAGATCGAAAACTGGAACCGCCAACCGTCGGCGCCGGCGATGTTTCCGTCCCCACGGACCGAGAGTGCATCTCCAGACTCCTCGGGCCAGCTGTCGACTTGGAGGGTCCCGTCCGCCGACTGGTTGCTGGTATCGAAGGCTGTCGTGCCAGCGCCTTCCTGCAGGCCGTACGACAATGCGTTGGGAGCGCTGATGCCACTGCCGGGTTCGCCAAAGTCCGAGCCGAGGTCGTAGGTCCCCGAGTCTTCGACCTGAACCCGCAGCGTGCTCGCCCAGTCCTCCCCATCCATCATGGCACCGAACTGCAGCCGCAGGACCCAACTCGTGGCCGTGGGGAACATGCAGATCGTGCCCAACGGCGTTGTGGGGATGTCGTCTCCGGCGACTTGAAACACCGGCAGGTCCGCTTCGAACTCGGTGATCAAGACACCCCCTCCCCCTTCACAGTCGAACGGGTCGCCGGGACCGTCGGTGTCGGAGTCCGACTCGCCCACGGTCGCAGAGACCTCGCCTCCGCTCGACGCAGACGTCGACGCCGCGGCCCCGGTTGAAGCGGCCCCGGTTGAAAGACCGGTCATCTCAGCGGTCGCGCCACTGCTGGTGTTGCTCTCGGGGGCGGGGTCTTCATCACACCCGGTCAACGGAAGAATCACGACGCCGCACAGGATCATCGTCGGTCCAACTCGATACGTCATGGACTCGGACTTATCACGGGCTGTCATCGGCCCCGGGTGTGCAAGAGCGGTTTTCTCCAAGCCAAGCGTAGACCGCCGGCAAGACAAGAAGTGTGAGAGCGGTCGAAGTGACCAATCCACCAATGACCACCGTGGCCAACGGCCGCTGGACCTCCCCACCCGCCGTGGAGGCGATGGCCATCGGAACGAACCCAAACACGTCGGTGAGCGCGGTCATCAACACGGGCCGAAGCCGCTCCAGAGCCCCCGCGCGGCAGGCCTCCTCCAGCGGCGTGCCCGAGTCCTGTAGCCCGCGGATGTGTGACACCAAGACGACACCGTTGAGTACAGCGATCCCGAACAATGCGATGAACCCCACGCCAGCGGAGATCGACAGCGGCATGCCGCGAACGTAGAGCGCGAACAATCCGCCCGTGGCCGCAAGAGGGATGTTGAGATAGATCAGAAGCGCCGGCCGACCCGCCCCGTAGTTGACCTGCAGAAGCAGGAAGATCAACAGCATCACCACTGGGACCACCACCGAGAGTTGCTCGGTTGCAGCGCGGAGGTTCTCAAACTGGCCCCCCCATTCCAGAACATACCCCGTTGGGAGCGGTACCTTTTCGTCCACAACACGTTGCGCCTCTGCGACGAAGCCGGCGAGGTCTCGACCCCGTACGTTGGCCTGAACTACCAGTCGGCGCTGGACATTCTCTCGCTCGATTCGAGCGGGGCCATCCTCGGTGACCAACTGTGCGAGTTCCCCCAACGGAACGAGTGCCCCCGATTCGGTCGAGATCGGGATCCGCCGGATCGTGTCCAAGCCGGATCGGGACTCTTCGGGGAAACGAACCTGAAGGGCGAACCGCCGCTGCCCACGAAAGACCTCACCGACGCGCAGCCCCCCCATCGCCGAAACCGCGTCGAGAACGTCGGAGGCATTGGCCCCGTGCCGCGCCAACGCCTCCCGGTCGACCCGAATCGTCAGAAACGGAAGCCCGGTCGACCGCTCCGCCGCGACATCGGCGGCGCCGGGAACGCCGGAGATCGCCTCAGCGACCGCTTCTCCTAGCGAGGCAAGTTTGGTCAGGTCCTCTCCGTAGAGAACCAAAGCCACGTCCGAACGCACCCCGCTGATCAGCTCATTCGTCCGCAGCTCGATCGGCTGCGAGAACGTGAACCGCATGCTGGGGAACTCCGAGTCGACCATCGCCGATATCGATTCGACCAGGGTCGCCTTGTCGGGCGCCTCCCACCCCTCGCTCGGCCGGAGCAGCAGGTAGGTGTCGGAGGTCTCAGCGCCCATGGGGTCGGTTGCGATCTCGGCCCGCCCGGTCCGTGTGACAACGGAGTCAATCTCCTCCGGAAACCGCTCGAGCAGCTCCCGTTCCAGCCTCGAGGCGATCGCCGAAGACTCCTCGAGCGACACCGAGGGAAGCCGCCTCGATTGCATCGCGATCGAGCCCTCGTCCAGCTTTGGGATGAACTCGGCACCGAGTTGCGGAACGATCGAGAGGGAGCCCACGAAGGTCGCGACCGCGACTCCTGCGGTGATCTTGGGGTGACGCAGGGTTCGTAACAACACCGGCGCATACAACCGGGTGGCCGCACGAACCATCCACGTCTCCCGCTTCGATCCTGAGCCGCGCAGCACCACGCTCGCAGCCGCAGGGACGAAGGTCACGGACAGCACCAACGAGGCCGCCAGCGCGAAGATCACCGTGAACGCCATCGGACGGAACATGCGGCCTTCGACCCCCTCGAGGCTCAGGACCGGCAGGTAGACGATGATGATGATCCCCACCGCGAACGTCACGGGGCGAGCGACCTCCAGGACCGCGCGCCGAACAGAGGTCCGGGTGGCCTCGGTCCGCTGCTGGTCGATGACACGGACGCAGTTGTCCACCACGACCACCGCCCCGTCGACGATGAGCCCGAAGTCGAGCGCGCCAAGGCTCATCAGGTTGCCCGCCACCCCCGTCGCGCGCATGCCGATGAATGTCGCGAGCATCGCAAGCGGAATGACGCTGGCCACGATCAGGCCCCCGCGCACATTCCCGAGCAGCAGCAGAAGCACGACCACAACCAACACACCTCCCTCGACCAAGTTTGTCGCAACCGTCGAGATCGTCCGGTCGACCAGCTCGGTCCGATCGTAGAACGTCTCGAGCGTGACCCCTGGAGGCATGCTCGACTGGATCTCGTCCATCTTGGCCCCGACGGCGCGGGAGACCTCTCCGGGGTTTTCGCCGATGAGCATCATCACCGTCCCGGTGACGACCTCACCACGGCCATCCCGGGTCACCGCGCCCTGCCGCACCATAGGGGCGACGCGGACCGTTGCCACATCGCGAACGAGAACCGGGGGTCCCCGCTGCGGAGTCGCAACGAGGACCGACTCGATATCGGAGAGGTTCTCGAGCAAGCCGACGCCGCGAATGATCCGCTGCTCTCCTGCGTGCTCAATGTACGCGCCACCTGCGTTGGTGTTGTTGTCGTCAAGCGCGGCAAGCACCGTGTCCAGCCCAACGCCGTGCGCCTGCAGGAGGTCGGGGTTCACCTGCACCTCGTAGGTTTCGAGCTCGCCCCCGAAGGGGTTCACCTCGACGACCCCGGGAACGGAGCGCAGATGATGTGCAACCTGCCACTCCAAGACCGTCCGCAGCTCCATCGCAGACCAACAGACACCACTGTCGTCTGTCTCGGGAGCACACATCGGGTCGCCGCGAACCTCAAACAGGACGATCTCTCCCAGGCCACTCGACATGGGACCCATGGCCGGCTCGCCATAGCCCTCCGGGACTGCCTCGCGCGCGGCCGCCATGCGTTCCTCGACCTGCTGCCTGGCTTCGAGGACGTCTGTGCCCTCCTCGAACGCGATGGTGACGACGGAGATACCGAACCTCGACAGGCTCCGAAGCTGCTCCACCCCAGGCAACCCACTCATGACGTTCTCCACCGGGTACGTGACGAAGCGCTCGATCTCCAACGGACTCAGAGCAGGCGCGCTCGTCATGACCTGAACCTGGACGTTGGTCACGTCCGGCACCGCGTCGATCGGGAGCGCCTTCATCGCGCGTACTCCCACCACACCGACCAAGAGGACGAGGAAGATCACCACCCACCGGTTCTGCAGCGACATGTCTACGACCGTGGCGAGTAGCCCGGAGCGCGGTGTGGTTCTAATGCCCATGACCCGCTCCGATCGACCGCTTGAGCAGGACTGACTTGAGCAAGAAGATCCCGCTCGTCACGACCTCTTCCTCCTCGGAAAGGCCCGCCCGCACCTCGACGACCCCATCGACGGCCGAACCCGTCACAACGTCACGTGCGACGAATTCTCCGGAAGCCTCGCCTCGTACAAACACCACCGACCGGTCACCCACGGTGGACACAGCGACGCTCGGAACGGTGAGAACTTCCCGCGCTTCGACCCCCTGGGGGTCCTCCTGCAACGCCATTGTGCCGAACATGCCCGGCCGCAGTTCGAGCGCTGGGTTCTTCAGGACCATCCGCACCGCCAAGGTTCGCGTCTCAGGGTCCAGCGTGGGCGCGATGTAGTCCACGACGCCGCTCCAAGCTTTCTCCGGATGGGCGATGAATGTCGCCTCGCCGCGCATGCCCACGGACACATCCCCAATTTGCTGCTCGTAGACGCGCCCGACGACCCAAACGGATTCGAGGTTCGCGACCACAAACGGGTCCGACGTCTCGTCGACGTACTCTCCTAGACCCGCGTGCCGTTCAACGATGGTTCCGTCGATCGTGCTGGTCAGTGCAAGCGCCACACCCGAGCCGCGGCTCCGATCGTACACGCTGAGCGCAGAGCGGATCGCGGCGACCTCGGCTCCGGCCTGCTCGGCCCGGGACCGAGCCTCGGTCTTGGTCTTGAGGGCCGAGATTCCCGCCCCGACCAATGCCTCAGCCCGCGCAAGACCTGCATCGGCCGCCCTCTTCCGTGCTTGCGCAGCCCTCAGCGCGCCACGACGACGCCCGAGGTCCGCGCTATCGACGGTGGCCAGCACGTCGCCACGTTTCACCCGCTGACCCAGCGTGACCCTCGGATCTCGGAGCCGCCCAGGGAGCAGTGGCGATACGTGGGCTACCTGGTCCGAGTTGATCTGGACGTCAGCTGGAACCCTCAGCGAGCCAAGCAGCACCCGACGGACCGCCCGCTCGGTTCGAACCCCGTTGCGTTCGAGCACGTGCGGGGCAATGTGCACTCGGCTCGACCGCGCCTCGTCGCGATGCTCGTCATGCGTCTCCTCGAGTCCCGGCGCGCCGCCACACGCGAACGAGAAAACGCCCCATACAAGCAAACGTCGGGAACTCATCGCACACCTGCTACGGGCTCAATGGGGCCCACAAGGAGCTCCAGCTCAGCAAGCGCAACGTGATACTCGGCGCGTACGCTCAAAACCTGCTCTCGGACGGTCCACAGTCGCTGCATCGATCGGGCGACGGACGAAAAGTCCTCCTCCCCGGCTTCATATGCGGACTGCAGCGCCTCCAGAGAATCATCGAAGATGGCGACGACATCGGTCTGCAAACGCAGAGACCGCCGCCACGACGCGTCAGCGTGCACGCTGGCCACGCGGACCAACGTGTCGAGTTCCTGTAGTAACACCCGTCGCTCGGCACGTGTCACCTCGGCCTCGGCCGTGCGGCGTGCCACCTCACCTCGCCCGCCTCGGAACGCGGGGATTGCCAGTGCCACCGTTCCCATCACCGCGATGGGGGCAGGGTTCGGACTTCCCCGTTGAGCACTTGCACCTTCCCGAGCAACGCGGACCCCTAGCGTAGGCGCGGGACGAGTGTTCCGCTGTGCCACCCTCACCCGGGCCTCTGCAAGACCGACGGCTGCGTTGGCTCGGGCCACCTGCGGACTGTCCCCTCGGTCCTCGAGGCCCCAAGCGGCCCGATCGCCGAAGACCGAGCTTGGCATGGCGGCACCTTCTGGGCGCAGCGCTCGGTCCGAAACCCCAGCCGCCCGAGCCAACGACAGATACGCCGCCGTGGCTTTCGCTTCAGCCCTCGTGCACGCATTTCGGGACCAGGCAACTTCCGCCTTCGCCAGGTTCAGCGCCATGCCAGATTCTTCTCCCTCCGCGACTTTCTTGGCTGCCATCGCCTCGAGGGTTTCGGCCAGCGTTTGTCGCTGTTGGGCGAGAATGAGTTCCTCCTGGGCCAGCTGGGCGGTCGAAAACGCCAGATGGACGTCGGCGTGTACCGCCCAAGCCGCAACCTCGACCGCCGCGGCCAGCGTCAACTGCAACTGGCGCGCGGCTTCGATCCGGGCCCGGCGTTGACCGCTGAATTCAAACCGCTGAGAGACCGCAACCTCGACCTCGAGGCCCGCCGCCCCCTCTCGTCCCCGCGTCCCGAGTCCGAGTACGACCACGGGGTCGTAGCGAAGCAAGCTGGCGGCCTCCCGCTCGGCCTCTCCGAGATTCGCACGTGCCCGCGCGATGAGGAGCTCCGCGGCATGCTGTTGAGCATGGGCCGAGACCTGCCGAAGGGTCACCGTGCCGCTGCTTGGAAGCTGCACGTCGAGCACAGTGGATGAGGATTGAGGCGGACCGTTGTAGGTCGGAGACGAGGTTCCCGCCATGGGCGAGGCCGAGCAGGCCCCAAGGGCGAGGGCCAAGATCGGCCCCCACGAGAGATCGAGAAAGCGGAACGGGAAAGACCCCGCCGCACAGACAGTTTTGAACACGAGATGCTCCGGGCCCACTCGAGCCGGTCAAGGAGAAACACGCGCGATACAGCCAACCAACGGCCGCACACTCTGCGGCGTCGTTCGATGGACGCACCACTCCTAAGGGAGGCGGTTCAGGCCGTGGGCGGACGGTCGAGCCGCGCGCCGTATCCAGACGCAGCGGCCCCGGAGTGTTGGGGCAGCTCCGAGCCGGTGGACCCCGACAAAGCGCCGAGGTCCAGCTCTGCGTCCGAGAGTGCAACGGACGGAACGCCACAACACGCGCAGCTGTGCATCATCCCGGTGCATCCGTGTTCATCACCCCCTGGTGCGTGCTCAGCATCGTCGATGGCATGAGCGGTGTGTCCATCGGACAGCAGGTGGACCGTGCTCTCAACCAGTTCACCCGCTCCGGGCGTCAACAGGAACGCCAAGAGGAGAGCGCAGAGCTGAAAGAGTCGGGACATGAACGCGGAGGCACTCTAGCGACCCAGCCGACCCCCCGCAACCCGCCACTGCGTGAGCCTCCCGGGCAGCGCGGTACGCTCGGCGTCCCCCTTCGTCGAGGCTGGACACCGGCACCCCAGCAATGCTGTGCGCGACCATTCAACCCCTCAGCACGCAGCCACCGAGGAAGGTCCCCTCGAGCGAACCGTGACCATGCATCCCGCCGCCCCCAAACCCGGCCGCCTCTCCGATCGCGTACAGACCGGGGAGTTCACCGCCGTCGCGCCTCAAGACCCGGCACCCGAGGTCCGTCTGGATTCCACCCGAGGCTCTTGCGGGCCAAGATGAACCCTCGAATCGCGATGAGCGGTCGAGCGCGCAGGTCGAGGATTCGTTGAAACTTGCATGCCCGCAGCCGATCGCCCCGAGAGTCTCGGGAGTTTGCGATCCGTCGCAGCTGGTCATCGTTGGAGAACCTCCGGCCACGACAGATACGCGCATCGTAGCCCTCGATGTCGGCCCGCATGCCAGCCGCATCGATACTCATCCCGTAGAGGCTACGCTCGTTCATGGCACCGACGAGTTCGTCGAAGGAGTCGGCGACCACGAAGTCTTCGGGGCACACCTCGGCAAGACGCTCACCAGTTTGCGGTTGCCGAACAACAGGTGTTCCCCCGGGGCCTCGCCCCAAGGCTTGAACCAGTTTTCCCGGAGCGTGTCGAGGTTTCCGCCGCAGATCCCCCGGGAGGCGACGACAACGTGCTCCGCGGTCGCGCGAAACGCCTCACCGGACACGGTGTCCTGACCGCAGAATCCCACCGCGCGGCCACTTTCGATGAGCAACTCCGAGACGGCATGCTCAAACTGCAACTGGAGTCGGCCTCGGTTCGGGTGAGACTCGATCGCGGCGACGATCTCGATGACGATCTCGAAGCCCGATCCCCACGTGATATGCCAGCGCGGCACGGAGTTGCCAGGATCGTGCATGCCTCGTTCCGGTCAATTGACGATCGGCAGGAAGTCAATGCCGCGCGCAACGAGAAAGCCATGAACATCCTCGAGGTTCCGCTCGCAGTCGGCACGCGCCCACCGTTTGGGCCAGTCCCACTCCGGCCCGTCGCCGAAGCGTGCGTAACTGAGCCAGTCGCGGTGGAGCAGATCCGGGTCGTCGAGGATCCCGAGCTTGCGCTGGTGGGGCGTCCCCGAGATGCACCCCCCCCAAAGGAAAGCCGAGCGAGTCCACCGAAGTTCTCGAGATTGCGCGCATCGAGGTCGCACGGGTCCAAGGCTTTGTGAACGACGCGGGGAGAACAACGGTCGCAGGGCTGGGCGTGCTGACACTGTGCGCTTGGACGTACCTGCTGGGCCGGGAACACGCCTCGACCCCCGAAGCATCGACCGCAAACAAGGGACAACCTGCGCGGACACCCAAGCCCAGCGATCGGCTCCCCTCCGCAAACCAATCGACGCATACCGACGCAGCTCCGAAGGCACTCGTCGAGACCGCGCCCCTTCCTCGTCCGCGTCCAGTCAAGCTGCATCCATCCGAAACGATCCGCGCGGCGGCCGATGCGTTTCCAGACTTGCTGGGGAGCTGGGACTCAGGCGTCGCACGCGACTTGTTTGGCGACGTCGACCTTGCCCCATTCGAAGAACAGCTCGCCTGGATGCACGAACGGGTGGGTCCATGCGACCGAGGCACGCCGATGGGGTCGGGAAGTGCATCTCAGGGCCGGTTCGAGTACGTCTGCGAGCGGGGGGTCGTCGAAGCCGGGTTTGCGGTGTCGGACCCCGATGCCGACAGCCTCGCGAAGATGCGCTGCGGGGTCCAGGATGTCGAGCCTCCCCAGGCCGTTTCCACCGCGGCAACAAACATGGTCAACCTCATCGAGTCCTGGGACCCGGACGCTTTCGAGGACGCTTTCGCCGAGGGATTTCGGGCCAAGCTCGGGGCAGGCATGCCAGACTTTGCACAACGACTGCGCGACGAACTCGGCGCCTGCTCAGTCGGACCGGTCGACCTCGCGAGCCCTCATGGCGCGCTGTTCGTGCTCGACTGTGAAATGGGACGCCGCACCATGGTTGTCTCTGTGAACGACGAAAACCAGATCAAGGCGCTACGCGTTGTCTCGCTACGACGCGACCCCTCGCAGTCCGAGTAGCCGACAACGAGCTCAACGCACGTAGGGCAAGGTGGCCCGGCTCGACGGGCCGAACCGCTCGAGGTACGGCTTGACCCTCAGCTTGCGGCGGGTGCTCTCGCTGCTCATGAAGCGTACCTTTCCGAAGATCGGGCGTTCCGGGCCCCACGCTCGATCGTAGCGGCCCAGGCACCAGAAGATCCCGCTGTACGAGTTGGGATCGCGGCCATCGAGGGCGTACTTGTTATTGAGTTCAAGCATCACTTCCAGCGCATGCCGAGGCGAAGGCGTCCACTCGAGGATCTTCTTCCCCCACAGCATCCGGAGGTAGTTGTGCATCCTTCCGGTCGTGACAAGTTCTCTCTGCGCCGCGTTCCAGATCTCGTCGTGCGTCGCGGCGGCTTCAAACTGGCCGAGAGCGTAGACGTGCTCCCGCGGGTCGGATGCATGGTTGGCAAAGTTCTTCCGCGTCCACTCGGGCAGACTCTCGAACCGATCGTAGTCGCCCGGACGGTGCGCGCACATGTTGTAGCCAAGCTCGCGCCACGTGACGATCTGGTCCATGAACGCCTCGGCGGGCGGGGACATCTTCCACCACCCTTCTCGCTTGCCTGCGGACGACGGCACGAGGACCTCCGGACTCCACGCCTCGCGATGGGCCAGCTCCCGGACAACGGCATGGACAGCGACATGCCCAAAGTGCAGGTAGGGCGACAGGCCGCTCGCAGCGTCGACATCGGGCTGGTTTCGCCCGTCGGAGTATCCGGCCAGACGCGCCTCCAAGAACGCACGAGTCCGGGCCCGACCAGCAACGCCACCGCCAACACAGTCGACAGGTCCCACCGCGTGGTCGATGGGCAGACTCGACAACGAAGGGGTTGAGAGTTCGTTCATCGTCGCCGCGGGCCAGCGTTCGAGAACAGCCTTCGGAACGGAGTCCAACATCGGCAGCTCCGCGGCCCGCAGAGGGTCCTGCGTGGGAAACTCGAAGATCGCTTCGGGCATCGTTCGCTGAAGGTGCCGCCGAAAGTCGTGGGCGCGCGCGTATGCCTTGTCAGTCCCCCGCATCGGGAGCAAACCGTTGCCGTCGATGACTTCGAGCCGCACCCGCAAGGACCTCGCCGCCGCCGCGATCATGTTGGGCACGAAGAACGCGGGGAAGTCATCCGTCACGACAACGCACGCGTGCTCGGCCAACGCTTCCAGCAGGCCTTGCCCCTGCCCGACCGCACGCTCAAGAAACGGGACGTACGTCACCGATCGTTTCGAGAACCACTCGGCGTTGTCCCGCATACCCGCGATGACAAACGCGTGAAACCGATCCGAAGCCCAGCGATACCCCGCCCGTAGCGCCTCCAAGACCACCAGCGGCTTGCCCAGCGCCTTCGCCCACTCGACCGCCCGCTCCAACGAATAGTTGTAGTCACCACGACGGTTCGCGACCATCCAATACAGGACGTAGTCGCCGGACCCCTCGACCGGAGCGTCGTTGGGGACACACATGCGCACGTCGGGGACGTTCGAGCCTTCGAGCACGAGGGAGCTCTACGGCACAATGGTGCCGCGAGCACGTCGAACGTCTCTAGCGTGCCTGTAGCTGGCGTTTGAGCGCCACCTTCTGCAGCTTGCCCAACGCATTTCGAGGCAGCGTGTCGACGACATGAACCGCCCGGGGCTTCTTGTAGTCCGCAAGCGCGGCCAAGGCATGAGCCACGAGCGCCTCCTGGGCATCCGGCAACGAGTCGACGAGCACCACCGCCGCTTCGATGCGCTCCCCCCACGTTTCATCGGGCAGACCCACGACCGCAACCTCCGCCACCGCCGGATGCAGCAGCAGGACCTCCTCGATCTCCCGCGCGGAGATCTTGAATCCCCCGCTTTTGATGATGTCGACCGACATCCGCCCCACGATACGCAGGTACCCGTCCGCATCTCGCTGGACGACGTCGCCTGTGCGAAACCACGGTCCGTCGAAACTCGACGTCGTGGCCTCGGGGTTTTTCCAGTAGGCGGACATCATCGCCGGCGTCTGCACCTGGAGCTCTCCCACGACGCCGGGCTCGACCGGACTACCATGCTCGTCGACAACGCGTGAGCGCACCCCGGGAACCTCACGTCCCACCGAGCCCGGACGGCGCTCGCCGAGGAGCGGGTTCGAGAACGTGATCAGCGTTTCGCTCATCCCGTAACGCTCGAGGATCCGGTGCCCCGTGTGCCGCTCGAACGCTTCGAGGTCCGACGCCGGAAGTGCCGCCGACCCTGCTGTGAACAGGCGTGCGCCCCGAAGCGAGTCGCCCTCGGTTGGGTTCGCGTCGAGATGTGCCAACAGCCGCGTGTACATCGTGGGCACGCCCATGAAGATGCTCGCACCGCGCTGCGCTACATCGTCCACGACGGCTCGGGCGGAGAACTTCGCATGAATCAGCATCGACATCCCGGCGAGCAATGCTCCGTGGACTCCGATGCACAGGCCGTGCACGTGAAACAACGGGAGTTGGAGGCTGAGCACGTCGCGGTGCGACCACCCCCAAAGCCCGGTCAGAGCCGCGATGCCCTCGACCACCGCGCTGTGACTGAGCGTCGCCCCTTTGCTGCGACCGGTGGTGCCCGAGGTGTAGACCAACATCGCGGGGGCGTCGTCCGAGAGTGCCTCGATCTCGAGGCTCGCAGTTGGGCGCGCTTCGAGGTCCCGCACGGGCACCGGACTCGATGTGGGCACGGCCTCTCGCAGCGCAGGGTCGCACAACAAGAGCGACGGCTTGGCGTCTTCGAGAATGTGTCCGACCTCTGCTTCCCGGTAGCGGGTGTTGATCGGCACCCAGACCGCACCGATCGCGTAGGCCCCGAGCATCGCCGCGATGAGTTGCGGACTCGAGGGGGCGAGCACGGCGACTCGATCGCCAGTGCCCACACCCGCCTCCCGCAGGTCGCTGCCCCAAGCGCGCATCCCGGCGTCGAGCTGGGCGTAGGTCCATCGGCAACCCTCTTGAACGAGTGCCAAGTGGTCGCCCCGCGACGCCAAGTTGCCAAGAAGACGGTCCCGCGCGCTCCCCATTCGCTCAGGCTACCGGACGAAGTACGAAACTCTTCGTTGACAACTACGAAGCGATTCGTATAACAACAAGGCATGCAGGACAAACGCCCCACAGAGGCCGAAATGGCCATCCTGGGAGTGCTCTGGGCGCAAGGGCCCAACACGGTCCGAGCCGTGCACGGCGTCCTCGAGCCCGAGCGCAGCATCGGCTACACGACCGTGCTCAAGCTGCTGCAGATCATGCTCGACAAGGGCTTGGTCCAGCGCGACACCGCCCAGCGGAGTCACGTGTACGAAGCCGCCGTCGACCGGACGACGGTTCAGGAAGCCCTGGTCGGTGACCTCACCGACAAGGCGTTCGGTGGCTCGACCGCGTCCCTGGTGATGCGTGCTTTGTCGCCCCAGCGCACAAGTGCCGAAGAGATCGCGGAGGTTCGCGCCTGGTTGGATCAGCTCGAGAACGAGGAGGACGCATGAGCGTGCTTCTCAGCCAGGCCCTGATTCGCTTCTTGTTCCAAGGCATCGGACTTGGGGTTTTGTTGCTCGTCGCGCGCCCGATCTTGCGACAACTCGAGGGCTCCACACGGTTCGCCGTCCTGTTCGCGGCACTGCTGTGCGCGCCTGGGCTCGTGCTGTGGAACCTCGCACAATTCCTCGCCGCAAGCCCGAGCGCTGCCGCTCCCGTACCACCCCCGCGATGGGCCGAGTTGGTCTTTCACGGATGGCTGCTGGGGGTGGCCTTGTCGAGTCTTCGCACCGGGCTCGAGCTGCGGGGGCTGCAACAACTCCGTGCAACGGGCCTACCGCTGCGCAACCTTCACGGCCGACTTCACGCCCTCGCACAACGACTGGGCGTTCACCGAGCGGTCGCGCTTGTCGAGTCCCCGGGTGTGACGGCCCCGATCGTGATCGGGTGGCTTCGGCCGATGATCATGCTGCCACTGGGGCTCGCCACATCGATGCCCGAGGCCTGGCTCGACGCAATCTTGGCCCACGAACTCGCGCACCTCCGCCGTCACGACCTCCTCCTCCGCATGCTCCAACGCTGCGTGGAGATTCTTTTCTTCTTCCATCCAGTCGTCTGGTGGATCGGTCGGCAACTCGACACTGCGCGTGAAGAAGCCTGCGACGACTTGGTCGTGGACCGGCTTCGCGACCCCCTCACCTATGCCCGCGCCCTCACCGAGCTCGAGGCGATGCAACACCCAACCCGCGCCGCCATGGCTGCCGGCGCAACCGAAGGACAACTCATGCAACGTATCTCCCACATCCTCCGCCGCTCCAACACCCCTCCTCGCCCCAACCGCCGATGGTCGCAAGTGCTGACCGTTGCTGCCACCATGAGTGTCGCGGGCTACGCCGTAGCCCACGCGACCGAAGAACCCACGAACGAGTCCGACCCATCCGGTATCGCGATCCGCTGGATGCCCGAGTCCGTCGCGGCCCACGAGGACGCGATTCTCGGGGCCGCGGACCGGCATGGTGTCGACCCCGACTTGCTCGCGATCGTCGTGCTTCTCGAGTCCCGGGGAAACGCCAAAGCCAAGAGCCCGACCGGTGCCCGAGGACTCATGCAGCTGATGCCGAAGACGGCCGAGCACATCGCCGCCACGCGTGGGCTCAGCGACCATGCGCCTGAACGCCTGGATGAACCCCGATACAACCTGGACCTGGGCGCCTGGTACCTCGCCCAGCAGCTCGAGCGATTCGAAGCTCTGGTCGACACCGAAGCGGAGGCCGTGGCCTGGGCGGCTGCCGCATACAACGGTGGGCCAAGCGCTGCCGCCGCGGCATTACACGGAGAGGCCGAACTCAGCGAAGAAACGGCGCGGTACCAGACAATGACCCGGACACTTTGGGCCGAGCGCGGAGCCGCGACCTCGTCGGTCGTGAAGTAAGTGTGGGGTGCGACGGTCTGCGCCCGTCGCACCCCAGGTCCGGCGGCCACGACCCCACGACTCCCAGTTTCACGAGACGATCGCCCGAGGTTCCGGTGCTCGGGCTGGTAGACTGGAGCCGGATGAACGGAGCGCGCGCACTGGCTCTTCTGCTCGGCTCCTTGGGCATACTGGCCTGCCGTTCGGAGTCCTTCGTGTGCGAGTCCGACGAGGGCTGCCAGCTGGAAACGCTCCAGGGATTCTGCGAACCGTCTGGACACTGCTCGTTCCCCGACATGGACTGCGAGTCCGGTCGTCGATACGGCGAAAATGCCCCCTCCGCAATCGCCGGAGTGTGCGTCGGCGGAGGCCCTGGGAGCAGCACGGGACAGGACAACGCTTCGAGTTCCACCGGACCGGGCGCGAGCACGGGGGGCACGACGACCGACGCGTCCTCCTCCACGGCCCACGGCTCCTCGTCGAGCACCGACGCGCTCGAGTCCAGCGGAACATCCACCGACCCGACACCGAGCAACTACGTCTTCGTTTCGTCCCAGAGCGTTTCGCTCGGGCCGACGATCGTCGAGGACGCAGATGCGCTGTGCAACGAGCTGGCAGCACAGGCCGAGCTTCCCGGAACCTACGTCGCTTGGCTGTCCACCGATGAGGTCTCCGCGCTCTCGCGGTTGGATGGGTCGAGAGGTTGGCGCCGACCCGATGGCAAACCGGTCGTCGATCGCCCAGCGGACCTCTCTCAGGGCGGCCTGCTCTTTCCGCCCGTGCTCGACGAGACCGGCGCCACGCTCCGAACCGTTGCGCTCGTAACCGGCACCGGTGGAGGCGGGAGCGCAACCACCTCTAGGAACTGCAACAACTGGACGCAGTTCGACGGGGGCGTCACCGCTGCGGGTCGCTCCGGGTCCCTCTTCCCACAGTGGACAGACACCGGGAACGTCGGATGCGGGACCAAGAGTGCCCACGTCTATTGCTTCGGAACCGACCTCGACGAACCTCTACAGTTCGCCCCTTCTCAGGGGCGTGTCGCGTTCACCACAGTGACGATGGTCCCCGGGGACGAGGGCCTCGCTGCGTACGATGCGCTTTGCGAAGCCGAAGCCGAAGCCGCCAAGCTCGACGGCACCTTCCTCGCGGTCGTGGCGACAAGCCGCGGGTCGGCGCTCGGACGATTCGACCTCGACGGCCTCCCGTGGGTCAACACCGCCGGGGTTCCTCTTGACTCCACCGCAGCCGCAACGGCCGTCTCGGCGCAGTTCGACACGGCCCCCTCGTTTTCTGCGAACGGAGTCCCGCTCAGCGACGGGTACTGGACCGGGGCAACCTCACCGTCCAGCAGCGCCTCGCACAACTGCGGAGACTGGACCACGCTCTCCTCGGGCCGCTACCACCCGACCACTGCCACCGAGCCGTGGGACTTTCAGAACACAGCAGGATGCTCAAACCTGCGCAGGATCCTCTGTTTTGAGGAGTGAGACCCTGAGCGATCGGCACTACCGCAGGCTGTAGATTTCGGATTCGAACCACTCCAGCGTGGGTGCGCGCAGATACTCGGGTTTCTTACCGTCTGCGCAGATGATGTTGCGGTCCCCACACTCGATGGGCACGCCAGCTTCATCGACCACCGCATCGACGCCGATGCTCCCGGCCAGGATTCCGATCGACCACATCTCCGACCAATCGGAGCTGTCGAGAACGGTGTCCGCGAAGTAGACCGAATCGATCGCCCCGATCCCGATCATCCCGTAGAACGTGTCCTCGGGACGGTTGACGATCTCGCAGCCGGTGCACCATAGCGAGCCGTGGCCGTCCCCCGCAGGGTTGCCGTTGAAGAGGATCGCACGGTTGGTGACCTCGATCCGGACGTTGTCCAACCAGCTCAGCATCAACTGATGGTGGTAGGGCTCTCCCACCGCGCCGCTGAAGTCGACGCCCTGCGCTCCGCCGGCCAGCACCAGGTTCTGCAAGACGATGTGCTGCATCGTCTCGGAGCTTCCCTTGTTGCTGAACACGGCCTGACCGGTGGACTCGATCCTGGGTCGTTCCCCGTTCTCCCCCAACACCCCCACAAAGTGTCGATACCAGTGGTGGTGGGTGAAGACGGTGTCTTCCATCATGTACTCGCCAGGGTGGATGACCACACGACACACCTCCTGCGTCGGACAGTCGACCCGGGTGGCGTCGAGTTCTTCGGCGTTGTGGACATCGAGGCAGAACCCGGGAAGGTCGAGCGTCGCGCAGTCTTGGACCCCCACGGGGACCCACGGTTCACCGGACTCCCCGGACGACGCACCGGCACTCAAGCCTGAAGTCGCCCCCGACGTCGATGACCCCGAGGTGCCCGACGCAACCTCGCCATCCGAATCCGGCTCAACATCGGCCCCGCTCGCTTCGGACCCAGTGGGTGTCCCCCCGGAGGTTCCTTCGCCCGACGGTGGTCGCTCGTTCGGCCCGGCCTCGCAGGCCGAGACAAACAGCGGGGCGCTCAGTGTGGCGGCAAGAATCGTTGTACGCATGGTCTACCAGCCAATCGAGAAGTCGTCGCTGCGGATGACGGCGCGAATCAGAGACCGAACGCTTCGATCGTTGTCGACGAAGGTATCGACATAGGCGTCCAGAGCCGTGTCATCACGACCCGGCACCAAGTCCCGTCCCGTGACGAATTCGTGCACACGGCGAACCATGCAACTGTCGAACTCACCGGATTCGACCAGAATCTTGCCGAGACCCAGCGGACCGATGGTTCCATCCCCCGTCTGCCCGAACAGGGTGTAGTCCTCGGGCAAGAAGTCGATGAGTGCCGCGTCCGGGTTTTCCTCGAGGCGCACCGTCTCGACGGGGGTCATGAGCGTGTCGTACTCGAACGTGGAGATCGAGCGCTCGCGGTAGTCGTCGTCGAGGTCCAACGCCTGCAACGACCAATCCCCGACACCGCCGAATTGCGCGCCTCCACCGTAGAGGCGCTTGAAGTGCATGGACGCGGGGTCGATCAACTGATGGCAGTGCTCACAGACCCCCTCCGTCCCCGGGTCGCGCTGGAAGTCGTGAAACTCGACGTCCGCCGGAGGAGGCGTGAACTCGCGACACGCAAAGATCTCGAGCCACCGGGCGCCACGCACTCGCTCCCTCGGGAACGTGTAGTTGGGCGCCAACATCGAGAGCACCCCCGCCGCGGGCACCCCAGGGGGAGAGCCGTCCTCGACTCGTGGGTCGAAGCGCGTGTCTCGCTCGGACAGCATGTTCGGGTGCATGCTCTCAAACGACGTCTCCTTCCAGTGCGAGTCAGACGCATAGTCGCGGAACCATTCCGTCTCATCCAGGAAGTCGTTGCTTCCATTCTGTCGCCCGTTGCGCAGGTACATGTAGTGCAGCGGGCGGTTGACCAGGGTGTAGTCCCCGACGACGAGGTCGGACAGCGGACGGTCATTCGTGACGATGTATTGAAACAGCCGACCGGGTTCCTCGAACGCCGAACGCCGCATTGAGAGCGGGTCGAAGTTGTCGAAGTTCTCGCCTCCGCCGACACCGTCGCGCCGATTGCAATAGACCAGATTGGGACCGCACGAGCAGCCGGGTGCTGGCCACTGGATGCGTCCGCGGGGTTTTCCGCAGTCGACGCCTCCGACGCTCCGAACGTCGGTTTGTCCGGCGGCACCGATCATGGTCACCGTCGACCCGGGTTCCCACCACGGCTCGATTTCTTCGATCGGCGCGCCCGGGTCGTCGCACAACTCCCAAGGTTCGCCGTACGCGGCGGAGTTGCTCAGCAGCCCGAGGGCGCCTTCGTGCGCCGTCCCGGCAGGACAGGCCATCACCTCCACACCGTAGTGCCCGTCAAAATCAGAGTTCACGAAGTCGGTTCGAAAGTCGTACGAACCCACACGAAGCAGCTCCATCCCAAAGCGGAGAATCGCGTCCTCGAACTCGGGTCCTTGGAGCAGCGCGTCGAGCCGTTCGACGACGGCGTCTTCGCGTTCGGCAGCCGGCAGCGCGAGGAGTTCCTCGTATTCTTCGACCGTTGGCGGCCGATTGGCGAGGGCCATGTACCCCCGGCGCAACAGACGAGTTGCTTGAACCCGATGAGACTGCTGCCACCCCAGCGGAACATCGGCGGCCGGCTGAGCGGGAGCATCCTGCATGAGCGCAAATCCACCAGCGAGCAAGCCCACTGAAACCGTACCAACCATGACTAGCGTCTTCATCCGCGCACCCCCACAATTTCACCGACGCCCCCGGGCACGAAGACGTCTTCGATGCCCATAAGTTGGAGCGCTGTCCACACCACATCCGCACTGCGAGGCATCCGCTCAATCGCGTCACCGCCCTCACTGATCAGGGGCGTCGGCACCCCGATCGGGCTCGGGCTCTCCACCTCGAGGTCGAAGTTCCCAAGCTGCCTGTTTCCCCGGACGCCTCCACCCGCGAGCACGACAGAGGTGAACGGCCAATGGTCACACGCGGTCCCTGGCCACGTGCGGGAGAACTCGCTGAAGACCACGACCAGGGTGTCATCCAGCAGCGAGCGTCCAGGCTCCACCTCCGTCGCATCCATCTCATGGAGCAGACGCGCGACCTGTTCCAGGACCACACGCCCCTGAAGGAACTGTTGCTGGGCACCCTCGGCACCGTCATGGGTGTCGAAGTAGAACCCGTCGATGCCCAAGGTCTCGATACTGACTGCACTGGACATGTCGGACTTGAACAGCTTGAGCGCGAGGTCAAACTGGTCGTTCCACGCAGCGCCCGCGTCCGACCCGTTGGCGAGTCCAAACTTCACGCCGTACGGCGGCGGACCCCCGCCGGGAACCGCCCACGACGGAAGGAAGTGCTCCCACCCAGCGGTCGCCTCCAGCGTCGTGACCAGGTCCTTGCCAAGTTGGCGCGACACCGCCGAGTACGTCTCGTAGATGTCCTCGTAGAAGGCGTTCGTGCCCGTGTTGACGGTGCCATAGAGACCCCGCATGCGACGCAGTGCGTACTCGTCCATGGCATTGGTATCAATCGTTCCAAGCCGCGGCCGGGAATCGAAGGAGAACTCGTCATGCGGGGCTCTATCCCGCAACCCCGCCCACGCCACGTCCGATCGTTCGGACAACGTCGCTTCGAGTGTCGCAGAAGAGAGGATCTTCGTCGGGGATGCCGTACTACCGAGCGAAGCCGGGCGGGGGGACGGACCACCGCCGATCGAGACACTCTGCAACGGCCGATGCGGAAAACGATCGAACATGGCATCCGCGACGAACGCACCGAGTGCCGGGCTGCGGAACTTCGGACCCGCGACGCCACTCATCATGCTCACCCGCCCGCTTCGGTGGTCCGCCGTGCCCGCATCGATTCCATGAACCACGCAGGCACGCTGAAACATGTCGTTGTGCTTCCACGCGTACCCCAGAGGCGACGACACGGAGTTCTGAGGGTCGATCCCGTTGGCGATGATCTCGGCCTCGTTCCACAACACCGGCGCACGCATGCGTTTCGCATGGGCAACCTCGGGGTCCGGCGCATCACCGCTACCGTCCAGGTTCTCGACGTCCGACGGGTCGTAGAAGCAGGGCTCGCCCAGGTAGGTCTGTGGGCCCGGGTACACGGACTGGATCTGTGTCGCCGACAGTGGCGTGAAGAAGAGTTCGGGCATCCAGCCACCGCGGACGTAAATGGACAACAGCCGGCTGGGATGCCCGCTGTCGCCGCCAGCGCGGGCACGTCGGGGCCGACTTCCCATGGCGCCAAGCAGCGCCAGCTGGGACGCGCCCAGTCCGGTTTGAAGCAGTTTTCTCCGAGTCAGGTGTCGCATCGCATCGCTCCGTTAGAAGGTGATCCAAAGAGGGTCTCGGACGAAGGCCGAGCACACCGCAACCCAAGCGGTCTGCGAGTCTTCCGACGCCTCGTAGGGCAGATAGACTTCGCGGTACATGGCCTCGACTTCTTCGTCGGTGGCCTGCACACCCAGCATCCGTAGGAACAGGTACTCGATGTTCTGGCGGATCTGGGGTTCCTCGGTGGCACTGTTGCTCGTGGGACCAGCATGCCGAAAGAGCGCGTCCCGACCGAGCGTGATCGAGGTTCGGCACCACGCCTGGGCCATGGGGCCGAGCGTCTGCACGAACAGGTTGTTGACGCCTGGACTTCGCGCGTCGCCGCGGATCATGTCGCCGCCGCCAAGCGCGAGCCACCGCTCCTCGGCGCCCGCCTTCGAGTTGTGCCCCGAGGGGAGTTCGGGAAAGGTTGGGTCGTCGAGAGGGAACCGCGAGGAGTGGTCGACGTCGTCGATCGTCAGGTCGAGCTGATCCAACAGTCCGGCCTGGATCTGCTCAGCGAGGATCGGCCGAGCGAACCGAGGCGAAAGGTCGACGCTTGGGAGGTCGCAGACCTCGAGGTCCTCGATCCACATGGAGAGTTCCTCCATGCCGATCTCCACCGCGCCTTCCTCATCGAGTTGCGCATAGCTGACCGCGCCCGGTGGCATCTGGTTGAGCGGAGGTGGCGCTTCGCCGCGAAGCATGTCCAACAGCGGGCTCTCGTCCGGAGCTCCCAACGTCACGAGGTC
This sequence comes from Nannocystales bacterium, assembly GCA_050633305.1. Taxonomy (GTDB): domain Bacteria; phylum Myxococcota_A; class Polyangia; order Nannocystales; family Nannocystaceae; genus CAJXVA01. The sequence goes on from JBOEGF010000008.1 coordinate 237,806, forward strand.
GGCGTTGTAGACGACGAGACGCTCAAAGCTCGCGAAGTCGGCGGCCAGAGGAACGCTCGTACCTTCGTCGTGGCACCCGACGCACGCGCCCCCCATCCGTTGGAACACCTCGTAACTCGGCGTTCGACACTCGCTGATCAGTGGGTCAGCGCTGTCGGAGCCCTCGCCGGTCTCGGTCCCACCATCGTCGACGGCATCCGGATCCCCTCCGCCCCCGGCGGTGCCATCGTCTGTCTCCGCCCCACCATTCGCATTCGCGGCCGCCCCGCGATAGCAGCCAGGGGTGGCCACCGCACCCAGCGTGAACACCACAAACAATCGATCAACCCCGTGCATCACCCATCCGTCCCTTGAGACGAGGGAGTTGGACGGGGCAGCTCGAACGGCTCACCAAAGTGCAGAAAAAAGCGACATGGGCCTTCATCCCCCACACCTGGGTGCACGACCACCCACGGGAAGCTGGCATCACTCGGATGCCGCCCAGAGCAGCGACAGCACCACGTTCTGCGGATGGCGGACAATTTGGTGAGCTGAAATGCCGGGGTTGCGCGACTATCATCAGCGCGTGGCGCAACAGGCAGGAGACGAGCAAAAACGTCCAGCCAACGTTGCCGTCCTGCGTTTTCAAGGGTCCGATGCGCAACTCCTCGAACTGGTCCGGTCCCGCGACCCCACCGCCCCAGCTGCGGTATTTGACCGCTTCGAACAAGACGTCAACCGGCTCATCTGGCGATGCCTGGGTGCCGACACGGACCACGATGACCTCGTGCACGAGACGTTTCTGCACGTCCTCAAAGGAATGGCCCGCGTGCGAGACCCGGAGGCGCTACGCGGGTGGGTTGCCTCCGTGGCGGTCAACACCGCCCGCAGCGAGCTCCGCAAGCGCCGGTTCCGACGCGGATTTTGGTCCACCGAGCCCATGCCAGACGTTGGAGCGGAACCCGCGGACACCGAGGGCCGCGACATGCTGCGCCAGGTCTACCGGATCCTCGACCGACTCCCCACAGACGAGCGCATCGCGTTCATTTTGCGGCACGTCGAACAACGCCCGCTCGAGCATGTCGCCGAGATGGCGGGCTGCTCGCTCGCGACGATCAAGCGCCGACTGGCCAAGGCGAACAAGCGTTTCGCTGCGATCGCGAAGAAGGACCCTGCGCTGGCAGACCGCCTGGCTGTATCCAAGTGGGGAGGGCGCGCATGACCGAACGACATGACCCCGCTGCCGTCGGCCGGGACCTCGCGGCTGCGCTCGGAGACGGACCCGACCAACGGCGGCGCTTGGCACAGCGCGAACGGCTGGTGCGAGCGGCCGCCCCCGAGCAGAGCCGCGTATGGCTCCCATGGGTTGTCGCGCTCGCAGCGGTCGTCATCGCCATTGTCGGTACCGCCGCGTGGGTACGTCCAAGGAATCCCAACACCACCTCCGCGAGCCGCGAAGACTCCTTGGCGCACTCTGGCCGTTGGCTGGAAGCGTCACCGACCGGTGCTGTGCAGCTGGCTCTCGATGAGGGGACGTGGGTCCGCATCGTTGAGGGTGGCCGAGCGCGAGTCGCCACCCCGACCCGCGGCTCGGGCCGCATAGCTCTCGAGTCCGGCCGCGTCGAAGCTGAAGTTGAACCGAGTGCCGCGCGGTCGTGGACGGTGGAGGCTGGCCCGTATGAAGTCACCGTGGTGGGCACGGTTTTCTCCGTCGACTGGGACGCCGCCGCCTCCCGCCTTGAGGTCGAAGTCGTCCGCGGGAAAGTGGTGGTGACGGGAGAATCGATCGGGAGCGAGTCGATCGCAGTGGAAGCCGGCCACCGCCTCCAGGCCGACCATGCTCGACGCTCGGTCACCCTTGAACCGCGAGACAACGCGGGAGAAGAGCTCGTGGTGCTTCTCGAAGAACCGCCCCCTGCCGACCCCGAAGAGAAAGTGCGGGCAGACGTACCGCTGGAACGCGCCAAGCGACGTCCCTCTCGCCGACAGGCCCCTCCGCAAGCGACGTGGAAGTCCGAGGCAACCGCGGGCAACTACACCGCGGCGATGACTCTCGCGAAACGCCGAGGGGTCGACGGGCTGCTCGCATCTTTGACGGGGAGCGACCTCATCCTCCTTGCAGACACCGCCCGGCTCGCGCGCGACCGCGGTCTCGCCCGACGTGCCTACGTCCGCGTCCGAGAGCGTTTCAAGGGGTCCAAGCAGGCCGCTCGTGCGGCGTTCCAACTCGGCCGGCTCGCTGCAGACGGTGCCAAGCAGCATACGCAGGCCGCACAGTACTTCTCCACCTACCTCGAGGAAGCGCCCCGTGGTGCTTACGCCCGCGAGGCTCGCGGTCGTCTGGTGCAGTCTCTCGACGCCGCCGGTGACTCCAAGGCTGCCTCGAACGCCGCACGCAAGTACCTGAAGCTTCACCCCAAGGGACCGCACGCCAGGCTGTCGCGGTCGCTGGCGGAGGCGCCCTGATCCTCGCTTGGGTTGCGGCGGCCGCGACCACCGTCGCCGGACCTGAGGTCGCCGTGCAAACCGACGCTGACGACAAGGTGCAGCGCTCGGCCCAGGTCCTGTTGGTCACCACCGCAGGCGGCGACGAATCCGGCCTTGGAGTCCGTGTGCGCCGAACTCGTGCCGAACTCGAGGCCGCGGGGTTCGACGTGCTTGAAGTTGGGCTCACCGCGGAGATTCAGTCCATCGGCGACGCACGGATCGCAGGGCTGGCCGACGAGTACTCTTGCCGCGCCCTGTTGTTGATGCATCCGAGCAAAGCGCAGGCGGACCTTTGGTCGGTCAGCGACGACGCGGTGCCCCGACGGCGTGCGGTCGTCGTCGGTGATGCGGTCGCCAGCGAGGGTGAATCGGTGTTCGCCGTTCGGGCCGCCGAGGTGCTACAGGCGACGCTCCTCGAGGTCGAAGAGCACGAACGTCCGACGCCCCCTCCGCCCGAGCAGGCACCGAAGTCCCAGCCCCTCCCGACTCCGCCACCCGCACCGGCTCCTCGCTGGGGCCTGCGGTTGGGCGCACACCTCGGTGGTGCGGGACGCGACCTGGGCGTTCTTCTGGGGCCCAGCGCCGGCGCAACGATCGCGCTGGGACCGCGCCGCCGTCTGGCCCTGGACATCGACGCTTGGGCCACAGGATTGACCGGTCGTCTCGCGGCGCGTGAGGGTGACGCCCGCGTGGGGTTCGGTGTCATGCGTGGGACCGTGGGATGGTGGCCAGTACCCACGCACCGGGTATCTCCAGGCTTTGGTCTCGGATGGGGTGGTCTTGTCGCATGGACGCAAGGACATGGGCGAGACGGGTTTCGCGGAAGGACTGACGTCACCGTGGTGGGCACACCGGTTGCCTCGGCCGATGTCGCGTTCTTGGTAACACCTCGGTTTCGGATCCGGCTCGGCACGCGGGTCGGAGTCGCACTCCCGGCGATCCAGCTGCTCACTGCTTCGGGACCGACCCGCGCCGCGCAGCCGTTGCTCGATGGCGGTGTGACGTTCGAACTCCTCTCCGGGCGCGAGTCGTGAGGTAGGTTGTGATGGTGGCGGACGGACGGAGACGGGGCGTGCTGGCGATCATGTTCATCGTCGCTTGCGGCGACGCGGGCAACTTGTCCCCGTTCGCCTCCGGGGCCGACGCAGGCTCGGAGTCTTCACCTGTAGGCCAAACATCAGGCCTCGACGCCTCATCGGCGGAGGGCAACGCCGAGTCCGGGGACGAGACCTCGGGCGGGTCAACAGGAGGTCTCGCCCAGGCATGGGATGGCGAGTTGGACTTCGTCTACGTCCGTTGCGCTCGAACCTCCGCGGCGCTCGACATCACGTTGGACATCGAAAAGGACGGCGCGACCCAGACGGCGACACGGACCCTCCAGCACGCCGACGTCTACGACCGGTTCCCCTCGTCGCAGACCGCTGGCGGCCGTTGGGCGGCCCCGTGCGACCTGGTCCTGCGCGAAGCGGACGGCTCCGAGCAGGTGCTGTACGACTGCTCCAGCGGGTTCTCGGCAGAATCGGCGTGCACCGCGATGGACCCCGCCGTGTCACACGACGCCCGCAAGGTAGCATTCTCGGTCTACCGCGGGACGGCGAACCACCGCGAGATGAGGGCCACGCCTGAGCTCATTGATCCCGCAGCCGAGGGCGGCGAGCAGCGGTTCGTCGCCCTCCCCGGTTGGGAACTCGAACCGCTGGAGGCTCAGCTGTACATCTACGACGTCGACTCGGCGGCGTTGACCGCCTTCCCCCACGACGAAGGGGTCTTCGACACAGCGCCGGCCTTCCTCTCGACCAACCGTCTCGCATTCGTATCCACCCGGGATGGTGTCGGAAGCACCCGTATTCGCTGGCCCAGCGACTCGTGGGAAACCGTGGTGAGCACAACCCGTGTGCCTCAGCTGTACTCCGTCGACGCGCAGGGTCGCGATGCAGTCAGGCTCAACCCCCAAACCGGAACCGGCGATGGCGCTCCGTTCCAGCTCCGTGACGGCCGGATCGCACACATCAGCTGGCAAGCGCTCGGCCTGCTTCCGTTCCGCTACGACAACGGGAACACGGGGTCACCGGGCGCACGAGCGAACCTGGCGCACCTCTACGCCGTGGGGCCGTGGGGCACTCACCTCAGCGCGATGTTCGGCCAGCACACGCACATCTCGGGCCCCCCCGACTTTCAGCACACCGGTGCCCAGCGCGTCGCACAAACGTCCGACGGTCGGGTCTGGTTCACCGATCGAGCTGGACCCGCCGGTGGGCGCATCTACGGGTTCGTCCCGTCTCCCAACGGCGTCGAAGGCCAAGCACCCGGCAGCACCGACAACAACGCCAGCACGTTCAGCCCAGCCTCGATGCAGGAACTCACCACCTGGGCCTCGGGCCACGGTGCCCTCTCGGGGCCCATGCCCGAACCGGCACTTGAAGTCGCCGGCTACGCCGACCCACTGTTCTTGCGTGGCTTCGTCCGGGACCCCGAGGGGCTACCGGAGAATGAACTCATGCTCGTCTGGTCCAAGGGCGGCTGCCACGACAGCGGAACCGCTTTCGAAGCGGTCTTCGGAGAGGATCCCCCGCCCCTGACCTCGGGCGCGGAGCAGTTCATCGCGGCCAGCGTGCTCAACCACATTGGTTTGGACAACCCGGGTTGCGACGCTGGCATCTACCGCGTTCGCTCAATACCGGTCGAGCACCCCGGAGAATTCGAGCCGCTCGTCGACACCGCCGAGTATCACGAGATCATGCCTCGGGCGCTCGTGCCCTACAGTGCGGTTCACGGTGTCGATCGACCCGACGCGCCCGCGCCCGCGACCGCTGACCTCGAACCCGGCAGCCCGTTCGGAGAACTCGCCGTATCGTCGATGCTCCTGCGAGAAACCCGGTCCACAGATGGGCACCCCTTCGGCGGCCAAGCTCAGTGGGCCCGGCAGGGCACCGACACAGCGGACTACGACGACGCGGAGCTCTGTGGAGCTCGGGTGCTTGCTGTCCAGCCCAACGAGTCCGAGGAGGACGAGGAGGAGCTGCGCGCGCCGGTTGGAGCACGAGTGCTCGTCCTCGGCGAGATCGACGTTCGACACGGCAACGAACTCGACCGCCTCGGGATGCCGGACACCTCGTTCCGCACCCGGGTCCCCGCCGATGTCTCGCTGCTGCTCCAAGCGATCGACTGCGACGGCCGCACGCTCAACACATCGCAGACCCCTTTCTCGGTCCGTTCTGGCGAACAACTCACGTGCACCGGCTGCCACTACCCGTCGGAAGAAGGCCTGCGGTTCTCCGGTGTTTTTGCCGATCGCAACACGTACGAGCCGTCCACCACGACCCTCGGCACAGTGCAGCTGCTCTCCGACGGCGGGGTCGTGGACCAAGACGGGTGGGGACGAAGCTACGACTTCATCCAAGACGTCTTTCCCATCTTCGAGTCCCGGTGCACGCCCTGCCACGATGCGGACCAGGCCGACGCAGGACTGATCCTCGACGCCCCCGGCACAGAACCCGGCTCGAGTTGGTGGACACTGGTCGGCGATCGACAGCAACAGTTCGTGCCCGATGAGCGCCTCGCCCCCACCCCCTCCGGCGGGAGTCTGTCGCCACCACAGCTCACGCGATATGTCCGTTTCATGAACGCCCGTGGGAGTCTGCTGTACTGGAAGGCAGCCGGGCACCGTACCGACGGTCGAACCGACGACCAGTTTCCCGACGACGCCGAGGACGGTTTTGCCGACGTCGATTTCGGACCCGAGCACCCCACCGACATCACCGCCGAGGAGCTCGGAGTCCTCTCTCGCTGGATCGACACGGGTTCGGGGGCGGGCAGTCGATTCCGGGCGGACACCACCCCGCCGACGCTCGCTGTCGTCATCCGTGGAGGCGGGTCCCAGGAGCCTGTCCTCTCGATCGGAACCGTCGACGTCGGCTCGGGCATCGACAGCACGTCGCTGGAGGTGTGTCGGGTCGAGGCCTCCGGAGCCTGCACGTCCATCCCAACTCCGGACGCGGACGAAGCCGGTGTCGTGCAAGTGCCACTGGACGCCATCGACGCGGACACCGAGGTCCGGGTGCGGGTCTTGGACCGAGCAGGGAACGCGACCGAGCTCGAGCGCACGGTCGCCGCCCTGCGAGGGACGTTCGGCCAAGGCGCGCCGTCCCCCGGTGGCACCGACACCGACGGCGAATCACCACCCACGAGTTCCACCGGCGGCGACACCGAGGAGCCGGGGCACAACGACAGCGGCGACGGTTGCGGCTGTCGGTCCAGCGGCCCGACGAGCATTTGGTGGTTTTTCCTCTTCCTGGGTCTGCCTGCGCGTCGCCGTCAGCCGTAGGTCTTCACGGGGCGCTCGTGACCGCCGACTCGCCAATGCTGGCGGACATCACAGCGCTCCGACGACGACGCCGGTACCGCCCCCACGGCAGCAGACAGAGGCTGAGCCAACCGACCGAGCCTCCGACCGAGCATCCACCGCCATCGCCGGATGCTGAGGCGCCCGGGTCGGTGTCCGTGCCAGATGCAGACGTCCCGCCGGGCCCTCCCTCGTCACCCGTCTCCACCGCGCCGGTGCCCGTGGAGTCCCCTGCCGCGGGCTCGTCGGGAACTCGACACTCGCCAGCAATGCATGAAAGCCCTGCGTCACACGGCGCGTTCTCGTCGACCGCTCCGTCGCAGTCGTCGTCGAGCAGGTTGCACACTTCGTCGACGGGATCGCCTGGGATACAGGCCGCCATGTCGCAAGTGCTCGACTCACGCCGGCACCAGCCGACGCCACACGTCGGCCGGACCCGTTCGTCCACCCGTCCGTCGCAGTTGTCGTCGAAAAGGTTGCACGACTCCTCGGCGCCGGGGTTGCGCGTCTCATCGTCGGGCGCGCAGTCGCCAGGATCGGCGGCCCAACCATCGGTAGGTACGCAGCCGACAAACGTCTTCCCGGTCTCTCGTTCCGCGGGGCTGTAGTACCCGTCACCGTCTCCGTCGGGATACTGCTCGACCGGGATCGCATCGTCGTCGATCTGGTCGTTGCAGTCGTCGTCACGGAGGTTGCAGAACTCGACCGCGCCCGGATACGTGGTGTCGCGGTTGTCGTCGCAGTCGTCGCCAGCGACCCCATAGCCCTCGGGTGGAGGGCCAGCGCAGAACACTCTCGGCTGTGTCGCCCGGCCATGCCCGTCGCCATCAAAGTCCCGAAAGAACTCCTGCGGCTCACAGCCATAGACGACGTCGAGGTAGTGCTCGTCCCCCTCGTCGCCTCCAGACGATCCGTTGCCGTTGGCCACCACGGACGACACGCCGAACCGCGTGGCCCCCGGCGAGCCGGGGATGTCCCATTCGAAGGTGAACGTAGCGTCTCCGCCGTTCATGGAGCGCGGCGAAGTGTGAGTCAGTCCACTGCCGACCGAAGCCATCCCCTGGCCAGAGATGGGCGAGATCGACCCCCCGTCCACACCGATGAACACCCCCGCGACGTTGCCAGAGCCTTGGATCTCGACGTCGACGGTCACCGTGTCGCCGGGCTGCAAGGTGGCGGGCATCGTGAACAGCGAAGCATTGTGGTCGCCGTCGCCGTGGCAACCGCTGCACGAACCCCCTTGGGCGCCGCCGGAGTGCGCGAGAGCAACTCCCGGTGTCGCAAACACACCCAGCGCGATTGCAAAACTGGCGGCCCCTCTCCGCATGGCGACAGTGGACCACGTTCCGGCTGAGATTTCTGCGGGCTTCGGTACCCCGGCGGCGAGCGCGGAGAACGCGGGATTTCTCGCACGCAGAGGGTTTCCCCTGGGTTGCGACAGCCGGGCCCTGCACTTCGTGAGTGCTACGTTCGGCCCAATGCGGCGAGTCGTCGAACCCGGAAGCACCCTCCCCCAGCAGCGAGCCGATCGCCTCTCCAAGGCCGTCTGCGGCGCGGCTGCACTCGCTCTGATCATCGGTGTCGGGTGTGGCGGAGATGACGGAGGTGTCGCTGCAACCGGAGCGACGACCTCGGACACGGTGACCGACCCGGGCAGCACCACGACAGGGGAACTCCCCACCTCCTCCGGTTCTTCGTCGACAGCGGCAGCGGCCTCCAGTTCCGAGACCTCCAGCGCGGACAGTTCTTCGACCGGCACCCCTCAAGCGGCGCCGTACGAAGCCCGAGGTCCGTACGGCGTGGGTCTGCAGACCTCCAGCATCACGGCAGGGAAGCGTGAGGTCGAAGCCACCATCTGGTACCCGAGCGACACCGAGACCGGCAGCACGCCTCTGACCGACCTCGTCCCCGACGCCCAACAGGACATCCTGCAGGGGTTGCTCGATGACGCCCCCGCCGAGTGCGTCCGGTCGACCGCCGAAGGCACCCTGGATGCGGACGTCGCCGCGGGCACGTTTCCGGTGGTGATGGTGTCGCACTGCTACTCGTGTCTGGGCCTGTCCTCCGGCTTCGTTGCGGAGCGACTGGCCAGCCACGGCGTCATCGTCATCGGCGTCACGCATACGGGAGGATCGTTGTTCGACTCCGTCGCCGGCACTCCCGGTCCGCTCGACGGAGAGTTTCTGCAGACCCGGAGCGAAGATGTGATCAACACGTTCGATGTGTTGTCCAGCAGCGGCGAGATGGCGGCCTCCATGGACACCAGCCGCGTGGGCGTATTCGGGCACAGCTTCGGCGCGACAACGACCGGCTTGGTGCTCCAAAACGACGACCGATTCAGCGCCGGTGTTGCGATCGCGGCCCCAATCCAGAACCCTTTGCTGCCCGGCGTCGACACGGCCCAGGTCGCAGAGCCGATGCTCTACCTGCTGATGGAAGAGGACAACAGCATCCTCACCATCGGTAACAACCTGCTGCGCAGCAACGCTATGGGGATGCCGGGTGGATCGTGGCTCGTCGAGCTCGCCGACGCGGGGCACTGGAGCCCCTCGGATCTGTGCGGCATTGTCGACGACTTCATGCCCGGTTGCGGCGACGACCTTCGCCAGACCGACGGGTCTCCCTTCACCTACCTCAGCGCCGACGAAGGCCGCAGCATCACCGCATCCTACGTGACCGCGTTCTTCGCCCTACACCTCCAGGACGACGCGGCGGCGCTCGACTACCTCAGCGTCGGCACGCCCGCAGACACCGTCACAGTCACCCAATACCCCAGCCGCTAGGACTCCCGATGCCCAAGCCACACATGTGCTCCGCCGCCCTTCTGAACAAAGACCTCAGCGGTCAAACATTCGTCGTCACAGGGGCGAACTCCGGTATTGGGTTGGTCACGGCCACCCAACTCGCCTCCCAGGGCGCGACGGTCGTGATGGGCTGCCGCCGAACCGAAGAAGGAGAAGCTCGGGCGGCCGAGATCCGTGAGCAGCACAGCGGCGCCAAGGTCGAGGTCTACGCACTCGACTTGGGCAAACTCGCCTCGGTCCGCACCTTTGCCGACACCGTGCAAGAGAAGCACGATGCGCTGCAGGGCTTGATCAACAACGCGGGCGTCATGAACACGCCGCAGCAGAAGACCGCCGACGGTTTCGAGATGCAGATCGGCGTCAACCACCTCGGCCACTTCCTGCTGACCGAGCTGCTGCTGCCTGCGCTCAAGGCCGGAGCACCCTCCCGCGTCGTCATCGTCTCGAGCTGTTTTCACGATAAGGCGATGGGTCGCGAGGGCAAGATCGACCTCGACGACCTGTTCTTCGAGAAGCGCGACTACGACGGCTGGGAGGCGTACGCCCAGTCCAAGCTGGCCAACGTCCTCCATGCTCAGGGCCTGGCAAAACGACTGGAAAGCACGGGCGTCACCGCGGTCAGCGTGCACCCGGGGTGGGTCCGTACCAACCTCGCGCGACACAGCATGCCGGTCTGGGTGCAGAACTACATCCTGCGCCCAGTGCTTGGGATCATGGGGATGATCGAGCCCTGGCAAGGTGCACAGAGTTCCCTGCACGCCGCGTTGGCCGACGACGTCCCTGAGCACAACGGCGCGTACTACAGCCAGCTGGGTATCTACCGGGACAAGAGCTGCAACAAGGGGGGCTGGCCGATGAAGAGTCCAAGCCCGGCCGCCAACGACGACGCCACCGCCGACGCGTTGTACGAGAAGAGCCGGGCGCTCGTCGGACTGGCGTGAAGGCGATTCATGCGGTTCCCCAACGTCGATGCCGACGTGCCACCGCCGCGCACGAGGGAATCCGTCGTCGTCCAACCGTTGCCCGCGAGCAGGCCATCGTTGCCTCCGCGTTTCGCCCTAGTTCCGTCAACGAGTCGACCGTGATCAGCAGCACAGGCTTCACCGACCACGGCTCATCCCAGCCAAATGCTGGGCCAACGGTCGCAAGCGACTCCTGACCCTGCTTCGCGGCAGGCTGGGCCACCGCGGGGCACCCAGGCCTCGGGATGCGGCATGACCCCCAAGTCAGCAATTCCTGCCCCTCGCTCTGAGGTGGTCAGGTTTCCAGGACCACCACACGTCGGTCCAGGTAGGATTCGCCCCCCTTGCGCGAGGCGCAGCGGGAGTGTGATCTTGTCCCGTGAATCGAGTTCTTTGGGGGAGTCTCGCACTACTGGCAACGGTCGCCGGGTGTGGGGAAGAGGACGAGCCAGGCGTCGAGGCCACCGACTATGCGCAGCAAGAGCGCGACGCCATCTGCGACTACCGTGTCCGCTGTGGCTTCTCGACGGACCGGGACGCCTGCCTCGGATCCGTCGAGCGGAGCCGCACCACGATTCAGGCGATCGGCGGCATCGAGTCCGAGCGCGTCGCGTACGACCCACAAGCGGCGTTGGCGTACATCGAGCTGCTCGAAGAGGCGGGATGCGAAGCGACGATCGCCAACGCCCGCGAGCTGGAGGCGGCCCGAGCTGAAGTCCTCGAGGGCAGCGTCGCTGCCGGGGACTCCTGCTTCGCCGACACCGAGTGCGCAGGCGAACGAGCCATCTGCGACCAGACCGGATGCGGCGGCCAAGTCTGTTGCGAGGGAACCTGCGTAGAGTCCCAAACGCTGAGTCTCGGCTCCGCCTGCCCTCTGTTCCCCGTGGACGTCGACCGTCTCACGGCGTTCTGCGAAGATACGGCGTATTGCGCACCCCCGCCCGACGACGGCAGTGGCGAACCGGCTCCGATGGGGACCTGCCAACCGCGAGCCGACAACGGTGAGCCCTGCGACCGCAACGACGCATGCCTCGACGGGCAGCGCTGCGCCATGGATCAGTGCTTCGTGCTCTCGACCGCCGGCCAGCCATGCAACCCCACGCTGACCACGGGCTCGTGTGTCGAGGCCAACCAGGTCTGCGACATGGCATCGAGCACCTGCGTGGACGCACCCGGCGACGGGCAACCATGTGTCTTCGGAGAGTGCATGCCCTACGCCTCGTGCGTCGAGGACGTCTGCGTCCGCCGACCGGTGCAAGGAGAGTCCTGCGAAGGCACACCACCGTGCCAGGGCAACCTGCAGTGTCGCGACAACATCTGCGAGCTCGAAGCCGTGGTGTTTGTGTGTCTCGAAGGCGAGCCCCCGCCTCCTCCTGAAGGCGAGTGAGCGTGGGGATCTACGACTTCAACGTCACGCGCTTGGACGGGGAGCCCTACTCCCTATCCGAGCACGAGGGCCGAGTCCTGCTGGTCGTGAACACGGCGAGCCAGTGCGGCTTCACGCCCCAGTACGCCGGCCTCGAGTCGCTGCACCGCGAGTACGGCGAGCGCGGACTGACCATTCTTGGATTTCCGTGCAACCAGTTCGGCAAACAGGAGCCCGGGAACGCGGACGAGATTCGCTCATTCTGCTCGACGAGCTACGACGTCACGTTTCCCATGCACGCCAAGCTCGAGGTCAACGGACCCCGAGCCGACCCGCTGTACGAGCACCTCAAGCTCGCCCAACCGGGCCTGCTCGGCTCCAAGCGGATCAAGTGGAACTTCACCAAGTTCTTGCTCGACCGCTCCGGGTCCGTCGTCAAACGCTTCGCTCCGCTCGCCAAGCCCAAACAGCTCCGCAGCGCCATCGAAGCGCTTCTGTAGCGCCGCGCTCAGCCGATATGGTCTGCGACCTTGCCGTTGCCCCAACCGCACTGCGGATTGGCTGCGGCCGCGGTCGCGAATAGCCACGACAGCAGCTCGGCGCCGCGATGCTGGGGGACCACCAGCTTCCGCGCGAAGAGCTTCCCTTCGAGCCTCACGTGGACCCACATCCGGGGAACCATCTTGAAGAACAGCACCCGCGTGCTTTGCTCGGGAAGCGGCTCGAACTCGACCGCACCGTTGAGTGGCACGGGGACATGTCTGACCCCACCCGCCTGCGGCGTCCGGAGCTCGGCGGTCACGCCCGAGAGCGTCTCGGGGCGGTCGAGCAACGCCTTCGCGAACCCGGACCGGTGCACCCGTCGCCGCTTCCGCGACATGAAGAAAAACACCGCCGTGAACAGGCCAAAGCCACCCGAAAGATAGAGCGCCGGAAGCTTGGCTGCCATCGGCTCGGTGCTGATGACGAAGGCCGCGAGAAATACGATCGCGAACGGCAGCGAGACCCACATCATGATCTTGCCCAGCTTGCTCTCGGAGCGATCCAGCCCCACCAACACGACCGAAGGCAAGGTCTTTCCTGCGTAGCCAGCCACAACCTAAACCGTGGGACTGCACACCCAGCCTGTCGACCTTATTTCGGGATCGGTCCGCCAGAGGCCGGCCCGTTGCGTTCCGCCCTCGGCTGCACAGGTCTTTGCACAGCCCTCGCCGGTCCTTAGGTGCCTAGGGAAAGACCGACATGATCTTCCCGACGGCGCCGTTGATGATCGCGTCGGGGTCGTCGGTCTTGCGAAGCCACTTCGACATGCTCCCGTGCCACACCTCGCGGTCGGTCTCACGGTCGAGCAGGTAGATGTTCAACGTCCCCTGGGTTTGTTTTTGGCCGGGGCCGTCGGTGAAGTTGCTCGTGCGGTCTCCACCCTCGAGCCGGTAACGCATCCGCGTCCCGACCGAGAATGCGACCAGGAGGCGAGCCTCGCTGGCATCGGACTTCTCCAGACCACGGGCAGCGAGTTCGCGCTCGACCGCGGCACGAATCCGAAGCTCGTTTTCCTTGGTCCGGACGTTGGGCTGGTCGTCGCCGAACGTGATCAACACCGGTTCATCCGTCACCCAGGCGTACGTCGAGACCGCGGCGAAGTCGAAGCCATCGTCCTTCTCCACGGCCGGGGCAGAAGACGCGCACCCCGTGATGCCAGCGGTGGCCAGCAAGACGGTGGAGAGCAGCGCGGAACGAAACATGGAGCCCGACACGCGCGAAGTATACGGCGATCCTGGCCTCGTGCCCGCGCGCCGCGCCGGTACGACCAGATTCGTGGAAATCGCTGCGACTGCGGCCGTCTGAGCCCGTCTGTGGATTGGCGGCCCCGTCCGCATTCTCGCCATGTCCGAGTCGCGTTTCACCCTCGACCCCTCCGAACACCCTTGTACGCACTGTGGGACGCTGCTCAACGACGAAGTTCGGTTCTGCTTCGAGTGCGGCGCTCCCGTCGTCCCGGAGTTCAACTTGCCCAGCGCGCCGGCCGGAGCGCTGGAGGAACTGCGAACCGCGGCGTTCTCGCCTGTGAGCATCCGCCCGATCGAGGACGACGAAGGCCTCCAGCCGGGCGAGCCGATCGAGATCGAATCCCTGGGATTTGAAGTCATCGTCGACGAGGTCGCGATCGACATGGCCGACGAGCCCGACGAGCCCAAGGCCGATGGTGACGTCCGCGGCGCATCCGAAGATCGACTCGAAGCCGCCGACGCTGGGTCGGCGACCGACGCCCCCACGATCGAAGATCCCTCCGGCACCGTCGTCGCGATGGCCCCCGAGCACCCGCTCCCGTTCTGGCCCGCGCCGCCCAAGGGCGACACCGTCATCGCACCTCCTCCGAAGGGGCCGCTCCCTTCCGATCAGGACGGGTTGATCCCCTCGCGCCCGCGAGACACGATGCGCCCGTGTCGTCCTGGACCGTCTACGTCCTCGTCTCCATCTGGAGCGAGCGGACCTATGTCGGCGTGACCAACGACCTGCGCCGCCGACTCGACCAACACAACGGCGTGGCGCCCGGAGGCGCCAAGGCAACCCGAGCGGGTCGGCCGTGGAGAGTCGGCTGCACGCACGGGCCCTTCGAAGACAAGGGCGAGGCGCTTCGGGTCGAGTTTCGGCTCAAGAAGTTCCGCGGTCTGGCACGACTGCACGTCGAAGCAGAGCGCGTGGCGGATTGAGTCTCGCCAATCAGCCAAAGCGGAAGCGTAGGAAACCACTGAGACTGAGGTCCGTGTCGACGACGCCGCGCGGTGGACGGCTGTCGTACCGCACCTCGAAATCCGAGCCCAGCGAGAAGACTGAGCCCACCTTCGCCTCCAGCTGCAGCCCGCTGTTGATGCGGAGATCGCCGAAGTCGTCGAATCGAGGCTGGATGTATGTGGTGCTGCCGAGCAAAAGTTGCTCGTCAAGCAGGTCCAATCGCATCGAGAGGTAGCTCGTCCAGCGATGGTTAAACGTCTCGGAGGGATGCGGGTCGGGGAGGAAGTCGCTGCAGTCTTCATCGTCGGTGGGGGTGCATCCCTCAATGGCATTGACCTCGTATTCGCCCATGTACCCGGTCCCTCCCCAGAGGCCGAAGAGGTTGCGATGCACCACGTCGATGCGAGCCCCACCGCCCCCCAGCATCCGAGAGCGAAGGTTCGTGAAGGCGTTGTACTGCGACTGCACGAACACCTCCGCGCCAGCTCGCGGAACGATCATCCGCGTGTAGCGGACGTGCATGAAGCCGTTGTCCGTCACGTCGCGGCCCGAGAACTTCACCAGCGCGAGGTTGCTCGAGAGCATCCAACGGTCGCGGAAGAACGCCGGTCGGGTCGTATCGAGGTACGGGTGAAACGTCCGGTGCTGCACGCCGCCCCCGAAGCTGAGTTCACGCTTGACGACGTTGCCCTCCTTGAGGCCACCCTTGAAGTCGAGCGAAGCGCTCCAGCCGGGCGCGTTGGGCTTGGACGCGATCCGCTCCATGTTGACCGGGCTGCCCCAGGCCAACGCGGGCCAGAGCATCAGCCAGAGCCCAACCGCGGCACGCCAAACGTTCACCCGCGCGTTGTAGCCAATCCGGGACGGAGCCTCAACGGCCGAGGCCCTGCGACGCCCAAGGCCACCCCTCCGGCTAGAACCGGCCGCTGTCGACGGTCTTCTTCTTCACGTCCGTGAACGCCTTGCGGTGGGCTTTGTTCTTGAACAGCTCGGCCTGGAACATGTCCTTGCCCGCCATTCCCGCGTCGACCGTCACCACGCCTTGGCCGTCGAAGGAGAACGCGGCGCCGATGTGCCGGGGGTCACCGGGACGCGACACGAACACCCGGTCGAGCTTTCCATCGTTGTTGGTGTCGTAGTAGGCCCACGCCAGACGCCCGTCGGTCCGGAACACGAACTCCGACTCAAACCCGCCCTTGCGCACGAACTCGGTCAGCTCCCAGTCTTTCTTGGACTTGGTCTTCTTCTTGGACTTGCCGTCGAGATCGACGACGAGGCTCATCGCAGCCCTGTCCAACACACTCAGCGCACGCTCGCCCAGATCTGGGATTCGATTGGCGACGACAACCCGGGATGGGTCGAACTCGGGGAAGGAGCTGTGCCCGTCTTCGACCTCCGCCCGTGGCTGATCCGCGAACGTCTTGCTGAACACGGCCTCGAGTCGCTGGGCGTACTCCGGCTCGGAGATCAACCCCGGTCGCAGCAACCGTCGGCCCAGATGCTCGGGCGCAGGAGTACGGCGGCCCGAGCTGTCCAGTCGACTCGCTCCCAAGGCAACACCGCGATCGAGCGAGTCTCCTTCGAGGAGCAAGTCGTAGGCCCCATCGTGGTCCGTGTCGTAGAACACCTTGACCGGAGACCCCAACACCGCGAGGAACTCGCCGTGGATCTTGCCGTTGCGTAGTTTCTTCAGCAGCTTGGCGTCGGCGATCTGCTCCGCATCGCGCTTCGCATCCTCCTTGGCCGCCGCCTGCTCGGCCTTCTTTGCGACCCGCTTGGCGACCTTGCCGAACTGGTTCTGATCCAGGTCGATGAGCACGCGCGAGTCCATCCGGGTTCGTGCCATCAACGTGTCGAGCTTTCCATCGCCCGTCGCGTCCCGGAACGAAGCCTCGAGCGCCTTCGCCTTGTCTGGGTTCTTCACGTCGCTCCCGCCGCCGGCCATGTTGGCGACGAAGCGGCTCGCGAGCGTCTTGAGCCGCTTCTTCTCGTACAGGTCCCCGATGTTGGTGAGTTCGAAGTCGTCCAGCGTGCTGTCGCGCTCGACGGACCATGCGCCTGGCTCGCCCTTGATCGCGTAGCCGCGGGTCTTGTGGCTCTCTCCATCGACAACCACGAGTTTGTCGTAGGGACCCGCGCTATCAGCGTTGACGAAGACCAACAGGTCGGACACGGGCAGCCCGTGCTGGACGTCGCGCGGCGGCCGGGCAACGCGTACGGCGGCCAGCTCCGCGTCGAACTCTCGCGACTCGTGAATCTTCTCGACCTCCGGCACCTTCTTGCGTTTTTTGAACGAGCTTTGGTCGAGGTCGGCCAACACGGAGAAGCAATACATTCCGCCCTCGCACAGGCCCTCGAAGCGAAGGGTGTCGATCTCCCCGTCCTCATCGAAGTCTTGAAACCGGCCGAACTTGCCCGCGACTTCCCACGGGTCGGGAAGGTTCGCCTCCGGCGACTCGGGAACCTCGGCCAAGAAGTCGTTGACCTCGTCGATGTGCACGTGAAACGCAACCGAGCCCAGCGTCGCGAACCCGGCGGTTGCGGGCCGAATGGCGACATTGAGTCCGACCAGCTCTCCGGTCTCTCCATCGACGAGGGGCCCACCGCTGTCGCCGGGGAGCACGTTGCAGTCGGTCTGCACCTGCTTGCCGTTTTTCTTGCTCGCCTCTTCGATCTCGTCTTTCGCCTTGGCGAGTTCCTCGTCAGAACGGCCGTCTTCACGCTGCTGCGCGAAGATAGCGGTGGCAAAGTTCTCAAACGTGCCCACAGCGTTGACCGAGCACTTCTTGATCGCCCAGCCAAAGCCGACGCCCGCGTTGCCGATCGCAGAGACGCCACTGCCTGGAATGGGTCCTTTGGGCGCACGTGCCAGCGTCGCAAACGATCCCGAGGGCTCCTTGATGGCCAACACCGCGAGGTCGCGATCCGGATCCACCTTGAGCACCACCGCCTCGAGTTTTTCGTCGACGACCATGCTGCCGTCGTCCTGCATCTTCGCGGTGGTGACGGTCGCCTCATAGCCGAAGTCCTGGTTCTTGCCGCTGGAGATGACGTGGTAGTTCGTCAGCACCCACCCGCGCTCGTCGACGATGAC
This sequence comes from Nannocystales bacterium, assembly GCA_050633305.1. Classification (GTDB taxonomy): domain Bacteria; phylum Myxococcota_A; class Polyangia; order Nannocystales; family Nannocystaceae; genus CAJXVA01. Next base: position 255,576 of record JBOEGF010000008.1, read on the forward strand.
CCCGGTTCCATGGCCCCATGGGGTCGCGACAAGCACCGTCGACTCGAGCAAGGTCTTCGCGGTGATCGGCTCCGGCGCCGGCTCGGGTTCCGGCTGCGCGGGGCTGGGATCGACCGGAGGCGTGGAGCCTGCGGCGACTTTGGCCTCGCAACCAGGCGTGAGGAGCAGGAGGCCCGCGACGAGCACGGGGAGGCGCGAGGAAAAGGCGTCGGTGCGCATGTCGGCGTCACGATCCTACGCGATCCGCCGCGCGCATGGGCAGCCAGGCACAGACTCAGTCGACCGGGGACGGACCGATGTACTCGGCCCGGGGACGGATGAGTGCGCCCGTCTCGTACTGCTCCAGAGCATGTGCAATCCAGCCCGCGGTCCGGCCAATCGCAAACAAAGCCCAGGGGGCCCACACGGGCGCACCTATGCTTCGGCACAGGGTCACGAGCCCAAAGTCCAAGTTGGGAAGCAATCCGTGCTGCTCGCGTGCGACGTCGATGAATCGGGCTGCCCGCCGCTTTGCAGCGCCCGCAAGGGCCCTTTCAAGCAGTGCAACACCACGGGGATCGCCATGTGGATACAGCGTGTGGCCGAACCCGGGCAACTCCCCATCGCGCTCCGAGACCCTCGCCAGGATCCGCGAGACTGAGCCGGGCTGCTCGAGCATGGCGCAAACGCGCTGTGCATGACCGCCGTGGTTCCTCCCCGACAGTGCACCCAGGCCCGCCGACACCACCATTGGAATCGACGCGCCGGCCGAAGCCACGCACCGCGCGGTGAAGGCCGACACGTTCAACCCGTGGTCCGAACACAGCACCAACGCGGCGTCGATCGGCTCGGCACTCGGTGTTCCCCAACCCCGTGCCAGTTGCTCAGCAATCGGATCGAGTGAGGGCGCGCTCTGACACACCTCGGCGACCAGCCGCCGAAGCACCGCCGCCCCCACGCGCCGAACCGAGCCAGGATTCAAACTCCGCGCGGCTGGATCGTGGACATCGTCCTCGGCGAGCCGCTGTTGCATGCGTGCGAGCAACGGCAGGTTCGAGGTCCGGCCGCGTCGGCGGGAGGGAAGGACGTCCTGCGGCCATGCCCCCCACAACAGCGCGACGACATCCTCGAACGAGCTGTTGTCCGCGAGCTCGACCAGGTCGCGCCCCCGGACGAACACCCGGCCCGACTCGATGCATGTGATCGCGGACTGGAGAACCGGAAGCCCGCGCATTCCGAGCGTCGCTTTGGCCGCCCCCCGAGGGTCCCGGCGGGCATGTTTTCCCGCCTTGAGTCGCTCCACATCGGACCGCAAGTACTGGTGCCTTCTCGAACCGGAGACCGCCCGAGACCGAACAAGCCCCCGAGAGACATAGGCGTACAGCGTCGCCTTCTGCACATCGAGCATGGCGACGGCCTGATCCGCGGAGAGATATCGGGAGCCACTCATGTTGATTGCTGAATCAACGTTGACAGCCTCTCGGAGCACGCACAAGGTCCAAACGTGAAACCGCAGATGGCACCCCCTGGTTTGGAGGGGGTCGTCGTCGGCGAGTCACGCTTGAGTCGGGTTGACGGCATGGCCGGAACCCTGACCCTGGCGGGCTATGCCGTCGAGGACCTCGCACCACAATCGAGCTTTGAGCAGGTCGTCCACCTGCTGTGGCATGACGCGCTCCCGGCGGGCTTGCAGTGGACCCGCCAGTTCTCCTCCCACCGTGGGATCCCGGACGCCGTCCTGGAAGTGTTGCGAACGGCGGCGGATCGGAACGCCACCCCCATGACTGCGCTTCGACTCGGCATCGCAGCTCTGGGATTGCACGACCCCTGTGAGCTTCGCCTCGTCGCATCCACACCGACACTCGTCGCGTCCTACGATCGACTCCGGCGCGGCCTGGATCCGATCGCGCCGGATCCGGAGCTTGGATTCGCAGCGGACGCTCTGCGCATGCGCACCGGAGAAGCGCCAACCCCCGCTCAGACACGAGCGCTCAACACTTACCTGTGTACCGTCGTGGACCACGGGCTCAACGCGTCGGCCTTCGCCGCTCGGGTGGTCGCCAGCACAGGCGCCGCGATGTCATCCTGCGTCGAGGCGGGAGTGTGCGCCCTCGAAGGGCCGTTGCACGGCGGCGCACCCGGCCCCGCACTCACCGCACTCCTCGAACTTCGGGCGGCCGGCGGCGACCTGGCCAAGGCCACCACGGCGTGGGTCCGGGACCAGCTCGGAGCCGGGCAACGCATCATGGGGTTCGGACACCGCGTCTATCGCGTCCGCGACCCAAGGTCAGTCGTCCTACGGAATGCCGCGGCCGCCTTGCTTGGCGACGCGGCCTTGCTTCGCGATGCCGAGGTCCACGAGCGTGCCGTCCTCGAGACCCTCGCACAACTCAAGCCGGGCCGACCGATTGCGACCAACGTCGAGTTCGCCACTGCCCTGCTGCTGCACGCGCTCGGCTTGCCGGACGACTTGTTCACGGCGGTCTTCGCGATGGCTCGGACCGCCGGCTGGATCGCGCACGCACGCGAGCAGCGAGCCCGCGGTCGACTCATCCGGCCGAGGTTGGCCTACGCAGGAGCCGAGGGTCGCCGTGTCCACGCGTGAGCTCCACCAAGCGAGCTAGGGGGCGTCCCTAGAGACTCCGGATCTCGTTGCACTCCTGGAGAACCTCGTAGTTCTTCGCGTCGCGCATGCACTTGAGACGCTTGACCCACGGGCCTTTCCCAAACTCGGGTTCCTTCGTGGCGGCCGCGATGCATCCTTTTTCGAGCTGCGCCAGCGTCTCCTCGGTCGCCTTCGCCCCCTTGGACTCCAGCTCCGCCTTGCTGACCTCCACGACGTTCTCGCAGACGGAGTCCGCCGAGGGTGGACTGAGCCAGCCGAAGTAGAAGATGGCGATCGCTGCGATGAGCGTCGCGAAGATGCCCCCCATGACCTTCAGTGCGGTCTTCATGCACCCCAAGACGAACACCCCCCGAAGCTGTCGTCCCTGGGGAGTGTCTTTTTCTACCGACTGCGGCGACGGGCCTTGAGGGTCTCGTCGTGCTCCTCACCGCGCAACACCACGAGACGCCGCAGGACGGAGCCGTACAACCGCTTGGCATACGCGCGCTTCCCCAAGTCCCACGCGAGGTCGGCCCGAATCAGGACAGCGTCGGTGACCTGGGCCGAGTCCTGCCCGTACGCCCCGGCGAACGAGACATGAGCATCATCGCGCAGCTTGAGCGCAGCCTCTGGGTCGCCCGCAGCTTCTTCCAGCACCGCCAGATCGTGCTGACAACGCGACCTCAGCGGGCCAAACCCCGCCTGCGTGTCCACGAGACGGAGCACCGAGAGCTGCGTGAGCCGGGCGCCCTCCACGTCCCCGTGCTCGTGCTGCGCATCCGCCAAAGCGCGGAGGCCTTCGACCCGCCGGATGTCGTCGGGCTCGAGCGCAGCGTCGAGGATTGCCAATGCTTCCCGTGCGAGCTCGCGTGCATGCTTGGTGTCGCCCTCAGTGCGCGCCAGCGTTGAGAGTCGGAGCAGCGGATACGCACGCCACCGGCCGACGTAGTGGAACACCTTCGCCTGCTCGTACGCTTTCGCAGCGGCGTCACGATCCCCCTTTGCGGCCAAGACGTCTCCGAGCAGCAGCATCCCTGTCCCCCGATCAGCGTCGTGTCTCGCCGTCGAAAAGAGCACGAGATCATCGACGCTGCGCCGGGCGAGCCTCTCAGCATCCTCGAGACGTCCTTGGGCCAGGGCGACCTCCGCCGCGACGCGCACCGCCGCGATGCTCTGGAGGTCGTGACGACCCAAGGTCACCTGCAAGATGGATAGCCCCGCCTCCGCCGCAGCGCGAGCATCATCGAGCATCCCCAAAGACAAACCGACCTGAGCAAGGCGGACATGCACCCCGCCGACCTTCGGGTGTGTCTTGCTGTAGAGCTTTTCGTGCAGCTCGAGCGTCGACTCCAGCAGGGTCTGGGCCCGCTCATACTCACCGAAGCTGTACACCACATCCGCTTCGGCCAGCATCACGTCCGCCGTCACAGAGGCGTCACCCAATCGCTCGACGAACGCCCCGGTCACCCGCCGCCACCGCTGCACGTGAGTCGCGTTGACCAGGTGGGTTCCTTGGAGACGCAGAAGGTGAGTCGCCGCCACGCCGCGGACCCACGCAGCGTCAGCGCCCTCTGCAATCGCCACCGCTTCGAGCAGCGCCTCGATCGCCGCATCGATCTCGTGCCGACTCTCCAGGATCTCGCCGTGCGCGACGAGGGCATCCGCCAACAATGGGCCATGCCCGATCGCACGAGCTTGCTCGACGGCGGCCGCGGCGACCGACGTCGCCTTGGTGAGCGAACCGAGCCAACCCAGGGCGCGGGCGCCTGCGATATCCGCCGCCGCGAGCTTCACTCGGCCGTGTTGCGTCGCCGGGGGAGTCGGAGGCATCGCCAACAACCGCGGTTGGCGCCCGCACGCGCGGACGTCGGGCAACCGGTACGCCGCACTGGCAGCCGCTCGTTCCAACGCCTGTGCATTCTGTTGGGTCGCCGTTGCTACCAAGGCGTCAAACTCCGCCCGCGCCTGTGCGAGGCACCTCGTCTGTACCTCCGCGAGGTCTGGGGCCGCCAGCGGGTCGCACAGTGGCCTGGCCAGCTCGGCATAGTCCCGCCCCCACCGGTCCAACAGGGGAACGGTCCGGGACTCAACATCGTCCGCATCGTCCGTTCGCCCCAGCGCTGCGATGAGCGCGGCGCGGCGCGGTTCATTCCAGACCCCATCAACCGTCTCCGCCCTCGTTTCACACGCGACATCCGGCCCCGGTTCGACCGGGGCAACCGCCACCGGATCGTCGACCGCCTCGACGAGCGCCACGCGATCGGTCTGTGGAGGTGCCGCCGCTTCCTTCGCCATCCACCGAAGCACACCGACGCTCGCCGCCGCACCGACCGCCATTGCCCCAACCACGGCCGCGCTCCGCCGCCCCAGCCCGCGGTCCCGCTCCAGGACCCGAAGCAGCACGGACATCGACGCGTGGCGCCGACCCGCCTCCACCGACAGGCCGGTTTGCAGGGCGTCCCGAAGCCAACGGGGAACACTCCGAGGCACCGGGTTCATGCGGCCGAGCGTGACCGATGCCGCCAGCGCGGGAAGGGTTCTCCCCTCGAACGGTCTGCTGCCCGTCAACGCTTCATACAAGGCCACGCAAAAGGCGAACTGATCCGAGCGCGCGTCGGCCAGCGCTCCGTTCCACTGCTCAGGGGCCATGTACGCGGGCGTACCCACCACCGCGCCCTGACGCGTCAGGCCATCGATCGTCATCGTGGTGCTGTGCGCCTGCTTCGGCTCGGGCGCTCCTGCAGCCCAGCGAACCGAAGGACGCGCGAGCCCGAAGTCGGCCACCCGCGCACGCCCATCCGATCCCAGCATCACGTTCTCGGGCTTGAAGTCGCGGTGCACAATTCCCACCGCATGCGCCGCTTCGAGACCTCGACCTGCCTGCACAAAGACCTTCAGCAGCGCATCGCGGGTTCGTGTTTGCTGCTTCAACCACGCGCCGAGCGTGAGTCCATCGACGCGCTCCATCGCGACGAAAACCTGACGTCCCGCTCTCCCAGCATCATGCACAGTGACGACGTTGGGATGGGCCAGCTGCGCCATCGAGCGGGCCTCACGGAGCAGTCGCGCGCCGTCCGGACCTTCGGCAACGTGGGGGTGCAGCAGCTTGATCGCGACGCTGCGGTGCAGCTGCGGGTCGTGGGCCTCGAACACCATGCCCATTGCGCCGGAGCCGAGCCGTCGTCCCAGCTGGTACCGGCCGACATAGACGGCCTCGGGCGAGGGCAGGGTCGCCACTTCGACCAACGTCTGCGCGTCCACGGGACGTGGGGGCACACCATGACTGGCCTGGCTCGAGGCGAACAGCCGCGCCATCTCGGAGACCACCTCCGCACACGACGAGCACGTATCGATGTGCCCTTCGATCCCCAATCGCGTGCCCCACGGCAGGGTGCCGCGCACGAACGCGTCGAGCACCTCAGGGTCGGGACACTGCGCCACCGCAGCCCAGGCTACACGAAGCTCCGTGGTACCTTCGAGTCGATGGACACGGCCACCCGGCAGCGGCTCGAAGAGCAGGTCCGTGAACACGGTTTGACCCCGGAGCCCGCCCTCATCGACGCAGTCCTGGCCCCGATCGTAGCGCAAACCGCCGACTCGGACTCGGTCGCGCTCGGCGACCTGTACCTCGCAGTGGCGTGCTCGCACGGCGACGGCGCCGCGCTGCGTCGCTTCGAAACCCTCTACGGGCCCACCTTCGACCGCGCGATCCGTCGCTCGCCGAAGCTCCGGGTCAATCCCGACGAGTTCCGCCAGCTCGTCCTCGACCGTCTGTTCGTCGCCCCACAGGGCTCCGCGCCTCGCATCGCTCAGTACCAGGGCCGTGGCTCGCTCGAAGGGTGGCTTCGGGTGATGACCACCCGATTGGTCATCGACCTCTCACGCGCCCGCAAACGCCCCGAGGCTGTCGGCGATGAGACGCTGGTCGAGCGGATGAGCGACGGGCAGAACACCGAGGTCGCCGTACTCCGACACGCGTATGGACCCGCCCTCGAACAAGCCTTCAGCCGAGGCTTGGCCGCCCTCGAAGTTCGGCAACGCAACCTCCTGCGTCAGCGTTATCTGCACGACGTCTCCGGCGATGCTCTCGCCAAGCTATACGGCATCCACCGAGCCACCATGTTCGGATGGCTGGACAAGGCCCGGACCGCGCTTCTGTTCGAGGTCCGTCAGGCGTTGGCCGCCGCCGTCCCTGGAGATCAGCTCGAGAGCGTGGTCGGAATGCTCGGCAGCGAGCTCCACGTCAGCGTGCGCCGGCTGTTGGACTCACAGCTCGAAACAGAAGCTTAGGGACGCCACCCAGATCTCGAAGGTGCGGCCTAGGACTCCGCCAGTTTCGCCGCACCCCGCAGAAGGTCCCGTGCGACGCGGTTCATCAGCGGCCGCAGAACGAGGCCGCTGAGAGGAATGATCGGCCGAAAGCGGATACACCAAGTCGCGCGCGCGCCCCCAGGCGTCTCCACCACGGTGACCTCACCGCGGTGGTCCCGGATCGGTGCGCCCCGCAGGAGCACATAGACGTAGCGGCTGGGGGCATCCCACTCGACGACCTCTTCGACGATCGTCGGGCCGACTGCTTTGACGTGTCGAATGGCGCCCAGACCATTGCGCTCCTCTCGCCCCGGGGGATTGAGCGTGACCGAGCGGACCGCGGGGAACCAGCGCGGCATGGACTCGTGGTCGGTCAGCACCTCCCACATGCGTTGGGCGGTGGCCGAGGTGTTGAGGCTCTGCTCGACAACGATCACCGCAGCACTTTGCGCACCCGCGCCGAAACCGTCAAACCACGCCGACCGGCGTCACCCGTCCCCGCAGCCGTGTGCTCCAGCGTCGACTCAGGACCCCCTTGCGACGCCATGCAACGCGCACGCGGCCCCGCACCGTCCCTTCGAGATCCGCTTGCGCGCGGGTGCGCCTGCACGTCAATCTGCGCCGTCCGTCATGGTCGCCGCCACCCTCTACCAGTTCGCGCTCTGCCCCTTCTGCAACAAGGTGCGCGCGGGATTGCATCTCAAAGGCATCGCCTTCGACGAGGTCGAGGTGAGCCCGCGTTCCAAAGTCGAGCTCCCGACTCTCCCGCAGGACGCACCACGCAAGGTTCCGGTGCTCAAAGTTGGCGACGATGTGGTTTGGGACTCCACGCGCATCCTCGCGTTCCTCGATGAGGCCTACCCCAAGACGATCTCGTTCACCCCGACGGACGCCACCGCGCGTGCGCGCGCCGAGGCTCTCGAAGCTTGGGTGGACGACACCTTCATCGAGTCACTTCCGCCGGTCTTGTACGGGACCTGGCGCGAAGCTGCACAGGCCTCGAAGCTCATCGCCAAACACAGTCGGTTTGGCGCAACTGAGGGTGTCATGGTCAAGCTCGGCGGACCGCTGATCATGCACGCGGTCGCGAAGCGCATCCTCAAACGAAACGACCGCACCGACGCTCATGCTTGGGTGAGCGAGAACCTCGATCACTTTGAGGCCGAGTTGGGCGAGCAAGCGTTCGTCTGCGGCGACACGTTGAGCGTCGCCGATGTCGCCATGCACGGCGCATTGACCTGCATCGAGCCGTTCCCGATCTTTGACAGTGTACGCAGCCGAAGACGACTGTTCGCCTGGTTCGAACGCGTCGAAGCGATGAAGCCGGCCGGATAGCTTGGCCGTCCGCCACGCCCCCGCCCCCGTGCAACGAGGGCCCAATGGCCCTCAGAAGCCCGATCTGGGCGATCCGTCACAGGACCGGTCACATCCCCCGAGTTGTGCATCCAACAACTCGTGCAGGACGCGCTCACCGTCGGCTTCGGCCGGAAGTACGTGCCGGGTTGGAACTCCGCCGAGTCTGCGTGGCTCATCGAGTCCTCGTCGGCGACGCTCGCCGAGCGCATGTGCTCTCTGCCTGCCCGAGAGGCGGAGCGCTGGATCCGGCTCGCGGAGATCGAAGTCTCCGCGCGCGTCGAGCGTCGACTGTTGGACCACGACGTCCTGGTTCTGGTTCACCGTGTTCAGCAGCCCTCGTTCTGCGCGTCGCCCGACGCGGTGCCGCTCAGTGATCTGCGAGCACCGGTCGAGGAGGAGCTGACCTTCCTCGAAGAAGCCCGCGGTTGGATCGAGATCGAGGTGCGGACCGCCAGCGGTGCGCCAGCTGCCGGCGTGCGCTACGAACTGCTGTTGCCCGGCGGCGACGTCCTGCGTGGGCGCACGGACTCCGGCGGATTCATTCGCCACGAGCCGCACGAGCAGCATGGCGACTGCGAGATTCGGTTTCCCGAAGTCGACCAGGGCTGATGAAGCCGTACTGTCCGAACGGCACGAGTCGCCCCCCCCGGACCGAAGCAGAGCCCCCCAAACGGCTCTAGACGACAGATCCCGGGATCGTACGTGGTCGGCGCGGAACGCCTAGCGGGGAAACCAGGACCTGTGAGCTCCCAACGCGGGGCTCCCGCCAATCCCCCCTTGCATCCCTCCGTGCAGCGCGTAGGATGAGGCCATGTTCTCGCTGAGCACGACGACGACGACGACTATCGACACGGCCTAGGCCGGTGTGGTCTCGCTTGCTCGCTTGCAAAGACCCCCGGCACCCCGGGGGTTTTTTCGTATCTGCACGCTTTTCGCGGCTCACGCTTCCCGCCCCCCCTTTCCTTTCCCCGCTTCGCTCAACCGCCTACGTTCCGCACCAGGACGCCCGCCATGGACATCTCCATCAACCTTCCCGACGGCAGCAGCCGATCCGTTCCCGAAGGCAGCTCCGTCTTCGACCTCGCCAAGTCCATCTCGCCCCACCTCGCCAAGGCCGCGATCACCGGCGTGGTGAACGAGCAAGAGGTCGACGTCCGTCACGCGCTGAGCGATGGCGACCAGGTCCGCATCATCACCAACAAGGACCCGGAAGCCCTCCACACCCTGCGCCACTCCGCCGCGCACCTGATGGCCGCCGCCATCCTCGAAGAGGTCCCCGGCGCCCAGCTGACCATCGGCCCGGTCACCGACGACGGGTTTTACTACGACATCCATCTGCCCGAGGGCGTCTCGATGGGCGAGGGCGACTTCCCTCGCATCGAAAAAAAGATGGCGCACCTGGCCAAGCAGAGCACCCCATTCGAGCGCTGCGTCGCGCCGTCCAAGGACAGCGAAGTGTTCCGCGAATACGTCGCGATCGATGGCGGGTCCAACAAGTTCAAGGCCGAGCTCATCGAAGGCCTCGAGGAACACGGCGCCTTCTCGGGTGCCGACGATGCGCCCGAGGTCAGCTTCTACAAGATGGGCACGTTCATCGACTTGTGCCGCGGACCGCACGTGCCCAGCACCAAGTGGCTCAAGCACACCAAGCTCATGAAACTTGCGGGTGCGTACTGGCGCGGCGACGCAGCCAACGAGCAGCTGTTGCGGGTCTACGGCACCGCGTTCTTCTCCAAGGACGACCTCGCCCAGCACCTGCACATGCTCGAAGAGGCCAAGAAGCGTGACCACCGAGTTCTTGGTGAGCAGCTCGACCTCTTCCACTTCCAAGAAGACGCGCCGGGCTTCCCCTTCCTGCACCCCAAGGGCACCAGCGTCTACAACGGCCTGATGGACTTCATGCGCGTTCAACTGCATTCGCGCAGCTACAAGGAAGTCCGCACCCCGCTCATCCTCTCCGAGTCCGCGTGGCACACCTCGGGCCACTACGACAACTACCTGGAGAACATGTTCTTCACCAAGCGGAAGCGTCGCGACAAAGACGAGGCCGCCAAGATCATCGACAACGCCGAAGAAGATCGGCCGATGGCGGTCAAGCCCATGAACTGCCCGGGCCACCTGATGATCTACAAGCACCGCATGCACAGCCACCACGAGCTGCCGCTGCGGATCGCCGAGATGGGGCTGGTGCACCGCCGCGAGGCCTCGGGCGTTCGACACGGCATGTTCCGGGTGCAGGCATTCGTGCAAGACGACGCGCACCACTTCTGCACCCCGGACCAGATCGAGGGAGAGATTCAGCTCCTGATCAAGTTCTTCTTCGAGGTCTACGGCGCCTTCGATCTGACTGACGTTCGGCTCGAACTCTCGACCCGGCCTGAGAAATCGATCGGCTCCGAAGAGATGTGGGCCAAGGCCGAAGGCGCGCTGAAAAACGCGCTCGATGCCGGCGGTCGCGAGTACCAGGTCAACGAAGGCGACGGCGCCTTCTACGGCCCCAAGATCGACTTCCACATTCGGGACTCCATCGGCCGCAGCTGGCAGTGCGGCACCATCCAGGTCGACTTCTCCATGCCCGAACGCTTCGGCCTCGAGTACGTGGGCGCCGACGGAGCCCGCCACACCCCGGTCATGCTGCACCGCGCGTGTTACGGCTCGATCGAGCGCTTCTTCGGCATCGTCACCGAGCACTTCGCAGGCGCCTTCCCCCTGTGGCTCGCCCCCGTGCAAGCCAAGGTTCTGCCGATCTCCGAGAAGTACAACGACTACGCCGCCAAGGTCGCCGCGCAGCTCGACAGCCACTCCGTCCGGACCGAGATCGACAGCAGCGATGAGCGGCTCGGCTACAAGATCCGCGCCGCCACCATGCAAAAGGTCCCGTACTTGATCGTCGTCGGCCAAAAGGAAGCCGAGACCAACACCATCAACGTCCGCTGGCGCGATGGCGAGGACATCGGCGAGACCACCGTCGCAGGGCTTGTCGAAGCGATGCCGCCCTACACCGTGCCTGCACTTGCAGCATCCCTGCGTGACGCACCGGCGGAAGCGGCGGAGTAGCGGCACCATCGCAGCCTCAGGCCGTCGTCCTCCCCGAGGTCGGCGGCCTTTGTCGTTTCGGGCGCTATACTTCACGCATGCGGGAATCCCTGCTCGTCGTGGTCGCGATCATCGTGTTGTTGACCACGGCAGCGCTCGAGCCCGTCACGGCAATCGGGGGAGGCCTCGTCGTCGCAATCGGCTTCCTGTTGCTCGGAAGTCTCGCGGGCGGGCTCTACCACTTGCGGCTGCACCAAGTCCTCACCGCCCGGGACGCACTGCCGCCGCGGTGGTGGGTCGACCCCACGAAGTTGCACAAGGAGCTCAGTGACGCAGAGCGCGAAAAAGCGCTCCCCGCGTTCTATGCTGGAGCTGCGGCATTCGGGGTGTGTGTACTCGGATGTGTGTCGATGGTGTCCGGGCTCGCCCGGGTCTTCCTCTAGGACCGCCGGGGGCCAGACCCCACACGATCCGCCATCGCTCCGTTCATCGCGTAGTCTCGCGAACAATTCGATCGCGGGCGTCGGTAAATGCTGGAAATTGAGGATGAAATTGCGATTGCAGCAACACCCACCCTCGATGATTCTCGAAGGCGGGGATTGAGGCCGATGCAGCGACGTATGAACAACCACTGGATTCTGGGTGCCGCGTTGCTCGTCGCGCCTGGTTGTTATGGCGGACTCGACCTCGAGGCAGCAGGCGCGGGTCCGAACTCCGGGCCCGGCGGCACGGACTCGGGCGCGGAGTCTGGTTCCGGTTCGGACACCGATTCGGACTCCGACTCAGACTCCGACGGCCCCAACGGCGCCGAGCTCCCCGCTCCGTCCTCGCGGCTGGCTCGCCTCACGCACACCCAATGGGAGAACACGGTGCAGGACCTGCTGTACCTGGACACGCCCACCGGCTTTTCGGAATCGTTCCGCGCCGATCCCTCCAACGCAGGCTACCTGTTCGACAACAGTGCAGCCGCTTTGGAAGTCGACCAGGCGCTGTGGTCCGGCTACCAACGCGCCGCTGTCGACACGGCAGCCCTTGCGGTGACGACTCCCGCCGTCCTTGCGGCGATCCTTCCGGTCGACGGGGGGGACGACGCAGCGCGGGCCGAGGCGTTCGTCCGCGACTTCGGAATGCGGACGTTCCGTCGGCCGCTGGAGGAAGACGAAGTCATCGCGTACGCGGCGCTCTTCCCCGGAGCCGCCGACCTCTACGATGAAACTACCGGCTTCGACGCAGGCGTCCAACTGGTCATCGAGACGATGCTCCAGTCTGCGCACTTCCTCTACCGCATCGAGGCAAGCACGGAGGCCGACGGCGACGTCATCGCCTTGAACGACTTCGAGGTCGCGCAACGGCTGTCGTACTTCCTGCTCGATTCGATGCCCGATGACGAGCTGTTCGACGTCGCAGTGGAGGGCTCGCTCACCCAGGGAGACGTTCTCGAGGACCAGGCCCGCCGGTTGCTCGCCGACCCGCGCGCCCGCCAGGTGGTCGAGACCTTCCACGACGACCTCTTCGACGCCGAGTCCTACCTCAGCGCGTCGCCCCTTCCGGCTTTCTATCCCGACGCCCCCTCGGACCTGGGCGAGCTGGCGGTCCAGGAGTTCCACACCTTCGTTGATCGGACGCTGATCGATGACCAAGGCGGGGTCTACGACCTGCTCACGTCCAACGTCACCTACGTCAACGACGACCTCGCCGCCATCTACGGCGTGACCGGAGTGACCGGCGATGAGTTCCAGCGGGTCGAGCTCGACCCCGAGCTGCGGCGCGGCCTCTTCACCCAGATCGGCTTCTTGGTGGGCAATGCCACCGGCGTCCAGCCCGACCCAATCCACCGCGGCGCGTTCATCTCCGAGCGCATCGCCTGCTCCGAGCTACCGCCGCCACCCGACGACATCCCTCCGTTGCCCGACGTCGCAGGCCTGACCAACCGGGAAGCGATCGAAGAGCTCACCGAGGAGCCGGGGTCGAACTGCGCTGGCTGCCACAGCGTCTTCATCAACCCCATGGGCTTCCCGTTCGAGAACTACGACTCCACCGGCGCCTTCCGGACGCAAGACGACGGCAAGACCGTCGACCCAGCGACCACCGTCATCCTCGACGGCCAAGAAAACCCCGTTGCCAACGCGGTCGAGCTGGCAGACCTGCTCGCACAGAGCCCATCGGTTCACGAGTGCTACGCCAAGCACTGGGTCGAGTACGCGTCGGGCCGACCTGCTCTTCCCGAAGACGAGGCCTTGGTCCACCGCCTCGCCGCAGCATCCCTCGACTCCTCGGCGTCCATGCAGGACACCCTGGTCGAGATCGTCAAATCACAGCCCTTCACCACGCGCTCGGCGTTCGAACTCGAGTAGGAGACCCCGCCATGAATGTTTCTCGTCGATTCGTACTTCGTGGAATGGGTGCCGCCGCCATGGCACTCCCCATGCTCGAGAGCCTCGCCCCCCGCGGAGCCAAGGCTGGTGGCAACGCGACCCCGTCCTACGCCATTTTCCTACGGCAAGCCAACGGTGTGGGCGCTGCCCAGAGCACCGATGTGGGCGATGAGCCCGAGCGTTTCTGGCCCCGCAACCCCGGTGCCCTCACTGCGGAGAACATCGAAGGGCGCGCGCTGGGTGAGCTCAGCGACTATGCCGATCGGATGCTCGTCGTTGGCAACGTCCGCATGGAATCCTACGACTACGGCGACGGCCACGCCCGAGGCGTATTCCAATCACTCACCGGTCGTCCGGCCAACGTCGCCGGTGCGGGAGGGTCATCCGAGGCTAGCGGCGAGTCGTTGGACCACCGGATCGGACGCGAGCTGAACGCGGACGACCGCGAGTCCATGTTCATGTACGCCGGGCGCAACGCCGGATGGCTGGGTGGCGCATGCCTCTCCCACCGTGGTGCCGCCAGCCGCCGGGGGCCGCTGCACAACCCCGTGCTCGCCTACCAGCAGATGATGGGGATCGACAGCGACCAGTTCGCGACGCTGATCGCCCGGCAACGCAGTGTCAACGACCTCGTCAAGGGCGAGATGGATACCCTGCTGGGTCGAGCCGAGCTCAGCACCCAGGATCGCATGCGGCTCGAGCTCCACCAGCAGAGCGTCCGCGACCTCGAAAACGGCCTGCAATGCAGCCTTGATGCGGACCAGGAGGCAGCCCTGAACGGACAAGCCGCCGGCTTCGAGAGCACCGATGGCGACCAAGTCCTCGCTGCCGTTCGGGCGCACATGGATGTGGCCGCCCTCGCCATCGCCTGCGGGTACACCCGCTCGGTCGCGATCCAAGTCGGCAACGGCAACGACGGCGACACCCAGTATCGCAACCTCGACTCCGGGGCGCTGATGGAGAACTACCACTTCGTCTCGCACCGCCGGCAGTCGCACGGCTCCGACGGGGCCATCATCCCCAACTCCGACCTCCTGCATCACTTCGTCGACGTGCAGTTCGCACAGACGTTCCGTCACTTGCTGGAACGATTGGAGTCCTACGTCATGCCCGACGGCCAAGCGTTGCTCGACGCGGGCGTGAGCGTTTGGCACAACGACAGCGCAAACGGTCCAGGACACGGCTCGCTGAACGTCCCCTACGTGGTCGCAGGCGGGGCCGGTGGACTGCTGCGGACAGGGCAATACATCGAGCTTCCCGGCAGCGAGACCAACCACGCGCGGCTGCTCAACACCCTGGGCAGCGCGGCCGGCCTGCGCTCCGCGGACGGATCGCTCATCAGCGACTTCGGCGACCCAGCGCAGAACCGAACGCCGCTCGACGAGATGCTGGCCTAGGGAGCGTCCTAGCGTCGCAACGACGGGTGTGTCGGGGGTTCTCTTCGACATCGGGTGGCCGAACCCCGCATCGTTGGTAGCCTGCCCGCGTGGAGCTGCTGACGATCCCGTTCTCGCACTACAACGAGCGTGCGCGCTGGGCGATGCAGCACCATGGGGTCGTCGCCCATGAGCGCCGCTATCTGCCAGTGCTGCACTACGCTCCGGTACGACGGGCGGTCCCCGAAGCACAGCAGACCGCCGACGCTGCCAGCAGCGGACTGTCCACGCCGGTTCTGGTGTTGGACGACGGTCGCGTGGTCAACGACTCTGCGGATATCGTGCGCTGGGCGGATGCTTCCCATGCGTCCCCCAACACCACGCTCTTCCCGGACGCACATCGCGAGGCGATCGAGGCGTTCGAACAACCCCTCCAGGCTAGCCTCGGCAAGGACACCCGATTCTTGGCGTACTGGTTCCTGCTCCGCGACAAGTCCGCGTTCGCCGAGCTGGTCCGTCACAACGTTGGTTGGTGGCAACGGACGGCCTTCGCTGTGGGTGCACCTGCGGCCAGAGCCGGCATGCGAAAGCGGTTCGGGCTCACCCAACCCCGTTACGAAAGCGTCCGTGCTCGCCTCGAAGGCGTCGTCGCGGAGCTGAGCGAGAGCCTCGGTGCTCGGGACTACGTCTTCGCAGACCGGTTCACCGCAGCCGATCTCACCCTGGCCACCATGCTCTCTCCGGTCCTGCTTCCGCTCCCGGGTTATGGCGCGCACATCCCCGCGCTCGAAGGCCCGTACACAGCGCTTCGAGACCAGCTCCTGCAGACGCACGCGGGACAGCACGCTCTTCGCATGTACACACGGCACCGTGCCACGACGGCCGCCGCCTCCTGGACGAGAGCGTAGCGACTTCGCCCGCCCAGGCAACGGCGCCCCTACCCCGCCGTCAGCATCTTTCGGGCAGCATCCAGCTGCACGTCGCGGCCGCCCTTGGGTGGCGCGGACACGGCGATATCAGGGACGACTCCTTCGCCCACGGCACGGTCGGACCCCGGCGCGTGGAACCGGCTGATCGACATCTTCAAGGCCCAGCCGTTCTCCAGCCCGTGAATCGACTCCACGGTGGCCTTGCCCAGGGTCTCTTCCCCGATGACCACGGTCCGCTCGGCGGCCATCAACGCCTCGACCACGATCTCCGCTCCAGACGCAGTGTGCGGTCCGACCATCGAGATCGTCTTCATGTCTTGCCACGGCGTGGTGCCTTCGGACCGGCGCACGTCGTCCTCGGCGTCGCGACGTTCGAGCACGACCACATCCTTTCCCGGTGGCAACAGCAGGGATGCCGTGTCGATCGCCGTATCGAGCAAACCGCCGGGGCAGCTGCGGAAGTCGAGGACCAACGAGGTCATGCCTTGCTTGGACATCGCCTCGAGATGGGCACGAGCCTCCAGGGCCGTCTGCTTGGCGAACGACGTGATGCGCAACAGCCCGACCCCGTCTTCGAGGAGCTCCGCTTTGACCGTCTCGAACCTCACGGCACCGCGTTCCAGCGCCTCGTTCCACTCCTCGGTGTCGCGTTGCACAAACAAGGAGACCTCGCTGCCCGCCTCGCCGCGGATGCGATCGACCACCTCCATGAGCGTCATTCCGCGAAGGCGGGTGCCGTCGACGCCCAGAATCCGGTCCCCGCCCTGCAGTTCGGCCTTCGCAGCGGGACTCCCAGGGATCACTTCGCGAACCACGACAACGTCCGCGACCATTTCGATCGCGACTCCAACCCCGACGATGGAGCCCTTCGTTCCCGCTTCGAGTTCCGCAAGTTCACGTGGATCGAGCAGCGCGTTGACCGGGTGTCCGGGCAACTGCACCAGCCGAGAGAGCATGCCCTCGGTCGCGCCCGACCACAGCACGTCGTCGGGAAGCGGACCCTCCACGTATTTGGACTGCACCAGCGCGCGGACTTGCTCGAAGGCATCCTTCGCGCCCGGCATCACGCGGGCTTCGCCGACCGTTCCGAGGTGGGGTCCCGGGGTGGCCTTCGCGACGAGCGTGTCGAGTTCACCGTCGACCTCAGCCGAGACCGTGACCTCGACGGTGTCGTCCGCAGGCGCAGCGTCGCATCCGACGAGCACGTCACACGCAGCAAAGAGGAACATTCCCAGGGTGAGCAATTCGGTCTTCATGAACGGGGCTTTCGGGCTGTGTGGCGGAACACTTAGGAAACGTTGCGGTCAAAGAGCGGCACGGTCGCGCCGTAGTCGTGAATACGGGCGGGAGCCGGAGGGCGTGCCACATCGGCCGGTTCGGCATCGACCGAACGCATCGCCAACCAAGCGACGAGCGGCAGCACTGCGGCCAACAGGGCTCTGTACGCTGGAACCGGACGACGCAGAAACAGGAGCAGACCGCCAGCGGGCTTCGGCTCGAACTCGGCCTGAACCGCGGCCCGAAGGGCGTCACGAGTCCCTGATGACGGCCGCTCAGCGTAGGCAGAGCCGATACCCCGCAACTGAGCTTGAAGTCGGCAGTACGCCTGAGCACATCCGCCGCAGGCCCCAAGATGTTCCGCGACCGCGACCGCCTCCGCGGTACCGAGGGTCTCGTGGTGGTGGTCGGACAGCTTTTCGAGGGCTTCGTCGCAGTTCATGGGGTCTCTCCTTTGGCGAGCTGAGCTCGAAACGCAGATGTCGCGGTGTGAAGCCGGGACTTGATCGTGCCCTCGGCAACACCGAGCACCGACGCGATTTCGCGGTAGGTCAGTTCGGCGACCTGCTTGAGCAGCAGAAGCTGGCGTTGGGCGTCGGGCAGCGCGTCCATGGCTTGGCGGACTTGATCCGCTTCGAGGTACGCCGGCTCGGCCGCTTCAACGGGCGGTGGCAACGCTTCGAGGGCCCGACTCTCCCGGCTCCCCTTACGGTGCTCCATGCGGCACTGATTTCGCGCGACGGTGAACAGCCATGGGGCGAAGCGACCGCGCGACGGATCGAAGCTGCGATCGCGGAGGACCGTCATGAACACCTCTTGGAAGACGTCCTCGGCGCGCGGCCGGTCAGCGATAAACCGGCGAACGTACGCGAACAGACGGACCTCGTAGCGGGCGTAGAGCACGTCGAACGCCTCCATGTCCCCCTCGCGGACGGCGCGCGTGAGCGCTTCGTCGCTGGCCGTCACCGCCGTCACAACCTGTTCTATGCCGCAGGCCCCGGAACCGTTCGTTCCTAGGGCGGATTTTCTCACCCAGCCCGACTGAGACCCGGGAGGAGGCTATGTTCCGGCCCATGGCCGTGCGCACCCTGCCCGCCTTCCTGCTCCTCGCGTCAATCACGCCGGGATGTGGGCGGGCACGCGACTGCACCAAGCTCGCCGACGTCGCCAACCAGCGGGGGGCTGAGATCGCGCAGATCGAAGCACGACAGAGCACGACTCCCGATACCCTCGCCACCGACATGGAGACCCTGAGTGAGGTCGCCGCGCACGTCGTCGAAGACGTCAGCACGCTCGAGCTCGACGACGAAGCCCTCCAAGACCAGGCTCGAGCCTACACAGCCACGGCCAAGGATCTCTCCGACGCGTCTCACTCCTACTCTGCGCTCATGAAGACGCTCTCCAAAGAACGCGCGCAGGCAGACAACGTCGAGTCCGCCTTCGAGAAGAGCGGACAAGGGCTCCTGGATGCGTGCGCCTCCGCCTCGGCCGCATGCAACGCGGTGGGGGATGTCCTGCGCGAACAGCCCAAGAACCCCGAGCCGAGCAAGCTGGCCAAGGTGCTGAGCGACTACGTCGCGGGTCTTGAAGCGCTCGAACTGCACGAAGGCCCAGTCTCCAAAGCAGTCGCCGTCCGTGTCGCGACCACCAAGGCGTACCAAGCGTTCCTCACCCGACAGGCGACCCTAAACGCCGACATCGAGGCCGCGCGGGGCCGTATCCACACGGCCGTCGACAAGCAGAACACCCTCATCGAGCAGCTCAACGTCTTGTGCGTGGGCAAGGACTGAGCGCGATCCCACGATGGGAGCACGCTTCGGGACACCTGCCCCATAGGGCGTCCTACACCCGCCTGTAGGTGTTCAGGGGCCGCGCTCCGGCCCAAACCACGTTAAGCTATCCGTTCGTGCCCGATCGCCCTCAGGTTCGCTTTGGAGACGGGACGCCTTGCAGCTTCGCCCCGACGATCCTCGAAGAGCTCGGCAGTCTGATCGTCTACGCCGGCCAAGCCGGTCGTGGCTACGGGGACGACCAAAGTCTCCGCCGTCGCGAGCTCGAAGCCGAGGAAAAAGCCACGGCGATCCGGGCCGACCTTCAGCGCATGTTGCGTGAAGGGGAGACTTCTCTGGTCGCCGCCGCCGTGCCGTCCTCCTGGCCCGAGGTCAGGGAGCACGCCCGGAAGGCCGGTGGCGAGCTGCGAACCCTGGTCGAGCGGTGGCAAGAGCAGGCATCCGCGACCTGCGAGCGGACTCGCCGCAGCCTGCATCAATACCAACGGGACATCGCGGCCTCGATGAAGGCCGATCTGTTCACCTACCTCCGCCACGCGCTGGAGGCCGCACGGGACTCTGTCACCGTCGTCCGCCGCCTTGGACCCACCCAGTATGTCGACTCGATCCGGTACGAGGCCGCAACCGGGCTGCATGTCGAGCTCAGCGTCGACGCGGCACACTGCCCGGTCCCACAACGCCTGCGCACGTTGCTCAAGAAGGTGGTCCTGCAGGCCGGAATCCGGAAGACCCTGTTCGGAGGCGAAAAGCCTCGGATGCTGCGGCTGGACGCGTACTACGTCGTCGAAGCCGTTCTCAACCCCACGGCCGTCGACCTTCGGCTCGCGCCTCGGCTCAACGCGAGTGACGACGAGCTGTTGTTGCTCCGCCTCCGCCCCGAAGCCGACACCATCCGAGGGCGCCTCTCGATGGGCGGCGCCCGACATGAAGAGGCCCTCGGACCCGAAGCCCTGTCCCAACTGTGGGATGTCCTTCAGCGAACGCGGCTGGAGATGACCCGGAGACCTTCCAGCGTCTCTTCGGCCGAGCTCGATGGGCGGCCCACGAACGATGCCAAAGACTGCTTTCAGGCGGCCGAGCGGCTCATCGACCGGTCACGTCCGATCGTGCGGAAGCTGATGAAGCACACCCCCGGCTCCGACGAGCTCTGTCTTCTGGTCGCCAACGAGTCGGGGCCGGACGACGAGCTGTGGGTTCGGACAGCCGACCTTACCCAGCACTTGCTGACGATCCCCGCCCCGGTCCGACCCCGCCTGTCCCCGCTGGAGTTGCTCGGGCCCGCAGAGGTCACGCGCGAGTCCGACATCATCAACCTCGGACGGGTGCTCACGCCCGACGCCGGCGATCACTCCGACGTCATTTCGCTGCACTACATCCCGCCCGAACAGCACGCAAGGGTCACCGAAGCGGGCGCGCCCAATCCGGTCCAAGAACTCGAGAGCAGCGACATCTCGGTCGTCGGGCTCGAAGGCGAGTCCGAGGAGAACTCCGGCTGCTACGATCTCTCGAAGCTCGAACGCACCGTTCAGTCGGGCTGAGGCCCGCGGGTCTGCTTGGCCAACTCGAAGGCCGCGGCGACGGCTGCTTGCTGCGCCCGGTCGCCGCCAGCATTGACCGCCACCAACACAGCGGCACCCAGAGAAGGCATCACGACGATGGTGGCGTAGTTCACCGTGTTGCTGCCATCGTGGGCGAGCACCGGGATCCCAAACGCTTCGAGCTCCGGCACGGCCCAGCCCAGCGCATAGCCGCCTTGCCCATCGGACTTGGGTACCGCCGAGGTGAGGTGGTCGACCGAGTCGGCGCTCACGAATGACGCATCGTCGAAGAACACCGCCGCGAACCGACCCCAGTCCGCCAGCGAGCAGTGGACCGTGCCCGCCGGGCCGAGGAACGGCGGATTGTCGATTTCGACCGGCACGAACTTGTCTTTCATGTCGGCATGGGCCCACGGCTGGTCACGGTCCTCGCCGGTCGCGGTCGGACCGAATCCGCACGACTTCATGCCCAAGGGCTCGAACACCTGGGCGGTGAGCTCGGCCTCCCACGACCGACCGACGGCCCGCTCGACCGCGGCGCCCACGATGACGTAGCCGAAGTTCGAGTACTCGAAGTGACTTCCCGGCGTGCTTCGAGGAGCCATCGCCAAGGCCTCCGACGTGACAAGCGCGCGACGCTCGACAACCGTGAGCGGCTCCAGCCGCTGCATGATGCCGGGCGAGAGATCGGTCATTGCTGTGCTGACCCCACTTCGGTGCCGCATCAACTGCGTGAGCGTGACATCCCGGAAGTCCTCGTGCATCGCGTTGCCCCCGAAGGCCTCAGCCATCGTCATGTCCCACCGGAGCACCCCCGATTCGACCAGACGTGCGACCAGCAACGCGGTCATGGCCTTGGTGTCCGAACCCAGGTGGAAGAGGTCGTCCGTGGTGAGTTCGGCCGGCTCGTCGGCGCGCCGCGTGCCCGAAGCACCGATCGCCAGGACCCCTCGTCGGTCGATCACCGCCGCCGCGATCCCCGGAACCGAGGTCTTTGCGCGGACGTCGTCGAGCAGGACGTCCAGGTTCTCGGGCGTCCGCGCCTCCGACTCCCGCTCCTTGATGTTGATATCGATATCCGCAGCGACGACCGAGGGTCCCTGCGGTTCGGACGGGCCTGGGGCATTCGTGGTGCGAGCAGGCTTGCACCCGGCGGTGAGGGCGAGCGCGGACAGCAAGAGGCAGACGCGAGTCACAGCGACGATGGTACCCGCACCAGGGTGTCCCAGCCGAGTTCCACGCCATCGGCCGATGTGTGGGCACCGTCTCCGGGCTGCCGAAACCACACCCGCAGCGCTCGTGTCCGCGGCTGGATCAGCAGCGTATGCACCACTTCGGAGAGTCGAACTTCCCGAGCCAGGGCCCACAGGGCATCGGCATCCCAGCGGTGTCCGCGTTTTCGGCTCGTCCGTTCGATGGTGTCGTAGCGGCGGCAGGACTGCGGGCCATCCTTGCCACGGAGATGGTTCGTCGCCGCGAGGACGTTGTCCGCTCCCGCGAGCCCGGGCTTTCGCACGTGGACCCCGTCGGACTCGACCTCGAGCACCCGAGCCGGTTCTTCACCATCCGGTTCCACCACGTGAAGGATGAAGCTGCCCGCGTGGGTCGCGGCTCGCAGGCCAAACTCGATGTCGTCCGCCCGGGATGCCCCATCCCCGTCCACGTCTCGGCGTTCCAGCAGATCGCGCAACATCAGGTTGGCAGGCGAGAACCCTACGGCAGCCTGGGCCAAACTCGCAGATCCGTCGCCGTAGCCCATGTTGAACAGTGTCGTCACACCCGCCTCGTTGAGGCAGGACAAGCAGCCGAGATACCCCGCGAAGGACACCGAGACCACTGGCTGGCGTTGGGGATCGCTGGGTTGATAGACCACGACCAGCTGGTTGCGAAGCAACGCCGGCTCGTCATCCCAGTCGAGGTTCCGCACGACCATTGGATCGCCTCCCGTCGCGTCTGAGGTGGCGGCCCCCCACGCCGAGAGCGACGAGCAACCGATCGCCACGAGGTCGGTCATTGCCCCCATGACCAGAAGGTCGGTCGCCCGGATCTCGCGGTCGAGGCGTTCGATCCAGGCCGAGCCCGCTTCTCGCATCCCCTCCACCACGCCTTGGGCCTCTTCCCGCAGGTTGGGGGCAATGTCCGCGACCGTCGCGTAGAGCGTGGACGCGGCTTCGAGTTGGCTTGGCGTGATCACGTCGAGCGCATAGCCGTCCAGGACGTCGACGATCTCATCGTGCAGAAGCAGCCCCTGGGCGTGGCCCATCTGACGGGGCGTACCCCACACCCGGAGCACACGCTGGCCCTGCACCATCTCGAGGGTTCCGTGGGCCCTGGAGCCACGGGTCCGCGGTGTGTCGGAGACGGATGTCGACGCGGGCCCGACATCCACCGACGCAGCGCTCGCCCGAGGCGGCGCAGGCTCGGCGCGACACGCCCCGGCCCCGACGAGGCCGAGCCACAGTCCCCAACGACGCATCAACCGTCGCAAAAGGAAGGCACCCAGCTGGGAAGTCCGGACTCGAAGGGCGAGGGCTCGGTACCGAAGGGGTGCGCGAGCATGAAGTCCCAAGCGAACTCCCGTTCGCTCAGATAGGAATGGCCCTGCCCGTGGTTGCACATCAACGAGTAGCCGCCGCGAGCGTCGATCGATTGCTCGAACAGCTCGCTGGACATCTGAAACCCGAGCCCGCCGGCCACGTCCGACGCCCCACCGTGGAAGATCATCGCCGAGATGACTTGATCGGGAGCGTCACTGGGCGTTCCGGTGGAATAGACGCCGCCCGAGATCGGGACCGTCGAGGCGATGTAGGACGCTCGCCGGAGCGCAGCTTGGGAGGTGTGCAGCCCTCCCGCGCTGAACCCTGCGGCGTGAATGCGGCGCGCGTCGATTCCAGGGCCCGCCGCGGCACAGCCTACGATTTCGTCCATCAGGTGCAGATCGTCCTCACGGTCTCCCAACACCAGGAACCATGGGAACTGTCCCGCTGCAGGATCCGCGTACGGAATGACGAGCATGCCGCCCATGCTGGTGATCGCGGCGATGTCATCCTCGGGAAGCGCATCGTCGGAGTTCCCCGCACTCCCACCGGTGCCGTGAAACCAGAACACGAGTGGGCCCCCGCCCCCCGCGGACGGCTCGAAGAAGACGCGGGCGCGCCGTGGCCCGGTCTCCCCCGGGGCGAAGTCGAGATCACCGGAAGCGAACTCAGGGCATGCCCCGTCTGCAGTCGGAAGCGCGGGCGCGGGACCCTCCCCGCCGGTCGTAGGATCTCCGCTTGGGTCGTCCCCGGTCTCGTCCGTGCTCGGGTCGGAGTCAGACGCAGAGTCGGTGTCAGCCGTCGTCGTGCTGCCGTCGCTGTCGTCGTCGTCAGGGGCGGTCGGGGACGTGTCGGATCCCGGGCTCGACGAACTCGGTGTTGCTCCGTCCGTGTCCGTATCGGTGTCGGCGCCGCCGCCATCCGAGCCGCATGCGAGCACCCAACACGAGAGACTCACTCCGAGAATCGACCGCCACAACTTCATGCCTGCAGCGTCGCATGAAGCACCGACTGCGCCAATCAGCGAGCGCCGCCCCAGGCCGACACGGCGGTCAGAACCGCGGCCATCCAGACGGTTTGCGCCATCAGCAGGTGCGCAATCTGCATGAACCCCGGCGCGGCGAGTCCGATCGTCAAGATCCCCACGACGACCTGCGCAACGACGGCGTGCTGCAGTCCCCGGGCAAATCGAGGGGTCAGCGGATCGCGAGCGTACTCGCGGGCCCAAGCCCCCACGCCATAGAGCACACCCGCTGCGACCACGGCGACCACGGGATGCACGATTCGCAGCCGCACGAGGAAGTGGTTGGCCGAGGACAGTTCATCTCGGACATGGGACAGCATCGCCTCCGCACCGGGAGCGACCGGGAACAGGGTGTCCCCAAGCGCAGTGACGGCCCCGGTCATGCTCGTGACCAGCAACGCCAACAGTCCAGCCAGCAGCAGCCATGATCCGCGGCCCAACGCGGTGAACCCCAGCTTGCGATCGTCGTAGCTCCACCACACGGTGAGGATCGCCGAACCGGTGAGGATCAGCGTGTTCACCAGGTGCAGGGAGATGATCACCGCCCTCGCGACGGAGTCATCGTTGGCGACCAACTCCTTGAGCACAAGTCCGGCGCCGATGAGCGCCTCGAGCACGACGAACACCATCGTCACCACAGCGGTCACGGTCACGCGGCTCCGGCCGAATCGGCGTGCCGACCACACGACCAGCACGATCATCATCGGGCCGAGCAGCCCACTGGTCACCCGGTGTGTGAACTCGATGATCGTCTCGATGCCGGGCGACACCGGCACGATCTCTCCGTTGCAGGTGGGCCAGTGGGACCCACACCCGGCGCCACTGAACGAGATACGGACCCAAGCACCGAACAGGATCACAAACAGCAAGTACGCAACGATGACGGTTGCGTATCGGCGAAAGCCGCGGTTTGCCCCAGCGTCCATATCGGCCGGAACCTACCACGGTCGCAAGTCTGCGCAACGAGGAGCCGCACGACTGCGAAACGATGTCGGGCTACCGGACGCCGCCGGGTTCAGTTCCGACCGTAGAGGCCGAAGGCGACGGAGCCGTGCCCCGGTGCGGTACACCGGGTCACGCCGCTCGCATCGCCGCCGGAGATCAGTACTGGTACTCGAGCGTGAACTGGGTGCAGTCCGCGAGTCCTTGATCGAACCGAATCCACACCTGCGCTTCGTCGTCGAGGACGTTGAGGCAGTTCAGCTCGATCTCGAAGCTGTCATCTCCGCAACATCCAGGGCGGCCGCCGGGCGACTCGGCGACAGCGGTCCCTTCGGGACAGGTCACCTCGGTGGCGAACAAGTCGTTCGCACATTCGACGAACTTGCACATGCGCAGAGCCCCGGCGGTTGTGAGCTCTCGCGCGGGCGCGACAGAACCCAGCAGGTTGTCCTCGCCGATGTAGGTGAACCAGTCCACCTCATCCCCTTCGAGCACTCCAGTGATGGTCACAGGGTCGTCGCCGTCCCCAAGCGTCCCAAGATCGGCGGCCTCGGCCTCGGTGTTGTTGTCTTCGTAAATATCGATGCCGCACTCGACGTCTTGGACACAGACGTCGCCGACACACATGAGACCCCCACCGCACTCGCCTTCGTCGCAGTCACAGCCCAGCGTTCCCGCTGTGCACCCGCTGGTCGTGGGATCGGTCGGGTCGCCGGAGGAGCTGCTCTCCGCATCCGTGGGATCCATGGTCGTCGGTGTGGGCGTGGTTGTCGGGTCCGAGGTCGGGGTCCCCGACGGGTCGGTTGTCGTGGTGACGCCGGTCGTGGTGGCCGATGTGGCACCCTCCGTATCCGGGCCGGGGTCGTCATCGTCGTCGTCACTCACCCCGCCGCTCTCCCCGCCGGAGACCGGATCTGGGTCATCACAGGCGCCAATCGCGAGGGCGGCCACGAAGCAAAATAAGCCAGAGGGAATCCGCATCCCCTGTACGGTAGACTATCGGTACGTTTCATGACGGTGAACTCGACGACCCTGGGACGCGTTCTTAGCGCGGTCACCTTCATCCTCTGCGGTTGCCAAGATCGCACGTCCGCTGGAACGGACTCCGACGCATCCACCGGGGCGGCAGCCAGCTCCTCAGGCACGACTGCGGTGGTCGCGACCACGACGAGCGACACTCCCACAACCTCACCGCAGGATGGCTCCAGCTCCGTCGGCGAGACCGAGATCGACACGAACGCCGCCGACGACGGTGGGGCGCAGTGTGACATCTACGGCCAGGACTGCATCGACGGCGAGAAGTGCACTCCATTCTCGGACCAGCCTGACTTGCGTCCGGACGACATCCGGTGCTGCCCGATCGTCGGCAACTCCCCCCGCCAGCCCGGGGACTCCTGCGTCGTCGAGGACTACTTCGGCAGCTGCTTGGACGACTGCGACGTCGGCAGCTTCTGTCTCGACATCGACAACGATGGTGACGGCACCTGTCAGCCGTTCTGCGGCGGCACTGCGAGCAACCCGCAGTGCGAGACCGATGAGACCTGTTTCATCTACTTCGAGGGCACCCCGCTGTGCTTCGACAACTGCGACCCGCTGGCCCAGGCCTGCCCCGAAGACCAAGGCTGCTACCCCGACGCGAGCGCCGCTGGCGGGACAGGGTTCATCTGCCTGCCCAGCGTCGGCAGCGACAACACCTACGGTGACTACTGCTGGCTGTTGTCGAACTGCTCGCCGGGCTTCATCTGTGTGACCCCGGAGTTCCAGCCCGGCTGCGATGGACTGGTCGGGTGCTGCACCGCGCTGTGCGACACCGCAGAGTCGGACGACTGCAGCAGCTTCGACCCCGAGCTCGAGTGCGTCAGCTGGTACCAAAACGGCCAGACTCCGCCCTCCGCCGCTCTCGAAGACGTCGGCGCCTGCATCCTGCCGCCGTAGGACGTCGCCGGAACCGCTCCGGCCTGCGACAACGGGCCGCACGACAACCTGTCGCAGAGACTCGGCGTCGCAGCCTGTCTACGCTGGATTCGGTAGGACTCCGGCATGAAGACGACCTCCTGGCTTTTCCTCGCCGCGCTGGCGATCCCGGTCGGCTGTGACTCCGGCAGCGGTGATTCCGGCGACACGGACGACGGTAGCTCGTCGGACGGTCCCACGGCCGGACCGAGCACCTCGGGCCCCACGACCGACCCCTCGACGTCGACGACCGCGCCGACCTCGACCTCGACGACGACCCCCACGACCACCGCAGACACCGACACCGACACCGAGGCCGGAAGCGGCGACTCGGAGTCGGGCGCAGACTCCAGCTCGACCGGTGTCGCGACTCAGGACGTGACGCTCCAGTTCGCGGGCCGCATCAACGGTGTCGACGCCGCATGCGACACCCAATTCATGGGAGTCGGGAGCGCACTGAGCGATGCCCAGATTCGCGACTTCCGGCTCTACGTCTCCAACATCCGGCTCGTGGACGCCGATGGTGAGGAGGTCGCGCTCGAACTCGAGCAGGACGGTGTCTGGCAGTACGAGAACGTCGCCCTGCTCGACTTCGAGGACGGCACGGGCCTGTGTGCCGACACAGGGAACGCCGACGTCAACAGCACGGTCGTAGGCACCGTGCCCGAGGGCGACTACACCGGGGTTCGCTTCGATGTTGGCGTCCCGGCGGACCTCAACCACACCGACCCCAACACCGCAGAGGCCCCGCTCAACGTCCTGCCGATGACGTGGAACTGGCTGGTCGGGCGAAAGTTCGTCCGCTTCGACCTGCTCGTGGACAACTTCCCGGCCGACAACTTCGGCTGGAACACCCACCTGGGTTCGCAGGGGTGCTCCAACAGCAAGAAGCCCAACCCGATGGAGCCTCCCACCGAGGACTGCACACGGCCACAGCGGCCCGCCATCGCGCTGGACGCATTCGACCTCGACACCAACACCATCGTGGTGGATGCCGGCGCACTGCTCGCGGACGTTGATGTCTCCGGCAACGTCCAGGGCGCTCCGGGATGCATGTCGTTCTTCCCGGCAGACCCGGAGATGCAGGACAACGACTGCGCTGACGTGTTCCCCAACTACGGGATGGACTGGCAGACCGGCGCGTGTGTCGACGGCTGTTCCGGCCAAACCTTCATCACCGTCGAGTAAGCACCAATGCGACGAATCCTCCCGTTGAGCGCCGCTCTTCCCCTCCTGGCCTGCGCACCTGCAGAGGTCGGGCCGGCCTCGAGCGACGTCTCGCCCACCACGGAGGATTCGTCGACACCAACCAGCGGCACAACGGATGCCTCGACCTCGGGCGACTCAACGTCCGGCTCGAGTGGCGAGGCAGCCTCCGAAGGCAGCACCTCGGACGAGGCCACCGAGGCCACCTCCGGGGACGGCTCCGAGTCCTCGGGCACGGGCGGGTCCGAGTCCGAATGGGAATGGGAATGGGACATCCCAGAGCACTTCCCGGAACCCAAGGTCCCCGAGGACAACCCGATGACGGCCGAGAAGGTCGAGCTTGGGCGACACCTCTTCTACGACGAGCGGCTGTCCGCAAACGGTACTCAGTCCTGCGCGTCGTGCCATCGACAGGAGCTGGCCTTCACCGATGGTCTGGCTCTGCCCGTCGGATCGACGGGGGACATCATTCCTCGCAACTCGATGTCGCTGGCCAACGTCGCGTACTCCAGTCGCCACACCTGGGGGAACCCGCTGCTCGAGTCACTCTCGCAGCAGGCCACCATACCCCTCTTCGCCGAGATCCCGACGGAGCTGGGCGCCGTGTTCGCCGAAGAGGAGATTCTCGAGCGTCTTGCCGACGACGCGCTCTACCTCGAGCTGTTCGACGCGGCGTACCCCGACGACGATGAGCGCATCAGCTGGATCAACATCCGCGATGCCATCGCGAGCTTTCAGCGCTCACTTCTCTCTTTTAGTTCGCCGTACGACGCCTTCATCGCGGGCGACGACGACGCAATCTCCGCTTCGGCCAAGCGCGGCGCAAACCTGTTCTTCGGTGAACTCTTCGAGTGCCACCACTGCCACAACGGGTTCAACTTCACCAACGCGACCGAGCACGCAGGCACGGTGTTCGACACCCCTGCCTACTTCAACACCGGCCTGTACAACATCGATGGCGCGGGCACCTATCCCCAGGCTGGGTGGGGCATCGCCGAGTTCACTCTCGAAGCGAACGACATGGGCAAGCACAAGCCGCCCACGCTCCGCAACATCGCGCTGACGGGGCCGTACATGCACGATGGTTCGATCGCCACGCTGGACGAGGTCGTCGCAACCTACGCCGCTGGGGGACGTCTCATCGAAGAAGGCCCCCTCGCTGGAGATGGGCGCGCGAACCCGTACAAGAGTTCGTTCGTGTCTGGGTTTGCGATGAGCGAGCAGGACCAGGCCGATTTGATCGCGTTCCTCGAGTCGCTGACCGATGAGGTCTTCATCAGCGACCCGAAGTTCAGCGACCCCTGGAAATAGCGAGGCACGCGTGGCCACGTCGGACGCGGCCGTCCACGCGGGGTCGCTGTGGACTCTGCACACCCCTCTGCGCTCAGCACTTCTCGTCGCCGAGCTCGCCCCAGGCATGCTCGCAGTAGTGCTCGGCGAGCGTGCCCTCGGCATCCATCGCCTGCTGGCAGAAGCTGCCGAAGCAGCCCAGCGTCGCTTCGTCGAACGCTTCACACGCTTCCATGCACGCGACCGTATCCGCGTACGGGTAAGCCTCGTATGACGCGCAGGTGCTCTGCATGCATCCGCAGAACGCCTCGCACAGCTCGTCCGTCCCGGCCGAGTCGGTGTCCCCGGTGTCGGTGTGGTCGTGTTCCGTGTCCGCGTGCTCCGTGTCCGCATGCCCCGTGTCCGCATGCCCCGTGTCTGCATGCTCCGTGTCCGCGTGCCCCGTGTCTGCATGCTCCGTGTCGTGGCCGTGATCGGTGTCGTGACTATGCCCGGTCTCCGCGGACCCGGAGGAGCTCCCGTCCGTCTCCCCGTGACCGTGCTCTTCTTGGCACGAAGCCTGGCCATTGTGTTCATCGCAGATCAGGTCGCCCTGGCAGTCGTCGGCGGTGTTGCACGGAGCACCAACCGCCCCCTCGCCGCCGCCATCGCAACTCGAGAGCAGGGAAACAAATGCAGCGGCAGCCACCAACGTCGAGATGCGCATGATGGTCGGAGTCTAGAGACTGTCACGCTGGACTCGCGTGACGCGGTGTCGCACTGCGACGCACGGTCGCGGTAGGGTGCGGGCTCGATGTCGCCCCACCCGGACAAAGCCCTGCAGACGTGGGTTCTGCCCGGACTCCCGGCGAACAGCACCGGAGGCTGGCTGACGCTCGCCGCAGTCACCGCCATGTTGCTGTCGCGCCTCCTGTTGCTTCCCGACGGGCCTTGGGAACAGGACGAAGCTCTGTTTGCCGCCGGGGTCCTGGACTTCGATGTCACACGCCACCGCCCACACCCTCCCGGCTTTCCGGGCTGGATCGCGATCGGAAAACTGCTGTTCCCG
Source organism: Nannocystales bacterium (assembly GCA_050633305.1). Taxonomy (GTDB): domain Bacteria; phylum Myxococcota_A; class Polyangia; order Nannocystales; family Nannocystaceae; genus CAJXVA01. The sequence goes on from JBOEGF010000008.1 coordinate 286,149, forward strand.
CTCGTCGGCGATCCGGTGCGAGCGCTTCAAGTCGCGTCCTCGGTCGCCTCGGCGGTGATGTTCTGGGCCTTGGCTCGGCTGCTCGACCGACTGCTCCCCGGCGGACGCGCCACGCTCCTCGCCGCAGCGTTCTCCATGTCCCCGCTGGTCTGGGTTCACGCCGGGCGCGCCTTCTCCACCACGCCTGCGGTGGCGTGTGCCGTGCTGGCACTGCTGGCGTGGCGCGGCAACGCCGTCGTCTACGGGGCGGGCTGGGTCTTGCTGGGGCTCTCCGCGCTCATCCGCCCCCAGCTCCTCCCAGAACTCGCCGTGCTCGGTCTCGCGGGTCTGAACGCGGGAAGCCACTCGCGGCGAGTCCGAGTCACCAGCGTCGCGGTTGCGGCCGGACTCTGCCTGCTGTGCATAACCGGAGCGTTCGTCGGCGATACGGAAGCGGTGACTCGCGCCTTTGTCGACCACTTCGGCCGGCACCGAGGTGCCCTCTCCGCGCCGCTGATCTGGGCAAACCTCGGCATCGTCCGCGGCCTGGGGCACCCCGCCGTCGCCGCCGCATTGGCAGGGCTCGTCGTCGCAGGACTTTGGCGAGCGACCCGCACGAACCGAACCCACGGCGTCTGGCTGATCGGGCTTCTCACCGTCACGGCCTGGATGATCCTACGGCAGCACCACCCGGGCTACCCCCGCTACGCGGTCGTCCTGCTCGCAGCGGCACTCCCCGCCCTCGCCTGGGGCCTCGACTCCCTTCCCCGTCGCCTCTGCGTACTGCTGGGTGTCGGGCTCACATTGGTGGGAAGCGTCAGCGCGCTCGGGCCCTTGCTGTCGATGCACACCGCCCCACTCCCGGTGGTCGCCGCGGCCCGGCTCGCGACCCTCGACTCGCATGCCGGCGCGCTTGCGTACAGCCACGGCGTGTTCTCCTTCGCCCGTCTCGAAGCCGAACAAGGCGGACTCCGCATCCTCGACGTTACCGAGCGGAGCGCCCCACCAAGGCGGCCCGCGAACACGTACGCCATCGACGGTCGGACTCTGCACGCACTCGAGGGCGTCACCGTCTGCACCATCGACCTCCCCTCGGCACCCGCTCGGGCGATGGCGCTTGGGCAGGGCCGGTTCACCACGGCACGTCTCACGCGTGACGCGGTCTTCCTCGGCGCAGGCACGTTCGGCCCGGAGTTCGACGAAGCGGGTGACCGTTTTTCTTGGCTGGGACCCTCTGCCACGCTCGCGCTTCCGGCCGACAGCGAACGGCTCCACCTGCGCCTCCACGTTCCAGACGATGTCCAGGGCGCAGCATTCTCGGTGACGGCCGGCGACCGCGTTCGGCGAGGCTCGCTGCAAGCGGGGCCGATGTCCGTCGAGGTTGTGATTCCGCAGTGCGTGGATGGGTGTGAAGTCGTGTTCTCGACCGCCGGGAACCACTTCGACGAGAACGAGTTTCGGCCGCTCACCGTTCAACTGGACGGAGCGTGGGTCGAAGGGTCGGCGTATGCCCCCGCCTACGGGCGCTGGTCTCCAGGCCACCCCCGTACGGTCCGAGCCCGTGACGTCGTCCTCGAGGGCTTCGAAGCACCCGAGGTGTTTGCGGGCGAGCATCGCGGCGCCTGGACACACGCGCGGGCGAGCGCTTCGTTCCCTGCCCGCCCGGGCACACTTCGGGTTCGAGTGGCCCGCCCCGAGCACACACCCGGCAACGTCACGGTCTCGACCGATGTCGGAGCGCAGACCGTTGACCTCGGACCCAAGCCAACCACACTCACACTGCGAACACAGGCACCCGGCGGGCGGGCCCGACTCGAGTTCACCTCCCCCACATTCGTACCTGCGGAGGTCCGCGCCGGCTCCGACGACTCTCGCGACCTCGGGCTGATCCTCTACGAGGTCGAGTTCCTACCCGACGACGACTCCTGTCGTCCCGATGACGTATCCTCCCCCTTGGGGAAGCACGCACAACCATGACGACCTACGACCTCAAGATCACTGGTGGCACTCTCATCGACGGAACCGGCGCTCCCCGGCGAGCGGGCGACCTCGGCATCAAAGATGGGCGTATCGTCGACATTGGGAAGTGTGACGGCGACGCAACGGAGACCCTCGACGCCACCGGATCCATCGTCACCCCGGGGTTCGTCGACATCCACACCCACTACGACGGCCAGGTCTCTTGGGATCCGGACTTGGCACCCAGCTCCATTCACGGCGTAACCACCTGCGTCATGGGGAGCTGCGGCGTCGGATTCGCGCCCTGCCGCCCCGATGACCACCAGCGGCTCATCGAGTTGATGGAGGGCGTGGAGGACATCCCCGGAGTCGCACTCGCCGAGGGCCTCAGCTGGGACTGGGAGAGCTTTCCCGAGTACATGGATTCGATCGACAGTTTCGCCCATACGATCGACTTCGCGGTCCAAGTGACCCACGACGCGTTGCGGGTGTTCGTGATGGGTGAACGCGCAGCCCCGGGGTCCATCGCGACAGCCGAGGACATCGAGGAGATGCGACGCCTCACCCGCGAAGCATTGCTCGCCGGCGCCGTTGGATTCTCGACGGGACGCACCAACAACCACCGCACCGCCCGCGGCGAAGCCACGCCCGCCTCGGAAGCCACCATCCCCGAGCTCGCTGGCATCGCCAAGGCCTTCGACGGCTTGGACTTCGGCGTCCTGCAGGCGGTCAGCGACTTCGACATGGACGACAGCCGGTTCGATGAGGAGTGGGACGTGCTCGAGAAGATGCTCGATGCCGCCGGAGGTCGTCCCATGTCGATTTCCTTGATGCAGCGCGACCAAGTCCACACCCAGTGGAAGCAGATCATCGAGCGCGCCGAGCAGGCCAACGCTGCAGGAAAGACCCTTCGGCTTCAGGTGGCCCCGCGCCCCATCGGCGTCCTGCTCGGCCTCGGTGCGACCTTTCACCCATTCATGGGCTACCCGGCCTATCGCGAGATCGCGACGCTCTCACTCGAAGAGCGTGTCGCCACGATGCGGGACCCGGCCTTCAAGGCCAAGCTGTTGTCGCAAGAGCACACACGGCTCTCCGGTGACGGGAGCTCGATCCCCCCACTGGCCGACCACCTGCTCGAGCGCATCAACATCGTCGCCATGCGCCTGTATCGATTGGGCGAAGAACCCAACTACGAACCAGACCCCACGACCTGCATCGGGGTGGAGGCATCCAGCCGCAAGGTCAGTGTGCTCGAGGCGATCTATGACGCGCTGCTCGAGAACGACGGCCAGGCGCTGCTGTACTTCCCGCTGTACAACTTCACAAGCATGAACCTGGACAACGTCCACACCATGCTCACGCACCCGCTCGCGCTGCCGGGGCTCAGCGATGGAGGTGCACACGTCGGCACGGTCTGCGATGCCAGCTTTCCCACCACCTTGCTCTCGCATTGGGGCCGAGACCGCGAGCGCGGACGCATCGAATTGGAGACGCTGATCCGCATGCAGACCCACGATACCTCTCGTTTCGCGGGAATGACCGACCGTGGCACCCTCGAAGTGGGTAAGCGTGCTGACATCAACGTCATCGACTTCGACAACCTCAAGCTCGGCCCGCCGCGCCTCATCCACGACCTTCCCGCGGGAGGAGCCCGACTGATGCAGAACGCAACAGGGTACGTGGCCACATACGTGGCGGGTGTACGGATCACCGAGCACGGCAAGCTGACGGGCAACCGGCCGGGCCGGCTCGTACGGGTGGGTCGTTCCTCCTACGCACAGTCCCCGACGGTCGGCCGGTAGGCGGGGAAAAAAGCGCCTGGTTTGCCCCCGGGTCATGCGGCGGATCACCGCCGCGAAAAAAACACAGGCCCGGGTGAATCCAACCGCAGGGGTCTGACGTCTACCCCGCCGACCGTGAACGGAGACACGTCTCCGGAGCCCGGCAGAAAGAAGTCCGATCCGTGAAAACGAAACTACTCGCGCTGTCCTCCATCTTCCTCCTCTCGTCTCTCACCGCTGCAGGATGCACCGCAACGCCGGAGGCGTATCACAAGGCCTCCACCCGAGTCGGGTGCCGCGCCCTCAAGAAGTGCGAGGAAGACCTCTGGAAGGAGGCGGGCTACGACAACGTGTCCGACTGTGTCGACGAGAGTCTCAAGGTCGTCAGCGAAAGTGATTTTGCGGATCTTTGTGCCGACTATGACAAGAAGGAGGCCCGCAAGTGCCTCCGCTCTGGGCGGAAGTACAAGCGCTCCTGCGACGATGGGGACATCGATGAAGACGCGTGCGCGAAAGTCTGCGGCACGCCGACCCTCCCGGGAACAGGCGAGCTAACCCCCGAGGAAAGAGGCCGCGCAGCTGCGGAGGCCCAGTTCGCAGCCGGTGAGATCACCGAGCAGGAGCTCGATGAAGAGCTCTCGGACATCGAGTTCGAAGCAGAGCTCGCCAGCGACGAGGACGAAGCGCTTCTCCAGGCGGAGATCGACGCCGTCTTTGCCGAAGAGGACTAAGCACAACCGCCAGTGGGCGCTCCAACGCCTGCAGCAGTGCAGAAGAGGACCCGGGCCGCAAAGCGTCCGGGTCCTTGTCTCGTTGACGGGTGCGAGCCTGCAGCCACATCTAGGGACGCCCGCCTAGCCCTTACCGACGATCTTCGAGACGATGACGTCGCTGCTTGGAGCTGCGGTGCTGGGGTTGGTCTCGAGGGTGATGATGACCTCGAACTTGGGGTGCGGAGTGGTGGCGTCGAGGCTTCCGACCCGGCGTTTCTCGTTGTAGTCGAGCAGGCCGACCTTGGTCGTGCCGTGACCGGGGACCCGAATCCAAACCCCGTAGGCTTTGTATTGCGGGCCAAGCCGATGGGGCGGAGCGAGGTGGTCAACCGTGACCTTGAGCTCTCGGAGCTCGTCGCGGTTCACCTTCACTTTGAGCTTTGCATGCGCCGCATGAGTCGGCGCCTTGGCATCGAGGTTGTAGCGGGCGGCGCAGCCAGTCGAGACTGCGGTGAACAGGCCGAGGGCGAGGAGGGAGGTTATTGCGCGTCGCATCACGTCGGGTTGGACGGACCCCACCCACTCCGCATTGAACGCTTCACGGTGCGTTTGCAGACCGCACGTCGGCCGGCAACAATGCGTGCCAGTTGAACTGCGCCCCAAGCCGCGTGAGCACCGAGTAGAACCCCCACTGCAGCCGATTGATGAAGGTATAGCCCGCGGGCATGGGGGGCATTTTCGGGATTCGGGGCATTTTTCCCCCGCCGAAGATCAGCTCACGCTTTCCCTCCACCATCTGGTCGTTCATCTGCGCAACCCACTGCGGGGTGAACTCGAACTCGCGATCGTACTGGAGCGGCTCGATCATGAACAGAAACAACTCGCGCATGAACTTGGCGACCGACGCGTCCCCGCGGTCGAACTCCAAGGCGTGTGCGAGCGCTCGCTCAAACGCAGTCCAGTCCTCAGGAAGGTCGGTCTTGCCCGCGACGATCGCCGCGGTCAAGTAGCGCCGCATGTCCTGCGCCATCGTGTCGGGGATTTCTTTGACACACCCGAAGTCGAGCAAGACCACGGTGCCGTCGTCCCGGAACAAGTAGTTCCCAGGATGTGGATCGGCGTTGAAGGTGAAGTGCACGTAGAGCGAGTCCGTCACGGCGCGCGCCAACGTCCGACCCCACCGGTTGCGGAGTTCCTGAGGTGCGTCGAGCACCTCGTCGAGACCCTTGCCCGGCTCGAACCGACTGACCAAGACCCGGGCACCGCTATGCTCGGGGTAGACCTCGGGCACAACGAGGTCCGGCACGTCGGCGTACATCTCCGCAAAGCGCTGCTGCATGCGGGCCTCTCGCTCGTAGTCGAGTTCCTCCTCCATCCGGGCCCTGATCTCCTCCAACACGTTGCCCGCGAACTGGGCATTCGCGCTCGCTCCGAGGAGCGCAAGCATCGGCTTGGCCAGTGACTTGGCGCCATCGAGGTTCGCCAGGTCGGCCCGGACCGCATCCGCGACCCCGGGGTATTGAATCTTGATCGCGACCTCTGTCCCGTCCAGCAACGTACCCCGGTGCACCTGCCCGATCGATGCCGCCGCAAACGGAACCTCTTCGACCGAAGAAAAATGCGTTTGCCAGTCGCCCAGAGTTTCTTCGAGGACTCCACGTGCGGCCTCCCACGGCAAACTGGGCGCGTCGCTCTGGAGCTTGGAGAGCACGCGCCGGAACACGGGTTCGGCATCCGCGGGCAAAGCCCCGTCGATGTACGAGAGCATCTGGCCCAGTTTGAGACCCAATCCCTTGAGCTCGCCGAGCTGCTGGAGCATCTCTTCGGCAGCTCGAACATGGATGGGGTTTTCTGCCTCATCCGACGCATCCCCCCGCCCTCGCGCCCGTGAGATCGCCAGCGGCACCGCCTTGCGTGCCATCCACACCATCTTTGAGAGGCGAGACACGCGGGAGCCGGAAACACGCCGAGCCATGTCGGACGTATACCGCCCCGTGATGACCGTGCAATGGGCGCCCTTTCGCTGCGGGTCGGGTTGCGTTATGCACCGAGCCGTCATGCGCTCGATTCGCCTCGCTCGCGCGGCTGCGGTCGCGCTCTTCATTCTTCCCGCCTGTGATCGCGATGCCGTGCCCGACCCCGGTCCGGCCAGCGCCGAGTCGCAGGCCGAGGCCGCCGCACAGGCTCCCGCAGATGAGCAGCCTGCCCACCGCAATCCATCTTCCGGGACAGAGCAGGCCCCGTCCCCGACGGCGGCCGCCGAGGTCGAAGCGCCCAAGCCCAAGGTCAAACCCGAGGACTACGGCACCCTGCGTGCGCCCCAACCGGCGCCAGCGGATGACGAGCTGACCGTCCACGGACTGGCCGGCTTCGAGGTTGTGACCGTCTACGCCGCGCCGAACCTCGAATCCGCGCGGCTGGGACATCTGAGGATCGGACAGCGTTCGATGGTCACCCCGGCCATCCCCGACGAGGGAGAGGGCTGCAAGAAAGGGTTTCACGGTCTCCCGACCGGCGGCTACGCGTGTGCGAGCAAGGGCCTGCTCGTCGACCCCGAGAAGGAGCCGTACATGCACATGCCGCCTCCGCCTCCGCGGGTGGACTCGCCCCACCCCTATGACTACGCGGTGGTCGCAAAAGAAGGCACGCCGATGTGGTGGCGTACTGCAGATGCCGACGAGCGGATGCTTGCGGAGGAGAAGTACATCGCGACACTCCCGGTCGAAGAACGGCCCGCGCCGAAGCCCGCCAAGAAGGGCGATACGGGCACCACGACCAAGCCCACCAGCGACAGCCCGGACGCCAAGCTCCCCGGTCTGCTGGACGAGCCGCCGGCGGAGCTCACCCCCGAGCAGAAGGCGGAGCTCGAGCGCAAGAAGGCAGCCGCGGCCGCCCGTGCCGCCGCGCAACGCGAAGCAGCCGCCGAACGCGAGGCCGAGCTCGAACGAAAGAAGGCTCGACTGCCTCTTCGTCCGGGCAACCCCTTCATGTCCAAGGGCAACATCCTCAGTGTCGGGGACCGCACCAAGGACAAGGGGAGACGGTGGCTTCGAACGGCGCGCGGCGGATACGTCGAGGCAGGACGGGTATACGGAAAGAAAGTCTTCGACTTCGAGGGCGCCATCCTCGAGGAGGGCGCTGACTTCCCGTTCGGTTTCGTCGACGACGACAACGCGGCCGCGTACGAACTCCAAGAGGACGGCTCTCTCAAGCGAAAGAAGAAGCTCGAGTACCGCTCCTTCGTCGACCTGGAACCCGAGCCCAAGACCATCGGCAACCGCGCCTACTATCAGACGACCGACGGGACGTGGGTCCGTGAGTCCCACGTCCGACTGGCCGTGCGTCGAGAGATGCCCGCCGACATCGACCCATGGGAGCGGTGGGTCGACGTGAGTCTCTCCAGCCAACTCCTCGTCGCATACGAGGGCGATCAGCCGGTGTTCACCACCCTCGTGTCCACGGGCAAGAAGGGCAACAAGGAGGAGTCCTTCCGCACCCCCAAGGGCAAGTGGCGGATCCAGAGCAAGCACATCTCGTCCTCGATGGCCGGCACGACCGCCACCGACGGCGACTACTCGATTCAGGACGTCCCCTGGACCATGTTCTTCGAGGGCAACTACGCCCTGCACGGCGCCTTCTGGCACACCCGGTTCGGCCGTACCCGGAGCCATGGTTGCGTGAACCTGGGACCAACCGACGCTCGGTGGTTGTTCTACTGGACAACGCCCTTCATCCCCGAGACGTGGCATGGCGTGAAATCTCAGGACGACAGCCCTGGCTCGATGGTCGTGGTGCACGAATGAGGCTCGGCGGGCTGGGACTGGCGTTGCTGCTCGCCTGCGAGGCCGCCCCATCGCCCTCGCACAAGCCCTCACAGCGACCTCCGAGTGACGCAGCGCTGGGCTCGGACCTGCGCCGACCCGAACCAGACGTCGGCAGAGCGGAGCCGCAGGTCTTCGCGCCACCCGCAGCCGACCCGGTCCTGCAGCCCCCCGTGGCCTCGCTCTGCGTCCGAATGTGTGAAACCCAGGGCCAGGCGCGGGCCATGTCTGCGGCGACGATCTCACGCGAGTGCGTGGCCCGGTGCGAGCGTGGCTCCGCCCAGGCATGTTCTGCGTCGAAGGCTCGTTCCCGCGTGGAGTCGGTCTCCATGAACCGACGTGCGCCCAAAGTCTGGGCGGAGGTGGCCAACCCGGCGTTTTACTGCGGCTACCAGGACGCGTTCACCCGCGGACTCCGGGCCGCGGAAACCCCGGACCTCGCGCTGCGCCGGAAGGCCCTCGGCGAGGCCCTCGCCGCCGACCCCTTTCCTTTAGACACGTGTCCGACCGCCGCAGAGGTTCCGCTCGATGGCACGGCTGCCGATGCGATTGCGGCGTGCGAGCTCAGCGAGCCCTCCGCCGCATGGGATCACGACGTGGATGCCGCGAGCTACCTCGCTCGACGTGGCGTTCGGGTTCGCCTCGAGGCGGCGGGCCTCTACGCCGGCGATCGAAAAATCCTGCTCGATACGCTGCTTTTGTCGACCGCGCTCGAGCGCAAGCCGTAGCGCCGGGCCGGGCGCGATGTCGCTCAGTTCCGGTCGACTGGGTCAGCCAGCATCGCGAAGGGATGAACGCGCAAAGCTCCGGCGTAAGGTGGGCGAACGAACGCCGTTATCCGCACATCGAATACGCTGCACCACATGTCGACAAAGGTAGCCGCAGGAGCTATCACCTCTCGTTCGCGATGGCTGACCGAGCACATCAGCAGCTCTTCAGCACCCAGGAAGCTCTAAGCTCCATTGGGCGCTATGGACTGCGCAAGCTTCTGGGAACAGGGGCCTCCGGTAGCGTCTATTCTGCTTTCGACCCCGAGAGCAACCAGGACGTCGCCGTCAACCTGATGCTCGTCAGCCCTGCAGCCGGACCGAACGCGGTCGCCGAACTTCGCGCCGAAGCCGAGGCCTGGGCGGCCATTGAGAACCCTTTCTTGGTGCGCATGCATGAGGTCGGCACGTACGTCGATCCACGCGAGCGCAGGCGTCAAGGCGTATACGTCGTCCGCGACCTGGTCTCGGGCATGGACATGCAGCGCTGGCTCGACGCGCTCACTCGACCCATCGCGATGTCATGGTCGCACCTGTTGGGCATGTTCATCGACGCCGGCTCCGCCCTCGCGTCCGCCCACGGAAGAGGTCTCGTGCACGGCGGCTTCTCGCCGGCGAGCATCCTCGTTGGCTACGATGGCGGAATTCGCGTCTGTGATTTCACCTCCCGCTTGGCCAAGCCCATGGGAGACACCGACCAGTTCACCACCGTCGCCTACGCCGCCCCGGAGGTCCAGGCAGGCGGCCAGGTCGATGCGCTCTCGGACCAGTTCAGCTTTTGCGCGACGGTGTGGAGTTCGTTGCAACGCGTCGTGCAGGGCAAGATGCCTCGCCGGGTGAGCGCAGTGCTCGCACGTGGCATGGCCGAGAACCCGAGTGACCGATGGGGCTCGATGGAGCTCCTGCTGGCGGCCCTTGATAAGGCTCGCGGCGGCTTGCTTCGTCGTACGCTTGGGGCGTTCTCCTCGGCACGCCCGGCCGCGCTCTAAGCCTTGGCATTCCTGGGCCCGCAGAAAAGCCCCCGGGCACCAAGGTGCTGGGGGCTTTCTGCTCGTTGTGACGTGGACTCGGCTCCGGGCGCGTGGGGCCGCGGGATTCCCCTGCGGCCCCCGTCGAATCCCGAGGACGGGATTCAACGTTACTGCGGTTCGGTGCCCACGTCCGAGGGATCGATGCTCCACTCGAATCCGTCGAGCAAGACCAACGAGTCTAGGATGTTGTCCGAGACGTCGAAGATGGTCAGGTCGAGCGTCATGACTTCTCCGGGAACGACGGGAGAGCTGGTCGTCAGCCACACGGTGCCACCACCTGTGTTGCCGATCTCCATCCCGGTCCCTGCGAGGGCGCCTGCCCCGTCAGGACAGGTGTAGCAGCCGTTCGCGACACAGTTCTCGAAGAACCCGTTGTTGACGCTGACCGGGTTGTTGTTGGTGTCGAACGAGATGTTGCCATCCGCGGGGATGCCAGCTGCGCCGGAGTCGAGCAGCGCGAGATAGAAGTCGTTGTACTCGGTGCAGGCCCAAGTCCAGTACTCGGAGGAGAAGAACCGGAAGTCATAGCTGAACGACAGCGCGTTGGTCGGCACGCGCACCGTCAGACGCAGGCGAACCGAGTCGTTGGCGCCAGCGCCCGACTCACAAGCACCGTTGCAGCTCGCGGACGCGGGGAGGCTTCCTCCGTTGGCCGCCAAGTACCCCGCGGGGGGAGTGTCAACCCAGCCGAAGTTGGCCCCCCCGTTGGGCTGCACGTACCCCGGGTCATTGGCATCTCGCATCCAGCCCGAGGACATCCCCGCCATCGTGCTGCCCGACGTTGGACCCACCCCTCCGGTTCCGTAGTTGGTCATGACAGCGGTCGAGGAGTCCATCATCGTCGCCAGATGCCCGGCGACTGGGACGGCACCGTTGGCCGTGAGGAACTCCGCTGAGATGACGCCCCACTTGCGGGTCTCCAGCGGCTCCGCCAGCGTCGTGAACTGGCATAGGTCCATCGCTTCGGCCATGTCGTCGGCATCAACGCCACCAAAGATCGCTGCCGCCGAACAATCCGGCGCATCGATGGCATCCGAGGTCAGCGGATCACAGTCATCATCGACGCCGTTGCCGACGAACTCGAATGCCCCAGGGTTGACCAACTCGGGGCTTCCGCAGCCAAACTCGTCTTCACAACAGTCGTTGTCGCAGTACGTCCAACCGTCGCCGTCCACGTCGATGACGTCGTCCGCTGCCCCGTTGCAGTCGTCATCGAGCAAGTTGCCGCAGACCTCGATCGCCTCGGGGAGAACGAAGCCGACACACGCACCCCACCCCGTACCGAAGGCATTGCACTGTTGGGTGCCTCCTACGCAGATTCCGACATCTTCGGTCCCCGCTGGGCCCGGGTAACACGGCTGCTCAGCATTCGGCTCGCAGGCGCACTCGATCTCGGACTCGCATCCGGCCGCACCGTCACAGTCAAAGAATCCGTCATCGCACTCGCCGACCTGGCAAGACTTCCCATCGCAGCTGACCGCTTGCTTCTCTGGAATGGCGCAGTCGTTGTCGCACCCTCCGCAGTGCAGGAGGTCGGTGTTGATGTCGACGCACTCGCCAGAACAACACTCGAATCCATCTCCACATGGGTGCATTCCGGTACAGCCCGGCACGCACTCACTGTCCTCACAGATCGAGCCTGCGTCGCAGTCGTCGTCTCCGATGCACTCGGGCCCTGGACCGGTCGTGGCGTCCCCAGACTCCGAGCCGCTGCCCGTCGTGGAGGTCGTACCCGAGTCCGATGGGTCGTCCGTTGCTGTCGCCGTGTCGGAGTCGGAAGCTTGTCCGGTGCTGGAGTCCCCAGCGGAGGCCGTGACGGTCGCGGAGTCGCTCACCGAACCCTGGCTGTCGGAGTCCACCGTATCAGCGGTGTCGCTCGCGGTTGCAGTGTCGCTCGCTGTCGCACTCTCGGTCGCCCCCGCGGACGAGCCATCGGTCGCCGAATCACCAAATGGCGTCGTTACATCCGAGTTGTCGCAGCCTGCGCCAAGCGCCGTACAGGCCAGCGCGATTCCAATCCATTCGATTCGGTTCATCATCCAGTCGCCCCCTGAACTCACAGAGGCACTCAGGCCTCTGGGTCCTCTACGGGCGGCAACCCCTCGTACGCCGCCCGATTTGCAGGGTGATCAGACTCGATGAGCGCGCGTCGCGTCAAGAGCCGGCGACCCTACAGGAGCGCACATTCAGTTGTTCAGACTACGCTTCGAGCACACTGGGATGTGTGAGCACATGGACGGGCTTGCGCTCGTTGAGGCGGTCGAGGCCACGGTGGATGAGCGCGGACCAGTGTCGAACCCGCTCCAGCATGTCCGGGGACGTCTCCAAGCCCTGGCGGTCGATCTGAACGAGCGCCTCCTGCAATCGAGCGGTTGCGTCGAAAAGCGCGCGCTCCGCTGCCTGAAGCAGCTCGTCCGCATCTTGGGGGCCACGATCGTGCTTGTAGGGGTTCATCGCATCGACTCCTGGTTTCCTGGGGAGAGTCCGATCCCTCCGCATGAATTTAACCTGACAGCCCAGCGCCTCAGGGAAAGGGCCGATTCGCGACGAAATCGCAAATTATCGGCTCGATTCCCCCAAAAGGAGATCGGATCGACGAGATCCCCGTGCGAGCCGCCCCCTCAAGAGGCCACATTCGACGACATGCCCCCCAGGGTCAGAACCTGTCCTTCGCGGACCTAAGCGCGCCGACCACCCCCACCGTGTCCCCTGCTGGCACGTCGAGCTGGGCGGCGATCGACGCGCGGACGCCCGGGTCGAAGGCCAACAAGAAGGGGTTCGTCCGGAACTCGCGCTCCAACGTATCGGGAACCGAGCTCCCCGTCGCTGCGCGCTCTTCCCGAAGAGCATCCCGCCGAGCCTGGATTTCGTCGTTTGTGGGCAGCACATGCCCCGCAAAACGTAGGTTGGACTCCGTGTACTCGTGGGCACAGCAGACCAGCGAAGCGGGATCCTGCGCCGACAAGACACGCATCGAGGCATCCAGGTCCTGTGCTGTTCCTTCGAACAGGCGTCCACAGCCCCCAAGGAACAGGCTGTCTCCCACGAACAGGGCGGGTCTTCCTTCAAGTCGGCCAACCCGTCCCGGCGAACCGGCATGGCCATGCCGGGTGACCCGCGCCATCGGCGTGTCGCAGCGATACGCGATGTGCCCACGTGTGTGCGCTCGCACGTCAAGAACCGAGAGTTCGACGCCTGCGACCTCGACACACTCTCCGACCTCAACCGGACGAGTGAGGCCCGGAATCCTCTCCCGATCATGCGCAGGGCCCAGAATCGCGCAGCCAACCGTTTCGCTCAGCTTCACGTTTCCCCCCACGTGGTCGGGGTGATGATGCGTGTTGAGGACCGCCTCCAAGGTGACATCGAGCGCCTCGAGGACCGGAAGGACCGCCGTCGCATCAGGCGGATCGACCACAAACGCTCGGTCGCCGTTGCGGACCAGATAGACGTAGTTGTCCTGCCAGACCGGGATTTGCAGCAGTTCGAGCACGAGCGGAGCATACGTGGTGCTCCGATCGTGTGACAGGGCGAGCACGAGTCGATACGATTGCCACGGAAGAACGCCTTGGGCGTCGAAGACCCCACCGTCGCCGACGATTCCTCGGCATCGATGACGTCGGCCCCGCTTGCCGACATCTCTGGGAGCGTCCTGCATGGCCGCTACAGAGCAGCGCGGCTTGTGGGCTCGGGATCGATGGGTGATGTCTACGACGGCATCGACCTGAGCACCGGCGGCCGCGTTGCGTTGAAGGTCCTCAAACCCGAGCGCGCGGTCCGAGAGGTCTTCCGCCATCGCTTCATGCGGGAGGCCAAATCGGCGGTCCTGATCGACCACCCGAACGTCGTCGACGTGCTCGACTTCGGCGAGACCCCCGAGGGTCTGCTCTTCATCGCGATGGAGTTCCTCGAGGGCGAAGACCTCTCGTCCTACCTGGGTCGCAACGGCCGCCTTCACTGGCCGCACGCGGTCGTCGTGCTCCGGCAGATCGCAGCCGCACTCGCAGCCGCCCACGACTGCGGTGTGGTGCACCGCGACGTGAAGCCGTCCAACATCTTGTTGCGTCAAGACGGGCCGGGGGGCCTCATCGTCAAGCTCCTCGACTTCGGGGTCGCCAAGCTCGACAACCAGATGGTTTCCCGCGTCCTCACGCGGGCCGAGGATGTTGTGGGCACCGTCTTGTACATGTCGCCTGAACAGGCTGAGGGACGCACAGCGGACCTGCGCTCGGATGTCTACGCGTTTGGGGTCACCGCATTCCAGACGCTGACCGGGGATGTCCCCTTCCCCGGTCGCGACCTGTTCAAGGTGATGAGCGCCCACCTCAATGAAGCACCGCCCGACCCCGCGACCGGTGCACCCGAGATGCCCCCGTGGGGCTCACAGTTCGTGCTGCGCTGCCTCGAGAAGGCACCGGACTCTCGGTATCAGAGCATGCATGACGTGCTCTCCGTGCTCTCTGGAACGGTGGATCCAGGCATCGTCTCCGAGCCCCGAGCAGGCACACCGATCAACGACCCCCGCGACGCCGAATACGACCTGCACCCGCCGCTGATGGAGGATGCGCTCCCGTCCGGGAGCCAGACCCCGCTCCTCCCATCGAACCACGCGGACGAGTTCGACGAAGCACCGACCGCATACTTTCAAGCACAGGCTGCGGTGCCCGTGCGTGTGCCCGCCACCACCACGACGCGAACGCCCGCGCTCCCGCCCGAGCCCGAGCCTGCAACCGAAGTCGCGGTGGCGACGTTCCAGCACCCACACCCGTTCATCGCACCTGTCCCAGCAGGCCCCCCGATGACCCACACGCAGCCGATGCCGGTCGAACCGGCTCCGCTCCAGCTGAGCTCGCCGTTCGGCCGTCAGGATCCGCTCGGCGGCCAAACCCTGCCCGTCCCCGCGTTCCCCGAGGACCCCGAGCCGTACGACCCCCGCCCCTCACGCGGGATCTACGTTCTCCTCGCGTTTGGTGTGCTGGCCGTCCTCGCAGCGCTCGCCGTGGTCGTTGGGTAGCAGACCGCGCGGGACCGGGACCACACGCGACCGACCCCGGAAAGGCGACCGGATCGCGCTTTGATGATGAAAAGTGCTCGATTCAGCTCGGCAGCGTACTCTCGGGAGCGCGTGTTCGAAGCGGACGACATGCCCGCACCCGTGCGGGCGATCCTCCCCCCGGTGTTCTCCCTTGTGGAGCCACCGCAGGGCGAGCTTTCGGAGGTGGCGTTCGTCCGAAGCGCGGACCAACACGACATCGTCATCAAGCACTCCGCGAACCCGGTCTACTCGCAGTGGCTCGATCGCGAAGCGAAGGTCCTGCGCGCACTGGAGTCGACCAATCTCCCGGTCCCACAGGTCATCGCCCACCACATCGATGGGGACGCGCAGTGGCTGCTGATGACCCGGATCCCCGGCGAGTCGGGTTGGACTGCGCTCGCCGACGCGTCCACAGCCGAGCGACGCTCGTTGCTCCGCGCCCTCGGAGACATGCTGGCGCGCATTCACGCGACGCCCGTCCCCGAGGCGCTCAGCGATGCCGACGCTACGCCCTGGCTCGAGCGCCACCGGGTCTACGCCGAAGAGGTCTCGCTCGACAACGACCTGCTCGCGTCCTTCGGCCCGCCCGCGCCCGAGGTCCGTACCTTCATCCACGGCGACTTCACACTCGACAACGTTCTGCTGTGCGAAGGACGAGTCAGCGGTGTGATCGACTGGAGCGGGTGTGGAGCCGGAGACCCGCGTTTCGACATTGCCCTCGCCCTCGCGACCGCCCCCGAGCTCGTCCTGCAACCCGCCGACCACGAAGCGTTCTTCTCGGGCTACGTCAAGGACAGCATGCCCGCACCGCTGCGCTCGATGGTGCGAGAGCTGTACGGCGTCGGCTAGAACGCCGACCGGTTGAACTCGGCCCCGCAACGTCTGGGCTGCAGAGTCCTACCAGTGGGCCAGCGTCGCTTGCAGCGACAGTGCGTTTGCGATGCGACCCTGCGCAAAGAAGCCCGGCTCGTACCCGACGCCGACGCCGAGGAACAGGCTCTTTGCGACCTTGAACTCGGCCAGTACCTTGAGCGGAATCGACACGGAGATGTCGCGAACCCTACGCTCCGGCTCGTCGAGTTTCGACCAAGCCAACGCCAACCCGCCCATCGCAACCAGGCGCTTCTTGCCGCGGTAGCGAACCATGCCCGCCAGATGACCGAAGCTTCCCTTGATCGTTCGTCGGACCAGCCGCGCGCCGGCGTGTCCACCTAGCACCAGGTACGCCCCCCAGGCCCGGCGCCAGTTGTAGCCGACGCCCAAGTCGCCGGCGTATGCAGCCGCACCTGCTCGGTAGAGATCGGTTCGCCAGTGCGCATAGGAGATGCCGTGCGAGGTGAAGACACCGAACTTCTTCCAGTCGTCCTCCTCGCTCTTCTTGGGCGGAGTCTCGGTGGCCTCTTCTTCGGCAGAGGCCTCTTCTTCGGGCGGAGCCGGTTCGAGCTCTGGCGCATCGATCGCAACAGACGCGACGTCGGCCTTGTGCAGGGTGTGCACGTCTCCCTCGTCGGAGACGACCACCGCTGCGGCTTCCGTGGTCGCGACGAGCTTGCCGTGGAGTGGCTCGGCGCCGTCGCGCTGCACGGTGATCCCCTTCTCGAGTGCGGCCTGCCACTCCTCCTCGCTCACCCGGTATGCAACGGGCGTGTCTTCGACGGCGGGCTCTTCGCTGGGTTCCTCCGCGACCGACTCTTCGGGCACGGCCTCCGCCGGCTCCTCGGGCACGGCTTCGGCCGGCTCCTCGGGAACGGCCTCCGCCGGCTCCTCGGCGGGTGCCGGTTCGGCAGGCGGCGGCAAAGGTGCCGACTCCGGTGGCGGAGCGGGAAGCGGCTCCGAAGGCGCAGGCGCAGGCGCGGGCGCGGGTGGAGGCGCGGGCTGAACCGCAGGCGCGGGCTGCGCTCCAGCGACGGCAGGAAACAGGCAAAGGCTACCGACGGCGACGCACAGTCCTTGTTTCCAACGCCTCGGCAAGACCATCGAACCAAGTGTGCCCGACGGATCGTGCGCACTCAAACCGCGCGGGATGGATGGCCGATGGTGGTTCATACGTTGTCGTTACAAACGGCGGCCCAATCCGGCGCACGCTCAAACCATGACCCCGCGCGACCCTCGCTGGCCCTCCGATGGTGCTCTTGATCCCGAAGAGCACGCTCCCGATACATCCGGCTACGCGCTCGTTCGCACACCGCCGCGACCGCGCCGCAGCACGTTCCGAACGATGGAGACCGTCTTGCTCGCCAGCACCGCTGCCCTTCTCGCGGCGGTGGCCTGGCCGATTGCCACAGGAGGCCAAAGCGCGCCACCGACCCCGGTCGCCGCCGCGCCCCCGGCTGCCGCGATCCAGCAAGCGCCGAAGATTCAGTTGGCGCTCCTGTTGGACACCAGCTCCAGCATGGATGGCTTACTCGACCAGGCCCGATCGCAACTGTGGGCCGTCGTCAACGCGCTCGACTCCGCGACGTTCCAAGGCGCCGCGCCACAACTCGAGATCGCGGTCTACGAGTACGGCAACGATGGCCTCGCAGAATCGGACGGCTACATTCGTCAGGTGGTCGGGTTCTCGGGCGAGCTCGACCTCGTCTCAGAGGGGTTGTTCGGCCTCACGACTTCGGGCGGGGACGAGTTTGCGGGCCAAGTCATCTCGGCCGCGACACGGGAGCTGAAATGGGACGAGCGCGACAACGTGCTGCGCGTTCTGTACATCGCGGGCAATGAGGAGTTCACCCAAGGACCGATGGACTTCCACGAAACCGTCGCCGCCGCGCGTTCGCGCGGCATCGTGGTCAACACCGTCAACTGCACGGGCCGCGGCAACTGGGATCCCGGCTGGCAAGACGCAGCCCGGCTTGGCGGCGGAAAAGCACTTCGCATCGACCACAACGCAAAACAGGCGTACATCGCTTCGCCTCACGATGACGAGATCGAGAGCCTCTCCTCGAAGCTCAACGATACGTACATCGGGTTTGGTTACCGTGCGAAGGCGGCCCTGGACAACCAGGCGCGCCAAGACAAGAACAGCGTGTCCGCCGGTCGGACAAGCTCGATCGCCCGTGCGATGAGCAAGACCTCCGGCATGTACAACAACGCCAAGTGGGACCTCGTCGACGCGCTGGACGAAGGGACGGTTGAACTCGGCACCCTCGATCGGTCCACGCTCCTGCATGGCTACTCCGCGCTGAGCGATGAGGAACTCGAACAGAAGGTCACAGACGCGCGAAACACCCGAGACCAGCTCAAGAAAGACCTTCGCGAGCTCCAGGAGCAGCGTGAAGCGTACGTCGCCACGCAGCGAACACAGGGAGGTCATCGACTCGACCATGCGATCATCGACTCGATCTCCGCCCAGGCGGCAGCCGCAGGATTTACTCTCTAGTTCGATGCCTGGAACGCGCGCCACCGTGCTCGTCGTCGAAGACGACCCCGCGATTCGTATGGGGCTCGTCGATGCCCTGGGGTTCGACGGCTATGGCGTCCTGCAGGCCGACACGGCGCCTGCGGGTCGGGATGCCGCGCTTCGGGACCACTGCGACTGCGTCCTGCTCGACCTCATGCTTCCCGGGGGCGATGGATTCACCGTTCTCTCCGAGGTGCGCCGCGTCAAACCCACGCTCCCGATCATCATCCTCACCGCTCGCGGTCGCGAGGCGGACCGAGTCCGAGGGCTACGGCTCGGCGCGGACGACTATGTGGTCAAGCCGTTCAGCGTGCGAGAGCTGCTGGCTCGGGTGGAGGCGGTGCTGCGCCGCGCTCCCCCCCAAGAGACCGAAGACGCACGGGTGTCGATCCCCGGAGGACACGCCGACCTTGCCCGCCGCGAGGTGGTCTTCGACGACGGCCACCGGGTGGAGTTGGCCGACCGCGAGGTCGCACTGTTGGCCCACCTCTCCCAACATGCCGAACGGGCGGTGGGACGGGACGAGTTGCTGCGCGAGATCTGGCACGTCAACCCGGAGCACACACAGACCCGGACGGTGGACATGCACGTTGCTCGCCTCCGAGAGAAGCTCCGCGACGCCTCGGGCTCGCCGAAGGTCATCCTCACCGTCCGCGGGAAGGGCTACAAGTTCGGAGCGAGCGGGTGAGCCGTCGGGTCCGAGTCTGGGTGGCGGTCGGGGTCGCTCTGTGTGCCGTTGTCGGCATGATGATCGCGATCACCTCGACGTTGCTCGCGACCGAGCGAGCCGCAGCAGAGGCGACTGCGCATGCCGTCACCGAGGAGCGAGTTCGGTTGGCCCTGTGGCGGCTCGACAGCACGGTCCCCGGCCGAATCAGCCAGGAGATGGCCCGCGTCGCACTGCTGGCCGAGAGCCCCGACCCGGCTCCCGAGCTTCCCAACACGCCCGAAGTCCGAGGCCGGTTCTTGCGGTCCGCCAACGGGTCGCTTCGCTGGCTCACTGCACCGGAGAGTCCGGTCTTGGACAGCGTGACTCTGGCCCTGAAGTCCGAAGGGTTCGAGGACACGCTCGGCGCTCCATCGGGCTTCCGTGCACCGCCGCTCTCGGTCGCGGAGACCAACACCAAGCAGACCAAGTCCGGCTACTACGCTGCGTCGCAGCAGTCGCGCAACAGCCAGGAGTGGCAGAAGCGTGCGTCGAGTGCCCGCGACAACATGAATTCCATCGCGACGGTGCAGCAGCAGCAAAGCGCCGCCTTGCTCAACAACCTCAACAGCCTCGGCAGCAAGGTGTCGAAGCTTAGCAAGAGCGGCAACCGCAACGGCGAGGTGAACTCCGTCGGAAGCCTGGCCGGCCTGCCCTTCAGCGCCACCGACGACTCCGAACTCTATCGGGAGCTGGAGAAGGCGATCGAAGACGAGCAGGCATCGCTCGCCAGCGCGCAGTTGGGCCCGGTGACACCGATCTGGGTCGGAGACGAGTTGGTGCTCGCCCGTCGCGTCCGCCGCGGGGAGTCCGTCGAGATCCATGGCGCTTGGATCGACTGGCCCAAGCTCCGCGACGACCTCCTCGTTGAGGTTGCGGACCTCCTTCCCAGCCCCGCCCTCACCCCTGCCCCCACCCCGTCGACCGCGGACACAGCACGCCTGCTGGCCACACTTCCGGTCCGGCTCGATCACGGCGCCTTACCCCCGCCACCGAGCGATGCGTTCACTCCCGTGCGAGCCTCCATCATCGGTGGTTGGCTCGTCGTGCTCATCGGGACCGGGACCGTCGTCGTGCTGCTGCTGTGGTCGATGGCCCTTTCGGAGCGACGCGCGGCCTTCGTCTCCACGGTCACCCATGAGCTGCGAACCCCCCTGACGACCTTCCGGATGTACACCGAGATGCTCGGCGAAAAGATGGTCGAGTCCAAGCGGGACCGCTACATCGCGACGCTGCGCACCGAGGCAGAACGCCTGGGGCACCTGGTCGAGAACGTGCTCTCCTACGCCAAGATCGAGAGCGACAAGGCCGAACGCACCCGGGAGACCGTCTCGGTGCAGTCGTTGCTCGAGCATGTCGCCCCGGCGCTGCGCAGTCGCTGCGAGGCCTCGGGCACCGAACTCGAAGTCGTGCCCGACGAGGCCACCTTGAACAGGACCGTCCAGGTCGACACGTCCGCCATCGAGCAGATCCTGCTCAACCTGATCGACAACGCAGCCAAGTACGCACCCAGCGCTCAGGGACCCACGCGGATGGTTGTGGAGACGCTCCTCGATGGGCGGCAGCTCCGAATCGCGGTCCGTGACTTCGGGCCGGGGATCCCCGCGGGTGAACGCAGAAAGATCTTCGAGCCGTTCAGTAAGGCAAAGCGTGATGAGGCCGGCACGAAGCCGGGGGTAGGACTTGGGCTTGCGCTGTGCCGTCGGCTGGCGCGCGCCCACGGCGGGGACCTCTCGGTCGAAGACGCGAAGCCTGGAGCCCGCTTTGTGCTCACGCTGGCGAGCCAGCCGTCGTGAGCTCGATGCAGATCTTTCCCCGCTGGGTCCCGGACGCGAGATGGTCGAACGCGGCTCGGGTCTCCTCCAGCGGGTAGACGCTGTCGATCCGAGGTTCGAGCCGATGGTGCTCGATGTTCCGGCACATCGCCCTAAATCCGGCCCGGTGTCCCACAAGCACGCCCTGGACCCGGACCTGGCCCATGAGAACGGGCGTCATGTCGACCTCCGCGCGCCCGCCCGCCAGAACCCCGATCATCGCCACGGTCCCGCCCATCCTCACAGCGCGAAGCGACTGCCCCAACGTGCCCGCTCCGCCCACTTCGACGACCAGGTCGACACCCCGGCCGTCGGTGAGTCCACGGACAGTCTTGCCCCACTTCGAGTCGCCCGTGGTGACCACCGTTTTCCATGCCCCGCGCTCCGCCAGAGCGTCAGCCTTGTCTGCACTTCGAGAGGTCGCGATGACCCGAGCGCCCGCAGCGACCGCGAAATCGAGCGCGAACGAACTGACTCCTCCCGATCCCTGGACCAAGACCGTGTCTCCCGCTCGGATGCCTCCGAGCGTGACCAGAGCGCTCCAGGCCGTGAGCCCAGCACACGGAAGCGTGGCGGCTTGCACATCCGTGAGATGCGAAGGCACGGACGCCACCCCATCTGGCTCCAGAATCGCCCACTCCCGCAGCATCCCCGGCAGCGGACCACCCAACGTCGACCGGGCACTGTCATGCGCCGGCTCTCCGTCCAGCCACCCCTGCGCAAACAAGCCGGCGACCCGATCCCCAACCCGAGACGGATCGACTCCGGGTCCGACCGCGTCGATCACCCCCACACCATCGGACGCCGGGACAAGCGGCAGCGGCTGGCGCGGATTGTACTGCCCCTGAACCATCAAGAGGTCACGGTAGTTGAGCGAGACGGCGTGCACCCGGACCCGCACCTGGCCGGGCCCAGGCTCGGGCTTGGGCTGCTCCACGAGGTGAAGGTTGTCGAGACCGAAAGCTTCGCGGACGACGACGGCACGCACGGGCGTCACGATGGCCCATGCCCGTGCGACCGTCGACCCACGGCGGCTGACACGCAAGGCCACTCCTCGGCCCAACCGCTGCTACCCTCCGGGGCATGACTTGGGTGCGCCCGCTTTTCGTGTCCATGATCGTCAGTGCGGCCGTCGCGTGCGGCCCCGGCGAGTTGAACGGGGATGGGGATCCCAACGCTGGCGCCAGCACCGGGGTGGCGACGACGGACAACGACACCGACCCCGTTGGAGCTGGCTTCGTCGGGCACTACTACAGCCCGTGGGCCACAGCGTTCCTCCACTTCGATGATGGCTCAGGGTGGACAACGCCTCCGGGACTGCAGATGACGCAGGACGAGGATGGCTGGTTCGTCTTGAGCCACGACGCAGGCTCCAGCGTCGAGTTCGCGTTCAACGACGGCGACGCGCAGTGGGACAACAACGCCGAAGCGAACTACGTCACCGATTTGCCTGAGTTCTGGGTGAGGGACGGGGTCATCTACGATGAAGAGCCTCCCAGCACGGGCGACACCGACGGCGACGCCTGGTGCGAAGGCGTCGACTGTGGCAACGGCGACTGCAACGAAGAGGAGCGGGTCTGCGAGTGCGAAGCCGGCTACATCTTCGATGCTGAGCTCGAGACCTGCATCGAAGACCTGTGTGTCGGCGTGTCGTGCGGTTTCGGCGAGCTGTGTGACCCGGTCGATGGTAGCTGCCTCGAGCCTTGCGAGCCCGACACGCAAAGCGGCGCGTTTACGTTCTGCTACCAGAGCACCGCCTCCACGGTTGCGGTCCTGGCTCGGTACGACGGACCCGGAGAGCTCGACGTCGAGCAAAGCGTCATCCGCCTCAACGCCGAGACTCTCCCTGCCGAGTCCGTCGCGTTTGAGGCCAAGACCCAGCGGTTGGCGGTCACCGCCAGCAGCCTGGTTCCCTCGAAGTACAGCTACCTATTTCGCATGCGAACCGTTGGGGGCGACGACGTCCAGCCCCTGTTCGTACCGATGTGGATCGGCGACGGCCTGCGCTACGCCGACTTCACCTGGCACGACAGCATCCTGTACCAGGTGTTCACCGACCGCTTCCTCGACGGCGACGAGTCCAACAACATCGACAACACCCAGGGCTCGCTTGCGGAGATCACCGACCCTCGGAGTCAGTGGCAAGGCGGCGACTTCCGAGGGATCATCGAGAAGATCGACGATGGGTACTTCGAATCGATGGGCATCAACACCCTGTGGATCAGCTCGCCGCTGCTCAACTCCCACAACAGCCAACCCGCGGTCGATCCGGGTGTAGGCGAGCGATTCGGCTCGTACCACTCCTACCACCCGATCACGACCGGCTATACGCACCTCGATGACTTCGGGTACGACAACCCGATCGAGACAGCATTTGGCACCCCACAGGAGCTTCACGAGCTCGTCGACAAGGCCCACAGGCGCGGCATCCGAATCATCCCGGACTTCGTCGCCAACCACGTGCAATCCGAGGCCAACATCTTCGACCTCCACCCGGAGTGGTTCTACAGCTACGTCCCCTGTCACAACAACTGGGACGAGTTCCGCGTCGACTGCTGGTTCACCGCGGACATGCCGGACCTCGACTACAACGTCCCCGAAGCACGGCAGGCCGTCATCGACCACGCGATCTGGCTGCTCGAGGAGTACAACTTCGACGGTTTTCGAGCCGACGCGCTCAAACACATGGACGACGTCTTCGTCCGCGGGCTCAAGCAAGCCGTCATCGAGCAGGTCGAGACCACCGTCGACGACCACTCCCTGACCGTCGAGCCGACCGTGCTGTACATGGTTGGAGAGTCACTGGGGGGCTGGGCTCGCTACCACGTTCGTGAGGACATGGTTCAGGGCCAAGTCGACGAGGAGTACTACAACCAAACGAAGGCGGCGCTGCTCAACTACTCCTCGAGCATTCGCAACCTGGCCGACTTCGCACTCGCAAACGACACCGCGTACCTCAGCCCGCAGGAGATCTTCGGGCAGCTCGCCGGGTACCCCGGCGCGATCATGGGGAACTTCTTCGGCAACCACGACCAGTGGCGCGCGCTGACTGAAGCCGGTGGCGATCACAGCCGACTCCGACTCGCTCAGACCTTCTTGTTCACCTCGCCGGGCAACGTTCCCATGCTCTACCAAGGCGACGACATCGGAACCTTCGGGGAAGCCGACCCGGACAACCGAGCGATGCACCGCTTCGACGGACTCAGCGGCGTAGAACAAGAATCGCTGGAGAACGCACGGCGGCTGGGTCAGACCCGCGAGGCGCACGTCGCCCTGCGCCGGGGCTCACGGGAGACCGTGGTGCTGGAGGACTTCTTCTGGGTCTACCGGGTCAGCCACGAAAACGACGAGGTCTACGTGGCGCTCAACCGCGACTCCGCTCGAACGTGGCAACCTCCGGCTGGCTTCTCCGATGTGCTCGGCAACTGTACCGGCTCCAACGTCCCCTCCGGGCAGTCGTGCGTGTTCGTGTCGGAGCGCTGAGATGCAGCTGACCGCGAAGCGGAATCACCGAGCGTGAGAGCCGGTCTCGCCCTCGGGATTGCGGCGTACGGACTGTGGGGCTTCGCTCCGCTGTTCTGGCGGCAGCTCGGCCACGTCCCCGCGTTGGAGCTCCTCGGCCATCGCATCGTCTGGGGGTTCGTGTTCTTCGGGCTCTATGCGGTGGCGACGCGCAGGCTCAACGAGATTCTCGCCATTGTGCGAGATCCCCAGGTTCGATGGCGACTCCTGGCAACAGCGCTGTGCGTCGGGCTCAACTGGTTCGTCTTCGTCTACGCGATCATGACCGACCGCGTCCTCGACGCGAGCCTGGGATACTTCATCAACCCGTTGCTGAGCGTGGCGCTGGGGCGGTTCGTTCTCGGCGAGCGGCTACAGCCCCTACAAGTCGCGGCCGCGGGGCTTGCCCTCCTGGGAGTCCTGGTCATCGCCGTCGGCGCGGACGGTCTGCCGTGGATCTCCGTGGCGGTCGCAACCTCGTTCGGGCTCTATGGCCTGCTGAGAAAGACGACCAACGCCCCTGCCCTGACCGGCTCGGCCTTCGAAACCCTCCTCCTCGCAGTGCCCGCCCTCACCGGCCTGATCTGGCTTGGGCTGCGCGGCCGGGGGCACCTCTTCGTCGGTGAACCATCGACAGATGCCCTGCTGATCTGCACCGGTCCAGTGACCGCCGTGCCGCTGCTGTTGTTCGTGCACGCCGCCAAGCGCCTCCCACTGACCGTTGTCGGCTTCTTGCAGTTTCTGGCGCCTTCTCTGCAGTTCGTGATCGCGGTGTTCGTCTTCCACGAACCTCTCCAGCCCCTGAAGCTAGCGGCTTTCGGGCTCGTCTGGCTCGGCCTGCTCCTCTTC
Organism: Nannocystales bacterium; assembly: GCA_050633305.1. GTDB lineage: Bacteria > Myxococcota_A > Polyangia > Nannocystales > Nannocystaceae > CAJXVA01. The sequence goes on from JBOEGF010000008.1 coordinate 311,499, forward strand.
TGCCTGGCGGCCTATCGCGGGCCGCTCAAGAAGACATCGCAGGCGTGATCGGAGTTGCCGCCGGCGTCCACCGCCGCACAACATCTCTAGAGCTCCCATGCGGAACCCACCAACCTTCCTCCGCTTCCTGACCTCCGAGGGACTGTTGTCCTACGAGGACGCCAAGAAGCTCACCGAGGAGTCCTCAAAAACGAGCACTCTCCTCGGTCAGCTGATGGTCCAACAAAAGCACGTCACCCTCGCCCAGATGGTGAAGCTCCTCGAAGCACAAGTAGCTTCCCCGTCCCAACGCTTGGGGGAGCTCGCGATCGCCGCTGGCTACCTCGATGAGGCGGCGCTGCAGGATCTACTCGCCCAGCAGTCCAGGACCAAAGCACAACACCCGGTCGAGATCCTCCGGCGCAACCACGCGCTTCCCGAGGAGACCCTGTTCGAGGCCATGACCGCCTACATTCGGCTCGTCGAGCAAGACTAGGGACACCCCCGTAGGTCGACGAGAGTGTCAATCGCGGTCGCCGCGGGGTGGGCGGCCAGCTCAGCCGCGGCCGCGGCTGACCACGCGCCTCATCAGAGGAAGGTGAGCTCCCCTTCGGCGGCCAAGTCCGCGAACTCGTCCTCGTCGACCTCTTCAGCGGCTTCATCCGGTTCGGGAAGCACAATCCGGATTCGGGTCCCTTCGCCCTGAGCCCACTCCAGCTCGACGATCCCGCCCGCGGCTTCGACCTCTCGCACGACAACATCCATCCCGGAGCAGCCCTGAGCCTCGTGCGCAGCGCCAGAGTCGTTGGAGCGGTGGAGGCGATGGACCTCTCCGAGCGATCCTTCCAAGCGGTCGGCCTCGACCCCTTCGCGGTCCGCTCGTCCAACGATCTCTGGCGGCACCCCTCTTCCGTCGTCCGTGACCTCCAGCACCAACGAGTTGTGGGTGCGTTCGGCCCGAACCTGCACGAGGGCGAGGATGGGTTTCCCCAATCGCGCTCGCTCCGCGCTGTCCTCGATTCCATGCTCGACGGCGTTGTTCACCAGGTGGACCAGGGGCGGCGCCATCGAAGCCATGAGGTGTTCCTGAGCATCGAGGGTGTCCCCCTCGATATCGACGCGGACCAGTTTTCCGAAGCGCGCAGACGCTTCTCGGCAATGCCGCGCAAGGCTGGCGAGAACTGGAGCCAGCGGGACCCGGCGCACCGACTGACAGATCGATACGAGCTCTTGGTGGGCTCGCTCGAAGAATTCCCCAGGCTCCGCGAGCGACCGGTCGGGGCCTTCGGACCGGGCAAGCTCGGCCCACTCACGAACCTCGGCCCGGAGCGACTCCAGCCGCGCGAGCTGAGCCTCATCGAGGCACAGGCTCGGCCCAACCTCGGGACTGCCCACGGGTACCACCGTCTCACCGGAGTAGACAACGATGTCACCTCCGCATTCCAGGACGTGCTCGAGCATCCGGATGTGGGCTTCGAGTTCTGGGCTTGAGGCGACGGTGCCGTCTCCGTCCAATCCCTCGACGAGAGCGACGACCCACACTTCGACCAAGTGCACCGAATGCCGAACGCCGTCGAGTTGCTGCTCGGTCATGTTGGCTCCGCACTCGCGCACCGAGCCAATCAGGCGTTCGGTGGACCGAGCAAGACGCTGGAGCTGGTCAAGACTGAAAAACCCCGACGTGACCTGCAGTGTGTGCATCGACCCGAACAGCGTCTCGGTCGAGTCGGCGGGGGAGGTCGACAAGACGTGTCGGGCCCGCTCGACCCCATGAAGCGTCTCGGAACAGAAGTCGCGCAGAAGCGACTGCGGATCTTCGCCGGACGGGATCACGAACGCAGTGGTCTCGGGAAGCGCGGTCAGCCGCACCAACGCCGTTTGAAGGCCCTCGAGCTCGCGGAGGATCCGATAGAACATGACCTTCTCCCCATAGCCACTGGCACCGTTGACCAGCCCGGCGAGATTCTCGACGCACCACGAGAGCGTGATTCCCATCGAAGGCAGCTCGACCAAGGCGAGTACCGGAGTGCGAACGACCTCGAGCAGCCGGCAAGCCCGAACGGTCGCACCAGGGTCGGGTCCACACCGAATGAGGAGCGCCGTCGCTTGCTCGAGTGCTGCGATCGCCCGTTGCCGTCGGGGCGAGGCCATGAACACGATCTCCCCAGCCCAGCCATCACTCGTCACCCGATACACCGCCGCGGCCGGGTGCACATGCACGTACATCTCGCAGTCGGCTCGTTTCAAGAGCTCCGGCGTGTCGAGCTTGGGTGCGAGGCCGTCCTCGCTCGTCTCAAACGTCTTGACCCGCCCGACCACATGGTTGAGCGCTTCCGCGAGGCCATCCTTGATCTGCTCTCCGGTCGCGAGCTCATTCTCACCGTAGTTGAACAGCCAACGCACCATCGCGGCGGCACCTCGTCCATCCGCAAAAATGGCGAAGTCTTGGACGTCGTCAGCCCCGCAGAAGAGCTGAAGTGAAGCACCGGTCTCCCACGTGCCGCTCGGAAGCGCGTCGAGTAGAACAGGAACGCACGACACCCGTGCGCCGTTCCCTCCGAGTACAGCCTCTACGGACTGGACGAGCGCATCCGCGTGTGCGGTTTGTGTGGAGTCCCGCTCCGTCGTGGGCGGAGTTCCTCTGAGTTCCGGTACGGTCACGTCGAGTCCTTCGTTCGGGTCAGATTCGGTCACGCTGCACGAGCAAGGACGGCAGCGATCCCCTTGACCAGGCTCTCGCCCTTGAATGGCTTGACGATCCAAGCCGTCGCGCCGTGTTCCTTGCCTCGGGCGACCAGGTCTCGCGACGATTCCGTCGTCAATACGAAGACCGGGACGCTCTGCTTCCCCGGGACCGAGCGCATGCACGCGAGCATCTCCAGCCCATCCATCACGGGCATGTTGATGTCGACGATCGCGAAGTCGATCGGGTTGTCCTTGGCCTTCTGCAGGCCGATGGCTCCGTTCTCCGCCACGATGACCGAGTAACCAGCCGCCTGAAGGCAGGCCCGAACTCGGTGGCGAATCGTCGCGGAGTCGTCAACGACGAGAATCATTGCGTTGGACATGGTTGGGTCGCTCCTTCGTGGTTCGCAGCGGGTTGCTCCCAGCGCTTCGAGCGCGCTGCGAGCAGCCCAGGCTCCAACACCGAGCCACCCGGTCCCCGACGCGCGTGCGGGTTCACTCGGAGACCTCCTCAACGTCCTGCGCGACGGCGACGATCCGTTCCGTTCCAAGCCATCCGATGGCGGCCCCGACCACGAGCATGGCAAGCACGCCGCCCGCCGTCCCGACCCCGGGCGCATGACTGGTCGACCAGAGCATCGCCCCGCCGAGGCAAACCGTCAGAGCGCCGAATGCCGCCCCCACTGCGGTGAATCGACCGATTCGGGAATGCTCTTTGGAGGCCGGCATAGGATTCCTGTGCGGCGAGCTCGACCCGTGCGCCAGTCTTTCGGCACGGCTGGGTCCTCCGCTCGCCTCCTGAGAATCGACATCGGGCGGGAACACTTGAAGGCAAACTCGGGCCATCCCGCACCGCGATCTGGCCGAACACGGCGACGCCCGGCCCGAGTCGAGCCGGTCTTTTTGACAACCGGCTCTCCTTGGGCTCAACCCCTTGCGTCGGCGGGATCGATCCCGAGCTTCTTGAGACGGCTTTGCAGGGTCGTCGGCTTCATACCGACCAATTGCGCCGCACCGCCTGCCCCGTAGATCTTGCCCGAGGTGCGCTCGATCGCGCGTTCGAAGTACGCGCGCTGCATATCATCGAACGCCAGGAACGGGTCGTCAGCGGGCGGCGGAACCGGTGTCCGCTCAGTCGACCCGGGGTTGAGGAGGATGTGTTGGACCGCAAGCGCGCCGGATGGTTGGAGGATCACCGCACGCTCCAACACGTTGACAAGCTCGCGCACATTGCCGGGCCATGTATGCCGGGCCAGAGCTTCGAGCACCTCCGACCCAAAGCTCCAAGGCCCCCGACCGGTCCGACGCGCGAGCGACTCCAACACGCCCCCCGCGATGCCAGCGATGTCCTCGTGCCGTTCCCGCAGCGGGGGGAGTTCGAGTGGGAACCCCGCCAGTCGGTAGTAAAGGTCCTCCCGAAACCGCCCCTCGCGGACCGCTTCGCGGAGGTCGACATGACTCGCTGCAAGGACCCGAACATCGACCCGGACCAGCCGATCCGCACCGACCGGCTCGAAGGTGCCCTCCTGCAACACCCGAAGCAACTTGGCCTGCGTTGCCAAGGACATGTCGCCGATCTCGTCGAGCAGCAGCGTTCCGCCATTGGCGGTCAGGAAACGTCCGCGACGTTCCGCCGCCGCGCCCGAGAACGCTCCCTTGACGTGTCCGAACAGCTCGGACTCCACCAAGTTCTCCGGGAGCGCCGCGCAATTGAGCGTGATGAAGGGTTGCTCGGCCCGGGGGCTCCAGGCGTGAATCGCCTGTGCGAGCACCTCCTTTCCCGTCCCCGTTTCACCGGAGATCAAGACAGGCAGCTCTGCCCCCGAGACCTGCTTGGCAAGCCGAACCACGTGTTGCATCGGCGAGGACAAGCTCGCCTCGAGGGCACGAATCGCCCAGCGCCCCCCGCCGGTTCGCTGTTGGAGGAGCTGTTTTTCTTCGTTGAGTTGCCGTCGATATCGCTCCAACAACTCCGCCTGCTCGGCAAAGAGCATCGCGATCGACACGATCTGCCCATAAACACCGGCCAGCTGAACAACCTCCGGCGAGTATGTCTGGCAGGTCGTTCGGTCGAGCGTGATGATGCCTAGGCTCCGATCCGAGGCGAACAAGGGGACGACCATGCAGGAGTGACCCGCGGGGAGGTCGAGCACCCCATCGTAAGGGTCGCCCTCTTCGCTACTGTGCTGCTCCTCGGTTTGCGCCACCGGGCGCCGCCGCTCCAGCGCATGCGCGATGCTCGGGAAACGATCGAGCCGCAGGACATGGCCCGCAACGCGTTCATCAGCGAGCGGGCCGGAGGCCAACCGAAGCCGGAGTTCGTCACGCTCGAGTTCGTAGACCGCCGCGAGGTCGTACGGGACAACATCGCGGAGGGACGCGAGTGCACCCCGCAGGACGTCGGCCAACGCTTGCGGTCGGCTGGCCATCTCAGCCAGCCGCCGCAGGTCGGACGCGTGATCGATGGGATCGGCGGCGTTCATGCGAGGTTCAGTCCGCCAGGGCGTTCGCGAGTTCGTCCGCACCCCCGATGTACTTGCCATCGATGAAGACCTGGGGCGTGGTTGCGGCCTTGGAGACCGCGCGCAGCATTCGGGGACTCGCGGCAACCTCGGCGAAGGGCAGTCCCTTCTCGCGCAGCATCGACTTTGCACGCGCACAGTGTCCGCACCCTGGCTTGGTCAGGAGCAACACGTCCGGCTCGGCGACATGCTCCGGGTTGAGGTACCGAAGCATCGTGTCCGCGTCGGACACCTCGAAGGGGTCACCGGGCTTGTCGGGCTCGATGAACATCTTCTCGATCACGCCATCGCGCACGAGCATCGAGTAACGCCACGACCGAGGCCCGAAGCCAAGGTCCTGCTTGTCCACCAGCAACCCGAGTCCCTTCGCGAACTCACCGTTGCCATCGGGAACGAAGGTCACACCCGACACGCCTTGGTCCTTCTTCCAAGCATCCATCACAAACCCGTCGTTCACCGACATGCACAGGATGTCGTCGACGCCTTGGTCCGCAAGCGCCTCCTGGAGTTCGCCATACCGTGGAACATGCGCCGTGGAGCAGGTTGGGGTGAACGCTCCGGGCAATGCGAAGACGACGACGCTCTTGCCCGCGAACAGATCGGAGGTTGTGCGGTCGACCCATCGAGCATCCTCGATGAAGCGGAAGTTGACTTCGGGAACACGTTGACCTTCTTTGTTTTCGAACATGGGTTGGTCCTCGGCGGGGTAGAAAAGCAAGGCACAGACCAGCGGTGTATCGTTTGATTTCAACGCCCTACGGTGAACACCAACGATATAACGTCTTTCGCGATGACGAAATATCGTCTCTTGACCGATATTTCGTCTCACGACTCGGGCGCCGGTTCGTCTTGCGGTACGGGCGGTGGGGGCGCCGGATCGAGAGCCCACCGCGGGTCGGCTAGGCTGCGCCCACCGATGCCAGGGCATTTCTTCATCGTGCTCGACGACGGACCCTGTGCGCTCTCCGAGCAACTCGTCGCGGCCGCGGGGAAGCGAGGCCTGGCGTGTGCGCTCGTCGTATCCGCCGTTGTGGACCCTCTGGAGCTCCCCCAGCTCGGACCGGGGGACTTGCTGTACCGCGTCGGCGTCTCCGACCGTGCCACGGTCGCGGAACAGCTGCTGTGCGGGCCCGGTGTCGCGACGCTCTATCAGGACACGATGGGCCCTCACCGTCTCATCGATACGCAGTGCCTGTTCCTGTCCCGGCATGACGTCCCGGTCCCGGCCGCGGTCTACTCGCTTCCACGCAACGCGGTCGAGTTGCGCGCGGCGGTGGAGAGCGTGGGTGGGCTGCCGGTCATTCTCAAGCAGCCGGGGCACTCGCTGGGCGTGGGCGTGATGAGGCTGGACAGCTGGAGTGCCCTACACTCCGTCGTCGACATGCTGCGGGCTTCGGTCGGCGATCAGGTCGTCCTGATGGCGGCGATCGAGCCAGCCGTCCACTGGCGCGTCATCGTCGTCGCAGGCGAGTGCGCGGCTGCGTATCGCAACCCTGTGCGACCGGACGACTTCCGAACCTGCGTCGTCGAAGAACCGGAATACTTCCAGATCCCTGCGCCGCCAGCTGCACTGGACGCTGCTGTTCGCGCCACGGAGGCACTAGGGCTGAGATGCGGCGGTGTGGATGTGCTGGTCCACGAAAGCGGCGAGGTCTACGTGCTCGAAGTGAACTTCCCGTTCTACTTCGGCCATCCGATGCAGGCCGCAAACATCGACGTGGCGGCCGCAATGGTGGATGCGCTCCTCAGTGCACCTTCTGACTCGACTCCCGTCTCCGGGACTTCCGCAGCCGCTCCCGACGAGCCTTGAGCTGCTTCGACGTCTTGGTCTGATCAGGGCAGCGAGCGCCCTTTGCAGGCTTGGCCGTGCACTCCTTGGCTTCTTTCAACGCCAGCTCCAGAGCCGCAACCTCCGCCTCGAGCCGAGCGACTTCCTCCTCCGGCGTTTCCTCGGCAGGTGCTTTGGGCGCCTCGACCTCCGATTCAGAAGGTGCGGCCTTGGGGGCCTCGGCGAGCGCAGGCGCGCTGACCATGACGATGCCCGCGACAAGGGCAAGGTTGAGACTGGGAGCACGGCGGACGATGGTTCGAGGAGGAGCGATTCGCTTCATAGTCGTGAACTCAACGCTATCAGCTTCGCCAGCGCGGTTGCGCGCAGCCCCCCGTGTTGTCTGACCCCTGCCCTACTTCCTGTCCGAAGGTCCCGGAGCGCGCTTCCACGGCGCCGATGTGTCCCTCGCTGGTTTCGATTTTTTCTTGGTCGGGACCCTCGGTGGTGGCGGCGGCGGGCGAGATGCAGGCTTCGCGGGCGGCTGTGGCCGCGCCGTCGACTGCGATGACCGACCCGAAGGACGACGACGCCGACGCTTCTTGCGGGTGCTCTTCGGTCGCGGTGCGGGCGCAGCCACGGCGACCGGTTCCTCCACGACCTCCACGACCTCCGGCGTGACAAGCTCTCCTGGCTCCAGTCGACGAAGCATCGGAGGCGTAAACCAGGCGGGCTCGCCAACCTGTGGCTCGGAAGCGGCGGGGGTTGCCCGGAAGCCCTGGTCCCAGGTGACCGCGGCGTCGACATCGGCATCCGGTCGACCGTCGACCGAGGCCGTCGCCACATAGAGTTCCGACGCCGCACTGCCCTCTGAAGACAGGATCCCCGAGACCCAAAGCCCACCCGCGGCAACCGCAACCACGACCGGTACTGCAAGCATCAGCGCAACGAATCGGCCCGACCTGGCCCGGCGTGGCTCGGGCGCCGCGGACTCCCCCGTCTCGAACGGCGGTAACCCCGGAGTGTCCATCGATAGGGCCGGTGCAAACCCGCGCTCGTCTCGCGGGAGATCGGCCGCAAACCCGGGAGACGTATTGCCCTGAGGCGGGTTCGGACGGTGTGGGGCAGGCGCGACTGCCGTCTGGCTCTGAGTCACCGCTGCGAGCGGTGCGGAAGGCGGGTCAGAGCCACGGACGGGAAGCCCAGGTTCGGGGTCCGGGACGAGTCGCAACGGTTGGCGACCGCCGGAGTCCTCTTCGAGCGCGTCGTCGACATCCAGCTCGAGCACCTCCGACATCGCAGCCTCGAGCACATCGGAGGGGTCCTCCTGCTTGGCCCGAGCGGTTGGAATCGCTGGCGGACGCCGCTCAAACCGCGGCGCAGATGCAGGCGGCGCCAACGGGGCCCGCGTGACCACAGTGCGCTCGCCCACCGGTGTGGGGATGCCGGTTGCAGGGGCCGCGGCGGGGGACTCTCCGACCCCGAGAGGCTCATCGCCAAGCGCATGCAAGTCGCGCTCGAGGGCGTCCATGTCCTGCGGCCGTAGGTCGGGCCGCTTGGCCAAGCACCGCCTGATGATCCGGTCTGCCTCCGCAGGGAGTTCGGCGTTGCGGGTGCGCGGAGCGGGCAACGGGTTGGAGATGGCCTTGGCCAGGACGTCCAGTGGGCTGCTCCCCTTGAACGGGACCGTGCCGGTCGCCATCTTGTACATGAGCACCCCCACCGCATAGACCTCGCTGCGGACGTCGGCCTTCTTGCCCCGCGCCACTTCCGGCGCCAGGTAGGCCGCGGTGCCGACGACCTCTTCAGCCCCGGTGAGCGCGGGCGAGCCACCATCAGCCCGAGACTTGGCCAGGCCGAAGTCGAGCACCTTGATGAAGTCGCCGCGGATCCCTGCAGCTTGGTCGACGAGGAAGACGTTGCTGGGCTTGATGTCGCGGTGGATCACACCGCAGGCGTGTGCGGCCTTGAGCGCCGCGACGACTTGCATGGCGATGTTCCGAACCCGAGGCCACGGCAGCCGCCGCTCCTGCCGCAGCAAGGCGCGCAGGTCCATCCCCTCGAGCAGTTCCATCACCAGGTAGACGACGCCATGCTCCATCACCCCGACGTCGATGATCTCGATGACGTTGGGGTGCTTCACCAGCGCGGTGGTCTGTGCTTCGCGGACGAGGCGACGAACCTGGACCTCGTGTTTCATGACCCCGGGCTTGACCACCTTGATCGCCACGGGCCGGCTCAAGGCCAGCTGTTGGCCCTGGTAGACCGATCCCATCCCGCCGGTCGACAACGGCTTGTCGATCTCGTAACGGCCATCGAGCACGACTCCGCAGAGGTCCGCGAGGTCGGGGCTCGGCGGTGCGGGGCTCGGCATGGGTTCCTCTTTCATATGTGCACCTACGCCACCCGATGATTGCCCCAAGTTCGGACGTCGCGGGTCTGACAGCAGCTGCGGGGCACCCGTCCGGGTTTCCCAAGTGTAGGCCCCCGGGAGCCTTCAACGCGAACACGAAAAAACCCCGGTCGGTCCACGAGGGCCGAGCCGGGGCTTCTGCCGGGAGAGAACGGCGCGCTACTCGTCCGCGGCGGCCTTGGCTTCCATCCGCTGCACAGCGCCCATGCTGAGTTCATCAACGTTGGGCTTCATGCCGCCGGAGGGGTTCTTCAGCCAGCTTCCGACCTTGCCGTAGTGGACGCCGTACGCGAATCCGAACACCGTGCCGAACAGCGCGATCCACGGGGCGATGGTGCCGTTGGTCAGCACGTGGACGAGGCGGTGGCTGAGGTCAACGGTGAGCACCGCGTCGCTCTGCGCGCCAACGACCCAGAAGCCAACGCCGACGAGGATCATGGCGAAGGAGTAGACGTTGGTGTGCGTGATCTTGCCCCACAGCTTGCCGCGATCGTCTTGCCGGAAGAACTCGAGGCTGAGTCGCACGAGCGAGTGGAGAATGAAGTACAGACCCGCGAGCGCACCATCGAACGGAAGCAGCGGAAGGATCGCGTAGAACATCGCGAACATTCCGAGGTAGCTGACGAGGGCGTACAGCTGCGCGGGGTGAATCTTGACGTTGGTCAGGTGCGGCGCGGCGCGGAGAACCTTGGACTCCGGGTTCGTGTAGCGAACACCAAAGCGGCTCTGCGTCGGGCGACCCCAGCAACAGCCGTAGACGTAGCAACCGAGCCGCGCGATGGCTTCACCCAGCGGCAGGCACAGCGCCGGACCGTCGAGCAACCGAAGCAATGGGACGCCGGTGATCTGGCTGATGATGACGAACCCCACGAGGCCGCCGGCGATGCCACCGTGCAGCATGTAGCCGGGCTTGATGATCGTCTGCAGCGGGTTGCGGAACAGCTCCCGCCACTCGAGCATGATGCTGAACGAGCGCAGCCCGATGAGGATCATCGGCACGAGGACGAAGAGGTACAGCTTCGCCATGTACACGACGTCCATACCGATCATCGCCGTGTACCAGAGAGACACTGCACAGCCGGCGGCGAATGCCGACCCCGCCAAGAAGGCGTAAGTCGTGAACAGCCAGTTCCCGACACGAAACAAAACCGTGCGGTTGTGAAAGTCGAGAATCCAGCGGCGGAAGAAGCCGCGCGGCTCCGCGGTCACGGAAGGGGATGTCGATTCGGACGCCATCGCGCGGGCATCTAACGGCACGGAGGCACCTTTGCGCAAGTGGGGTACGACATTGGCCTGGTGCAACGCGCGCCATCGCACATTTCGTGAGCGGGCAAACCTTTGGAAACCCGGCGGATCGCGCGCTTTTGCGCGACTTGTCGCGCCAGTGTTACGGTCGCGCCTTGGGCGGAGGGCATCAGTGTTCGCAACACGCAGACCCATCGGACGAACAGCTCTCCACGGGCTTCTTGCCGATCTCGCTCGCGCTCACGCTTTTGCTCAGCGGACTGTTCGTTTTCGGGATCGTTCCCATGAGCTGCGACGCGTCGGGCACCGGCCCGACGAGCGACCGGCGATAGAGCAGACCCGGGTCTGCGAAGCGGCCGGGCGATTCCACTAGGGCGAATCGTCATCAGCGATCAACACGGGCACGTGGGAGGCCACCATCGTGTCTGAGATCGCCACGCCGTAGATCGCAACGTAGAAGAGGATGCCCTGCATCGCTCGGGCTTGGTCTCGGTTCCCCAACGCAAAGAACGCGTCGTTCGGCACACTCGCAGGCTCGCCGGGGTCGACCGCGCTGAGGATGGTCGGCGGAAGTTCATTGCCGTCGACCAGCAGCCGGAACCGCGATGCGTCGCTTCCGGCGTTGGTGTCCACGATGACGTGAAGCACATGAGCGACTCCATCACTGAACGGGGTGTAGTCCCATTCGCGCACGATGGTGTTGTTCCAAACGAACTGAAGTTGGTTTGGATCCTCGGAGCTCAACGTCGCGGCTCCGGAGTTCGGGCGGCCGAAGTGGACGAGTCTGGAGTCCGATCCAACCGCGTCGTCCAGCCGGACGACCACCTCGAACGTCAGCTCCGTGGCGCCCTCGAGGCCGTCGAACTTCGAGCCGGAGATCGGTGCGCGTGCACCATCGTCCGCGCCCGCCACGTCGAACGCCAGTCCGCGATGTCCGAACGCCGAAGCGTAGTGCATCGTGTTCTCGACGTACTCCAAGGCCAACGGAAACGGCTCCTCCGCCGAGTCGAATGCCGCCTTCGGCACAGTGCCGCTCTCCGCCTCGTCGAGGTAGTAGCGAGCGACCAGCCCTTCGTCGGACAACGCTCCGGCCCGATCCCCTGAACTCGAGGCCGCACCTTCGGAGGTCGACGACGACGAACCGGTGGTCGTGCGACCCGTCTCAGGTTCCGTCTCCGACCCTGGTGTCTCGCCGGTCGAGACCGTGCCCGTGGTGAGACCCGAGGTCCCAGTCCCTCCTTGAGTTCCAACAGCGGTGCCGGTCGTGAGGTCGGTTGTGCTCGACGATGTCACCTCGCCCAACGCACTGTCGGTTGCCGAGTCTGCGCCGACGGAGGTTGTTTCGAACGAACACCCGAGCAGTACACATCCCCACAGCGCCCCTCTACGCATCGAGGAACATCGTACCTGCTACCCTACGCGCATGCGAGTTCCCGCCCTGCTCGCGATGCTGTCCCTGGGGGTCCTCGCCTGTCGGACCACCCCCGACGGCGTCCGTACCGAATCCTCCGACACCGCGGAAGCATCTCTCAGCACAAGCACCGCCTCGGCACCCCGCGCGCCAAGCCTGGATGCAGCGTTGGCCGACATCACCGCAGCTCGACTCCGCGAGCACGTCACGTGGTTGGCAGCGGACTCGATGCGCGGACGTGCGACGCCCTCCATCGAACTCGACGAGGCCGCGAAGTACCTCGCAACAACGCTCGCCAACAGCGGCATCGAACCTGGGCCCTCGGGCGACCGCATGGTCACCGTCGCGTGTGGCCCGGGTGGAGAGAACGCGTTCAACGTCCTTGGCATGCTGCCCGGCGCAACCGACGAGGTCGTGATGGTGACCGCCCACTACGACCACGTGGGCGAAGCGTCAGAGGGCGACGACCGCGTCTTCAACGGCGCCAACGACAACGCCTCGGGGGTCGCCGCAATGCTCGCGGTCGCGCACGCGCTCGCACGGGCACCCGCGCAGCCCCGACGAACGCTCGCATTTGTCGCCTTCTGCGGAGAAGAACACCACTTCCGGGGTTCGGCTGCATTCGTCGCCGATCCGCCCTTCCCACTGTCCCAGGTCGTCGCGATGTTCAACCTCGAGATGCTCGGCCACCCGGACCCCACGGACGCCAAGCGGGCGTGGGTCACAGGCCACGCGTACTCCTCACTGCACGACTGGCTGGATCGCGGCGGAGAGCCGGGCGGGGTGACCTTTGTCTCCGGCAAGGCGATCGGACCTGCCGAAGGCAACGCTTTCGAGCGCTCCGACAACCTCCCTTTTGCGCAACACGGCGTCGTCGCGCATACGATCGCTGCCGGTCCGCTCGACGAGCACTACCACGCCGTCAGCGACGAGACCTCGCGCGTGGACTTCGACGCGATGGTCCCCATCGTCCGTTCCATCGCTCGAGCGGTCGACGAACTCGCGCGGGGTGAAACGTCCCCTGGTTGGACCAACGAGGCCCCTGAGCGCTTCACTCGTCGAGCATCGAGTACGTCTCGCCAGTAGCTTCGATCGACATCATCCAAAGGCGCTGCGCGGCGACTTCGTCGTGGGAGGCGCGGTTCGACTCGACACGAACTGGGTATCCGCGAACCTGTCCGAGCCCCTGAGGCCCAAAGAATCCTCCTCCGCCGACAGGCTCTCCGACCGCCGCGAAGACGCTGGGCATCGCCCCCATTCGGGCGGGCTGGGCCACGAGACGGTTGGTGAACTCATAGAAACGCCCGGTGAGCTTGGCGCCCGCGAGCTTCGGACCGACCCCTTGCAGGTTGGTGGAGGAGTAGCCAGGGTGGGCCGCGACCGAGCGAACATCGGCGTCGGCGTTCCGGAGCCGGCGGTCGAGTTCGTAGCAGAACAGCAGGTTGGCCAGTTTGCTCTGCGAGTAAGCGCGCCACTTGTCGTAGGCGCGTTTTCCATGCAGGTCCTCAAACCGCATCGAGCCAACCTTGTGCATGAGCGAACTGACGGTCACGACACGGGCGGCCGGTGTCTCGAGAAGCCTCGGCATGAGCGCTCCGGTCAGCGCGAAGTGGCCGAAGTGGTTGGTGCCCAACTGCATCTCAAACCCGTCCGCGGTCTCCGTCCTCGGCAGCGCCATGACCCCGGCGTTGTTGATCAGGACATCCAGCTTCGCGTGCGCCTCTTGAAACGACGCAGCGAACGCCCGGACGGAAGCGAGGTCAGCGAGGTTGAGCGGGATGAACTCGACCGAGGCCTTCGGGTGCTGTGCGCGGACCTGCTTCATCGCCGCTTCGGCCTTCGACTCGGTACGACACGCCATCACCACGTGGGCTCCGCGTCCGCTCAACATATGCGTCGTCTCGAGCCCCAAGCCGCTGTTCGCTCCGGTGATGACAATGGTCTTACCGGCCAGGTCGGGAATGTTTGCCTCGGTCCAGGACATCGCGGCGCGAGTGTAGCGAGCACTCGCGAGGGCGTCACCGTCGCCGGACAGCAAGCGCTGTGTCGCCAGCCAACGGCGGGATCTCCCGTGTCAGAGCGCCAGGGCCCGCGGTTCAGCCCCCGCACGGGTCGGGCAAGACGCTCGGAGTCACGGAGCAGACCCCACTGGTCGCTCCGTGCCCGCACGTTCTGGCCCCGCCACCCGTCGAGGAGTCCCTGACGGTGGGGCCGAAGCATGGCCAGGCTCGCTACAGAACGATGACAAACGCGTCCTTCTCCCGGAGCGCCGCGTGAGCCGAAGAGTCTCGCACCACCACGTGGATCGTCTGACTCCGCATCGAACCCGCTGCGAGACGCACCGCGATCGGGCTCATCACATGTTCTTCGATCACCCGCTTGAGCGGCCGAGCCCCACGGGTGGGATGCCAGCCGAGTTCCGCGAGTCGGGCACGAGCCTGTGGATCGACCGACAGCACCAACTCGCGCTCGCGTAGCCCCTGACGTTTCCCAGTCTTGCTCAGCTCGAGATCGACGACGCGCAGGATGTCATCACGGGAGAGCAGACCGAACGGGACAACGTTGTCGATGCGGTTGAAGAACTCCGGTCGGAAGTGAGCTCGCACGGCCCCAAAGAGAGCGTCGTGGGATGCGTCCGGCGCTCCAAACCCCGCGCTCGCGGTCTTCTGCACCCCCAGGTTGCTCGTCATGACCACCAACGTCATTCGGAAGTCGACCAGGCGGCCCTCGCTGTCGGTCATCCGCCCTTCCCCAAGCATCGCAAGCAGAAGGTCAAACACCTCAGGGTGTGCTTTTTCAATCTCGTCGAGCAGCACCAACGACAGCGGCTGTGCGCGGACCTGTTCGACCAGGCTCTGCACGCCCTGGCCGACCGACAGCAACCGTTGGCCGGACCCCGGAAGCATGTACTCGCTCATGTCCAGCCGAACCATGCGCTCACTGTCCGAGAACATGACCCGGGCCAGTTGCTTGGCGAGTTCCGTCTTGCCGACACCCGTCGGGCCCACCAAGAAGAGACTGCCGATGGGGCGATCCGGGTCGCACAAGCCAGCCTTGAAGCGCGTCAGGACGCCGGCTGCCGTGTGGCAAGCGTCGTCCTGTCCAACGACGCCGTTGCGAAGGCGCGAGGCGATCTGCTCCCGCCCAGCGACCTCGCGGTCGGAGATCAATGCCAACGGGAGGCCGGTCGAACGTGCAAACGCCTCGGTGACCGCCTGTGCGCTCATTTCCTGGGGCTCGTCGCTGGGCTCGGTCTGCGCGAGCCAGTCGAGAAAGCGAAACCCTTTTCCCGGAAACCCACGATCTCGAGCAAAGAACTCGAGCAGCTGGACCATGGTGCGCAGCGCCTCGCTGGAGAAGGTGCGGTCCGCATCCAACCGGGCCTGATACTCCGCGAGCCGGTGCGGCATCACGGAACTCGTGGTCGGCTCGACCCTCACCACGAGAAACTGCGAGACGAAGGCAGGGTGTTGAGCGCTGAGCCGTTCGTACTCCTCGACGTTGCACTCCGCGATCACCACGAGTTCGCCAACGCGCATCGAGGCAGACAACATGTCGGCGATCGACGTGCTGGTCTGTGTGGCGCAGATCGGAGCCAACCGGTCCACATACAACACGTCGCGCGAAGCCGAGAGCTCCTCGATCAGGTCGAGGCAGCGCTGCTCCCACTCGCCGAGGTACTTCATCCCTGCAACGATGCGGTCCGCGCTTGTGGACCACACGCGCGGAGCATCGGCACCGCGGCGCCCCAACGAACGAGCCAGCGAGCGAACCCACGTGGACTTTCCCGCACCCGGAGGGCCGACCAGCAAGACGGAGCGAGGATGCTCGCCCGCCATGAGCTCGACATAGCGCGGCTCGACAACGTCGCCGATCACCGGTCGTCTGCGACTCTTGCGCTGCTCGGCCGTCATGTCCTGCGCGACCGCGTCGAGAGTGTTCTGCGCCTCGAAACCGGAGGACCAGCTCGAAGGCCGAGCTCGGGTCGCATACGGCGGCGTCCACGACACGATGCGTTCGTCTTCGAGCCCGCGGAAGTCGAACATCGAACGAGCCTCCTCCCCAAGCATCGACTGGCCGATCGCCTGCCGGATGACCGTGGGTGCCATGTCGACGTCCTCGAGCACGAACCACCATCCGAACCGAGGAAGCATGACCAGGGCGCCACCGTCGGCGTTCTGGGTCCAGGCATAGCTGACCTGCAGCGGGATGGTCTGCTTGCCGATGACGGTGCGCTTCTTGACCACCCGCTGGGGGTTGACCTGCACCTTGACTCGGCGGACCTGCAGCGTCTCTTCCCACAGGAACCCCTCCAGCCGCTCGTCCGTCTCTTCGAGCGCGAGCGAGAGCTGAGAGAGGACAACCTCTTCGCTCGGGCCGTGCCCGGCGAGCGGTGAGGACAGCGTGCCACTGCGCGAGAGCAACCTGCCGGTATGGCTCCCGTCGTGGTGGGTGACGAAGTGAACCCGGTACGTAGGCCGAGCCATTAGTCTTGCTCCTTCGCGTTCATCGACGCGCCCATGCGCAGCAGCCAGACCGTGTCCAACGCCTCCCGAAGACTCGCGCTGCGACCCCGGTAGGCGTACATCAGCGGGTAGTCCTCGACGTCGATCCACGCGAGTGCGCCGGGTGTGGGGGGGTCGAACGCGTAGCGCCGCACGATAGGGAGTAAGCCGTCGGGGTTGGCCGGGGGGCTGTCCGCGGTCTCGATCGCGGTCGAGAACGCCTCTCGCCCCGCCTCCAAGCGATCGAGATGCTCCTCGAGTTCAACGCCGTAGCCAGGGAGCGCCCGCACCCGAACGACTTCGGTTCCCCCGCTGACCGAATCGCGAACATGCGAGCCTTCCTCAGGTCCATAGAACGCCTGGGCGCCCGGCCCCACGATCCGAAGCAGCGCTCGACGGGGGCCTGAGACGACGGCCTCCGGGTGCGAGTACCGACGACCAGCGTCGTCGATGATCAGGCTCGCTTCGACATCACCGCGCCCGGCTCGATACGCCTGAAGTAGCCAGTCGAACAGACCTTGGGACGACTCACCAAACCGCGATGCCCGATGGACGCCACTGACCCGAGTCAGCTCGATCAGGACCACGTGCGCCGAAGGGTCCGCCCCGCGCTCGACCGCGCGTTCGAGGAATCGAAGGGTGCCCAGCGTTCGCAAGAAGTCCTGGCGCCCCTGCAGCGGAAGCGAAGGACCCGGCTGCCGCCCCAGCACCCGGACCTGCACCTCAATTCCCCCCCCTCCGAAAGGTTCGGTTCGGGCCTCGGTCGCGAACGATTCGTGTTCCACAATCTCCCCTTCGTAGTCGGCCCGCTCATCGAGCGGACGCGAAGCAGCGAGCATGGGGTCGTACTCGAGTTGCATCCGTAGGTCGTCCGCGAGGCCGCGGACCTCCGCCCGCAACGCCTCCAGGTCGGCGGCGTCCGACTGGCCCTCGGCGCTCTGGCGGGCCACCTCGTCGCTGAGGGTGTCGCTGAGCCGCGCCAGAGCATCGGAGTCGGTCAGCGCTTCCGCACGCGCCAAGGCTTCGGGGACCTCGGCCCGAAGTTGCTTGCCCGAGAATGCCAGCGCCGCTTCGAGGGGACTGCTGGATCCAAAGGCTTCTGCCTCGGCCAGCGTTTCACTGTGGAGGCGAAGCGCCCCCTCTCGCTCGAACAACCACAACATCCGCATCGCGGAAGCCTCCGAAGCTGCCAGCGAGTCCGCCAGCAGGCTCCCCACATTCGACTCCAGATAACGTTTTAGGGATCGAGCCCCATCCTTGGCCGCGAATCCTTCTCGGACGACCCGCGCGACGACGCTGGGCGTGTAACGAACGAAGACGTTGCGGTCGACCAACCCACGGCGTGACACCAGCTTGTCGAGCTCGCGGCGAGCGATACTCGATGCAGCCTCTCGACCGAGCGGTCCGTACTCCACCACATGATCGATCCGGTTGAACAGCTCGGGGGGAAAGAACGCTCGAACCGCGGCCCCCACGTCGGAGATGTCCGCGTCCTCGCCTCCGAATCCGACCGAGGGCGTCTTCTTCGCGCCAAGGTTCGACGTCATGATCACGATGGTGTGCGTGAAGTCGACGCGTTGTCCGGCGGCGTCGGTGAGGCGGCCGTCGTCGAAGAGCTGAAGCATCAGGTTCAGCACCGAGGGGTCCGCCTTCTCGATCTCATCGAGGAGCACAACCGAGAACGGCTGCGCGCGGACCTTGGCGGTCAGGGTGCCCTCGGGGTTGAAGCGGTCTCCGATGAGCCGAGACGGCGCGTCCGGAGTCCCATACTCACTCATATCGAACCGCAGCAGGCGCGCAGTCGTTCCGTAGAGGTAGTCCGCGAGGCACTTGGCCATCTCGGTCTTCCCGGTCCCGGTCGGGCCGGTGAACAGAAAGACCCCGAACGGCCGTGAAGGGTCACAGAGCCCGGCCTTGATGCGTACGACGACGTCGCGCATCGCGGCAACGGCCGCCTCCTGCCCCATGATCTGCGAACGCAGCTGCCGCGACACCGACTCCGGATCGAGCGGTCGCTTGGCGTCGAGGAGCACCGCGGGCATGCCCGTGCGTCCCGACAGGTGCCCGATGACTTCCTGAGCACCGATGTCGGGCCGTCGCGTGCTGCCCTCACTCTGCTCGTCAAGAAGCGAGCGCGCGACTTCGGGTCGACTCGAGGCCCGTTTGGGTGTCGGGCCCCAGTGCCCGGTGGCCATCCGCGCTTCGACTGCGGTCTTGGCCTCACGCAGCCCGCAGCCGACCTTGGCTCGGTACGCCTTGATCGCCAGGATCTTCTTTCCGAGCTTGAGAGCATCATCGGCCTCGCGCAGGTTGAGGGGCCCCTGCGAGTCTCCGGTCGCGAGCTGCCGCAGCAGGTCCAGCGCCTTGCCCGGTTGTGCCCCTGCCCCGCCCAGGCTCCCGCCCAGGTCGTGCAGCATGCGGAAGATCAGCGGGTCGAACGCAACGCCACGCTCGCGCTCATACCGCCTCGCCTCCTGCACCAGCATCCGCAATGTCTCGTCACGCTCGGTCGGCTCGACGAACACCGTGGTGAACGCGGCGGCGAATCCCGGCGCCTCGTCCTGGAGCTGCGCAAGGCCTTCAGGCGAGCACTCGGCGAATGCCATCAGCTCGTTGCGCATCATCGGGCCACGGAAGAACGTCGCGAGGGCGCGATCACTGCCTCGCGTTTGTCCGATCCGCCCCCAGCCCGCGATGTCTTCGATCCACAGCACGCCGCGATGCTTGCGACAGGCTTCCACGATGTTGACGCAGCGCTCTTCCCACTGGCCCAGGTAGGACATGCCCGCGATGACTCGCTGTCCACGGACCTTCCAGACCTTGTGGATCTTGTCCAGGTTGCGGTGGGAGGGGTAGTCGTCCGCGCTGAGTAGGTCCACCACCAGCTGTTGAAGCAGGCAGCTCTTGCCCGCCCCGGAAGGACCCACAAGGAGCACGGATTTCTTCTGCCGACCACATGCAAGCTGGGCCAAGGTGTCGCGATACGGCGCGCGTGCGATGACCGGGTCCGCGACGCCGTCGACAACATGCATCGTGGCGCATGAGCCCAACCGGGTGAGGAGCGCCTCACCGGTCGGCCCCGATCCCCCGCCTAGCAGCGCCGGCGGCTTGTCTTTCTTTTTCTCGAGCTTGGCCTCGAGCGGTTTGGGCGAGATGGAGAACGCGACCAGCTCCAGCTTGTCCTTCTTCTCGGACTCCAACGAGGATAGCTCGTCCTCGGGAAGGTCCGCCCAGTCCACCTGGAAGAACGCCTTGGCTTCATCGGCCAACTCCCGCTCCTCCTCGTGCACGAACCAGGCGCCGGGCCGCAACGGGTGATAGGCGACGAGAATCGGGCCGGGCACCGCGCCTCCCCGGGTTCTCGGCTCGACCACGATCGGCACCGTCCCGTAGAACCGTGAGCGCGCACCGCCGTTGCGCATCGAGAGGTCCAGCCGCACCAAGTGCAGCCGCCGTCCGCGAACCGTCTCCAGGGGTTCGAGTTCGTGGGGGAAGAGTTTCGCGACCCGTTTGCGTACCCCGTCCATGAGCCGCTGGCGGGCCTTGGCGGCACTCGAGGCGGACACCGTCGTGCAGAATGGACCCACACCAACCGTGGTCCAATGCACACGGCGTCCGGAGACCCGGGAGAAAACCGAGAGTCTCACCTCCATCTCAGGCCTCCTCCTGATCCAGGGAGTCCGCAGCGCGCCCAGCAAACTGGACCCGCTCCAATGCCGCGGCGTAGTCGGTCAACGCCGAAAAACTAAACTGTGCACGAGGCTCTTCGTGCACCACTTGCCACCGGCCATCCTGCACCGTCCAACCTCTCGCCGGCGTCTCCCGGAGGAGTTCATTCGTCTTGCGGGCTGCCGGGATCACGTACACATCGCCCTTGAACGGCTTCCGCGGGCACAACGTGGTCAAAGGAATGTCGTAGGTGTCGCTCATCGTCGACAGCTCCAGGACATCGACCCTGTCGCCGCTCTCCGCTTGAAAGTGCCACAAGCCCGTTTCGTGGCCGAGCAGCGGCTCGGCCAGACTTCCACGGACTCGAATCAAGACCTCCGACCACCGTGAACGCGCCTTTTCAGTCTCGGTCTCTCGTCGTTCCCGCCACCACCCGAGAGTCCGCGGAGGGCCGTATCGTCCCTTGGCTGGCCACCCTTCCTCAGACTCAGGGTCACCGACGCGATGCAGTGTGACGTCCCAACCTCGGGCCCGTGCCGCCGCGTCGATGATCGACAGGACCTCATGGGTCCGACGTCCCCCCGGTGAGCGCGCGAACAGACAGATGCGGTCGCCGCCCTGAAACGAGGCGAGCAGTCGGACGAACGCGCGTTCGAAACGTGCGAACGCCTCGAGTGCTTCGGTGACGAAGAGGTCGGCCCCCGCGCCTTCGAGCACGGCCGCCATCGCGAGTTCCTCCGCGTCCGCGATCGCGTCGGCATGTTCCGTTGCTTCTCCCATCACCCCCTGGAGCAGTCCGAGCTCAGCGGCGGTCTGGCCCGCGCCTGCGGTGGTGTCACTGGGCTTGGCACCCGCGAGATCCGCGATCAGATAATCCAGACGTTCGCGAATGGTCTGAACGCGGGGTCCGTACATGCATCGGTCGGCGGTCCGTCGAAGCGCCGCGACGGATCCGAGTTGATGCACCCCCTGCCGACGCTGAGTCCCTAGCGGACGCATCACGGAGATCGACAGATCCCTCGATTCCTCGAGCGCCTCACGGGTGAACCCTTCGGGGAGTTCCGGAGACTCGTCGCCCGGACGCGAGACCGCGAGCAAGGCACCATCGAGAACCTCGGCGTGTGTCGCCATCGCAGCACAGACGGGTCCAACCAGTGCAGACTCGAGATGCCTTCGGAGCGCCCGCGCGCCGTACTCCGCCGAGTATCCAGCCTCGGCGAGCCCATCGAGCGCTTGCTGCGAGACCTCCAGTTCGGTCGCACGTCCCAGCAGCCCATCGCGTTCGACGACCTTTCTCATGGCGACCTCGGCGACCGCCGAGACCTCGCTTCGCTGCAGCGCTGAGAAGGGAATCACCCGGTCGATCCGCCCCACAAACTCCGGCCGAAAGTGCTTGTCGACCTGCTCCAAGTAGTAGGACGCGATCGCGTCCGGCTCATTGGTCGCGGTGGAGGCAAACCCCGCGTCAGGGCGCCTCAATGCGGCCCCAAGGTTGCTCGTCATGATGATGATCGCGTTGTTGAACCAGGTCGTTCGGCCACGAGCATCCGACAGACGCCCCTCGCCACACACCTGCAGCAACAGATCGAACACAGCGCTGTGGGCCTTCTCGATTTCATCCAGCAGAATCACGCAAAACGGCTGCTGTCGGACCCTCCGGGTCAGCTCCCCCTCCTCTCGGAGCGTCCCACGGATGAGCCGGTCGGCGGCGAGCGGGTCCATGTACTCGGACATGTCAAAGCGGACCATCCGGTCGCCGCTGCCGAACAGGAACTGCGCCAGGGTCTTCGCGACCTCGGTCTTGCCGACTCCGGTTGGTCCGATGAACAAGAAGTTCGCCAGCGGTTTACCGGGCGGCTGGAGGTTCGCCTTCACCATGCAGACCGTCTCTGCCACCTTGCGCACCGCCTCCTGCTGACCGATCACCCGGCGGGCGAAGAAGCGCTCGACCTCATCCAGCTTGACCGCCCGATCCTCCTTCAGCAGGAACAGCGGAATCCCCGAACGAGCAGAAAAGGCGCGATACACCTCCGTCGGCCCGATCGATTTCGGCGAACCATCCTCGCTCACCTCGGCTTCATGAATCGCCCGCAACTCGTCGTGGAGCCGAATCGCCTTTCCGGGAAAGGCCTCGTACGCGAGGTAGCGCTCACACAGGTCGAGCAAGGGCGGAAGCGCCGCGCTCGCGAGGGAGGGTCGATGTGGTTCGTGCGCACGTGC
Organism: Nannocystales bacterium; assembly: GCA_050633305.1. Classification (GTDB taxonomy): domain Bacteria; phylum Myxococcota_A; class Polyangia; order Nannocystales; family Nannocystaceae; genus CAJXVA01. The sequence continues at coordinate 333,916 of JBOEGF010000008.1, forward strand.
GTGCGCGGCCCGAGCCTCGAGGACCGGGCGCGTCGCATCTTTGTCCAGCGGCTCGACCGTCACCCGAGACAACGCAGCGAAGAAACCGACGTGCATCTTCTCGTAGTGCGAGACCTGCTCGGGCGTGAGTTCGCCGACCACCCGCACTCGGTCTTGGGTGACGTACGGAAGCATCCCCGACACCATGTCGCCGATCTCCCCAGGACGCCCGGAGAGCAAGTCGCCGAGGTTGTCGAAGTACACGATCGCATCGAGTTCCTCGGCGGCCTTCATCACGTCGGCGACGCGCTGCTCGAGTTCGCCGAACCCCGACTGACCAGCGACGAGCTGTGCCCCTGAAGTCGCGATGACCATGCGGCCACCGAGCGGGTCGGGTCCGCTCCCGTGCACCGCCCGAGAGACGAGACCGTGCATCAACGCCGACTTGCCCGCGAGCTCCCGCCCGATGAGCAGAACACTGAGCCGTTCGCCCCCGCCGAGCAGACCCGTCAGGGCATCGATCTCGTCCGAACGCTCGAGCACGTCCGGCTGACGTTCCTTGCGATGCAACGACCGCAGCGGGGTGCCGATCTCCGAGAGAAGCTTCTCCCCTGCTCCACGCTCCCGACTCTTCGCCCGTTTGCGTCGGCTGTGCGCCCGGGCCCCCGCATCCGCCGCATCTTCGCGACTCACCGAGAGCTTGAGCTGGTGAAGCCCGTGCCGCGCGGCCGGCAACCGCGTGAGCATCTCGGTTGCGGAGAGACCCTGAACCTTCGCAGCTCTCTGTGCGGCCTCCGCAACAACACGATGCAGGTCATCAGCCTGCTCCACGTAGACGAATGTCTCCAGCGGGAGAATCTGGACCCAGAAGGACCGGTCGTGCGGGATGATGACGCAGGCCATCGTGACTGGTTTCGTGACGGCGATCCGCCGAGGAAGATCCGAGCGAGACAACAACACCGGGACCTCCACCATCGTCGCGTCACTCGGCAGCGAAAACGTCGCCAAACTCGCCGCAGGGACCTTCTGGAGGTAGAGGGTGAGGAAACGCTCCTGTTGTTGGAGCGCCGCCTCCACCGAGGTCGTGCGGCTCGCCAACTTCGGGTCGACCAACGGGTAGGCGTACACGCCACCGCTCGTCATCTCCCTCACCACCATCGTCGCGTCGAGCTCGACTGCCGTCGCCATCGGCGCCGAGCGTACCTGAGTTTGGGCACCTCGTGCCGCCTGCTAGTCTCGCGCGATGATGGCTCGGACTGCATTGAACTCGACCTCGGCACTTCTTCTGCTCACGATGTTCAGCGGTCCGGGCTGCGGCGACGACAGTCACGCTGACGAGACGATGGGCGAGGGCGGTACCGAAGTCGGCTCAACCGGAACCCCCGCAACGACCGGACCCGTCGCCTCGACCGGAGCCCTCGAAACGGACGGGGGGAGCGGGGACGAGAGCAGCACCGGGTCCGACAGCGAAGACGGGCCCCAGCCCTCGGGTCCCGACCACGCCATCGACCCCGCGGTTCCAGGGCCCTACCCGGTCGGCGTGATGACCGTCGAGTTCGTCGACCCCACACGCGAGGGCGGACGCCCGCTCATCACGGAGATCTGGTACCCGGCGACCGACGATGCGATCGGCATGGACACTGTCACCTACACCCCGGAGGACATCTTCCGCCCGGACGCGATCGAAGTGTTGGGCAACGACCTGTCCTCGGAAATCGCCACCTCGGCGGTTCGAGATGCGCCCATGCGGGGCGACGATGGCCCATACCCCGTCGTGTTCTTCAGCCACGGTTCGGGTGGAATTCGCATGCAGTCCACCTACTACACGGTGGACATGGCGAGCCACGGGTACGTCGTCATCTCGCCTGATCACATCGGCAACACACTCAGCGACATCATCGTCACCGGTGACCTGACCACGGCCGACCTCGCTGAGAGTCTTGGAAACCGCCCTCTCGATCTCTCGTTCGTGCGGGAGGAGCTGGAACTTCTCGAGGCGGACGACCCGTTGTCCGCGCTCATGGACTTCGAGCATGTTGGCGTGACCGGGCACTCGTTCGGCGCTCTCACCTCGTTGCGGTGGATGGGACAAGGCGCGGACGTCGATGCCGTCGTCGCCCAAACGCCGCCGAGCATGGAGCTGAACTGGCTCGCGATCTCGACCCCGCTCTCGGACTTCACCACCCCGATCCAGCTTCAGGTGGGTGGAGTGGACCTCACCCTTCCCGCGGAGACCAACGCGGACACGGTCTGGGAAGCCGCGTCCGAGCCCCGCTCACGAATGACCTTGAGCAACGCAGGTCACTTCACCTTCAGCGACATGTGCGGGCTCAACATCGCGGACATCGAGGCGGTCGCCAAGCTCGGCGTATCCTCGGCGCTCGAGGATGGCTGTACAAAGGAAAACACCGACCCCGAGATCGCCGCCGCTGCGATCCGACACTACGGTATCGGCTTCTTCAACGTGTACCTGCGCGAATCCACGCCGACGCTCGATCTGCTGACCCAGGAGGCCGGAGAGGCCATTGCAGGCGATCTGCTGACCTGGGAAGCCGAGCTTTGAATACCTAAGCATACACACCGTCTTTCACTCCAGCCACAGCTGGGGTGAAGGGATATCGTTCGCGAGGGTGTATTCGACGCAACACTACGGAGCCGACCGAGACGGCGTCGACACCAACGCCGACGCCGAGGTCACCCTCGCTGATGGCGAATCCGGCCCGTCGCAGGCTCGATCTCCGTTCGAGCGCGGCGAGACGCTCGGCCGCTACGTGGCACTCGATACGCTGGGGTCCGGCGGAATGGGCATCGTGCTCTCGGCGTACGACTCGAAGCTCGACCGGCGCGTCGCCCTGAAACTTCTCCATCCCCACACCGGGGCCGACCCCGAAAACCACGCCCGGCTGATCCGTGAGGCCCAGGCTCTGGCCAAGCTCTCCCACCCCGGCGTGGTCGCTGTCTACGACGTCGGTGAGCTTCGAGGCCAAGTCTTCATCGCGATGGAGTTCATCGACGGGCCAAACCTCCGCAGCTGGACCCACGAGGCGAAACGCAGCACGGCTGCGGTCCTCTCCGTGTTCCGCGACGCCGCCCGCGGGCTGATCGCGGCGCACGACGCCGGCATCGTTCACCGCGACTTCAAGCCAGACAATGTGCTGATCGACCCCAAGGGTCGTGCCCACGTCACGGACTTCGGCCTCGCCCTGGAGTCCCACGAAGTCGTGCAAAACCTGTCAGCCTCGTCGCGGTCTGACTCGTCACACTCCAGTTCGTCTCGACTGACCGAGACGGGCATGGTGATGGGCACGCCCGCGTACATGCCCGTGGAGCAGCACGCAGGGAACCCAACCGATCATCGCTCCGACCAGTTTTCGTTCTGCGTATCGTTCTACGAAGCCCTGTATGGGGTACGCCCGTTCTCCGGAGCCAACGCGACCGAGCTGTGCCTGTCGATCAAGCGGGCAGAGATTCCCCCGCCCCCCGCAGGCGTCTCGGTCCCCCGACGAGTGCACCGCGCCATCGTCAAGGGCCTCGCGCTCAAGCCCGAAGGACGGCACGCCTCGATGCGCGCGCTGCTTCGCGCAATCACCCCGCCCACGCGAAACCGCCGCACGTGGGTCTTCGGAGGGCTTGGAGGACTCACCATCGGGGCCGGTGTTGTGGCCTTCGCGGAGCCCCCGGCCCGGCCTTGCTCGTCGTTCCGGGCATCCATCGAGGACGTCTACGGGAGCGAGCAAGAGTCGAAGATTCAAGCCGCGTTCGAGTCCTCCAAACTCGCGTATGCGGGAGCGTCGTTCGAAGCGACGGACCGAACCCTCGACCGCTTCACCGACGCCTGGGCGACCGCTGCGACCGACGCATGCCTCGCCACCGAGCGAGGCGAGCAGTCCGACCATATGCTCGACCTCCGCATGCACTGCTTGGATCGGGCTCGGTCCCGCTTGAGCGCGACCGTTGAAGTCTTGAGCGAGGCCAGCCCGGAGATTGTCCACCAAGGCATGGCTCTGGCATCCAACCAGGTGGAGCTGGAACTGTGCGGGGACCTCGAGGCGTTGCAACGCACCGTGGTCCTGCCTGCGGATGCCGAGGAGGCCGCCGAGACAGAGCAACTGTTCACCGCGATCGACCGCATGGAAGCGATGCGTAGCGCAGGCAAGAAGGAGGACGCCAAGATGCTGTTCTCCGACTACGAAACCCGCCTGGCGAGCAGCGACTTCCCCCCCGTCGTCGCCTCCGCAGCCTGGATCCAAGGACGGCTGGTGGGAACCGACAACAGGGCGAGCGAAGCCATCACGCACTTCAGGCGCGCCTACTTGGTGTCCCTCGAACACGGTCTGGACGGACTCGCTGCCAACGCCGCGAGTTCTCTGGGCTTCTACTACAGCGAGTTCCAGCTCGACTTGGTGGAGGCGGAGCACTACCTCGATGTCGCTGCGGCGCTTGCGAAAGCCTCGGGCTCTGTTCAGGCCCAATCCGGGGTCGCCGGCAACCTGTCCACCCTCCGCAGACGGCAGTCCCGCTACGATGAAGCGGTCGCGTCCGCGCAAGAGGCTCTGAGCTTGGCGAAGACGCAGAAGGCCACCCGCCCCTTGCAGGTCGCCGAAGTCCACGTCCAGCTGGCGAACGTCCTACGACTACGCGATGGACCCAAAGCCGCGATCCCAACCCTGCTCGAAGCGCGCGACGATGTCCTGGCCGAGTTGGGGTCGGTCCACCCGGTCCTCGTCGGCATCTACCGCGAGCAGGCGGGGGTCGCCCGCGAACTCGGCAACTACGACGAAGCGTTTGTCCATGCGAGTGCCGCCCTCGAACAAGCGCGTGCAGCCTATGGAGAAGGCAGCCTCGACGAGGCCTATGAGCTCGCCAACCTTGCGACCATCGCCGGTTCGTTGGGCCGCAAACGGGAGTCCCTCGACATGCTCGCGCGCGTCGACGAGGTGTTCGCGCGCGAGCAGGGGGAAACCCACCCCGTCCGTGCGGCGGTGATGAACAACCGAGCGACGATTTTCACGGAGCTCGAGCAATGGGACGACGCCGAGGCATCGTTTCAGGACGCGCTGCGGATCGCCCAAGCGAACGCCGATGGCCCCGACGGTCTCTCGGTCACTCTCAACCGAAACCTCGCACTCGTCGCCCTGTACGGGGCCGAGCTTTCCAAGGCAAAAAAATACGCAGATGCAGCCCTCGCCGGTGGGCTCGGTGTCCATGGCGAGGACCACATGGACACCGGCATGACGCATGCCGTCCTCGGCCGGATCGCGCTCGCACACAACGAGTTCGAGGTCGCGCGTGCCTCCTTGCAACGTGCCGTCACGATCGGACACGACCTGTTCTCGGAGGAGGCCGCCACGCGCTTCTACCTCGCGCGTGCTTTGGTGGAAGACCCCGCCTCAACCCCGGAGGAAACACGCAGGGGACTGTCCATGGCCCGAGCCGCCGAAAAGGAAATCGCAAAGGCGAGCGACGTCGAGCGTACGCACACCGAAATCCTTGAGTGGCTCGGCGAACACGACAAGGGGTTCAGCCCAGGCTAACGGGCGGCCGCGATGGAGACGCACGGCTACGAGGGCCCCGAGCAAGCGACGCGTTCGGACGCTGAGGCCACGGTGACCGACGCGACGCGGGACGACGCCCCACGGCCTCCTTTCGCGCGGGGAGAGTCTCTGGGGCGCTACGTCGTCCTCGACACCCTCGGCGCGGGAGGCATGGGCATCGTCTTGGCGGCGTACGACACCACCCTCGACCGGCGGGTCGCTCTGAAGCTGCTGCATGCCCACACCTCCGCCGATCCCGGAAACCACGCCCGCCTGCTCCGCGAGGCTCAAGCGCTGGCGAAGCTATCTCACCCGCGTGTCGTCTCGGTGTACGACGTCGGCGAGCTGCGAGGCCAGGTGTTCATCGCGATGGAATTCGTCGACGGCCCAAACCTGCGCCAGTGGCTCCGAGAGAAGGAACGAACGCCAGCCCAGATTCTCAAGGTCTTCCGCGGCGCTGGGAAAGGACTGCAAGCGGCGCATGACGCCGGCATCGTCCACCGCGACCTCAAACCAGACAACATTCTCATTGGGCCCAACGGCAAAGCCTACGTCACAGACTTCGGCCTGGCACTCGAGGCCGACGTGGTCCCCAAGTCGTCCAGCACGCGCTCGTCGTCCGCCTGGTCGTCCTCCCGCCTGACCGAGACCGGTGCTGTGATGGGAACGCCCGCGTACATGCCGATCGAGCAACACGCCGGTCTCATGACCGACCACCGTTCCGACCAGTTCTCGTTTTGCGTGTCCCTATTCGAGGCTCTTCATGGCCTCCGACCGTTCTCCGGCACGAACGCGAGCGAACTGTGTCTGGCGATCGGGCGCGCCGACCTGCCGACGAGTCCGAACACCGTGGCGCGCAGGGTCCGACACGCGCTCGCCCGCGGGCTCTCGCCCAAGGCCGAAGACCGTTTTCCGTCAATGCGCGCCCTACTTCGGGCCCTCTCCCCACCGACCCGCAGCAGTCGCACGTGGGTGTTTGGCGGCGTAGGAGGACTCGTCCTCGGCGCAGCTCTCGTCGGTCTTGCCGACCCCTCGAGTCCCCCCTGTGCGTCACTGGGCGACCGCGTTTTGGGTGTCTACGGCCCACAGCAGCGAGAGCAGCTCGAGTCCGCGTTCGCGGCGACCGGGCTGCCGTATGCAAAGGCATCCTCCGTAGCGACGACCGCAGCACTCGATGCCTTCGCGACCCAGTGGACGTCCTCCGCACAGGAGGCCTGCCTGGCGTCCGAGCGCGGCGAGCAGTCTGGCGCGATGCTCGACCTCCGGATGCTCTGTCTCGATCGCGGGCTCCTCGCGTTGTCGGCGACGGTCGAGATCCTCGCGACGATCGAACCGAAGGAGCTTCGGCGATCCGCGAAGATCGCCTCCGGCCTGCCGAACCTCGCGCTGTGCGAGGACCTCGAAGCGCTCCCGAAACTCGCCATCCTTCCGGCGACACCCGAGCAGGCCCACGACGCCGAGACCCTGCTGCCGATCGTTGACCGCATCCGAGTGCTCGTCATCGCCGACCGACAAAAAGAAGCCCAGACGCTCCTCGACACCCATGCACAGGAACTCGAGCGAAGCACGTACCCGTTTGTGCAGACGCTGCACCGGACCTGGCAAGGACGACTGCTCTTCTCGCGACGCGAACAAGCGACCCCCGAGGTCCTCCGTCAGGCACACCTGCTTGCCCTCGAGCACGGACTGGACGCGCAGGCCTCACGCACCGCCACCGCCCTGGGCACCTGGCATTCGGACAAGAAGCAGTTTGACGCCTCGATTCGATGGTTCGAATCCGCGGGGGCGCTGGCGCGAGCGGCCGGCTCGACACGACTCCAAGCCACCGTGGCCTCGACGTCGGCCGGGGTCTACTCCCAAGCAGGACGCCACGATGACGCGATCGCCCGCACTCAACATGCACTCCAACTGACCGAGGACGACGAATCGTACCCCCCAAGAGCACGGGTCGAACTCCTGCTGTCCCACGCAAGGGCACTGCAGTACCGAGACGGTGAGCGAGCCGGACTCGAGGAGATTCACGAAGCCCGCGCGCTCATAGGGGAACTCGACGGCGACGCTCCGGTGATCGCATCGATCGAGACCAAGCTGAGCGAGTTTGCGATGAACCGGGATGACGTTGCCGCGGCGCTCACCCATGCAGAAGAAGCCCAGCGCATTACGGAGCTCCACTACGGACGCGACTCCCTGCGATACGCCGCTGCGCTGACCAACGTCGCCATTCCGATGAAGGAGCTGGGCATGGTCGACGACGCGCTCGGCCGACTCGCCGAGGCTCTCGACATCTTCCGAGGTCCCTCCAACTACGCACCGGGCACCGCACAAGTGCTGATCAACATGTCGGTCGTCCTGCTGGTCGACGGGAGAGACGATCAGGTTCGGCGACGACTCGACGAGTTGACAACCCTCATTCACGAAGCGCACTTCGAAGGTACCGAGCTCCAAGCGCTCGAGTTTCAGCTCCGGGCCTCTGTCGAGCGTCAGGACGGGGAGATCGAGCGGTCGCGAACCCACGCGACTCAGGCGCTAAAACTCCTCGAGAAGCAGTTCGGCGAAAAGCACCATCGTCTTGCCGATGCGCGCACGCTCCTCGCGTACGCCGAGCTTGAAGCAGGCGAGTACGACACCGCGCGGCGGCTTGTCGAACGGGCTCGGGAGGCCCGCACAACGGTCCCCGCCGATCGGGCGCTGGGTTCGTTCGTCCTCGCGCGGATTCTCTGGGAGACCGAGGGCGCTTCACCGAGTGACCGAAAGCAAGCGGTTCAGCTCGCTCGTTCTGCCCTCGCCGACTACGAGCAGTCCCCGCCCTACGTTCGCCACCGCGCAGAGGTCCGTGCCTGGATCGAAGCCCACGAGAACGACGTCGAGCCGACCCCGTGAGCGACCCGCAAGCCACCGTCACCTCCGACCCGGAGGCAGTCACTCGGCCCGAAGGCTCCCCGACCGACGGAGTCCACTCGGAGGCCTCCAGGGCCGTACGTGTGCCTTTTCGTCGCGGCGAAGCACTCGGACGATACGTCGTCCTCGAACCGCTGGGCGTCGGAGGCATGGGCATTGTCCTGGCAGCCTACGACTCCAGACTCGACCGCCGAGTCGCTCTCAAACTCCTCCACCCCGACGAGTCCGAAGACGGAGCCAATCACGCGCGCCTGCTCCGCGAGGCTCAAGCGCTGGCCAAGCTCTCGCACCGCTGTGTCGTGTCTGTCTACGACGTCGGAGAGATTCGCGGCCACGTGTTCATGGCCATGGAGATCGTCGAAGGACCAGACCTCCGGCGCTGGCTCGCAGCGGGACCACGCACTCCCCGGGAGATTGTCGCGGTCTTCCGGGATGCGGGGCGCGGACTCCAGGCGGCGCACGAAAGTGGGATCGTGCACCGAGACTTCAAGCCCGACAACGTGTTGATCGGTCCCAATGGCCGCGCCCACGTCACAGACTTCGGCTTGGCGCTCGAGCAGCGCAGTGAGATTCCAGCTCTCCCGGCGTCCGCGTCGGCCTCCCACCTTCCCCCGTCGGCCCGCCTGACCCAAACCGGGATCGTCATGGGCACCCCGGCATACATGCCGATCGAGCAGCATGTGGGCCGGCCGGCGGACCACCGTAGCGACCAGTACTCCTTCGCCGTGTCGTTGTTCGAGGCGTTGTACGGTCGGCGCCCCTTCGCAGGCGCGAACTCGACCGAGCTTTGTGTCGCAATCAAACGCGCGGAGGTCTCCGTCCCCTCGACACAACGGACAGCCCCCCGGCGAGTTCATCGCGCGGTGCTCCGAGGGCTCAGCGCCAAACCCGAGGACCGTTACCCCTCGATGCGGGCATTCGTCCGCGCCCTCACACCGCCGGTTCGAAACCGACGAACATGGGTGCTGGGAGGGCTCGGGGGACTGGCGGTCGGCGCTGGAGCTGTCATGGTCGCCGATCCCCCGCAGCGCCCGTGCTCGTCGTTCGAGGCACGGGTCGCACAGGCCTACACCCCCGACGACAAGCGGCAGCTTCTCTCCGCATTCACAGCCACCGGAGCGCCGTACGCTCAGTCCTCCTTCGACGCCGCGACCCGAAGTCTCGATGCATTCTCCGAGGACTGGGTCGAAGCCGCCAGCGATGCCTGCCTCGCCGCCGAACGCGGCGAGCAGTCCGGGCGAATGCTGGACCTTCGAATGGCCTGCCTCGATCGCGGACTCCGCCGACTCCAGGCCACCACGGAGGTCCTGGCGCTCGCCGACGCCCGAACTGTGGAGCGAGCGGCGGATCTTGCGGAGCAGTTGCCGCGGGTCGGACCATGCTCCGACAGCGAAGTCATCTCGAGGGGGGTGTTCATTCCCGAGACCGATGCCCAACATACCGATGCACGCGAGCTACTGCCAGTGTTGGAGAAAGCATCGGTGCTCATGTGGCAGGAGAACCGAGACTCGGTCCGTGCTGTCCTCGAGCCGTTCAAGGCGCGACTCACCTCCTCGACCCATCCGCGGGTCCGCGCGCAGTACAAGATCATCGAAGGCCGGACACTCCGAGGCCCCGAGAGACTGGCGCTTCTGCATGAAGCACTCGCGGTCGCTCTCGAGCACAACCTCGATGATCTTGCGGCCAACGCATCAGTCTCCGCCGCCTATGCCTACAAGGACGAGCTCGCGGAGACGCGGGCCGTCTCGATGTTCGAGCAGGCACTTGCGCTTGGGCGCGCGAGCGGACAACCCCTCCCCGTCCTCGGTGCCCTGGCTGGACTCGCCAAGGTGGCCGAGGTCCAGCTTCGCTACGACGACGCGATCGAGCACGCTCGGGAAGCCGTCCGGGTGAGCAAGGACATCCCAACCTTTGGGACGCAGGCCTCCACCCTATTGCTGCTCTCCGAGCTCCTGCACAAGCGAGACGGCGCCACCGCAGGGCTCGAAGAGCTCGAGGTCGCCCACGCATTGCTCGTCCGTGAAGTCGGTGCCAACCATCCAGCGCAGGAGGAATACCTCCAAGAGGTGCTCACTCGGGCCAACGAGCGCGGCGACAGCAAGAAGGCGCTCGAGACGTCCAAGATCCTCATCACCCTGCTCCGTCGCAATCGAGGCCCCGGCAGCACCCGCGAAGCCGTCACCCTGGCCAACGTCGCCAGCGCGCAGATGGCCCTGGGTCTGTACGAAGATGCACTCGAGTCCGTCTCCAACTCCGACGAGTACTTCAGAAAGGACCTCGGCGACGACTATGCGCACCGAGCGGGACTGCTGAACAACCGCGGCACCATTCTGATCGCGATCGGAAGGCTTGATGACGCTCGCACCGCGATGAACCTGTCGCGGAGCCTCTTTGAGGCCCACCTCGGCCCAGGGACCGAGGCCACCGGCGTCACGCAACTCAACCTGTCCGAGATTGAACGACTCGCTGAGAACCTCGAAGCCGCGCGCACGCACGCCCTCGAGGCACGTGCGATCTTCTCCAAACGCCTCGGCCCGGAGCACGTGCGGATCGCTCGTGCCGACGTTGCCTTGGCGCAGGTCGAGCTTGCGGACAACGAGCCAGACACCGCGTGGGCGTCCATCGCTCGAGCGTTGGCGATCGGCACTCCGAAGCCGGCCGAGCAGCGGCTGTGGGACCTTCTCCAAGCCGAAGCCATCCTTCGCTCGACAACCCGAACCGCCGCGGAGCGACGCCAAGCGTTGGCCACCGTCGACGCTGTGCGCAACGCTCCCGCGCTGAGGTCCGAGTACACCCGAAACACCCGTAGCGCGCTCACTCGGATCGACGCGCTGTAGAGAAGCCCGAGTCCCCGAGGTCCTGCACGTCTACGCGTCCGCCACGCGGGTGTTCGAAGCACAGCCTCTGCGCATGCAGCATCAGGCGCGGACTCTTGTCGCCGCCGTAGAACCGGTCCCCAACGATGGGCCACCCGGCCTCCGCACAATGAACGCGGATTTGATGCGCGCGCCCGGTCACCGGCCTGGCTTCCACCAGGATTGTCCCGTCCGTCCGGCGCTCCAAGACCTCGAAGTTCGTGATCGCCTTTTTTCCACCGGAGCGAACCGCGCGATAGCGGGTGGCCTTGGACTCTTTGTCACGGCCCAGGAAGTTCTCCACCTTCCACGTGTCCGGGGGCGCCTGCCCGCTCGGCTGGACCACCGCGCGGTAGTGCTTGTCGACCGTGTGATTCGAGAACATCTCCGAGATCGCCCGGTTGAGCGCGGCGTCCGTCGCGAACAGAACCAGGCCCGAGGTGTCCACGTCCAGACGGTGATGCAGCGCGGCATCGGCTCCACCGCGCGCCTTGACCCACGACAACACCGCCCCGGCAAGGTGGGGCCGCGCCGGGTCGACCGTCGCGTGCACGGCGAGCCCCGCGGGCTTGGACACGACCAGCAGGCCCCCCGCATCGTGCCGCACAGCGGCCGAAGTCAGCTCGAACGCAGGCCAACTGCCCATGGAGCAACGATACGCGTCCTGCCTGCGTCGCGATACGGAACCGGAGCCCAGCCCGTTCTGTGCGAGAGCCCGGACCCGCTTGACATCCCTACGTGGGTCACGAAAGCCTGCTCCCGGAGCCCTGGTGTCGAAGCCGCGTAACTTCACCGTCCCCCTCATCGCCCTGATCATCCTCTCGACCCTCGCGGTCGCGGACGGCATCTACTTGATGCGGGTGCACATCGACTACGTGACAGGCGTCAACACGGTCGCGGGGGCCTGCTACGAGTACGCCGAGAACGGATGCTCCGTCACCGCCGGGCGCTTCGGCTCGGTCCTTGGGGTTCCCGTCGCGGCGATTGGCTTCGCGGGGGCTCTGGCAACGCTGGCCTGCGCAGTCATGGCGTTTCGGCGCCGAGCCCAGCGACGCGACGGCTACCGTTCCCTGCTGCTGGCCCTCGCATCGTTCAGCCTCTTGGCGTCCGTCGTCATGGGCACGTTCTCGATCATCGAGGGGTCCTTCTGCCCGTTCTGCGTGATCTGGTACGGACTCAACACTGGCCTGTACATCGCCGCCTGGTCTGCACGGAATGTGGACACTGTCGCTGGCGACCTCTTCGACGACCTCGTCGGAAACGACGCGTTCGTTCCGCTCGGCGTGTTCGGGTTTGCCCTCGCCGGAGCGGTGTACTGGCATCACGCCTATCTCGCAGGACAGCAAGCCGAGCAGGACGCGGATGTTGCCGCCAACGCTCCCGAGCTCGCAGCGGCGATCCTCGAGAAGAACAAGACGTTCGACAGAGAGCCCGTCGATGTCTTGAAGATGCGCGACAACCCGACCAAGTTCGTGGGCGGAGCGACGAACGAGCAGGCTGAGGTCGTGATCGTCGAGTTCGGCGATTTCCAGTGTCCCTTCTGCAAGAAGCTGTGGACCGGGATGGAAGAGTACTTGGACACCACCGACCGCAACATCCGCCTGCACTTCGCCCACTACCCGCTCAACGATGCTTGCAACCCGGGCATCAACGACCTGCACCCGTTCGCGTGCCAGGCCGCGGTCGCAGGCGTGTGTGCAGCCAAGCAAGAGGCATTCTGGAAGTTCGGCGACGTCGTGTTCGAAAACCAGGAGTCCCTGGAGCGCGGGGACCTGGTGGACTACGCCAAGGACTCCGGGCTCGATGTTGATGCGTTTGAGACGTGCCTGGACGACCCCAAGTCGATGGCGCAGGTGCGGTACGACATTGGGCTGGGGAACAAGGCCGACCTCAGCGGGACACCGACGTTCTTCATCAACGGGTACTCGTTGGTTGGAGCGTTTCCGCCGCCGATCCTGGAAGAGCTGATCAAGCAGATTCTCGAACATGACGCGCAGAACTGACAGCCACGCTCCAGGCCCTCCTCTCCTCGCCGAAAGAACCCGCCAAGCTGCAGGCCTGTCTCTCAGCCTGAACGCCAGCACTTCCCGCACAGTTTTTTCTCGCCCCCGAATCGTTCGCCCCCGAACTGGGGTGTAATGGGGTGTGACGGCTGCGCCCCACCTGCCCCCGTCCGGGGGTCGCCGAGAGCTCGATGAGCTCAGCCTGGCGCGAGCGCGGCGCGGTGATCGCGACGGATGTGCGCGCTTCGTGACCTTCCACCAACGCCTCGTCTTCGCCGCGATCGGCCGCATCGTGGGCCCAGGACAGGCGCAGACGAACGTCGAGGACCTCGCTCAGGAGACGTTCCTCAAGGCCCTGCGCGCCCTGCCCCGCTTCGACCCTGCCGGGCCAGCCAAGGTCTCGACCTGGCTACTCACGATCGCGACCCGGGTCGCCTTGAGTCATCTGCGACGTCGCCGAATCGAGACCGAACCCCTGCACGACCTGGACGCGCGCGCGGTTCATCCGCACGACGCGCTCGATGCCCGCCAACGCATCCTCCAGGCGGCGGCGACGCTCACCCCCGAGCAACGCGCCGTGTTCGTCCTCAAAGACGTGCACGGGCTCACCGAGACAGAAGTTGCCGAAGTCCTCGAGCTGGACCTCTCGGCCGCGAAATCGAGACTGTACCGCGCCCGCGCCCGGATGCGACGCGCCCTGACGGAGGCCGATCATGACTGACGAGAAACGCCCCCGCGCCGAGACCTCCATGGAGGGCATCGAAGCGGCTTGGCCGGTCCCTGAGCCAGATGTGGAGTTTGCAGCCGGCGTGCTCGCGGCCCACTTCTCGGACGCAGAGGCCGGCACGCGCACGGATACGAGAACACCTCGGCGACAATGGGCTTGGGGCGGGGCGGTCGCCGCTGTCTTGCTGGTCCTCGGGCTCGTTTGGGCGCTTCACGGCGGCGGAACCATCGAAGACCAGCTCGATGCGCATGAACTGGAGACGGTCGCTCTTGGAGACCGCGCAACCGCGGTGGCTCAGCCGGGCACGAAAATGAAGTGGTCGGTCGATTCCGACGGCACCACCCGAATCGATCAGAGGTCTGGCCGCGTGTTCTATCGGGTCGACCATGGTGAACGTTTCGACGTCGTGACCCCACGGGGCACGGTGACCGTGACCGGAACCTGCTTCGAGGTCGACCTGGAGCCCCCGACCATGAAAACCACCAACGTCCGCGCCGGCGCCCTCGGTGCCGCGCTCGCCTCCGCTCTTGTCGTCACCGTCTACGAAGGGGGTGTCGTTCTTGCCAATGACCACGGCAGCGTCGACCTCGCGGCTGGAGACTCTGGGCGGGTCTCCGATGCCCGAGCACCGGTTCGCTTTGACCCCGACGGCGACGACCACCGCGACTCGCAAGTCGCGGATACGCAGCTGGTCGGGAAGAAAGCTGGGGACATCGCCGGGGACCCGATGGCCCATATCGCCCGCCAGGCCAGGGACATCGACCGCATCCGAGAGGAGAAAAATGCCCAGGCCGCTCGCATTCAAGAGCTCGAAGGACAGGTCATCGAGCTCGGCGGTGCGATCGACCCCAAGAGCCCCCAGGCGGCCAAGGCTCGCGCCAAAATGTGTGCGAGCCAGAGCCGCGGCGGAACCTGTCCGTTCCTTGAGCCAGACCAGGACACGCTGATGGAGATGGCGCGGTGCGCCACGGTCAAGATCGACTCGCTCGGTTTCGTCGACAACCCCGAGCCGCCTTCGTCACGCATGGTCGCGGATCGACTCGGGGTCACCGATCCCGCGGAGGCCAAGAAGCTCCACGCGGCTGCCACCGCGCAGTACGACAGATACAACGATGCACTGCGGGAGATGTACCTCGAACTGGGCGGTGACGAGACAACCGCCGAGGACGCGTCGGGGAAAACGCTCGAATCGTTCATCTTCGATCAGCTGGACCAAGAGCTGGTCGGTGATATCCAACGCCGTATCGCCCAGGAGCGCGCCGGCGTTCTGCAGCCTCCAACCGACCGATCGACGATGTCGATCGAAGAACGGGTGTCGAGGATGAGAGCCGAAACTGGGAACGATTTCGAGCGACTCGTCGGCGACAGCCTCGGAGAGGAGCGTGCTCGGGAGCTGCGTCGGAAGCACGACGGATGGCCAGGCAGTACAAGCGTCCACAGTGGGGACTGCGTGGACCCGGCGCCGTAGGCTCCACGACACTAGGCGGGGTCTTGGGCGTGCGGGGAGAGCAAGCCCTGGGCCCGCGCGCGGGACCGAAGCAGCTCCAGGAGTTCCGCCCGATCGGTGTTGTCGGCGGGGTGCTTCTTCCCCAACCGCGCCCGCTGATTCGCATCGAGGCCCAAGCGGCCCAACCGGGCAATGAACCCAGTCTGAGGATCGGGCTGCGCGCAGTGTCCCCGGCCCAATCTGCGATTGAGCACGTTGTAGGACCCGCCGATGCCCGCCGCTTCGCACTCACGCTGGTGCGCGCGGGCAGACCAGATCGCCGTCACGATCGCGGGAATCCCATCGTCGTGGCAGAAGATCCACGGCGGCGCCTTCGAATCCCAGACTTGAACGAAGTACGCCGGGTTGAACCCGAACGGGCCGTACCCGAATGCCCACGCGGAGCCACGAGCCTCGGTGACTGTGCCGTCTGGCGTGATGCGATCGTATTGGACTTCGGCGTACAGGTGCTGGTTGCCCTTGAAGCGTCGCAGTCGCGCGAGCTTCCCCTTGAGCTTCCAATACCGAGGGTCCGTCGCGTCGGTCTGTGCGAGCGCGGTCTCGAGCTCCACTTCTTCGTCCGCATCGTAGGCGTACTTCCGCCACGCTTGGGTCGCCCCATTCACGTCGGGGTTGAGCACGTGCAACGCACTGGGTTGGTAGGTCGACTCGCGCATCGACCATGCGTGCAGCAACCGAGGCTCGGCGCCCATCTCCCGGGCGACCATCGTCACCAGGAGACGGAATCGGTCCCGGTCGGCCTTCGTCCACGGCTTGCGGATCCGGCGATGGCGAGGACGCCCGCTCTTGTCGACCACCACCCGGAACCCTTCACAAGAGTTGCGCTGAGCACCGTACGTGGACGTGAAGACCTGCTGCGGGAGATCGGCGTGCAAAGACACGACGTGGGTGGCGGGCGACACGTCCGCGTTCGGTTTGGGCCACGCCTCGAACTGCGGAGGAGATCCGCACGCTCCGAGCAGCGCGAGCCCAAGGAGGAGCCCTCTGCGTTGCATGGCCGGCGTGTTCTAGCCCGTCGTCTCCGGCCGTCAAGCCGGATTGTTCATGGACAATAGTCGAGACGGTCGGACAGTCCCTGACCTTGGGGTCCGGAGAAACCTGGGGGCGGCGTTTCGACGAAACAGGTCTGAAGGTCAGGACCCCCCACTGTGACCCTCAAATAGCCAAAGCGCGGTTCGCCCAGTCCCTGGTACGCACCACCGGTACCGGCAATGACTTGGCGCAATGTTGTGTCCCCAACACTAATGCCAGGAAAGTCACGCAACGCATGTGCGTGACCCGCGACGATCAAATCGACGTTCGCAATCGCAGCTTCGGCAAGAAGGCGCTGCGCCCGATCTTCGCGGGACCAACCTGCGCCGGTGAGTCCGGCGTACGGCGGATGATGCATCACGACGATCACGTCGCGCGCATCCCCACGCTCGAACAGCTCGGGAAGGCGAGCTTCGACCGAACGCGCAATCGCACCGCTGCCCGTGTCCAGCATCACGAGCCTGAGACCGCAGACCTCCACGACGTGGTTACCCGGACCGAAGCGCCGGTTGAAGTGGGGCTGGCGTGGTCGGTAGATGTCGTGGTTGCCAGGCGTCACGACGACCGGCACCGGTGCATTCCTCAAGAGGCCCTCGACGAGGTCGAACTCGTCGTCACGCGATGACTCGGTGAGGTCGCCTGCGATCACCAACGCGACAAGGGGCTCGCCGACGATGTCCCCGTCGTCCCGCTCCCGTTCGAGTTGCTCGACGATGCGTTCGAACTGCGCAGGGTTGGTCTGAATGTCGCTCACGAACGCGACCCGGTAGCGCTCCGGACACCCACGTCGACCTCGAACGAAGACAGGCTCACCCGGGGTGATCGCGAGCTCGACGCTCCGGCGCAGAGACTGGTCGGATGGTGCGAGCACCGGCGTCTCGGTCCCTGCTTGGTCGACCCAAACGTCTGCCGAGGGGTCAACGTTGTCGAGTTCCACGGTGACCATGTCCGGAGCTCCCTCTTCCGACTCGAGGCTGATCGCAAACCGGCCCGGCCCGGCCACACGAGCGCGTACGACCCCGTCTTCCAACTCGAGGCGACCTCGCGCATCCCAGGTCGCGGTCGAGCGAGCAGCGGGGTCCTGAAACCGCACCTCGATCGAGGATGGCGTCCTGAGTCGAGCGAGTTCATTCTCGGCGATGACCCTGCACTCAGGCTCCGAGTAGTCGGGGTTCGTGCACTCCGGGACGGCACACGACCCGATCGCGACGATGGACGCGAGCGCGCCAAGTCCCGCCACAGTGAAAAGAATCTTGCGCATCATCGTTGGTCTCCCGCCTCCCGTTGCCGGGCCCCGACGTCCGGCAGCACCACACCGACATTGGCCGCCGCGGACAACCCATTTCCGACGGTGGCCCCTGCGCCGACCTGAATCGCGACCGGCCAGTCTCTCGGGCGGATCCGCGTGGCCCACCGAACATGAACCGGACCCAAGAACCCGATGACCGGGCCGAGGTTGAGACCACGCCCATCGAACCGGCTATGCACATAGCCCATGCTGAGTTGGCTGTTGACCTTGGCTCGGCGCACGGCTCCGTCCCTCCGCACCCGCTGGGTCATTGGAAAATCGACGTCATACCAAGCTTCGCCGTACAGCGGCCCGATCTGCGCCCCGCCGCGCTCGAGCCGATCTTGTCCCGGTTCGGCAAACGAGATCGTGTCCAGTCTGGGACCGAAGTACACGGTGAACCGCTGTCGCTCCGAGAGCCGCCACCGTGCACCGATGGTGAGCGGCAACATCATGGTTCGCTCGATGACACGCTGGCTCGGGAGTCCGGGGTCGAGCGTTTCGCGGCGAATCTGAAACTCGGGCTTGTAGCGAAGCTCGGATGCGCCCAAGAACGAGGACCTGGAAAACACGGGATACGGCAGATTCACGGCCAGGTCCGCACCGACGCCGATCGACAGCCGGCGTTCGCGAAGGGACACCGGCGCTGTCCCGAGTTGCCCTTCGATGGGCTGTTGGAACTGCGGCCGCGGGTCGACATGCTGCTCCTGCCAGAGCGTGCCGCCAACGTGTCCGAACAACCGGATTCGTCCGCCACCATCGCGAAAGAAGAAGTTGGGGGCGAACGTCATCCGCATCTCGTGCGGGTTCGTCTCGTCGAGCGCGCCCGGCTGCGGCACGCTGTAATCCACGCCCAGGGTGCTGGGCCGAACACGATCCGCATCGCCCGGCGCGTCTCCTCCAAGGCGGCCGATCAGCGATCCCAGCAACGCGCCGGCCCCCGCGATCGCACCTCCACCCACGAAGAAGGTTGCCGGGTCTCCAACGTTGCTCCGGTCGCCAATTGCGAATAGCATCGTCGCCGCGACCCCGCCGACCGCGGCACCGACCCCGAGCAAGGTCAGCCGTGCCATCGACGTACGAACACAAGGGCCTTCGGAGCCGGTGCAACACGAGAACTGCCGCTTGTCGTGACACACTCGATAGCGCGCTCCGGCGTCCTCGATTTCGATTGCGGGTTCCGGGGCGCGAGCTGCGGGAATCGCAACTGTCAGGCTCAACAGGACCGCATGCACCGCTGTTGCCGTACCACGCCGGCCGTCGTGGCGGGAAGCCGAGCCGACGACTTGCTCCGCCGGCGTCCATCCCGCAAGCTGCTCAGCATGCTTGGCTTAAAGGGACAGTGGACGATGATGGGCGTGTTTGCGTCGATTCTGAGCGGTGGGTGCCAGATCGAAGACCCCGCACAGAAGGACGTTGAGCGGCTGCTGACGACGCTGTGCGAACAGACCGAGGCGTGCCGATGTGCGGGTGAGGACGAGATGAACGCTTGTGACGTTCGGCGCTCGACGTGGAACGCTCGCCTCGAGTTCGGCCGCGCCAAGGGTCTGGTCTTCGACGCCGAATGTGTCGCGTCGGTTCAGGCCCGCGTCCAAGCGCACGGCTGCCTCGATGCCACGACCGACGATGGTCATCTGTGCGAGGGATTCTGCTCCGTGTTCCACGGCAGCGTCGAACTTGGCGGGGACTGCGACGCCCACGACACGGTCACCAGCAACTGCATGCAGGGATCGACATGTGTCGACGGGACATGCGTCGACCCGTGCAACGCGCTCGCGGGGCTCCCCGAAGGAGCGCTGTGCAGAGACGAAAACGGAACGGACTTCGACGACTGCGCCGAGAATCTCGTCTGCGACTTCGAGTCCCGCAACTGCAGGGCACTGCCGGAGATTGGCGAGCGCTGCCTCAATGGGGACTGCGCACGCGATGCGTATTGCGACTGGAACACCGAGATCTGTCGAGCCGCGGCGCAGCTCGGTGAGCGCTGTGACCAGATCGACTGTGCCTCCGGGCTTTGGTGCGACAGGGAGGGCACGACAGCGTGTCAGGCCGATCGCGAGGAGGGTCAATCCTGTCGCAACGGTCGATGTGCGGAAGGCCTACGCTGTGACTACGCGCGCGACCGCTGCGAGACTCCTGCGGCCGAAGGGGAGCCCTGCGGAGAGGCGGGCTGCGTGGAGGGATTCGACTGCGCTCAAGGCACCTGTCTGCCGCCCGCCGAGGTCGGCGAGCGATGCGAGGGCCGCAACTGCGTGGAGGGAAGCTGGTGCGACTGGAACGTCGAACGCTGCGCTGCACTCCCTGACGGCGAGGGACAGCCCTGCCCGACGGGCGAGTGCGGCGGTCGGCTGTGGTGCGATACGTCCAGTGTTCCCGAAGGAGAGTGTGCTCTTCGAGCCCCCTTTGGCGGGACCTGCACCGGCCACCGTCAGTGCGAATCCGGCTTCTGCCCGGCGGGGTACTGCATCGACCTACCACTCGAAGGCGAGTCCTGCGCCAACGCAAACGCCTGCGCCAACGGACTGGTGTGCAACGGTGAGACCTGTGTGACGGCGCTCGGCCGCGGCTCCGCTGTCTGCTCCTTCGCCGGGTGGTAGCCCTCCGGCAGTTTGGAGTTTCCCCGGCCCCCGGTCCATACTCGGGGTGTGAAGCGATGCGGGTGGCTGCTTGCCGGGGTCTGGCTCGGGTGTGCGTCGGGGGACGAGCCCGCGACAAGTGCGGCAACGACCTTCGCCCCGATGAGTTCAGGCTCGGCAACGGCGACCACGGCGACCCCCACCACGGCAACGTCCACCACCGCGTCCGACTCCACCGGCGGCTCCGGCGACACGGAACTGCCCACGGAGACCGCCGAGTCGACCGGCGAGACTTCGGCTGAAGCCTCCACCGACACCGACCCCCTCGGCTCCTCGGGGGGCGAGTCAACCTTCGGTGAGCCGCCCAGCGAACAACCGGAGGATGGCATGTACTCCTCGTGCGCCAGCATCGTCGACTGCATCGGCCTGACCGCCTGCCTCACGGCCACCGACACTGGCGGGCAACCGATCGATCCGTTTTGCACCGCCGGGGCTTGCAAGTCGCCCTTGGCACAATGCGACCCCACCCCGGGCGGCACGGCGGTTCCGATCTGCCTGCCCACGAAGACAGAGAGCGGCATGGACACCGTCTGCGCCCTCGACTGTAGTCAGGGCCAAGAGTGCCCCGATGGCATGGACTGCCGGACCCTCGCGGCCGGTTCCATCTGTTCGTGACTCCGCCGCAAGACACCGATACCGTTCGGTGGCCCATGTCCTGGTCCTTGCCGAAGAAGAAGGTTCTCGTCCCTTGGGATTTCTCAGCCGCCTCCCTCGAAGCGCTCGAGGCTGCGCTGACGATGGTTGAGCGGCCCGGCGACGTGACGGCCCTGCACGCCGTCGAGCCCAGCGGCGCGATCGCAACGATGAGCGAGCAACGCAACCGGGATGCCCAGGAAGATCTTGCCGAGACCCTCGGCAAGGTGCGCGACTCGATCAACGGAGCCGGCCACGAGCACGTCGCCGCTGCCGTACGCATCGGAGGTGCCGCCGACGCCATCGCAGAGTACGCCAACGAGCACGACTTCGAGCTCATCGTCATGCCGTCGCGACGCCGCAAGGGCCTCAAGCGCTTGCTTCTGGGTTCGGTCTCCGAGCAGGTCGTGCGAAACGTGCCGGTCCCGGTCCTGTTGCTGCGGGCGTCCAACGAAGACGACGAGTAGCTCGGCAACCCGTCCCGGCCCCTTGTCTGGGATGACATGACGACCGACCCCTACCAACCCCCCGGCGGCGTGGTGGGACGCGGTCTCATGGCGGGCGCCGACGTGCTCCGCCTGCGATGGCTTCGAGCGCTGGGTCCGCTTGGAGCCCGGCTCGCGCGCGACCGAGAACTCCGGGTGTCCGTCATCTTCAGCGCGGTCGTGGTTTCGGCGCTGCTCGGTACCCTCGTGGCTCCGCTGTGGCTACTCGTCCTTGGTCCGCTCGTGTGGGGCGTCCCCCATATCGCCGCGGACATCCGATACCTGGTCGTGCGTACGGGGTTCGGGCATCGGCGACTCCTATGGGTGCTGGGTGGGCTTCCCTTGCTGATGCTCGGAGCGGGCGTGGACCTCGTGTGGGGTTTCGTTGGGGCGGCAGGCGTCGCGCTGGTGGCCCGCGCTCCGCTGGCTCGGCGACTCCTCGCCGCGGCCGTCGTGCTCGGCATCGGCCTCGGACTCGACCACCTGGGCCCGAGCAGCGACATCGTGTTCGGCCACCTGCACAACTTCGGCGCCGTCGCATTCTGGTGGGCCTGGAGGGCACGGCGTGGTCGCATGCATTGGCTTCCTCTGGTTCTCCTCGTCGCCGCCTCCTGCTTGCTGCTGAGTCACCTTGGCGTGGAGTTGGTCGGGTCTGGGTTCGAGTGGCACGCGACTGGCGACAGCGCGGACCGTCAGCTCTGGCGCCTCGCCCAGGGTCTCGCGCCCATGCTCGGGATGCGGCTCGTCTTGCTGTTCTGCTTCATGCAGTCCGTCCACTACGCGATGTGGTTGCAGATGATCCCGGATGAGGAGCGCCGCCGCAGCACGGTGATGACGTTTCGCGCCAGCGCTCAAGATCTCGAGCGAGACTTCGACCGCGTCGCCCTGTGGGTGATCGCCGCGCTGGCGGCGGCGCTCATCGCCTGGGCGTGTTTCGACATGCTTGCGGCCGGCCAGGGCTACTTCCGGGTCGCACGGTTTCACGGGACCCTCGAAGTGATGGCTGCGGTGTTGTTGATCCTCGAGCGAGCCCCGCGGCGCGCATGATAGACAGCGGCATGCGGCAGCCCTGGCCCACGGACGTTCCGCGCCTGACGTACGGCATCACACCGCCCAAAGTCTCGTTCGACGCGGAGCGACGCAAGAGCCTCGCCGAGCAGCAGACGGCCCGGATCCAGGGTCTGCCCGTCGATGCGCTGGTCGTCTACGACCTCCAAGACGAGAGCAGCCGCACCGATGCGGTCCGGCCGTTTCCGTACCTTCAGACCGTCGACCCGCTGGAGTACGCCACCGAGGATCTAGCGGGCCTGGGCGTGGACAAACTCGTCTACCGGTCCGTCGCCAAGCAAGACGAGGCCGAGATGCTCGCGTGGATGCAGCGCGCACAAGCCCACCGACTGGCCACGGTCTTTGTGGGGGCCCCCTCGCGCGACGCGACCGTCCGCCTGCGCCTCTCCGATGCGTACAGGCTGCGGCAAAAGCACTGCCCGGGCTTGTCCTTGGGGGGAGTGGTGATCGCCGAGCGCCACCGTGCCCGGGGTGAAGAAGACGCCCGTGTCGCCTTCAAGCAACACGCGGGCTGCTCGTTCTTCGTCAGCCAGGCGGTGTACGACGTCACCGCAACCAAGGACCTGCTCAGCGACCTGTGGTTTCGTAGCGTGCGCGACGACAAGCCCATGCCTGCTGTGTTGGTGACCTTGAGTCCCTGCGGCTCCCCCAAGACGCTGGAGTTTCTCGATTGGCTTGGCGTCGTCGTACCGCGGTGGGTGCAGAACGAGCTCCGAGAGGCCGGCGACATTCTTCAGACCTCGGTCGAGACCGCGCTTGCAGCGTTCGAAGAACTGCACGCGTTCGCCGACGCGAAAGGGTTCGCGATTGGGTGCAACGTGGAGAGCGTCGCGCTTCGACGGGCCGAGATCGATGCGTCGGTGGAGATGGTCCACCGCGTGGCAAAGGTGATCGGACGCAGCTGAGCGTCGCTTGCTGCTCGCTTGCGCCCCGAACCGAATCTCAGCCCAACGTGACGCGCCGATCCGATGGACTGTCATTCGCCGTCCCCGACTTTGAACGGGCAGACATTTCAGTTCTCCCCGAGCAGCGGGTGTCTCCACGGCTGCTCGCGCACGTCTGCCGGCGATGCCCGACTCGGTTGTTTTTAGCGGCACTTCGCGATCAGCGCTTCGATGCGGTCACACGCGGTGCTCAGCGTTTCCCACTCGGGGCCGAACGAAAAGCGGGTGTAGTGGCGGAAGCGCGAGGTGTTGTGCCTGCGCTTGCCGGGGTTCACGTCGAAGAACTCGCCGGGGACGGTGATGACCTTTTCCTCGAGCGCGGCACGGAACAAGCCCATGCCGTCGTTGAGTGGAGGCGGGAGCTTGGAGAGATTGCCCCAGGCGTAGAAGGTGCCTTCGGGCATGTGGTCGAACTCGACGCCGAGATCCTGAAGGCGGGCGACGAACTTGTTGCGCTTACGCCGAAACGTAGTGTTGATCGAGATCGTCTCGGCGTCCACAACGCTGGGTTCCAACGCGGCCAGGGCTGCCCGTTGCAGCGGTCGGCTCCCGCCGCCGTCGAGGAAGGAGCCCGCACTCCCCATCACATCGATGACCGACTTCGGCCCGACGGTCCAAGCCACACGCCAGCCTGGGTAGCGCCAGTTCTTTGTGAGCCCGTCGAACAGCACCACCGGATCGCGGTCGACGTCCTCGACATAGCGGGCCGCACTCTCGACGGGGAGCTCCCCCGGTGTCTCCGCCCAGATGTAGTGCGAGTAGAACTCGTCCATCAGCAGCGTGCAGTCGAGCTCTCGCGCCACCTCGACGAAGCCCCGGAGGTCCTCTCCGCTGACGAGCTTTCCCGTGGGGTTGCATGGGTTGGACATCAGCAACGCGGACAGGCCGCGGCCTTGGACTTCCTTGCGGAGGTCGTCGGGGCTGAACGCGTAGCCACGCTCGGGTTGGAGCAGAATCGGGATCGAGGTGAACGCGCGGAAGATCTCGAGCAACTCCTCGTACGCCGTGTAGTCGGGGAGGAAATGCCCCAGGTGCACGGTGCCGATACTGGCGGCGGCGCGGGTCAGCGCGGCACGGCCGCCAGAGCTGATCGAGACGTTCTCCGCGGTGTACTGCGACGGCATCCCTTGTCGGTAGAGCCGGTTGTACATCGCGGCCACCGACTCTCGGAGCTCGGTCAGGCCCGAAACAGGCGCGTAGTCCCGGTCAAACTCGGCGATCTCCACGGTATTGATGCGCGGGGGCGCGCCCTCGATCTCGCCCGTCTCCGGCTGGCCCTGGCCGAGGTTGCACCAGCTGGGATCCGAGGCGTCGTAGCCCCGCTTGACCGCTTCGGTCGTGACGTAGATGACGCCGGTCCGAGGGACAGCACGAAACGCAGACGGGATGGACGGGGCCTCCACGCGCGGAGCCTACACCGCCACGAAGCCAGCCTCCAAACACGCCTACAACGCACTCGCGTGAGCCGTGAGAGGCATTTGACCACGCCCGCAGGCGCCCGTAGGCTCGCCTCCCTGACGGGATTGGCCTGCGATCATGAGCACCACCAAGCGTAAGAAGAAGGCGAAGCGATCCTCCTCCAAGACGAGCGCGAAGAAGACGCCCTCGACAAAGAAGAAGACCGCCAAGAAGACGGCCTCCAAGAAGAAGCCAGCCGCCAAGAAAGCTCCCGCAAAGAAGAAGCCCGCCGCCAAGAAGGCCGCTGCCAAGAAGGCCGCTGCTAAGAAAGCTCCCGCCAAGAAGGCCTCTGCCAAGAAAGCTCCCGCCAAGAAGGCCGCGCCCAAGAAGGCCGCTGCCAAGAAAGCTCCCCCCAAGAAGGCCGCGCCGCCTAAGCAGGCCGCTGCCAAGAAGGCCGCTACCAAGAAGGCTCCCCCCAAGAAAGCTCCCCCCAAGAAGGCCGCTGCCAAGAAGGCTCCCCCCAAGAAAGCCGCGCCCAAGAAAGCCGCGCCCAAGAAGGCCGCTGCCAAGAAGGCTCCCCCCAGGGTCGCTGCCAAGAAGGCCCCCGCCAAGCAGGCCCCCGCCAAGGTCGCGCCAAAAAAGGCTGCGAAGAAAGCTCCCAAGCCGGCCCCCGAGGGCGTCACCGCAGCGGTGCTCCCCGAGCGGAAGAAGCTCAACAACTACTTGATGATCACGCTCGACAGCTGCCGTTTCGACAGCTTCGTCGCCGGCAACACCAAGACGGTTGAGAAGCTCGGCGAGCTCGAGCGCCGCTACAGCTACGCCAGCTGGACCGCGCCGTCGCACTACAACCTGATGACCGGCCTGATGCCGCACAGCTCGCCCTCAAACGTGTACGCGAGCGAGTACTACAAAGAAGACTTCTTCAAGTACGGCGAGCGTCTGGGCACCGAGGACGCCTCGTTCCGCGAGCTGATCCCCAGCCTCTGCTTCCCGGTCTGGCTCAAGAAACTCGGCTACCACACGCATGCTCGAGTCTCGATGCCTGTGCTCAACTCGAAGACGGGCATCAACCGCGGCTTCGACACCTACAAGCTCATGGACAAGCACAACGACATGCGGTCGATGTTCGAGACCATGCGGTTCTCAGAAGAGAAGCCCAACTTCTTCATGATGAACGTAGGCGAGACGCACTACCCCTACGCGCGCCCCACCGAGGAGAAGAACGACTGGCCCCGCATCAGCGGCGTGCATGGCGTCTTCAAGAAGCTCGATGGCAACATCAAGGACGGCAAAGTCGTCACCTCGGACGAGAAGTTCTTCGACGAGAAGAAGATGAAGGAGCTGCACGCGCGGCAGATCGACACGGTCAACTACCTCGACGACGTGTTCGAGGAGCTCTTCGACCTGGTCCCCGACAACACCTACATCACGGTCATGGCCGACCACGGCGAGCTCTTCGGCGAGGGTGGCTACTTCGGGCACGGCCCGATCAACCATGACAAGGTGTTCGAGGTTCCCTTCCTCGAAGGCAAGATCCGATGATCCTCTACATTGGCCCCGGCGCTGGTTTCGTCTTTGGCGGCACCTTCCTGGCGCTCATCGCGGCGCTCTTCTCCGGCTTCGTTTCACTCTTCCTGTGGCCGATCCGGATGATTCGCCGGACGCTGTCGGGTTCGCGCGCCTACAAGGACGCGAAGGTCAAACGAGTCGTCTTCCTGGGTCTCGACGGCTTCGACCCCAAGCTTGCCGAGCGCTTCTTGGAAGAGGGCAAGCTGCCCAACCTCGCGAAGCTCAAAGGCCAGGGCAGCTACAACCGGCTGCGCACCACGTTCCCGTGCCTGTCTCCGGTCGCATGGTCCTGCTTCGCCACGGGCGGCAACCCGGCCAAGCACAACATCTTCGGGTTCATCAGCCGCAACCCCAAGAACTACACACCCGAGCTCTCCAGTTCCAAGGTTCGGCCGCCGTTGCGCACGCTGAAGATCCTCGGCATGGAGATCCCGCTGGGCAAACCGGTGGTCGAGATGCGCCGCAAGAGCGTGCCGTTTTGGAAGCTGTTGGGTGAGCACGACATCCACAGCACCATCCTGCGCATCCCGATCACGTTCCCGCCTGAGAAGTTCAACGGCCACGTGCTCTCGGCGATGTGCACGCCCGACCTTCGCGGCACCCAAGGCAGCTTCAGCTTCTATTCGACCGCCTACGAGGAGTCGAGCCAGAGCGAGGGCCTGCGCCTGCCGTTGGTGAAGACCGAGAGCGGCGTCATGGGCGAGGTGTGGGGACCCCCCGACCCTCGCAGCGACAAGGGCGAGCACCTCAAGCTGCCCTTCACGCTCGACAAGCAACCCGACGGCACCTACCTGTTCGAGGCCGGCTCCGAGAGCCATGTACTCACGCCGGGCAAGTACAGCGAGTGGGTCTCGATGGCCTTCTCCAGCGGCATGATGGGTTCGGCCAAGGGCATCGCGCGGCTACTCATCACGGGTACCGACCCCCACCTCGAGCTGTACATGACGCCGATCAACATCGATCCGGCGTCCCCCGCCCTGCCCATCTCGCACCCGGCCTCCTACGCGATCTACCTGTCCAAGCTCATGGGCAGCTACTCGACGCTGGGCCTGGCCGAGGACACCTGGGCGATGAACGAGCGCGTGCTCGACGAAGACGCGTTCTTGGATCAGGCGTATCTCAACCACGAGGAGCGCGAGACCATGTTCTTCAACGCCCTGGAGAAGACCCCCAAGGGCGTGGTGGCCTGCGTGTTCGATGCCTCCGACCGCATCCAGCACATGTTCTACCGGACCTTCATTCCCGACCACCCGGGCAACAGGGACCGCGACATCGAGCCGTACAAGAACGTCATCGAGGACATGTACGTGAAGATGGACGGCCTCGTCGGTCGCGCCATGGAGAAGATCAACGAAGACGACCTCTTCTTCGTTCTCTCCGACCATG
This sequence comes from Nannocystales bacterium, assembly GCA_050633305.1. Lineage (GTDB taxonomy): Bacteria > Myxococcota_A > Polyangia > Nannocystales > Nannocystaceae > CAJXVA01. The sequence continues at coordinate 361,861 of JBOEGF010000008.1, forward strand.
GGTTCGAGTCCTTCGTCCGGGGCGTCAACCTCAACGCGTGGCTGCGCGAAGAGGGCTACCTGGTCCTCAAGGACGACCGCAAAGTCAGCGGCGACTACTTCGAGCACGTCGACTGGTCCAAAACCAAGGCCTACACGGTCGGCATGGGCGGTATCTACCTCAACCGCAAAGGCCGCGAGGCTCGGGGCATCGTCAAGCCTGGCAAAGAGGCCGAGGCGCTCAAGAAAGAGCTCAAAGAAAAGCTCGAGGGCTACATGGACGAAGAGCGGGGCGAGATGGCCATCCAGAAGGTCGGCATCTCCTCCAGCCTCTACAAGGGCCCTTACCTGGGCGCCGGTCCGGACCTGCTCATCGGCTACTGCCGGGGCTATCGCGCCAGCTGGGCTGCGGCCACGGGCGGCATCGAAGAAACCATCTTCCAGGACAACGACAAGGCCTGGGGCGGCGACCATTGCATCGACCCCGAACTGGTTCCGGGCGTGATCTTCTCCAACCGCGAAGTGGGCGTGGATGACCCGGGTATCGAGGACTTGGCACCGACGACCATGAGCATGTTCGGACTCAAGCCTCCGAGACACATGGAAGGGCGTCCGATCATCCAGTAGGTGGTCGCACGTCGTGATGAGACAAGCCCCGGCCACGCAAGTGGACCGGGGCTTTGTCGTTAGCGGCGCAGACGCCGAGCGCGGCGAAGTGCCTTTCGTGCTGCTCTTCGGTCTCCGGCGAGCCGATACGCTTCGCCGAGCAACGTTTGGTGCGCAGCGTTCCTCGGCTGGGCTTCTACGGCTTCGAGTGCGTACTGAACGGCAAGCCCGTGCTCGTGCCGTTCGATATGGAGTTCGGCCATCGCGGCGGCCGAGGGCGCATCGAGAGAGTTGTCGAAGATGAGCACTTCGTCGTCATCCCCGTCATCTTCGATGATGATGATGACCTCCTCCTCGCCTTCGAGTCGGCCTGGCGCGTCGCTCACCTCGGGGGCGGCTTCGAAGCGGGCCTGGTCGAGCACGGGGGCGGCCGTGGTCATCGGCGTCATGATCGACCGCGAGCCCGCACCGTGGGGCTCGATGCGTGCGGCCTCGGAGGGCAACGCGAAAAAGACGCAGACCCCAGCCACTGCGGCGACCGTGGCGGTCGCACCGGCCCAACGCACCACATCGGGGAGCATGCGGTCTCGCCAGCGCAGCGGCCGAACGCGAAGCGTGACGGCGTGTTCATCCACGACCCCACGGTTCCTGAAGGGCCGGAGAGACGGGGTGACGGATGACGCTTCGAGTTCCATGTAGGATAACGACCTACCTGCACCATGCACGCTGGCAGGCCACACGCCAAAAACTCCGCGCAACTCGGAGTGCACACCAGTCCGCGGGACGACCGAGGGCAGTCCCTGCGGGGCGTGGACAGGCCGACCCGTCCACACGGCTGATGCTCAGGGTTGGTGATGGCTCGCCAGCCAATCCTCGATCGCGGGGAGACCGTCGGCGGATCCCTGCACGTCGTCTCGATAGCCGTCGCGCGCCTCGAGGGCAAGCGCATGAGCCCGAGAGCGTTGCGATCGCTTCGACCACAGAGCGCGGGCGAGCAAGAAGCGAGCGTCGGCCAGACCGGAGGCCGACGTCCCGGCTGACTCTCGGACCGAGACCGCTCGTTCGGCGTACACGCGAGCCGTCTCGGACTCCCCCTGCTCCAGCGCAACTTGGGCGAGTCCGACCATGGGATAGGTTGCCGTTGGATGCTTGGGGCCGAGCGTGTCCTCGAGGATCGCCAGTGCCCGGCGAAACTCGGACGCCGCTTCAGAGAGTTCCCCCTGCTTCTGCAGCACCTTGCCAATGCTCGAGCGTGCCTGCCCGACGGACGCGTGACCGGAGCCCAAGGTTTCCTCGCTGATGGCCAGTGCCCGGCGGTGGTGCTCCAGCGCTCGCGCGTGATCGCCCTGGACTTCGAAGACGGTGCCGATGTTTTGAAGTGCAGGAGCCAGGCTTCCGTGGCTCGGACCCAAGACCTCCTCGTTAATGCTCAGCGCGCGTTGGAAGTAGGTCAATGCCTCCGCGTACTCACCTGCACTCCCCACCACCATGCCCATGGTATTGAGCGTGGTCGCGACGTCGGGGTGACGGGGCCCGTGGGCGCGCTCCATGATGGGCAGCGCTCGCTCGAGGTTGGTGCGTGCCTCCTGAAACTCCTCTTGGCGCATGAGCACCTGAGCGGTGTTGTGAAGGGACCGGGCGACATGCGGGTGCTCCGCCCCCAACGCACCTTCGAAGATCGCCTGAGCCCGTCGGAACTCGACGAGCGCCTCATCGTATGCGCCCTGCCCCTGGAACACATTGCCAACGCTGTTGAACGAAATGGCCAGATCGGGGTGACCCGGCCCGAGCGTCTGCTCCTGGATCGCCAGCGCACGGCGGTGGTGCTGCAGCGATTCCCCGTGCTTTCCCTGGCTCAAGAGCACGTTGCCGATGTTGCTCAGGACCCCCGCCACGGAAGGATGCTCCGAGCCCAGGGCGTGCTCCCGGATGGCCAGCGCATCTCGGTAGCGGTCCAATGACTCGTCGTACTTGCTCTGAGCGTTGCTCACGATCCCCAAGTTGTTGAGGACGAACGCCTCGGTCAGGGGCTCGACCCCGGGACCCCTGGACACCGACAGCGCGGCCTTCCCCCACACGAGCCCCTGCTCGTTGTGGCCCTGCTGAGCCCCGACGACTCGCGTCAGCAGGCCGAGGCTCAGGGCTGTGACCCCGTCGAGCCCATGCTCTCCAGCCAGCCCGAGCGCCCGCTCGAGATCCACGACCGACTCCGCATACTCGCCAGCCTTGTCTCGTAGGCTCCCGCGGCGGAACAACGCTTCGGCGAGCAACGGCCCATACGCCAGTGTCTCAGCCTGCGCAGCGACGCCCTCGGCGACCGCGAAGGCTTCGTAGTAGTCGCCAGCCAGCTCCAAGGTGAGGGCCCGCCGGAGGCGCTCTCGCTGGCCCTCAACGTCGGCGGCGACGTCAGGATCTTCCGGTGGCGGCAGCTCAGCCCTGAGTGCCTCAACGTCATCGCACCGAGAGATTCGCGGCAATCCTGCGACGACGCTCACCGCGTTTCGAACCCGCGCCTCGTCCGCTTCCGCGAGAACGGCGACCGCTTCGCGCAGCGCCACACGACGGCTCCGAAGGCACTCCATCCGAAGGCCCATCACCTCCGCCGACTGCTCCTGCCGCACGCTCGTCGCCTCGCAAACCTCGGTGTGTTTTTCGACCCAACTGTCGGCGTAGACGCGCAGTCGTTGTTCGACCCGGCCCCAGGTGTCGGGGGCGTACCCCACCCCGGTGCTGAGGATCGCGCCCTGGACCTCTCGCGTCCGCGCGTCGTCCCAGATCCCATCGAGCTTGTCCCTGGCCCCCTCACAACGCTGCCCCTGGCCAGCTCCGTAGGCGATGCTGAGGCTCACCAGGGACAAGCCGCCAAACAGCCCGAGCGCCAGTGTCCCCCGACGCACGGGTGCCACCACCGCACGCAACTCGGCCAAGAGGGGCTCCATCGACGGCCACCGATCCTCAGGTTTGGTCGCCAGCCCTCGCAGGAGCACCCTGCGGAGTGCCACGGGGATCTTGGTCCCCTTCGGTGCCGCCCGCACCTTGCCTTCGAGCATCGCGACCATCTGCGCTGCCATCGTCGCGGCGGAGAACGGTCGTATCCCATACAGCGCCTCAAACAGCGCGACGCAGTAGCTGAACTGGTCGGTCCGCGCGTCGGTCTCGATCCCCTTGAGCTGCTCCAGCGGCATGTAAGCGGGCGTGCCGACCACCGTCCCTGCGCGGGTGAGTGGAGTCCCCAACGCTGTATCGCGTAGCTCAGGCACGGCCCGCTCGCCAGCGGTGTCGGCCTGCGCATCGCTCGTCACCGACTGCCCATCGTTTTCGGCCCGCCGCGCAAGGCCAAAGTCCAGGACGCGCGGGCGGCCCTTTTCATCGATGACCGCATTGTCCGGCTTGAAGTCGCGGTGGATCAGACCCTCCTCATGCGCAGCGGCCAAGCCTGCTCCTGCGCCCAGAAACACCGTCACGCACTCCCGCCATCCAGGACTCGGGCTCTGCTCCATCCACTTGCGGAGCGACTTCCCCTCGACCAGCTCCATTGCCACGAAGGTCTGCCCCCCAACCTCGGCAACCTCGTACACCTGCACCACGTTGGGGTGCGACAGCTTCGCCATCGCCTGTGCCTCTCGTCGCAGTCGGATCGTGTGCTCTTGGTCGAGCTCCCGATGCAAAACCTTGAGCGCCACCGGACGATCCAGGGTGCGGTCGAAGGCCTTGAGCACAACCCCCATGCCCCCCTCCCCCAAGACACCCAGCACGACATATCGACCCAGTTTTTCGAGATCGCGAGACCATCGAAACAGCGTCTCGCTTCCGTGTGTATTCGGAGCCGTGTGCCCCGGACCATCGACTCCGGGTACGCGAACCGTCGGGGCGACTCCGGATGCGCGTGCCGTCACAGCGGCGGACGCAGCCTGAGCCCCGGGCAGCTTCGCCGTGAGGACGGGAGGCTGCATCGAGTCTTCACCCGTCTCGGCGGGTGGTTCCGGCTCCAATCTCACGGGTGCATCTCAGTTCTCGCTCGGGTCTTCCGAGCATGGCCAGAGGGCTCCGATGCCACAATGTCGCGGCCCTTTCATCTCCCGTGTCGTAGGCACGCCGAATGTACTGCCTGACGGCACACGGCTCCGGGACCGGCCCACGAATCCCGCGGTCCGGTCCCGGGCTGGGGTCCGCCCGAGTTACCGACGGTCGGGCATCACGGGAGCGTGTGCGGTGGGGTCCCACCGCCATCCTCCCCGGGTGCCGCAACGAACCCCGCCGAGCCAGCGAGTCCGCCCGCTCTCCCGGATCCAATCCGCCCTGTTCTCCAGTAGACCGTGGCCCAGGTCCGTCAGCGCGATCCCCCAACCAGGCCAGGCCTCGTCGTTCCGCGTGAGGGAGAGGGCGCCTCCGGCCTCGAGCTCGCGAACTTCCCACCACCACATCGCGTCTCCGAGGAAGGGCAACGGCTCGACTGTCCGCAACGCTCGAAACAAGGAACCCGCGCGCCCGTGCCCCGCCCCGACCACCTCCAGGGTCAACCGCTGAGTCAGCGAGAGTCCGTCGGTCGTCCAAGGCAGCTCCATGAGGTGCCGTTTCACGGCCCCTGCCATCGGCTCGATCGCAGGCGTGCCACGCTCGGCGATCGCCCAGAGACCGCGAGGGTCCTCGCTTCGCAACGCGTTCCACACTTGGGTCGCCAGTTCGTACTCCTCGGCCTTCACCCTGCGTCGCTGGGACCACAAGTCGCGCAACTGCAAGCGCCCCAACTCTCCCAAGCCAACGAAACGGCGTCGTCCCGGATAGCGTTGGACACAGATCAGCTCGATGCACGGATGATCAAAACGACGCAAGCGGTCGAGCACGGCGGCCAGAATCAACTGGTCGTAGCTGTCGTGTTCGAACCACAGAACGGCGCGCGGGGTCTCCTCCACCCGGTCCAACGCCTGTCGCTCGGCGTGTAGGCGCGCGAGGGTGTGCTTCGGTTGAAGCTCGAACGCATGGGCGAGGAAATCGGCCCGGGCCTGCAGCAAGACATCATCCGAACCCTGGGGAACCGGCCCCTGACAGTAAGGGTCCGCGAACTCGACGAACCGCCCGCTGTACCCCGCATCCGTGAGGGCCTGTTGAATGTCGCTCCCACAGCGGACGTGGAGCGTCTCCATCTCGTGATCAGGCGCGGGTGCCCCCTCATCGATCTCCCGCTGGGCAACCTCCATCGCGGTGCGGTGTTGCCTGAACTTCGGCCAGCTGTCGTAGCCCAGGATTCGCGCGATGACGAGTTGCGCATCGGCGAGCTTGGGTTGCGAACCAACGCTCTTCGCACGCGGGTGGAACTGTTCCAGTGCCTGGAGCGCGGGAGCGCTGGACGCCTTGAGATCCCGCAGCAGCCGCTTCGCGTAGCGCTGAGGCAGGCGTTCGAGTTCGTTGGGGTCGAGCGCCTGGGGATCGAAAGGCGCAGCTGTCGTATCGTTTTTTTCGGTCATGCGGACATCTCCTGTGAAGGCAGGCCCGTGTCCGCATGAAGGCCAGGAGGTGTCGAAGTTGTCGTGTCTCGCCGAGGATGGTTGCGTCGGCTTCCCGCGGACCGGAGGCCCACCACCCTAGAGAGCCCTCGCCGAACAATAGCGCGTCGTCGCTCGCACGTCCCCCTGATGGAAGTTGGCCTCCGTGGCGCAAGCACCCCCAGGCGACCACACCTCCGACCACGCACGACGGAGGTGACCCGATTCAGGCCCGGCCACGACCCGGGGTGCACAGTGGTGTACATACCAACGGTGCGATGGATCGCCGAAGCGCTCCTGGGATGCACCCTCGTTGCCTGCGGGGGCAGCGAGATCCGCACGGTCCCGATTCGCTTTGGCGATGGTGCCGCCGAACGCATCGACGGGCTCACGCCATGCACGGTGACCAGCGCCCAACCGGGGCGGCTCGACCCGGACGCGCCGCTGACCCTCCTCGTTCATGGCTGCAACGATTCGGCCGGACGCTTCACAACGCTCGCGGACGTCTTCGAGGCGCATGGGCAGCAGGCCATCTGCTTCACCTACGAGTCCCGCGACACCATCGAGACAGCGGCTCAACGTCTACGGGGCGCACTGGCCCAGCTCGAACAGCGGCTTCCTGAGCAGCCGATTACGGTCCTCGGACACAGCCAAGGTGGCCTCGTCGCTCGCCACGCACTCACCGCCACCGTAGCCGAGCCGAACCTCACCGCTGAATACAAGCTCGGCACCATCTCGTCGCCGTTCGCAGGCATCGATGCGGCGCGGCATTGCAGCATCGAATGGCTGTACGTTCTGTCGCTGGGAATCACCCCGGCGATCTGCCGTGGCATCGCCGGAAAGAACTGGCCGGAGATTCACCGTGACGCGGACCTGGTGACAGAGCCTGGCCAGCTATCAACCTCGGTTGCATCGTATCTGCAGATCCGGACGGACGAGCGCGGGACCTGCCGACGGCTCGACGCGAAAGGACGGTGTGCCGAGGACGACTTCGTGTTCAGTTTGGACGAGCAACGCAACCCCAAGGCGACCGGTCCTGGTTTCCGAGCGCTCGAAGTCCAGGCCGGCCACGTACAGATCGTGGGGTTCGAGGGTGAGGCCCCGACCCAACTCATTGCGCTCCTCCAAGCCGAGGGCGTCATGAACCCCACGCCGGTCGAGCAACAAGACGGCCTCGCTCGACTCCTCACTCGCCTCTATCGCGACGACGTCCCGCCACGACTGGCCTCTCGGCCCTCGGGTGCTCTGGTGGTGCCGCTCCCATAGAGCCCCTCCGAAGACGCCGATGAGCGTGCTCAGAACGCTCTGCGGGGAAGCTCTCTCGAGGGAGGACGTCGGTCCGCCCAGAACCGTCAGGTTTCCTGTGGTCGGCGCAAAGGGGTGGAGGCATGACCACCCGACGCAGATTCCTCAAGTATCTGGCAACGATCCCGGCGTGCGATGCTGCGAGGCCTTCGTCCAGCGCCGATGTGTCATCGGGCACTGCCGCACGGGCTGGGCTGTTCGACGACGGCCGACCCGACATCGTGTTCATCTCGGTCGATGACCTCAACGACTGGCCCACGCCGTTCGAAGGCCCAAAGCCCACCATCGACCCTCAGGACGTGCTGACCCCGAACCTGGAGGCGCTCGCGCAGCAAGGCACGGTGTTCCAGCGGGCGTACTGCGCCGCCCCGATGTGCGGGCCCTCGCGCTCCGCCACGCTGACCGGGCTTCCGCCCTATGTCTCCGGCGTGACCCAGGCGGAGAACATCATGGTGCCGAAGACCGACGATTTCGGTCCGCTGTTGGAGGCTCCGACAACGACCCTCCCCAGGCTGCTCCATGAGTCGGGCTACCGCACCTACGGTGCGGGGAAGGTGTTTCACGGGGGGGGGTTCGGAAGCGCAGACCGAAAGTTCCCCACGTGCGGCGTGGACCCCGAAGACCCGTCGTACGACTCGTGCGCCTGGGATGACTATCTGTTCTTGAGCAAACTCGTGCCGAAGGGGGCCTGCACTCCGAGACCCAAGGAGCCGACCGACATCTCGGATTCCGCTCTCCCCTGCCCTGGTCCGTTCGATCCGGCCACGTCGATGTTGCCCGACGCTCGCGTCGCTCGGTACGGCATCGATCGATTGAATCAGGCAGACCTCACCGAGCCCATGTTCCTGGCGCTGGGCTTCTTCAAGCCCCACAAACAGTGGGAGGCCCCCCAGGAGTTCTACGACCTGTACCCCGATGACAGGCTCGCGGAGCTCGATGCCGCGGTCGAGCGGGCCGACCAGGACGACCTCACGTTCACCGGCTGCGTGACCCTTCGGGACGCGAGAAACTCCCCCCCGGATGCCACCTGGGATTCCGCGACCCGGAAGGCGATTCGAGGATACCTGGCATGCGTCAGCTACGTCGACCATCTGCTCGGGACTGTTCTCGACGCCATCGCCCAGCGACCCCGTCGAACGGTGGTCGTCCTATGGAGCGACCACGGATACTTCATGGGCGAGAAGCGTGGCTGGAAGAAGCCCTCCCTGTACGAGCGAGCAACCCGTGTCCCGTTGATCATCGCAGACACGGCCGCGCCGACGGCTCAGTCCACGTTCAAGATGGCAAGCCTGATGGACCTGCTGCCCACGGTGCTGGACTATGCGAACGTCCCCGACCCGCTCCAGTACGGAGTGAGTCTTCGGCCGCTGGTCGAGGATGCGGACACCCCCTGGTTGCAGACGAGCGTCTTGTCGACCTTCAACTTTCAAGGTGACCTCACTCGAAGGGAGGACCAGTCATTCAACGCAGATGTGGAGCGATGCATGACCGACCAGGACGTCGAAGCGTGTGGGCCCTTCGTGCTCGCGTGCCCGACTCATCCCCCCCGGCTCTCGGGCGCTTCGTTCGCGTTGCGGACCGACCGCTATCGCTTCATCCGCTACCACGACGCTGGCGGGTTCTCCACCCAGACCGGAGCCGATTTGCCCACGCTCGAACTCTACGACTTGCAGAACGACCCCAACGAGCGCGACAACCTGCTCGTCAACGGGATCCCCTACGGCATGGAGACGCTGGTGGGGAAACTGTCGGCCGAGCTCGACGCCAAGCTCGGGTGACGCGGGCCACACGTCCGAACCATCCGAAGGATCGCGTCGAAGAGGAATCGTTTTCTTTCCGTCGCAGGCGCGCGGAAGCCAGGAGCGTTTCGTCGAATCGGTAGTGCGAGTGGTGCCGACCCCTCGCAATGCGAAAGGACGATATATTTCCCTCCGGGCCCCCACACGAGGCCAGCGCAAGAAGCCGGGGGCACCGACGCATCACCGCATGCGGCTTCGCCGACGCGACGTATACCTGGAACCTCGACGAGGGCACGCAATACGACAACTTCTCGTCCGTGTGCTTTTGCGAGACGTTTGTCGGTCTCCCTGAACCTGAACCCGAACCCGAACCCGAACCCGAGCCCGAACCCGAACCCTGCGGGACCATGTGGGAGCAGGCCTACCAAGACATGGGCGGCTTCCTGACCGGCTTCGGCCCCTCCGGAGCCTGGCAGCACGGCTCTGGGAGGGGGGAGTTCCACGTCCCGTGGATCGTGACACCTTCTGACGAGGGTTATCTCGGCGCCGCCTGTTCGGACTCTTGCACCGGCTGTGGCTACGGTTCGAATAGCGACTCCACGCAGGAGACGTTCGCGAACGGCGGTCCTGCCAGCCGCGTTCGCTGCGACTGCAGCAACTGAGGCGGCGTCCTCACGACCGCGATCGGCGGCGGAGCCCCACCATGGCTCCCCCCGGCCGCGCCGCGTGGAGAGCTAGCGGTGGTACGCCTGTACGAACCCGTCCACATCCCCGGACTCCACACGTCGGCCGGCGACCACGACGAGGTCGTCGGCACTCAGCGCGATGGCTGTGTAGAGCAACGTCGAAGTCTCCGGGGAGACGATGTCGATGGCCCAGACTTCCTCTCCCGCGGGGTCTCGCTTCTCGATCCGAGCCTCGTCGGGGTCCGCGTCGCTGCCTGAACTGCTGAGACGCCGCATCAACGCCACGGCGTTGTTGACACTGTCGAGGTGTAGACCATGACCTCGCCGCAACCCGGATGTGGCGCTCGAGGTTTCCGCGAAGCCGTCGTCGATGCGCAGAGTCCTCAACTGGAAGGATGCGGAGCCGAACGGGTCGAAGGTACCCGTGCCCAGGTGCACGGCATAGGCGCCGTCGTCCCCCACCGCGGCTCCGTAGAGTAGGCCGTCGGTGCGCAGCATGTGTGCTTCGAGTTGGCCGTCGAAACTCCACAAGACAGGATCGGACAGACCACCACCTGGGGCCGTCGATCCACGGACAACCACCTCGGCCGAGCCGGTCGCAAAACCGAAGAAGCGCGTGTTGTCGGGGCCCGTCTCAAGGTCCGCATAGCTCCCGTCGCTCGGGTCGACCGCTCCCAGCCACCCCCGGACAGGCTCCGCATCTACGGTGCCCACCAGCAACCACCGCGCACCGTCCCACGTGACATCCACCGGCGCCCGGTCGCCGGGAAGGTCGGACTCCCACAACAGCTCTCCAGACGCTCGGTCCACGGCGGAGAGCCGCAGCACTTGAACGCCGGGACTGGGGTTCCACAGGTCCGACACCATCAGCGCCGCATCCTCGTTGATCCCGAGGGCATCGACACTTCCACCCCCGCCAACCGTCGGCACCGTGGCCTCCCATGCGACGGCGCCAGAGGGGTCAAGCCCGATGAGGAACTGTTCTTCGCCCGACCAGAGGAATCCCCCCACGACAATTCCCGCCTCGTCGGCCGCCAATACAGAAGGCGGTGCGGCACCGAGCCCCACATTCAGAGGGGTGTGCCATGCCATCGTCCCAGTAGGCCGGCAGTCCGTGTTGCAGCCGTCGAGATCCACGGTGTTGCCGTCGTCGCATTCCTCGTCCGGGTCGACGAATCCGTCACCACACCCTTCGACGACGGAGCCACTGCTCGAGCCGGATTCGTCGCTTCCACTCTCCACCCCTGTGGATGAACTGCCGATCCCCGTTTCTGTACCGCCCGTACTGCCCGTGCTTGCAACTTCGCCTGTCGAGCCAACACCATCCTCCTCGTCGCCGTTGCTCTGGCACCCCGCTAGCGCGATCCCGAACGCGACGGTCCACCACCCCAAGTTGATCCGCATCGTGGTCATGCTGGCAGGGACGCCCGGAAACCGACGGGATTCAGCCACGTGTTCCGATTACGTAGAACTACGTCTTTCTCGAACCGCGCAGGCGCGGTTTCGTCACGCCAACGCGAGACGTGGGCACCCGAGCTTCCCAGCGAACACGATGAGGCCGCCCCCGAAACGCCGGGGGCGAGAGGCATTCGAGGCTCTCCCCGAGCTCAGCACACGGCTCGTCGCGGCGCCACCACGCCGCAGACGCGAGACCGGATGGCACCCATGCGCCCACGCATGAGCACAGGCAAAACAATCCTCGCCACGGCTTCGACTACGGGCCATGACACCGAGAACAGCCCTATGGGTCGCCTTGACCCTGAGCACGATCGCATGCGCCGAGGACCCCGAGGTCACGGCGACCGACACGAGCGGCTCTGATCCACAGACGGGATCGACAACCTCCGAGGCTTCGACGACGACCGGAGTCACCGGCGACACGGACATGCTCCTCACCTCATCCTCGGCATCGAGCGGCTCAGATCCAACCCTCCTGAGCCGCACAGTCGAGGCCATGGGGGGGGAGACGGCCATCCTCGACCTTCGGTCGCTCCGATATTCGCTCGAGGGTCGCGTCGATGCACACAGCGAGACCTCGGACCCCAACGTAGGCCAACCCCGCCTCCAGCACGGGATCGCAGCCGAGGTCTCCTATGACATCGACGATGAGATGCTGCGCTACGAGTACGTCCGCAACCTGGAGATCGTAGGAACGGTCGTTACGCAGTCCGAGGTCTTCGCCGACGACCGAGGTACGTTTCTTGGCGCGGACATCGTCGGCGTCCCCGCGGGTGTCATGACGGCAGATCGGGTGGCCTCGACCCTTCGACAACAGCAGTGGCTCACTCCGGCGACCCTGATCGCGGACGTCCTGCAGGGGACAAGAGGCTGGCACGGAGATGGCTCGACCCGGTTCGACGGTGTGGATGTGGACGTCCTTCGCGTCGACGACGAAGTCTCTCCGATCGATCTCTACATTGGGATGGACGGCACATTGCTGGGACTGCGGGTCATGGAGAACGACATGCTTCTGCGCGACGTGGAAACGACCGTGCGGTACGAAGACTGGAGAGACGTCGCGCAAGGGCCCCGAGTGCCCTACGACGTGACGATCGCCGTCGATGGCTACCCCGTGCGGGAGGAAACTCGAGCGGACATCGAAGCGAACGTCGACTTCGAGGCCGCCACGTTCGCAGAAGCTCAGGCTCTCGCCGGACCGATCGATGCCGCCCTGTTCGATCTCGGCACTCGGACCCCGCACGGCTACCAGATGATTCCTGCTCGGATCTCCGACGGCCGCCCCTCGTTCCTGATGCCGGAGCCCCTGGCCCCGGGCGTCACGGTCCTCCGGGGCACTTTCCACAACACCATCGTTGTCGAGCAGGAGGCAGGCCTTGTCGTGATCGAGGCTGGAGGGTACCCGGAGCGTTCCGCCGCACTTCTCGCCTGGGTCGAGGCCACGTATCCCGATATGGACATCACGACGCTCGCCGTGACGCACCACCACTATGACGTGGTCGCAGGAGTTCGCGGCGCACTGGCCAGCGGAGCGACCCTGCTCGCATCGGCGCGGGCACAAGAGTTCTGGGCACGCGTACTCGGGGCGGAGTCCACCATCGTCCCCGACGCATTCGCCCAACTGGAACGCACGGCCCAGGTCCAGTGGGTTCCCGACGGAGCCTCTACGATGCTCCCGGACCGGACCCACCCGATTCAAGCGCACCACGTCGTCGCGCGACACGCCGAAGACTCCCTCATCTACTGGCTCCCCGCGCAAGACCTCGTCGTCGTGACGGACCTGTACAGCCCAGGTTTTCCCTTCATCACGGAGGAGACCATCCACGGTGCCCAGGACTTCAACACCCTTCTCCTTGAACTCGAGATCCCGGAGACCACGCGCATCGTCACCGGCGTGGGGTTCGGCACACCGACCGTCGCTGAGTTCCGAGAGGAGTTCAACCTCTGAAACGCCTCCCGCGGGCAAGGAGGCTTCAGTAACGCCGGCAGTACCGTTGGCGTTCCCCGTGCCACATGTTGCATATACAACCTTCCGCAAGAACGAACGTCGGGGAACTCAAGACCCTAGCCGTGTGCACGGGGTTCGTCCTCGCCCTGGTTGGCGGCCAAGTCGGATGTGACGGCGACCCCCCTGCCGCCGAAGACCCGATTGCGCTGCTGTACGCGTCGGTGGGCGGCGCTGACGCCCTGGCGTCGTTTGAAACGGTGACCTACGAGGCTTCCGGCTCGCAGTTCGTCCATTCAGAAGCCCACAGGCCCGGCGAGCTGTTGCAGACGAACACGTTCGAGGCCGAGGTGGCCTATGAGTGGTCGAGCGGCCGCAGCCGTTCGTCGGAAGTCCGAGACACACAGTTTCCTTTCCCACTCCCGCGGCAGTTCACGCGTCTGCTGCAGGGTGGGTCGGGGTGGACCGACGGCTTGGAAGGCGTGCCGGTGTTGGCCCCTCCAGGGGACATCGACCCGGACAAGGCAGCCGGACACGCGCGGGTGCTGGAGTTGCTCGTGCCGCAGATCTTGCTCCGGAAGGTCGCGACAGGACAACTGAGCGCCGAGTACGAGGGGTTGGACGACTTCGAGAGCTCCCCCCACCATCGCTTCCGGCTCGGTGAGGGCGCAGAAGCGGTGGAGGTCTTCGTGGACCAGGACTCCGGGCGCCTCGACGGGATGCGGCTGGCGGTCCACGACACCCTGTTGTGCGATCAGGACCTCGAGGTCCATTTCGAATCGTGGTCAGATATCGGCGCGTTCCCCTTTCCCGGACACGCGGAGCTTCGTGGATTCGGAGGCGTGATTCACACCGAGGACCGGACGATGGTGGAGATCAACGAAGCGTTGGACCCCGACCTATTCGCCGTACCACCGGAGGCCCTCCTGCCCGAAGACGCGGCGCTGGCAAACCGAGGCCGACTCCAGTTCCCTTACTACCACTTCACCTCGGCGATGGGTGTCCCGTTCTCACTCAATCAAGACCAGATCGAGGCTATCCCGCTCGCCGAAGGGGTGACGATGTTGGTCGCGACTCACAATAGTTTGGTGATCGAGCAGGCCAACCGCATCGTCGTCATCGAGGCTCCGCTGGACGGGCGACGCTCGGAGGCGATCCTAGGCTGGGTTGAATCTGAGTATCCAAGCAAACCCGTTTCCCACGTGATCTCCACTCATCACCATCTCGACCACGCGGGTGGACTCCGTCGGTTCGTCGCCGAAGGCGTCGCTGTCATCGTCGCCGAGTCAGGGACGGCGTTCCTCGAAAACGAAGTGGTCGGAGCAACGTGCTCCATCCTGCCGGACACGCTCGCCCTCTCTCCAACACCGGCGGAGCTCATCGGGGTCTCGGCCGGGTCCAGCCTGTCGCTCGACGACCCGCAGGTCCCCGTCATCGCCTATCAGATCGACACCGAACACGCGGCCGATATGCTGATCGTGCACCTTCCGCAGCAAGGGATCACCTTCAACTCCGACCTCTACTCACCGCTACCGCCCGAGTTGAAGGGCCTGGTGACGCCGTACTTTCGCGACATCGAACTCTTGGACTTCAGCGCAGGGCTGGCGCAGCACGCCATCGTTCCGCAGGTCATCGTGGGCGGGCATGGAGCCGTCGCAACCGGAGAGGCCTTCGCAGCCGACGTCGCGGCGCTGGAGAGGTGAACACGGCGGTCGAACCGTTGGAGGCCCTCGATTCATCCGGGCATCGCAAGCGGAGCACCGCGACGCGGTCCTGTTGCGAATCCGGGTCGGCGGAAATGCGGCAGATTGCGCGGTCGAACGGGTCGCCTCGCCCCCGCGGCAACAACCTGCAATGAGGCTCCGAGTCCCAAACACGCGCATCGGGCCACGGCTCGGGTATTTGCGCGACCAAAGCCCTGCTGGTATTGTCCGCGCGAATTCGCGCAGGATAAAACAAACCGTGCAAGCAACACTCAAAGCATTTGTAGCCATCTCCGCATTTCTCGTGGCAACCCCCGCCCTTGCTAACAATGGGACCTGGGAACAGCTCTCCGGGGGCGCCACGTATTGGGGCAATGACGATTACGCCTGCTCGGGCAACAACTACGACATCTATTGGCACAACAGCCAGAGTGTGCAGGACCTGATCGGCGAGGACTGCGAATCCCCCGGCGAGAGTTTCTCGGTCCCGATCTACTCGCAGCAGGGCTGGGACTGCGACGAGATTTTCCTATTCACCGACCTCGAGTGCGTCGCCCCCCAAACGACGGGGTCGTGGGAACGCGAAGGCGGCCAGTACTGGGGGAACGACGACTACGCCTGCTCCGGAAACAACTACGAGTTCTTCGACTACGGGTCTCAGTACACCGAAGACCTGGTCGGCGAGGACTGCGTGTTGGGGGACGCGATTTCGATCCCCGTGTACTCGCAGCAGGGGTGGGACTGCGACGAGATCTTCCTGTTCGAAGACTTCGTCTGCGAGTAGCGACCCCTCGCGCGCTCAGGCGCCGATAGGTTCCCGCGTTGGCGCGGGTTGGGGACCCCCCTTGGGGAGGTCGTCCCCGAGCGTGCCTTCGTCATCCGGCAGGCGAGGGCACCGTGGTGGAGACCGTGGACTGGGTACCGACACCGCGGGTTCGTTCGGCTATGCTCTCGCCGATGTTCGAGCCCGATGTGGTCGCGTACACCGATGGAGGGTGCCGAGGGAATCCCGGGATCGGTGGCTGGGGCTTCGTGCTCATCCATCCAGGCTCGCGCACGGCATTGGAGCAGGCGGGCGGCCTGGGCGAGGCGACCAACAACCGTATGGAGCTGATGGCAGCCCTCGAGGCGTTGTCGAGTGTGCGCCGCCCCCAAAGCCGGGTGTTGGTGTGTACCGACAGCCGATACGTGATCGACTGCTGCTCCAAGTGGATGGCCGGCTGGAAGGCGCGAGGGTGGACACGCAAGGACGGGGCCCTCAAGAACGTGGAGCTGCTTCAGGCGTTGGACGCTGCCCTCGACAAACACGAGGTGCGCTGGCAGTGGGTCGCGGGGCACAGCGGGGACATCGGGAACGAGCGCGCGGACGCGCTCGCGAACCTGGCGATGGATGCAATTGCGAGCAACCGTGAGCCCAGCTTCGAGCGCCGGACGCAGTGGACCGGACCGCTCCCCGCCTCGACGTAGCGTGGCGCGGCTACGGCGTTTGCGGAGTCACTCCTGGGTGATGACCATCGGACCGTATGCCTCGCCCTGCAACCGATTGCGGGCAACCGGGCTGGGTCCGTAGCTCGTGTTGAATTCGTACCCCGCCGTCCAAGAGTCGCTGCTTGCGTCGTACTGAAACTCGCAGGCCCAGTCCCCGCGCTCCCAGTCTTCATCCAGCGAGAGGATCACCTCGCGATACAACCCGGTGTCATCCAGACGGCCACGCAGCTCTCGGAATCCGACAACCACATCGGGGTTGTGGTTCATTTCGTACCAACACGCGCCTTCGAGTTCGACTTCGCCGTTGGCCAGGTGCCGAATCTCGACGTCGGCGTGGGCGGTCAGATAGACATACGGGTGGCAGTAGGAGTACCCGCGGGAGGCGTACCAGTCGCACCCCCTCCTCCGGCCGTGCGCATCCAACGTTCCATACTCGATACGAGGGGTCAGCACACCGCTCGCCTCGACATAGTCGACCATCCGCCCCAGCGCTCTCGGGCCGACATAGGGAACCGCGTCGAGCTCCGCCAGCGTTGCGAACGGCGTGTCATCCTCGGTGCCTTCAACGCCGTCTGGACCCGCTCGACGGGCAACAATGCCATTCGCGGCGCGAACGTCCAGGCCGACGTTGCCGTTCGCGGCGGAGTCGTCCAACGTCGCGTGGCTCGCCGTGTTCGCGAGCTCGAGCACCGCCGCTTCCAGTGGACTTCCCGGCTCGGGCACGTTCGCTCCGTCCGCCTTGCCACCACCAAAACTGGCATGCTCTGCATCACCGTCGTTGTCCCCACCAGGCTCCGACGCACAAGCCCCAACGAGCAGGGCGAGGGACAACACCAGGGACGAAACTCGTTCATTCATGTAGGGAGAGACGCGACCCACCCCCAACTGATCCCGTGCGTGCGCTCACGAGTCCGGTGCCAGCGCAGAGCGCCCCGGGCCGTATCTGCTCGACCGGGGCCTGCCTTCACCGATGCTGTCGCGCTCACTGGCCCAGCGGATACACCGTATCGAACCGAGCGACCTCATCCACTTCGATGATGAACTCCGTCGTCCGCCACCGCCCATCGTCGTCCAGGGAAACGACGTGGGTGTAGCGGGCCGTGATCAGGTCGATGAACGGAGCATCGAGGGTCGAGAGCGAGAAGTGCGGCGTCGAGCCCGAGGTTGTGACGATCGCATCGGTGCTCGAGAGCATCTCGACTTGCACGTTCCCCGGCATGTTCCGCGCGGTGTGATAGCCGGTGTCGAGGGCGAAGGTCTCGATGAAGGAGACGAGCGCGGGCAGCCCATCAAGCGGGACCGAGTCTCCGCCAAAAAAAACGAACTCGGACTGTACGTCGGCAGCAAAGCAGTCACCGAGAATGCTCAACGTCTCGGACTGGTCGCCACCGAGGGCGAAAAACACGGTGTCGTGGCCGACGCCATAACACGCCGCGATGTCTTCGAGGTCAGCGCGGGCACGGAGCGCATCGAGGTCCTCGAGCAGCCCGGCCGGCTCACCTTCAGCGTCGCCGATCGTCCCGCCGTCGTCGTCGCCGTCCGCATCACACGCGGCAACGCCACAGGACAGGACGAGAGCAGACAAGACAACGCGTGCCCTCCAAAAAGTGTTGTTGTGGGTTCGATTCATGGTTCGTTCTCCTGGACGCGCACCCGCCCCAGCCAACTCGGCTGGGCACGACGAGTCGTCCCGGCCCAGCTCTCCGACCCCAGCCTCACAGCAGCGAGAGGGCGTGTCCGAGCGGGTGGCAACGAAGGTCTACGGGGTCATCCGGGACGGCACCATGCCCATTCTTCGATAAGACTTATGCTGCGAAGGAGGGCCTGCACGACGCCCACTCCACCCCGGAGGACAGCAGGCCCGTATGATGCCTACGATGATGCCTCCAAGACCCTGCTCGAAGCTCCTTGTCCGTGGTGGTCTGATGCTCGCGCTCGCATGTGTGGGGACAACGGCATGCGATGACAACCCCGGCCCGACGCCAGCGAGCGCCGACAAGACGCCAGCGAGCGCCGACAAGACGCCAGCGAGCGCCGACAAGGAGAAGCCGCAAGCAGGGAGGAAGGCCGCCGAGGCCGAGGGGAGCCCCGCTGCGGACGCGAAGGTTGCACCTGTGGGCGACGACAACGGCGAGGAGACCAACGCGGGTGTCGATGCCAAGACGCTCCTGAACGACAACGGTACCTATCACTACGGCAAGGATGCGTTCGGCGAACTCACGGACGGACTCGCCGACAAGGATGTCCTCGCCAAGCTCGGCGAGCCCAAGAACAAGGACGGCCGCATGGAGGAAGGCGCCACTGGAGACATCATCCAGCAGTGGTACTACCCAGACCAGGGCATCACGCTGACGATGCGCTCCCAGACGATGACCAGCGCTCAGTCGGTCGGCGGCATGACGATCAAGGCGCCCTGCGCGTTCAAGACCAAGCTGGGAATTGGCATCGGAAGTACGCGCGCGGATGTCCTGGCGACCTACGGGGCGTTCAAGGACCCCGAGTTCCCTGCCGGGCCCGATCAGTTCATCGCAGGCTCGGTCTACGGCGGAGTTTTCTTCGATTTTTCCAAGGACAAGGTCGTCTCCATGTTCATGGGTGCGGGCGCGGAGTAGGTGCGCAGCGGAGTGCGTGGCGCGATGGTTGAAGAGCTTCGACGTTCGGCGGCGAAGACGGGACGGGTCGCCACATTCGCACTGCTGATGCTCGCCAGCTGTCGGGGTCCTCTGCTTGGGCCACGCGCATACGACAGTCGCCGGACACGCCCCGGCAAGACGACGCCGGAGGACATCGCTCGGGTGATGGTGGAGAAGGACACGTACATCGTGATCTCCACGAAACGGGACGAAGTCCTCGTGCGACGGTGCACCACCGAGGGCGAGGACGGCACCTGCGATGTCGCGTGGTTGGTCGGCCGTCAACTCGAGCACTCGTACACGGGAACAACGATGCGCGCGGGCCTGCCCACGGTCCTGGTCCACGAGCTCGCGGACCCGATCGCCGACCGCATCGCGAGCATGGACGGGCGCGTGCTCAACGCTCGACAACGGGACGTCCGTGCGGGCGAACTCCATGGGCCGGAGGAGGGCTCGGCGTACCGGTTCCAGCTCGACGAAACACGCCTCAGCATCGTCTACCGCGCGGGCTCCGGAGCCCCATGGGGCACACGAGTCGCCGAGGTTCAGGTCGACAACTCGGCGGGGACCGTCACCTCGTACATCACCCACGACGAGTACGGCCTGTTCGCGCTCCAACTCCGGCACGGCGACGAGGCAGGAGGTTCGACGTCATGGCTGTTGTTCGAGCGCCAAGGCTCGGGGCCTGGCGGGAAGGTCTGGACCATCCCGAGTCCAAGCGGCGCCCAGGCCACCGTCATCTCCAACACGCCGACCCGCGTGCCTCTTCCTCGGTCCGCACCGTCGTCGGTCCCCACGAAGGACCCGCCGCCAGCCCAGCCCCCCGCACAACCAGAGGCCTCCACGACTGCGCGCGCGTGTCGTGACGTCAGCGACTGCGAACCGGGCGAGCGCTGCCAGAGCCCTCAGGCGCATCGGTGGAACAACTGCGGAGCACCGCGTAAGCCCAGCTGCGACGAAGGCTTCCTCGGTGACAGCTGCGGCAACTGCTTCGAGACGTGTACATCGGATGTCGATTGCTCCGAGGGTCACTGCAACGGTGCGTGGTGCGAGTCAGCCTCGGTCTGCGGAAAAGCCGAACTCCACCAGTGAGCCCCACAGAACTCCCCGTCGGCGTGCCAACCCAGCCAGCGCGAGAAAAGAGGGCGGAAGCGTCGTCGTCTTCGCCAAGGACTGATAGTCTCCCGCTGCGACTCGCGGAAGTGGCGAAATTGGTAGACGCGCAGGATTTAGGTTCCTGTATTGGAGACAATGTGGAGGTTCAAGTCCTCTCTTCCGCACCACGCCGTGGCCCCAGGCCACGGCACGGCCCTCCGGCTCGACAGCTCGCGTGGCCCTTGAGCCGAGGGCGACCGCTCACCACACGGCGAAACCACGCCAGTCGGTCCCGTCCGCAATGAACACTTCGCCGTTCGCGTAACTCAAGGAGAGTTCGGCATCGAGGTTCTCCCCCGCGGCGGTCAGCGTCGCGGTGTCCACCCGCTGCCCGGCGACGTCCCACGAGGACAACACCCCGTCGGCGTAGGTCAGGTAGCAGCCGTCCGCCCACCCGAGGGACCGATTCGAGGGGAATTCGAGTTCGGCGGGCTCGTCGCCCAGGCCCTGCAGCGTGGTGATCCCGACAAACGATCCGTCGGAGCTCCACCGCAGGACCACCCCCAACGTCAGCGCGACGAACTCGTCGGTGTCGTCGTTCCAAACAACCGCCGACTGCTCGTCGAGGTTTGGCTCCGCCGTCGCCAAGACCACATCGTTTGTGAACACCCCTGGGGCTCCCATGACCCGTAGCGTCGAGCTGTTGAAGCCGCGCGCGTACACGGTCGCGCTCCCATCCCCGAGCGTGAACACGGACCGAAAGTCGATGCCGGACGCGAACACGGCATTGACCGTCCCGTCGTTGGCGTACTGCGCAGAGCGGTCCCCGCCCGAGCCTCCTCCTCCGCTGACCGAGTAGAGGTTGCTCCCATCCCAGGCCATGCCAGCGGTGCTGCCGACCAGCGCAGCCACGGGAAATGTGGTGTTCGCGTCGAACGTGTCCGCGCTGAACGCCGCGCACGTGATCTCGCAGGCGTCGCTGCACCCGGGGCCACCTTCACACTCTTCGCCGGCCGACGCGTTGACGACCCCGTCTCCGCACTCTTGCGCACTGCAGTCGATGTCGCACGTCGCGGACTCGCCGCCATCATCACAAGTCTCGGACGCCGTCTCGTTGAGCACACCGTCGCCGCATTCCGCTGTACTGCAGTCCGCGTTGCAGGCCGCGGTCTCCTCACCGTCGTCGCATGCCTCGCCTGCGGCGTCGTTGACTGTCATGTCTCCGCACTCCGCGGTCGTGCAGTCCGCGTCGCAGCTCTTCGAGTCTCCGGCGTCGTCACACGACTCGCCCGCGCTTTCGTTCACGACGCCGTCGCCACACTCCGCCGCCGTGCAATCCGCGTTGCAGGTCTCGGACTCTCCGCGGTCGTCGCAGACTTCGCGCCCCTCGATGACCCCATCTCCACATACCGCGCCCCCGGGATCCGTGTCGGTCCCCGTCGCATCGGTCTCGCTCGCATCGGTGTTCGCTGTGTCGGAGCCAGTTCCCGTGGCCATACTCGTGGGTCCGGCTGTGCTGGATCCGGTGCTTGGAACAACGCCAGTCGTCGGTTCTCCGCCGGATGAAGAAGCTCCGTCGGTGTCGGTCCCCCCGAGGCCTGGTGCATCGTCCCCGCATCCCACCAGCGCCAACGCAACCAGCGCCGAGGCTCCCCATGCCAAACGATCGGTCATCACGGGACGCACGATTCCAGAGCTACCGGCCCACTGCAACGTCTCGGGAACCTCTGCGCCAGCGGAACGCACGTTGTACGACATGAAGTGGGGAACTCATGCCATCGCGTCGCTCGCGCTCCTTGCTGGTTGCGGCGACGTCGAGCGGGACTCGGCCGGAGGGGTCCCTGCCCTCACCGCAACCGCGAGTGCCGGAAGTGACCCGGGCGGCACGAGCGGTGCCGGAGACACGGCGAGCGAGCAAGGCGACAGCGGCAGCGAGGCGTCCGGCGACATCACAGGCGATGGACCCGGCGGGGTCTTCGACGTCGGCGGCCCGCCTCCCAACACCGGCGGGGACGCACCCCAGCCCAAGAAGGGCTGCTCCAAGATCGACTTCGTCTTTGTCGTCGACAACTCGCTGTCGATGGAGGACGACCAGGCGAACCTCGTCGCCAACTTCCCTGCCCTCATCGAAGGCATCGAGTCCACCCTGGATGAAGTCGACGACTACCACGTCGGGGTGGTCGCAACCGATGCCTACGGGTGGAACAGTCCGAACTGCCGCTTCATGGGAGGCCTCGTCACCCAAACCGGCGGCGACGCGTCCTCGGGGGAGGTGTGCGGGCCCTTCGCTGAGGGTCATAACTACATGACCCAAGAAGACGACCTCACACAGAGCTTTGCCTGCGCGGCTCGAATGGGCGTCGGGGGGTTCGGGGCCGAGGCTCCGATGGATGCTCTCAAGGCGGCGATCGGCGGCAACCTTGCTGGAGCAGGACAATGCAACGAAGGGTTCATTCGCGATGACGCCTTGCTCGTCGCCGTGGTGATCACCGACGAGTGGGACGGACCCGGCGACCCGGAGCTGTTCACATCCATGGGCACACCGCAGGATTGGTACAACAACGTGGTCGCCGTGAAGAATGCGCCGGAGAACGCCGCGGTCGTCTCGCTGGTCAACTATCACGATGGCCCCTGCCCGCCTGCGGAGCTTGTGAACGACGGCCAACGCCTGGTCGAGTTCACCAACTTCTTCGGCCCCACCGGCTTCGTCGGCGGCATCTGTGATGAGTTCGGCCCCACCTTCGAGCAAGCCGTCGGCCTGATCGACGAAGCCTGCTCCAACTTCATCCCGCCTGAAGGCTAGAGCGCCGTGCGGGGGGTCCGCGCGCCCCCTACGACGCGGCCGGCTTGGCCTTGGACTTGGCCTTGCTGTTCGCCTTGGCCTTCGCCTTCGACCTTGGCTTCGCTTTCGCGTTGCCCCTCGGCTGAGCCTTCGCCTTCTTCTTCCGCTTCTTCTTCGACGCAGCCTTCGCCAGCGTGGGGCGGAAAAGAATGAAGGACATGTCGTCAGGCTTGCAGGGAGGCCCCCCGCCACGGCGCATCCGGGCCGCGACCAACATCGCAAGCTCGTCTGCGGCATCCTCGAGGTCGCGGTTGCGCGTGATCTCCAGCAGCTCGTGCTCGAACACGTTGTCGAACATGCCGTCGCTTCCGAGGACCAGCGTGTCGGTCTTCGCGAACGCAACACGCGGGCAGACTTCCAGTCGCATGGCGTCGATCCCTACGGCGGAGCTCAGCAAATGCCGATACTCGTGCAGCAGCGCTTCGTCGGGCGCCAAGGCTCCCGCAGCCACCAGGTATCCAACCGGGGATTGCACCGTCGTGCGGACTTTGACCTTTCCGCGCGGCGTCATGAGAATCGCCTCCGAGTCACCGACGTTGAACATCCGGACGCCTTCGGGAGTGATCAGGGTGACGACCAGCGTGGTTGCCCCTGCGCCGCGGCTGGCTTTGGTCCGAACCTGAGCCTCGTCGACGGCATCGACAACGTCTGCCGAGTCCGCGGTCCCCTCCGCCAGCCGCTCTGCCAACACATCCACCGCAACCTTTGAGGCCCGCGCTCCACCGCGCTGGCCGCCCATCCCATCGGCAACCGCAAGGAGCAGAGCATCGGGCCCACAATCGAGAACCGCAGCCGCGTCCTCCCCCGGTCTGCCCGGTGGGCGCTCCGGACCAGAGGCAAGTCGCACCGCGATTTCACCGAGTGGATGTTCGAACCGCGCGGAGACAGGTCGCTTGATCATCGACCAGCGCTCACGAAACGCGTCAGGGGAACTCACGCCCCAAGCCTACGCAAACGCGCGGCCCCGCGACACCTCAACGTGATTTCGGGCAAGCCAGAGACTCCGCGGGGTGCATCTGAAGGACAGCCTCCAACGACGCGTCGGTCAGAGCACGTGCATCCTCCACCGAGACGCTGAGGGCCACGTGAATGTGGCCCCCAGCAACGGCGTGCGGCGTCGTCTCAGCGTAAACAACCCCGTGCAGGCCAAGGAAGCCCGACAGATAGTTTCCGCTGGTGCCCGTCGTGTCGATCTCCACGGACGTCAGTCCCAACCCCGTCGCGACGTCCTCGAGGGTCTCGAGCGGCAACGAACTCGAAGCGTTCACGTCGCGGTACGTGTTCATCGCGGCCCAGGTCCGTGGGTCCATCGTGCTCTCGGCGGGGCGGGTGTCCGCGCCATGGCCATCCGAGATCCAATCCAGCGCGGGATCTGGGCCACCGTTGCCGTGCCCGCCTTCGATCGCCTCGAGTTCCCAGCCGATGGAGCCGCCGCGGCTATGGGTGATCAGGACATGAGGCTGATACGTATCGACGATCGACCAAAAGTCAGCGGATGTATCTTGGTAGTCGACCTGAAGATCCGACCCAACAGCGCCCACCGACCCCGGAGATCCGATCGGGTCGTTGGAAGGATCTCCGTCGGGCGGGAACTCCGGGAAGAACGCGTAGACGTCGAAGCCAAGCCCGCGCCAGTTCTCTCCCACCCAGCCCTCTGGGTTCTGTGCAGCATCGGTACTGAACGGGCGCAGCATTTCGTTGGTCGGCGGCCAGTACCCCATCAGGACAGCCGTCTTCGTGCAGTCGGACCCTCCGGTCGTTCCCGGCCCGGCGGATCCGCCGTCGCTCGACGAAGCCCCGGTCGATCCGCCCGTCGATTCGCTGGACGGTCCTCCCGTCGATCCGCCGGACGAGGAGTTCGCACCCGAGGAACCCTCGCTCTGGGTCACAGCGCCGCTCGTCGACGGGTGTACCGCGCTGGTGCTGACGTCCGGCTCGGCCACGAAGGTCGACCCGGCATCCGTTTCGGAGCCGGGCGAATCCGCACTGCAGCCCACGGCAAGCGTGCCCAGAGCGCACAGCTGCGCGTTCCACGACCTCCCGCCCCACGAGAAGTGCCAGCGTTTGAGGTAGGACACGACACTACATTTATGATGGTGCGTCTCTGCGATGTCCAGCGCCTCCCAACCGCTGTAAGCTCCGCCTCGTGGGCCGCTCCGCAGAAGATGACCGCGATGTGCTCGCGCTGCCGTTGCAGCGCCCGCGCCGTCATCTTCCGGGTGGACGTGTGCCGGACCGCGTACACCCGCCAAGCTTCGACCCGGACGCCGCTCGCAAAGCGTGGCGCCAGGTCGCGCGTGTTCGCGGTGGAGGCCCCGGGCTCGGGGTGGATCCCGGGCAACGTCGTGCACCGGTCACCGCTCTGCTGGGCGTCTTGATGGCAACCGCAGTCGTGTGGGGGCTGTGGTCGATGGCCGAGCCGCCCAAGGACACCGCCCCTCCGATCGAAGTCGCCGCGGCATCCGCAAAAGCGCCTGAGACCTCGTCCGGTACGCCCCAGTCCCAGTCCCAGTCCCAGTCCACCTCGGCTGTCCCGGTCGAGCATCGCGGAGCGGTGCCGATGCCGGCATCGAGTATCGGCACCTTCACGCCAAAAACCGCGGGCCGCATGGCGCCACCAGCGACCGAGGACGCCACACAGATCTCCGCGCCCAAGCCGAAGCGCGGTTCCGCCTGGAGTTCGGCGATCCCGATGCCCGCGGCCGAGCCGGCGCCTCGACCCGCGACACCCGCCGTCACCGCCCAGGCTGGCGGGACCTGGACCGGCCCCCAACGGCCCGAACCGCAGACGGGTTCTCGAAGCAGCGCGGTGCCTCCCGCCGCCGCCCCTCCGCTCGTTCAGCGAGGCGCAGTGGCCCCTCCGGGAAGCCCCTCCGCCGGGGTCGCGGCACTGCGAAAGCTCCCGAAGAGCGACCGAGACCGCCCGCCCCTGCGCGGTGTAGGGGTCAGCGGCATCCACCTCGACCGGCTCGACCTAGGTTCGGCGTACGACAACGGCGTCTGTCAGGGCAGCAACCGCAGCTACGCGGCGTCCGCGACCAAGGCGGTGCACGTGTGTTTCCGAGCCGTTCATCGCCGACAGACCGAACGGGTGCTCGTGAAGTGGAGCAAGAACGGCCGCCTGGTGCGTCGCGCTTGGGTCGTGATCCCCGCAGCACACGCCTACCGCACCCGTGCGGGTCTTCGACTGCGGGATTCCTACGTCGGCAGCTGGACGGTGACCGTCGAGTCGGCGGACGGGATCGTCTTGGCCAGCGATGGCTTCAAAGTCACGCCGTAGCCACCCTCCAACGCGCACTCAGACGAGGGGGTGGCGGGCGTTTGACCGACCGGGCCCGCGCTCGTAGTCTCCCGTCGTCCAACGCTCCGAGCCGCGGGAACTGAGATCATGAGGCATCCAGCCCTGAAGACACGCCCCCGATGGTCGGGGCCCGGCATTGGCCGAACCGCAGCGACGACGCTCGCGACCATCGTCGCGTTGGTCAGCGGTACGACGGGATGCGGCAAGACCCCGAAGACCGACACGGACGTGATCGTGCTCGGCTTCGATGGCATGGACCCCAAGTTCGTGCGGCGGCATGCCGACCGGCTCCCCAACCTGATGCGTCTCGCCGAGCAGGGCGGGTTCTCAGAGTTGGAGACCGTCATGCCTCCGCAGTCGCCCGTTGCATGGTCGACGGTCATCACGGGCATGACTCCGGGGGGACACGGCGTCTTCGACTTCGTGCACCGGCACCCCGGCGACGTCACGCCCTTCAGCTCCATGGCTGAGGCAATTCCCCCCGAGTACACGCTCGAGGTCGGCAACGTCGTCATCCCGCTGACCGGAGGCGAGACCATCCCCTTGCGGAAGGGCGAACCGTTTTGGAAGAAGTTGGGCGACGCCAACATCCCCTCAACGATGATGAAGATGCCCACCGACTTCCCGCCGCTGCCCGCGACCAACGGCGCGGTCTCGGGCATGGGCACGCCCGACATGCTCGGGTCGTTCGGAACGTTTCAGTTCTTCACGGACGACCCCGCGGAGTACGTCAAAGAAGAGGTTTCGGGCGGCGAGTTGTATCGCGTGGACGTGATTGGCGATCACGTCACCACCTCGCTCTCCGGCCCGATCAACACCTTCTACAAGGACGAGCCTCGCTCCGAGGTTCGGATGGAGATCGACGTCGACCGCAACCGACGGACCGCCCGTATCGAGATCGGCGAGGACGTGATGGTGCTGAGCGAGGGCGACTGGAGCGAGTGGGTCGAGCTCGACTTCGAGCTCGTCCCCTACATGATGTCCGCCAGCGGCATCGTGCGCT
The DNA here is from genome assembly GCA_050633305.1 of Nannocystales bacterium. Classification (GTDB taxonomy): domain Bacteria; phylum Myxococcota_A; class Polyangia; order Nannocystales; family Nannocystaceae; genus CAJXVA01. The sequence continues at coordinate 389,126 of JBOEGF010000008.1, forward strand.
TCTTCCTCAAAGAGGCCTATCCAAACTTCAAGCTCTACGCGAGCCCGATCAACATCAACCCCAAGCACCAAGAAGTCCCCATCAGCGAACCGCCGGAGTTTGCGGCCGAGATCGCGGAGGAAGTGGGCCTCTTCTACACGCAGGGGATGGCCGAGGAGACCAAGGCACTCTCAGCCCACGTCATCTCGCGGAACGACTTCATCGCCCAGGCCAACCTGGTGTTCGATGAGGAGATCGACATCTACGACCACCTTCTGGACCAGTACCAGAAGGACGGTGGTGGCTTCATGTTCTACTACTTCTCGACCACCGATCAGGCGGCCCACATGTTGTGGGGCGACTACGAGAAGGAACTGATCCCGTTCTACGAGCGCGCCGACAAGGTCGTCGGACACACGCTCGACACGATCGGCGATGACACCACGTTGATGGTGATCAGCGACCACGGGTTCCAGCGGTTCGACCGCGAGGTCCACCTCAACACGTGGCTCATGGACGAGGGCTTCCTCGCCCTGGACGACCCCAACAACGCCGGTCCCACCCCAGGGTTCCCGCACGTGGACTGGGAGCAGACCCAGCTGTACGCGATGGGCCTCAACGGCCTGTACTTCAACCTCGAGGGTCGCGAAGGCGAAGGCAGCGTCACCGAAGACGAAAAAGCCGCGATCGAGGCCCGACTCGAGAAGAAGTTGCTCGCCTGGGTCGACCCCGAGACCGGCAAGAACGTCGTGCTCAAGCTCTACCGGCCCGAGGAGATGTTCGAGGGCCAACCCTCCGCCCAGATGGAGTTTGCGCCCGACTTCCTGGTTGGCTTCGCGCCGCCGTACCGCATGTCCCCCGCCACCGGCCTGGGTGCGGTTCCCTTCAACCAGATCAACGACAACCCCGACGAGTGGATCGGCGACCACTGCATGGCGCACGAAACCGTTCCCGGGGTGCTGTTCTCCAACCGTAAAATCATCGGTGAGAAGCCCCGCCTGCACGATGTGCCGGTGACCGTGCTTCACGCCTTTGGAATCGAAAAGCCGTCCCAGATGGTCGGCCAAAACGTCATTGAGTCCCGCTAACAACGCCTCTTGGAGGAAACGCCATGCCCGCCGTCAAGCTCGACAAATCCATCTACACTCGTCTCAAGAAGTGCGCCGAACTGGCCGGTTACTCGTCCACCGATGAGTTCATCGTGCACGTGCTCGAAAAAGAGATGTCCAAGCTCGACGATGCCGAGAGCGACGAAGACATCGCCGCCAAGCTCCAGGGTCTCGGCTACATCGACTAGCAGCCCCGCTTCGTTCTCGTCTCGTTGTCTATGGACGCCGTGATCAATACCGTCGGGCAGCTCTGCGGTGCCCTCTTCGACGGAATGATGGTGCCGATGCAGGCGCTGTCGCTCGGTTGGAGCCTCGCTGTCATCTCCACGCTCATGGGCGCGGTGATGCTCGTGGTGTTCAAGTACACGGGCGACCCCGAACTCTTGTTCACCTCCATCAAGCGCATGCAGGCGTACATGATGGAGATGCGGCTGTACGACCGCGAGCCCAAGCTCGTGTTCAAGGCCATGGGCAACCTCTTCTGGTGGAACTTCAAGAGCATCATGTCGCTGCTCGGCCCCATGCTCTGGGTGACCGTGCCGATGCTCCTGATGTTCTTTCAGATGGAGCACTACTACGGGATGCGCCCCGTCGAACCGGGCGAGAGCGCGGTGGTCACCGTCAAGTTCGGCAGTCCCGACGATATCGACGGACCCGTCACGCTCGAGGCCGGCGATGGCGTCGAAGTGGAGACCGGTGTGGTCCTTGCCACCCGCCGGTCCATGGCGAGCTGGCGTATCAAGGGCCTGGAGGAGGGCGAGCACACCCTCACCGTGCACGTCGGCGACTCGACCGCCGAGAAGTCCTTCCACGTGGGCACCGAACGCACCCGCGTTAGCAAGCGCCGGGCCCACGCCGGACCCGATGCGTTCGTGTATCCGATCGAGCCCCGACTCGAGGCCGGCCCGATCTCATGGATCGACATCCGCTACCCGACCACCGACACGCCTTGGCTGGGCACGTCGATGCACTGGCTGTTGTGGCTCGTGATCGTCTCGCTTGTCGGCGCGCTGTTGGTCCGCTGGGCCGTCAACCTGGTACGTCCCAACACCCTGTAGTTGGAGACCCCGCGGGCGGGCGGTGCCGCAGCCCACAGCGCTGCTCCGTTTAGCTCGCAACCCGGGATGGAGCATCTCGTCGAGCAGCGGCCCGGGAATTCGGCGGAGCTGCCCCTGGGCCGAATGAATCAACGCGGCGCAAGCGCGTTGGTACTCTGCGATGGCACAATGGAAACTTTGGCTAGGACTTACGGCCAGCATCGCACTCGTCTCAGCTTGTGACACGAGTTCCGGCCCCTCTGGGGGCTCCGGATCAACGACCTCAAGCGACGACTCGTCAACCGGTGGTGGCTCCGACATGACGCTCACCACCGAGACGAACCCAACCATGGATACCGCAACGACGGGCAACACGTCGTCGGTCTCAGGCTCGTCGACCGGAAGCACGAGCACAGGAACCGCAGAAAGCACCACCTCCGTCGGGTCCACGACCGATGGAACCTCGTCGTCCTCCTCTGGAGACTCGAGTTCGTCGAGCACTGGAGAGGAGAACTCTTGCGAGTCCGAATCCCCCTACCTGGGAGCCGGCGAATGTGACCCTTACGGGCAGGACTGCCCGGACGGCTTCCGCTGCGTGCCCTGGGCAAACGACGGTGGCACCACCTGGAACTCCACACGCTGTAGCGTCCTCGACGACGAACCCGACCAACTTGGCGACCCCTGCACGGTCAGTGGCACCGGGGTCTCCGGCATTGACTCTTGCGACATCGGGCTGATGTGCTTCGAGGTCGACGGAGACACCAACATCGGCGAGTGCATCTCCCTGTGCGAGTGCGGCCCCGTTGCGCCCCAATGCGGCGAGGTCGGTGCATTCTGTGCAATCTCCAACGACGGCACGCTCCCAATCTGCTTGAGCCCGTGTGACCCGCTCATGCCCGCGGGCTGCGGCGAAGGCTCTGCCTGTTACCCGATCAGCGACACCTTCGTGTGCGCGCCCGATGCCTCCGGCGCCTTCGGTGCCCAAGGGGAGACGTGCGCAAACATCAATACCTGCGACCCTGGCCTCGTCTGTGCGACCGCAGCCGCGGTACCAGAGTGCCCGGTGGGGTCCTCAGGTTGCTGCACCGCGTTGTGTCCCCTCGACGGTCTGGACGAATGCACGGCCGGGGAATGCCTTCCTTGGTTCCCGGAGGGAACAGCACCGCCCGAGTACGACAACGTCGGGTTCTGCTCGACACCCGTCTGACCACGGCGAGGGCCCCTCGGGCCCCACGGTGTCTGTGTCAGTCGACGCAGGCGCCGTTCTCGGCGTTCGCAAACACAAGATGTCGAATGCGGTGGCTCCCCTCGAATGCCGCGGCGTCCAGGACGGTCCAGTTCACCCCGTCCTCGCTTCGATAGAACTCCTGGCGCTCGTACCAGTTTTGCCATCCTCCGCGGACCGCGACGAAGACGCCCGAGGTTGGGTCGACCGCGACGGTTCCAAGGTCGAGGTCCGGCACCATGGGCTCGGACTCCCAGACCACACCGTCGGCGCTCGAGTATGCCATCCCGCCGTTCCAAGCCCGAAACGCCGTGCCATCCCAGATCCCGGGACCACCGCCTCCGAACACAGACTGAACACTCCAGGTCTGTCCGCCATCGGAGGATGTGCACGTCTCTCCGTCGCGCCCCAGCAGCACGATCGTCTCATCTGATGACAGGATCCCCTGGTTGTTCTGCAGGCAGGCTTCGGGACGCTGCGCAGGCCGCCACCAACTTCCGCCCTCGTCCGAAGAGAGCATGATGTCAAGGTTGTCTCCCGAGGTCGCGATGATCACGAAGTGCCCACCCAACGCGGGCGCATACGCCACCTGCCGGACGTTGTAGATCGTCTCACCGTTGGATGCCTCGAAGTCCGCTGGCGCGGCCTCGGTCCAGGTCGCGCCACCGTCGGAGGAGACCAAAGGCTGCCGGGCTCCGGCTAAGAACGTGCCATTGCCATAGGCCAGCCCCCCAAACGTGGTGCCCTCCACGACGGTCTCCCACGTCATGCCATCCTGACTGCGCCGAACCGATCCGGGTGGACCCCAACCCCATGTTGCCACCCACCAGCCTTCGCCATGCGCGATCCCCTGGGCCGCGCCGGGGTGATGGTCGCAGTCACAGTTGTTGACTTGCTGTTCGCATCCGTTGCCGTTCTCCAGCTGACAGCCCGACGCGTCGTCGTAGCAGATCACCGGCTGGACCTCGCCGCAGACCAAGGGGTCCCCTTCGAGGTCGTAGGAGCGATTGCCCTGCCAGCTCTCGCCCAGGTCACAACTGTATGTGGTCCGGCCGATATCCCCGGACGCGAAGAACACGGGTGCCCCCTGCGCGCCACCTCCAGTCGAGGGCTCGTCCCCCTCAGTGGTACTTGTCGTTCCGCCAGAGACCGACGTGGATCCGCCGCCCGACGAGAACGAATCCTGAGGGCCCGATGCGGTCAACGTCCCAACTCCGCCGCTCACGGATCCCCCCGAGGTCCCGGACAGACCGGCCGTCCCCGAGGACGTCCCACCGTCGGTGTCTGCGTCCCCTCTGCCGCCGCACGCGCTCGTTGCAAGGATCCCCGTCATGCCAACCGCCGTTTTCCAACCCACGGGAGCAACATACGGCCGACGTTTTGGCCCGTCGACGTCGGTCGAACAGGAACCTTGGTGGGCTCGAGCACGCTTCAAGCTCCAGGGTCCGTCCCCGCAAGAAAGGCGGATGAGCCGAGGTCGATCGCACCACCCACCTTGGTCATGGGAGAGATGCGATGAGACGCGGTGCGATCCTGACCGCGGTGTTGGGCACAACCGGCTGTTACAGCGGCGCGACAGTGGACGCCTCAGCTGTCGGCGAGACATCCGCTGGATTCGACGACGGGGGCTCCGGCGGCGAGACCGACGACGCCGGAGGAGACGGCTCGGACGACTCCGGAACCGACGACCCCGCCGCAGAGCCTACCGAGCTCAGCCGATGGCGCCGCCTCACCGCGAGTCAGTACGCCAACAGCATCGAGGTGCTGCTCGGGACGCGCCCGGATATCGAGTCTTTCATCGCCGATACCGCCCCCGGGGACAGTCCTTTTCCCGCCAACGCGGGGATCGCCCCTCAGTCGGTGGACATCGACATCTATTGGCAGAGCGCACTCGCACTCGCCGAGGAGGTCACCGCCGAGCCCAGCGGGCTGTTCGACGGATGCGACCCGGTCACGGACGGCGAAGATACCTGCGTCGATGGGTTCATCGACAGCTTTGGCGCTCGGGCGTTTCGGCGTCCGCTCACCGAGCCGCAACGCAACGCACTGCGAGGTCTCTTTGACCAGGGCGCGGAGCAGAACCTGGAGCGGGGGCTCCAGATGGTCATCGAGGCCGTGCTGCAGTCCCCCAATTTCTTGTACATCGTCGAGTTTGGCCTCGACGCGGGACCCGACGGGCGCGCGGAGCTCGATGGCTACGAGCTTGCAACACGGCTCGCGTTCTTCCTGACCGACGCCACCCCCGATCCTGCACTCCTGAGCGATGCCGAGTCCCTGCACGACCCGGAGGTTCTGCTCTCGCACGCGGAGAGGCTGATGCAGACGGAGGCGTTTCTCGCGGCTCTCGTCGAAGCGCATTTGCATCTGACCCACATCTCGCGGATCGACAACGTCTCGCGAGCCGAGACCGAGTTCGACGACGAACTCAGAGACTCGATGAAGACCGAAGCACGCTCGTTCCTCGAAGAGGTCCTCACCGACCCCGGTACGGTGGAAGGGCTGTTCGTCACCCCCCTCGCCTTTCCCGACGAACGACTCGCCGCAGACATCTACGGGTTTGGCGGGACCGGCGAGGGCATGTTGGTCGACGATGGGTCGCGCGCAGGGTTGCTCACCCTCCCCGCCTTCCTGGCCTCCTCGCCGCCGATCGAGTCCGACTTCGAACCGGTCTACCGCGGCAACGCCGTCCGAGCTCGGCTGCTGTGCGACACCCTGCCCCCTCCGACCGTCGACACCAACTTTCCCGATGCTGGCGACCTGTCCCCGCGCGAGCGCCTGCGACAACACCAGGAAGACCCCAGCTGCGCCGGATGCCACGTCCTGATGGACAACATCGGTTTCGGCCTGCTCAACTACGACGACTTGGGTCGATTCTCCCAAGCCGACGCGTTTGGCCCAATCGACGCGTCGGGCTACGTCCTCTCCGACGGCGAAGTCGAGTTCGGCGACGTCCAGGAGATGGCGGAGGTCCTCTCCACCCTGCCCCAGGTTCGAGACTGCATGGCGACGCAGCTGTTCCGCCTCGCGACGGCACGTGAACCCGACGAAGCCGACAACACCTCGCTCGCGCCCGTCCACGACGCGCTCAGCGAAGACGGCGGCGACATCCGAAAAGCGATCACCCAGCTCGTCCTGAGCGAGTCCTTCCGAACCCGGCGAGGAGACTGACCGATGACTCTCATCACCCGACGCAACCTCGCCCGCATGCTTGGCGGCAGCGCCGCTGCTGCTGCTCTCACCCCGTTCATTCCCCGGAGTTCGTACGCTGGCGGCAGCGTCTCCCCGAAGCGGATCCTCGTCATTTTCCAAGGCCTGGGCTACCTTGAGGACTCGTTCTGGCCCACCTCGGGCCCCTCGGGCGCCCCGACGGACTTCACCCTCGGTGCCACCCAGTCGGTGCTGGAGCCCTACCGCGATCAACTCATCTACCCCGACGGCTTGGTCCTGTACGGCGCTCCGTACTACTTCCCCGACGACGACAACGAGCACGCCAGCGGCGGGTCCATGTGTTTCACCGGTTCGCTCAAGGACGGTTTCGCGACGGGAGCCTCGTTCGAGCAACCGATCGCCGACCACCTCTTCAAGACGCAGGGCGGTTCGTACCGCCACGTTGGACTGGGCGTCAACGGCGTCGCCACCGAGCACCATTCCAGCTTCTTCTATGGAGACCAACAGCCCGTCGTTCCGATCAACGGCCCCGTCGCGGCGTTCGACAACCTGTTCTCCGCCCTCGACATCGGGGAGCTCGACATCGAAGCGCTGCAGCGGCTACGCGCTCAACGTCGAAGCGTCATCGATGTGGTCCGCGACGAGCTGAACGTCGTGCACAACAAAGTCGGCACGGTCGAGAAGGACATCCTCGCGCAACACCTCGACCACCTCCGGGCCCTGGAGGAGCGTGTGACCGACTTCCAGATCGAGTGCACCCTCCCCGACGAACCCGCGGGACCCACCGACGATGCGGCTGCGATCGATGCGCAGAGCGACCTCATCGCGAATGCGTTCGCATGTGGCCTGACCAACGTCATGACGCTGCAGCTCGGACACGTCGACGGCAACATCAGCATGATCGAGGGCCTCAACGCCCACGGCACGACCCACGCGGTCGGAGAGACCAACGGCGCGCCCGAGATCCTCGAGGACCATCGCGCGATCGACCGTTGGTGGGCCGATCGGTGGCTCCACCTGCTGGACGCCCTCTCCTCGGTGCAGGAGGCGGACGGGACGTTGCTCGACAACACCCTCATCGTCTGGGGCACAGACACCACCACGGGGACGAGCTACTCGACGGGGCCGCACCGACACTGGCGGATGCCCTACTTCATGGCTGGCGGAAGCAACTGGGCGTTTCCAACCGGGCGCTACCTCGAAATCCCACACCCGGACGGGGTCAGCCGAGAGGAGTTTGAGTTGTGGCAGACGAACCATCGCCTGTACTGCTCGATCCTTCAGCGCGCCGGGCTACCGGTGGACACATTCGGCAACATGGACAACGGCAGCGGCACGCTGCCCATGCTCTGAGCCGAAGGCTCGGCCCGAGCAATACGACGGGCTACTGCTCGGCGGCCTTCGTGTCGCCGGGCTCCGGCGTAGCCTCGGCCGACCCCGAATCCGGAGCCTTCTTCGGCTCCGCAGCTGCGCCTTCCGGCACCGGCTTCGCCGCGGGGTCGGTCGGCGCTTTCTCGGCGGTCCCGGCGTCGGCTGCAGGGGTCTTGCCGTCCGCTGCAGGGGTCTTGCCGTCCGCTTCGGGGGTCTCACCGTCCGCTTCGGGCTTTTCACCGTCGGCCGCCGGGGTCCCACCGTCTGCGGGTGGTGCCACGTCCTTGCGCTTCGGGTTCGCCGCGCCGTCGGGATTCCCTTTGCCCGCGGCGAGCTGCTTCTGCGCGAACGCCAAAGTCTCGCCCTGCAACCGATGCATCCGGAACGGAACGCGAACCTTGCCGCCGAAGATGTCGGGGCTCCAGTACTCCCAGACGACCTCCCCCTCGGGCGTGACTTCGAACGCACGACCCCGCTGAGAGCTGACCACCAGCGTTCCGCCGTTGGGCAGACGCTGTGACAGCCCCCGGATGTTGGAGAAAAAGTCCTCGTCCTTGTACTCCCAGACGATCTTGGACGTCGACGGGTCGAGTTCCACGACCCGCGACCAACGCCGCCTGCGACCGTTGTCGAACACCAACAGGTTTCCGTTGTCGAGCTGCTCGGGGTCGTGCTGTTTCTGCAACTCGCCGGGGCCCCAATGCCACTTCGGCTCGTGCGTCGTGCGGTCGAGAACCACGACCATGTTCATCTCGCGGACGGAGGTGATGATGTCGCCCTCGTTCCAAACACCCTCGATGTCCTTCTTCGCGAAGTTGAGCGTGTTGGCGTGGAAGATGTCTCGGCCGAAGAGCACCCGCCCCTCCGCCTCGTCGAACCCGTCTTCATCCTCATCGTGGGCAAGTCCGCCCCGAGGCGCTTTGCGGGAGAGGCTCTTGCGAACGTGCGCCTTGAACTCCGGCATGTCCTGGAGAGCATCAAAGAGCCAAAACTCCTCCTCGACCTCGCCGTCGAGGCCGAGAACCACAATGCCGTTGTCGAGCAGGTCGAAGTTCTGGCCATCGAAGCTCGCGTGCCGACCATGCTCGACCAACCCCCAGACTTTTCCGTCTTCGGCGATCGAGAAGTCGTGGTGGAACGCCTTCTTCACTCCCCACACGGTGTTCGAGTCCCAGTCGATCTTCACGAAACCGGTGCGAGCGTTCACGGCATAGAGGTTGCCCGTGGCGTCCATCTTGGCGATCGCCCAGCCACGCTTGGGGCCCGGGACGTAGTCCGTAGACCACGCATGCAGGACCTCGCCCTCGTTGTTGATGATCCGAGCCTCGCGGAGGACCTTGCCCCCGCCCGCCCGGCGGAACTTCCGACCCCATGCGCATGGGTTGTACAGAGACAGGCCCGAGTGAGCCTTGGCCTCGTTGTTCACGGTGGTCCCGACCTTCCCCCGGTCTTCCTCGGTGATGTCGACCGCACCGATGTAGCCGAGCGACTCGAGGTTGCCGTGCCCTTTTCCTCGGCGACGACCCTTCCGGCCCCGGCGCTTCCGCCTCTTGCCGCTCTTCGTGTCGGCTTCTTCCTCGTCGGTCTCCTCCGCGATGGGCTCGTCTTCCTCCGAACCCGACAACTTCACGGTTCCCGAGGCGAACAAAACAGCAATCACGCCACCAACCGCGGCAGCACCGATCAGACCCGATTTCACGGCCGACATCAGGGGGCCACCATGCGTCGACCTCCGAGCAGCGTCAAGAACGCGCGCGGGATCGACGAGACCGTGGTCGCGAGAAGTTGTCGGCCCCTGCGGGCCGGTAGCCGAGGCTTTGCACCACCCCCGTGAGTTCACGCGGAGAGCAGTTCAACCACCGCCGAAGGAACGACGGCGACGGGAACGGATCGGCGTTGGAGGCCTCGACCGCGAGGGCAGCCGCAACTCGCTCGGCAACATCGGCCCGCACCGCCATTTCTCCCATCGCAACGAAACCAAGGCTGTCGAGCGCACGGGTGTCGAACCCATCAGGGATCACCCACGACGGCTGGTCACGCACAACGGGAGCCGTGCCGAGCCGGTTGGCCCACGCCCAACAAAGCGCATGACGAATCGCCAGGTTCTCCGAGCTCAAGCTGGCCTTCAGGTAGATCGCGACCGGACCCAGGGCGACCCCAGCGTCCGCGAGTTCAGCCTTGTCCGCGACCGTCAACGCGTCCAGTTCGGTGCGTACCGTCGAGGTGGCCACGGAACCCAACGCCTGCTCCAGGCGATACGCGAGACCACGAAGGGAAGCGCGCGAAGCGTCGAGCAGCGGCGCGAGCCCTCCGACAACCCCATGCAACGCATCGACGGTCCATGCTTGCAGACGGCGTTGCAGTCGCGCCCTCGCTCCGGCAGTCCACCCCTGCGCATCCACAACCAACTCCGGATGCAGGAGTTCCTTGCCTCGTCGCCACCCTCCCAGCGGGACGTCGCCGCAGGAGATGCGAGCCCGCGCATCGAGGACGAAGGCATCGTGGTCGGCTTCGACGATCGACTGGACCAGCTCGAGCGCATCATCGATCTCCGGTTCGGCGCCGCCGACTGCGAGTCCCGCCAGCGCAGCGAATGGGTTGTTGGGGTCTGGCGCCTCGCCTCCGCTCGCTCGGGTCTTCGGTGGAGCACGCCGACGGCCCGCCGGGCGTGTCGGTGTTCCCACGGTCTTGGCGACAAAGCGCTCCGTCAGCCGTTGATGGAGCGCATCGCTGATCCGATCCTCGATCGACCGCGTGACCTCTTGCCAGTGAGACGCACCGGGAACCCATCGTTCGTGATTGGCGATGTACGTCCACGTACGGATGAACGCCATCCGGGTCATCAAGGTATCGATGTCTCCGACGACATCGTCGAGGCGGTCGATCCGCCGCCGCATCCAAGTCTCGTCGATGCGCCCGGTCTCGCCGGTGAGTTGATCGTAGATTCGCGCGAGCAGCTGAACATGGCTCTCGAGCATGAGCTTGCGAAAGTCCGGGATCCGGCAGACCTCCCACAACAACCCGACGGCCTCAGGCCCGTGCGCCCGCTTGCGGACCGACGACAACCTGCAAAGCTGACTAAACGCATCGAAGTCGTCCGCCTGCTCCAACATGCGGAGCCTCTTGCTACGCCGTGGCCTCGCTCTCAGAGAAGCTTCGAGGTCTTCGATCGAGCCGAAGTCGAGATCACCGCTTCGCCAGACCACGTGGCGGACCGGTTCGAAAGAATGGGACTCGACCGCCCGGACGACCTGATCGTCCAACGGCGGGTTTGAACGCAGCAGCGCAAACACTCCGTCCCTCGTATAGCGACCGGCCCGTCCCGCGATTTGTCCGAGCTCGCTGGGATGCAGGGGACGGGACTCGCGGCCGTCGAACTTGTTGGTCGACGCGAACACCACCCGGTCCAAGTCGAGGTTGAGCCCCATGCCAATCGCGTCGGTCGCGACCATGTACTCGACCTCGCCGGACTCGTACATCGCGACCTGTGCATTGCGAGCCCGCGGCGAGAGAGCCCCCAGAACCACGGCGGTTCCACCATGCCGCTGCCGCAGGTGCTCGGCCAGTTCGTAGACCTCGGCCACCGAGAACGCCACGACCGCCGTTCGCGGAGGCAAGGCGGCGACCGAGACCATGCCGCCGTAGGTCAGCTTGGAGAACCTGGGGTGACGCTGAATGTCCGCGGTCGGGACGAGTTCCTCGATCGCCGGCACCATCGTGTCCGAGCCGAGAAACCAGGTCTCACGGGTGCCCCGGAGATTGAGCAACCGATTCGTGAACGTGTGGCCGCGTTGCCGATGCGCGGCCAGCTGAATCTCGTCGATGCAGACGAAGTCCACGTCGAGATCCAGCGGCATCGACTCGACGGTGCAGATCCAGTACCGCGGCCGCTTGGGGATCCGCTTCTCCTCCCCCGTGACCAGCGCGACCTGTTGCTCGCCCACCCGGGCGGTGACGCGATCGTACACTTCCCGCGCGAGTAGCCGCAGCGGCAGCCCGACCATTCCGGTCCGGTGCGACAGCAGCTGCTCGATCGCGCGGTGGGTCTTCCCCGTATTGGTCGGGCCAAGCAGCGCCGATACGCCGGCCCCGCCCCTGGAGGTCAGACCGGAGGAAGGCACGACGATCCCCGCCTCAAGTCGAGGACGAGTCTGAGAGCTGGCCTCGAAGCCGCTCTCGAGTCAGATGTCGCGCGAAATGGCGAGATCTGACTCAACCGACGCGACGTCGCCAACCTCAGGACGCGCGAACAGCTCGAACGAGTCCCGAGATGAAGTTGCCGACGAAGTCGTCGCGGTCGGGCACGGGGAACACAGGGTGCCCCTCACTGACCCGCCCGTTGATCATCAGCGAGGCGAGACCGTGCAGTGATGCCCAGAACAACAGCGCCGTGTTGTCGACATCCACGTCGTGCCGGAACGCGCCCGCCCGAACACCGATCTCGAACGCCTCCCGGGTCTGCCGAAGGGGAGCCATGAGCAAGTCGCGCTCATCCTCCTCTAGGCTGGCCCAGTCGACCTCGTCCCCTTGAAACAGCACCTTGTAGAGCCAAGGATTGCTCAGTGCGAAGTCCGTATACCGTCGCGCGATTTCCCGAATCCGTGCCTCGGCGTTGCCGAGTTCAGCGGATGCAGCCATCGCGGACAGCAACGTGTCCACACCATGCAGCCGGATCTCCCGAAGGATGGCGGCCTTGCTTTCAAAGTGCTGGTAGAGCGCTGTCGCGCTTACCCCGAGTCTCGCGGCGATCGCCCTCATGGTGAGCCCGTCTTCACCGAGCTCACTGCCCAGCTGGATGCTCACCCTGACGATTTCGTCGTGAAGACCTGCTTTTGCCGGAAGCCTCACGACTTCACCGTATCACCGTTTACAACTGAACGGGTCGCGCATCGAGAACGGAATCGGCCCAAAACGGGCCCCTTCGCGTTCCGCCCGCCGAAGAGATCTAAAGAACTACGTGTAGTTCAGCGTTCCGCACCGGCAGTCGATGAATTTTGAAACAGGAGAAAAAGCACCCTTGTTAGCTATGACAGCTTGTGAGAGGTTCTCGTCTCGGGGTAGGACCCGCGGTTCAACGATGTCACGTCTAACTCTCCCTTCCCTTTTTGGAGCTGCGGCTCTCTCTGTGTGCCTCGTCGCCTGTGACGCCGACTCCGACCCGATGGGTAGCGACGCGCAAGGCCAAGGGGAGACGGAGACCGATGACGACGAGGAGACCGCCGAAACGATGCCGGTCGATCCTTCGGCGACCTCTGGCGCCCCCGAGCCGACGGCAACCACGGGCCCCGCCGATGACACCGACACGGCCGACACCGCCGACACCGCCGACACCGAGGACACGGTTGGGTTCATCGAGGAGCCCGACGGCGGTGGCGTCGCTGTCGAGTGTGATGTCTGGACCGATGACTGCCCCAAGGGGGAGAAGTGCATGCCCTGGGCGAACGACGGCGGCAACTCGTGGAACGCCACACGGTGCTCACCGATCGATGCAAACCCAGGCCAGGTCGGCGACACGTGCACGGTCGAGGGCAGCGGCGTCAGCGGAGTGGACAGCTGTGACGCACGGTCCATGTGCTACTACGTCGACTCAGAGGTTGGAGAAGGCATCTGCGTCGGCTTCTGCGAAGGCACGCAGGCGGCACCCACCTGTGACACGGGCTCGATCTGCACGATCGTCAACGGCGGCGTGCTGACTCTGTGCCGCCCCGAGTGTGACCCGTTGTTGCAGGACTGTGAAGGCTCGGCGGCGTGCCTGCCTGCGAGCGGTGCGGAAGGCTTCACATGCATCGTCGACGCGTCTGGTGAAGACGCCGGCGGGTTCGGGGATCCTTGCGAGTTCGTCAACGCGTGTGACCCCGGCCTGTTCTGCGCGGCCGCGGACGGCGTACCCGATTGCGCAGGTGCGACCGGATGCTGCTCCGAGTTCTGTGAGCTCGAAGGCGCTGAAGAGTGCACCAGCCCGTCACAGGAGTGCGTCTCCTGGTTCGAGGAAGGTGCCGTGCCTCCGGGGCTCGAGTCCGTCGGAGCTTGCCTGATCCCGGTCTAAACCGCCGAGCTCGACAGCCAAAGCCCCGGTCTCCCCGGGGCTTTGGTCGTGGTTGACGAAGTATCAACCCGCTTGCACCCTTTCTTCCATGAAGTTGGTGTGGGTCGCTTCGGTCGTGGGGGCGCTTGGAACGAGCGGCTGTGCGAGCTCGGAGCCCGTCCCGAGAGAACAGACGAGCGCGGGTCCTACCGACGACGACGACGACGTCGCGACGTCCGGCGTCCCCGAGCCAACCTCCACCACGGAAGGTCCAACGACCGACCCGACGACGGCCGCGACCGATGAAACCGACGGCCCGTCGACGACCCCTACCGCCGGGCCCGGGGAGGGCTCGACGGGAAGCGACGAGTCGACCGGGGCCCCGCCGACGGACTGTGCTGGCGCGACGTCCAACATCACCCAAAACGGGGAAGTGCTCGCATCCTCGGTGTTTGACTCGTTGTTTGGTCCCGCATACGAGGCCGACCTCGCAATCGACGGCGACGTCGCAACCTCCTGGTTCTCCGCAGGCCCCTCCGAGGACGGCGTCGAGTCGACGTTCGAGTGGTACACGCAGTTCGATCACTGCATCGACGGCATCGCGCTCATCTCAAATTCGATGCACGCCAACCCAGACTTCCACGAAGGCTTCGGGTTCGAAGCCGCCACCGTGGAGATTGTCGATCAATCCGGCTCCGTGGTGTTCGAGGAAGACCTCGACCTCTCGGGGACACCGGACCCCGACATCGTCCTCGATGCAGGTGGCGTGTTGGGCAACCAGATCCGGCTCAGGTTTCGAGAGCACGAGTCCGAGGACTGCGGTGGTTTCGCGGAGCTTGCGATCGACGGTCGGACACAGCGCTGAGAGCATCGGACACCGATCCCGCCGCGCTCAGGGAGAGCACGAGTTTTTCCGCGCTGTGCGGGTCGGTGAGGTGGAGGACGCCCTCGACCAAGCGTCGCGTGCCATCGCGCTCCTCAAAGCGCGGAGCCTCGGTTCGCGAAGCCCATGAAACAAAGTCGCCACCCGCTTCGGCGAGCGTGGTCGCGGTCAGTGCCGCATAGGTCCGAGTCGAGACATGAGGCCGCAACGCCTGCGCGACGTGCCCCATGGTGTAGCGAGGATTGAGGTCGACCAGAGGACGGAGCCGAAGGCCCAATGGGGTCTGGACCAGCAACGCATCCACGCCCGCGGGTCCGCGGAATCCTCTGGAAGAGGCCGCCTCCCCCACGACGTCCGCGACCTGGCGGGCCATCCGTTCGAGGCGCTTGGGGTCACTCCCGTCGCCGCGCAGCCATCGACGTACCTCGGACGACAGCCCGACATCCGCGGCGCCGATCGCCGCGTAGACGAACTGGCCAGCCACACTGCTCCCGCAGCGACCCACACCCAGCACGCTCGCCCCCGTAGCGTCGACCAGGAGTCGAATGGAGAACTGCGCCACAACGTCGAACTCGGGCTCGACGACGATCCCGCCCCCACGGCGCAGCAACGCGTCGACAAACAGGACGTCATCCGCCCGGCCGCAATGGACCCGGTGGCCACGCCCCGCAGCGCCGAATGGTGGTTTGACTCGGGTTGCGTACCCCAGCGCCTCGAAGTCGCTGCGGGCTCGGTCCAGCTCGGCGCGCGACTCGACGATTCGCGAGCGCAGGTGTGGCTCCGTCCACGCGGCATCGGGCGCAATGCGCTCGGCCAGCTCGACCGTGAAACGCTTGTCGTAGAGAGGACGGACCGCGTCATTCCACACGGCGCCCTTGTCCGGGTCCGACACGCGAACCCGTGCGGTCGCCCCAAACGCGCTCGCTCGCGGGGATGTCCCCCACGGACGGAGTTCACGCAAGGCACCAAGAGAGCTCGGCGCGGGCCAAGGACTGCGCTCGAGTTCGGCCATCTCGAACCGCGGCAGAACAAACCCGGCCTCCCCAAGCTGCTCCAAGAACGCCACCCGAGGTCGACGGCGCACCAAGACCACATCGGAGGCCGCGGCGAAGACCATGGGCACCGTCTCCAAGTCGGCAACTGCGGCCAGCGCAGAGCGACGAGGCGTGTGGCGTAACCCGTGCTCGACCTCTTGCTCGGCCGCGCCGTTGAACCAGAACACCCGCGCAGCGCTTCCTTTGCTCCCGCCACTGGTCCGCAGGCGCTCGATGTACGCGCTCGGAAGCCCCGCTTGCTGGCGCGGTCCAGCCTCAAACCCGACCCCTTTCGCTCGAATGATCTGAAGCGGCCCCGCGAGGGCATCGCGATGAGCGTCGAACAGCGATGTGTCCGGCTCCTTCCACCGCTCAAACCACCGCAAGCCAAGTGCGACGTGGCCGATCTCATCATCGAGCACCGTCTGTAGGACCGCGGCGGTCTCGTGGTCCCCCATCGCCGCAAAACCACGCCGGTAGTGCTCCGCAAAATCGAGGTTGGCCTGCTCGAACGTGAGGCTGAGATGCGCCACGAAGCCCGACGCCGTCTCGATCCCCGACATCGCCCGCCAGAAGAAGCCACTGAGGGGACGTGAGCCAAACTGGACGCCAAGCGCACCCATCCGCTCGAGGTACAGCTGCAGATGGGTCTGTTCTTCGCGAAGCGTCTGCACCAGGCCTCGCCGAAACGCGGCAGGGGCGTCGGGGAAGCGCAACAACGCTTGGGCAAGCAGCTCGATCGCCAGCAGCTCGTGGTTGGCGAACGCGTGCAGGAGCGCCCCTCGTTCGGCGGCCGCCTCGGGAACGTGCAGCGGTGTGCTCGGCGTCCGCCCTGTGCACAGGGCAAGCTCGTGCGCACGGCCCGGCTCGCTCGGCAAGCGGCTCGGATGCGTCGGGCGCTCGTCGGTCAACAGCGACGGCGCGAGCAGCTTGTCGGCGAGCGTCCTCCCGACCAACACCTGCTCCGCGAACGCCGTGACTTCCATGGCGTCTATTTCTTCGTCTCCATCGACGAGAGTGTGTAGGTGCGCTCGGTCGCGTCCTCCGCCTCAGACGTATTCGGGTGGTCGACGACCTTGGCGTAGACGCCGGGTTTGTCCGCCACCATCCATACGGTCCGGTGCGCACCGAAGAATCCCTTCAGCTCCACGACGACGGTCTCGAAGGTCCCCGCGGGGACCGTCACCGATTCCTTGCGAACCAGGGTCATCTCCGGCCGCTCGACCGCAAAGAAGGGGGAGTATTTGCTCCAATCGACGGTCTGCAACTGCTTGGCCGCTTCCCCTTTCGCGCTGGTGTGAAACGCGACCACACCGATCCCTCCGGGGTTGGTCGCCTTGACCACCGCCTGGTAGGTGTCCTCGACCGGCTTCCCCTTCGCGTCGGTTCCGGACACGGCGTACTCCAAGGTGAGCCCCATCGGCAGGCCCTCCTTCATGATGTCGACACTCCACGGCATCTCGAGCGCGTTCGGGTCCTTCTTCGGCGTCGCGGCCTTTCGCTCGGCCTCGGCCTTGGCCTTCTTGTCCGCCTCCTTCTTGTCGGACTCCGCAAGGACTTCGCTGACGGTCTTGTCCGAGGAGTCGCAGCCGGCGGCGAGCAGGATCGCCAGAAAAAGAGCGCTTCGAGCCATGGCCGGACCATACGACCGGCCCCAGACGGGCCGCAAGACACGCATGGCGGCCGCTCTCAGAAGATTCAAAAAAAATGAGTTCGGGCGCAATTGGTCTTTGGCCGGCTGGGTACTTCCCCTGCCGAGATGAGGCTTTCCGGACGGACATACCCCACCACCCAGCGCGCCCCCGCACGCTGCGCTTTCCCTTTACGGACGACGGAGGACGAAGAACTCGTCCGGCAGGCGGTGGACGACGACAGCACGGAGGCCTTCGGCGAGCTCATGCGACGCAACGAGCCGCGCATTCGCGCGCTCCTCCTCCGTCTGACGAGAGGCGACCGCGTCCTCACTGAAGATCTCACCCAAGAAGCGTTCCTACGCGCCTACAAAGGTCTGCCTCGGTTCGAAGGCCGCGCGCGGTTCTCGACCTGGGTCCATCGCATCGCGTACTACGCGTTCCTCAACCACACCAACCGGGTTCCGCGGCACGCGAGCTTGCCCGAAGGCTTCGAAAACACTGCGGAAGCCGCGCTTGGAGAGTTCTCCTCGACCCAGTCGGATCTGCGCGAGGACATGGACCGGGCGCTTGCCAAGCTCCCCGACCGGTACCGTGAGGTGCTCGAGATGCACTTTCTTCGGCACGTCCCGTACCGCGACATCGCCGACCACTTCGGCCTGCCACTGGGTACCGTGAAAACCCAGCTCCACCGCGCCAAGCTCATGATGCGCACGAAGATGGACGGCTGGGCCGTCGAGACCGGCCGCGCATACGCGGTGGTGATGTAGGAGTTTTTCTACGGTCAGCCTGGCCGGAGCAGTCCCATCTCCCTACACTGATCCAGCTTTGAACCAGAACCCGCACGGCTACCCGCAGCAACCTGGCCCTCATGGCCATCCTCATCCCGGGCAGCCCCATCCAGGGCAGCCTCATCCCGGCCAGCCCCATCCCGGCCAGTACGCACCGCAGCAGCCGCCAGGACCGGCCGCGGGTCACCATCCGCCACCACCGGGAGCGGGAGCCTATGGAGCGCCTCCTCCAGGGATGCACCCCGGCCAAGGACCCGGGTACGGCGCGCCTCCTCCAGGAGCGTACGCCGCGCCGATGGCGGACCCCCGGATCAAAGAGCTCAACGATCAATCCAACACCTGGCTGATCGTGTCGATCGTCGGCTTCTGGCTCGGGTTCGGCTTCGTGACCGGCCCGCTGTCCTGGATGAAGGCCAACAGCATCCGCCGGAACTACCGAAGCATGGGCATGCAGCCCTCGGGCACATCCACCGCCGCGATGATCGTCGGGATGGTGTCCTCGCTGGTCTACGTGTTCGCGGTCCTGGCCGTCGTCATGATGTTCACGATCTTCGCCGGAGCCGTCGCAGCCGGGGCCTAGCCGCCACGCGCCCGTACCCAACGCCGCCCGCCTTTCCCAGGCGCGCGGCGTTTTTCATGTCGCGAGGTGCTGCGCATGCAGTCGGTGGAACTCGAGTTCATGGTGGTCGGTCACCTCCTCGAGCCCAACATTGAACGCCGAGAACACCGAGGACGCGACGATCGACACGTAGCGACCACGCAACTCCGGGGTCCCGCTCCGGGCGAGTTCGGCAACAGGGTGACGAACGTTGACGAACACGACCCCGTCGGAGAACTCGGCCAGCATCGAGGAGCCATGTTCCATGACTCGGAGTAGATCGAGCATCGCGTTGCTGAACATGCCCGGCGAGCCTCGACGCACGATCCGCAGCTCCGTACGAATGGCATCGAGCAGCACCGCGTCAGCCGTTGGCGGGGCAACAATGGGTTCGAGCTTGACCTCCACTTCGGGCTCCGGCGTGCTCGCCGGCTCGCTCACCGCCTTTGGGGCACTGGAAGCCGGTCCGGCCCCCTCTGACTCGGGTCCGTTCAGTTTCTCGCGTTGGTCGAGCGAGATGCTTCGACCGTTGAGCAGCTCGAACAGCGGAACGGTCCTCAGCGCCTTGTAGAACCTCCGGCTTGCCCCGTCGCCAGGCTTACGCCCGGAGCTCCATTGCTCGAACATACGCTGGACCAAACGTCGCAACGTGCTTCGATCTTGGAGCCACGCAAACGAACGGTCGGCCGCCGCGGGATCGAACCGCTCGTGAACCCGCTGATACATCTCTCGGGCCTTCTGCTGCAGATACTCACCGCCCCTCTTGTCGAGGGATGCGAACTCCCATCCGGCATCGATCGACACCGCCGGCCCGTGGACAGCACCGCCGACGATGAACAGCGCGGAGACGTCGGAGTAGCCCGCGATCTTCTCCGCATCACCCAGCGCAACGGCCCCCTCGTCCAGCATGGGATCGATCCACAGCAAGCCCTTCACCCCGCGGCCATCGACCGCCTCCACCTCCACCGCATCGACACGGCCCGTGGGCATCGCCGGAGCCGCATTGCGGTTCCCATCTCGGATACGCCGCTGTCGAAGGCGCTCGTCGTAGTCCTTCACCTCACCGCACAGGAGCTCGAGCAGTTCTTTCACGTGGGCGTGCGTGACGAAGACCAGCCGCGGGAAGGGCCCCGTGGCGTCGGAGGACCCCGCCGCGCAATACACCTGCTCGTCACCCCCGCTGAGGCCGAGGATCGCATCGAGTTCCCAGAACGTGCCATCGAGATGCTCGAACAACCGCAGCTCCAACAAAGCGGCAGGACCGGGCTCTTTCAGGGCGCGCCGACCTCGGTCTCCCACCATCAGCCCGAGTAGCAGCCTCCCCCACGCCCGGGCCCAAGCCACCTCCTCATCGCTCAGCTCGGGCCAAGCGTCGCGAAGCGCCTCGGCCAATCGTGGCCACGCGTCCTGGCATGCGGCCGCGATGTGGACGATGTCCTTCTCGGACAAGGAGCTGAACTCGCGCCCGACCCCGAAAGACTCGGCCTGGAGCACCCCCACCAGGGATGCCTGCGCCTCGGGGACGACCACGTCGCACACCCGGCGTCGACGTCGGCACGCGAGGATCGTCGCGCTCGGGATGCTGGGATGCGCACGAGGAATACCAATCTCGCCTTGCAACTCTCCCTGTGCCTCAACCTTGACCAGGACCTCGTCCGAGGGCAGCGCCAGATCGACCTTGGACTGCCGCTCAAACGCTTCCCGGGCCTGCCAAAGGTCGAACCAGGCCCGACCATCCGCGAGCGTGTCCTGCCCGAACACCCGTCCGAGGACCTCGAACATCGCCTTGGTCGCGACCAAGACCACACGGGGAACCCCACCCGCCACCGCCTTGGGGAGGTTGGACGCGTCCATCACCAACGCTTTGTTGTGGCGCTCGAGGTCGGCCAGGACCGAGGCGATCGAACAATGCTCGTGAAATGCCGGCAACATCGCGACCTCGCGCAGCTCCGCCCACACGGGACCGATCGCCCGGACAAGGGCTTCGAGCGCGGCGTCGGCTGGAGGGTGTTGCTTCGAGACCTCGCCGTCAAAAAGGGCACGAACCGCACCTCTCGAGAGCGGCTCGTCCTCGTGAGCCGCGAGGCGCAGGAGCGTCACCATCCGCTCGGTCGCATGCGAGGCACCGTGCGCGTCGTGACTCGCGTCGAACGCCTGAAGCCATCCGGGGTGCAGGAACGGGGCGAGCGTGAGCTGTCGGATTGTGGACTTCCACTGCGGGTCCGTGCCATCCGCGTTTCGGGTCGCGAACGCTCCGAGGAACAGCTCCACCGCGGCGAGGTCGACCACCTTTTGCAACACCGGGCGAGCCTTGGTGCGCAGCCCCGAGAAGTCGGATCGTAGCGGCGCGTCCAGCCAATCGACCACCATGACAATGCTCCCGATGGGACACGGCAGGCTGACGAACTCGACCGAGCGGCGCTCCTTCATCACCCGGACGCTCACGTCCCCGCCCGAGTCCTTCGCGTCGGCGGCCCCCACGAGAATCCCGGCCTTCACGTCCATGCCGTGCGCCGAAAACGCCACCCTTTGCGCGGTCTCTCCGAACAGCTCAAACGGTTCGGCAGGTTTGCTTCGCCACGCCTGTGCCGCAACATCCGTGGCGTACGCGTCTTCGGCAGCCACCACAGCGTCAGAGCCCAGAGTCCTTCGCAGGAGCACGCGACTCGCCTTGTCACACAGGACGTATCCCTCGAACGCACCGCTTCGCGCTTTGCCTGCCAGCAAGACCTTCACCGGGTTCTGTGGGGAGTGAATCTCCCGAAGCTGAGACAACGACCACGGGGCGCCCGCGAGTTGCGGGAACAACGGGAGTGCGAGCAGCGGGTGGGCATCGCCAAACGGATCGCTGAGCCCACACTCCCCGAACTTGTTGACCCATCGTGCCGCCCGCTGCTTGCTAAACCCTGCTGCCACGTAGAACGAACGACCAAAGCTCGGTCGACACACCAGCGCCACCAACGTGCGAAGTACCGGGCGCAGCCTTGGCTCAGCGGATACGGCAACGGTCCGCCCCACCGTCTCGAAGGCGCGCATCGTCGCCTCGATCACGGCGTGCAACCCTCGTGCGAGCGCTTCGCTACGCCGAGAGCGAGTCCAATCCGAGGTCGGCTCGAAGTTGGCTTCCACCACCGCGACGAAGCCGGGGATATGCAGGACGGACCGCTTGAGGACCAGCGTCTCGAGCAGCTTGCCTCGATACACCAGCTGGACGACCGACTCTTCCCGATCGCTGCGCCGAATCCCGACCTCGCCCTCGATCCCCTCTCCCATCACGGGCTCACGAGCGAGGTACAGACCATCCCCGAGCGTGGTGCTCCAATCCCGGCGGAACAGCTTGGCCTTGTGCTCGGCTCGCTCGGCAGCCGACTCGTATGCGGAGGTCCGGTCCCGCAGCGAGTCGTCGAAGATCACCCGCAGCGCAGAGCGCAATGCCTCGGACTCGGCGCGAATCGCCCGAGAGAATCCTTCTCGCTCTCCACGGGGCCGGGACACGAAGTCGACGTGCCCCTTTCCCCGAAGCTGCGCCGTGCTCATCCACTCACCACCGAGCCGCTGCCAAACCGGAAGCGCGAGGTACAGCGGGAGCACGTCCCCGACCAGTTGAAGGCGCCACGGTGCCTTGACCCGCTCCGCAATCCACGTGGGCATGCGGGAGCGCAATGCGCTGGGAAGTTCCTCCCACTTTTGCGGGTCCTCCTGGAACAGCTGGGCCATCGACAGCAGCGAACGCTCCAACGCGATCCCGAGTCGGCCGAGGACCTCTGAGTACGCATCGTCGCGCACGACGTCCGACTGAGAGACGTCTTTTCGCAACGCGATGCTGTCGACCATCGCGACGAATCCAGCTGGGAAAGACGGCAGCGGATGCGTCGCCAGCCAGACCCCCGCGTTGAGCACCTCCAGGGTCGCGGGCGGGGGGTCGTGTTCGACGAGGAAACCGCAGAATCCGCGGATCCCCTCCCCCTCAACATCGACACGACCCACCACGCTCCCCAGGCGTAGCCCCCAGGAGATCCGCCCTCCATCGAGAATGACCGGAAGCTCCGCGTACCGGACCCGCTCTTTAAGGATGGCCTCCTCGGCGATCGTCCCGCGCAGGTTGTCGACGAAGCGCAGCGCCAGCCCGGGGCGGAAGCGCTGCTTGACGTGGACCCGCGTCCCGCGTTCGTCACGGGGCGCGCAATCCTGTGCCGACTCGACCGCTCCCCCCCCTGGCCGCAACTGCAGGGAGGACGACGTCTCGGCATGATGACTCGACACCCTCACCCAACGAGGGTTCAGCGCCAACGCGCCGTTGAGACCAATCGCCAGCTCCTGACGCGAACGCAGGTTGCTCTGCGGGCGGTCGCCAAACATCGAGACGAACAGATCGTCGAGGTCGGCCTTCGAGTACCCCTCACCATCGAACCAGGCCTCCATGTCCGAGGCATCGATCTGGAACTCGATGAGTGTCGCCCCCTGGTGCACTGCCGCCTGCACGAGCATGAGCACGTACTGACGAGGATCGGAGAGCTGGAACTGGCGCATCTTCTCCCGCGCTTTCTCTTTGTCGATGCTGAAGCCTCCATGGGCTTCGACCTCGCCCCCGGCCGCGAGCTCGGCCAAGATGTCTTTGGAACTCATCGCTCCCCCAGTTCGTGGGCTGCCGCTGCAAGTTCTCCGTCGATGCTCGGCGTCAGCCCACTCCCGACGAAGAAGAGCTTGGCCAGCATGTACGCGGCCAACGGAAGGTCGCGCTGCGCCAGAGGCCCCAACGCCTGGGTCGCGGGATGGTCCACGTTGACGATCACCGGTCGGGAACGGGCGAAGAAGCCACGACCCAGCGTGGTCACATCCTCCAGCGGCGTGAGTGAGAACGGGTTCGGTTGCGATACCGCAACTCGCGAGGTGAGACTCGACCCCGGGTAGTCGAAGTGTCCGAACTGCACCTGCGACACCTTGTGTCCCGCATTCCGAAACACCGACCGCGTCGCCTCGGCCAAAGGATCGAAGGCAGCGTGCTCCGCAGCATCGCGCAGTGGCAGCGGTAAGGCCCAGTGCGCCTCGAGAGCGCCGATCGTGAAATCCCCGCCTGAGGACCCGATAGACTTGAGTAGGGCCCCATCCTCAGCGTCGTGCCCAGCGTGAACAACCGTCTTCCCCGCGGCCGCGACCGCATCGCTCAGTGGCCCCTGCGTGCGCGTGATGAGTATGAGGTCGTCCGCGACACCGTCCATCAGTCGGCCGAGCGTGAGATGCTCCGCGCTCGGGGTGAGCGCAACCACGCTCTGCGCCGCCCCCTTCTGGGTCTGAGGACGAAGGCCACGCTCGACATGCCAGCGAACACACCGATGATGAAGGTTGCGCCACGGCGTCGGGACTGCGCTTCGAAGCTCGGTCTCGAGATTCTCGAACGCGCGCAGTGCCAGGGGTCCATGCACCGTGTCCGCGATCGCCGCCATGACCCGGGCATGCCCCTCGTCTTTGATCACCGCGTCACGCGTCAGCGTGTGCTCGAGGTGAGGGCTCCACGCCCGTACGAGCGTGCCAGGGTGCGGACTCTCGTCGAGTTCCACCAGGGTCAGCCCCCCGTTGTACAGACCCAGAAAGGTCTCCGAGTTCGGAGGGTGGGATGCAGAGACCCGGGAATACCCATCGTCGTGTTCGACGCTACACGGGTTCGAGTATCCGAACGGGACAGCGATCGGCTCGCCGTCGACACGAATGTCGCAGACGGCATGCTTGCACCAATAGGTCACCGTCTTCCGCACCGCGACTTCGAAGCCGCTGAACTCTTGCGAAGACATCGACTTGTACACGCGGATCGTCGTCCCCTCGATCGGCTCATCCAGGCGTAGAAGGCGGAAGGCTCGTGTCTCATCGAAGAGCACTCGCCAGGCCTCACCATCGCGCGCGGTGTCCACACACACGACCTCGGGCCCGATCGCAAACACGGATACAAACCCGATTCCAAACTTGCCGATCTTGGTCCGGTCTCCGTCCTTCTGCGACGAGAACAAGCGCGTCAGCTTGGTCTCGATGATCTCGCGGCTCATGCCCCCGCCCCAGTCGGAGACGGCGATCACAGCGGTTCCCGCGTCCCCTTTGGCCTCGAACGAGGTGTTGATCTCCACCTCGTGGCTCCCAGCGTCGATGGCGTTCTGAACGAGCTCCCGGAGGAACGAGAGCGGGTCTGAGAACTGGTTGACGAGCTCGTCAAGTGCGTCGTCGACAGGGGCAACCGAGGGGGCTGACACGCGAAGACAAGGCTATCACGCGTGGCGAGAGGAGCGCCGAGTCCGACGGTCCGTGGGCCGGCCGATCATTCCTCGACGCGACGGGAATAGCCACCAACCCAAGCTGGTACGCTGCTCCCATGGCCAAGCTCAAAGCCGCCCTCGCAATGGGTGCCGTCGCTGCACTCGGTTTCGGAACCTACTCCCTGCTCTCCCCCTGCGACGAAGACGCCGCTGGGACCCGTGACCTCGTCAACCAAGTGT